>NZ_FODD01000078.1 GCF_900110255.1 Actinacidiphila rubida
GAGGACGCCGGTGGTGACGCAGGGCGTCGCGGAGACCGCGGACATCCTCGCCGACCCGCCGCTGCTGGAACGGGTGATCGCCAACCTCGTCGCCACGGACCACAGCACCCGCAGCCGCGAGCAGCCGTCGATCCAGGCCGCCTCCTCCAGTTCCCTGGGCAGGGAGAGGAAGAACTGGCGCAGCAGGAACACCGCGAACGGCGTGACCAGCGACGGCACGATCAGCGCGCCCAGCGAGTCGATCAGCCCGAGCTTCTTCATGACCAGGAACGTCGGGATCATCGTGAGCTGGAACGGGATGGCCATCGTGGCGAGCATCGTGACGAGCAGCAGCCGCGATCCGGCGAACCGCATCCGGGCGAACGCGTAGCCGCCGAGCGCGCCGAACACCAGGTTGGAGGCGACGGTGGCGGCCGACACGATCAGGGAGTTGGCGAACCAGCGCGGGAACATCGCGTTGCCCAGCACGTACCGGTAGCCGCCCAGGTCGACGTGCGAGGGCCACAGCGCGGGCGGGAAGCGGTTGATCTGCGCGTTGCTCATCACCGAGCTGAGCAGCAGCCACAGCAGCGGCAGCGCGAACAGCAGGGCGAGCGGGGCGAGGGCGAGGTGCCAGGGGCTGAACGGCAGGCGGCGGCGCGGGCGGTGGGCGCGTTCGGGTGCCGCGGCGGTGCCGGTCACGGGTCGCGAGGGCGCGGAGGCGGTGGTCATCGTGCGGCTCCTTCCGGGCTGCCGGCGTCGCGGCGGCGCAGAGCCCGGGCCCCGGCCGCGATCACGAACAGGGCGACGGCCAGCACGTATGCGGACGCCGCGCCGTAACCGGCGGTGAAGTTCTGGAACGCCTGCTGCCAGACGAAGTAGACGACCACCGTGGTGGAGCCGAGCGGGCCGCCCTTGGTGGTGACGTAGACGAGGTCGAACACCTGCAGCGACTCGATGAGCTGCCACACCAGCAGGAAGACGTTGACCGGGGCGAGGGTGGGCAGGACGACGTGGCGCAGCAGGTGGCGCCGGCCGGCCCCGTCGAGGCGGGCGGCCTCGATGAGCGAGGCGGGCACGTCCTGCAGGGCGGCCAGGTAGACC
The DNA here is from genome assembly GCF_900110255.1 of Actinacidiphila rubida. Classification (GTDB taxonomy): domain Bacteria; phylum Actinomycetota; class Actinomycetes; order Streptomycetales; family Streptomycetaceae; genus Actinacidiphila; species Actinacidiphila rubida. Next base: position 1,084 of record NZ_FODD01000078.1, read on the forward strand.
ACCATGCAGAAGCCGGTGCCGCTCCACAGCGAGATGGCGACCAGGACGAGCAGCGCCTGCCCGGGGTCGGTGAGGAATCCCTGCTGGGAGATGCCGAGATGGTGCAGGACGGAGTTGGCGGCGCCGAACTGCGGGTCGAGGATGAAGGAGAACAGCACGCCCTGCGCGGTCGCCGAGATGACGAACGGCACGAAGAACAGCGTCCGGTACAGGCCGACGAACCGCACCTTGCGGTTGAGGGCGAGCGCGAGCCCCAGGCCGAGCAGCATGCTCAGCGGCACGTACATGGCGGTGTACTTCAGGGTGTTGCCGACGGCCTGGCTGAAGTGCGGGTCCTGGCGCAGGGCGCGGTAGTTGTCCAGGCCGACCCAGCGGCTGGGGGTGACCAGGTCGTCGGCCTGGAAGGACAGCAGCAGCGACCAGATCACGGGCAGGATCGCGAGGCCGACGATGACGGCGACGGAGGGCGCGACGAACGCCCAGGCGGTGGCGGTCTCGGTGCGCCGGCGGCGGCGCAGGGCCCGGTACCGGTCGCGGGCGGCCGCCGGGTCGGGCCCGGTGGCGCCGGCGGCGTCGTGACCGGGCGGCAGGGTGAGCGGGGCGGGTAGGCGCGGCATGGGTCCTCCTCAGCGCGGGATGAGCAGAGCGGCGTCGGCCTGGCGTGCGCAGTCGTGGAGGGCCTGCGCCGGGGTGCGGCGGCCGAGGAGCACGCCGGTGACGGCCTGGCCGAGCGCTTCGGAGATCTGCGGGTACGCGGCGTGGTTGGGGCGGACCCTGGCGGTCTCCAGGGCCTTGGTGAACACGGTGAGTCCGGTGGTCTCGCGGGTCTGGGCCGTCCACTGGGGCAGGGCCTGGGTGGCGCGGCTCAGCGGCAGGCTGCCGGCCTGGATGTCCCACCGCACGTCCTGCGCGGGCTGCATCAGCCAGGTGAGGAAGGTGCGGGTGGCGGCGACGCGGGCGGGGCCGTTGTCGAACGCGGTCCACGTGTCGGGCCCGGAGATGGTGATGGGCCGGCCGCTGTAGCTGGGCAGCGGCACCACGTGGTAGTCGACCTTGGCCTGCACGATGTCGGGCAGTTGCCAGGGACCGGTGGCGACCATGCCCATCCGTCCGGAGAGGAACACCTGGTACATCTGCTCGCTGCCCGGCTTGGGGTCGATGTAGACGCTGCGGTCCCTGGCGAGCGCGGCGACGGTCTCCAGGGCCTTGACGCCGGTGTCGCGGAAGCCGATGTGCTTGCCGTCGCCGGCGACGACGTCACCGCCGAGGTCCCACACCATCGGCCAGACGCGCCACACGGTGTCCTCGTCGCCGGCGCCGGGCCAGCCGGTCCCGAAGACCCCGGCGGGCGTGTCGGTGAGGGCGCGGGCGGTGTCGGTGAAGTCCTGCCAGGTCCAGCCGGGTTGCGGCAGGTCCCGGCCCTTGGCCGCGAACAGCTTCTTGTTGCAGACGACGGCGAGCGAGTCGAGCAGCGCGGGTGCGGCGCGCACCCGCCCGTTGACGGTCACCGCGGCGCGGGCCGGTCCCCAGAACCGGTCCCAGGGCGTCGGGCCGGAGCGGACGGTGCCGGTGAGGTCGACGACCTTGGGACTGCGGGCGATGCTCGCCAGGTCGGAGCCGAAGATGTACGCGATGTCGGGGTAGGACCCGGAGGCGAGGGCCGCGGTGACCTTCTGGAGCATCGCGTCCGACAGCACCCCGCCTCCGATGTCGACGCGGATGTCCGGGTGGGTGCGCTGGAACTCCGCGACCAGGGCCTGGATCGCGGCCTTGCCGGTGTCGGTCTGGCCGTGCCACATCTCGATCGTGACGGGGCCGCCGCCCGCTCCGCCGCTCGTGCCGCCGCACGCGGCCAGCAGCGACTGCGCGGCGGTGGCGGCCGTGCCCGCGGCGCCGGCCCGCAGCAGGGTGCGGCGCGAGGGCACGGTGAGGGGGCGGGATGTCGGGGTGCGGGCGGGCGGAAGGGACATGGGAACACCACCGGGGGCTACGGGTGCGGGCGGATCGGGGGCGGCAGGGCGAAGGGTGTGGCGGAAGGGGGTCGGTGAGGGGTGATCGTGGCGGGCCGGCCGCGACGGTGCGCGGCCGGCCGACCGGAATGCGGCTGAGGCACGGCTGGTGCGTGGACATGACGCGCCCGCGCCGCGGGGACGCACGGTCCGGTCAGGAACCGGAGCGAGGCCGTAACAGCGCCGCGAGCAGGCCCTGCCGGGGCACGCGCGGAACCGGCGCGACGGGGCAGGGGACGTACCGGCTCCGGGCACGCGTTCCCTCGCGGGTCCGCGTGCGCCGCGGCCGGGGCGGGACCGCGGGCCGGCCCGTTCGCCGGCCCGCGGTCCGCCCGTTCAGCACGTCTTCCGCACGTACCCGGGGCTGCCGGCGGGGACGACGTCGCGGTCCCGGCGGACGATGCTCAGCTGACCGCCCCAGCCGGTGCAGGCCTTGGTGAGGCCCTTGGCCGTGTACTCGATGACGATCACGTGGTTGCCGAAGGCGCCGGTGTAGCCGTCGCACTCGTTGTAGGTGCCGCACTCCTCGGCGATGGCGAAGTCGAGCCCGGCCGCGGTGCGGTCGCCGGCCAGTTCCACGGTGTTCTTCTGCGCGATGGCCAGGCCCTGGCCGTGCGCGTGGGCGGACAGCAGGCCGATGTAGGCCTCGGCCTCGGCGGACGTGAGGAGCTTCTTGGAGCGGCTGTAGCTGTCGTAGTTGTCGGGTTCGATCGCCTGGTAGCCCTTGGCGGCGCACTGGTCGATCCAGGTGCCGACCTTGGCGGCGATGCGGGTGCGCTTGGCCGCGGTGCTGACGTCCAGCAGCGCCTCACCCCAGCTCTGGTCGTACACCACGTTGCCGTTGGCGTCGTGGAGCAGGAGGTCGGCGTCCCAGTCGCCCTCGGCGCCGGGCTGCACCTGGAAGGCGTTGACGTAGCAGATGTTGTACAGGCCGGCGGCCGGCGGGTCGTCGTGGTCGCGGCTGACGACCTGGACGCCGGCCGGCGGGGTGTAGGCGCCGCCGATCTGGTAGTCGAATCCGGCGTGCGCGGGCGGCAGCGTGACGCCCGCGGCCTGCGCGGACCTGGTTCCGGAGGCCGCGGAGTGACGGGCGGCGGAGTGGTGGGCGGCGGGCGCGGCGCCCGCCTGGTCGACCGCGACGAGCGGGACGGTGACGGCGGCGGCCGCGACGGCGGCCAGAGCGGTGAGGCGACGAGCGGAACGGACGCGACTGCGCATCATCGAGCTCCTGTGAGGGGAGGGTACGTCCCCGCCTCGGACGCTGCTGGGCTGTCCTGGCGACTGGGTCCGGGCTCGCGGCACAGAAGGGCCGTCCACCGGCTAGGCGTACCTCTGACGCCGGTGCTCACCTCCGGCGTTGGCAGGGAGTTAAGCGTCAAGGAACCGTCATGTCAACCGCTTGGTACTGAGCGATCACTGTTCACTTCTGATCGAAATCCCCGTACTGTGCGCGAGAACGCTCAGTCGTCAGCGGTCTCCGAGCGCCGACTCCTCGCGGTCCAGGTCCGTTTGGAGCCGGCGCCGGGTCGTGTCGCTGATGCGGTGGCCGTCGTAGAGGCGGCGCAGCTCGGTGTTCTGCACGGCGATGATCTCGTGGCGAAGGTCGCGGTAGGCGGCGTCGGCCGAGTCGGCCGGGGCACCGTCGGCGTCGTGGTCGAGGCGGGCGCCGAGGTTGCGCTGCATGCGCTTGAGCGTGGCCTCGGGGAGCGTCTCCAGGTCGCCGAGCTGGTCGAGGTGGACGAGCGCGGCCCGGGTGAGCGCGTCCCGGGCCGACGCCTCCTCCTGCGCGGTGTGCTCCGGTTCGAGCGCCAGCCCGGAGCGGTTGACCAGCGGGGCGAGGGTCAGGCCCTGGACGACGAGAGTGAACACCACGACGGCGGTGGTGAGCACGAGGACGAGTTCGCGCCCGGCCAGCGGCTGCCCGTCGCCGGCGGTGAGCGGGATGGACAGCGCCGCGGCCAGCGGCATCACCCCGCGAGTGCCGGCCCAGGTCACGACGGCGGCGGTCCGCAGGGAGCGGCCGTCGCGGCGCGGTCTGACGACGGCGGTCAGCGGCAGCATCCACAGGATGCGGATGCCGATCAGCACGATCGCCACGGCGGCCGCCTGCAGCGGCCACAACCCGGTGTCCCCCGGCAGGTCCCGGACGAGCGCGGGCAGTTCGAGGCCGACGATGCTGAACACGACACTCTCCAGCAGGAACACCACGACCGCGTACACCGCCTGCACCTGGAGCCGGATCCGGGCGTCGCTGAGGCGGTGGCCCGAGCGGCCGAGCAGCACGCCGGCGACGACGACGGCGGTGACCCCCGAGGTGTGCGCCGACTCGGCGAGCACGTAGGCGGCGTAAGGGGTGACGAGGGCGATCACGGAGTCCAGCACGGGGTCGGTGGTCCGCCGCCGGATCAGCGCGACGAGACCGGCCACGACCGCGCCGACGGCGGTGCCGCCGCCGGCCAGCACGACGAACTGCCCGGCGGCCATGGGCCAGTGGACGGTGCTGGACGCGACGGCGATGCCCACGGCGACCCTGAACAGCACCAGTGACGTGGCGTCGTTGAACAGGCTCTCGGCCTGCACCAGCACCTGCATCCGGCCCGGCAGCGACAGCCGCCTGCCGAGTGCGGTCACCGCCACCGGGTCGGTACTGGCCAGAACCGCACCCAGCACGAAGGCCATGGCGGGCGGCAGCGGCGTCACCGCCATCACGATCGCGCCCACCGCCGCGGCCGACGCGAGCACCAGTCCGAACGCCAGCACCGTGACCGGCCGCCACACCAGCCGCAGGTCGCGCACGGACAGTTCCTCGGCCGAGGCGTAGAGCAGCGGCGGGAGCACGACGAGGGCGATGGTGTGCGGTGGGACGTGCAGCGGGGGTGTGCCGGGTATCAGCGCGACCGCGAGCCCGGCGATCACCAGCAGGGAGGGTGCGGGGATCCGCCACCGCCGGGCGAAGGTGGCGACCGCGGTGGCCAGAACCACCAGGAAGAGGATCGTCCCGACGGCGCGCATGTACCGGCTCCTGCTCGTACGGCGGGCGCGCTGCCCTCACGTACGACAGCCCTCACCCCGCGCCGACCAGACTTCCCGGCTCACCGCCAGTAGTTTATCGGGCTTTTAACGGCGCCGCGGCCGATTGCGCCGGGCCATGGCCCACTGGCGTCCGCGGGACCGCGGCCGGAGCCGGCCCCACCGGGTGGATGTCAGGCGAACTCGGCCAGCCTGGGGCGGAGTCCGAGAACGGTGAGGGTGGCGGCGCCGGCGAGCAGGCCGCCGGCGCCCACGAGGCCGCCCGTCAGGGCACCGCGGCCGGAACCGACGGCCCGCCCGTACGCGCGGTCGTTGATGGCGATCAGCTTCTTCAGAGCCACGTCGTACTCCCCGAAGTGGTGGTTCGACTCGTCCGTGTCCCAGCCGATGCAGAACTCAGCGGCGTCCTGCATCCGCCCTTCGCGCACCAGGGCGCGGATCGTGCGGTCGTCCGCCTCGTACCGCGCGTAGGCGTCGACGGCGGACTCGGCCGCCGCCCGTTCGCCCGGGAAGGTGATGTTGCGGAACTCGTCGCCGAAGTAGCCCGTGAAGCGCAGGTCGGTGTGGTCGTGGCGGTACGCGGACAGGGCGTCGGACAGCTGGCCGTCGTAGGTGTCCAGGGCGGCGTCCGGCAGCGTGAGCAGCCGCTGCGAGATGTCCTCGAAGGACTGCTCGTACGTTCCACGCCGCTGCGGGTCGAGCAGGTAGCGGCTCTCGTCGGCGTTGGCGTCGTAGGACAGGGCGCGGGCCTGGGACAGCGCGACCACGGAGTCGAAGGCGTCCCGGCGCGCGACCCTCAGATCATGGGACTGGGTGGCCAGCACCGACCAGCCGAGCGCGCAGGCCGCCACCAGGCAGACGGTGGCCGCCGCGAGCGCCGGACTCAGCAGCCGCCTGAAGTCGCGGACCAGCGCCGCCTGGACGGCCAGCACCGCGGCCAGCAGCAGGCCGCCCAGAACGAGCAGGGCGGTCAGCTCCGCCGAGATGTCCGAACGGGCACCCCGGTAGGTGTCCTCGAACGCGCCGTCGTTGGCCTGCCCGAGCTGCAGGGCGGCCGGCAGCAGCGTCTGCCGCAGCAGGTCGGTGGCGGTGCGGTAGTCGGCGAGGGCGTTCGCCTTCTCCTCGGGGTGCAGGTCGTTCTCCAGGGACCGGCCGACCAGCTCCTGGTAGCGGGCGAACCCGTCGTCGAAGCCGACGATCGTCTGCGACGCGCGCGCGTCGCCCTGCGCCGCGGCGGCGAGCGTCAGCAGGTCCTGGCTCACCTGATGACGGGCGGTGCCGTACTCGGTCTGCGCGGCCGTGTGCTGCGGGGCCATGGGGGCCAGTCCGCGGCCGCCGCTGGACAGCAGCAGGTTCGCGGCCTGCGCGTCCATGTCGTTCAGCGCGAAGTACAGGCCGTCGGCGCCGGTGACGCGCGGGGCGGCCCGGTGGCCGATGCCGTCCCACGCACCGGACGCGGTGAGCCCGATCGCCAGCAGCAGCGCCGCGACGGCGGCCGCGAGAGCGATGACCACGCCTCGCAGCAGCCGGAGCCGCGCGGGCACCGAGGTCAGCAGCCGGAGCCGCCACCGGTGTGTACGCGGCAGGGTCTCCGGGCGGGGCCGCCGCGGGGAAGTGGGCGGCGGCCCGGGGGCGCCGTGCGGCGTCCCACCACGGATCTCCGTCGGATCGGGTGGATCCCCCGGCCCGCCCGCCGCCGTACCGGTCGCCATGGTCCCGGCCATCCGGGGCCCTCCATCGTTGCTGTCTCCGGACGGCCCCTCCGTCCCCGTGGAGATCAGCGTCGCGGCCGACGCCCTTGCTCAGCGCGGACGTTGACGGCTTCCTGACACCCCGTCCGGGCGTCTTGACGTCTCCCTGACGCCCCCTGCCGCGCACGTGACGGGGCGCCCGCGGGGAGCGGCCCCCTGCCGGGCGTCAGGGCTGGAAGCGGTAGCCGAGGCCGGGTTCGGTGACGAGGTGGCGGGGGTTTCCCGGGTCGGGTTCCAGCTTGCGGCGCAGGCCGGCCATGAACACGCGCAGGTAGTTGGTGTTGCGTACGTGCTGGGCGCCCCACACCTCGGAGAGCAGCTCGCGGCCCGGGACCAGGCGGTCGGGGTTGCGCAGCAGCAGGGACAGCAGCCGCCACTCGGTGGGCGTGAGGTGCACCTCGTCGCCGGCCGTGCCGTCGGTGCGGGTGATCGCGTAGGCGCCGAGGTCGACCGTGTAGCGGCCGAGGATCACCTGCTCCGGCGGGCGCAGCGACGCGGGGCGCCGCAGCACCGCCCGCAGCCGTGCGGCCAGCTCGTCGATGGCGAAGGGCTTGGTGACGAAGTCGTCCGCGCCGGCGTCCAGCGCCTCGATCCGGGTGGCGATGCCGCTCCGGCCGGACACCACGACGACGGGGACGCTGCCCCAGGCCCGCAGCGAGCGCAGCACGTCGAGTCCGTCCAGGTCGGGCAGGCCCAGGTCGAGCAGCACCGCCTCGGGGGCGCTGCGGGCGGCCAGGTCGAGCGCGGTCCCGGCGTCCGCGGCCGCGACGACGGAGAAGTCGAAGGCCCGCAGCCCGATGCCCAGGGCCTTCAGCATCGGCGGATCGTCCTCGACGACGAGCACCCGCTTCACCGGCCCGCTCCTTCGTTGGCACGCTGTCCGTGCACGGCACCTCCTCGGGCGGTGGCGGCCGTTGCCGGCCGCCACCGCGGTCCACTGGTCCCACCCAAGGCGACCGGTCCCGCACCGGCCAGCGCGTTAACGCGTTCCTTGCAACGCCCACGACCACCTTGACGGCTTCTTGACGCCGTCCCCGGGCGCCGGGCGCCCCCGTCGGCGCCGTCCCGCCGGGGTTCCGGCGCCCTCCTGCCGATTGCGCCGTCAAGGCTGCGTCAATAGCCCGTCCGGTGGCGTCAGGGACCCGCTAACGCGGTACGGACATTGCTCCGGGCAGGGGTTTGCTAGCGGAGCACCGACCACCGGTGCCGTACCGAACCCACTACTGCACACGACCTCCGGGGTGCCCCGAAATGTCAGATCTAGCCTTCCTCGCCATCACCGTGGCGGTCTTCGCCGTCCTGGCCCTCATCGTCAAGGGGGTCGAGAAGCTGTGAGCGCGGAGAACATCGTCGGCCTTGTGGTGGCCTGCGGCCTCCTCGGCTACCTCGTGCTGGCCCTGATCTTCCCGGAGAAGTTCTAGTGAACGACACCCTTGCCGGCTGGCTCCAGATCATCGCGCTGCTCGGCGCGCTGGCGCTGTCGTACCGGCCGCTGGGCGACTACATCGCCCATGTGCTGACCACCGCGAAGCACCTGCGTGCCGAGCGCGTGCTCTACAGACTCGGCGGCGTCAACGCCGATGTCGACCAGCGCTGGCCGGTCTACCTGCGCAGCGTGCTGGCCTTCTCCGCGGTCTCCGTGTTCTTCCTGTACGGGTTCCAGCGGCTGCAGAACCACCTGCTGCTGGACATCGGGATGAAGGCGGTCCCTCCCGGCACCTCGTTCAACACCGCCGCCTCCTTCGTCACCAACACCAACTGGCAGTCGTACTCGGGTGAGTCGACGATGGGCCACCTGGTGCAGATGGCGGGCCTCGCGGTGCAGAACTTCGTGTCCGCGGCCGTCGGCATCGCGATCGTCGCCGCGCTCATCCGGGGCTTCACCCGCAGGCGCACCGACCGGGTCGGCAACTTCTGGGTCGACCTGACCCGGATCACCGTCCGGGTGCTGCTGCCCCTCGCGTTCGTGTTCGCCATCGTGCTGGTCGCGGCCGGTGCCGTGGAGAACCTGCACGGCATCCACGAGATCTCGACCCTCGTCGGCGACAAGCAGTCGATCACCGGCGGGCCCGTGGCGTCGCAGGAGGCCATCAAGGAACTGGGCACCAACGGCGGCGGTTTCTACAACGCCAACTCCGCCCACCCCTTCGAGAACCCCAACGCGTTCACCAACTGGCTGGAGATCTACCTGCTGCTGGTGATCTCGTTCTCGCTGCCGCGCACCTTCGGCCGCATGGTCGGCGACAACCGGCAGGGCTACGCGATCCTCGCGGTGATGGGTCTGATCTGGGCCGCGTCGGTGGCCCTGATCACCATCAACGAACTGCACAGCGTCAGCAGCAGCGCCGGCCACGCGGCGGGCGGCATGCTGGAGGGCAAGGAGCAGAGATTCGGCATCTGGGCGTCCACGCTCTTCGCCGCGTCCACCACCCTCACCTCGACCGGCGCCGTGAACTCGTTCCACGACTCGTTCTCGCCCGGTGGCGGCGGGTTGACGATCTTCAACATGATGCTCGGCGAGATCGCGCCCGGTGGTACGGGTTCGGGCCTCTACGGCATCCTCATCCTGGCGATCATCGCGGTCTTCGTGGCCGGTCTGATGGTCGGCCGCACCCCCGAGTACCTGGGCAAGAAGCTCGGCGGCCGCGAGATGAAGTTCGCCTCGCTGTACATCCTCACCACCCCCGCCATCGTCCTGATCGGCGCGGGCACGGCGATGTCCCTCAAGGGCGAGCGGGCCAACATGCTCAACAGCGGCCCACACGGATTCTCCGAGGTGCTCTACGCCTTCACGTCCGCGGCCAACAACAACGGTTCGGCGTTCGCCGGCATCACGGTGACGTCGGACTGGTGGAACACCGCACTGGGTCTGGCCATGCTCTTCGGCCGCTTCCTGCCGATGATCTTCGTCCTGGCACTGGCCGGGTCGCTGGCCAAGCAGCAACCCGTGCCGGTCACCTCCGGCACGCTGCCCACCCACCGGCCGCAGTTCGTCGGCCTGCTCACCGGCGTGATCCTGATCGTCGTGGGTCTCACCTACTTCCCCGCCCTCGCGCTGGGTCCGCTTGCGGAAGGTCTGCACTGATGTCGTCCCTGACCACCCTCGAACACTCGGCACCCGCCGAGCACACGCAGCAGGAGGCGGCCACGCACCGCGTCTCCGGCGGCCTGCTGGACCCCAAGCAGCTGTTCCACTCGCTGCCCGACGCGGCGAAGAAGCTCGACCCGCGCGTGATGATAAAGAACCCGGTCATGTTCGTGGTCGAGGTCGGCGCGGTGCTCACCACCGCGGAGGCGATCAAGTCCCCGAGCATCTTCGCCTGGGTGATCACGGTCTGGCTGTGGCTGACGGTGATCTTCGCCAACCTGGCCGAGGCCGTGGCCGAGGGCCGCGGCAAGGCGCAGGCGGAGACGCTGCGCAAGACCAAGACGGACACGGTCGCCCGCCGGCTCGTCGGCTGGAAGCACGGTGCGACCGGAACCCGCGAGGAGGAGGTGCCCGCGGCGGGGCTGACCCTGGGCGACCACGTGGTCGTCGAGGCCGGGCAGATCATCCCCGGTGACGGTGACGTCGTCGAGGGCGTCGCGTCCGTGGACGAGTCCGCGATCACCGGCGAGTCCGCGCCCGTCATCCGCGAGTCCGGCGGCGACCGCTCCGCGGTCACCGGCGGCACCAAGGTCCTGTCGGACCGGATCGTCGTGAGGATCACGTCCAAGCCGGGCGAGACCTTCATCGACCGGATGATCGCCCTGGTCGAGGGCGCCGCCCGGCAGAAGACGCCGAACGAGATCGCGCTGAACATCCTGCTCGCCTCGCTCACCATCGTCTTCCTGATCGCCGTCGTCAGCCTGCAGCCGTTCGCGACCTTCGCGGGCGCCGAGCAGAGCATCGTGGTCCTGGTGTCCCTGGTGGTCGCCCTGATCCCGACGACCATCGGCGCGCTGCTGTCGGCGATCGGCATCGCCGGCATGGACCGGCTGGTGCAGCGCAACGTGCTGGCGATGTCGGGACGCGCGGTCGAGGCCGCGGGCGACGTGAACACGCTGCTGCTGGACAAGACCGGCACCATCACGCTGGGCAACCGGCAGGCCGCCGAATTCGTGCCCGTCAAGGGCATCACCGTGGAGGAACTGGCCGACGCCGCGCAGCTGTCGTCACTGTCGGACGAGACCCCCGAGGGCCGCTCCATCGTGGTGCTGGCCAAGGAGCGCTACGGCCTGCGGGCCCGTGCCGAGGGCCAGCTGCCGAACGCGGAGTTCGTGCCGTTCACCGCGCAGACCCGGATGTCCGGTGTCGACCTCGTCGAGGACGGCGACCAGCGGTCGCTGCGCAAGGGCGCCGCGACCGCGGTGATGCACTGGATCCGCGACAACGGCGGCCACCCCACCGAGGACGTCGGCCCGATGGTCGACTCCATCGCGGCCAGCGGCGGCACGCCCCTGGTCGTCGGCGAGGTCGTCCGCCGCGACGGCGAGGCGACCGCCACCGTCCTGGGCGTGATCAACCTCAAGGACGTCGTCAAGGCCGGCATGCGGGAGCGGTTCGACGAACTGCGCCGGATGGGCATCAAGACCGTGATGATCACCGGTGACAACCCGCTCACCGCGAAGGCCATCGCGGACGAGGCCGGCGTGGACGACTTCCTCGCCGAGGCCACGCCCGAGGACAAGATGGCGCTGATCAAGAAGGAGCAGGAGGGCGGGAAGCTGGTCGCGATGACCGGCGACGGCACCAACGACGCCCCCGCGCTCGCCCAGGCGGACGTCGGCGTGGCCATGAACACCGGTACCTCGGCCGCCAAGGAGGCCGGGAACATGGTGGACCTGGACTCCAACCCGACCAAGCTCATCGAGATCGTGGAGATCGGCAAGCAGCTGCTCATCACCCGCGGCGCGCTGACGACCTTCTCGATCGCCAACGACGTGGCGAAGTACTTCGCGATCATCCCCGCGATGTTCACCGTGGCCTACCCCGGCCTGAACAAGCTCAACGTCATGGGGCTGCACAGCCCGACGTCGGCGATCGCCTCCGCGATCATCTTCAACGCGCTGATCATCGTGGCGCTGATCCCGCTGGCGCTGCGCGGTGTCCGGTACCGGCCCGCGTCCGCGTCGAAGCTGCTCAGCCGGAACATCTGGATCTACGGTCTGGGTGGTCTGGTGCTGCCGTTCGCCGGCATCAAGCTCATCGACCTGATCATCCAGTTCATCCCCGGTCTGCGCTGACCGCTGAAGAAGGCCATCATCATGCCCAGTTCACTTCCCGCCGCGGTGCGCAACCACATGGCCGCCCTGCGGATGCTGCTGGTGCTCACCGTGATCACCGGCATCGTCTACCCGCTGGCCGTCACGGGGATCGCGCAGGCCGCGTTCAGCCACCAGGCCAACGGCTCGCTCGTGCACCAGAACGGCAAGGTCGTCGGGTCCAGCCTGATCGGCCAGAACTTCGACCTGCCGAAGAAGAACCCGAACGACCCGAACGAGGCCCCGCGCCCCGACCCGAAGTGGTTCCAGCCCCGGCCTTCCGCCGGCGGCTACGACCCGACCGCCTCGGGTGCCTCCAACCTCGGCCCGAACAACCCGGACCTGGTGAAGACCATCAAGGAGCGCAAGGCCGCGGTCGCCGCGTTCGACGGCGTGAACCCGAAGGACGTGCCGGCCGACGCCGTCACGGCCTCCGGATCGGGCCTGGACCCCGACATCTCGAAGGCGTACGCCTACGAGCAGGTCGACCGGGTCGCCAAGGCCCGCGGTCTGGACCCGGCGGCCGTGCGCGAGCTGGTGGCCGACAACACCCACAGCCGCGCCGTCGGCTTCCTGGGCGAGCCCTACGTCAACGTGGTCGACCTCAACGTCGGCCTGGCGAAGGCGAAGTAGGACCGTCCGCACCCGCACGCATGAGCACGACGCCGCCCCGGTCACCGCGGAGCGTCCCCGGCAGGACAGCCGGGGAGCCCGCGGTGGCCGGGCGGCGCGTTGCGCCATCACACGCAAGCCTTCACACGCAAGCCTTCACACGCAAGGAGGGAGCCCGGTGGCATCCACCGCCGACTCCGACCCGGGACAGGCGCCGTACGCGCGGCCCGGACGGCTCAAGGTGTTCCTCGGTGCCGCGCCCGGTGTGGGCAAGACGTACCGGATGCTCGACGAGGGCAGGCGCCGCGCGGCCCGCGGCACCGACGTGGTCGTGGCGTTCGTGGAGTGCCACGGGCGGCCGCACACCGAGGAGATGCTGGAGGGCATGGAGGTCGTGCCGCGCACGGTGCGCGAGTACCGCGGCACGACGCTGACGGAGATGGACCTCGAAGCGGTCCTGGAGCGCGCCCCGCAGATCGCCCTGGTCGACGAACTGCCGCACACCAACGTGGCGGGCGGCCGGCACGCCAAGCGCTGGGAGGACATCGACGACCTGCTGGCCGCGGGGATCGACGTCATCACCACGGTCAACGTCCAGCATCTGGAGTCCCTCAACGACGTCGTCCAGAAGATCACCGGGGTGCCGCAGCGCGAGACGGTGCCGGACGAGGTGGTGCGCAGGGCCCACCAGATCGAGCTGGTCGACATGCCGGCCGACGCGCTGCGCCGCCGTATGGCGCACGGCAACGTCTACGCGCCGGAGAAGGTCGACGCGGCGCTGTCCAACTACTTCCGGGTCGGCAACCTGACCGCGCTGCGCGAGCTGGCGCTGCTCTGGGTCGCCGGGCGGGTCGACGAGGCGCTGCAGAAGTACCGGTCGGAGCACGGCATAGGGGGGGTGTGGGAGACGAGGGAGCGGGTGGTGGTCGCGCTCACCGGAGGGCCCGAGGGCGCCACGCTGATCCGCCGTGCCGCCCGGATCGCCGACCGGTCCGCGGGCGGCGACCTGCTGGCCGTGCACATCGCGCGCAGCGACGGCCTCGCCGAGGCGTCTCCGGCGTCGCTGGCGAAGCAGCGGGCGCTGGTGGAGTCGCTGGGCGGCACCTTCCACAGCGTGGTCGGCGACCACGTACCCGCCGCCCTGCTGGACTTCGCCCGCGCCGAGAGCGCCACCCAGCTGGTCATCGGCACCAGCCGGCGCGGCCGGCTGTCGCACTTCGTCACCGGCCGGGGCGTCGGCGAGACCACCGTGGAGCTCTCCGGCGACATCGACGTCCACATGGTCACCCACGAGCGGGCCGGGCGCGGCCGGCTGCTGCCCGCGCCCACCAGCAGCCTGTCGCGCGTGCGGCGGGTCGCGGGCCCGGTGGCGGGCTTCGTGCTGCCGATCCTGCTCACCGTGCTCCTCAGCCACACCCGCGACACCCTGAACCTGACCACCGACACGCTGCTGTTCCTGATGGCCGTGATCGGCGTGGCCTGCATCGGCGGGGTGGTGTCCGCGCTGCTGGCCTCGATCACCGCGTCCCTGCTGCTCAACTGGTTCTTCATCCCGCCGATCCACCGGTTCACGATCGGCGAGACCAACAACGTGCTGGCGCTCGTGGTGTTCGCGATGGCCGCGGTGACCGTGGCGACGATCGTGGACCAGTCGATCCGGCTGTCGCGGCGGGCGGCCAGCGCGACCGCGGAGGCCGAGACGCTGTCGTCGATGGCCGGCAGCATCCTGCGCGGCGACCAGGGCGTCGCCGTGCTGCTGCAGCGCACCCGCGAGGCGTTCGGCATGGAGTCCGCGGAGCTCGCGCACCGTACCGACGTCGACGCCGAACTCGCCGCGGCCGGCAGCACGAGGACCGACCTGGTGACGGCGCCGGTGGGCCCCGAGGACGTCCTGGTGCTGCGCGGGCGCCGGCTGGCCGCGTCCGAGCGGCGGGTGTTCGTGGCGTTCGCCGGGCATGTGGCGGCCGCCCTGGAACGGGCCCGGCTGGCGGAGGCGGCGGCCGAGGTGGAGCCGGTGAAGGCCGCCGACCGGATGCGCACCGCGCTGCTGGCCGCGGTCAGCCACGACCTGCGCACCCCGATCGCCAGCGGCTGGGCGGCGATCAGCAGCCTGCGCAGCCGGGACGTGCGCTTCTCCGACGAGGACCGCGACGAACTGCTGGCCACCGCCGAGGAGTCGCTGGTCCGGCTCAACCGGCTGGTGGACAATCTGCTCGACATGAGCCGCCTGCAGGCCGGCGCGCTCACCCTCAACCTCCAGCCGACGGCGATCGCCGAGGTGCTGCCGCTGGCCCTCGACACGCTGCCCAGCACGAGGACGCCGGTGGTGACGCAGGGCGTCGCGGAGACCGCGGACATCCTCGCCGACCCGCCGCTGCTGGAACGGGTGATCGCCAACCTCGTCGCCA
>NZ_FODD01000101.1 GCF_900110255.1 Actinacidiphila rubida
CCTTGACCTCGTCGATCGACTTCGCACCGAAGTTGCGGATGTCGAGCAGGTCGGCCTCGGAACGGGCGACGAGCTCACCCACGGAGTGGATGCCCTCGCGCTTGAGGCAGTTGTAGGAGCGGACGGTGAGTTCCAGCTCCTCGATCGGCAGGGCGAGGTCCGCGGCCAGAGCGGCGTCCGTCGGGGACGGACCCATGTCGATGCCCTCGGCGTCGACGTTCAGCTCGCGGGCCAGGCCGAACAGCTCGACCAGGGTCTTGCCGGCCGACGCCATCGCGTCACGCGGCCGCATGGCCTGCTTGGTCTCGACGTCGACGATCAGCTTGTCGAAGTCGGTGCGCTGCTCGACACGGGTCGCCTCGACCTTGTAGGTGACCTTGAGCACCGGGCTGTAGATGGAGTCGACCGGGATGCGGCCGATCTCCTGGCCCTGCTGCTTGTTCTGGACCGCGGAGACGTAGCCGCGACCGCGCTCGACGGTCAGCTCCATCTCCAGCTTGCCCTTGGCGTTCAGGGTGGCCAGAACGAGGTCGGGGTTGTGCACCTCGACACCGGCCGGCGGCGCGATGTCGGCGGCGGTGACGACACCCGGGCCCTGCTTGCGCAGGTACATCACGACCGGCTCGTCATGCTCCGAGGACACAACCAGCTGCTTGATGTTGAGAATGACGTCGATCACGTCCTCCTTGACGCCCGGCACGGTGGTGAACTCGTGCAGGACACCGTCGACGCGGATGGACGTGACCGCCGCACCCGGGATCGAGGAGAGGAGCGTACGACGCAGCGAGTTGCCGAGGGTGTAGCCGAAGCCCGGCTCCAGCGGCTCGATCACGAACCGGGAGCGGAACTCGTCGACGACCTCTTCGGTCAACGAGGGACGCTGAGCAATCAGCATGTGTTCGGTCCTTCAGTCGTGGGCGCCCGCTATTTGACGCCCCCTGTACTACGAGGGTACGGGCGGCACGGCCCGGGGCTCCCGAAGGAGCCCGCGGAACGCGCCGCCCGTGACCGTGAGCGCTGCTCGGATTACTTCGAGTAGAGCTCGACGATCAGCTGCTCCTGCACCTGGGTGTCGATCACCTGGCGCTCGGGCAGGCTGTGCACGAGGATCCGCAGCTTGGCGGCGTTGGCCTCCAGCCACGCGGGCACGGTCTTGTCGCCGGCCTCGCCCTGGGCCACCTGGAAGGGGACCAGGTTCCGCGAGGCCTCACGGACCTCGACGATGTCGTTCACGGCGACGCGGGCCGACGGGATGTCGGTCTTGCGGCCGTTCACGGTGATGTGTCCGTGACGCACCAGCTGACGCGCGTGGTCGCGGGACTTGGCGAAGCCGGCCCGGTACACCACGTTGTCGAGACGGCTCTCAAGGATGCGCAGAAGGTTCTCACCGGTCTTGCCGGTCTTCTGGTTCGCCTCCTTGTAGTAGTTCACGAACTGCTTCTCGAGGACACCGTAGATACGCGCGCACTTCTGCTTCTCACGCAGCTGAAGCAGGTACTCGCTGTCCTTGGTGCGCCCGCGCCCGTGCTCACCCGGGGGGTAAGGACGGATCTCGATCGGGCACTTCGCGCTCTCGCACTTAGCTCCCTTGAGGAAGAGCTTCTGCTTCTCCCGACGGCATCGCTTGCAGTCGGCCCCGGTGTAACGCGCCATTGTCTTGTATCTCCTGTTTCAGCTGGTCAGACGCGGCGGCGCTTCGGCGGGCGGCAGCCGTTGTGCGGGGTCGGGGTGACGTCCTGGATGGACCCGACCTCGAGGCCGGTGGCCTGCAGCGAGCGGATCGCGGTCTCACGGCCGGAGCCGGGACCCTTGACGAAGACGTCCACCTTGCGCATGCCGTGCTCCTGCGCGCGGCGGGCGGCCGACTCGGCGGCCATCTGCGCGGCGAACGGAGTGGACTTGCGCGAGCCCTTGAAGCCGACGTGGCCGGCCGAGGCCCAGGAGATCACGTTGCCCTGCGGGTCGGTGATCGAGACGATGGTGTTGTTGAACGTGCTCTTGATGTGGGCGTGCCCGTGAGCGACGTTCTTCTTTTCCTTGCGGCGCACCTTCTTGGCTGCGCCCTGACGGCCCTTAGGAGGCATGTCCTGGATTCTCCCGGTGGAGGTGGTCGGTCCTACAGCGAAGACCGCTTATGGCGTGGTCCGCTGAGGACTACTTCTTGCCCGGCTTCTTCTTGCCGGCGATGGCGCGACGCGGGCCCTTGCGGGTGCGGGCGTTGGTGTGAGTCCGCTGACCGTGGACCGGCAGGCCGCGACGGTGGCGCAGGCCCTGGTAGCAGCCGATCTCGACCTTGCGGCGGATGTCGGCCTGGATCTCACGACGGAGGTCACCCTCGGTCCTGAAATTGGCGTCCACGTACTCGCGCAGCTTGACGAGGTCTTCCTCGGCAAGGTCGCGGACACGCGTGTCCGGGTTCACACCGGTCTCGGCGAGGACCTGCTTCGAGAGCGAGCGGCCGATGCCGAAGACGTAGGTGAGGGCGATCTCCACGCGCTTCTCACGCGGGAGGTCAACGCCTGAAAGGCGTGCCATCTTCTGGGCTCCTGATGGGTTTCGGAGGTCTTCCACAGCACCGGCTCCCGCTCGCCGTACGAGGTACGAGACGGGTCCCCGGCCTCCGCCGGGGGTGCCGTCGCCCGGGACGGACGACGGGTGCTGCGTATGTACGTGTGTGCGTCGCGCGAAGTCTGCGAGTGCGTGTCGGTGTGCGTCAGCCCTGGCGCTGCTTGTGGCGCAGGTTGTCGCAGATGACCATGACCCGACCGTGACGGCGGATCACCTTGCACTTGTCGCAGATCTTCTTGACGCTCGGCTTGACCTTCATGGGTCTGAGGTTCTCCGGGTCTTGAGATCTACTTGTATCGGTAGACGATCCGTCCGCGCGTCAGGTCGTAGGGAGACAGCTCCACAACGACCCGGTCATCCGGGAGGATCCGGATGTAGTGCATCCGCATCTTGCCGCTGATGTGCGCGAGGACCTTGTGACCGTTCTGCAGCTCCACCTTGAACATCGCGTTCGGCAGAGACTCGATCACGGTGCCCTCGATTTCGATGGCGCCTTGCTTTTTGGCCATGTCCTGCTTTCGGGATCGGCTACCGGGGTCGGCTCCGGACATGCCGGAAGACACGCGGGGCCGACGTATGAGTCTACGGCACGCCTCCCGGAAACACGAATCCGGGGTAATCCGGGGAATCTGCCCACCGTGGGTGATCATCATGCGGGCCGGGCCGCACCGGATGGACGGCGAGCGGCCCGCGGGTCACGCCAGCGGGTCGGGCGCCGCCGTGATGCCGTACTCGGCGAGCTTGGCCCTGCCGCCGTCGGGCGCCGTGAGCACCAGCGGGCCCTGCTCGGTCAGCGCCACCGAGTGCTCCCAGTGCGAGGACCACGAGCCGTCGTCGGACTTCACCGTCCACTCGTCCTCGAGCACGTGGGTGTGCGGGGAGCCGAGAGTGACCATCGGCTCGATCGCCAGGCACACCCCGGGCACCAGCTTGATGCCGCGGCCGCGCTTCTTGGTGACGTAGTTCAGCAGGTGCGGGTCCATGTGCATCTCGGTGCCGATGCCGTGGCCACCGTACTCCTCGACGATGCCGTACTTGCCGGTGGCCGGCCGCGGCTGGCGGCGGATGTACGTCTCGACGGCGCGGGAGATGTCCTCCAGCCGGTTGCCCTTGCGGAACGCGGCGATGCCGGCCCACATGGACTCCTCGGTGACCCGGCTCAGCTCGATCAGCTCCGGCGCGTGGCCGCTGCCCACGAAGCAGGTGAACGCGGCGTCGCCGTGCCAGCCGTCGACGATCGCGCCGGCGTCGATGGCGATCACGTCGCCGCTTTTCAGCACGGTCTCGCGGTCCGGGATGCCGTGGACGACGACGTCGTTGACCGAGGTGCAGATGTTGCCGGGGAAGCCGCCGTAGCCGAGGAAGTTCGGCTTGGCACCGTGGTCGGCGATCACCTTCGCGGCGATCTCGTCCAGGTCCTTGGTGGTGGCGCCGGGCACCGCGGCCGCACGGGTCGCCTCGTGGATCGCCGCGACGACCAGTCCGGCCGCCCGCATCTTCGCGATCTGCTCCGGGGTCTTGATCTCCACCATCGCGGCCGACGCCTTCCTTCACTCCGCGGCCCCGGGGTTCCCGGGCCCATCTGCCTGTTCAACCATACGGCCGTGGTGCCCACCGGGGCACCACGGCCGTATGCCGTGCTGGGTGTCCTGCTGTCCTGCCGTGTCCTGCCGCCCGACCGTCGTGCCGGTCCGGCCCGTCGTGCCGCTCAGCCGTCCTCGCGCCGCAGGGCGTCCATCGCGCGCTGCGTCACCTCGGCGACCGGGCCGAGCGCGGAGATCGTGACCACCAGGTCCTGCTGCTTGTAGTAGTCGATGATCGGCTCGGTCTCGCGGTGGTAGACCTCGAGGCGGTTGCGGACCTTGTCCTCCGCGTCGTCGCTGCGCTGGTACAGCTCGCCGCCGCACACGTCGCACACGCCCTCGGTCGCGGGCTGCTTGTACTCGACGTGGAAGACGTGCGCGCTGTCGTTGCGGCACACCCGGCGGCCGGCGATCCGCTTGACCACCTCGTCCTCGGGGACCTCCAGGTCCAGCACGCCGTCCAACTCGATGCCGTGGGCGGCCAGATAGGCGTCCAGCGCCCGCGCCTGGAACTCGTTGCGCGGGAAGCCGTCGAGCAGGAAACCACCGGCGGCGTCCGCCTGGTCCAGCCGGTCCTCGGCCATGCCGATGGTGACCTCGTCGGGCACCAGGTCGCCGGCGTCCATGTACGCCTTGGCCTGCTTGCCCAGGTCGGTGCCCCGGTTGATGTTGGCGCGGAACAGGTCGCCCGTGGAGATGTGCGGGATCGACAGGTTCTTGGCGAGGAACGCGGCCTGCGTCCCCTTGCCGGCGCCGGGCGGCCCGACCAGGACAATTCGCATCAGCGGAGGAACCCTTCGTAATTGCGCTGCTGGAGCTGGCTCTCGATCTGCTTCACCGTTTCCAGACCCACACCGACGATGATGAGGATGCTGGTGCCGCCCAGCGGGAAGTTGCCGTTGCTCCCGTTGAAGATCGCGATGGCGACGGTCGGAACGAGAGCGATGAGACCCAGGTACAGCGCACCCGGCCACGTGATGCGGTTGAGCACGTAACTCAGGTACTCGGCGGTGGGGCGGCCTGCCCGGATACCCGGGATGAACCCACCATACTTCTTCATATTGTCGGAGACTTCTTCGGGGTTGAAGGAGATCGCGACGTAGAAGAAGGCGAAGAAGACGATGAGCAGGAAGTAGGCCGCCATGTAGATCGGGTGGTCGCCCTTGGTCATGTTGCGGCTGATCCACTGCGCCCAGCCGGCCGTCGATCCGGAGAACTGGACGATGAGCGCCGGGATGTAGAGCAGCGACGAGGCGAAGATGACCGGGATCACGCCCGCCTGGTTGACCTTCAGCGGGATGTAGGTGGACGTCCCGCCGTAGGAACGCCGGCCGATCATGCGCTTCGCGTACTGCACCGGGATGCGGCGCTGCGCCTGCTCGACGAAGACCACGAG
>NZ_FODD01000031.1 GCF_900110255.1 Actinacidiphila rubida
AGCCACGACGAGACCGGCAGACGGCAGCGCGCAGCGCGGGGCACCCCGGAGGCCGAAGGGGCGCGGGGAACTGCGCGAACAACCACGACGGCGCGGCACACGCCGGAACAAGCCCCGGGGGCACCCCGTTGGCGCGACAACCCCCGAAGCAAAGCGCAGCGCCCCTGCTGCGCCCGAACTCACCCGCCCGGTAGGCTTTCCGTGTGATCTTCAAGCGCATCGGAAGCGGGCGGCCGTACCCGGACCACGGCCGGGTCAGCACGCGCGAGTGGGCGGACGTCGCCCCCCGTCCCGTGCGGCTGGACCAGTTGGTGACCACCAAGGGGCAGCTCGACCTGGAGACTCTGCTGGCCGAGGACTCCACGTTCTACGGGGACCTCTTCGCGCACGTCGTCAAATGGCAGGGCGACCTCTACCTGGAGGACGGACTGCACCGCGCCGTGCGCGCCGCGCTGCAGCAGCGGCAGGTGCTCCATGCCCGGGTCCTGGAGATGGACTGACAATCCGCTTACGCTGCGCTCATGAGCATGTTGACCCCCTCCGGGATGGGCGGGAAGTACCGGATCACGGGAAACGCCTATCCGCGGATGCGCCGACCCCGGCGTCGCGGCCGGATCGTCGCCGGCGTCCTGGCATCCGTCGTGGTGCTGGGCCTGTTCGGCTGGGGAGCACTGCAGCTGTTCCACGTCTTCAACGGCGGTGACGGCGACACCAAGGCGAACGCGGGGCCGCAGAACCAGCCGAGCTGCAAGCCCGCGCCCACACCGGCGCACCCCGTGAAGCTCGCCCCGATGCCGCAGCCGGCCGGTGTGACGGTCAACGTCCTGAACGCCACGACCCGCGGCGGCCTGGCCAAGTCCACCGCGGACGAGCTGGCCAAGCGCGGCTTCAAGGTGTCGAAGTTCGGCAACGCCCCGACCCAGTACGACAAGAAGGTCACCCAGACGGCGCTGGTGGTGGCCGGTCCGGCCGGCGAGGCCGCGGCCCGGGAGGCGGGCACCCAGGTGGCCGGTGCCACCGTGAAGATCGACCCGGCGCGCAAGGACGCCTCGGTCGACCTGCTGATCGGCGACTCGTTCAGCGCCCTCGCCACGCCCGCCGACGCGGCCAAGGCCAGGATCGTCGCGGCGAACCCGCCGCCGCCGAAGCCGGTCTGCACGGTGCCGACCACGCCGGCGGCCAAGCCGAAGGGCTGACCGCCGAAGGACTGAAATACCGGGAACTCGACGGGCCTCGCCGCCCGGAGCCGCGGCTCCGGGCAGCGGGGCCCGTTCCGTTCGGCGGCCGCGCGGCGCCCCTGCGGCGCCCCCGGGCCCCTGGGACCGTCCGGGAGACGCCTGGTGGCCCGGCACCCCGCCAATGCCCGTACAACGCCTGAGCCGCCCCCGAGAGGGCGGCTCAGCGCATTCCGGATGCGGTCGGGCGGGGGCGGGGCCGCCGGGTCAGCCGGCGGTGCCGTAGAGGCGGTCTCCCGCGTCACCGAGGCCCGGCACGATGAAGCCCTGCTCGTTGAGCCGCTCGTCGACCGCCGCGGTGACGACGGTGACGGGCTTGCCGCTGAGTTCGCGTTCCATCGTCTCGACGCCCTCGGGCGCGGCCAGCAGGCACAGCGCCGTCACGTCGTCGGCGCCGCGCTCGATGAGGAGCTTGATCGCGGCGACGAGGGTGCCGCCGGTCGCCAGCATCGGGTCGACCACGTACACCTGGCGGCCGGACAGGTCGTCGGGCATGCGGGTCGCGTAGGTCGTGGCGGCCAGCGTCTGCTCGTCGCGGACCATGCCGAGGAAGCCGACCTCGGCGGTCGGCAGCAGCCGCACCATGCCGTCGAGCATGCCCAGGCCGGCCCGCAGGATCGGCACGACCAGGGGGCGCGGGTAGGACAGCCGGACGCCCGTGGTGGGCGACACCGGGGTGCGGATGTCGACCTGCTCGGTCCTGACGTCCCGGGTCGCCTCGTAGGCGAGCAGGGTGACCAGCTCGTCGGCCAGGCGGCGGAAGGTCGGCGAGTCGGTGCGCTGGTCGCGCAGGGTGGTGAGCTTGTGCGCGACCAGGGGGTGGTCGACAACGTGGAGACGCATGGGGACGACTGTATCGGGAGCCTCCCCCGGCGCGCCCGGGTGCCTTGCGCCTGCGCCGTTCGGAGGCTTTCCCGGCACCTTTTGTGCCCCGGCCGGGGTAAACCGCCCGATGGGGGGAAGTCGGACCGGTACGCCCGGTGGGCCAACCGGGTGAACCGACCCGGGGACGGTGACCCCCACCATGCCGGATTCGACCGACCGGAGCGCCGCGGACCGCGACGACGAACGCCGCAGGAAGCGCGCGGTCTTCCTGCGGGAGATGGACGAGGCCAAGGCGCTGCGCGACCGGGTCCAGCCGCGGCGCGCCCGGGCCAACCGGATGCGTCAGCAGATGCGGATGCGCACCTTCCGGTGGTGATCGGGGGCCCCGCAACGGCCCGCGAAGATCCTCGATTTACCCGGAAGTGACGAAGACCTGGCACGTCGCGGTGCCGAAGACCTCTCGCTTCGCCGTTCTTTCTGCCACGATGCCGATGGGTGGGACCTTCATGAGGTCGGTGCGGCACCGAGTCGTACAGTCCTCATGAACGACAGACACGACAGACCAGCGGCCCTGCCCGGTCCGGACGGCCTGAGACCAGTGGGAGAGTTCACGGTGTACTTCGCCGCACTGCTCGCGCGCACCGAGGACGGTTGGCAAGCGAGCGAACCCGATCTCGACGATGTGGAAACCCTCGCCGATCTGAGCGACCTGGCCCGCGAGGCCGGCGAGGAGGATGAGACGGTCCTGGTCTTCATCGAGCAGGAGGACGCCTGGTTCGGCGTCGTCCGTGTCGACGGTGAAGAGGATCCC
This sequence comes from Actinacidiphila rubida, assembly GCF_900110255.1. Lineage (GTDB taxonomy): Bacteria > Actinomycetota > Actinomycetes > Streptomycetales > Streptomycetaceae > Actinacidiphila > Actinacidiphila rubida. The sequence continues at coordinate 2,872 of NZ_FODD01000031.1, forward strand.
AGGATCTACGTGTCCGACGCGGCGGCGGCCGCCCGTAGCTCGTACGGGGAGATCCTGCTCACCGACGAGGTGCTGGGCCGCGACCCGGAGGACCTTGACGACCTGGTCGACCTCGACGGCACCGAGGACGGCGAGGACAGCGACGACGACGACGCCGTGGCCGGCCCCTCGGAGGACCACGTGCCGGTGGGCCCGCTCGGCGACCTCGACCTGCTGGCCGACCTCGGCATGAGCACCAAGGAGCTGCTGGCGCTCAGCGGCGACGGTGCGCTGACCGGCGAGGCCCTGGGTGAGATCGCCGAGGCGCTGGGCTGCGGCGACGTCCTGGAGGCGGTCCGCTGACGGCACCCCCGCCGGCCGATCCCGTCCGTGACCCCTGGGCGGCCGCGATGCGGCTCGCCCTGGAGGAGGCGGAGCACGCCCCGCTCACCGGTGACGTACCGGTGGGCGCGGTCGTGCTGGGTCCGGACGGCGAGGTGCTGGCCCGCGCCCGCAACGAGCGCGAGGCCACCGGCGACCCCACGGCGCACGCCGAGGTGCTCGCCGTGCGCCGCGCCGCGGCCGGACTCGGCCGGTGGCGGCTGACCGGCTGCACCCTCGTGGTGACCCTGGAGCCCTGCACGATGTGCGCGGGCGCCGTCGTGCTGTCCCGGCTCGAGCGGGTCGTCTACGGCGCGGCCGATCCCAAGGCGGGAGCGGCCGGTTCCCTGTGGGACCTGGTGCGCGACCGCCGCCTCAACCACCGCCCGGAGGTGATCGCCGGCGTCCTCCCCGAGGAGGCCTCGGCGGTACTCACCCGCTTCTTCCGGACAATGGATTTCTGAGCACCGCCTCGCGTGGGCTAGGATCTCTCTCGGTAGCGTGTCCGAGCGGCCTAAGGAGCACGCCTCGAAAGCGTGTGAGGGGGCAACTCCTCCGTGGGTTCAAATCCCACCGCTACCGCTCCGAGCGGCCCGTCCATGGTTCCCCGTGGGCGGGCCGTCGGCATGTCCGGTCCCGGTTCTGGTCTCACTTGACCGGCGCGAGGACCCGTCAGATCACCTACGGTGCGGGGATTTCGCGGACGAGGCGCGAGCTCCAGTCGCACCAGACCAGGCCGGGCAGGAAGGCGCCCCCGGCTTCGTCGAGGTTTTCTTCGACGTACGGGATGGTCGCGTCGCAGACCTCGGTGGCGTGGTCGAAGAACTGCGTGGTGTCGGGGTTGGCGTAGTAGCTCCAGCGCGGGTTGTAGGGGGCCGTCCGCTTGACGATCCGAGCGAGCAGGTGGGGACGGTCCGTGGTCTCCCCGCTGACGATCTCCCGGGCGTGCTCGATGTCTGCGGCCTTGGTCAGCTTGACGATGAACCGCTCATGGGTGATGTCGGTCATCTCGAAGTACGCGGGGCTCTCCGCCGCGGCGCGGACCGGCTGACGGTCGGGAGCGTCGGCCTGCGTGGGCTGGGCCGTGACGAAGGCCAGCACGCCGACGCCGGCCGAGGCGGCCGCCTTGATGAACACGTGTCGCATGAGCTTGTCTCCTTGGATACGGGCGTCGCGCACCTCGCGTCGCCACGCAGAGTATTCAATCAGTTACACTGAGTGAATACTCTGAGGTGGGAGCCCGCGCCGCGACGTGGACGGGTGGCGCGACTGCCGTATCCCACCGCCGGTCCGTGGCATCAGCAGACCCCTGGCGGCGACATCGGCCCCAGCACGGCGTGGCCGACCGCGCGCCGGACCCCATCGGGTGAGTTGTCCGCAGGCCACGGGCCGACGGTCCCACCGGGAGCGCCGCCGCACGGGACGTCGGCGGCCAGGGGGCGGCGTGCGCGGGGGAGTTGGCCCGGGACGCGGACCGCGCGGGGGGTTCCGCGGGGCGATCGTTTTTACGGATGATGAGCGTGACTGGTCATCTGATTACGCTGTTCGATGGATAGACTTCAACGATTGCACGCTTGTCACCGCTGGCACGGACGCGTGGCCGGGAGGGCCGGAGCATGGCGCAGGCCAAGAAGATCACCATGTACGCACTGGCGCTCTTCATCCTCTACACGATCATCAACCAGCCGGCCAGAGCCGCCGATCTCGTGCAGGTGGGCTTCGTGGGCATATCCAACGGGGCCAAGAGCATCGGCCAGTTCATGCACGACCTGGTCAACTAGCGAACCTCTCCCCCGAGGTGAGAAGGAGAACCATGATCCGGCACCTGGTCCTGTTCAAGCTGAACGAGGGCGTCAGCCGCGACGAGCCGCGCGTGGCGGCCGGCGCGCAGGCGTTCCAGGAGCTGGGCGCCAAGATCGCGGAGGTCGTCTCCTGGGAGTGCGGCTGGAACGTCACCGACCGGCCGGTCGCGTACGACTTCGCGATCAACTCCTCGGTGGCGGACGGCGACGCCCTGCAGCGCTACCTCGCGCACCCGGCGCACCAGGAGGCCGTGGGACCCTGGGGCGAGTTCGCCACCTGGGTGATCGCCGACTACGAGATCTGAGGCCCGCAGAGCCCGTCACAGGCCCCTCGCCGGGCCCAGCCGGACCGCCCGCACCCCGCCCCGGCCCGCACCCGGCCAGGAACCGAGCCCCCGTTGCCACCCGGCACCGGGGGCTTCGTCGTGCCTCCGCGCGGGCCTGTTCGTACAACACGGCAATATACGGTGCTTGCACAAGGTGGACATGAATTGTGATGCTATGTCTGCTTTTCCCAGTTTTTGACAGCTCTCCAGCTCTTCCAGCTCTTCGGCTCTCCCGGCGCGACCGCCGTCCACCGTGCGCGCGGTCCGAGTGCCGCCGGCTGTTCGGCTTGCGTGGACCGATAAGGGGTGTGGTGTGCCGGTGTCGGCCCGTACGGCGTCAACAGCGTATCCGCGGGGCAGATCGCGGACGCCCAGCAGCAATGCGGCGGACGCGCGGGCGCTGACCCAGGTGCTCTTCGAGGAGATCACCGCACTGGAGCCGGGCACCCCGGAGCACGCGCGGGTGCGCGCCGCGCTGATCGAGGTCAACCTGCCGCTCGTGCGCTACGCGGCGGCCCGCTTCCGCAGCCGCAACGAGCCGATGGAGGACGTGGTCCAGGTCGGCACCATCGGCCTGATCAACGCCATCGACCGGTTCGACCCGGAGCGCGGCGTGCAGTTCCCGACCTTCGCGATGCCCACCGTGGTCGGGGAGATCAAACGTTACTTCAGGGACAACGTGCGGACCGTCCACGTCCCGCGCCGGCTGCACGAGCTGTGGGTCCAGGTCAGCGGCGCCATCGAGGATCTGACGGTGCTGCACGGGCGTTCGCCCACCACCGCGGAGATCGCCGAGCGGCTGAAGCTGTCCGAGGACGAGGTGCTGGCCTGCCTGGAGGCCGGCCGCGCCTACCACGCGACCTCGCTGGAGGCCGCACAGGAGGGCGACGGCGCCCCCGGGCTGCTGGACCGGCTCGGCTACGAGGACCCGGCGCTGTCCGGCGTCGAGCACCGCGATCTGGTGCGGCACCTGCTCGTCCAACTCCCCGAGCGGGAGCGGCGGATCCTGCTGCTGCGCTACTTCGGCAACCTGACGCAGTCGCAGATCAGCGCTGAGCTGGGCGTCTCGCAGATGCACGTGTCCCGGCTGCTGTCCCGCAGCTTCGCCCGGCTGAGGTCCGCAAACCAGCTCGAAGCGTAGCCCACCGGGATTAAGCCACCTGCGAAGATATGTCGACATGGCGCTACAGCGCGTTGCCGACATGTGACATTCTGCGGATACCGCGTTTGTCGCGAGCGGACCTCCGGTATTCCAGAGGAGGAACAACCGTCGCTCGCGACACCCGTCCGCGACCTCAAGGGGGTGGCATGTCCGTACAGGTGGGCAGTCCCAAGGTGCTTCGTACCGACGCAAGCGCACCGCACGACGCTCTTCACGGCGAGGCCATCGACACCCGTACGCTGTCCCGTTCGCTGTTCCTCCGGCTGGCGGAACTGCCGGTGGACAGCCCGGAACGCGCCTATGTGCGCGACACGCTGATCGAGCTGAACCTGCCCCTGGTGCGGTACGCCGCGGCCCGCTTCCGCAGCCGGAACGAGCCGATGGAGGACATCGTCCAGGTCGGCACCATCGGTCTGATCAAGGCGATCGACCGGTTCGACTGCGAACGGGGCGTGGAGTTCCCGACGTTCGCGATGCCGACCATCGTCGGCGAGGTCAAGCGCTTCTTCCGCGACACGTCGTGGTCGGTGCGCGTGCCGCGCCGGCTGCAGGAGCTGCGGCTGGCGCTGACGAAGGCCAGCGACGAGCTGGCGCAGCGGCTGGACCGCTCCCCGACCGTCGCCGAACTCGCCTCCTGCCTGGGCGTGTCCGAGGAGGACGTGGTCGACGGGCTGGCCGTGGGCAACGCCTACACCGCCAGCTCGCTCGACTCCCCGCCTCCGGAGGACGACGGCGGCGAGGGCTCGCTGGCGGACCGCCTGGGCTACGAGGACACCGCCCTGGAGGGCGTGGAGTACCGCGAGTCGCTCAAGCCGCTGCTGGCCCAACTGCCGTCCCGTGAGCGCCAGATCATCATGCTGCGGTTCTTCGCGAACATGACGCAGTCGCAGATCGGCGAGGAGGTCGGCATCTCCCAGATGCACGTCTCCCGGCTGCTGACCCGCACGCTGGCGCAACTGCGAGAGGGTCTGACAGCCGAGGTCTGAACGGGCCGGACGGGAGGAGTGGTCGATCGGTGCCCGAGGTGAGCCGGGGGCTCACTTCATCGCGAGGGCGACCACTCCGATGATCACGACCAGCGCGACGATCACGCCGATCACCAGTCCGGTACGGCTGCGGGTCTCCTCCTGCTGCGCCTGGGCGGCCGGCGGCCGCTCGTCCACGAAGGCGCGGAACATCTGCGTGCTGCCCGCGGGGTCGTAGTTGTTGTCGGGGTTCGGGGTGTGGTTCGCCATGGCGCCTGACCCTAGCGTGTCGGCGGAATACAGGGCACCCCCCGATGGTTACCGTGACCCATGGCACGCATCGGTAACTCTGATCTCGACGTCTCTCCCCTCTCGCTGGGCGGCAACGTCTTCGGCTGGACCGCCGACGAGGCCCAGTCGTTCGCCGTCCTGGACGCGTTCGCGTCCGGCGGCGGCACCTTCGTCGACACCGCGGACGTCTACTCCGCCTGGGTCGACGGCAACTCCGGCGGCGAGTCCGAGACGATCATCGGCCGCTGGCTGGCCCGCCGCGGCCGGCGCGACGACGTGGTGATCGCCACCAAGGTCGGCGGTCACCCGGAGTTCAAGGGCCTGAAGGCCGACACGATCAAGCGGGCCGCCGAGGAGTCGCTCCGCCGGCTGGGCACCGACCACATCGACCTCTACTACTCGCACTTCGACGACCCGGACACCCCGGTCGAGGAGATCGTCACCGCGCTGGACTCGCTGGTGCGCGAGGGCAAGGTGCGCGCCCTGGGCGCGTCCAACATCTCGGCCGAGCGGCTGGCCGCGTCCCTGGACTTCGCCGAGCGCGAGGGCCTGGCCCGTTACGAGATCCTGCAGCCGCTCTACAACCTGGTGGAGCGGGACCACTACGAGGGCCCGCTGGCCGACCTGGTGGCCGAGCGCGGGCTGTCCGCGGCCCCTTACTCCGGCCTGGCGTCCGGCTTCCTCACCGGCAAGTACCGGCCGGGCGCGGCGAGCCCCGGCAGCGCGCGCGAGGGCAAGGCCGCGTCCTACCTGGCGCAGGAGCGCGGGCCGAAGGTGCTGGCCGCCCTCGACGAGGTGGCCGCCGACCACGGCGTCGACGTCGCTACGGTCGCGCTGGCCTGGCTGGCCGCCCACCCGACGGTGGTCGCGCCGATCGCCAGCGCCCGCACGGTCGAGCAGCTGCCGGCCCTGCTGGCCGTCGCCGACGTCCACCTCACCCCGGCCGAGGTCGAGGCGCTGACGGCCGCCGCCGCGTAACCGCCCACCCACCGGACACCCCGCGCAGCCCCGCCGCGCGACCGGCCGTCCACCGGCCCCCGCCCAGCCCGCCCCGCCCGCTGAGCCGGACCCCGCCCCGATGTGGGGTTCGTCTCAGCCGGCCCACAGCAAGTGGCATGTGCACCTATCTTCCCGTACGGTTGCTTTAGGCAACTAACATGGAGGTGTACGAGGCCAGTGGCGTCGATACAGACCCAATCCGAGACCAGGGCGGCGACCGGGGACGCCCCCATGTCGCACCGGCAGATCATGGAGGCCCTGTCCGGCCTGCTGCTCGGGCTCTTCGTGGCGATCCTGTCGTCCACGATCGTCTCCAACGCGCTCCCACGGATCCTCGCCGACATCGGCGGCGGCCAGAGCGCCTACACCTGGGTCGTCACGGCGTCGCTGCTCGCGGTCACCGCGACCACCCCGATCTGGGGCAAGCTCTCCGACCTGTTCAGCAAGAAGCTGCTGATCCAGCTCGCGCTGGTGATCTACGTGATCGGCTCGGTCGTGGCCGGCTTCGCCACCAGCCCCGGCATGCTGATCGGCTGCCGCCTGGTGCAGGGCGTCGGCGCGGGCGGCCTGTCCGCGCTCACCCAGGTCATCATGGCGGCGATGATCTCGCCGCGGCAGCGCGGCCGCTACAGCGGCTACCTGGGCGCGACGTTCGCCGTCGCCACCGTCGGCGGCCCGCTGATCGGCGGCGTCATCGTCGACTCCACGCTCGGCTGGCGCTGGTGCTTCTACGTCGGCGTCCCGTTCGCCGTCATCGCCCTCATCGTGCTGCAGAAGACGCTGCACCTGCCGGTGGTCAAGCGCAAGGTGCGGATCGACTGGACCGGCGCGTTCTTCATCACCGCGGCCGTCTCCCTGCTGATGATCTGGGTCTCGCTCGGCGGCCAGAGCTACGCCTGGAACTCCTGGCAGTCCTACGTGATGGTGCCCGCGGCCCTGCTGCTCGGCGCGATCTTCCTCTTCGTGGAGTCCCGGGCCGCCGAACCCATCGTGCCGCTGCGGCTGTTCCGCAACGCCACCATCGCCCTGACGTCGCTGGCCAGCCTGTTCGTCGGTGTCGCCATGTTCGCCGGCACGGTCTTCCTCAGCCAGTACTTCCAGCTGGCCCGCGGCGAGACCCCGACGATGTCCGGCGTGCTGACCATCCCGCTGATCGTCGGCCTCTTCCTGGCCTCCATGTTCAGCGGGCGGATCATCACCCGCACCGGCCGCTGGAAGGGCTTCCTGGTCGCCGGCGGACTGCTCGTCACCGCGGGCGCGGCCACCCTCGGCATGATCCGCGCCGACACCCCGTACGCCGAAGTCGCCGTCTACATGGCGCTGCTGGGCCTGGGCATCGGCATGATGATGCAGAACCTGGTGCTCGCCGTGCAGAACCAGGTCTCGGTCGCCGACCTCGGCGCGGCCAGCTCGCTCGTCACCTTCTTCCGCTCCCTGGGCGGCGCGATCGGCGTCACCGCGCTCGGCGCGATCCTGGGCAACCGGGTCACGCACTTCGTCACCCAGGGCCTGGCCGCGCTCCACGTCAAGAACGCGGCCGGCGCGGACGGCGGCATCCCCGACGTGGCGACCCTGCCCGCACCCATCCGCGGCGTGGTCGAGAACGCCTACGGGCACGGCGTCGGCGACGTGTTCCTCTACGCGGCCCCGTTCGCGCTGATCGCCTTCGTGCTCGTACTCTTCATCAAGGAAGTTGCCTTGAACAACCGAAGCGGTTTGCAGCAGACCCCGGCGGGTACGGGCCGTTCGGCCGTGGACGCCGTGGAGCCGGCGGCCCGCGAGAAGTGAGAATTCCCGGCCGCATGCCTGTTCCCGCAGCGGAGAGGTCCAGGTCAGCGGTTCGGGAGAAGGGTCCCGGCGGCAGCCGAGGCAGGGGACGGCCGAGGCCGTCCGCCGGGACCCGCCCTTGCGCCGGGCGCGGAGCCCGGCGCCTTCGATGACCGGGCCGCGACCCGGAGTGCGCTTCCCCGGCGCCGGCCTGAGGGAACGTAGGGTGCTGGTATGGCTCCCAACATCGCCACGAACACGACCGTCTCCCTCGACGAACTCCTCGACTTCGTCCGGCCCCGGCACCGCGCGATCCTCCTCACCACCCGCGCGGACGGCCGCCCGCAGGGTTCCCCGCTGACCTGCGGCGTCGACGACTCCGGGCGCATCGTCGTCTCGACGTACCCCGAGCGGGCCAAGACGCGGAACGCGCGGCGTGATCCGCGGGCCAGCGTGATCGTCCTGTCGGACGAGTGGAACGGGCCGTGGGTCCAGGTCGACGGGACCGCCGAGGTCCTCGACGTCCCCGAGTCCGTCGAGCCCCTCGTGGAGTACTTCCGCAACATCTCCGGGGAGCACCCGGACTGGGACGAGTATCGCGAGGCGATGGTGCGGCAGGGGAAGTCCCTGATCCGGATCACGCCGGAGCGCTGGGGGCCCATCGCCACGGGCGGTTTCCCGGCGCGGCTGGCCTGAGACCCGGCTCCGCCCGGGGTGGACCAGCACAACTGCCGGGCTGCCCCGGGCCCGTTGCCGTGCGGATCCCCGATACTGCCTCCTCCGAAGACCGGCCGTGGACCGACGACACGCTCCAGCAGGACCCCGAGGACGCCGACGAGGCCTGAATCCCGTCCGGGAAGCGCGAACCCCCGCGCGGAGAGGGTGCGTTCCGCGCGGGGGCCGGCTGGGGAGCGTCAGGACTTGGGCTGCGTCAGGTCGTAGACCGTGGTGGAGCCGACCGTCTTGGCGGTGAAGTGGGCCTCCACCCAGGTGGAGATCTGCGACGCGGTGCCGGAGCCGCCCATGCCGCCACCGCCGCCGAAGCCGCCACCACCGATGAAGTAGTGGATGCGCCCGTCGGCGACGTACTTCTGGAACTGCGCCAACGTCGGCGACGGGTCGCTGCCGTTGAAGCCGCCGATCGACATCACCGGCTTCTGCGTGGCGAGTTGGTAGCTCGCCTGGTTCTGCGAGCCGATCGCCGCGGCCACCCAGGTGTACGTGTCCGCGTCGGCCTTGAGCAGCGCCGACATCTGCGAGCTGACCTTGGCTCCGTCGAGGAGCCCGCCCATCCCGCCGCCACCGCCACCGCCGAAGCGGCCCTGGCCCTGGGCCCCGTTGCCCTGACTGTTGCCCTGACTGTTGCCCTGGCCCGTGCCGGTGCCGCCGCCGGGCATCCCGGGGAAGCCGTTCTGACCGTTCTGACCGCCCTGGGGAGCCTGGCCCGTCGTGCCACCGGGCATCCCGCCGCCGGGGAACTGCGGCATCCCCCGGCCGGCGGTGCCGCCGTTGCCGAACCCGCGGCCGCCGCCCGGGAACCCGCGGCCGCCGCCCGGCATCCGGCCGCCCCCGCCGGGGAATCCACCGCCCCGGACCGAGGGGCCCGCGGTGACGATGGAGCCGGTGTGGCCGGTCGTGACGGTGTCGAGGGTGTAGGCGACGGGCCCGCCGAGCGCCGCGGCCAGACCGACGACGGCGCCGACCGTGCCGACGCGCGCCAGGGTGCGCCCGGGCCGGGACGCGAGGACCAGTCCGAGCGCCGCGGCGATGCCCGCGACGACGACGGCGGTGCGCAGCCACGGGTGCCAGCCGGAGGAGCGGCCGAGCAGGTCCGCCGACCACAGGCTGGTGCCCAGGACGCCCACCGCGAGCGTCGCGGCCGCGGCGACGTGCCCGCGCCGCTGCCACAGCATGCTCGCGCCCATGCCGACGAGCGCGGCGATGTAGGGAGCCAGCCCGATGTTGTAGTACTGGTGGAAGATCCCGGACATGAAGCTGAACGTCGCGAAGGTCATCAGCAGGGCGCCGCCCCAGACCAGGAACGCGGCCCGCGCGGTGTCCGCGCGGCGGGCCTGCCGGGTCAGGACCAGGCCGGCTACCAGGGCGAGGAACGCCGCGGGCAGCAGCCAGGCGATCTGGCCGCCCATGTCGGCCTCGAAGAGCCGGCCGATGCCGGTCTGCCCCCACTGGCCGCCGCCACCGCCGGGGGCGCCACCGCCGCCGACGCTGCCGGTCTCGTTGCCGGTGATGCGGCCGAAGCCGTTGTAGCCGAAGGTCAGGCCCAGGAAGCTGTTGTCCTGCGAGCCGCCGATGTACGGACGGGACGACGCGGGCCACAGCTCGACGATCGTCACCCACCAGCCGCCGGCGAGCACCATCGCCAGCCCGGCGTAGAGGAGCTGGAGCAGGCGGCGGCGCAGCGGGGTGGGCGCGCACACCGCGTAGACCACGGCGAGCGGCGGCAGGATCAGCCACGCCTGCAGGGTCTTGGTGAGGAACGCGAGGCCGAACACCACGCCGGCCAGCACCAGCCAGCGGGTGCGGGCGCCCTCCAGGGCGCGCAGCACGCAGTAGACGGCGGTGACCATCAGGAGCGCGAGCAGCGCGTCGGGGTTGTTGAAGCGGAACATCAGGGCGGCGACCGGGGTGACCGCGAGGACGGCCCCGGCGAGCAGGCCCGCGCCTGCGCTGAACCTGCGGCGGACCGCGGCGTAGAGCACGCCGACGGTGGCGACGCCCATCAGCGCCTCGGGCACCAGGATCTGCCAGGAGCCGAGCCCGAACAGCCGGACCGACAGGGCCATCGGCCACAGCGCGGCCGGCGGCTTGTCGACGGTGATGGCGTTCGCCGCGTCGGAGGAACCGAAGAAGAACGCCTTCCAGCTCTGGCTGCCGGCCTGGACGGCCGCGGAGTAGAAGGAGTTGGCGTAGCCGGACGCGCTCAGGTCCCACAGGTACAGGACGAGGGTGCCCAGCAGCAGGCCCAGGAACGCGGGCCGCGCCCACGCCGGGTCCTCGGGGCGTCCGCGCCACAGGCGGGCCGCGCGCGAGTCGGGCCGCCCGGGTGCGGTCTCGTCCGCCACCGGGGTGTGGAACGCCTCGGCGGGCAGGTAGGCGGGGGGCTGGGTGCTGCCCGGCGGGTAGGCGGGGGCCGGGGTGCCGGCCGGAGGATACGCGGGAGGCGGGGTGTTGCTCGGCGCGGTCATCGCGCACTCCTCGGTTCGGGGGCGGTGTCGTGGGGGGCCGCGGGCGTCCGCTCGGGGAATACCCAGGCGCGGAAGAGCAGGAAGCGCAGGACGGTCGCCGCGAGGTTGGCGGCGATCAGCGCGGCCAGCTCGGTGCCGTGTCCGGGCTGGGGGCTCGCCGCGTGGACGGCGGCCAGCGAGCCGCTGGTCAGCGCCAGGCCGATGGCGAACACCACCAGGCCCTGCGCCTGGTGGCGCACCGCACGGTCGCGGCCGCGCACGCCGAAGGTCAGCCGCCGGTTGGCCGCGGTGTTGCCGAGCGCGGACAGCAGCAGGGCGAGGGCGTTGGCCGGCTGGGCGCCCATACCGAGCCGGAACACGACGTACAGCGCGAGGTAGACCAGGGTGCTGAGGGCACCGACCACGCAGAAGCCGACGAGCTGGCGGGCCAGTCCGGGTGGCACGTCGGCCAGGTCGCGGTCCCGCGGGTCGTCGCCGAACGGCCGGCGCAGCCGGTCCAGGGCGAGCCGGCCGGTGGCCAGCGCACGGCCGACCCGCCACACGCCGCGCAGGTCGTCGGTCGCGGTGCGGACGATGTCGACGCTGCTGTCGGGGTCGTCGACCCAGTCGACGGGCACCTCGTGGATACGCAGCCCGGCACGTTCGGCGACCACCAGCATCTCGGTGTCGAAGAACCAGCCGGTGTCCTCGACCATCGGCAGCAGACGCTGCGCCACGTCGCCCCTGATCGCCTTGAAGCCGCACTGCGCGTCGGAGAAGCGCGCGGCGAGCGAGCCGCGCAGGATCAGGTTGTAGGTGCGGGAGATGAACTCCCGCTTCGCGCCGCGCACCACGCGTGAGGAGCGGGCCAGGCGGGACCCGATCGCCAGGTCGGAGTGGCCGGAGATCAGCGGGGCGACCAGCGGCAGCAGCGCGTTCAGGTCGGTGGACAGGTCGACGTCCATGTAGGCCAGCACGGGCGCGTCGGACGCCGTCCACACCGTGCGCAGCGCGCGGCCGCGGCCCTTCTGCTCCAGCCGGAAGTAGTCGACCTCCGGGAGTTCGGCGGCCAGTGATCGGGCCACCGCGGGCGTGAGGTCGGTGCTGGCGTTGTCCGCGACGGTGATGCGGAACGGGTAGGGGAAGGTGCCGGACAGGTGCGCGTGCAGGCGGCGCACGCACGGCTCGAGGTCGTCCTCCTCGTTGTACACGGGGATGACGACGTCGAGCACGGGTGCGCCGGCCGCTTGGTCAGGGGCTGCGCCCGTGACCGGCAGATGCCGCCGGGCGGGCAGGGTGCCGAGTGGGGTTCGCATGGTTCGACACTCGACAACCGCGCTGTCATGACGATGTGGCGAACCTTGGCACGGGCTGTGAGTGCGCGGGCGGAAGGGTGACGCTGAACACGGTGCGGCCCGGGGCGCTGTCCACGGTCACGCTGCCGCCGTGCGCGGCCACCACCGACTGCACGATGGCCAGGCCGAGCCCGGTGCTTCCGGCGTTGCGCGAACGGGACGCGTCACCGCGGGCGAACCGCTCGAAGACCCGCCGCCGCAGGTCGTCGGGGATGCCGGGGCCGTCGTCCTCGACCTGGAGCAGCACCCCGCCGCGGTGCGGCCTGGCGACCCGTGCGGTCACCGTGGTCCCCGGCGGCGTGTGGGTGCGGGCGTTGGCCAGCAGATTCGTCAGCACCTGGTGCAGGCGCTGGGCGTCGCCGTGCACGCACGCCGGCTGGTCGGGCAGGTCGAGCCGCCAGTGGTGGTCATGGCCGGCGGCCCGCGCGTCGCTGACCGCGTCGACGACGAGCGGCGACAGGTCGGTCTGGGCGAGGCTGAGCGGGCGGCCGGCGTCCAGCCGGGCGAGCAGCAGCAGGTCCTCGACGAGTGTCGTCATGCGGTCGGCCTCGGACTCGATGCGGCCGAGCGCGTGCCGGGTGTCGGGGCCCGTGGACTCCCTTCCGCGACGGGGGAGTTCGGCGTAGCCGCGGATCGACGCCAGCGGGGTGCGCAGCTCGTGGCTGGCGTCGGCGACGAACTGCCGAACCCGCGTCTCGCTCTCCTGGCGCGCGTGCAGCGCCGAACCCACGTGTCCGAGCATGCGGTTGAGGGCCGCGCCGACCTGGCCGACCTCGGTGCGCGGGTCGGCGTCGGCGTCGGGAACCCGTTCGTGCAGCACCACCTCACCGCTGTGCAGGGGCAGTTCGGACACGCGGGTGGCGGTCGCGGCGAGCCGCCGCAGCGGCTCCAGGGCGATCCGCATGAGGGCCGCCCCGGCCAGTCCGGCGGCGACCAGGCCCGCGGCGGCCACCGACACCTCCACCCACAGCAGGGTGGACAGGGTGTCCTCGACACCGGCGGTGTTCATGCCGACGAGCACGGTGCTGCCGTCGGCGTCCGGCGACGCCGACTCCACCCGGTACGTGCCGAGGCCCGTTATGTGCAGCGTGTGCGGCCTGCCGTCCCGCGGCACGGACGCGAAGGACCGGGCCTGCGCGGACGTCAGGGCCTTCGGGGCGAGCTGCCCGGTCGTGCTGCTGGCCGCGCTGACCGCGGCCCCGGTGATGGTGCCGTCCGCGGTGACGAGGGCGCCGACCGTCTCGCCCTCCTGGCCGCCACCGGCGAGGAACGCGAACTGGAGGGCCGGCGGGCGGTCGGGCTCGCGCCCCAACGGCCCCCCGGGGTCCGGGTGGTGCGGCCCCGAACGCATCGCGACGTCCTGGACCTTGGCGTCCAGCTGCCCGTACAGGAAGTCGTGCAGCGCGAAGATCGTCACCGAGCCGATCACCGCGCACACCACGGCGACCAGCGCCACGCACGACGCGACCAGGCGGCGGCGCAGCGACCAGCGGCGCCGGAGCACAGGCCGCGCCGCGGTCACGCAGGCTCTCCGGGCTTGATCAGGTAGCCGGCGCCGCGCCGGGTGTGGATCATCGGGGCGCGTCCGGCGTCGATCTTGCGCCGCAGGTAGGAGATGTACAGCTCGACCACGTTGGCCTGCCCGCCGAAGTCGTACGACCACACGCGGTCCAGTATCTGCGCCTTGCTGAGCACCCGGCGCGGGTTGCGCATCAGGTACCGCAGCAGCTCGAACTCGGTCGCGGTCAGGTGGATGTTGTCGCCGCCGCGGCTGACCTCGTGGCTGTCCTCGTTGAGCACCAGGTCACCGACGGCGAGCAGCGACTCGTTGCGCACGGCGGCCGCGCCGGAGCGGCGCAGCAGGCCGCGCAGCCGGGCCACGACCTCCTCCAGGCTGAACGGCTTCGTGACGTAGTCGTCGCCGCCCGCGGTCAGGCCCGCGATGCGGTCCTCGACGGCGTCCTTCGCGGTCAGGAACAGCACCGGCACGTCCGGGGTCTCCCGGCGCAGCTTGGCCAGCACCTCCAGGCCGTCCATGTCCGGCAGCATCACGTCGAGCACGACCGCGTCGGGCCGCGAGTCGCGGGCGGCGCGCAGCGCGCTGGCGCCGTCGCACTCGGTGCGCACCTGCCAGCCCTCGTAGCGCAGCGCCATCGACAGAAGGTCGGCCAGCGGGGCCTCGTCGTCGACGACCAGCACCCGCACGGGGGAGCCGTCGGGCCGGGCGAGTTCGCCGGCGGGGGCCGGAACGGCCGCGGTCTCGGCGGGCGCCGCCGAGGTGGTGGGAGTCAGCGGGGAGGTGGTTGCCATGGCGACAGCCTGTGCGCCGGCTATGAAAGGAGTCTTGGCCGTTTCTGTGAAACGTCTGAGAATCCGGTCGGGATCCACGCGGGGAGACCGCGGGGAGACCGGACCGGTCGCGGGAAGACCGGCCGCGGGGTGCCCCGTGGCGGTCCGCCGCCCGCCGTCCGGCGATCGGAACCGGTCACAGCCGATCGGCTCGGATCGCGGGCGGGGAAGAACCGGTCGGCGGCACCCGCGGGGCGTCACCCGGGCGTACGTTCGTGGCCATGGCTGAGGGAGCCGGCGCCTTCGGGGGCGCCGGCGGAGCACGGACGCCCCGGACGGTCGCCGTCGAGCGGCTCGGCCCGGGCGATCACGCCTGCCTGCCCTTCGACCGGTCCGAGGGGCGCTGGGCGCTGCGGGCCGCCTTCGCCGCCGCGGGCCTGGCCCGCGGGGAGCGCGTCCTGCTGTTCCCCGGCGCCGGCACGGACGTCTCCCGAACCCTGGAACGGCTCGACGCGCACGGCGTGCCCGCCCTCCAGGCCGCGGCGGACGGCCGTCTGGACATCGTCCGCACCACTCCCGGCTGCGACCCCGTGCGCGGCTTCGACCCCGTGGCCCGCACCGACTACTGGGCGAACGCCGCCGACGACGCCAGGACCCGCGGCTTCACCGGGCTGCGTGCGGCCGGCGACATGGCCTGCGTGGCCGAGGCGGGGGCGGACGCCGCCGCGCTGACCTCCTATGAGCTGGGCCTGACCCCGCTGCTCGCCAAGCTCGGCTTCACCGGGCTGTGCGAGTACGACCGGCACGCGTTTCCCCCGGATGTGCTGGACGCCGTCGTCGGGGCGCACCCGCTGACCGTGGTGCCCGCGCCCGGCACGCTCCACGCGACACGCGACGGCGCGGTGCTGCGGCTGGCCGGCGACGCGGACCTCGCGACCCGCACCGCGTTCGAACTCGCCGTCCGCGAGCCCGGGTTGACCGCCATCGATCTGACGGGGCTGGCGTTCCTCGACGCGCACTGCGCGCGCGAGCTGGTGCGGCTGGGGGCCGCGGCGAGCGCGTTCGACGCGGCCGCCGGGTCCGGCGGCGCGGGCGTGGCCCTGGAGTGCACGCCGGCCCAGGCCCGGCTGCTGCGCCTGTGCGGGATGCGGCAGCCGGGGCATCTGGTCGTCCGCGGCGAGGGATAGCCGCGGCGGGGGCGGGAGTTGGGGCGGTGGCGGGTCGGGGCCGGACGCCTGACCGCTGAGTGCCTACCCGGCCTGCCCGGCGCCCTGCTCGCGCTGCTCCTCCGCCAGGAGCTGGAACGCGACCGCGCCGTCCAGCGACTCGCGGATGATGTCCGCGTGCCCGGCGTGCCTGGCCTGCTCCTCGACGAGGTGCAGCAGGATCCAACGGGCGCTGCGCTCAGCGTCCTTGGGGAACCACGGCGCCTCCGGCAGCGGCACGACGACCTCCAGGTCCGGCAGCCCCGCGACGGTCTCCTCGGTCTCCCGCGCCACCGCCGCGAACTCCGCGAGGACGCCGGCGAGCGTCTCCCCCGGCAGCAGCCGGAACTCGTCCTCCCAACTCCCGGCCTTCTCCTCCGTGTCCGGCTCCTCCGAGTCCCGCTCCGGGCCGCGCCGCATGAGCACGTCCTGCACCCAGTGCCGCTCCATGTGCGCCGCGTGCTTCACCAGCCCGCCCAGCGACATCGCGCTGACGCTGGGAGTCGCCGCCGCCTGCTCGTCGCTCAGGCCCCGCACCGCCCGCCGCAGCCCCCCGCGCTGCGCCTCCAGGAACGCCAGCAGTGCTTCCCGTTCGCCCTCCACACCGTCCACCAGACTCGGCACGACGCCCGCCTTTCCCTCTTCCACCACCAGCGAGCCCCTCGGCCCGCCCGACACCACCCAAGCTAGGGCCCCATGCGGTCACCCCCTGTCCGCAACCCGCCACCCACCCGCGCCCGGCACGGCACGGCACGGCACGGCCGAGCTGATCCGGCCCTCCTGTGCGCAGGCTCAGGGCAGCCGGAGGGTGATGTACGGGACGGTGTCGCCGTCGAGGAGGTAGCGCTCGACCTCCACGAAGCCCTGGGCGAGGGCGAAGTGGAGGCCGTCGGGGTTGGACTCCAGCACCACCGTCTCGACCGCGCCCGCGCCGAGGGCGCGCGCCCGGGCCAGCCCGTGCTCGTACAGCCGCGTGCCGAGCCCCTGGCGGCGGTGCTCGGGCAGCACGCGGGCGATGACCGTCGCCGTCGCGTCCTCGCCCTCCGGCGGCCGCACCGTCATGCAGCCGACCAGCACGTCGCCGGTGTGGGCCACGTCGAGGACGTTGCGCGTGGCACGCTCGCGGATGTCGTCCAGGGACAGCACGTGCGTCGGGATGATCGTGTTGTGGACGTGCTGCCAGTCGCGGAGCAGGGCGTCGCCGTCCGCGCGGGCGATACGGAGGTCGGGCATGCGGCAAGGAAATCGGCGGGCCGCGCGCGGCGTCAACGCAATAACGTCCGGACGTCGCGCGCCCGGACCCGCCGCCGGGCCGCGCCGGGCCGGCCGCCCTATCCTGCCCGCATGATCAATGGCGCGCACGTCATCGTCCACAGCCGCGACGCGGAGGCCGACCGGGCCTTCTTCCGGGACGTCCTGGAGTACCCGCACGTCGACGCGGGCCACGGCTGGCTGATCTTCAAACTCCCCCCGGCCGAGGCCGCCGTCCACCCCACCGACGGCCCCGAGTCGCACGAACTGTTCCTGATGTGCGACGACGTCGAGCAGACCGTTCGCGAACTGACCGCCCGCGGCGTCGAGTTCACCGAACCCCTCACCGAGGCACGCTGGGGCCGCCTCACCCGCCTCCGCCTCCCCGGCGGCTCGCCCCTCGGGCTCTACCAACCCCACCACCCCCGCGCCACCGAACTCCCCTGACGGGGAGGACGGTCGCCGTCGCCGTCGAGGTCACCGTCGCCGTCACCGGATCGTGGGATCGACGGGCGGAGTGCGGCGGCGAGAGCGCCTGCCGCCGGCACCCGCGCCGGGGGACGTCAGGTACCTGAGCCGCGCCAGGAGTTCCGGATCGCCCGGATCGACGGTGACGAGCGGTCCGGCAGGCCAGACCGGTCGGCCGCCGGACCACGGCACCACGGTGTCAGGCCGGCCCTGGTCGCTGTGCAGCTCGACCTCGCCGACCGGCGCGGCCGGGATGCCGTACCGGCGCCCGCCGGTCCGCACGCGCGACGACAGCGGCAGCGTCGCCTGGGGCAGGTCGTCGCCGTCGCCGCCCAGCGGGAACAGCAGCATCCACAGGGCTCCCGTGCGGGTGTCCCGCACAGCCACGTAGCGGCGGATCTCCGCGAACGGCGACCGCGCGGCGCGCGCCAGCTCCGCGGCGCCCCGCACCTCCGCGCAGACCAGCTGAACGCTCAGCACGCCCACCACGACCGTCAGCACCACGGGCCACACCTCCCGCACCGAGGTCCGGGTGGACGTCGCCACGGAGACGGCGATCAGGAGCAGCATGACGAGCCCGGGCAGGACTTCCGAGAACCTGCGCAGGGCCCGCACCCGCCACCACGGCACCTCGCGCACGTCGTGGTCGGCCGGCGGCGTGCGGGCGTCCCACCCCGCCGCGGTCCACTGCGCGCGGGCGGCCGCCGCGAGGGCCGCGTAGCCGGGCACGTCGAGGGCGTCCGGCAGCCCGTCGGACCCGGCCCCGGGCAGGCCGCCGCGAGGGGACGGGGCCCCCGGGCCGACCGCACCCCCGGCCACGGCGCGGCCGGCGACGAAGCGGCGCGGGAAACGGCGCCGGAAGCGGCGGTAGAAGGCCGCGGCCGCCACACCGGCCAGCAGGACCGCACCTGCCACGGCCACCCAGGCCGCGGCCACGAACAGCGGGTCGTCCCCGGTCGTCGCGTCGTACAGCTGCCCGCGCACTGGCCATCCCGAGACGCCTTCGGTGACGACGTCCCCGGCGCGGAGCTGGTGGTCCCACTCGGTGAGCGGGCAGTCCATCGGGCCGCGCCGCTCCCTGTGGCTCCACGGATCCGTCCATCCGACCCGGCAGTGCCCGCGGCCGTCCGCGCTCACCACGGTGACGTTCACCTGCCGGGACTCCCGGTCGGCGATCACCGTCCCGGCCGACCCGGCACCCAGCAGCACGATCGCCGCGACCGTCCACGGCACCAGACCCCGCAGCACCCGCGGACGCACCCGCGGCCCAGCACCAGGCATTCCGCCACCCCCTCGACGCGGCAGGGCCGTCGGCCCCGCACGCCGCCACCCATGGTGCGACCGGCCGCCGTCCCCTGGAAGGGGTGAACTCGGCAGCGAAACGGAGGGTCGGACTGCGCGTCCTTCGCACTCCGGGCGGTGGGACGCCGGCTCCCGCCGCTACGACCGCGCTGCCGCCCCCTGCGTGCCGGCGCGGGCCGTCCGGCCGAGCGGGAGGCCGGCGGGTCCGGACGGCCGCGGTGTCAGCCGCAGGTGCAGTGCGGCCAAGAGGACGCAGAGGCAGGCCATGACGGACCACAGCGCCGTCGTGCCCGCGTGGGCGAGGAGCTGGGTGCCGAGGATGGGGGCGAGGGTCGCCGCGATCCCCCAACTGGTCCCGAAGACGGCCAGATAGCGGCCGCTCCCGCCACGTGGCGCGAGGTCGGTGACGAGCGCGTAGACGCGGCCCATGATCAGCAGGTCGCCGAGACTCCAGACGGCGGCCGAGGCGAGCAGCGCGGGCAGCGTGCGGGCCAGGGCGTAGCCCACCAGCCCCGCCGCCAGGAGGAGATGGGCGAAGGCGAGCGCGACGGGCGTCGTGAGCCGGCTCGTCCAGGCCAGCCGGGCCAGGGGCTGGGCGAGCACGGTCGTGGCCGCGGCCGCGGTGAACAGCAGGCCGGCGTCGGCGCCGGGCAGGCCCCGCCGCGCCAGCGCCAGGGGCAGCGCGATCACGGTCTGCTGGTTGATCAGGGCGTAGGCGGTGCCGGTGGCCAGCACGGTCAGCAGCGCACGGTCCCGCAGCGGTCGTACCGCGCTGCGGCCCCGGTCGTCCCGGTCGTCGCGTTCACCCTGGTCGCCCCGGTCCGGTGCGGGCCGTGGCGCCGGACGGTCGCGGGGAAGGGCCAGCCGGACCAGCAGCGCGCACACCAGGCACGTGGCGGCGTCGGTGACGAAGAGCCAGCGCAGGTCCCAGCGCCCGAGGAGCGCGGCGAGCAGCCCCGCGCCCATGCCGCCGGCCGCGAGCGCGGCGCTCAACAGACTGAACGCGCGCACCCGTTGCCGCTCCGGCACGGACTCGCCGATGATCGCCTGGCTGGGCGGCTCGTAAAGCTCGAAGGCCAGCCCCAGCAG
Source organism: Actinacidiphila rubida (assembly GCF_900110255.1). Classification (GTDB taxonomy): domain Bacteria; phylum Actinomycetota; class Actinomycetes; order Streptomycetales; family Streptomycetaceae; genus Actinacidiphila; species Actinacidiphila rubida. Next base: position 22,688 of record NZ_FODD01000031.1, read on the forward strand.
AACCGCCGCCACGACGGTCCAGGCCAGCGACGTGGACGCCGCGATGGCCAGCTGCGCGACGGCGCACCCGCAGAGTCCCAGCACGATGGTCGTGCGCCCGCCGATCCGGTCGGCCAACCCGCCCCCGGCCAGCCGCGAGGGGATGGTCGCGAGCCCGAAGGCGGCGCTCACCAGCCCCGCGGTGGTCAGGCTCACGTCGTGGTCGGCGCAGATCAGGGCGGTGAGGAAGGGGAGCGAGAAGGCTCCGAGCTGGTTGACCACCCGGGCGAGCAGGAGCAGGCGGACGGTGCGGGGCAGCGGTTCGGAGCGCGGCACGGCGCCTCCCACCTTCCATCACTGGTGAATCATCTATTGTCAGTGACGGGTACGGTAGGCAAGCGAAGGGTAACTGGTCAAGTGTTGTTCGACAGTCACATGCGTGCGCTCCTCGAAGCCTCGGTCGCGCTGGTGAACGCGCTGACCGACGGTCAGGCACGCGGCCGTCCCTACCTCGCCCCCGAGGGGGCCGAACGCGTCGAGGCGGTCCGCGCGGCACTGTCCACCGGGGCCGACCTGGGGCTCGGCGAGGCCGACCATCTGGCCGGCACCGCCCGCGTCCTGCGCACCGTGTTCGAGGCCGCGGCCGCCGACCGCCTCGACGACGCGGCCCCCGCCCTCAACGCGCTCCTGCGCGCGAGCGGCGCCCGCCCCCAACTCGACCGCGCTCCCGGCCAGCCGTGGCAGGTCCACTTCCATGGCGCCGACGACTCCTACGCCGTCGGCTGGAGTGCCGGCTGCGCCACCGGCCTGGCCATGGCCCTCGGCGGCGACTACGCGGGCCGCCTCGGGGTCTGCGCGGCCCCGCGCTGCGACCGGGTCTACGTGGACACGTCCCGCAACGCCGGCCGCCAGTTCTGCTCGACGGCCTGCCAGAACCGTGTCAAGGCAGCGGTGTTCCGGGCACGACGGGCGGGCGACGACGCATGAGCCCCCGCTCGCACATGGGAGCACCGGAGCTCATCCGGGCCCGACGGCGAGGTGCCTAACCGTCCCGCTTCGGGCGGACGTTCTTCCGGGTGAGGCCGCCGACGGCTTGGGCCGCCGCGCCGCACACGACGAGGATGCCGCCCGCGGTCGCCATCGCCAACCCCGTGTGCGCGGACCACCCGAGCAGCTTCGGCAGCCCGTCGAGGGCGAGCCCGCAGCCCACCGCGACACCGCCCCAGCCCGCCACGAGCGGATGCCGGTACTGCGCCGACCGCCACCCGTTCAGGACCAGAACCCCCAGCACGATGACGCACACCGCACTGCCGACGATGATCCACGCCGTCATGGCACCCTCCCCGGGGGGAGCCTAGACCCCGGCACCGGACCGGGTGTGGGGGGTCTCGCGGACTGCCCACCGGGTGTCCGCCTGGCCTGGAGCGGTGAAGGTCCTGGAAGGGTCAGGGGGTGGGTTGCGGCTTCGGGAGGGAGAGCTCTATCAGGAGCCGGGCGGCATCGAGGGCGTCCTGGCGGGGGCGGGAGCTGTCCAGAGAGGTTGACATAGCAGTGGCGCCTTCGAGCAGGACGGCCAACTGACGGCCCAGTCGCTCCGGGTCCGCGGCACCTGCCTGAGCGGCGATGTCCGTGAGCTGCCGGATGATGCCCTCCTTGTTACCTTGAACAAGTGCCCGTATGTCGGGCATCTGTCCCGCCGCTTCGACCGCGGCATTGTGGAGCGGGCAGCCGCGATTGCTCGGACCCCCCGCGGGCCCCGAGGACGCCTCGGCGACCATGGTGAACAACGCCAGCAGCTGATCCCGGGGAGTGAGCCCCTCGCGCGTCAGTTTCTGTTCGATCCGCCGCGCCAGCCCGGCCTCGTAGCCGCGCAGATACTCCTCCACCAGCGCCGTCTTCGTCGGAAAGTGCTGGTAGAAGGTCCGGGTGGAAACCCCGGCGGTCTCCACCAGGCGGGCGACACCCGTGGCGTGAATGCCCTCTTCGTAGAAGAGCGTCGCGGCCGCCTGCAGGATGCGCTCACGCGCTCCCCGGCCTCCACGGCGCTGCCCACCCGATGTGCTCCGCGTCTCCATACAAGAAGTATAGCGATCACTTTACTTTGGCGGGGCGTTCAATTACGTTCGATGGAAAGCGATCGCTTTACTTGAGCGGGGCTGCCCCCGGAGCCCCATGGCAGCCCGGCGTCGAGCCGAAATGCCGCCGAAGCGACGCGCCCACAGCCAGATCACCCATGCGCGGAAGGCCATGACCATGCGAGCGATCCAGTACGACCGGTTCGGTGACTACGACGTGCTGCACCTGACCGACACCCCCAAGCCCGCACCCCACGGTGGCCAGGTTCTGGTACGGCTGACGGTCGCCGGCACCCATCCGCTGGACAACACCGTGCGGTCGGGCGAGCTGCCCCCCGGGGTGGTCAAGCCCTTCCCGCTCACGCCGGGAAGCGTCGGCGTGGGAACGGTCGAGGACCCGGGTGACTCCGGGCTGGCGGCAGGCACCAGGGTCATGATCAGCGGAGGCCGCTACGGCATCGACGCCGACGGCACCTGGGCCGAATACATCGTGACCGACCGATCCCACCTGCTGCCGGTGATCAACGAAGTCGATGACACGGCCGCCGCGGCGCTGTCAGCCGGCGCCGGCTACCTCACTGCCTACCTCGCCCTCACCGAGCTGGCCGGGTTCGAGGCGGGCCAGCGCGTGCTCGCCCCCGGAAGCGGCGGCGCGGTGGGCCAGGGCGGCGTCGAGATCGCCCGGCACCTCGGCGCGTCCGTCGCCATCACCACCGCCACCAGCACGGCCAAGGCCGAACTGGGCCGGGCGGCGGGATACGACGTCATCGACCTCACCCGCGAGTCGCTGAAGGACGGTGTCGCACGGCTCACCGACGGAAAGGGCGTCGACGTCGTCCTCGACGGCGTCGCCGGGCCGATCACCGGCCAGGCGCTGGGCGCTCTCTCCAGGGGCGGAACCCTGGTCAGCATCGGCTACTCGGCGGGCATGCACGCAGACATCAACGTCACGGACCTGATCTGGAAAGCGGCTCACGTACACGGCTTCCAGTTCGCCCTGTTCACGCAGGAACAGATCGACCGCACCAACGCCACACTGCTGGACCTGGTCGCCCGCAAGGAGATCACGCCTCTCGTCGACCGCGTCTTCCCCCTCGAGCAGGCCGCGCAGGCACAGCGGCACCTCATCGAGGGCGGTCCCTTCGGCCGGGTGCTCCTCAGCCTGTAGTGCCGGGACGCGGCTGCCCTGAACTGCGCCTCGAGGCGCCGCGGATGACACGGGCTCACCAGGAGGGCGCCCGGAAGGCGGCCGGGAAGCTCCGGCCGGGCGCTCCTGGGCTGACCGTCACCACGAGGCCGTGGCCGCCACCAGCTGAGGCAGGTTGGCACGGAAACGCGAGAGGCCCCCGGATGATCTCCCGGGGCCTCTGGCTTGTTGTGCACTCGGCAGGATTCGAACCTGCAACCTTCTGATCCGTAGTCAGATGCTCTATCCGTTGAGCTACGAGTGCGGGGCTTGCGATCCGGCCTGGCGGGCCGGGGCGGCGTTGCGTGGACAACATTACATGAGGTGGCGCGGGAGGCGAAATCGATATGACCCGGGTGGGATGACCTGGGGAAACGGGGGGTGGGGCGGGAACGGCAGGAGCCCCGCCGACGGGGTCGGGCGGGGCTCCGGGTGGGTGGCGGAGGCGGAGGGATTTGAACCCTCGATGGACGGTAAAGCCCAAACCGCATTAGCAGTGCGGCGCCATAGACCGGACTAGGCGACGCCTCCAGGCACGTACCCGCGTGAGCGGGCGCGTGGAGAATGATGGCACAGCCGGGAGGGCCGCGACCAATTCGAGAATACGGTACAAGGCCGGGCCTGGGCAGGGCAAAGGGGTTCGCGCGGGGCGGCGGGTCCGGCGCGCCCACGATGGGAGGAGTGAGGGGTTCCGGCCGTCTTGGGCGGTAAGGAGACGGAATGACCCGTATCCCGGCCCGCACCTCCGCCGCAGCCCGCACCTCCGCTGCCGCCCGCACCGCGCCCCGCGCGGCCCTCGCCCTCGGCCTCGCCGCCGCCGCGGCGCTCACCGCCGTCCTCGTCGCGGCCACCGCCCCGCTCGCCGCGCCGTCCGCGCAGGCCATGGGGCTGCCCCGGATGGTCCCCGACCGGCTGACCGTCAGGTACGACGACGGCGCCGGGCACAGCCGCACGTACAGCCTCACCTGCACGCGGTTCAGCGGCGGGTCGGGGTGCTTGCAACTGGAGAGGATGGGCGGGCCGGTGCCGGCCGTGCCCGCGGGGCAGGCCTGCCCGATGATCTACGGCGGCCCGGAGCGGGCGGACGTGGCGGGCACGTGGGACGGCCGGCCGGTCGACGAGAGCTACCGCAGGACGAACGGCTGCGAGGTGTCCCGCTGGAGCCGCATGGTTCCCGCACTGCCCGCGCCGGGCCCGGCGACCACGCCTGGACCGCTCGCCGGCTGAACGCGGCCGGACGCGGCCGGACGACGGCATCACACGCCCGCGCGACAGCGCGCGATGCGGCGCAATGCGCGGCGCGCGACGGTGCGCAACGCCGCGCGCCGCGGAACCGGACCGCTCTCCCGCGCGTCGTTGGTGACGGACGCCACACCCGTCGCGTACAACCCTCAACCCCCGGGTCCACACAGCCACATGGGTATCCGAGGCACCGAGGTGAGACCCGACACGTACACTCGGTCTAGTGACATGACCCGGGGGCAACGGCAAGATGGGGCGCCCGTGACGACAGTCGACCGCGCCGTGTGAGTCATCCCAGAGGGACGCGTGCGCGGGCGCGCTCCGGCAGCGCGGTTGCAGTACATGCGGTTACAAGGAGGACGCGTCTCGTGAGCAGCAGGCCATCGAGAGGCGCTGCTCGCCTCGCCTCGATACTCGACGCCCTCCCCGACGCGCTGCTGATCGTCAACGCCAACGGCACCGTGGTCAACGCCAACGCGATCGCGCTGGAGACGTTCGAGACGCCGGGCACGGCGCTGGTGGGGCGGGGCCTGCTCGACCTCCTGCCGGAATTCGACCCCAAGCGCATCCCCGGGTCGATGCGCTCCCCGCGCGAGGCGCAGGACGACACCCGCACCAAGCCCACCCGGATGACCGCCCGCCGCACGGACGGCACCGAGTTCCCGGTCCAGGTGACCAGCGCCAACCTGGAGGACGGCCGCACCCCGTTCGCCGACTACGGCGACGGCGTGCCCCACTACACCGGCGACGAGCTGCTGATGCTCGTGGTCCGCGACCTGTCGGGGACGGTCGACACCGAGGCCGAACTCGCCCGCCAGCAGCGGCAGACCGAGATGATCCTGCGGGCGGCCGCGGAGGGCGTCGTCGGCGTCGACACGGCCGGCAAGATCGTGCTCGTCAACCCGTCGGCCGCGCAGATCCTCGGGTACCGCGCCACCGATCTCGGCGGCAAGGAGCTGCACCCGCTGGTGCACCACTCCCGGGTCGACGGCTCGGCGCTGGCCTACGAGGAGACGCCCCTCGCCGACACCCTGCGCTCCGGCCGCAAGCACCGGGTCCGCGGCCAGGTGCTGTGGCGCAAGGACGGACGGCCGGTGCCGGTGGACCTGACGACGGCTCCGGTGCGCGACGGCGACCAGCTCGTCGGCGCCGTGATGACGTTCACCGACCGCACGCCGTACGACACGCTGGCCGCCCGCGCGGACCAGCTGCAGGCACTGCTGGACACCTCGCTGCGCGCCCCGCTGGCCGAGCTGCGCGGCGAACTCACCGGCCTGGCGGCCGACCCGGCCGGGCAGCTGTGGCCCGAGGCCAACCAGATCCTGCACCACCTGTCCGCCGGCTACGCCCGGATCACCACCCTCATCGACAACGTGCTCGCCTTCCAGCGCCTGGACCGCGGCGAGGACAAGCTGCGGCGCGAGCCCGTCGGCCTCGACGACGTGGTGGGCGCGGCCGTCGAGGGCGCGATCGAGCTGATCGGGCCCGGCCGGGCCCAGTACGCGGTGCACGCCCCGCAGATGCAGGCGTCCGTGGACGGCGAGCGGATGGCCCAGGCGCTGGCGCACCTGATCGCCGACGTCGCGGGTGTCGACTCCGCCGGCAACGCGATCGCGCTCGGCGGCGACTCGACGATCGTCGTCGCGGCAGCGCGGCGCGGCGACAGCGTCCGCATCGACGTGCGCGGGCCGAGCGCGGGCGGCGACCCGGTCCATCTGCCGCTCGCCCGCGGGATCGTGGAGGCGCACGGCGGCGTGCTGCAGACGCACGAGGTGCCCGGGCAGGGCAGCGCGTACGTGCTGGAGGTGCCGGTGGGCGCGGGCGGCGACGCCGCGGGCCCGGAGAAGAGCGAGGCCGCGGGTTCCGGCTCCCCGGACGGTTCGGGCGCTCCGCGGCCGCGGAGCGGCGGCGCGCACGGCCGCCGGGCCGCCCAGGGTGCCCAGGGCGCCGGCGGCAGGGACGACGCGGCGGGGCCGTCGGGCACCGCCCCGGCCGGCCCCCGCGGCGGCGGCGCGGGAGCGGGCGAAGGCCCCCGGGCCGACGGCGCGGACGCGGGCCCCGGTCCCCGGCCCGTCGCCGAGATCGAGCCGCGGACACCGCAGCCCCGCAACCCCGCGGACGACACCGGCACCATGGTGGCCCCCTGGGCCATCCCGGCGGCCGCCGACCAGAGCGAGGCCCCCACGGGCCGCCGCCGCGCGCTGCGCCGCCCGATCGGCCGCGACGGCAACGGCGGCACGGCGCCCACCGGCAACGCGGCCGACGCCACGGGCGCGGCCGGTGCCGCGCAGGACGCGCTCGAGGACCACACCGGGGGCCACAGCGGCGAGCGCGGCACGCCCGTTCAGCCCGCGGAGCAGCAGCCGAGGACCGGACGGCGGCGGGCCCGTCCCGCCCCCGAGGAGGAGGCGCCGCAGCCCGCCGGGAACCGCTTCGAGCTGCCCGCCGCGCCGATCCCCCACGCGCTGCCGCCGGCGGCTCAGGACGCCCGGCCCGAGCAGGGACCGCAGGCCGCGGCCCGCCCGGAGACGCCCGGGCGGGGACGGCAGCACGCCCAGGAGCCGCAGCACCCGCAGGCCGGTCCCGTGCCGCCGACGGGCATGGGACCGGTGGCGGCACCGAACCCGGCGGAGTCCGGCTGGCCGGCCGCGCCCGACCCGAGCCGGCCCGCGCTCCCCTCCGCGAACGCCTGGCCGGCCGCGCCCCAGCCCGCGCTGCCGCCGAGCCCCCAGGAGCACCCGCGGCAGCTGGGCCCGGCGGCCCAGCACCGGCAGGAGCCGGAGGCGGCACAGCCCCACGGACCGCAGCCGCAGGCACCGTCACCGCAGGGCCCGCCGCCCGGACCGCAGCAGCAGGGCCAGGGACGGGCGGCCATCAGCGTCCGCACCCTCGGCCAGGGCATGCCGTTCGGCACCGACCCGCGCACCCAGGCGCCCAGCGGCTCCGGCCGCCGTCGCAGGCTCGGTCCCGAGCAGCAGAACCGGGGCTCGATCCTGCCGCACGTGCCGAGCCAGGTGCACGGACCCGGCGGCGAGACGCAGGCACGGCCGCACCCGGCCGCCGACCCCGACAGCGGGCAGCTGCCCGCGCACACGCCGGACGCACCGGTGCGCGGCGACCGCGAGACCCCGCTGCGGCCCGTGCCCTCCATGCCGTCGGTCCCCGTCGAGGGCGGCCGCTCCTACGCGATCGGCGCGCCCGCCGAGGGCGCCGACGAGGGTCCCGAGCCGCTGGACGGACCCAACGGCGCGGTGGACGTCACCGACGTCGCGGAGGACCGGCACGAGGGCCCGCTCGACGAGCCGCGCCGCCTGCTGGTGTGGCCCGAGCCCGACGTCTCGACGCGGCAGGCGCTGACCGACCGCGGGTACCGGCCGGTGATCGTGCGGTCCCGCGAGGAGGTCGACGCGCAGGTCGCCGAGCCGCCGGCCGCGCTGTTCGTGGACCCGCTGACCGGGCCGATCACGCGCACCGCCCTGCAGTCCCTGCGGCAGGCCGCGGCGGCGGCGGACGTGCCGGTGCTCGTCACGGCCGGCCTCGGCCAGGCCACCCGCGAGGCGGCGTACGGGGCGGACCCCGCGGTCCTGCTCAAGGCCCTGGCCCCGCGCGACAGCGAGCAGCACCCGCCGCGGGTGCTGCTCGTGGAGAGCCACGACCCGATCGCCCAGGCCTTCGCCGCGACCCTCGAACGCCGCGGGATGCACGTCACCCACGCGGACTCCGAGGCCGACGCGATGACCCAGGCCGCGCAGATCCACCCCAACCTCGTGGTGATGGACCTGATGCTGATACGGCGGCGCCGCCAGGGCATCGTGGACTGGCTGCGCGGCCACTCCCGCCTCAACCGCACGCCGCTCGTCGTCTACACCTCGGCGGACATCGACCCCACCGAACTCCCCAGGCTCGCCTCCGGAGAGACGGTCCTCTTCCTCGCGGAACGCTCCACCAGCAACGACGTGCAGTCCCGGATCGTGGATCTGCTGGGCAAGATCGGAGCGTAGGCGCTCCGCTGAGGTTTTTGAGCCGACGGGGTGCCCCCGGGGCTTGCTCGTTGTCCACCTGCCGGTGGGTGGTTCGGCTTCCGGGGTGCCCTGCGCTGCGCGCTGCCGTGTGCCGCGCCGTCGTGGCTTGTCGCGCAGTTCCCCGCGCCCCTGATATTCGTCCCGTCGGTACGGGGGTCGGGGGCGCTCCGGAAGCGTCTCCTCGGAAATGTGCATACGGGTTCGTACGCAGTCTTGCCCGGGGGCCGCGCACATTTCGCTGCGGGGAGCACTTCCTCCCCACCCCCTCCCGCTGATCCACCGTGCGGCGGGGGACATGGGACACGGCCAAGCTCTGTCCTCCCGCAGACGGGGACGGGCCGGAAGGGGACGATCCGGGTGTGTCCCCGCAGAGCTTTGCAAGGCCCCGGCCCACCTCTTCGGAAAAAGCCGCCATGCAAAGCTCGAGGAGACACTCCCGGAGTGGCCCCTGACCCCACCCACGAACGTGCACCGCCAGGGGCGCGGGGAACTGCGCGACCAGCCACGACGGGACCCGCGGACGGCAGCGCGCAGCGCGGGTCAGCCCGGATGCCGAACACACCACCGGCCGGTGGACGGCCGACAAGCCCCGGGTGCAACCCGTGTTCAGGAGAGGTGCGTCACCTCGATGTGGCCGTCGGCGTAATCGCGGCGGATGACCTTCTTGTCGAACTTGCCGACGCTCGTCTTGGGGACGGTGGCGACGACGGCCCAGCGTTCGGGGACCTGCCAGTGGGCGACGCGGGCCTCGAGGAAGTCCCGGAGGGCCGCGTAGTCGGTGGTGGCGCCCTCGCGGAGGACGACGGTGGCGAGCGGGCGCTCGCCCCAGCGTTCGTCGGGGACGGCGACGACCGCGGCCTCGGCGATGTCGGGGTGGGCCATCAGGTGGTTCTCGAGGTCGACGGAGGAGATCCACTCACCGCCGGACTTGATGACGTCCTTGGCGCGGTCGGTGAGGGTGAGGTAACCGTCCTCGGAGATGACGCCGACGTCGCCGGTGCGCAGCCAGCCGTCGGGGCTGAACTTGTCCTCGGGGCGCAGCGGTTCCTCGCCCGCGCCGCCGTAGTAGGCGGCGGCGATCCAGGGGCCGCGCACCTCGAGTTCGCCGGCGGACGCGCCGTCCCACGGCATGACCGATCCGTCGGGGCCGATCAGCCGGGCCTCTACGGAGGCGGGGAAGCGGCCCTGGGTGATGCGGTACGCCCACTCCTCCTCGGGGGTGACGCCGGCCGGCGGCTGGGCGATGGTGCCGAGCGGGGACGTCTCGGTCATGCCCCAGGCGTGGCACAGTCGCACGCCCAGCTGCTCGTCGAACGCCTTCATCAGGGACGGCGGGCACGCCGAGCCGCCGATGGTGACCTGCTGGAGGGAGGTGACGTCGCGGGGCTTGGCGACGAGTTCGGCGAGCAGGCCCTGCCAGATGGTGGGGACGGCGGCGGCGTGGGTGGGCCGTTCGCTCTCGATCATCTCGGCGAGCGGGGCGGCCTGCAGGAAGCGGTCGGGCATCAGCAGGTTGATGCCGGCCATGAACGCGGCGTGCGGGATGCCCCACGCGTTGACGTGGAACATCGGGACGACCGGCAGGGACGTGTCGTGGGAGGTCAGGCCCATCGACTCGGCGGTGGTGACCTGCAGGGAGTGCAGGTAGACCGAGCGGTGGGAGTAGACGACGCCCTTGGGGTCGCCGGTGGTGCCCGAGGTGTAGCACATGGCCGCGGCCTCGCGTTCGTCCAGCTCGGGCCAGTCGTAGTGGGTGGGGCGGCCGGCGAGCAGGTCCTCGTAGGCGTGCACGCGGGGGCGGCGGGCTGTGCCGTCGGCGGCGCCGGTGTCCAGCAGGGACAGGTCGCCGGGGCCGACGACGACGACGTCCTCGACGGGGTCGAGCTGCGGCAGCAGGGGCGCGAGGAGGGGCAGCAGGCTGCCGTTGACGAGGATGACGCGGTCGGCGGCGTGGTTGACGATGAAGGTGAGCTGGTCGGCGGGCAGCCGCAGGTTGAGGGTGTGGAGGACCGCGCCCATCGACGGGATGGCGAGGTACGCCTCGAGGTGCTCGGCGTTGTTCCACATCAGGGTGGCCACGCGGTCGCCGCGGCCGACGCCGAGGGTGTCGCGCAGCGCGTGGGCGAGCTGGACGGCGCGGTCGCCGATCTCGCGGAAGGTGCGGCGCTGGGGTGCGCCGTCGCCGGTCCAGGTGGTGACCGTGGACCTGCCGTGCACCAGGGATCCGTGCGCGAGGATACGGGTCACGGTCAGGGGGACATCCTGCATGGTGCTGAGCACGCGGGCCTCCGGCGACGTCGGCGGGTGGGTTGCCCGCGATTCTGCTGGCATACCGCGTGGTATGTCACTACCTCCCGCCCAATTCGTCCCGTCTCGATCAGGTGTCGCGGGCCCTGGAGGGGTCAGGCGACGCTCAGTTCGAGCTCCGGGTCCTCGCGGAGCTTGCCCAGGGCGCGGGAGACCGCGCTCTTGACGGTGCCGACGGAGACGCCGAGGCGCTCGGCGGTCTGCACCTCGCTCATGTCCTCGTAGTAGCGCAGCACCACCATGGCCCGCTGGCGCGGGGGAAGACGGGATATGGCGCGCAGCAGGGCGTCGCGCTGGGCCTGCTGCTCCACCGGGTCGGGCTGGCCGGTGACCGGCAGCTCGGGCAGCTCGTCGGTGGTGAACTCGTCGACCTTGCGCTTGCGCCACTGCGAGGTGCGGGTGTTGACCAGGGTCCGGCGGACGTAGCCGTCGACGGCGCGGTGGTCGTCGATCCGGTCCCAGGCCAGGTAGGTCTTGGTCAGGGCCGTCTGCAGCAGGTCCTCGGCGTCGGCGGGGTTGGGGGTCAGGGCGCGGGCGGTGCGCAGCAGCGTCGGACCCTTGGTGCGGACGTAGGCCGTGAACTGCGAGGAGTCGGCGCTGGTGCACACAGGCGTGGTCATGGCTCCACGCTAGGAGCTGGCCCGGTGCCGCGGATCGGCCGCAAGTGCCGAAGCGGGATCACCCTCAGGTCGTAGGCCGGGGGTCCTCCCCACCACCCGAGGGGGGATCCAGAGGTGTACGTCCCTGAGGGGATCCACCTGAGGGAGCACTCGGGGCCGCCACAGCCGCCCCCGGAGCCCCGGCGTCCCCGGGGGCCTCGGCCTCCCGGGGACGCGCGTCAGGGTCGGGCCGGCGGCGTCTCAGCCGACGACGGCGACCGGCGCGTCGATCAGGTTGCGGTCCACGGTGAGGCGGCGGCCGCCGTGGGTCTCGGTGACGCTGCCCTGGTACTGGTGGATGCGGGCGTGCGGGGTCCAGGCCGCGTCCGAGACGGCCGGGTCGGACGCCAGGTCGGGCGCGACGCCCCAGCGGCCGTACCAGAGCACGTCCGGCAGGTCGGTGTAGCCGGCGGCGCGGGCCTGGTCCATGTGCCGCACGCCGGAGTCGGCGCTGCTGTAGAAGCCGGCGACGTACCCGGCGGCGTGCACCTGCCGGTCCCAGGCCCGGACGTAGGACAGGGTGGTCGCCTTGCAGGCCGAGTTGCCGAGGTCGTACGTCTCCATGTCCAGGTAGAGCGGGCTGCCGGGCTGGATCCCGAGCGCCTGCGCGGCGCCGACCGCGTCCTCGGCCTCGCTCGTGCCCTGCGAGGCCGGCCGCGAACTGTCGATGCTGAACGGGCCCTTGGCGCCGTTCCCGACACAGGGGGCCTGCGAGCCGACGTAGACGGGCAGCAGGTTCCAGCCGTCGGCGGTGGTCTGCCTGACCCAGTCCGGGGTCAGGTTGCGCTGGGAGCTGCAGGCGCGGGCGCGGCCGCCGAAGTAGACGCCGACGGCCCGGTAGGCGGAGTGGGCGCGCCAGGCGTCCATGGTGGCCAGGCCGGGGGCCTGGCAGGTGTCGAAGCCCTCGCCCCGGAAGAGGCGGGTACCGGTGATCCGGTGGTGGCCCCGGCCGCCCCGGTGCGCCACGGCCGCCGGCGCCTGCTGGGCCGCGCGGGCCGCCGGCCGGGCGGGCGGGGGGCCGGCGGGGGCGGCGGCCGACGGGGTGCCCAGGACGGGCGAGAGCAGACCGGTCAGCGTGAGCGCCCCGGCGAGCAAAGAGCGGACAAAAGTGATCTTTTCGGTCATTTTCCGAGTCAACGATGCCAACCCCCACCGGCCGCGCCGACACGCCGCCGCTGCTCCGTCAGGACCTCGGTCCCAGAAGTTTTCCACAGGCTGTGGACGACAGATGGGCGCCAGGCTCCTGGACCGCCGCGGCCCCCGCCCGCACCGCCCAGCCGACCGCGTCGGGCAGCGCGTCGCCCTCGGCCAGCCGCCAGGCCAGCGCGCCGGTGAACGCGTCGCCCGCGCCGGTGGTGTCGACCGCCTCCACCGCGGGCGCCGGCACGAGCACGGCGACCCCGTCGGGCCCGACCACCACGGCGCCCGCGGCGCCGAGCGTCACCACCGCGGACCGCACCCCGAGCCGCAGCAGGTCCTCCGGGCGCGCCTCGCCCGCTTCCCCCCGACCGAGCAGCACCGCCATCTCGTGCTCGTTGACCACCAGCGGGTCGGCGCGGCCCAGCACGTCGGCCGCCTCCTCCGCGCCCGCCAGCGCCTCCGCAGGCGACGCGTTGAGCACGAACCGGGGCGCGGCCAGAGCCGCGGCCCGCACCGCCGCCAGCGGCACCTCGCACTGCGCGGACACCACCCGCACCCGGGGGCCGACGGCTTCCGCCGCCTCCCGCGCGGTCAGCCGGGCGTTGGCGCCCGGCGCCACCACGATGGTGTTCTCGCCGCCCTCCGCGACCGTGACGAGGGCGACGCCGGTGGGCACGCCCTCCGCCACCGACAGCGCCGCGGTGTCCACCCCCGCATCCCGCAGCACCGCCGCCAGGCGCTCGCCGTGGGCGTCGTCGCCGACCTTCCCGCAGAACCCGACCCGTGCGCCGAGCCGGCCGGCCGCCACCGCCTGGTTGGCGCCCTTGCCGCCCGGGTGGACCACGAGGTCCGCGGCGCCGAGCACCGTCTCCCCCGGCCCCGGGTGCCGGGCCACCCGCACCACCAGATCCGCGTTGGCCGAACCGACCACCAGCAACGTCATCGGGCTCCTCGTCCTCCGCGCACCCCCGTCTCCCTTCATCCTCCCTTCATCCTCCCGCGATCGGCGACGCGCGGCGGCACCCCAGTGCCGCCGCGCGCCTTCCCCTTGGTTCTCCGACGGCGCGTCAGCGGGACCGCGTCACCGGAGTCGTGTCACCACAGTCGGGTGAAGTGGATGTTGACGTTGTCCTGGCGGATCGCGGTGAAACCGGAGCCCACCACGCTGGCCGTGTTGTTCTGGTTCGAGGCGCCGGCTCCGGTGGCCGCCTGCTGAGTCGTCGTCACGTTCCCGAAGTTGCCGCCCCCGACGTTGCCGCCGGAGTTGCTCACCACCGTCGCGTTCGAGTGACCACCCGCGAAAGCGCCGTCGTCGGCCACTGCGCTGCCGGCGAACAGCACCGCCGCGACGGGCAGTGCCGCGACAGCGGCGAGGACTCGGACGGTACGGATGCTTGCCATGGTGTTCCCTCCCAGGGACAGACCTGCGGTGCGCGGGGGACGGCCGGCCGACCGTCCCGCCGCTTTGCTTCGGCGTCGCCACAGCCAGAACTGCCCACGTCACAGCCCCGGAACGCGCCCACATGATCCTTTTCGCCCGCAGGCGTGACGATCTGTCGATAAACCAGCGAAGTGACGCGTGTTGGGGCACTTCGCGCGCCCGGGCGCCGCCCGGGCGCGGCCGTCCGGCGCGCTCCGTCGCAGGTCGGCGCCCCGTCCCCCGCTCACCCCCGCACTCCGCCCGCCGTAATCCAACCCACCGCATATACCTGCGGGATACCGCGAACTTCCCTGGGGCGCCTGTACAGGTGCGAGGCGGGCCCGGCATACTCTGTCGCTCCGGCCCACAACAGCCGGTCCACCACTTTCCGGCATCGAGACGCCTCGCAGGCGACCGGGCCAGCCCACGCATCCCGCGCCACGCCGCGGAGTTCGTCGAGTTCCGGTTCGTCCGCCTGTACCTGGCTGCCCGACCAGCATTCAGGAGCACACCCCACGTGCGTGCAATCACCAGACGAGCCACCGGCGTTGCTGTCGCCCTGGGCTCCATCACCGCTGCGATATCCCTCGCCGGCATAGGCACCGCCCAGGCCCACGACGGCCACCACGGCAGCCAGGGCTGCGGCAGGGTCGGCATCGAGCACTCCGTCGACGGCGGCCAGACCTGGACCACGAACGGCCGCATGGACGGGGACCCGCAGCCGGCCACCGTCCAGGTCCGGCTGACCGGAATCGCCGACGACAGCAAGTGCAGCTACACCGTGTCGCTGGCCTCCTACAGCGCCGAGGGCCCGACCTGGGAGACCTCCGGCGCCCAGCAGTTCCTCGGCTGGGACACCACCACGCTGAACGCCGGCAACAAGGAGGCCACGCTCAGCGTCAAGGACACGGCCCCGCCGTGCTTCGGTCAGATCGACCTGTACGGCAACGGCACGAAGTACGACGGCTCCTCGGACCAGGCCGCGCTGCCGCACTACCCGAACTCCGCGACGCCGACCAACCTGATCACGGCCTGGAACGGCGGCCACAAGTGCGACGAGCAGACGACGCCGCCCGCGTCGCCGACCACGGACACCCCGTCGCCCAGCGACTCCCCGACCACGGACAGCCCGTCGCCCAGCGACTCGCCGACCACGGACAGCCCGTCGCCCAGCAGCTCGCCGACCACCACCGCGCCGGCCGTGGGTGACACCTCCTCGCCGTCGCCGTCGGCCTCCGCGACCGGCAGCACCACCGCCCCGACCGGCACCCCGTCCGTGCCGCCCTCCTCCGGCAACCTCGCCGAGACCGGTGGCAACGGCACGCAGACGGTGGCCTTCGCGGCCGGCGGCGCGGCCCTGCTGGTCGCCGGCGGCGCGGCGGTGTACTTCACCCGCCGCCGCAAGTCGGCCGGCCACAGCCACTGATGTCGCTGCGCTGAGCTCGAACCAGGCATCCCGCGCCTGGGGATTACGACAACGGCCGCTTCCCGCATCCTGCGGGGAGCGGCCGTTGTCGTTGCCTCGCCCACACCGCGTAACTGACCGCGGCGCCGATCGGGCGGGGCGTGGCCGCCGATCGCGCCTATGTGCGGGCGGCGTGGACTACGAGCCCGAGCCGCGGGACGTCCCCCGTGACGGGGACGCGCTCAAGTGCGGCGCACGGCCGGCGCGGGACGTCGTGCCGGACCGGTGGGGCCGTGAGGGCCCGGCCGGCGGTGTCCCGGCCGGCGAGGGCCCCTGGGCGCGTGGGGTCAGGCCTTCTCGCTGCGGACCGGGAGCTTCCAGCCCGGCCGCGGGAAGTGGCAGGTGTACCCGTCGGGGTACGTCTGCAGGTAGTCCTGGTGCTCGGGCTCGGCCTCCCAGAACGGGCCGAGCGGCGCCACCTCGGTGACGACCTTGCCCGGCCACAGGCCGGACGCGTCGACGTCCGCGATGGTGTCCAGGGCGACCTTCTTCTGCTCCTCGTCGGCGTAGTAGATCGCCGAGCGGTAGCTGAGGCCGATGTCGTTGCCCTGGCGGTTGCGGGTGCTCGGGTCGTGGATCTGGAAGAAGTACTCCAGGATCGTGCGGTAGTCCGTCACGTCCGGGTCGAAGGTGATCTCGATCGACTCGGCGTGGGTGCCGTGGTTGCGGTACGTGGCGTTGGGCACGTCGCCGCCGGAGTAGCCCACACGCGTATCGGTCACCCCGGGCTGCTTCCGGATCAGCTCCTGCATCCCCCAGAAGCACCCGCCGGCCAGGACGGCCTTCTGCGTGGCCATGTCACTCCTCCATGTCGGTGGTGGTAGGTCCGATCGGTACGGATCGCCCGTTGTGCGGAACCTTCGGGCGGTCGGCAAAATTCCCCACCGGGGCAGTAGGGTCCGAGCTAGGGGGAGATCCACACGACAGCCCCTGGTTCCACGTGACAGCACCGAGATCAGGAGGACGGGTTGGCATCCTCGCTCTTTCCCCCGCCCGAGTCCGCACCCGTGACGGAGTCCGCGCGGGCGTCCGCGCCCGCCTCCGCGCCGGACCCGGAGCCGCAGCAGGTCCTGGCGCCGCTGTCGGCCGCCGCGGTCTTCCTCGTGGTGACCGTCGAGCAGGCCGGTGAGCAGGCGGTACGCGACCTGCTGGGCGACCTGCCGGGGCTCGTGCGGGCCTTCGGCTTCAGCGCGCCCGACGCGGCGCTGAGCTGCGTCACCGGCGTCGGCTCCGACGCCTGGGACCGGCTCTTCGACGCCCCGCGCCCGGCGGAGCTGCACCCCTTCCGGCCGGTCGACGGCCCCCGTCACCACGCTCCGGCCACCCCCGGTGACGTGCTGTTCCACGTGCGGGCGGCCCGCTCGGACCTGTGCTTCGCGCTCGCCGCCGAGATCATGCGGCGGCTGCGCGGCGCGGTGGCGCTCCAGGACGAGGTGCAGGGCTTCAAGTACCTGGACGTCCGCGACCTGCTCGGCTTCGTCGACGGCACCGAGAACCCGGTGGGCGGCGAGGCCAGGGACGCCGTCCTGATCGGCGCCGAGGACCCGGAGCACGCCGGCGGCAGCTACGTGCTGGTGCAGAAGTACCTCCACGACCTCGACGCCTGGAACACCCTCCCGGTGGAGGCGCAGGAACGGATCATCGGCCGCACCAAGGCCACGAACGTCGAACTGGACGCCCCCGGCTCGCACGTCGACCTGAACACCGTGGTCGGTGCCGACGGCGAGGAGCGGCAGATCCTGCGGGACAACATGCCGTTCGGCAGCCCGGGGCGCGGCGAGTTCGGCACGTACTACATCGCGTACTCGCGCACGCCCGAGGTCACCGAGCTGATGCTGCGGCGGATGTTCGTGGGCGTGCCGCCGACCGGGCACGACCGCATCCTGGACTTCTCGACCGCCGTCACCGGCACCCTCTTCTACGTCCCTCCCGCCGGGTTCCTCGACGACCTGCCGCCGCTCCCGGCGGCGGCCGGCCGTGTCCCGGCACCCGCGGGTCCCGGCCCGCAGCCGCAGCTCCCCGATCTCCCGGACGGTCCGCGCGGTGAGGATTCCGGCAGCGCCGCCGGCCCCACCGGCCCGTCCGACGGCAGTCTCGGCATCGGCAACCTGAACCCGGCGTCCTGAACCCGCCACACCTGAACAGGAGCACGCTCCCGTGAACAACCTGCACCGCGATCTCGCGCCCATCTCCGCCGCCGCCTGGGACGACCTGGAGGCCGAGGCGCGGCGCACCTTCCGCCGCAACATCGCGGCCCGCCGCATGGTCGACGTCCCCGACGCCGCCGGCCCGGAGTTCGCCGCGGTGGCCACCGGCCACCTCTCGCCGGTCGCCGCGCCGGCCGACGGCGTGACCGCGCACCTGCGGCAGACCCAGCCCGTCGTGCAGCTGCGCGTCCCGTTCACCGTCGACCGCGAGCAGGTCGACAACGTGGAGCGGGGCGCCAAGGACGCGGACTGGCAGCCGGTCAAGGACGCCGCCCGCAAGCTCGCCTTCGCCGAGGACCGCGCGGTCTTCGAGGGCTACCCGGCGGCCGGGATCACCGGCATCAGGGCCGCCGCGTCCAATCCGGAGCTGACGCTGCCGGCCGACGTGCGGGCCTACCCCGACGTGATCAGCCAGGCCATCACCGAACTGCGGCTGGCCGGCGTCGACGGCAAGTACAGCCTGGCGCTGAGCGCCGACGCGTACACCGCGGTCAGCGAGACGTCCGACCAGGGCTACCCGATCCACGCCCACCTGGCGCGGCTGGTGGACGGCGACATCGTGTGGGCGCCGGCGATCGACGGCGCGTTCCTGCTGGCCTCGCGGGGCGGCGACTTCGAGCTGGTCGTCGGGCAGGACGTGTCGATCGGCTACCTGAGCCACACCGCCACCGCCGTCGAGCTGTACTTCCAGGAGACCTTCACGTTCCTGGTCCACACCTCGGAGGCGGTCGTCGCCCTCCAGCCGGCCCCGGGCGCGTGACGGCCGCTCCCGGCGCGTGAACGCGGCCCGCGGCGCGTGACAGCGGCCCGCGGTGGCACGATGCGCCGCCGCGGGCCTCTCACGTTTCCGCCGCCGCGCGCGTCTACCTGATGCGGGCGCCGGCGGAACCGGGCCGTGCGCCGCGGGAGGAGGACACCAGGATGCGTACGCACACCGTCATCGGCTCCCCGCTGGGCGATCTGGCCGTCGTCGCCGAGGACGGGGCGGTGACCGGGCTGTACTACACGCAGCGGCACAGGGGACGACCACCGCAGGAAGAGTTCGGGGAGCGGGACGACAGCTGCTTCCTGGCCGTCAGGCAGCAGCTCAAGGAGTACTTCGCGGGCGGGCGGCGGGTCTTCGAACTGCCACTGGACGCACGCGGGGACGACTTCCAGCGGCAGGTGTGGCAGCTGGTCGCCGCGATCCCCTACGGCCGCACCCGCAGCTACGGCGACCTGGCGACGGACCTCGGCGACCGGTCGCTCGCCCAGGCGGTGGGCGCGGCGGTCGGCGCCAACCCGCTGTGCCTGCTGGTCGCCTGCCACCGGGTGGTCGGCGCCGACGGCCGGCTGACCGGCTACGCGGGCGGCCTGGACCGCAAGCGGTTCCTGCTGGAGCTCGAGGAGCCACCGCAGCAGCGCGCCGCCCGGCTGTTCTGAGGGGCGGCACCGGCGGCATGCGCACGGCGGCGGACCCGACGACGGACCCGAGGACAGGCACGCCCACGGAGAGGCTCACCGGCACGGGCACGGACACGCGTACGGACAGGGGCAGGGACACGGACACCAGCAGCGGCAGGGCCATCGCGGCCACCGGCGGCGCGCGGCGCGGCACGGCGGCCGGGCGCAGCGGCGACGGGCCGCGCAAGCCGCCGTTCGAGCAGGTGGTGGCCGAGCACGGACCGATGGTGCTGCGGGTCGTCCGGGCCGTGCTCGGCCCGGACGACGCGGAGGACGCCTGGTCGGAGACGTTCCTGGCGGCGCTGCGCGCCTACCCCGAGCTGCCGGCGGACACGAACGTCGAGGCGTGGCTGGTGACGGTCGCCCACCGCAAGGCGATCGACGTGACCCGTGCCAACGCCCGCCGTCCCGCGCCGGTCGGCGCGGTGCCGGACCGTCCCGCGCGCACCGGCCGGCCCGACGACTTCGACCCCGACCTGTGGCAGGCGCTGGCCGCGCTGCCGGACCGCCAGCGGCAGGCGGTGGCGTACCACTACCTGGCGGGCCTGCCCTACCGGGAGATCGCCGCGCTCGCCGGCGGCAGCACGGACGCCGCGCGCAGGGCGGCGGCCGACGGCATGAGGACCCTGCGGCGCACCTACCCGACGTCCACGGAGGAACCATGATCACCCACGATCCCGACGTCCCGAGGCTGCTGGCGGCGCTGAGCGCGTCCGGCGGCGCCGCGGACGCGGCGGTGGCCGCCCGGCTGCACGCCAGGCTGGTCGCGGACGCCGCGCGCGAGAGCGTCCTCGACGTCGCCTACCGCACCGTCGACACCCCGGCGGGCCCGCTGCTGCTGGCCGCCACCGAGCGGGGCCTGGTGACGGTCGCCTACGCGGTGCAGGACCACGCGGCGGTGCTGCAGGGCCTGGCCGACCGGATCAGCCCGCGCGTGCTGCACGCGCCGGGCCGGCTGGACGAGGCCGCCCGCCAGGTCGACGACTACTTCGCGGGGCGCCGCAAGGACTTCGACCTCGCGCTGGACCTCCGCCTGTCGAAGGGGTTCCGCCGCGAGGTGCTGGCCCACCTGCCGCACATCGCGTACGGGAGCACGGAGAGCTACGCGCAGGTCGCGTCGGCCGCGGGCAGTCCCCGCGCGGTGCGGGCCGTCGGCACGGCGTGCGCGACCAACCCGCTGCCGGTCGTGGTGCCGTGCCACCGGGTGGTGCGTTCGGACGGCACGCGCGGGCAGTACGTCGGCGGCGCCGCGGTCAAGGACCTGCTGCTCGGCCTGGAGGCGGCGGCCTGACGCGTCCGGACGCCGCCGGACCGGGCCGGGGACCGGCCCCCGTGGGGCCCCACCGGGGATCCGGCCCGCTGCCGCCCGGCGCGCCCGGGGGCTCAGCCGGCGTCCGGCCGCCCTTCCGCTCCGCGGCCGCCGCCCGGGTCCGTCCCCGGCTCCGCCTCCGGTTCCGGCTCCGCCAGCGGCGGCGGGGCGAGTTCGCGGGCCAGCAGCGTGGCACCCGCCACGGCGCCCGGCATCAGCACGACCGCGACGAACGGGACGAGGAACGCCAGCACGAGCGGGACGCCGAAGCCCAGCGCGAGCGGGAGGCGGCGGCGCAGCAGGCGGATGCGCTCCAGGATCGGCACGTCACGCCGCTGGAAGGCCACCCCGGACAGTTCCAGGGTGAGGAAGTAGCCGGAGACGCAGAAGCCGGCGACCGGCACGACCGTCTGGCCGACGAACGGCACGAACCCGGCGGCGAACAGCACGATCCCGAACGCCGCGACGCGCACCAGCACGCGCAGGCTGTCGACCGCGGAGATCCACAACTCCCGCCACAGCGACCGGTCCGGCGGCTCGGGCGCGCCGCCCTCGGCACGGTCCACCCGCTCGGCCAGCGTCTCGTAGAAGGGCTGGCCGACGAGCAGGGTGACGGCGGTGAACGAGATCAGGGCGAGCAGCAGCCCGCCGCCGAAGAGCAGGGCCGTCAGCAGGCCGCGGAACAGGCCGGGCCACGGCGACGTCCAGTGGTCGGCGAACGGCGTCGCCCAGTCGACGAAGTCCGCGCCCCACAGGGCGAGGACGGCCAGTGCCGCGGCGTAGCCGACCAGGGTCAGCAGGGCGGGGACCATCCCGAACCGCCAGTCGCGGCCGTGGCGTACGGCCCAGCGCTGCCCGTCGGCCAACAGCCGCACTCCGTGGATGAGATCGCGCATGGCCGGATCGTACGGGTTGCCGTCCACTCCGGCCCCGCTCTGGTCCAGACCTATTGACGCGTTCTGCGGCCCCTCCTACGGTCGGGTGCTGCGCGAAGGTCTCCACTTCACCAAGAGCCGGGCTGTCAAGCCCCCCCACATCAGCTCATGCCCGTGGCACGCGGCACGAAGGGAGCACAGCATGTTCCGTCGGAGGTTGCGCACGTTACGAACGGCCGGTGCCGCACTGGCACTTGCCGCGCTCGTCCAGATCCCGGCCGCCGCGGCGGCGACCCACACGGCCGCGGCCGACACCTGCGCGACGAAGCCCCGGCCGTCCGGCAAGGTCCTCCAGGGCTACTGGGAGAACTGGGACGGCGCCGCCAACGGCGTGCATCCCGGCCTCGGTTGGATCCCCGTCACGGACGGCCGGATCGCCGCCCACGGCTACAACGTCCTCAACGCGGCGTTCCCGGTGATCCTTTCGGACGGCACCGTCGAATGGCAGGACGGCATGGACACCGGCGTCAAGGTGCCGACGCCCGCCGAGATGTGCCAGGCCAAGGCGGCCGGCGCGACCATCCTGATGTCCATCGGCGGTGCGGCCGCCGGCATCGACCTCAGCTCCAGCGCCGTCGCGGACCGGTTCGTCGCGACGATCGTGCCGATCCTCAAGCAGTACGACTTCGACGGGATCGACATCGACATCGAGACCGGTCTGGTCGGCAGCGGCAGCATCGGCACCCTGTCCACCTCGCAGGCCAACCTGGAACGCATCATCGACGGCGTGCTCTCCCAGATGCCCGCCGGCTTCGGCCTGACGATGGCCCCGGAGACCGCGTACGTCACCGGTGGCAGCATCGCCTACGGCTCGATCTGGGGTGCGTACCTGCCGATCGTGAAGAAGTACGCGGACAACGGCCGTCTGTGGTGGCTGAACATGCAGTACTACAACGGCAGCATGTACGGCTGCTCCGGCGACTCCTACGAGGCGGGCACGGTCGCCGGGTTCACCGCCCAGACCACCTGCCTGAACACGGGGCTCGTCGTGCAGGGCACGACGATCAGGGTGCCGTACGACAAGCAGGTGCCGGGACTCCCGGCCCAACCGGGCGCGGGAGGCGGCTACATGACGCCGTCGCTGGTCTCCCAGTCCTGGCACGCCTTCGGCGGGAGCCTCAAGGGCCTGATGACCTGGTCCCTGAACTGGGACGGCTCCAAGGGCTGGACGTTCGGCGACAACGTGAAGTCCCTGCAGGGCCGTTGACCCGCGGGTGACGCACCGGTGCCCCGGCCCGTCGAAGGGCCGGGGCACCGGTGCGTTCCTGGTCGTGCCGTGTTCCCGTGCTACATCAGGGCGTTGTAGGTGTTCCAGCCGGCGCCGACCTTCGTCCGGGCGGCGAACGGCGCGGACGCGCTGCCCGTCCCCTTGTACAGCCACAACGCACCCGACGCGTCCCGCGCGACCAGGTCCGCCCGGCCGTCACCGGTCACGTCACCGGTCCCGGCCATCAGCGTGTACGCGTTCCAGCCCGCGCCGACCTTCACCCGCGCGGCGAACGGCGCGGACGCGCTGCCCGTCCCCTTGTACAGCCACAACACACCTGACGCGTCCCGCGCCAGCAGGTCCGCCCGGCCGTCACCGGTCACGTCGCCGGTCCCGACCATCTGGTCGTACGCGTTCCAGCCCGCGCCGACCTTCACCCGCGCCGTGAACGGCGCGGACACGCTGCCCGTCCCCTTGTACAGCCACAACACACCCGACGCGTCCCGCGCCAGCAGGTCCGCCCGGCCGTCACCCGTCACATCGCGTACGCCGACCAGGCGGTCGTAGGCGTTCCAGCCGCTGCCGACCTTGACGCGGGCCTTGAGCGGCGGGTTGTGCGTCCCCGCGCCCTGGTAGTACCAGAGGACGCCGGAGGAGTCGCGGGCGACCACGTCGCCGCTGCCGTCGGCCCGCAGGCCGCCGAGCGTGGTGAGCGCGCTGTAGCCCTGCCAGCCACCGCCCACCTTCTGGCGCGCGGCGTAGGGCGCCGACGCGGACCCGTTGGCCGCGTACTGCCACAGGGTGCCGGTGGTGTCCCGGCCGAACAGGGCGGCCCGCGCGGGCGCCGCGCCCGACAGGGTGACCGTGCCGGTGGTGGTGGACGCGGGGCCGGTGCCGTCCGCGGGGGTGGCCCTGAACTGCCAGACGTAGCGGCCGACCGGCAGCAGCGCGCCCGTCGCCGACCTGGCGTCCCACGTCACGCGCGCCGTGCCGCGGGCCGCGCCGCCGCTCCAGCTGCGCACGACCGCGCCGGTCGCCTCGTCGGTGAGCGACACCTGCCAGGACGCGGCCGGCTTCGACAGCCACCACTGCGCGTCCCAGCGGGCCGCGCCGCCCTGAGCCGCGAACGCCGCCGGCACGGACCGGTCCGGCACGGTCAGCGGGGACACGTGCGCGGTGTCGGGCACGGCCCTGGCCACGTGGACCACGTCGTTCGTGTCCACGTACGCGACCTGGCCGGAGTGGCGGTCGACGGTCCAGGTGACGCCCCTGGCATCGGCGGAGCCCGCGGACTTCACGCCCTTGTAGGTGGCGACCCGATGGTTGGTGCCGTCGTAGAGCTCGTCGACCTGGAGGTCGGAGCCGGCGGCCGGGTTGTCGTTGTAGGCGATGAAGTGGTCGCCCAGCATCACGCCGGTCGCCGGGGCCCGGTACGTCCGCCCGTCACCGAGGTCCACCACCCCCGCGGTGCTGT
Organism: Actinacidiphila rubida; assembly: GCF_900110255.1. GTDB lineage: Bacteria > Actinomycetota > Actinomycetes > Streptomycetales > Streptomycetaceae > Actinacidiphila > Actinacidiphila rubida. The sequence goes on from NZ_FODD01000031.1 coordinate 46,758, forward strand.
CGACGCACTTCCAGTACATCAGCGCGCCGTTGGTGCTCAGCTCCGACGGGACGCACCCGCTGGCGAGGTCGACCGTGCGCACGGTTCCGGTCCGCAGGTCGGTGCCGGTCACCACGCCGGGGGGAGCCGACGGCGTCCACAAGGTGGCGTAGTCCAGCGCGGCGGCCCGTGGGGACTGCTGCAGCACCACCTTGTTCCGGGCGATGTCCACCACGTACTGCGAGCCGCCGGAGCCGGCCCGGTACAGCACGAACTGCGGCGAGACGTCGAGGATGCGGCCGCCCGAGGCGGGCAGCACGACCGGGGTGGCGTCGTCCGCCGTCACCAGCGCGTCGTGGCCGGTGGCCTGGTCGGTGACCAGGCGGGCCAGGCCCTCGTCGCCGCCGTCGGCCCACCGGCCGGCACCGGTGGTGCCCTGCGCCGGCAGGTCCGCGCCGGCCACCGGGGACAGGCCCGTGCCGACGTCCTTCCCCACCAGACTCAGCGTCCCGCGCAGGGAGTTGGCGAACCTCGCGGTACCGCGGTCCAGGCTCACCCCCTGGACCGAGCCGTAGTACGTCACCGGCGGCAGGACGCGCAGCTCCATGTCGGAGACCAGCCCGGAGCCGTCGACGCTCAGGTGGTAGACCGTCCGCGTGCCGTCCGCGGCCTGGCTGAGCACGTCGAGCGCGCCCTTGGGCTCCTGCACCGCCTGCGTGACGTCCGCGAACACGACGCGCACGGTCTCCCGGCCGAGGATCGGAATGAGGTGCAGCGGGCCGTGATCGCCCTCGTACCAGAGGATGTTGTCGCCGGCCTGGAAGGTGTGGACGTCGTCGGTGGCGGAGGCCGGTGTCGCCTCCCGGACGCCCGCGGCGGTCGTCGCGCCGACGCTGCCGGGAGCGAGGTAGCGCACCCCAGGCGTGCCCTGCCGCGAGAACCAGGTGATCCAGGCGCCGGTCATCGAGAAGCCGCTCGCGTCGCTCTCCGCGGGCAGCGCCACGACCGTGTTCTGGACCAGGTTCACGAGGCCGTAGGCCCGGTGGCCGTCCTGCTGGTAGCCGACGACGACGTCCACGCCGGTGGCCGCGAGGATCACGGGGTCCGCATCACCGGTCGCACCCGGGGGCAGCGGCACGACCACGTCGGAGTCGGTGCCGCCGCTGACCGGCCGCACGATCCGGTACTGGTACGTGCCGTCGTCGAGCTTCTGCGAGACGAGCACGGCGTGGCGTTCGACGTGCGGGTGGAGATAGCCGTCCGGGAGGGTGAGGCGGTCCTCGCTCCCGTCGGTGACGTTCACCCAGACGATCTGGGTGGGGCCGTCGGCATCGGTGGTGTACACGACCTCGTCGGCGTCCGCGCCCTGGGTGAAGATCGCGTCGCGCGGCACCCCGTCGAGCGCGGCCACGTGCGTGACCTGCCCGTTCGCGGTGGAGATCCACGCGTACCCGGCGGTGCCGTCCTCCTGCTCCAGGACCCCGTCCTGTCCCGAGGCGACGATCGAGACGTCCCTCGGCACGATGGCGTCGGGCGCCGGTATCCGCACGTCCTGCGCGGTCACGGCGGAGGCCGTGCCCGCCTGCGCCACCACGGCCCCCAGACCGAGCGTCAGCGCGCACAGCGCCGTGACCCCCGCGGCACAGGCACGCGCCTGCACTGCTCGCTTCATTCTGTTGTCCTCCCCACACACGGCATGCCCTGCGTGAGGAGTCGTCCTCGACTCACGCGGCCAGCCCCCCAAGCGGCGGATCGGATCGAGATCACGCCGCAGGCGGACGGTACCAGGGGAGCCGGCCGGAATCCCAGCGTCTTGCGCTCGCCGGACGATTGACGGCTCACCGCGGGCGCCGGCGGTGCCGCGGACAGGCGCACGGCCGAGGCGTGCCGGTGGCGGTGCCAGTGGCGGTGGCGGTGGCGGGGCAGGGGGCCGTGCGCGTGGTCGCGCGGCCTCCGTACCGCCGCGTGCACCGCTCCGACCTGCGGAAGTGTGCCCGCCCGCCTAGGCTGCGCTGAAGGGGGAGCCCGCACGCGGAAGGCACCGCCATGCCCCCAGTCGCGCAGTTCACGCTCACCTTCGGCCTGGTCGCGATCCCCGTCCGCCTGCTCGCCGCGACCAGCAGCCACAAGATCGGCTTCCGGCAGATCCACCTGCCGGACCAGGGCCGGGTCCGCTACACCAAGGTCTGCGAGATCGACGAGCACCCGCTGATGCCGGAGGACATCGTCCGGGCGTACGAGGTCGGCAAGGACCAGCTGGTGCCGATCACCGACGACGAGCTGGACAACCTGCCGCTGCCGACCGCGAAGACCATCGAGGTCAGCGGGTTCCTCGACCTGGCCGCGATCCCCGGCGAGATGTACGACAAGCCGTACTTCCTCGCGCCGCAGAACGCCGCCGCCAACAAGCCGTACGTCCTGATGCGGGAGGCGCTGGCCCGCTCCGGCAAGGCCGCCGTCGGGAAGTACGCGCTGCGCGGCTCGGAGAACCTCGGCATGATCCACGCCCAGGGCGACGTGCTCGTCCTGCAGCGGCTGCGCTGGCCCGACGAGGTGCGGTCCGCCGACGACGCCGCGCCCGCGCACGACATCGCCATCAGCGACGAGGAGCTGGCCGGTGCCCTCAGCCTGATCGACGCGCTCGGCGACGTCGACATGCAGCAGATGCACGACGAGTACGCGCGCGCCGTGCAGCAGTTGATCGAGGCGAAGATGGCCCACGAGGCCCCGCCGAAGGTCCGCCAGCCCGAGGCGGAGGAGGCCGGCGTCACCGACCTGATGACCGCCCTGCAGCGCGCGACCGAGCAGGCCCGCGCCGACCGCGGCGAGGACGCGGAGGTCCACCGCATGGCCGGCCGCGGTCCGGCGAAGAAGGCGGCGAGGAAGGCTCCCGCGAAGAAGGCCGCGGCCAAGAAGGGCGTGGCGAAGAAGACCGCCGCCAAGAAGACGGCGTCCGCGAAGAAGACGGGCGGCGGGAGCGGTCGCCGCGCGGGCTGAGGCCGCGCGGCACCGTCCCCGGCCGGCTCGGGCCCCGGGCCACCGGGGCCCGCTCCCGCCGGCGGGCGACGCGCGCCGGAGGTCCGGCGCACGAACACCCGGCGGCCTCGCGGCCAACGACCGCCGGGTGGCGGCCGGTTCGGGAAGTCCCCGTCGCCCCACGGGAGTTCGTCCTCCGATGCGGCCCGCCCGCCGTGGCCGAGGCCGTCGAGCGCGTGCGGCTCGGACGCTCGCCCTGGGCGCTGGACAACGCGACGTTCGTCGCCCACCTGGGCACCGGCCTCGACGTCGCCCGGCTGCTCAGCGGCCTCGACCAGCCGGTCCGACCCGCCGCGGCACGGCGGCCGACCGGGGCCGGCGCTCCGCGCCCGGCTCAGTCCGTGTCGAACCAGGAGCCGCCCGCGGACCAGTGGCGGACCCAGCCGGCGAAGCCGGACTCCGCGGTGGTGAAGCCGAACTGCGCGCCGAAGGGACCGGCGCCCTCACCCGTGATCAGCCAGATGTGCCCGCGGTGCGGGCCGGTGACCACGAGGTGCCAGTACATGCCGCAGCCGTCGTGCCCCAGGACCACCGTGCCGTGGTGGAAGACCCGCTCGATGCGCGCGTCGAGAGCGGCGGACGGGACCGGCTCCTCCGCGTCCCAGAACCACGGGCCGGTCAGCGGGAACGGCTCCCCCAGGACGCGTGCGCGGCGGTCGCCGCCCCAGCCGGCCGGCGTCCCGCCCAGGGGGACGAGCCCGTAGTGCGGCGGTCCGGCGGGTGAGCCGTCGGCGATCTCCGCGACACACGTCCGGTACGGCTCGGGCAGGACGACGCCGTGCCGCGCCTCGAAGGCGTGCACGCCCGGCCACCCGAGCGCCGGGCGCCGACCGTCAGGACCGGCGGCGCCGAAGGCCGTGCGGAGAAGGGCCAGCTCTCCGGGGTCCGCGTGTTCCGTGTCCATGAACCATGGCTACCACCCCCCTGTGACAGCCGGATGTCGGCGCTCGCCCCCTGCCCGGCCGCGGGCCGCCGCCTGGGCCCGCCACCCGGGCCCGCGACCCGGGCCCGCCACCCGGGCCCGCCACCCGCGGAAAGGCGGCGACCTGCGTCCGGCACCACAATGGCTGGAGGTGCGGTCACGGGCGACGCCGGGAGGTCGGCATGCGGTACGGACTCAGCGACGGGCGCCGGCACGGCGTGCGGGGCGGTGACGCGCGGTGAACGCGATGAACCCGACGAACCCAGCCGACGCGGGGACCGCGGGCGCGGCCGGGCCGCTGGCCGGGCAGACCGTCGTCATCGTCGGCGGCAGCGCGGGCATCGGGCTGGAGACCGCGCGGCAGGTGCGGGCGGCCGGCGGCGACGTGATGCTCGTGGCGCGGAACGCCGAGCGCCTGGAACGCGCCGCGAAGGACGTGGGCACGACGAATACGGCCGTGTTCGACGCGTCGGACCCGGTCCGCCTGGAGCAGTTCGTCCGCGACCTGCCCGGGCGGGTCGACCACCTGATGGTCACGGCGGGCCAGCCGAAGTACACGGCCTTCGACGACCTGGACCTGAACGACGCGGCGACCGCGTTCGGCGGTCGCGTCGCCATGATGCTGGGCGTGGCCCGCGCGGGACGCGACAAGCTCAGGCCCGGCGGCACCCTGCTCTTCATCGGCGGCACCGGAGGCCGCCGCCCCGCGCTCGGCATGGCCCAGATCGGTGCCGTCACCGCCGCGCTGCCCGCACTGACCGCCAACCTGGCCCTGGAGATCGCGCCGGTCCGGATCAACCTCATCGCCCCCGGCTTCGTCGACACCCCGCTGTCGGCGACCCTCCTCGGCGACCGGCTCGACGCCCGCCGCCGGCAGCTGCGCGAAACGCTCCCGATCCGCCGCGTGGTCGGCCCGGAGGACGTCGCCGCCATGGGCGTGCACCTCATGCTCAACACCGCCCTCACCGGCGCCACGTACGACGTCGACGGCGGCCAGCAGTTCACCGCCGGGTGACGGGACGGCGCCCGGGCCGCGGGGCGTGACGCGCGCCGTCCGGAACGCTTCGCCGCGACGCCCGCGACGCTCACGTCGTCGCGGGGCCCGGATCAGGCGTCGAGCGGGAAGCGGTAGACGGTCGACTGCCGGGCCTCGAAGCCGAGGCGTTCGTAGAGGCGGTTGGCCGCCGCGCGGTCCGGGCGGGAGGTGAGGTCGGCCGTCCTGGCGCCCGCCTCGCGGGCGATCCGCAGGGCCTCCCGGGTGAGCAGGCCCGCGACGCCGTGGCCTCGCGCGGAGGCGTCGACGACCACGTCCTCGATGCGGGCCCGCAGCCCGGACGGCAGGGGCAGCAGCACCAGGGTCAGGGTGCCGACGATCGCCTCGGGCGTGCGGGCGACGAGCACCGTCATGGCGTCGCACGTCACGATGCGGTCGAGGGCCGCGTGGTCCAGCGGCTTGGCCGTGGCGGACAACTGCGGCAGCAACCGGCCGAAGGCGTCGACGAGTTCCCCGGTCACTTCCCTGACGGTCTCCACGCGCACGTCCATGCCCGGAGCCTATCCGCCGCCCGCCGGCCCACCCGGCCCGCCCGCCCGGTCCGCGCCGCTGCCGTACGCAGCCGCGTCACCAGTTCCGCGGTGACCCCCTTGTTTACCTCACTGGTTCATGAGTAGAGTAATGAACCAGTTGAGCAACGGAGGCATGATGTCGCACCTGGATGACGGCGGGCCGATCTTCGCCCAGATCGCCGCCGAGCTGGCGAACCAGATCGCCGACGGCTCGGTGGGCGAGGGGGAGCGGGTCGCGTCGAGCAACGAGCTCGCGGCGTTCTACCGGGTCAACCCGGCGACGGCGGCGCGCAGCCTCACCGTGCTCCTGGACGAGGGACTGGTGGAGAAGAGGCGGGGGGTCGGGATGTTCGTCGCAGTGGGCGCGCGGGAGCGGCTCGTGGAGGCCCGGCGGCGGCTGTTCGCCGAGCGCTACGTGCGGCCGCTGGTCGTCGAGGCCGAACGGCTCGGGATCGGGTGGGACGAACTGGTCGAGCTGGTCGGCGACGAGCTGTCGTCAGTTCAGGTCACGGCCGGAGGCGGGGCATGACCACCGCGATCGCGGTCGACGGCCTCAGCCGCCACTACCGCGACCACCAGGCACTGACCGACGTCTCCTTCGAGATCGGCACCCCCTGCATCGCCGGCCTGCTGGGCCGCAACGGCGCGGGCAAGACGACCCTGCTGCGCATCCTGGCCGGACAGGAGTTCGCCACCTCCGGCACGGTGCGGATCTTCGGCGGCGGACCGCTGGAGAACGACGCCGTGCTGCGCCGGATGATCCTCGTCCGCGAGGACCAGACGTACCCCGACCTGCGCGTCCGGCACGCGATCAGCGCCGCGTCGCTGATGTACCCGAACTGGGACGTCGAGCTGGCCGGCGCACTGCTGGACACCTTCGAGCTGCCGATGAACCGGCCGATCAAGAAGCTGTCGCGCGGCATGCGGACCGCCCTCGGCATCACCGTCGGCCTGGCCGCCCGCGCCGAACTCACCCTGTTCGACGAGCCGTACTCCGGTCTGGACGCGGTCGCCCGGACGCTCTTCTACGACCGGCTGCTCGCCGACTACACCGAGCACCCGCGCTGCATCGTGCTCTCCACCCACCTCATCGACGAAGCCGCCGAACTCCTCGACCGCGTCCTGGTCATCGACCACGGCAGGCTCGTCCTGGACGCGCCGACGGACGAACTGCGCGGCGCGGCCACGACCGTCATGGGCGCGGCGAGCGGCGTCGACCGGTTCATCGCCGGCCGCACGACGCTCGACCGCCAGTCGATGGGCACGCACACCAGAGCGGTCATGGTCGGCCGCCTCGACCAGCGGGACCGCGAACTCGCCGACCACCTGCACCTGCGCCTGGAGGACGTCACCCTCCAGCAGCTCGCGGTGTACGCGGCCGAGCATCCCGATCCGTCCGGCCTCATCCCCGCGAGGGCGTCCTGATGCGTGCCACCCCGGTCCTCTCCGTCATCCGCTACCTGCTCCTCGACCGCATCACCTACCTCGTCCTGCCCTGGGGGTGGGCGGCCTTCGGCTTCCTCATCGACGTCGTGGTCCTGCGCCTCACGCCCGCCGGGCACACCGACCACCGCTGGGTCGGCGGGCTGGGCGCCGTCTTCCTCGTCATGCTCACGGTGGGCATCCAGTCCGTGGCCCGCGCCCTGCCGTTCGCCCTCACCCTCGGCGTCAGCCGGCGCTCCTACTTCCTCGGCGTCGTCGCGCTGGCCCTCGCCCTGGCGGTGTGCTTCGGCCTGGTCGTCGCGCTCGGCCAGATCGCCGAACGCGCCACCGGCGGCTGGGGGATGGACATGGCGTACTTCCGCGTCCCCTACGTGCTCGACGGCCCCTGGTACCAGTCGTGGCTCACCGCCACGACCGCGTTCGCCCTGCTGTTCGTCTACGGCATGTGGTACGGCCTGGTCTTCCGCCGGGCGGGCCTGCCCGGCACCACGGTGTTCGGCGCGGCCCAGCTCGCCGTACTCGCCCTCGCCGCGGTCGTCGCCACCTGGGTGCACGGCTGGAAGGACATCGGCCACCTCTTCACGACCCTCACCGCGACCGGGCTCACCGCCTGCCTGGCCGCCGTCCTCGCCGTCATGCTCGCCGGCGGCTTCGCCACCATGCGCCGCCTGACGATCTGACGTCCGACGCCCCGGGGGCATCCAGGACACGGTGACGGTGTGGCAGGAGGGGGCCGGCGCGTTCGTCGCACGCACGCACGGCTGGGACACACCGTCACCGTCAACCCGCCGCTCACCGCCCGGGAGCCCTCCCCCGCTCCCGGGCCTCTCCCGCGCCTGCCCCGCGCCTGCCCCGCCGACGGCTACGCCAGGCCGAAGTCCGGACGGCAGCGCGGGCACGGCAGCACCGTCGGCACCCCGCCCCGCTCGTCGACCAGCGCGGCGCGCGCCTCGTCCCGGGCGAAGCCGGGACGCCCGGTCGGCCGGTACTGGGGGCAGTCCCCGCGATGCAGGTAGGCCGGGTGCGGAACGGGCCCGGCCGTCACGGCCGGCTCGATGTGCCACCACTTCACGTCCGCGGACGCCGCGTCCGGTGAGGGCGCGTCCCGTGCGGCCGCTCCGTGCGAGGGGACGTCGCGGGCGGCCGCCACCCGCCGTGGAGCTCGTCCTGGCGCTCGTCCCGGGGCTCGTCCCGGCCCCTCCGGCAGGTCGTCGGAGTCCGCGGCCAGCGCCTCCGCCTCGCTCCGCCGCTTCCGCCGCTGCCGGGCCTCCTGGTCCGCGCGCCGCCGTGCCAGCTCCCCGTCGCCCCGCTCCCGGCGCTCGCGCACCTCGGCCTGGCGGATGGCCTCGCGCACCAGCCGCAGCTGCACCAGCAGGTACGTCTCCACGACCCTCAGGCGCACAAGATCAGGCGGCAGCTCGCTCACACGTTCGATTCTAGGCCAGGGCCTCGCCCGACCCGAGTCCGCCTCCGGTTGTCCCGAGCCACTGAACCTTGACCGATTGACATCGAACGTCGACCGACGCGCGTTTCTGCCGCTGAAGGTTGACCGGCCAGGCCAACGGCCGGATGCCTGGCCGGGCGGACCAGCCGCCAGGCTCGCGGGACTTCGTGCGACGCGCAGTCATCGGCAAGGACGCTCGCCATGACTGAAGGCCTTGTCCAGTTCGTGCATGCGAAGTCCAACGCAGACGAGCATGACGTCGTGATGATCACGTCACTCGCTCCCCCTGAGCGCCGACCTGCACGGTTGCCGTATTCCCCTGGGACCCGGTCCCCCGACGTCTCCGGGGTCGCCCAGGGCCGCGCTCCGGGTTCGGCTCGGGTTCGGCTCCGCCGCTGTGACGACGTGGGGTGGGGTGCTCGGTTTCTAATGTCGTCGGCATGACCCGCATCCGTCGCACCGCCGTAGCCGTCGCCCTCGCGCTCGTCCTGCCGCTGCCGATCATCGGAGCGGGCACGGCGTTCGCCGGCGCCGGGCAGACCCCCGCCGCCACCGCCCCGCCCCGGGCCGGCCAGGGCGTTCAGCTGGAGCTCCCACGCCCGACCGGCCCGCACGCGGTCGGCGTCAACACGCTGCACCTGGTCGACCGGAACCGCCCGGACCCGTGGGTACCGAGCGCGGGACCGCGGCAGCTGATGGTGTCGATGTACTACCCCGCCCAGTCCCGCACCGGCCGGCCTGCTCCCTACATGACCACCGAGGAGGCTCGGCTCTTCCTGGCCATGGAGGGGATCGGCAGCACGTTCCCGGCGCAGACACTTGCCGACACCCGCACCTACGCATCCACCGACGCCCGCCCGGAGCACGGCAGGTACCCGCTGGTGGTGCTCTCGCCCGGTTTCGAACTGCCGCGCCAGACGCTCACCGGCCTCGCCGTGGATCTGGCCAGCCGCGGCTACGTCGTCGCGCTCGTCAACCACACATACGAGGACTCCGGGACGACGTTCCCTGACGGGCGGACGCTCGGCTGTGCGCTGTGCGACCTGTCCAACGTGACAGACGCCGAAAACGTGCAGAGCCGGACCGAGGACCTCTCGTTCGTGCTGGACCAGCTGACCGGCCACCACTCGACCTGGCAGCATGCACAGTTGATCGACCGCAAGCGGATCGGAATGGCCGGCCACTCACTCGGAGGCAACGCCGTCACCGCGACCATGGCCGCTGACCAGCGGGTGCGGGCTGGCGCCGACCTGGACGGCAGGTTCTTCGTGCCGGTGCCGACCGGCGGCCTCAGCGGCCGCCCGGTGCTGCTGCTCGGCAACCCGGCGAACCACGCCGTGGGCGGCGACGAGTCGAGCTGGGCAACGGACTGGCCGGACCTCGACGGCTGGAAGCGATGGCTGACCATCACCGGCGCCAACCACGTCAGCTTCACCGACGTGCCCGTACTCGCCCACGAGGCAGGCATCCCCGGCGTGGACGGCTCGATCCCCGCAGCGCGCGCCGAGCAGCTCACCCGCGACTACGTCGCGGCCTTCTTCGACGAGCAGCTGAAGGGCATCCCACAGCCGCTGTTGGACGGCCCGTCGCCGGCCGACCCGGAGGTCGTCTTCCAACAGCGGCCCTGACACCGCGGCGCCGACACCCCACCGACGTGACCGGGCCGGGTCACCCCGGCGGGTGTCGGCGCAGGTCAGCGTCGGCGCGGTCCGCTACGCCGTACCTTCGAATCCCGGCGCGCTGGGACAACGCCAGGATTCCAAGGGCGCCGCAGCGGTCAAAGTTCAATGGCAAACGGTCAAACTTCATTGGCAAGGGACATCCGTGCTCGCGCCCGTCTTCGGCCCGTCCCAGGGCCGTCCCACGGCCGTCGTCAGACGATGTCGAGGCGGTCCAGGAACGGTTCCGCGGCGGCCGTGTCGCCGGAGATCCGGCAGTGGTCGCGCCACTCCGTCCGCGTCGTGCCCCACGCGACGAACGCGGTCGCCGCGCTGCGCACCCGGGCGGCGGCACCGTCGGCGGCGCCCGGCTCCACGGTCAGCGGGCCGCCGGCGTCCTCGGCGGGCCGGACGGTGACGGTCGTGGCGCCCGGCCCGGTGAGCTCCAGCACGAGCGGCCGCTCGACGGCGGCGGCGAGTTCGGGCCCCTGCATCTGCGGGATGCCGGCCAGCATGAACGCGACCGCGGGCGCGACCAGCGCGTCGTCCGGCGCGGGCACCGGGAAGGCCAGCGGGCCGTCGGGCGCGAGCAGGTCGTAGCGCAGGTGGCACAGGACGTTGAAGGCCATGGTGTTCGCCAGCAGGTGCCGCGGATAGGTGCCGAGGCCCGGTACGCGCACCGGTTCGTCCGCCCGCGGCGGCTGCTGGCCCGCCGCCAGGACGTCCAGCTGCCGGGGAGTGAAGCGGCGCCACTCCTCGATCACCTCGGCGTGGCTCCGGCCGCGGCGCTCGTCGACCCTCATGTCGTGGTACCGCTCCCGGTTCTCCGGCCACGACGGATCCGGCTCCGGCGGGTCCACGGCCTCGTGGGCGAGGGCGCCCAGATGCGCGACCACGTCGATGACGCGCCAGCCCGCACAGGCCGACGCGGCCTCCCAGCCGCGGTCGTCCACCTGGGGAACGATCCTCGCCAGCTGGTCGCTGCTCCGCCGCGCCGAGGCGACGCCCGCCAGGCTCATCGGCGCCACCCTTCACGAACGCGCGCCATTTCCTTCGAGGCTATGACCGGGCGCACCGTCCCGCAAAAGCCCGCTGCGAAGCCGGCTGCGAAGCCGGCTGCGAAGGGGCTGCGAAGGGGGCGCCAACTCGACGGAATTTCGCCGCCCTTCATCCCTGAACCGCCTCTCAGCTGGGACGATATCGGGCGAAGTTGCCGCACTGCCCCCCGCTGAGTAGCGTGGAAAAACAGCCGGGACCGCCCGAACGGCACCCCATGAATACCGGATCACTTCCAGCGGATTCCGGAGGTTCCCCGTGAGCCCGCGCGAATTCCCCGCCACCGGCCGGCCCGGGAGCACGGCCGCGTGAGCACCGCGGCGGAGCGGGCGGACGCGGCGGAGGCCGGCGGCGGGAGGAAGAACGAGACGCCACCGCGGATCCGCCGGTGGGTCCACTGGGTCGGCGCACACGATCCGGGCCTGTCCGCGCTGCGGCGGGCGCTGCGTGCCGCGATCATCACACCCTCGCTGTTCGCGGTGGCGTTCCTGGGCATCGGCAATCCGGTCATCGCGGTCTTCGCCGCCTTCGCCCCCATGGTGCTCATGCTGTTCGTCGACTTCAGCGGTCCCATGCGCGAGAGGGTGGCCGAACAGGCGAGCCTGGCGCTGGTCTCGGTCGCCCTGGTGGGACTGGGCAGTCTGGCCGGCCAGGTGGTGTGGGTCGCCGGGGTCGCGGCGTTCGTCGTCACGTTCGCCATCCAGTTCGGCGGCGTGCTGAGCTCCGCGCTGGCCGGCGCGCGGGCCCCCCTCCTGATCAGCTTCGTGCTGCCGGCCACGCTCGTCGCGCCCGTCGGCGCCGTCCCGGACCGGCTCGCGGGCTGGTCGATGGGCGCCGCCGCGACGGTGCTCGCGGTCCGCTTCATGTGGCCGCGCCCGGTCAGCGAGCCGCTGCGCGACTCCACCGCGCGGGCGTGCGCGCTCCTGGCACGGCAGTTGCGCCTTGAGGTGCCCTCCGCCGGTCCGTCCGCGCGCCGATCCGACCGCGACGCGGCCGCGCGCGCCGCCGCTGACGGCGTGGACGCGATGAAGGACGTCTTCTACGCCACGCCCAACCGGCCCACCGGACTGTCCACCTCGGCCCGCGCCCTGGTCCGCATGACGAGCACGATCCACTGGCTGCACAAGGTCGTGGCGGAGGAGCCCCTGGAGCGGGCCGACGCCGTCAGCACCGCAGCGGTACGCGAGGTGGCACTGGCCGCGGCGGAGGTGCTGGAGAGCGGGGCGGAGCTGCTGAAGGGGGACGCGGGGCCGTCGGGCGCGGGCTCCACGGGCGCGGGGCCCTCAGCCGCGCGCCCGGACCCGTCGGCGGACTCGGCGCCGCCCCCTGCTCCTGCCCCCGACTCGTCCGCCGGGCTGGAAGCCCGCATGGAACGGCTGGACGCGGCGCGGCGCGGGCTCCAGCACGTGCTGACCGAGGTCCTGCCGGAGAGGCTGACGCCGTCGGAGCTGGCCGGCGCGCTCGCGTCCGGATTCCGCGCCGAACGCAGGGGCTCCCTCGCCGCGTCGATCGCGTCCGACGTCCGGCTGGCCGTCCTGGCGCGGCAGCGCAGCTGGTGGCAGCGGGTGCGCGGCAGCCGTCCGGTGCAGGCCCAGTCCGACCTGTCCTCGGCCCGCGACCGCCTCGTCGGCCACCTGGACTGGCACTCGGTGTGGCTGCACAACAGCCTGCGCGGTGCGGCCGCGCTCAGCGCGGCCGTGGTCCTCGCCCAACTCACCGGGGTGCAGCACGCGTTCTGGGTCGTGTTCGGCACCCTCGCGGTGCTGCGGTCGAGCGCGGTGAACACCGGCCAGACCGTCGGCCGGGCCCTCCTCGGCACCGCCATCGGCTTCGTCCTGGGTGTGGCGCTGATCGTCGCGCTCGCCTCGCATCCCGTGGTGCTGTGGCTGCTGCTGCCGCCGGCGATCGTCCTGATCGGCCTGGAGCCGTCCGTCATGTCGTTCACCGCGGGGCAGGCCGGGTTCACGGTGGTGCTGCTGATCCTGTTCACGATCGTGGACCCCGCCGGGTGGGAGGTCGGGCTGGTCCGCATCAAGGACATGGCGCTGGGGTGCGCGGTCAGCCTGGTCGTGGGAGCGCTGTTCTGGCCGCGAGGCTCGGGGCCGGCCCTCGGCCGCGTGCTCAGCGAGGCCTTCGGCGACGGCGCCCGCTATCTGCGCACGGCCGTCGCGTTCGGCCTCACCCGCTGCGACGGCGTGGCGGTCACCGCCCCGGACTCCGACGCGGACCGGCGCCGGGCCGCGGCCTCGGCCCGCCGCGTCGACGACGCGTTCCGCGGGTACCTGGCGGAGCGCGGCACCAAACGGCTGGCGCTCCCCGACGTGACGTCGCTGGTCACCACGGTCTCGGCGCTGCGGCTGACCGGCAACGCCATCGTCGACCTGTGGGCGCGCGCCGGGTACGTGGCCAGGAGCGACCGCTTCGAGGCGCGCGTGAGGATCATCGACGCCTGCGAGAACCTGGCCGGCTGGTTCGAGCTCTCCGGCCGGGCGCTGGCCGGCACCGGTTCGCCCGCGCCCGCCGAACCCATGCGCCGCCCCGTCGCCGACCGGGAGCTCCAGCGGGCGGTGCGGCACGACCTCACCGACGCGCGATCATCCGGCGACGGCGCGTCCACCGCCGTCCGGCTCGTGTGGACCGCGAACCACCTCGACGGCGTGCGCCGGCTCCAGACCGACATCGTCGCCCCGATCCACGCCGCCGCCACTCTCCCCGCCCCCGTCACCACCCCGCCCCGTCACCCCCTTCACGCCTGACATTCGAAGTCCCGGAGATGCTGGAAGCGGCCCATCTGCGCCCTGTTGCGGACGATGGGACCAACGACCCGCGCAACGGACTTCCGCTGAACGCCGCACTCCATCGCGCTTACGACGCGTACCTCTTCGCGTTCGACCCGGACACCCTCGATGTGCTGACCGTCCCCGGGGGCCCCACAATCGCCGACCTGCATATCACCACCCCGCACCTGCGAGGCCTCTCGCGCCCGCCCCACGGAGAAGCCTTGCGTTGGCGTCACCAGGAGTGGCTGAAGCGCAATGGACTGACAACTGAGTAGGGCAGACTCCCAGCCCTGATACCAGGTGAGGCTGCCCACGGTGAACCGTTGACGTGGTACGCCCACGGCCCCCTTCAGCCCGGGCCGGCGATCGACGTGATCCACGTGATCGAGGTGATCGCCAAGTGGTCAGGCCGGCTCGGCGAACATGCGCTGCTGCGTTGTCAGTGGTGTCACGCATGATCGGCACATCAGTTCGTCAGCCGAGACGGGGAAGCGCCATGCCGATCAGCAACCAGCGCATCGCGGAGCACGCATTTCTGCGACCGATGTACGAGGACGCGTACTACCCCGATCGCGTCATCGATCACGGCCGGGCGATCCTGGTGCAGCTGTGCGAGCGGATCGAGGCCGAACGGCCGTCGGACTTGGCGGCTCTGTACGCGCTCACCCAAGCGGCGACGGAGGAGTTCAACGCCCTGGAGGCTGAATTCGAGGCGGCCGGGAGTGAGATCGAGACGGTCGCGCGTGAAGTGATCGCTGAGGACTTCTGGTTCGTCGCGTCGGCGTACGACTTCACGGACGCAGACGTGGAGACGTTGATCGCCACCCGGGACTGGTGAGAGGCCCCGCCACGGGAAGCTGAGGACGATCCCCTAGCGTGACCGTTCATGCCTACTGCCTTCAGTGATGACCTCCTCCGCGTCGCGGAGTCCCACGCCGCCTGGGGTGCCGAGCAACTCGACGCCCTGAACGGGTTCTTGCCGACGGGCGCCTGGACGGCGGATCTCGACGCCTGCGCGTACCGGCAGGGGGATCGCGAGATCCGCGTCTCCGTCGCCGGGACGTACGACTCGTCCGACCGGTCGTGGCTGTGGGGTTGGGCCAACCCCGGGCTGCAAGGTGCGCCCGTGATCCGCGCGGTGCGGCCTCTGGAGCGGTTCGGACAGGAGCAGGGCATCGCCGAGTTCAGCACTCCGCACCTCGACCTGTCCGGCTTTCCCGACCCGCGCCGCGCCGCGGAGACCCTGGCCTTCGCCGCGATGGGCACGCTGGGCGCCGCGGGCTACGTCGGCGTCCAGGCCGGGCCCGACACACGGCTGTACTTCCTCACGGACGACCCGCAGGTCCCGCGCGCCCCGTTCGATCCGGTCGCCCTGCCCCGCCACCTCACCACCGGCGTGAGCCTCATCGGCTTCTCCGCCCGAACGGTCGTGACCGGCTACTTCGACCACCACGGCCTTCCCCAGCGCCAGGAGCCCCGCCGGATCAGCTCCGAACTCCCCCACGGCTCCACGGCGTTGGTCGACTTCGACGACGCCGGCCGCATCGCGTCGATCAGCCTCACGATCACGGGCGCGTGAGGCCGCACGACGACGCGCTCAGCGCAGCACCGCCGCCAGCAGGTCGGCCCCCAGCGCCGTCAGATCGGGCACGTTGACGCTGTAACGGACGTAGCGGCCCTGGCGGCTGGCCGTGAGCAGGCCCGCGCGGCGCAGGACGGCGAGGTGCCGGGAGACTTCCGGGGCCGAGAGCTCCCAGGCGTGGGCCAGTTCACCGGTGGTGTGGGGGCCGCGGGCCAGGGTGCGCAGCAGCCGCAGCCGTACGGGATGCGCGAGTGCCTCCAGGCGGAGGGTGACCGTTTCCAGCGGCACCGGCTGCGCGGGACTCGGCTCGGCGACGGGGTACTGCACCACCGGCTGCCAGCCGGGCGCGTGGACCGCCACCAGGTGCGGGCGGCCGAAGACGCTGGGGAGGAAGGTCACCCCGGCGCCCTGCGCGGTGGTCGCGTTGTCCTGCAGCTTGTCCACGACGATGCTGGCGCCGTCCGGCCCCAGGGCGACCGCGCCGGAGACCGACGCGAGGGCCGCTCCGACGCCCTGGCGCTTCAGCAGGTCGTTCTTCAGCCGCAGGTCGGTGGCGAGTTGCGCGGCGGCACCCGTCCAGGCGGCGTCGAAGAAGGCCTCGGCGCACGCTTCGAGGGTGTGCCGCACCCGCGCCCGCACGGCTGCGGGGTCCGCGAGCAGCCGTTCCGCGAAGGCTTCTTGGAGCGCGCCGCGGGCCTGGGCGAGGTCCAGGGCCCGTTCGCGCGCCGCCGCGTCGGCGAGTGGTGACGGCGAACCGAAACGGACCCGGTTGCTGCCGCACGTGGTGACGAGCGCGGCGGTCACATACGTTTCGTCGTCGATCCGGTCCACGTCGTCCAGTTCCTCGGCGAGGGTCGGCCGGGGACGCGCGGGGACCAGGAAGTCGGCGCGTGAGGAGCGCCAGAGGAACTCCGCCTCCCTGAGCCGCTCGGCCAGCTCCGGCCGCAGCCCGGCCCAGACGTCCCCGGCCCAGCCGGCGAGCTGCGGATGATGCCCGGGTTCGGCCAGCACGTGCAGCATCGCGGTCAGTTCGGCCAGCGGCGAGGCGGCGAACCGCACTCGTCCGGACGGCACGCCACCGATGTCGATCCTCAACGTCACTCCCTCAGTCTCGCCGGTGGGACGGCCCACGACCGCGCCGGTTGACGGTTTCCGTCAACCGGCGCGGCCGGCCCGCCGGCCGAACGCACCGTTGACGCCATGACCTCCACCACCGGGCTCCGGCCCCGCGCCCTCGTCCACGCCTCCGGAGGCCCCCGCTACGCCGTCGCCCTGGCCGTCGACGCGCTCGGCACCGGCCTGCTGCGTCCCTTCCTGCTGCTCTACGGCGTGACGGTGCTGAGGCTGTCCGCGTCGGCCACCGGCGTCGCCATGACGGCCGGTGTCGTCGTCGCGCTGGGGTGCATGCCCGCGGTGGGCCGGTGGCTGGACCGGGGCGCGCGCAGCACGGTCGTGGCGGCGTCGATGCTGGTGCGGGTGCTGGGCGTGGCGCTCCTGCTGGCCGCCCCGCCGGGGCACGTGTGGCCGTTCACGGCGGCGGCGCTCTTCCTCGGCATCGGCAACCAGGCCTGGCCGGCGGCCCATGCGGCACTCGTGGCGACGGTCGCCCACGGCCGCGAACGCGACGCCGCTCTCGCGGGAGGCCGCGCACTGCGCAACGCCGGCCTGGGTGCGGGCGCCCTCCTCGCCACCGCGTGCCTGGCGGGTGGCAGCACCGCGTTCCAGGCGCTGGCCGGCGTCACCGGACTCGCCTACCTCGTCGCGGCGGCCTTGGCATGGTCGGTCCACCTGGACGCGGGTCCGGCCGCGGGTCCGGCCGCAGGCCCGGCACGCGGTAGTGAGGAGGGCGCTCGCGCCGACCGGGCCGCACCCCGGATGCGCGCGCTGCTGGCCGCGAACGTCGTCTACGTCTTCTGCCTCAACGTCCCCGAAGTCGCCCTCCCCCTGGTCCTGGTGACCCAGTTGCACGAGTCCCCGGTGTGGTCGGCGGCCGTCTTCGTCGCGAACACGGTGCTGGTGGTCACCCTGCAGGTGCCGGTGACCGCGGTGATGTCCCGCTTCCCCCGGCGGGCCGTGCTGGCGCTCTCCGGCGCGGTCCTCGCCGCGTCCTACCTCGGCTTCCTCGGGGCCACCTCACTCGGACACGGCTGGAGCGCCCCGGCCGTCGCCGCGGTGTCCGTGGTGTGCACCGTCGGCGAGATCCTCTACGCCGGCAGCGCCACCGCACTCGTCACCGCCCTCGCCCCGGCGCGTGTCCTGGGCCGCGCCCTCGCCCGGTTCCAGCTCTCCACCGGCTTCGGCCTCGCCGTCTCCCCGGCGGTCGTCACCGCTCTCGCCGCGCGCGGCCCGGCCGCCCTCTGGGGCAGCCTCGCCGCCGCGACGCTGCTGTCCGCGGCCGCCGTCGCCGCCGAGAAGGACCAGGGAACGCGGCTCGGCCGCCGCCGGCGGGGCGACGGCCGGATGCGCGTGCGTCACGAGGACGACCTCGACGCACGGTGGCCGACGGCCTGCCAGAAGCTGCCCGGATGATCGCTCATCCCTGATCCCGCCTGCCCGGCAGGGGCCGAGCGCATGAGGAGCGGCGGTCAGTGCCGACCGGTCGCCCGCCGGGAAGCCTCGGCCGCTTCCGCTTGGCGGGCCCGTCGTTCGAATGCACGCGCCTGCTTGTCCAGCACGCGTTGCTCCGTGTCCGGGTGCCGGTCCATCCACCACGAGGAGGCCACCGCAAGGACGGTCAGCACGAATGCCACGGCCCCCGCCACGTACGAAACGGTCGAGCTGTGGTTCCCACCGAACCACCACACCAGCACCAGGGCAGCGTCCGTCGCCAGGCCTCGTACGGCGATACGGCGCGTACGTACGGAGAATCGTCTGCCAGACATGACCGGGAACCTATCCCAAGCTCCAACCATCCTTGTGCCAGGGGTAGTTGAGCTCGCGCCAGAGAAGCCCGATCTGCCTTTCAGCAGATCCCCGGCGACCAACGGGCCGCCGCCGCATCCTCAAGCTGTGGCCGATCGGTGACGTCGTGAGGGCGATGGATCACCGGGACTCTGGTCAGAGCGCGCCGCGGCAGCTCACCTGGGCGGCAGGTTGTGCCATGTGTGTCGGCACGCACCTTTGCCATACGTCTGCCTGCGCTGGGAGTCGGCGACGGAGAACACCGAGACGAGGACACGGAACGCCTTGACGTGCTCGTCGGCCGGAAGGGCTGCGAACCCGTAGCGAGGTGGGTCCGCGTCAGACGTGGCACCTCAGATTCACCAGCAGCACGTCTTCCGGCACGTCGCGCAGGTAGGCGTCCACGAAACTCTGGCCCGTGGGGATCTCCGGTTCGTGCGGGCATTCCTTTGGGCTGTGGCACGCGCCGTGGATGCCGCGGCCGCCGTCCTCACACCACCAGCCTCCCAGCGTGAGCACGTTGCGCCGCGGGAGCGCACGGCCGACCTGACGGCGTACGAAACACTCACGCCGGTGCGCTCCGACCTCCAAGACCGGATCGATGAAGCCCAGAAACCAGGAGTCGTAGCCAGGGACCCGAAGCTCCCTCAGTGCCGTGTCAAAGGCCCGGACGAGCGGTTGCGCGCGATACTCCTCACTGGCTTGGTCAGAGGAGTAGGTCCGTCCATTCACCCGCGCGTAGAACGTCGAGTAGGGCTCCGCCGGCGGCAGGGCGAGCTCCAGATCAGCCCAGAGATCCCAGGCTTGCCCGGCCAAGTCGGCAGCCTGAACCTCGTTGGCGGACAGGTCGAGCAGTCCTCTCGGACCTCCGGCACATTCCAGGGCCTCGCCTCGGTCCGAGCCACCGCGAATGAGCCGACGGTCCCCCTCCCAACCAGGGAGCGGGACGAACGCGCCTTCGTCCTTGATCGTCCAGGCATCCCAGATGTCCAGCTCTTCACCCCGGGTGAAGTCCAACATGAACGGCGCCATCGCGCGGTCGATCGCCTCGTCGAGTCGACCTCGGGCATCGCCCGGGAGGCAGACCACGATTCTCATGCCTGCCATGCAAGCCCCCCACGTGAACGACCGGGCCACGAAGGTCTCACACCAGCAGGCGCGGGTCACAACCAATGTGCCCAGCCGGCAAGGACTCGCGGCGGGGCACGCCGGGCTCGGCGACGGCGTCCTCCGCCTCGCGGCACCTACTTCGTGGCCGGGAGGCGCTGGATCGCCAGCAGGGCGACGTCATCGGCCGGTTCCCTTCCCACGTGGCTGAACAGGTCGCCTTGGATCTCCCGCAGCAGGGCGTCGGGGGTGGACCCGGAGAAGGAACCCAGTCGCTCGCCCAGCGGGTAGAAGTCCCCGCTCGGCGAACGGGCCTCGATGACGCCGTCGGTGTAGAGCAGCAGGATGTCGCCTGGTTCGAAGGCGATCGAGTCGATGTGCAGAGCCGTGGCGGGTAGTCCACCCATGCCCAGCGGTGGCGAGGAGTGGTCGAAGTCGAGGGTCGTGACGTGCCTTCGGTGGATCAGCAGGGGCGGCGGGTGCCCGCAGTTGATCAGTTCGGCGGGCTCGTCCCGATCGGGGATCTCCAGCATGAGCGCGGTGATGAAGTGCTCGCCGAGATCGTCCTGGACATCCGCGACCTCCTCGATGTCCCGGCTGACGCTCTCCTCCAGCGCTGCCACGAGATCAGGCAGCGTAGGGCAGCGGTGGGCGCCCTCCCGGAAGGCTCCGAGAACAACCGACACCTCGCCTATGGCGGAAACGCCTTTGCCCCGAACGTCTCCCATGATCACTCGGGTGCAAGGATCGGACCCCCGCTCGGTGGCGAAGAGGTCGCCTCCTATCTGAGCCTCGTCCTCGGCTGCGAGATAGAGCCATCCCAGCCGCAGAGGGCCGATCTGACGCGGCGGAGGCCGCAGGACGCATCTCTGCGCCGCGTCGGCCACTGACCGCAACCGCGTCAGCTGCCAGGTTCGGTGTTCCCGCACATAGCTCGTCGCGACCATGGCAGCGCAGAGGCCCGCCAGGGCCGCGAACTGCGCTATGTGGTTGGTCATACTCTCGCCGTTGTATCCGTCGACGAGTTCCTGGGCGGCAATCGCCACGAGGGCCACGAACGCGGTCATCCGCGGCCCCGCGAAGGCGGCGGTCACGGCGGGGGCCAGCGCGACGAGCGGACCGAGGTGGACGGACGTCGAGGACATCATGTCCACCACGCTGATCACCGCGACTATCGCGAGCGGCACCACTATTGCTGCGCGGCCCCACGGCCTCGTCATCAGGCGGTTCCACTCGGCACGCCAACCGTCCACAACACAAGTATGGCGCCGAGCCACGACACCGGCAGATGTTCGACAACTGGCCGCCGGCGTCGGCCCGGCGGCCAGGAGTCCACCTGGCCGGAGCTCCCGATCCCGCCCTGTTCCCGGACAACGAGGACGCCCTCAAGGTCGCGCACGCCTACGCGGCGGGCTGCCGCGCGACTGGACCGGAGGACGTCCGGGGCAGGCCGCTCACAGGTCCAGGACGACCTCTCCGGCAGGTTTGGAGCAGCAGATCAGGATGTTGCCTTCGCCAGGGGGCTCGACGGGATCGGGCGAGTAGTCGACAGCACCCGACATCAACGCGAGTTCGCAGGTGTGGCAGACCCCGGTGCGACACGACCACCGGACCGGGACGTCGCAGGCCTCGGCGAGCTCGAGGAGGGACTCCTGGGCGTCGTTCCAGGGGACGTTGAGTCCGGTGCGAGCGAAGGACACCTGCGGTCCCGAGCCTGCCGGTCCGGCCGGCTGGTGCGGTGCCGTCGCCGCTGCGGCCTTGATGCCCGGGGTGATGGCAGCGCCTGAGCCGAAGATCTCGGTGTGGACGCGGGAGGCGTCCAGGCCGTAGTCGACGAGCGAGGCGGTGACGCTGTCCATGAAGGCGGCCGGCCCGCACAGGTACGCGTCGGCATCGGTGGGCAGGCCGATCCGCCGGACGACATCGGCGGAGAGGCGACTGGCCGCGGTGTAGTCGACGCCCAGCCGGTCGGCGTCGGTGGGCCTGCTGTAGTAGACGGTCGCCCGCGCGTTCGGCAGCGCCGCGATCAGGTCGCGGCTTTCCTGCGCGAAGGGATGCTCGGTGCCGTCACGCGCGCCGTGCAACCACCACACCTGGCGGGAGGACTGGTCCCGAGCGAGGCTGTGCAGCATGGCCAGGACCGGGGTGGCACCGACCCCCGCGGACAGCAGGACGACGGGATTGTCGCCCCGGGTCAGGCAGAACGTGCCGCGAGGAGCTGCGGCCTCCAGGTGGTCGCCGACGCGGATGTGCGCTCGCAGCTCGTTGCTGGCGGCGCCATGCGGTTCGACCTTCACGCTGATGCGGTACGCGCCGGTGCCCGGTGCGCCGGAGAGCGAGTAACTGCGGATGAGCGGCGCGGCGCCCCCTTCGGGCTGGACCTTGACGGTGATGAACTGCCCCGGCAGCGCCTCCGGCAGCGGGGAGCCGTCGGCGGCGGCCAACCCCAGGGAGAACACGCTGCGGCTCTCCGGGTGGATGCGCGTGACGGTCAACGGGCGGAAGCCGGGCCAGGCCGGGGGCGCCGCGGTGGCCGCGGCGTTGAGCCCGGCACTCCCGGTGGAGCTGCCGCCCTCCTGGTTCTCGTCCTGTTCCAGGAGGGTCTTCATGGAGCCTTGCCAGCCGGGGCTGAGGGCGGGGATCCGGAGGGCTCTCTCGACCTGCTCGCGGGTGTGGCCGGGCAGGTACAGCACCCGGTCGATCTCCTCGACGGTCATCGCCTCGGGGCCCGTGGACTCCTTGACGATGTCCTGCGCTGCCTCGACCTCGCCTTCCTCGATGACGCGCAGGTAGAACCCGGGGCGGTGGTGTGCCACCAGCAGGGCGGCCATTCTTGGCTCTCCCATGCGCAGACCCACCCGGTAACAGGTCACGCGGGGCTGGGTGACCTCGAACAGCGCCTCTCCGATGCGGTAGCGATCACCGATGCAGACTTCGTCGTCCGGCAGGCCCGCGACGGTGAAGTTCTCGCCGAACACACCAGGGGCGAGATCGTCGCGCCCCAGCTCCTTCTCCCAGTGCCGGTAGGAATCGAGTTGGTAGACCAGGACCGCTCGCTGTTCACCGCCGTGGCCGCCGAGGTCTCCCTGGCCGTCGCCGTCGATGTTGAGGCGCCGCACCATCCGCGGTCCGGTCACGGTCTGCTTGTAGACGCCGGTGTGTACGGTCCTGCCGTGCCAGGGGACGTCTTGCGGCATCCCCACATTCACCGCTGACAACGTCGCCACAACGCCACCTCCCTGTGGGCGCGCCTCCCGGGCGCCGAGGCCGGGAAGCGCGTGCTCTTCGGCTGCCGCGTCCGTGGGCGGCCGCCGGAGCGGATCTGGCTGACGTGCATCAGGTGAGGACGCGTCCGAGGAACCCGTGGATGTACCCGCTGATGGCGTCCAGGTGTGTCTCGAGGGCGAAGTGGCCGGCGGGCAGCAGGTGCACTTCGGCGTCGGGCAGGTCACGGGAGAAGGCTCGCGCGCCATCCGGCCCGAAGATCTCGTCCCGCTCACCCCAGACCGCCAGCAGGGGCACCTGGCTGGAGCGGAAGTACTCCTGCAGCTTCGGGTAGCCGTCGATGTTCGCCGGGTAGTCACGGAACAGCGCCAGCTGGACCTCGTCGTTCCCGGGCCGCTCCAGCAGAAGCTGGTCGAGTGTCCAGGTGTCCGGACTGACCAGACCGGTGTCGGGCGCGCCGTTCTCGTACTGCCAACGCGTCGTGCTCGGGCTGAACTTCGCCCGCGCGCCGGGTTCCGTGTCGCGGCTCGGCTCGCTGGCGTACGCGAACAGGTCGTCCCAGAACGGTCGGGTGAAGCCCTCCATGTAGGCGTTCCCGCTCTGCGAGATGATCGCGCTGACGTCGAAGGAGGGGTCGAGCGCCAGGCGCCAGCCGATCGGCGCTCCGTAGTCGTGCACGTAGACGGCGAAGCGGCTGATGCCGAGATGGTTCAGAAGGCCCGCGGTGATGCCTGCGAGATTGTCGAAGGTGTAGTCGAACTCGTCCACCTTGGGCATGGCCGAATGGCCGTACCCGATATGGTCGGTGGCGATGACGTGATAGTCGTCGGCCAGCGCGGGAACGAGATGGCGGAACATGTGGGAACTGCTCGGGAATCCGTGGAGCAGGAGCACCACGGGTGCGTCACCGGGCCCCGCTTCACGATAGAAGACCTTCTGTCCGTTGATGGTCGCCGTCTTGTGATGCGTGGGAAGCACATCGACCTCCTGCCTCGTCAGGCACTCCCGGGTGACGTCGTCGCTCCGCGCAGATGACGCCTCCTTCCTTTCCACGCTAGCCCTGACCTGAGGGAGGGACAACGCGACAGGACGGCCACGGATCTCCCGGCGACGAGCGCACCGTTACCCTGTGAAGCAGGGCCGCCCAAAAGCAGCCGGCGAAGAGGCGACGCCCTCGGAGGGCCGTTTTCCCACCGCAGTACTGGTACCGCCTCGCCGCGTGCTGGCAGCACTCGATTTCACGGACAGTGGTGAGGGATGACCGAATGCGACATTCCCGTCATGCTTCGTATCACAAGGGTGAATTGATCGCCCAGGAACGGGCTGGATTCCGCGAGAGCGCCGAGCACCTGCGCGCGATCATCGATGACCGTCTTCCCCGCGGCGCACAGGGCTTCCTGGCCGAGCTGCCTTTTCTCGTCGTGGGTGCGGCCGCACCCGACGCTCGGGTCTGGGCGTCGATCGTGTACGGACGTCCGGGATTCCTCCGCGTGATCGGTCCCCGTGAAGTCCTTGTCGCAGCGCATCTGCCGGAGACCGACCCGTTGGCTGCGGCCCTGGCCGACAGCGCGCACGTCGGAACCCTGGCCATCGATCTTCCTCACCGGCGGCGCTTGCGGGTCAATGGGCGCACGGAGGCCGTGCCGGAGGGATTCACCCTCACCGTCGACCAGGCGTACGGAAACTGCCCCAAGTACATTCAGAGCCGGGAGCCGGAGGGGGCCGTATCCGTCCCCGCGGTGTCCCGCGTGACGCGGGGCCGTGAACTGCGGCCCGAGCAGCGCCATATGATCGACACCGCGGACACGTTCTTCGTCGCCTCCACCTCCACGACGGGCGATGCGGATGTGTCCCATCGCGGGGGAAACCGCGGATTCACCCGTACCCTCACCCCGCAGCGTCTGCAATGGCCCGAGTACGAGGGCAACACGATGCTGATGACCCTCGGGAATCTCACGGTCAATCCGGCCGCGGGCCTGTTGTTCGTCGATTGGCACGCCGGTACGACGCTGCAGTTGACGGGCACCGCCGCCATCGACTGGAACACCCGCACCGCCGTCGGTGCCCACGGGGCGGAGACAGCAGTGGACTTCCGCGTGGCCGAGGTAATCCAGACGGATCTGCCCACAGGCTCCCTCAACTGGTCCGAGCCCCTGTTCTCACGCTTCAACCCCCCGACGCCGTCGGCGTCGCCGGGCGACCGCAGCGACCCGCGCGCCCGCACGGAAGACCAGCGCCACGACCAGGCGGGACGGACCGGGGCGTGAGAAAATGGTCGGATCCGCAATAGATCCACAGGGAGTTCGCCATGAACTCGGCTGAGGAACTCGGGATGCAATTCGGTATATTCACCGTGGGTGACGTGACCGCCGACCCCACGGCGGGGACCACTCCCAGCGAAGCGGAACGCATCCAGGCCACGCTCGCCATCGCGCGCAAGGCCGAGGACGTCGGACTCGACGTCTTCGCCACCGGAGAGCACCACAACCCACCCTTCGTGCCGTCCTCCCCGACGACACTGCTCGGCTGCATCGCCGGGCAGACCGAACGCCTCCTGCTGTCCACCGCGACCACGTTGATCACGACCAACGACCCCGTCAAGATCGCCGAGGACTTCAGCGTGCTCCAGCACGTCTCCGGCGGTCGCGCCGACCTCATGCTCGGACGGGGGAACACCGGTCCCGTGTATCCGTGGTTCGGACAGGACATCCGGCAGGCGATACCGCTGACCGTCGAGCACTACGGCCTGCTGCGGCGCCTGTGGCGCGAGGACGTCGTGGACTGGGAAGGCGAGTTGCGGTCCTCGCTCCAGGGATTCACGCTCGCGCCCCGGCCCCTGGACGGCGTGCCCCCCTTCGTGTGGCACGCCGCCATACGCACCCCCGAAGTGGCGGAGCTTGCGGCCCACTACGGCGACGGATTCTTCGCCAACCACATTTTCTGGCCCGCCTCCCACACGCAGTCCATGGTCGAGCTCTACCGGCGGCGCTTCGCGCACTACGGTCACGGTTCGCCGGAGCAGGCCATCGTGGGGCTGGGCGGGCAGGTCTTCATGCGGCACAACAGCCAGGACGCGGTGAAGGAGTTCCGCCCCTACTTCGACAACGCCCCGGTCTACGGCCACGGCCCCTCGCTGGAGGACTTCACGGCCCTCACGCCCTTGACGGTCGGATCACCGGCCCAGGTCATCGAGAAGACGCTGGGATTCCGCGAGTACGCCGGCGACTACCAGCGGCAGCTCTTCCTTGTCGACCACGCGGGTCTCCCTCTCAAGACCGTGCTCGAACAGCTCGACATCCTGGGTGAAGAGGTGGTGCCGGTGCTGCGCAAGGAATTCGCCGTCGGCAGACCTGCCGATGTCCCGCCGGCCCCTACACATCGGTCTCTGCTGCGCGCCCGCGGGGACGGGGGAGGACCGCACCCCGACGACGACCATCCGGAAGCGCGGTGAGCACCATGGACGAGACGGACAGCGTGAAGGCGGTGAGGCTGACGGTCATCACCGGCGGACTGCGCGAGCCGTCCTCGACGCGACTCCTCGCGGACCGGCTGGTGACAGCCGTGACCGCCGAACTCGAGCGGCTCGGCGACCACGCCGAGTCGACGATCGTGGAACTGCGCCCCCTGGGCCACCCCATCATGGACGCGATGCTGACCGGGCTCACCAGAGACGAACTGGAGTCGGCCTTCGCGTCAGTCGCGGACGCAGACGGGGTGATCGCCGTCACGCCCGCCTTCAACGCCTCCTTCAGCGGACTCTTCAAATCCTTCTTCGACGTCCTGCCGGAAGACACGCTCTCCGACATGCCGGTACTCATCGGCGCGACCGGCGGAACCGAGCGGCATTCACTGGTCCTCGAACACGCCCTGCGCCCGATGCTCACCTACCTGCACGCGATCGTCTCCCCCCGTGCGGTCTACGCCGCCACCAGTGACTTCGGCCTCGCATCGGGCTCAGCCCTGGCGGAGCGCATCGTCGCCGCCGCGGCCGACTTCTCCCGCCTGCTGCACGGGTGCGGGCCACGGCCACGACGCGACGTCGTCGACGAGGATCTCGCCTCCATGCAGGCACTGCTGGGTGGCAACGACGGATGACGGACCTCGGGCGCCGGCCCCCGACGCACCCGCACCGCACCCACCGCGCCATGGCCGCCTCGACTGCTCGCTCCTCGTGGCGACTTGACCGAGCACGGCTGGGCTGCCGGCCTGAGCGTGCGGGAGACCGCGCGGCGGGGACGCCCGCCCGAGCTACGGGCACGGGGTGTTCACCCGCCTCGGCGGTGAACGGGGCCACGTCCAGTCAACGTACCCATGCGGCGCGCGCCCACGGCTCGACACCGTGAACGACGTCAAGGGCCCACCATCAGCCCATGTCTGCGGCGCCCGGCTCGCGTGACTCGTCAGGCGTGTCGCCGATCTCGTCCACGCCGTGGAGCAGATCGTGGACCAGCTCGTCGTGAATCTGCCGCTCCACGGCCCGCGAAGACGCGGAGAACACGATCTCCTTGGCCTCCCTCAAGCTGCCTTCACCCGCACCGAGTAGCGCTCTCGTGACGATGATCGCGTCCATCGGCCCGATGCCGCGTGCGCTCAGTAGCTGCTGAACGTCGTCCATTCCGGACTCGCCCTCAAGCAGCGCACCGCACTCATCGGCCAGCGCCGAGAGCCGCGAGGCGCCATCCGGGGCCAGTCCCGACGTCTCCACCATTTCCCACCCCCATCAGTCCCCCAGCTCCTCACGCTCACCACGAGGAAGGAAGCGCCAGTGAAGTATGAAGGCCCGGGCGACGCACGGCCAGGGTCGTCAGACCCGGTGGCCGTCGTGCCGGCGTGGGCCCGGCCGCGGCGGGAGTTCGGCAGCGCGGCGAAAGTCGGCGGTCGGGGCGGGACTCGGCAGGTTCGGGCAGCCGGCGGACGATCCGATCATCCACAGGACTGTGGATATCCCGAAGGCCACCAAGCTCACCAGCGACAGTAATGGGGCGGCGGAACGGCTCGAAAGCCGCCTAGCGTCAGCGACGCCTACCGCAGATCCACGCTTACCTCGTGCTCGCGGAAGAACACCCCGGCATCGGCCGGGCAGCCTCTGAGGCTGCCCATACCTGGCGTCGGCCGGGGGCAAGGCCGGGGATCGCACGGCCGACGTTTTGGGCCCGGCCGAAAGGTTGTTCAGCCGGGCGTGCTCTCCACTACGTTCGGCCGGACCGGGAGGACCTCACCGGAAGCACGTCACCTGACCAGCAAGAAGCAGCTCCGATCAAGGGGGATTCGTCATGCTCGGTATCCGGAAGCGGGCGGCTACTGTGATCGCCGTCGCCGCCATGGCGGTGGGCGCGGTCACCGTTCCCGTCTCGTCGGCCTCGGCCGACCCCTGCTTGCACGTGCTCGGGAACTCGGTGGAGGCGTACATCAACAGCACCCACGTCGGCACGTTCTACGAAGCGTGGAACTCGTGCACGAAGGTGGTCTACGCCGAGTTCCACTTCGCGAGCACGACCCAGGCCACGGTGTGGAACGGCGACAGCACGATCGAGATCTGGCACAGCGGCGACTTCTGGAGCAAGAGGCTGGACAAGAACAACGGGTCCACGTGGTGGGAGACGCCGTTCAAGTCGATCTACACCGTCCCGACGAGCGACAGGCGCTACGACGCGGAGATCCACATCAGGAGCAACGCCTCAGATGCCTGTTCGGGTTGGGCCGGTTGGGACTTCTCCGGCCACCAAGTCGCGCCCACCTGGATCAGCTGCGGCTAGATTCCCGAATGCGCGGCACACCCTCGACCTCTGCTCCGCCAGAGCGGTACGGACCGGCATACCGGTAACCGAGTCGGGCGTACAAGCAGGTAGGGGCGGACCTCGATGGATCGAGGTCCGCCCCTACCTGCACGTTTACCGCTACCGCGGAGACTGTGGGATGTGAACCCACGGTGACATCGCTGCCACGACGTTTTCAAGACCACTCAGCCCGTCCCCCCTGGCACGGAGGTGGGCCGGAGTCGGGGCGTGGGGTTCGAGCCGGCGGAAGCGGCTCGCGGTCCGGGCCATGACCTGGTCGTATATCGCCAGCCGGCGGCGGGGCGGGTCCACGCTCCAGCCTGCGGTTACCGAAGGATCTTCAGGGGTCGGCGTTACCCTTTGGTGTTCAGCGGCGACCGGCCGGTGTGCACCCGGACCGGTGGCACTGCTCTCAGCTGAGAGCCGCACGCCGGGCGGAGGGCGTCGCGGACCAGTGGGCCAGTGGGCCGGCAACGTCGTGCGTCGGTGACTCGGCCGCGTCGCGTTCCCCGGTCGGGGAGGAGAGGGAGAGGCTTTGTCCGAGGAGAGGCCGTTCGGGATCGTGCTGCGCGGCCTGCGGCAGCAGGGCCGCTTGACGATCGAGGAACTGGCCGAGGCGTCCGGGGTGAGCGTCCGGGCGATCGGCGACATGGAACGGGGCCACAGCCGGGTTCCGCAGCGACGCACCGTGGCAGCGCTCGCAGACGGGCTGGGACTGACGGGCGCGGAGCGCGAAGCTCTGCTGGCGGCCGCGCGGGCCGGCCGTCCGACGCATGCTTCGGCGGTGACCGGGACGGCTGTGCCGCCGAGCGCGGTGGGGGACTTCACCGGACGCGAGGCGGAGCTCGCCCGGCTGGCTGAGGCCGCCGACGCGGCACGCTCCGGCGTGGGGGCGCCGGTGATGGTCGTCTCAGGCCCACCCGGGTGCGGGAAAACCACCCTGGCCCTCAGAGCGGCAGCGGACCTGGCCGGGGAATTCCCCAACGGCTGCTACATGGTGGACCTGCACGGGGTGGACGGCCCCGTGGAGTCGGCCGAGGCCGTGGTGAAGCTGCTGAAAGCCCTGGGCACGTCGGAGCGCCGGCTGGCGCAGGAGGACACGGAGGGCCACGCGGGTCTGCTGCGGGCGCTGCTGTACGAGCGCCGGTGCCTGGTGATCCTGGACAACGCCCGCGACGAGGCCCAGGTCCGGGCGCTGCTGCCCGCAGGCGGGCGCAGCGTGGTGCTGGTCACCAGCCGACGCCCGCTGACCGGCCTGGAGAACGTCGGCCGCCTGGCGCTGGCCGAGCTGCCGCACGCCGAGGCCGTCGAGCTGCTGCGCCGGATCATGGGCGCCGAGCGTGCGGATGCGGAGGCAGAGGCCGTGGCGCGGGTCGCGGAGCTGTGCGCGCGCCTGCCGCTGGCCCTGCGGGTAGCGGGGAACTGGCTGGCCGTCCGCTCGGCGTGGAGCGTGGACCACCTGGTCCGCCGGCTGGCTGACGAGGAACGCAGACTGGGCGCGCTCGCCGCGGGAGACGTGCGGGTGGAGGCGGCCTTCGAACTGTCCTACCGGCAGCTGACCGACCAGGCCGCCCGCATGCTGCGGCTGCTGAGCCTGGTCCCGGGACCGGACATGACCGCCGCCTACGGCGCCGCCCTGACCGCCACCGACCTGTTCGAGGCCGAGGACGTCATGGAGGAACTGGTGGAGGCCGGACTCCTCCAGACCACCCACGCCGAGCGCTACCACCTGCACGACCTGCTGCGCCTGTTCGCCCGCACCCGCCTGGCCCAGGAGGAGACACCTGACGAGCGGGAAGCGGCCGAGGAGCGGCTGGGCACCTGGCTGCTGGACACCGCCATCCTCGCGGGCCGCTGGTTCAACCCCGTGGACGGGGCACCGCCGTCCCCCCAGCAGGGCCTGGTCGCCCTGGGGACCGTCGAGCAGGCCCGCACCTGGCTGGAGAGTGAAGCCCCCGCCTGGTTCACCGCGCTGCGCACCGCGGCCGCTCGCGGTGAACACGTCCGGGTGGTGGAAACCGTTCAGGCCATGCAGACGTTCTACGACCTGTGTATCTACTGGGGGCACTGGGCCGAGGTCTTCCGCCTGTCCAGCCAGGCCGCCGCCGCACTCGACGACCCCGGCCTGCAGGCCTTCCACCTCAACCAGTATTCCTCCCTGCTGACCATCGAGCACCGATACCGGGAGGCCGTCGAAAGGGCCGAGGAGGCGATGGAGTGCGCCCGCCGCGCGCAGGACCTCTCTCAGCAGGCCTGGGCACTGCTGTTCATGTCATGGCCTCACCTGCAGCACGGCCAGATACACGAGCGCTACGACAAAGTCCGCGCCGCCGTCGACCTGTTCGAAGCCGGCGGTGATCACGAGGGCTGGCTCCACGCCATGATTTCCTTGCGGGTGAGCCTGCGCGACCTCGGTCGCGCGGAGGAGGCCCGGGCCCAGTACGAACGCATCATCGCCTTCCTGGACGCACCCGACTGCCCCCTCAGCGGGTACTCCGCCGACTTCCCCCGCGCCAGGGTGGTCAGCGGACTCGGTCGCGACCTCGCCGCTGTCGGGCGGTGGAGCGAGGCCGTGGAGCACTATCGCAGCGGCCTGTTCCAGATGCAGCGGATCGGGGTCCCCCACCTGGAGGCCGAGATCCTCATGGAACTGGCGAAGGCACTGATCGAACTGGGCGAGACCGCTGAGGCCCGAACCTGCCTCCACCAAGCCCTCGCCTTCGGCGACGCGGCAGACAGCAACCACCTGAAGACCACACAAGGCCTCCTGGACTCCCTCCCGGCCGAATGAACGCGCATGCCGCCGCGACACGCCGTGGGGTCGGGGAGCCCGCGGACCGCTGCCGGCCCGGCGCCTGCGGCAGCGTGGAGGCACAGATCCGCGCCTGCCGTGGCCCCGCCGCCGGGCCGGGCCGCGGGGCCACGGCAGGCAGCTCGGCCGCGGCTCACCTGACGCGTCGGGCGTAGGCCCGCAGTTCCTCCGCGAAGATCCGGGGCTGCTCGAACGCGGCGAAGTGACCGCCGGCGGTGATGTCGTCGTTGAAGTAGACGAGGTCCTTGTAGGCCTTCTCCGCCCACACCTTCGGTGTCCGCACCAGCTCCGCCGGAAAGACGCTGACGCCGACCGGCAGGTGCAGCACCGTCAGGTCGTGGTTGTCGCGGTAGAACTCCCAGTACAGCCGCGCCGACGAGGCACCCGTGTTCGTGAGCCAGTAAAGGGTGATGTCATCGAGCATGCGGCCGTAACCCAGGACGTGTTCGGGGTGGTGGTCACTGTCCGTCCAGTCGATGAACTTCTCGTAGATCCACGCGGCCTGTCCGGTGGGGGAATCGGCGAGTCCGTAGCCCAGGGTCTGGGGCCGTGTGGCCTGTTCCTGGAAGTAGCCGGAGTACTGGGCGGCAAAGACCTGCTGCTGAGCGATGGCCGCCTGTTCCTCCGGCGTACTGTCCCCGAGGGCGGTGTTGGTCAGCATGAACTCCGGCAGGTTCAGATGCACGCCGATCAGGCCGTTCGGACGTTGCTTGGCCATCTGGGTGGTGACAGCACCGCCCCAGTCACCGCCCTGGGCGATGTAGCGGTGATAGCCCAGGCGCCGCATCAGTTCGCCCCAGGCGGCGGCTATCCGCGCGGGGTCCCAGCCCGATTGCGTGGGCCGGTCGGAGAAGCCGTGGCCAGGCATCGAGGGGATGACGACGTGAAAGGCGTCGTCGGCGCTTCCGCCGTGACGAGTCGGGTCGGTGAGCGGGCCGATCGTGTCGAGGAACTCGACGAAGGAGCCGGGCCAGCCGTGGTTGAGGATGACCGGCAGGGCGTTCGGGTGCTCGGAGCGGACGTGCAGAAAGTGGATGCCCAGGCCGTCGATCTGGGTCCGGTACTGGCCGGTCAGGTTCAGCCGGGCTTCCAGGGCGCGCCAGTCGTACGTGGTGCGCCAGTACTCGACGAGGCCGCGCAACCGGTTGAGCGGCACGCCCTGGGAGACGTCCTCGACGGTTTCCGGGTCCGGCAGCCGGGCCGCGGACAGCCGGCGCCGAAGGTCGTTGAGCGCGCTCTGGGGTACGTGGAGGTGGAACCGTTCGATGTCTCTGCCGACCGGCGGCAGGGTCAGGTCGGCTACCGTGGCGGCCTGCGCCGCCGGGGAGTTGGCGGTCAGCCCGATCGGCAGGACGGAGGCCGTGCCGGCCAGTGCGGCCGTACGCAGGAAACCGCGGCGGCTGTTCGTCCGCGGCGACTCGTCGGCCGGGGACGGCGCGAGGCGGGTGGTGCCTCTGAGCATGGGGATCTCCATCGTCGCTGGGGTGTGGGTGTGCTGAGGGGCTACGTCAGCCGGAAGCGGCTTCGAGTGGTGCATCCGTGCGTGCCAGGACTCGGTCGCGGAAGCGGCGAGGGGTGTCCGCCGGACCCTCAGAGGGTGAGGATGATGCGCTTGTGCACCTCGCCGCTTTCCAGCAGGCGGTGGGCCTGTGCGGCTTGAGCCATGGGCATGGTCATCCGCTCCCGCATCGTCAGCCGTCCCTCGGCGAGCATCGTCATGGCCTCGTCCAGCGCGCCGGGCGCGCGGTCGGGCGATGGGTGGGAGAGCATGACGCCGAAGTCGGCCGCCGCGGGATCGGACAGGGTGATCACGCGTTCAGGTCCCCCGGCCAGGCTGACGGCGTCGGCCAGTACGCCCTTGCCTGCGGCGTCGAAGACGGCCTGGACGTCGCCCGACCGGCGCACCTCATCGAGGAGCCCGGGGCCGTAGCGCACCGGGGTCGCGCCCAACCGCGCGGCCAGTGCGTCGTCGCGAGCGCCGACGGCACTGAGCACCTTCACGCCTTGGGCGACGGCCAGTTGGGTGGCGATGACACCCACCGATCCGCCGCCGCCGAACAGCAGAAGGGTCTCCCCCCGCTTGACGTCGAGTTGGCGCAGCACTCCCGCGGCCGCCTCGGCGGAACTCGGCAGGGCCGCGGCGTCCACCCAGGACACCGCCGCGGGCTTGCGCGTCCAGATCGACGCGAGCGCGTACTGCGCGTAGCCGCCGAGGCCGAACAGCAGTGCCGCGACCTCGTCCCCGACGGCGGTACCCTCCACGCCCGGGCCCACGGCGTCGACAGTGCCGGCGGCCTCGAAGCCCAGTACGGTGTCCGGCCCCAAGGGGAAAGCCTTCAGATGACCGCCCCGGATCGCCAGGTCGGTCGGACCGACGCCCGCCGCCTTCACCTTGATCCTGATCTGGCCATCGGCCGGCTCCGGCAGCGACACCTCCGCCCATCGCAGAACCTCCGGCGGCCCGAACCCGGACAGCACCACAGCACCCGGCATGTCTCCTCATTTCGTGGCTTCACATGGCTCGGCGACCGACGCCTCACCTATAGTTGATACGTCACCTATATGGGGGTGGCGTGGGGAACAGCAGACGTGGCCGTCACCGCAGGCGTCAGCGGGTCGTCGGTTCGGGCGGACCGGCGAGCACCGGCCTCAACGGTCCGTGCTGATCTTCCCGATGATCGTCTCGGAGATCTCGGCCAGCATGGCGACCTGGCCGGGGGTGAGGTGGTCGAGCAGCAGGCGCCGGACGTCCTCGACATGCCGGGGTGCGGCGGCTTCGATCGCCGCACGGCCGGCAGGGGTGACCATCACGTACGCTCCGCGCCCGTCTTCGGCGCACTCGTCGCGTGCGAGGAGGCCGCGCTGGACCATGCGTTTGAGCTGGTGGGACACCCTGCTCTTCTCCCACCCGAGCACCTTGGTGAGTTCGAGGATGCGCAACCGGCCGCCGGGGACGCGGCTCAGCTCCGCCAGCACCGGGTATTCGGCCCCGGACAGCCCGAACTCGCTCTGCATGACCCGGCCGGCTTCGCTCACCACCAGGTCGTGCATCCGCAGCATGCCGCGCCACGCCCGTTCCTCCACCGGGGTGAGCCAGCGGGGCTCCATGTCCATGCGTGCATGGTACGAGAAGGTTGATGTCTCCACCGCCCTGGCTGCCACCGCCCTCACTGCGGCTCCCCCGCCGTCGCCGCTCGCCGCCCGGAGGGCGCGGGCGTCAGCGGGCCAGCGGTGCCAGTGCTCGCCATTGGGCGAGCGGCAGCCCCCGGCCGTCGCCGATGGCGTGGAGAGCGACGTGGGTGGCACCGGCATCGAGGTGGGCGCGAATGCGCGCGTCGATGGCGTCGAGGCCGCCCCACGCGACGACGGCGTCGATCAGCCGATCGCTCCCGCCGTGGGCGAGGTCGTCCGCGGTGAAGCCCTGCCGCTGCAGGCTGCCGGCGTAGTGGCCCATGCCGATGAACGGCGCCAGGAACCCGCGGGCCGTGGCCCGGGCGCGCTCCGGGTCGTCGTCCACGACGACGGCCTGGTACGGGGCGAGCAGCGGGGCGGGGCCGAGCAACTCGCGCGCGCCCGCGGTGAACTCCGGCGTGACGAGGAAGGGGTGCGTGCCGGCACTGCGCCGGCCGGCCAGTTCCGTGAGCTTGGGCCCCATCGCGGCGACGAGGCGCTCATCGGCGGGAACGGCGGTGGGCGCCTGGTCGAGCTGGTCGAGGTAGGCATTGAGCGCGGCCAGCGGACGGTACGTCCCCCCGGCCTGCTGCGCGGCCGCGGCGTCGCTCACCCCGAGGCCGAGCAGGAGCCGGTGGCCGTACTCCTTGCTCAGCCGGGCGTGTCCGGCCGCCATGTCGGCCGCACTGTGGCGCCAGATACTGAGGACGCCGGTGGCCACCGCGGTCTCGTCGGTGGCCCGCAGCAGGCGTTCCGCGTCCCCGAGGATGTCGCCGCCACCGAGGCCGGGGATCCACAACGCTCCCCAGCCGTGCTGGCCCAGTTCGGCCGCGGCCTCGTGGATCTCCACGGGGTCGGGGTGCAGGCGAAGTTCCGGGCTCCAGATGCCGGTGGTCCCGATGTCCATGTGCGTCTTCCTCGGTAGTGGTCCGGCCCGAATCCGCCGCGGGCGGGAGGGTGGGAGGGTGGAGAAGCCGGCCGGCGGGCCGGTCGCCCTGAGGGGATCGACCCGCTGGTGTCGGCGTCAGATCTGGTTGGCGCCGCCGTCGACGTAGATCTCGGTGCCGGTGATGAAGCTCGACTCGCTGGTGGCGAGGAAGAGCGCGAGGCTCGCGACCTCCTGGGGCTGACCCATGCGACCGAGCGGCACGCCCGCGGCGAGCGCCTCCCGGAGCTGGGCCGCCTGCTCCTCGTCGGGGGCGAGCCCGTTGAGGCCGGGGGTCGTGATGGGTCCGGGCGCGATCGTGTTGACGCGGATGCCGCGACCGCGCAACTCGTTCGCCCAGGTCCGGGCGAAGGAGCGGATCGCGGCCTTGGAGGCGCCGTAGACACCGAACGCCTCGTTGCCGACCGTGGCGGCGGTGGAGCCGGTGAGGATCACCGACGCGCCGTCGACCAGGAGCGGGAGGGCCTTCTGCACGGTGAAGAGCGTCCCCTTGACGTTGGTGCCGAAGGTGGCCTCGAAGTGCTCCTCGGTGATCTCTTCCAGCCTGGAGAACGCACCCCCGCCGGCGTTGGCGAACAGGACGTCGATACGGTGCCCGGCGTCGGAGACGGTGGTGTAGAGGCGGTCGAGGTCCGCGAGGTCGCTGCTGTCGGCCTGGACGCCGGTCACGTTTCCGCCGATCCGCGCGACCGCCTGGTCGAGGGCGTCCTTGCGGCGCCCGGTGATGTAGACGTGAGCGCCCTCCCGGCTGAAGCGCTCTGCCGTGGCCAGCCCGATGCCGCTGGTGCCACCGGTGATCACGACCGTCTTGCCGTCCAGCTGTCCCATGGTGTGCTCCTGTCTCCGAGCGATTCATGATCGCTCTTCTATTCAACCTTCAACTAAAATAGATCCACTTAGATGACGTGTCAACTACTTCACCGTGCCCTCCTTTCTGTGAGCCCTGCCCGCGGGCACCAGGGCGCCGAGCAGCACCGCGACGGCGCCGGCCGCGAAGGCAGTCGTGGTGCCGCGGTGGTCGGTCAGCGCCCCGCCCACCAGCGAGCCGAGCGCGAGGAACGTCTGCGAGGCGCTGACCAGCAAGGCGAGGGCGGCGTCCGGGGCGTGCGGGAGCGCACGGGTGACCCGGATCTGGCCGATCAGGGGCACCGCCCCGAAGGCCGCACCCCACAGGAGGACGAGAACCACGGTGACGGGTGTCGCGGTGGTGAGGGTGAGCGCCAGCACGGCGCCGGCGAGGATGACGGCTGCGCACGCCGCCATGCCCCGGGGCGAGCGGCCCGAGGCGAAGCCGATGAGCAGATTGCCCGCCAGGCCCGCCAGCCCGTACCCGAGCAGCACCGCGGTGACCGTGCGGGAGCCGAGGTGGGCGTGCTGCTGGAGGTAGGGGGTGATGTAGGTGTAGGCGGCGAAGTGGCCGAAGAACACGGCCGAGGTGGCGAGCAGCGCGAGTGCGACCGGGGGCCGGCGCAGCGCCCTGGCGAGCGTGGCAGCGCGTACCGCCCCGGTGGGCCTGAGCGCGGGCAGAGCGATGCTCAGCAGCGCCACGGCCAGTCCCGCGGCGGCGGCCGCGATGACGAAGGCGGTGCGCCAGCCCGCGAGATGTCCGATCAGCGCGCCGAGCGGGAGGCTGATGACGGTGCCGGCGGAGATGCCGGCCGTGATCAGCGAGGCCGCGCGGTCGGCGTCGGCGGGTGCGATGAGGCGGCTGCCGATGCCCGCTCCCATGGCCCAGAACCCGCCGACGCTCAGCCCCAGCAGAACGCGTGCGGCCAGCATCACACCCAGGTTGGGCGCCAGGGCGGCCAGTCCGTCGGACACGGTGATCAGGGCGGCGAGGGCGATCAGGACGTGCCGGCGATCCAGCCTGCCGGAGGCGACGGTGAGCAGCGGTGCGGCCACCGCGGCCGTGACTCCGGGCACGACCACCAGAAGGCCCGCGGTGCCGGTGTCCACGTGGAGGCCATCGCCGATGGCGGGCAGCAGGCCGACGGGCAGGAACTCCGAGAGGACCAGCACGAACGACACCGCGGCCACGGACGCCACCGCCGGCCATCCACCACGCGGCCGTCCCGGCTCCGGCTGCGGCTTCGCTGTCTCCTTACGTACGGTCGAGGGCGCGGCCTCGGTCCTGGACCCGGCCAGGGGGCCGCCGTGCGTCGCGGGCCGGCTGTTCATGGCGCTCCGTAAGTTGCTGGACTGGACGGCGGCCCGGGTGGGCCGGATGCCGGGGGGCGGCACGCGCCTGCTCGCGCGTGCCGCCGAACCGTCGACGGGGGGGCGCTACTTCACCAGTCGCGTGAACTTCCGGACTTCTTCGGCGAAGAGCTGCGGCTGCTCGAACGCCGCGAAGTGCCCCCCGAAGGGGAGCTGGTCGTTGAAGTAGGCCAAGTCGCTGTAGGCCCGCTCGGCCCAGATCCTGGGGCTGCGCACCAGCTCGTGCGGGAACACGCTCAGCCCGACCGGCAGTTCGAGCGTGGTCAGCCCGCCGCCGCCGGAGTTCTGCCAGTAGATGCGGGCCGAGGAGGCGGCGGTGTCGGTGAGCCAGTACAGCGTGATGTTGTCCAGGATCTCGTCCGTCGACAGGACGCCCTGCGGCCGGCCCGTGTTGTCCGTCCAGTCCAGGAACTTCTCGTAGATCCAGGAGGCCTGTCCCGAGGGCGAGTCGGCCAGGGCGTAGCCGATGGTCTGCGGGCGGGTGGTCTGCTCCTGGAAGTAGCCGGAGTACTGGGCGGAGAAGGTCTGGATCTCGTCCAGTGCCGCCTGCTCGGCCGCGGTGACCGTGCCGGTGACCGGCGGGCTGAAGGCGTACTCCGGGAAGTTCAGGTGCGTGCCGATCAGGCCCTTGGGCCGCAGCTTGCCGAGCTGGGTCGTCACGCCGCCGCCCCAGTCGCCGCCCTGCGCGATGTAGCGGCGGTAGCCCAGGCGTTCCATCAAGGCGGCCCAGGCGGCCGCGGTGCGGGCGGTGGTCCAGCCGGTGGCGCTGGGCCGGTCGGAGAAGCCGAAGCCGGGCTGGGAGGGGATGACGACGTGGAAGGCGTCCTGCGCCGTGCCGCCGTACGCGGTGGGGTCGGTCAGCGGGCCGATCGCCTTCAGGAACTCCACGAACGAGCCGGGCCACCCGTGGGTGAGGATCAGCGGCGTGGCGTCGGCGTGCCGGGAGCGCACGTGGAGGAAGTGGATGCCCAGGCCGTCGATCCGGGTGCGGTACTGCCCCAGGGCGTTGATCCTCCGCTCGAAGCGCCGCCAGTCGTACTGCGTGCGCCAGTACTGCAACAGGCTTATCTGCTTGGCGAGTTGGACGCCCTGGGAGGCGTCGCCGACGGTTTCCCGATCCGGCAGGCGAACGCTCGCCAGCCGGTGGCGCAGGTCCCTCAGGAGAGCTTCGGGGACGTTGACGTGCAGCGGTGTGATCTGTTCGGTGGCCTCGGGCAGGCGCAGGGGGCCGACCGTGCCGATGCCGCTGTCGGTGCCGCTGTCGGTGCCGGCGAACGCGAGGTTGGCGCCCATGACCGCGGGGACGGTCGCCAGGCCCGCGACGGTGGCGGTCCGCAGCAGGCTGCGCCGGGACGGCTGGAAGGGTACGGCGCCCGTGGCCAGATCGGGTTGACGTGATACACGCATGGGAGCGCTCCAATTCCATGAAGTGGGCACCCGGGTGAACGGGTGCGGCGCGAGCAGGAAGATTCGTGACGCACACGGCGACGCGGCCGTCCCTCTGGGCCCGCCGCCTGGTCTGCGGGCGGCGGCGGACGGGCCACGGGCGGTCAGGCCACCGGGTGCAGGGCCTGCTTCAGGCTCGCCACCGCGAGCAGCACGGCGTGCTTGGCCGCCTCGGTGTCGTGGAGCGCGTTGACCATGACGAAGTCGTGGACGATGCCCCCGAACCGGGCGTTGGTGGCCGGCACGCCCGCCTGCCGCAGCCTGGCCGCGAACGCCTCGCCCTCGTCGCGCAGCACGTCGGCCTCGGCGGTGATGATCAGCGCGGGCGGCAGGCCCTTCA
Source organism: Actinacidiphila rubida (assembly GCF_900110255.1). Lineage (GTDB taxonomy): Bacteria > Actinomycetota > Actinomycetes > Streptomycetales > Streptomycetaceae > Actinacidiphila > Actinacidiphila rubida. The sequence goes on from NZ_FODD01000031.1 coordinate 86,166, forward strand.
GGTCCTCCAGGCCGGCGCGCAGCGGCGAGACGGTGATCCGTCCGCGCTCCTCCTCGCTGGTGGTGTACTGGTCCCAGAACCACTTCATCCCGTCGCGGGCCAGGAAGTAGCCCTCGGCGAACTCCTCGTAGGAGGCGGTGTCGAAGGACGCGTCGGTGACCGGGTAGAACTCGACCTGCTTGACGAACCGGACGTCGCCGCGCTCCTTGGCCAGCAGTGTCAGGGCGATGGCCATGTTGCCGCCGACGGAGTCGCCGGCCACGGCGAGCCGCTGGGCGTCCAGGTTCCGGGCGGAGCCGCCGGCCGTCACCCATCGGGCCACCGCGTAGCTCTGCTCCAGGGCCACCGGGTAGCCGGCCTCCGGCGCGTGGTCGTACTCGGGGAAGACCACGGCGGCGTTCACGCCGACGGCCAGGTCGCGCACCAGCCGGTCGTGGGTGTGCGCGTTGCCGAAGACCCAACCGGCACCGTGCACGTAGAGGATGACCGGCAGTTGGGTGCCGGCCGATCCCGCGGGGCGGACGATGCGGACCCGGACGGTGCCGGTGGGCCCGGTCGGCACCTCCACCCATTCCTCGTCGATCTCCGGCTTGAAGATCTCCGCGTCCTGGACCTGGTCGACCGCCTTGCGGCCGTCCTCCGGCGGAAGCTGGTACAGGAACGGCGGCTGGGAGGTGGCGTCCACGAACGCCTGCGCGGCCGGTTCGAGGGCGATGCCGCGGGGGTTTCCGGACATGGCGGTACTCCTTCTTTCGTTCACGGGGATCGACGGCCATGGGCCTGTCGCGCCGGATTCGGCGAAATGTGCTCAGATCAGGGCAGAAGGCCCACGAAGCAGGTCGGATGCGTGCGCCTGGCTACCGGGCGGCGGCCTGCAAGGCGCCCAGGACGCCCAGCTGCCCGAACAGGACCGTGCCGGAGGGGTAGCAGTTGAACGACGCGATCTTGCCGTCGCGGACCCGGAACACGTCGCAGCAGGGCACCTTGATCGTCTTGCCGGTGGGTGCGATCACACCGAACGGCGTGCGAAGAGGGCCGTCGTGCGTCCCGTTGAGGGACAGCTCCACGATGACGACGTCGCCCTGGACGTAGACGTCGTACAGCTCCCGGTGCATGTCCGGGAAGGCCTCGGCGTAGTTCTCGACGGGCTGCGCGACGTCCTGTCCGCGGTAGGTCACGCCGACCGACTGGTCGGTGAACGTGCCGTCTTCGGTGAAGCAGGCGACCCACCCGGGAATGTCCTGGACCTCCGCCACCTGATAGGCGGCCCTGATGAACTTCTCGTTGTCCGACATGAGATCTCACTCCCTCTGCAGCGCGCGCACCGGTCGTGGCCGTACCGATGCGGCGGGCGTTGCTCTCAGTTCGATCACCCTAGGAATTATTTAGGTGACACGTCAACTTTCTGACGGACGGCCTGACCATCCCTCCGGTGCCGGCTCCGATTGAGCGACGTGGCGGCTCTGCCCGCCAGCGACCCGATTGCCGTCGTGACAGGTCAACACCCGACCGATGCCGAAACTAGCTCTCCGGGCGGAGCGAAATTTGCCTGCCAGCGCGGCGTTCTTTCCTGCCAGCGCACGCGTGGTCGCGGGCGGGTGCCGGACACCGGCCACCCCTGCCGCGCTGCACTGGAGGAGGCAGAACCGGGTCCGCGGTCCACGAGTTCTGCCTGAGGTCCTGCCTGGAGGACGAAGCCGCCCGCTGATTGGCTTGTTCCAGCGGGTGGGAACCCGGGCCCCGGCGCAGCGGCCCGGTTGCCTCCCAGTGGGGTCGCCGTTCGTGTGACACGCCATGGGACGCACCGAGCCGCGGTCGGCCGATCTCGGGGCGGTACGGCCGCCCGCCTTGTTGCCGTCCGTACACAGCCCCGGAGTCGATTCCCCGAGGGGAGAGTTACGTGAGCATGGTGTTGACCACCGCCTCGGTACCGGACCGCGACCGAGTCGCCTACTGGAACGACGCGGTGAGCAGGACACTGGTCCCCATGACGGTCGCACCGCGGCAGGACGGGCCGTTCGACGGCCGGATCGCCACGGACCGCCTCGGGTGCCTCCAGGTCTCGACCCTGGAGGCCGACGCGAACCGAGTCAGCCGCACCCCGGCCCTCATCGCCCGCTCGGCCGAGGCGTTGATGGGGGTCAGCGTCCAGATATCAGGTACGGCCACCCTCCTCCACGACGGCCGGCGGGCCGATGTGGGAGAGGGCGACCTCGTGGTGTACGACACGACCCGGCCGTACTCCTTCGACTATCCGCGGCGGTTCGCCACGCACGTCTTCCAACTGCCGCGCCGCATGCTGGGCGTGCCTGACAGCGACATCCGCCAGGTCACAGGCCACGCCATCGGCACCGGCAGCGGCTTCGGCGCGATGCTGCTGCCGTTCCTGGCCGCGCTGGCGTCCTCGGCGGACGGCTACCCGCCGGCCGTCGCGGACCGCCTGGCCGGCAACGTTGTCGACTTGATCGCCACCCTGATCGCCGAGCGCGCCCGCCCGGACGCGACGGACGACGGCACTGCCCGCAACCATGTGCTTCTGCGGGTGCGCGAACACATCAACCGGAACCTGAGCGACCCGGACCTGTCACCGGAGAGCATCGCCCGCGCGCACCGGGTCTCCGTCCGGTACCTGCACAGGCTCTTCGAGGGAGAGGGAACCACCGTGCGCCGGCTCATCCAGCAGCGCCGCCTGGAGGAGTGCTGCCGGGAGCTGGCCCGCCGCGGCATGACCTCGCCCACGGTGTCCGCCGTCGCCCATCGGTGGGGCTTCGTCAGCCCCGCCCACTTCAGCCGAACCTTCCGCGCCGCCTACGGCGTCTCCCCGCGTGAATGGCGGAACCTGCGCGTTGGTCCGGAAGGCGACGGCCGGCCCTCGGCAACCATGACGATGCCCGACACCACGCTCAAAGCCCCTCCCCGTGTCCACGGCACCGACCGGCTGGAGCTGGGAGGTTGACCCCACGCCGTCGAAGGGGCAGGGTGCTCGCTCGAAACCCGAGCGGGCACACCGTGCTTGCAGCGGCACTGCGCCGAGGTCGGAGGTCGGGGTCGCTCGTGCGATCTGCCCCTCTTCCTGGCCACCCGATGCGCCCGACAACCCTTGCCCCATTCATGCCTCTTGGCCCTCCCAGCAGGAGACCGCGTGTCCGAATTCCCCCCACCGCCCGTTCGGCGCCCGGTCCTGGACCATCCCACCCGAGCGTTCGTGGCCCGGCACACGTGCCCGCCGCCGGCGGACGGACCCGCCCTGACGCAGGCCCGCACGAGCCTTCGCCGTCTGCAGGACCTGGTGGACGACCGGCTCGACGAGGAGGCCACGTCCGCGGAGTGGCTCGCGCTGCCCGGCGGGCCCACCGGACACGTGCAGGTCAAGGTGGTCAGGCCGGTTGACACCGTCGGACCGATCCCCGTCGTGCTGTTCCTGCACGGGCTGGGCTGGGTGCTGGGCGACGCCGTCACCCATGACCGGCTGGTCCGCGATCTCGCCCTCGGCACGGACGCGGCGGTGGTCTTCGTCGAGTACGAACGCGCCCCCGAGGCGCGGTACCCGGTCGCCGTCGAACAGTGCTACGCGGTCGCGAAGTGGATCTACGAGCGAGGCGACCAGATCGGCCTGGACGGGAGCAGGATGGCCGCCGTGGGCGACTCGGCGGGCGCCAACCTGGTGGCGGCGCTGACCCTGCTGGCCAAGCAGCGCGGCGGGGTACGGCTCGTGCAGCAGGTGCTGCTCTGCCCCGTCGTCGACTCCGACTTCGACACCCCCTCCTACCAGGAGTTCGCCCAGGGGTACTTCCTCGACCGCGAGACCATGCAGTGGTTCTGGGACCAGTACCTGCCCGACGTGCGGCAGCGGGGCGAGCCCACCGCGTCACCCCTGCGCGCCTCCCTGGACCAGCTCGCCGGACTCCCCCCGGCGCTGGTGGTCACCAGCGAGGCCGACGTCGTACGCGACGAGGGCGAGGCCTACGCGGCGAAACTCCGCGAGGCCGGCGTGGCCGTGGTCTCGATGCGCTACCACGGGGTGATCCACGACTTCATGGTGCTCAACCCCCTGCGCGGGACCGACGCGGCCAGAGCTGCCCTCATCCAGACCCTCGACACCCTCCACGTCGCCCTCCACAAGCCCCACCGCTGAGCCACCACGGGCTCCGGGACGGCTCCCGACCTGCGGCCGCCCCGCCCGCCTCCCACCGCTGGCGACACGAGGGCTCTGCCCGGCGACGACACCGAGGAGCCCGACTGGGCGTAGACAAAGTCCCCTTGGCCAGCACGTTGCCGGAGCTACGACGCCTTCTGGGATGCCGTTGCCCAGCCCTGCGAACTACCTGAGTGGTTCGGCAGGAACACCGAGGCTTGACGGGACACCAACCAGGTCCGAGGGATCCCCGAGGTCATCGACAGCGACGTCCTCGTCAACCAAGGCCCCCACTGCCCCTCCAGACGCCGTCGAATCTGGCCCGCGCATGGCCCGTGCAGGGTGATCGGCACCGGGAAACAGGCGGCTCAGGGTGAGACAGGAAACGTCAGAGCGGGTGCCCCTCCGGGAGGGGCACCCGCTCTGACCTGGTCTTACGTCTACCTGGGCGGAGGCTGTGGGATGTGAACCCACGGTGACATCGCTGCCACGACGGTTCTCAAGACGGGCGGTCCCCGTCCTCTCGCTGACAGCGTGACCAGCGAGGGAGTGCTCAGTCCCCCACCTGCGCCCGCCCGTTGGTCCATGCCTGGTCCATCGCAGCTGCTGATGCTCGACAGGTTCCCGCGCCGATCGGGACGGAAGTCCGCCTCTCAGCTCGCGCCCTTTACCGCACCCGGCATCAGACCCAGTTCGGCCAGCCGGGTCGGCAGGTCGTCGAGTGCGGGAGAGGGGCTCGTGGGCCGCCCGTCACGGGCGGACAACGTGGCGGCCATCTCCCGCAGGGCGTGAGACGTCGCAGTCGCGTCCGGGTCCGCTGTGCGCGGGGACCAGTCCGCCGGCAACCGCTCAGCCAAGAGGCGTGCCGCTTCGCCGAGCTCGTCGAGACGCGCGACCGCCAGGCGTACCGCGCGCCGTTCGCCGGCCGTGCGTGCGCTGACCAGGTCCAGCCGAGTGCCGGCGCGGCGCAACGCATCCAACTGGTGTGGGCTGGGCTGGTCGAGGAGGTCCGCGGCCGCGCGGAGCACATCGGCCACGGCATGCCGGCGGTGCCGAACGGCCCAGCGGCTGGTCACCAGTTGTCCCGCGGCCGCGGCGGCCGTGCAGCCCAGCACTGCTTCCAGGAGGCGGTCCCCCGTGAGGGCGACAACCGACGTGCTGTGACTGGCCGTCGCGACAAGGGTCACGGACAGCGGCGTGACAGGGTGCGCGTTCGCCGTGGCGGGGTGCCGCACGTCGCGAGCGGCCGAGGCCCAGCGCGACCTGCTCACCCCGCGGGCGGCGCACTCACCCCGTGGCGGACGCGTTGGCCGGCGCCGCCGGCACCGTGCTCGCGTGGGCGGCCGGCCACCGGCCGCCGCAGTCGATCCGGGTCTCCCGCGGCACCCGGCAGCCCGCGACGACCTCGGCGCGGTCGCCGACTACGGCCTCGGCGATCGAGCAGTCCGCTCCGATGACCGCGCCCTCACCGACGACCGAGCGGTGCAGCAGCGTGCCCGCCCCGACCCGCGCCCCGCGCAGGACCACGCTTCCCTCCACGACGGCGCCGGCCTCGACGACGGCGCCCTCGCACACCACCGTGCCGCCGCCGAGCAGCGCGCCGGGGGCGACGACGGCCCCGGGCAGCACGAGCGACTCGCCGGCGGGCCCGGGCAGCGCGGGGGAGTCGACGCGGCCGCGGACCAGGTCGGCCGAGCCGGTCGCGAACGCCGCCGGGGTGCCCAGGTCCAGCCAGTAGCTGTCGTCGCAGACGCCGCGCAGCACCGCGCCGGAGGCGAGCAGGCCGGGGAAGGTCTCGCGTTCCACCGAGACCGGCCGTCCCTCGGGTATCGCGTCGACGACCCGGCGGCTGAAGACGTAACAGCCTGCGTTGATCTGGTCGGTGACGATCTGTTCGGGCGTCTCGGGCTTCTCCAGGAAGCCGAGCACCCGCCCGGTGGCGTCGGTGGGGACCAGGCCGAAGGCGCGCGGGTCCGGTACCCGGGTCAGGTGGAGGGTGACGTCGGCGCCGGAGGCACGGTGCCCGTCGCGCAGGGCGGCGATGTCCAGGCCGGCGAGGATGTCGCCGTTGAAGACCAGCACCGGGTCGTCGGGGCCGCAGGTCAGGTGCCGGGCGGCGTTGCGGATCGCCCCGCCGGTGCCGAGCGGCTCGTCCTCCGTGACGTGGACGAGCTCCAGGCCGAGCCCGCTGCCGTCGCCGTACCGGTCCTCGAAGAGGCCGGCGAGGTAGGAGGTGGCGAGCACCACCCGGGTGACGCCGGCCGCGGCGGCCCGGGCCAGCTGGTGGGTGAGGAAGGGCACGCCGGCCACGGGCAGCAGCGGCTTGGGGGTGTGGGTGGTCAGCGGGTGGAGTCTGGTCCCCTTCCCGCCGACGAGGATGATCGCCTCGCTCGCCGCGGTCTCCGGCACGCGGGCAGGTCTGATCTGGGACAGGTGGTTCACGGTGTTCTCCGGGGATGCGGCAGGAGGGCGACGGGGTCGGTCTCAGCCCAGCTCGGTGGCGCTGAACTCCTTCAGCCAGGCCCGGAAGCCCGGCCCGATGTCGGCGCGTTCGCAGGCGAGCCGGACGGTGGCGCGCAGGTAGGCGTCGCGGTCGCCGGTGTCGTAGCGCCGCCCGGTGAAGATGACGCCGTGCACGGGGCCGCCGTCGTTGCGCCGCTGCGCGAGCTCGCGCAGCGCGTCGGTGAGCTGGATCTCGCCGCCGTGGTCGGCCCGGGTCTTGGCGAGCGCCGGGAAGATCTCGGGGCTGAGCACGTACCGGCCGATGACCGCGTAGCGGGAGGGCGCCCGGCCCGGAGCCGGCTTCTCGACCAGGTCGGTGACCTGGACCACGTCGTCGTCGCCGTCGGTGGGGACGACCTTGGCGCACCCGTAGAGGTGCATCTGGTCGGGGTCGACCTCCATGAGGGCGACGACACTGCCGCCGTAACGATTCTGCACTGCGGCCATCCGCGGCAGCAGCGGGTCGCGCGGGTCGATGAGGTCGTCCCCGAGCAGGACGGCGAACGTCCGGTCGCCGACGTGCGGTTCGGCGCACAGCACCGCGTGGCCCAGTCCCCTGGGATCGCCCTGGCGCACGTAGTGCACGGTGGCCAGCCGGCTGGACTCACGTACGGCGCCCAGGCGGGCGGTGTCGCCGCGCCGGATGAGGAACTCCTCCAACTCGTAGTTGCGGTCGAAGTGATCCTCGAGTGCTCTCTTGTTGCGCCCGGTGACCATGAGGACATCGGTGAGACCGGCGGTCACGGCCTCCTCCACCACGTATTGGATGGCCGGTTTGTCCACGACCGGAAGCATTTCCTTGGGCATCGCCTTGGATGCAGGCAGAAACCGGGTTCCGAGGCCCGCTGCCGGGATGACCGCCTTGGTGATGTGCTGATCATGCGGTGCTTTTGCGCGTGAAGACATGCTCGAATGGCCGCCGCGCTTGCCGGCGACTCTCCCCTCCCTGCCGTCATGATACGCACACATCATATGCACAACTCGCGGGCCTTATGTCCCGTATGTGAGGTATTCGCCTGTTGACAATCCCTTCGCGTCTCCCGAGAAATGAGCCGCGGACCTCCGATGAGCGGATATGTGCAAGGAAACGTATAAAATAGGTCAAAAAGGTACGCCAAGCGTCAGCTATACTGACGCGGCTCAGCAGTGTTTTTATCGCAGGAATGTACTCCGGTGGGGGGGTGCCGGGCCTGTTCAGGCCCGGATTATTTGTCATGGGTGCAGTGCAATCCGCCCGTGTTGACGGACGTGGAGACAGGGCGTCGAGCCGCCGAAAGCGGAATTCCGTCCTCACCTTTGCGGGTGGCGCGAAAGGTGACTTTCCGCAGGGGCTGCTTCCGCAGCCGCCCGCGGACAGTGAGAAGTACATTTATGCCCACCGCCGGCTGTGGATCCTGACGGTCTGCTCGCTGCTCAGCTTCCTGTGCCTGGCCGCCAGTCAGTTCTTCTTCACGACGTCCAGCCCCTGGTTCTGGCTGCTGCTGCCGATGCTGGCGCCGCTCCTGGCGGACTACCTGATCTCGCTGTACCTGGACGGGTTCAGCAAGGACTTCGACATGAAGGCGCACCGCCGCATGGTGCGGCGCTGGCAGCCGGCGTCGTACCCGAGCGTCGACGTCTTCCTGCCGGTGTGCGGCGAGCCGCTGGAGGTGCTCCACAACACCTGGACGTACGTGCAGCGGATGGCCACGACCTACCGGGGCACCGTCCGCGCCTACGTCCTCGACGACGCGGCCGAGCCCGAGGTCGCCGCCATGGCCCGGCACTTCGGGTTCGAGTACGTGGTCCGCCCCAACCGCGGCTGGTTCAAGAAGGCCGGCAACCTCAACCACGCCTTCGGCATCACCGGCGGCGACCACATCCTGATCCTCGACGCCGACTTCGCACCGCGGGCCGACCTGCTCGACGAGCTGCTGCCGCACATGGACGAGGACGAGCGGACCGCGATCGTGCAGTCCCCGCAGTTCTTCCGCAGCGTCGACCGGCAGAACTGGATCGAGCGGGGCGCCGGCGCGGTGCAGGAGCTCTTCTACCGCTCGGTGCAGACCTCGCGGGAGGACAAGGACGGCTCCATCTGTGTCGGCTCCTGCGCGCTCTACCGGCGGGAGGCCCTGGAGCAGATCGGCGGCGTCTCCCTCATCGAGCACTCCGAGGACATGTACACCGGCTTCGACCTGCGCGGTCTGGGCTGGAAGCTGCGGTACGTGCCCGTCGCGCTGGCCGCCGGGGTGTGCCCCGACACCGTCGGCGCCTTCCACAACCAGCAGTACCGCTGGTGCATGGGCTCCCTGTCGCTGCTGACCGGCAAGCGGTTCTGGAACACGCCCATGCGCCTCACCACCCGGCTCTGCTACGTCTCCGGGTTCCTCTACTACCTGCAGACCGCGCTGGCGACCTTCGTCACGCCCCTGATCCCGCTGGGCCTGCTGATCCTCAAGCCCGAACTGCTGCGCGCCGAGGCGAGCGTCCTGGTGCTGCCGAGCGTCGCCTACGTCGCGCTGGTGCTGCCCCTGTGGCACCGGGCGCCGTACCGGCTCGAGGCCTGGGCGGCCCGCATGATGTACGGCTGGTCGCACGTCTTCGCGGTCTGGGACGTGCTCCGCGGGCGGGAGATGGGCTGGAAGCCCACCGGTTCCGACGGCGCCAAGAAGAACGGCATGCGCCGCTACTGGGTCGGCATGATCGGCTGGACCGGCGGCACCGCCGTGCTGTGGGTCGTGCTGGCCGCCTGGCGGATGTTCACCATGTACCCCCCGGACTTCGCCCTGATGCTCTCCGCCGGACTCTTCTACGCGATGGTCGCCGGCCGTGTCCTCGTCCAGCCCCGTTCCCAGAAGGCAACCGCGTGACTTCCCGCATTCGTTCCCTGGCCGCCGCGGCTGCGGTCGGCCTGCTGCTGACGGCGACCGCCGGGTGCAGCACCTTCTCCTCGTCCGGCCGGTACAAGTACCAGCACGCCGAGGGCGGCCAGCCGTCCGTCTCCGGCACGCCCACGGACGGGGCCAAGGCCTCGGCCAAGCCGGTCCTGCCGTACGACATCCGGCCTCTGCTCAAGCCGGAGAAGAAGTACTTCGGGGTGTCGCTGCCGGGCTTTCCCGCCTCGATGCAGCCCCTGCAGACGTACGCGAGCCTGGTCGGGAAGAAGCCCGACATGGTGGAGACCTACGCCGCGTGGGGCGACCAGTTCGAGTCCCAGCAGGTGCAGGACACCTGGGACTACGGGGCGATGTCCTTCATCGCGTGGGAGCCGATGAAGAAGTCGCTCGCGGACATCGCCGCGGGCAAGGACGACGCGTACATCCACCAGTTCGCCCAGTCCGTCGCGGCGCTGAACCTGCCGGTGGCGATCAGCTTCGCCCACGAGATGAACGGCTTCTGGTACCCGTGGGGGACGAAGAAGGCGACCCCGCAGCAGTTCGTCAGCGCGTGGAAGCACGTGCACGACGTCTTCGCGGAGGAGGGCGCGACCCAGGTCATCTGGGTGTGGAGCCCCAACGTGATCGGCCCGATGAAGTCGGTGCGGCTCAAGCCGTTCTGGCCCGGTGACGCCTACGTCGACTGGATCGGCGTCATCGGCTACTACGGCCTGGACGGTCCGCACACCTACAAGACGCTGTACGGCCCGACGATGGACGAGGTGCGTGGCTTCACGAAGAAGCCGTTCATCATCGCCGAGACCGCCTCCGAGGGCAGAACGCGCAAGCCGGCGGACATCGACGACCTCTTCCAGGGCACGGCGAAGCGCTCGGACGTGGTCGGCTTCATCTGGTTCGACTACAACAAGGAGACCGACTGGCGGGTGGACAGCAGTTCCGCCGCCGCCGCCGAGTTCCGCCGCCAGGCGGCCGGCAAGGCCTACGGGGTCGACGTGAGGAAGCCGTGAGCGACTGGAGGCCCCCGAGATCCGGGGCACAAGAGCAGCGCGGCAGGTCCCAGCCGTCCTGGGCGGTGAACGGGCCGGACGACCGTCCGGCGCCCGAACCCGAGCCGGGTTACCAGGCCCCGCAGTACGCCTACGAGGAAGCGCCGCCGGCCTACGGCTACGCGGAGACGTTCACCCCGCCGAGCCCGTCGTACACCGATGATCCGTACGGCGAAAGCGCGCCCGGCGCGGGCCCGTCCGCGGGCGAGGAGTACCCGCGGGCTCCCTATTACGACCAGGCTGTGAGCGGGGCGTACGGCACGCACGAGCAGGCCGCGCCGGTGGACACCTACGCCCTGGACGAGCCGGACGCCGGGTACGCGGTCTACGAGGCGGAGAGCGTGCCGCCCGGCTACGTCCTGCCGGACGTGCCCGAGTCGGCGTGGTCGTTCGACGCGCGCCGCAGCGTCCGGCTGGGCCGGATCCTGCTGGCGTGCCTGCTGCTGGTCCAGGCCGTGCTGTCGCTGCGGCTGCGCGGGACGGCGTTCGAGGACGAGGCGCTGTACATCGCCTCCGGCCACTACGAGCTCGCCAACGTCCTGCACGGCACCCCGGTCCCCGTGGACTTCGGCGCCTACTTCTCCGGGTATCCGAAGTTCTATCCGGTGCTCGCCGCCTCGGTGGACTCGCACTTCGGCCTGACCGGCGTCCGGGTGGTCAGCCTGTTCTTCATGCTCGGCACCACCGGGCTGCTGTACGCCATGACCCGCAGGATGTTCAACGTCCGCGCCGCGCTGGGGGCCGCCGCGCTCTTCTGCGGCCTGCAGTCGACGCTGTACCTCGGCAACTTCGCCACCTACGACGCCCCGGCCCTCTTCCTGCTGGCGCTGTCCGCCTGGCTCGTGGTGCGCACCGGCCGCAGCAACATGGCCTTCGTCCTGCTCGCCGCCCCGCCCGCCGCGCTGGCCTGCGGCGTGAAGTACGCGGCCGCGCTCTACATGCCGACTCTCGTGGTGCTCGCGGTGCTCACCGCCTACCGCCACCGCGGGTGGCGCTCCCTGCTCCGCGGAGTGGTCCTCGGCGCCGCCATCGCCGCGCTGCTCGGCCTCGGTCTCAAACTGGCCGGATCGCTCGGCGGCATCAGCGGCACCACCACCAACCGCGCACACGGCACCGACTCCGCGCTGCGGATGCTCCAGGACAGCGCGAACTGGGGCGGCCTGCTCTTCCTCGCCGCGCTGGGCGGCTCGATCGCCTACGGCCTGCGGGCCCGGATGGGCGAGATGCCGTGGATCGGCAACGCGACCCCGGGACCGCTACGGCGCGTCTCGCTGGGCGTACTGCTGACCGGCACCGCGCTGCTGGCCCCCGCGTACCAGATCCACCTGGGCACGGAGATCTCGCTCTACAAGCACGTCGGCTTCGGCCTGCTGTTCGCCGCACCCATGGCGGGGCTGGGCCTGGCGCGTCTGGTCGGTCCGCACTTCCGCAATCCCCAGCTCGGGATCATCCTCTTCGTCGCGACCCTGACCTTCGGCATGGTGCAGTCGCACGAGGAGTACAGCTTCCCGAACAGCAAGCCGATGGTCGCGTACCTGCGGACGGTGGTGAACCACAAGGGCATCTACCTGGCGGAGGAGCAGGAGGTCCCCGCCTACTACCTGCGCGACGTCACCGGGTGGAACCAGTGGCAGACCACCTTCCTCATGGACTATCAGGCCAAGGACGGCAAGCACTACAGCGGGCCCGCGGCCTTCAGCGCCGCCGTCCGTGACGCTCACTTCGACGTGATCGAGCTGCACGGAGGGGTGACCCCGGACGCCGACCAGGCGGTCACGGACGCCCTGAAGGGCAATCCGCACTACCGGCTGACGGCAGTGATCCCGTACACCACGAGCAGCGGCACGAGCGCCTTCCGGATCTGGGTGAAGCAATGACCGTCGACACATCCGCGCTGAACGGCCTTGCCGACAACGATGCCGGGCAGCTCGGCGACCAGGAGAGCGCGGACGGCGGCGGGGCCGCCGTCCGCCGGTGGAGTCCGTTCGCCACCGCGGCCCTGTTCCTCCTGCCGACCGCCGCCGCCCTGGTGTCGATCCTGAAGGACCTCAGCGGCCGGCAGCTGTGGCGCGACGAGCACGCCACCTGGTGGGCGGCCGGGCTGTCCTTCGGGGACCTGGGCCACCTGATCCGCAGCATCGACGCGGTGTTCACCCCGTACTACATCCTGATGCACTTCTGGGTGGACGCGGCCGGCGACTCCGCGAGCGCGCTGCGACTGCCGTCGGCGATCGCGATGGGCGCCGCGGCGGGACTGCTGGCCCTGCTGGCCCGGCGGATGTTCACCACCCAGGTGGGCGTCGTGGCCGGACTCGCCTTCGCCGTGGTGCCCACGGTGACCCGCTACGGGCAGGAGGCGAGGCCGTACGCGTTCGCCGTGGCGGCGGTCCTGCTCTCCACGCTGCTGCTGGTCCGGGCCCTGGAACAGCCGACGTTCAAGGGGTGGATCGGCTACACGCTGTCGGTGCCGCTGATCGGCTGGAGCCACCTGGCGTCCATGGCGGTGCTGCTGCCGCATGTGGTGATGGTCGTCATCGCGCGCCGCCGCGGCAACCACATCGCCGCCTGGGCGTACGCCGCCGCGGGCACGATGGGGCTGTGCTTCGTGCTGCCGATGGCGGCGGCCGGGTCCACGCAGAAGGGCCAGATCTCCTGGAACAACCCGGGCACCAAGGACCTGGTGAACCTTCCGCAGCACCTGTTCGGAAGCTGGGCGGTCGGCGCCCCGGTGATGGCGCTGGGCCTGGTGGGCCTGTGCTTCGCCGGACGGTACGCGCTCCCGCTCGCGCTGTGGGTGCTGGTGCCGCCGCTCGCCACCTATGCGACGGCGGCGCAGCTCCACCTGTTCCTGCCGCGCTACCTGCTCTTCACCGTGCCGGCCTGGGTGCTGCTGGCGGCAGTCGCGGTGTGCCGGCTGGCCGGGCCCGTCACCGGGCGGCTCGCCGGACAGGTCCCGACGTTCCGGATCGCCGTCGGCTGGGTGCTCGCGGCGGCCTCGGTCGCCGCCCTGGCCTGGTCGGCGCTGCCGGGCATCCGTGAGGCCCGCGGGCCGATCCTCGGCGAGCCGGACTTCCGCGGCGTGGCCCGCATCATCAAGGACGGGCAGCAGCCGCATGACGGCATCGCGTTCGGCGGGGTGATGACCGAGCGGCGCGGCATGGCCTATGAGCTGCGTGACGACAGCGGCCGCCCGCACGACGTGCTGATGGCCCGCACCCCGCAGCAGGCCGGCATGTACGACGCGGTCGAGTGCAAGCACCCGGTCGCCTGCCTGGCCAAGACCGACCGGCTGTGGCTGGTGACCACCTCACCGCCCGGCCTGCAGTACGTGAACATGCCCAAGGCGACGGCCGACGTGCTCCGCAAGGAGTTCCGCGTCATCCGCACCACGAAGCTGACGGACATCCAGGTCCTGCTCCTCAAGCGGGTCGTGACGGCCGCCACCGGAAGCTCCGGTGACTCCGCCGCCGACCGCAAGGTGCACACCTGACCGCAGCGGGACCCTCGCCGCGTCCCGCTCCACCGGACCCACGACCCTGCCCACCGGCTGAACCCGCCGTTCGTCACGAACCGGCTCACGAGGGCGCAGGAGACCCTGAGGAGAGACCATGCACGTTCCGACTCCGGCCGTTCGGCGCCCGCTCGTGGAGCTGCCGCCGACCTGGGCCCAGAGACCGCTGACCATCGTCATGCCGACCTACAACGAGGCCGCCAACCTCCCGCGCATGACCGAGATCGTGATGAGCCTGCCGCTGCCGGGCCTGCACCTGAAGATCGTGGACGACTCCAGCCCGGACGGCACCGGCCGGCTCGCCGAGGAACTGGCGGAGAAGTACCTCCGGGACGGCCGCCGCCGGATGAGCGTCCTGCACCGCACCGAGAAGGACGGTCTCGGCCGCGCCTACGCGGCCGGGATGCAGGCGGCCCTCGACGAGGGCGCCGAGTTCGTCGTCCAGATGGACGCCGACGGCAGCCACCCGGCGTCCGCCGTCCCGCAGATGCTGGGCACCGCTCTGTCGACGGGCGCGGGCTTCGTGGTCGGCAGCCGCTACGTGGACGGCGGCTCGCTGGACACGGAGTGGGGCAAGCACCGGCAGCTGCTGTCGCGGTTCGCCAACCGCTACGCCCGCGCGGTGCTGGACATCCGGATCCGGGACATCACGGCCGGCTTCAACCTGTGGCCGGCGCAGACGCTGCGCGACATCGGCCTCGGCTCGCTGACCAGCGCCGGCTACAGCTTCCAGGTGGAGCTGAAGTTCCTGGCCGTGCGCCGGGGTCACAGCGCGGTCGAGATCCCCATCCACTTCGAGGAGCGCACCGAGGGCGTCTCCAAGATGAGCATGTCGACGCAGGTCGAGTCCGCCGTGATGCCGGTGCGCCTTCGTCTGCGCAACCGCCGCTCGTGAGCGGCCGGCACGCACTCCCGTCGCGGCTGGGCCACTTCTACCGGGAGATCGCGAAGTTCGGCGTGGTCGGCCTGGCGGGCGTCGTGGTCAACCTGCTGGCCTTCAACGCGATCCAGCGTTACTGGGGCCTGCAGACCGTCCGGGCCAGCGTGCTGGCCACGTTCATCTCCATCATCTGCAACTACGTGGGCTTCCGGTTCTTCACCTACCGGGACCGGGACGGCGGCAGCCGCGCCCGGGAGCTCGCGCTGTTCTTCGGCTTCAGCCTCGTCGGTCTGGTCATCGAGAACTCTGTTCTCTACGCCGCGACCTACGGGCTCGGCTGGGACGGCCGGTTGCAGAGCAACGTCTTCAAGTTCGTCGGCGTCGGCGTGGCCACCGCGTTCCGCTTCTGGTCCTACCGGACCTGGGTGTTCAAGGTGCTCGACGAGGCCCCGGACGAGGAAGCGGCGACGGAACCCGGCCCGCGGCCCTCGTGGGCCCCTGGGGCGGACGACGGCGGGGGGACCGCGAGCTGGTTCCAGCCGGCCGCTCCGCACGACGAGTTCACGGTCGCCGACCAGCACCGATGACAGAATCCCGGCGCGTGTCCACACCCGGTCGCCGCTGGTTCCGCGTGACCGGACCGACTCCCGCCGAACGGCGCGGGGGCGAGTGTCCGGATGATATGAACATTCCCGCAGACTTGGGGACTTGTCCCACCGCCGCCGGCCGATCTGCCGCGGCGGACTTCCGGAGGGGGGCCGGCGTTGGCCGGACAATCCATGCTGTCGAGCCATGACCGCCGCAGACGGCGTCACGGCCGGCAGAACCGCACACCCCGCGCCTCGCGCGTGTGGCGCAGCATGCGCGCCGCGGCCGCGACCGTCGTCGGCACCGCCGTGATCGGGGCCACGCTCAGCGTGGTGGGGGGATCGGCCGCCCAGGCCGACCAGATCACCCAGGGCGTCGACAACCTGCGCACCAACTGGGACGCCGGCGAGTCCGGGCTCTCGCCCGCCGTCGTGCAGTCCTCCGCCTTCGGGCAGCTCTTCGCCACCCAGCTCGACGGGCAGATCTACGCCCAGCCGCTCACGGTG
>NZ_FODD01000079.1 GCF_900110255.1 Actinacidiphila rubida
GGGTCGAGTTGGGCGGGTGTGACCGCGCGGTTGCAGGACGAGGGCTACACGGTGGATGTCGTGCCTGACACTCTGCGCGGTGTGGCGACCGACTCGGCCAACCTGCACGCGTTCCTGGAGACGATCACCGGTCCGATCGTGCTGGTCGGCCACTCCTACGGCGGCATGGTCATCAGCAATGCCGCGGTCGGCGTCACCAACGTGAAGTCGCTCGTCTACGTCGACGCGTTCATCCCCGACGAAGGGGAGTCCGCCGGCCAGCTCAGCACAGGTTCCGCCCTGGCGGTGAAGGACCCCAGCACCGTCTTCAACACCGTCTCCATTCCCAACGGGGGCGGCAACGTCGACCTCTACGTGAAGCCCGACCTGTTCCCGAAGATCTTTGCCGCCGGCGTCGCCCCCGCCAAGGCCGCCGTCCTGGCCGCGGGACAGCGCCCCCTGGCCGGCAGCGCCCTGTCCGAGCCCTCCGGACCGGTCGCCTGGAAGACCCTGCCTTCCTGGGCCCTGATCGGTACCGCCGACAAGGTCATCCCCCCGGCAGAACAGCAGTACATGGCAGACCGCGCCGGATCACACATCGTGAAGGTGGACGCCCCCCACCTGTCCATGGTCGCCAAGCCCGGCGCGGTGACCGACCTGATCACCGCAGCCGCAAACCACAGCTGACCGCACAGGGACGCGGACGCGTTATCGCGTTCCGATGTTGAAGGGCGGGCGGTGGTCAGTCGGCCACCGCCCACCCCAGCTCGAGGTCATCGAACCGCGTCAACCTTCCCTGGGGGTGGACGGCAGTGTCCTCAACTCCGGCGAGGTCGAACGCATCGCCAAATCCGAACACGACATGCCGCCGTCCATCAGGCGTGGGACGGCGAAGACTGGCTGCACAACCCGGAGATCATCGGCGACCAGGCGCTCGGTGTCCGCCAGAACGATCGAGGCCTGGTTGTTCTGACCGCCTGTGGCGCCGGCGTCGTCACCATCGTGTGCTACGCCCCCCACCTGAGCCGGAGTCAGCCGGGTCCAGGCCCTGCTCGGCGGTCTCCACCTGAACAGCCTCGCTTTCGAGCCCGTCATCGCCCCACCCCCGCCGCGCTGTTGGGTCTTGCTCCACGGGCCGACGTATGTGACGCCTCTGGGTGCCGGTCCGACAGCCGTGCCCCAGCGGTCTGTGACCGCCCGAGGATCCGCCGAAGCCCCTCCCGTTGACTGCCGATGACCCCTGATATTCACCCTGACGAACAGGAGCCGACCATGGCCGTCAGGCCGCAGCTACCGGACCACATAGGCAGACCCGGCCCAGGAACGCACACGGCCTGGACCGTCCCTCCGCATCCTTCGCTGAACAGCCGAGCAGTGCCGTGAAGCCGCCCAGCACGAAGCCACTCCTCAGTGAGTGGGAATGGCAGAGCGCCGCCTCCTGCCGAGGAATGGACAGTTCCGTCTTCTTCTCCCCGCCCGACGAGCGCAGATCCGAACGCCGCAAGCGCGAAGCGCGGGCCCAGGCGATCTGCCGGACCTGTCCGGTCCGCCGCACCTGCGCAAGCTTCGCCGTACGGACCGGTCAGGCCTACGGGGTGTGGGGAAGCCTTACCGAGGCCGATAGGAGGGCCAGATGACGGTGACTGGCACCGCCAGCTGGGTGGAGGCCGGCACTTGCTCTGTAACCGGCCACTCCACGGTGACAGGCAGCGCCGCGGCGCACCCTCGCTGGGTGACCTCCCGTCCCGGCACACCGTCTTTGCAAAAAACGGAAGGGGAAACGCGGTGGACATACGTTATGCCCGACTCGAGGTGGTGGTCTTCGGGGACATCGACATGCACACGGCTCCCGGTCTGGAAGCGGCATTGCGCGCCTGTGTGGACGCCGGCTCGCGGGACGTCGAGGTGGATCTCGACCGTGTCTCCTTCATGGACTCCAGCATCGTCAACCTGCTGATCCGGACCTCAGCCTACGTGACGCAGCAGCAGGGCAGGTTGAACGTCCGGTGCACCGAGCGGGCAGGACGGCGGATCTTCCAACTGACCGGGACGCAGCAGCTGCTGGACGTCCGGGAGACGGCGGCGGGGCGAGGCTTCTCGCTGCGCGCCGACCGCTGCTTCTACGACTGTGTCGCCGCATCTCTCCGCCCCGGCGCCGGGCACCTGTCCTCCCTCGATCCCACGGGCAGTGCCGCACCGTAGGGGATCTCGGACGCGTTCCGTATCGACCAGGAGCGGAAGGTGGGCGCTGCGATGCCTTTATCCGGCAGCGGGGATCTTGCTCGTCCACCTCCCGAGCGGCAGCTGGCAACGTCACGGCAGCCGCTCCAGCGCGGCCAAGGCGTCACGAAGCGCGCCGCGGGTGGAGATTCCGAGTTTGGGGTAGAGCCGATACAGGTGGGCGCCGACGGTGCGGTGCGAGAGGAAGAGCCTTTCGGCGATCTGACGATTGGTGAGGCCTTCCGCGGCAAGTTCGGCTATGTTCCGCTCCTGAGCCGTCAGGACAGTGACCGTTACCTTCTTGGAAGCGCGCTTCTGGCCCTGGCCGGCCGCCCGCAACTCACTGCGTGCGCGTTCGGCCCACGGCACAGCGCCGAGCCGCTGGAACGTCGCGAGCGCCGCGTTCAGTTGTGCGCGTGCCTCTGTGTTGAGCCGCAGTCTTCGCAGGCGTTCGCCGTAGAGCAGCTGAATGCGAGCCTGGTCAAAGGGCCAGTGATAGGCGTCCGGCGTCTTCAGTGCCTCTTCGAACCTGGCCGGCGAACTTTCACCCTGATCCGCTATCGCTGTCGAAGCGGCTACGAGGAGTGCCAGTCGCGGCGAGATGCCGGCTAGATCAGCCTTATGCATGGCAGCGACATGCGCGTCGGCCTCTTGGTACCGTCCGGTACACACCGCAGCCTCGACCAGGTCCATGACGACCCACAATGCGTGCGGGACGAACGGTGCAAGTACCCCTGCGGGGCTCAGGGCGCTGGCATGCCGGTAAGCGCCTTCGAAGTCGCCCTGCCCCAAAGCGGCGAGGGAGCGCGGGTGGTGGGCCCATTCAGCCGCCCCGCGGGCCTTGCGGAGTTCCGTGACACGGGTGAGTTCGTCCGCCCACTCATGAGCAGCCTGATCCTGACCGCGAACGGCTGCCAGCAGCGCCTGGTGATAGAGGAAGAACCAGGTGACGAAGCCGTAGCCATGGGCTGTGCACAGAGCCAGGCCCTCGTCGGCCAACTGCTGTGCCTCGGCCCAGCGTCCGGTGAAAAAGTCGTCGAGCGCCAAGTACATGAGCCCGCCGATGCTGCTTCGGACGGCGCCACCCATGCGTCCGTCCCGGACCAGCCTCCATGCGCTCTCACGAGTCTCACCCAGAAGGTCGACATAGGCGGCCGCAGTGTTGACACGCATGATCCGCATCGGCTCGTTCTCGGCGCTGAGTCGGTCGATCAGAGCCGCGAGGCGAACTCGCAGGGGCGCAGAGACGCGGGCCGGATCCGGGAACATCCTGCTGAGAAGATAGAGCAGTTCGGGCGTCTCAGGCTTCAGACGGTCCAGTGCACGGTAGAACGGGTCCCACAGTTCGACTCTGCCGGCCCAGAAGCAGACCAGTAGCAGTGTGTGCAGAGCCTCGATCAGTCCCTCGTCGGCCGCGTCGTAGCCGTGCGAACCCGATTCGATCGCGCCGACGAGCAATCGGTACGCCGTTATGACGTCCCCGTCTGCGTTCAGCAGGATGTACGCGGCTGCGGCCGCAGCGTGGAGAGACGTGTTCCGTTCGGGGTCAAGGCGTCGTGCCTGTTCCAGCATCTGTGCCGCTCCGAGCAACTCACCCGTGGTACCTACCCCCAGGTAGGCCGCCTGTGCGAGCCGGCGGCTGCGGTCACTTCTGGTCGGACTCAGATGCGCCGCACGGACGAGTGCCTGGACCGCGCCGGTCGAGTCTCCTCGCTGAAGGGTCCGTTGAGCGGCCTGCTCCAGTTGTGATGCGACTACCTCGTCCGAGCCGCTGGAAGCCTCGGCAAGGTGCCATGCACGGCGGTCCGGATCCTCGTCCAGCGCTTCGGCCAACTCCCGGTGGGCCTGACGACGCTGCTCAGGGGTCGAGTCCTCGATGATCGCCGACCTCAGAAGCGGATGCCGGAAGGTGAGGTGTGCGGCAGTGGTGTCGAGCCGGATCAGGTGGGCGCGCTGCGCCGGTATGAGGTCGTCGAAACCAACCATGAGGGGATCAAGGGAACTCAGGAGCTGCAGGTCACCGGAACCCTCGAGTACCGCCCTGAGCAACAGGGCCTTGGTCGCATCGGGGAGTCCGGCCAACCTGTCTGCGAACACCGCTTGCAGCCGGTCCGAAAGAATCATGACTGTCGGCAACGCACTCCGAGCCGCCCGCTGGGCCCCGGTCAGGCCTGACGAGAGCTCCAGCAGCGCGAGCGGGTTGCCCTGTGATTCGTGGAGCAGCCGCTTCAGCACGCCCGGTGCCAGCGAGGGGAAGCGGCCCTTCAGCAGATCGACTGCCGCGCTGTTGCTCAATGGCCCGAGCTCGGCTTCGGGCAATCCACCCCGCTCGAAGAAGCTGTCGCCACCAGTGCGCGAAGTGCCGATGAGCCCCACTCGCGAGCCGCTCAGACGACGTGCCACCGAGCTGAGCAGGACAGCGCTGGCCCGGTCGAGCCATGGAAGGTCGTCGATGGCCAGCAGCACCAGCCGGTCGGGGCACGCCTGCTGCAGAAGCGCGAGGGTCGCATTGATGAGGGTCAACCGGGCCGGAGGGGGGCCGTCACTCATCCCCAGCGCAACGGTCAGTGCCTGACGGTACTCCGGCTGGAGATCCGCGTAGGCAGGTGCCAAGGGAACCAGCAATTGGTTGAGGCTTGAGTAGCTGACGTCCGCCTCGAACTGGACCCCTGCGGCGCGGAGGATCTTGGCACCTGCCTCCGCCGCGATCTCCACCGCCGCGTCCAGCAGGACCGTCTTGCCGACGCCGGGTTCGCCGGTCAGCAGATAGGTTCCTCCGACCCGAGCGGCGCCGGCCAGGAACGCCCGGATTCGCTCCAGCTCGGCCGTACGTCCCACCAGCGTCGGAAGTACGGGCCCACGCCATGGCTCACTATGCACGGTGGCAGTGCTCGCCTGGCTTCAGAAGAGTCGGATGACTCAAGCACATGGTGTGGCCTCCCGGAAGACTCTGTGTATGCGATCGAACTGAGTCAATCCGCTCACAACGGTTGACAACGCCCAAGGTTTGGAAATCCTACCGTAGCGCTCGGAGGACTTCATTCCCGCAGGTCAGCCACCTCGCATCGCACTGTGTGATCGGGATCCCGGCGGAACCGGGCAGCAGCGGGGCTGCGGGTTTCACCAATCCTGACTGCACCCACGATCCGTACCGACGACCTGGACGGGGCGGTCGGTGGCGGCAGGGCGGCTTCGGCACGGGCCAGCTGCGCTACGCCGTTCTCGGCCCCTGAGGACATCGCGACGCCTCCGCCCGCGAGAACCTCGCGCGCGCTGAGCAGCCCTCCGTCGCACGAGCCGGTCGCCCTCCACACTTCGGCCGGCATCTGCCCAGCCGGCCTCGAACCGTTACCGAAGGAGCACCGCAATGCCAACCATCACAACTGACGACGGCGCCGAGATCTTCTACAAGGACTGGGGCTCGGGCCCCGCTGTCGTGTTCAGCCATGGCTGGCCGCTGACCTCCGATATCTGGGACAACCAGCTGAAGTGGGTCGCGGATCACGGCTACCGGGCCATCGCTCACGACCGGCGCGGGGGTGGGCGTTCGAGCCAGACCTGGCACGGCAACACGATGGACACCTATGCCGACGATCTCGCCGAGCTGATCGAGACTCTCGACCTGACCGGCGTCGTCCTGGTCGGCCACTCAACCGGTGGCGGCGAAGTGGCCCGATACCTGGGTCGACACGGCACTGGGCGGGTCTCCAAGGCCGTGCTGCGAGCGGCGGTCGCGCCGCATCTGCTGGCAACGCCGGGCGACCCCGGGGGTGCTCCGATCGAGGTCTTCGACGCCTTGCGTGCGGGCCTCACCGCAGACCGTGGACAGTTCTACCGGGAACTCAGCGAGCCCTTCTACGGCAACAACCGCGAAGGCGCGAATGTATCGCGGGGCATGCGCGACGCGTTCTGGCGCATGTGCATGACCGTGGGAGTGAAGGGCGCGTACGACTGCATCGCGGCCTTCTCCGAGACGGACCTGACGGAGGATCTGAAAGGCATCGACATCCCGGTGCTGCTGTCGCATGGCGACGACGACCAGATCGTGCCCCTTGAGGCCTCCTCCTACCGCTCGATCCAGTTGCTCACGAACGCCACGCTGAAAGTCCACGCCGGCGCTCCCCACGGGCTGACCGGGCGGTTCGAAAACGACTTCAACGAGGAACTGCTCGACTTCATCAAGAGCTGACCTTGATTGCCCGCAGACCTCACTCCAGAGGTCTGCGGGCCCTTTGAGCGAGTAAAAAACGGCTCGCGGTGCGGAATCACCGCGACAGCGGCAAGGGGTGCCTCCGCGATATGCGGGAAGAGTACGAAGGGGAGAAGAATTGATCACGGTTGTTGATGCCTGCCGTGTGCCCGAATCCGATCGTGCGGATGCAGTACGCGAAACGATTGCGGATACCATGGTCCGGGTCGAGATCGACTTCCCTTCAGAAGTAGCCCCGGTCAAGGCTTCAGGTGTCATCAGCAAGCTGGGTCAGGTAACGGTCTGCTCCATCCGCTCCAACGCTCTCACCGTCGAGCGGACCGCCACATTGGCTCGCGATGAAATGGAGCCGAGTATTTTACTCGGACTGCAGTTGGCTGGATCCAGCCTGGTTGTCCAGGGAGGGCGGGAGGCAGTGATTCGCCCTCGTGACCTGGTCATCTACGATTCGACAGCCCCGTATACACTGGTCGACTCGGAAGGGATCCGTCAGCACTTCTTCAGGATTCCCCACGACGCGCTGGGTCTGCCGCGAGACGCCATCAGACGGGTGTGTGCACTGACCCTGAGCCCCGAGCACCCGGTGGCGGATGTCGCTGCGACATATCTCAACCGACTGGGGAGCCGACCGGACCTCTTCACGCACTCGAGCAGGGACGCGGTGAGCCAGCCGACCGTCGAACTCGTTCGCGCGCTCGTCGCCACACACCTCGATTCGCCTGCTCTGGGGCGAGATTCTCTTCAGGCGACGCTGTGCCTGCGAATCCTAGAATATGCGCGCGCCCACCTCGGTGACCCGGATCTCAACGCAGCGCAGATCGCCGCCGAGCACCACATTTCACTTCGCCATATGTACAACGTTCTGGCCGCCAACGAAATATCCCTGGGGGCCTGGATCCGCAAGCATCGCCTGGAGGGATGCCGCGACGAGTTGGCTCGCCATGCCGGGAGTTCCATCACGATAGCCGCGATCGCTCATCGTTGGGGATTCACCAATCTGTCGAGCTTCGGACGCAGCTTTCGAGCCTGTTTCGGGTTGTCGCCGCGCGACTGGCGGAACCAGGCACTGCGTGGTGTCGACATTCCTGGTGGCGAGTACGAGCCTGAACCGCCTGCTTACGGATGAGGGTTGGAAGCCCCCTCTTGTGGACGCTGCTCATGGCGTCTTGTCAGGAGGCGCCGCTTTGACGTGTTCCAAGGGTGGGGCGGAGATGCCGCAGCTGAATCGGCACTCGGGCTCCGCGCATTCCCGCGGCACCTCTGCGGGAGAGGGACTGCGCACGCCGAGGCAAGCCACGAGAGCGCCGGCGACCATGATGCCCGCGCACAGGGGCATGGCCTTGTCGAAGGACTGGTCGAACTGGGTGGCCGAGCGGTAGGCAGCCGGGCCCATTCCCGTGAGGAGCGGTAGTGCGGCAACCGCGATCAAGCCGGCTGCACGGGCTGCCGCGTTGTTCACGCCGCTTGCGAGGCCGGCTTTCGCGGTCTCAACTGAGGACAGTACCGTCGAGGTCAACGGAGCGATGAGGGTGACCAGGCCCGCGCCGAGCACCACGACTGCGGGGAGCACATCGGTCACGTAGACGGCCTGCCGTCCAACCCTCAGCATCAGGAGCAGGCCCGCTGCGCACAGCAGAGGTCCCACGGTCAGCGGGATACGTGGGCCGATTCTGTCCGCGAGCTGCCCGGACCGGGGTGAGAACAGCAGTAGGAGCACCGTCGTGGGCAGGAGGGCCGTGCCTGCTTGTAGGGGCGAGTAGCCGGACACCACCTGCAGTTGCAGGGTACTGAGGAAGAAGAAGCCGCCCAAGGCCGCATACACGCAGAGGGTCACGAGGTTGACCGCGGTGAATTGCCGTGAGGAGAAGATCGACAGCGGCAGCATCGGGTCGCGTCGCCGCTTCTCCAGGAAGACGAATGACATGGCGCCGACCACGCCGAGTGCCCCTGCCCACAGGTTCTTTGCGATGAGCGAGTACGCGAGGAGTGCCAGAGCGAGTGCGCCGAGCGCAGCTCCTGCAACGTCGAACCTGCCATGGTGTTCAGGGTCCTTCGTCTCCGGGACGTGCCGCATCGCCACGGGCACGCAGACCGCGGCCAGCGGAAGATTGATGAGGAACACCCAGCGCCAGCCGGGTCCATCGACCAGCCATCCACCGAGGAAAGGGCCGATCGCCGCGCCGATACCGCCGAAGCCGGACCACATCCCGACGGCTTTTGAGCGGTCATCGGGGTGAAAGCTGGCCTGGATGATGGCAAGGGACCCGGGCGTCAGCAATGCGCCGCCGATTCCCTGCAGGGCGCGCGCGAAGATCAGGATCCCGGCGTTCGGGGCGAGACCGCACAGCAGCGAACCGAGCGCGAACCAGACCACCCCGATAACGAACACCCGTCGCCGTCCGTACCGGTCGCCAAGAGAGCCGCCGAGCAGAATCAGTCCCGCGAGTGTGACCGTGTACGCGTTGGCGATCCATTGCAGCGCACCCAGCTCGGCATGTAGGTCGGCGCCGATGCGCGGCAGTGCGACGTTGACGACGGTGGAGTCCAGCAGCGCCATGCTCGATCCGAGCACCGTCGTGAAGATGAGCCAGCGACCCGTAGCGGTAGACAGGCGGATGTCCATCTCGGCATCATCCCCGTCTTGAGTCGGTCGTGACGGTCCCTCCCGCTGTCTTTCGGCGACCGCTACCCGATTCGCCCATCGTTCAGGGCTGGGCCCCGTCAAATTAGTTGTGTATTACAGGGTAGTTGGGTTTACCGGCGGGACTGACACTCCCGATCGCCGCTGCCGACCAGGGCCGCGCGATCGCAGTACTTCTGAAGAATCCTGAAGTCACACCGGTCCAAGATCCTCTTGTCCCGGCAGGTGGAGATGGGTCATGAGCAGATGACGTCCGAACGCTCCGAGGCGCTCGGCCGTCTATCAGGCCTGGAGCTGCTTGACCGTCGGCATTCTCAACCTTCCCGGTCCGCCATGTGCTCGCTTGGTGGCGGTCAGAGGTTCGTCCCAATAGCAGCGTGTACGGAGTGGACGGCGCTCGCTCCCTCTCCAACAGCGGCGGCCACTCTCTTCATGGAGCCTGAGCGGACGTCGCCGGCGGCGAAGACACCTGGCTCGCTGCTTTCGAACGGAAACGGACTTCGGCCGAGGGCGGCCCAGACCGGGCTGAGCGGGTAGGGGTCCAGCTGAACGTCGGTCCGCAGAAAGCCATGAGGGTCCTTGGCCAGTCCGGGTAGCCACTCGGTGGCTGCAGACGCGCCGATGAAGCAGAACAGTCCGCGGCACGGCTGCTCCCAACTGGCCCCCGAGGAGCGGTCGGTCAGCGTGATTCGCTGGAGCCGTTCGCCTCCGTGCAGTTCGGTCACCTCAGTGGAAGGACGGACAGTCACGCGCGGATCAGCGCGAAGCCGGTCGATGAGATAGGACGACATGCCTGCCGTGACGTCGCTGCCCCGGACGGCCAACGTGACGTCGCAACCACATGAGGCCAGGAACAAGGCCGCCTGCCCGGCGGAGTTGGCGCCACCGACAACAGTGATGGCCTGGCCGGAGCACAACTGGGCTTCGAGGTTGGTGGCCGCATAGTAGATTCCGGCACCTTCGAGCTGGTCCCATGACGCGAGTGGCAACTTGCGGTAACGGGCGCCCGTGGCGACGAGGACGGCGCGACTGTCGATGCCCGTACCGTCCGCCAGAACAACGCGCATGTAGTCGTGGCCTGTCTCAAGCGCAGCCACGCGGCAGGGGCTGGAGAGGCGAGCTCCGAACTTCAGGGCCTGCAGGGTGGCCCGCTGCATGAGATCCCCACCGCTCAATCCGGTAGGGAAGCCCAGGTAGTTCTCGATCCGCGAGCTGGCCGCAGCTTGGCCCCCCGTCCCCACGCTGTCGAGCACGACAGTCTCCAGCCCTTCGGACGCGCCGTAGACGGCCGCCGCCAAGCCCGCCGGGCCAGAGCCCACAACAGTGAGGTCCACGGGACCTCCCTCTGCAGCTCGATAGGCCAGGCCGAGCATCGTGGCGAGCTCCGCCGGCGTGGCCCGACGCAGCACCCGGCCGGGAGCGAGAACGGCCGGCAGGTCCGCTGAGGCGAGCCCTGCCGAAGTCATGATCCGGTCACCGGCGGGGCCGCCGGCCTCCACCCACAGGTGGGGCAGCCGCTGACGGGCGGCGTAGGTGCGAAGGGCGAGCCCCGCTGCGGAAGCGCCCACGCCCACGATCTCGAGCCTGCGCGCCACCGCACCGGCGCGGAGCCGGTCTCGTCGAGCGAGAAATGCCCGCAACAGGAGATCGGAGAGATCCGACTCGTCAGCCATGAGGCGCCGGAACTCTGCCGGAGGGATGCGGTAGATACGCCCTGGCTCCACCACACGTGCGGCCAAGTGCACTGTCTGCCGAGTCAGCAGGTTCAATTCGCCGATGAAGCCACCATGCCTGTAAGTCGCGACGACTGCCTCGTCCTCGTCCTCGTCCTGGCCCTGGGGCGCCACCAACTCGATGGTCCCGGACTCGACCAGGATCAGGTCGTAGGCCAGTTCACCCGGCCGGAAGACCACCTCGCCACTTCGCACATCCTGCACACTTCCGTACCCTGAGAGCCGGACCTGTTGCTCCTCCGTCAGCTGGGGTGACGCCTCCTCCGCAGAAGGAGGCTCGGGCTCCGGCGCGCCGGATGCTCGCTCCATCATGACTCACCTCGCTTTATGAATTGGTAACTCCCTGAGCCAGCGCGGGGCGGGCTGTTTGTCATCAGAGTTGAACCCTTGAGGCAAAGAGATCATCTTCACGCTTTCCGCCTGGCCAGGCTGGGAGAACTCGAATATATTCCTCGACAGGTGTCTCGCCTCCGGGGACTCTGAGTGCGCGTAGCAGGTCGTTTGCATCTGCCTGACTCTCGTGAGCTGCAACAGCCTTCAGCTTGGCGTCCCAAAATCCTGACACGTCCACGCTGGTGGTGATGGAGTCATCAGGAATTCCGATTTCAATCGGCGGCGTCCAGACATTCGGGCCCAGGACGCGTTCGATGCGGGAACGGAGGGTCTTGAGGCGGGAGATCGACAGGGCGATGTGATAGAACTTCGGCTCTTTGCGAGTGCCGGAGGCACCAGGTGTTTGGTCAGCGGCTCCGATGGCGTGTGCGTAGCGCTCGAAAGCGGCTGTGGTGACCTCGTTGGTTCGGATGTGATCTGGATGAAACGTCAGGCCGTTCGGGGGGTAGGTGACGACGACATCGGGCTCGTACTGACCCATGAGTACTTCGAGTCGGCGGATGATGGGTTCGCCGGGTCGTCTGCTGAACACGTCTGAATCGGCGGCGGACGGGGACGTGCCGGAGTCCGGGTATCCCAGTTCGACGAGATCGCTGATGCCCAAGGCGGCCCTCGCTCGGCCGAGTTCGTGGGAGCGTCTGGCGGCAATCTGGGCGGCTCGATCAGCACGGGGGACGCCGGGAGCATCGTCAGGGCCGTCACCCCGGCTGCCGTCCGTGCAGACCACCACCACGGTACGGGCCCCGGAGGCTGCATATCGGGCGAGGGTGCCACCGGTCTGGCTCGCCTCATCGTCGGGGTGCGCGTGGACGACCATCAGCGTTGGCGGACGATTTTCCTGTGGATTCATTGCCTGCTCCTCCCGAGCGGACCGCGGCACGTGCGTGAGTGGGAGCTGGGCCGATCCTCGAACGGCACGGTGCGTCACGCCCTGACAAGTTGATGTGTTGTTCCGCTGCTACTGGGCACCCACGCTTCTGGCAGTGCGGCGGCGAGAGCGTGTTGGGCCCGCCATCCCGTGCAGTGTCCCGGCGCGACGAGTTGAGGTGCGTAGTCCGCCAATGCCGCGACGGTGGGCGGGATGATGGGTTCGAAGGCTGGTCCGCTGAGATGGAAGCCACCCAGAAGGGCGTGAAGTCGCGGGACGCTGGTCAAGCGCTGTGCGTGGCGCACGATGTTGATGACGCCGGCGTGACCGCACCCTGTCAGGATGACCAGGCCCTGGTTCTTCAAATTGACGACCAGCGCCTGGTCGTCGATGACCTGCGGATCGTGCCGCCAGTCGCCGGCTGCCAGGGCTTCGTGCGCGGCCGGCATGCCGTGCTCGAATTCGGTGGTGCGGTCCACTTCGCCTGTGATGAGGACGGCGCCGTCGACCAGGAGCGAAGGCTGGGAGCGTTCGATGACCTCGAAGCCTTCGGCTGTCAGCGCCCTCTTGCTGAGGGTGGGCATGTCGAAGATTCCCTGAGGTCCGCGGAGCCGGCGCCGTGTCCAGGCATGGGGATGTACGGTCATGGGCATCCTCATGGCGCCGAGCTTGGAGGAGAGGCCGCTCAGGCCGCCGGCATGGTCGAAATGGCCGTGGCTGAGAACGATGCCCTGCAGGTCGTCGAGGCGCATACCCAGGCGATCGGCGTTCGTGACGATGCCTGAGGGGGACAGGCCCGCGTCGAACATCAATGTGGTCGTGCTGTCGCCGCGTCGGACAGCGACCAAGGCTGAGAACCCGTGCTCGGCCAGGAGGCCCACCGCCGTGCGGTCCGTCTCGAACTGGCCGGCCGGGACATCGGCTGCTCCGAACCCGGCTCTTGTGGTGTGTCCATCCCCGACCAGCAGCGCGTCAAAGGTGTTGTCCATCAAAATGGTGACGCGGACTTCGTCCACAGGTGTGAGGGCGATCGGGTCCACAGCGCTCCCCTGCACTTGGCGAGGTGTGGACAGCGACGCGTCAGCCGCGGTGGCCTGGGCTGTGTCGCACATGAGGTTCCGATCTGTCGGGTACTTCGACGCCGCCGCTCCCCGAAGCGGCATGTGCGGAATGAGGCATCGGCGCGCCTACTGGAAGAGCTGCGGGTTGTTCGCGGCGAAGTCCCCCACGTCCAGGGGCGGTCGGCCGAGGACTTCCTGGATGTCTGTGGTGACGCGGTCGTAGCGGTTCTCCCGGTGCAGCCTCGCCATCGTCGTGACGTGCTGGAAGAGGTGGTCCGGGAGCTGGAACGCGGCCAAGTTTTCCGCCCACTCCTCCGCTGGCACATCGACGTAGGTCACGGGACGACCGGCGACTTTGGCGAACTCCTTGGCCACGTCGTTCAGGTCGCGGGACACAGGCCCCGTGAGCTCGAGCACCTTGCCGAGATACGGGATGGGGTGGGCCAGGACGGCCGTCACGACGTCGGCGACATCGGTCGTCGAGACCGGCGAGGTGTGTCCAGAACCGAAGGGCAAGCTGAGGGTGTAACCGTCGGGTGTCGACGCGAGAGCGAGCTGGAAGAGCGGGTTCTCCATGAAAATGGTCGGCCTGACTTCGATGACGGGGAGGCCGGACCAGGAAAGGATCTGCTCGCTGAGGAAGTGCAGGCGTTGGTGGCGTGACTCCGAAGTGCTGGTGAGAGTCATTTGTGACACCGTCATCTGCGAAATGTTCACAAAGGCCTCAAGTGCCCCTTGCTCTCGCGCGACCGACGCGACCGTGGCCGTTGCTTCCAGGTAGGCGCTTGAGACGCTCATGCCGAAATAGAGACGACGGCATCCATCGAGGGCGCGGGCCACGTCTTCCGGTTGAGTGAGGTCCCCGACCACTACTTCGGCACCGGTTGCCCTGAGAGTCTCCGCTCGCTCGTCATCCTTCCTGACGAGGGCACGGGTGGCGAGGCCGCGGGCCTGCAGGCGCTCGACCACCTTCCGTCCGATCGAACCGGGACTGCCGGCACCGGTGACCAGGATGAGATCTTGTGACATGGCTGTTCGTCCTCGCTTTCCAGGCGTTCGAGGGGGTCGAGCGGCCGCCTCCGAGCAGCGTTTCTGCCGTGATCGGGACGCGTGTCACGGAGCCTGCCCGGGGCTGGCCATTGAGGTGGGGTGTGGCTCACTCCGTATCGAGGAGCATCTGCGCCACTGGGCCCGGTGCGTCCCACTGGAGCCAGTGACGTGCCTCGACAAGGCGCAGGCGTGAGTTGGGGAAGATGCTGGCCAGGTGCTCGGCCACTCCGGTGTTGAGGTACGGGTCCTGTTTGCCGAAGATCACGTCGACCGGCACGTGGAGGTCCTGGGTCTTGCCGGAGGCGACCAGTTCGCTTGTCGTTGCGACGTCGCGCAGGAGCCTCGCCGTCCAGCCGCGAACCGCGGCGAGGGCATCGGGCTTTCCCGCCCCGCCGTAGAACACGGGGATGATGATCTGCTCACGGAGGTCTTCCGTCGCTGGGTAGCCGAACTTCGTTGCGGTGAACTCGAGCAGCCACTGACGTTGTCCGGGGTCGGAGATGAGTGCGTCTGCGAGGGGGGCGAGATTCGGATCGCCGAGCAGGCGGATCATCTCGGGGAACTTCA
The DNA here is from genome assembly GCF_900110255.1 of Actinacidiphila rubida. Taxonomy (GTDB): domain Bacteria; phylum Actinomycetota; class Actinomycetes; order Streptomycetales; family Streptomycetaceae; genus Actinacidiphila; species Actinacidiphila rubida. The sequence goes on from NZ_FODD01000079.1 coordinate 14,723, forward strand.
GCGTCGGTGATTCGCCGAAGTAGCAGTTGAGCAGGACCAGCCGCTCGACCCGGTCGGGGTGGGCCAGGGCGTACTGGATGGCGACGGGGCCGCCTGCGTCGTGCCCGACGAGGACGATCTTCTCGAGCCCCAGCCCGTCTATGACGGCCTCCGTCTCGGCGAGGCGCTGGCCGTCTGCCACCGAGGTCTCGCCGGTCCTCTCGGAGAGGCCGTAGCCGGGAAAGTCGAAGCTGACCGAACGCCTCGGCTGCACCTCTCGGATGAGTTTCTCGTAGACGGCTGAGTCATCCGGGAACCCGTGCAGGAACACGAACGGCGTGCCCTGACCCGGGTAGTCCCTGGCGACGATGTACCCGTGCGGGGTCTCGATCTGGTGGCGCACTTCCTGGATCTCTTCCATGACTCCTACCTCTGTTTGCACGCGATTTGTTGTGGCTGGCGCCGGCTGGCGCCTCGCCGGGGGCGATGGGTGGCGGCCCATCGCCCTTCGTACGGCGCCCTGTAAGGCTCTCGGCGCCTGGTGCATCTAGGTCAGCTGTCGCCGGCTGCGTGGGTGATCAGGTCGGTCACCGCTCCGGGCTTGGCGACCATGGACAGGTGGGGCGCGTCCACGGTGACGATGTGTGATCCGGCGCGGTCTGCCATGTACTGCTGTTCTGCCGGGGGGATGACCTTGTCGGCGGTACCGATGAGGGCCCAGGAAGGGAGGGTCTTCCAGGCGACCGGTCCGGAGGGCTCGGACAGGGCACTGCCGGCCAGGGGGCGCTGTCCCGCGGCCAGGACGGCGGCCTTGGCGGGGGCGACGCCGGCGGCAAAGATCTTCGGGAACGGGTCGGGCTTCACGTAGAGGTCGACGTTGCCGCCCCCGTTGGGAATGCTGACGGTGTTGAAGACGGTGCTGGGGTCCTTCACCGCCAGGGCGGAACCTGTGCTGAGCTGGCCGGCGGACTCCCCTTCGTCGGGGATGAACGCGTCGACGTAGACGAGCGACTTCACGTTGGTGACGCCGACCGCGGCATTGCTGATGACCATGCCGCCGTAGGAGTGGCCGACCAGCACGATCGGACCGGTGATCGTCTCCAGGAACGCGTGCAGGTTGGCCGAGTCGGTCGCCACACCGCGCAGAGTGTCAGGCACGACATCCACCGTGTAGCCCTCGTCCTGCAACCGTGCGGTCACACCCGCCCAACTCGACCCGTCCGCCCACGCACCATGCACAAGGACAACCGT
>NZ_FODD01000080.1 GCF_900110255.1 Actinacidiphila rubida
AGTGTGCGCGCTCACCATCACGCGGCCGGCGCCCGTAAGGAGCGGCCATCCGCACTGTCCGCCCCAAGGGGGGACGAAGCAACGGAACACCAGGCCGAGCCTCCGTGGCAGAACCTCGTCGACCGGCTGGTGGAGGTGGTGCAGGAGGCGAGGGACTGGGCCGCTCGCGGGGTGGCTTCACCAGCAAGGTCCACCTGAGCGCCGACGGCCGTTGCCGCCCTCTGTCCCTTCTCGTCACTGCAGGCCAGCGCGGCGACAGCCCCCAGCTGGAGTCGGTTCTGGAGAAGATCCGCGTGCCCCGGCTCGGACCAGGCAGGCCCCGCAAGAAGCCTGACAGTGTTGCCGCGGACCGGGCCTACAGCAACCGGCCCTGCCGGGAATACCTGCGCCGTCGCGGCATCCCGCACACGATCGCGGAGAAGACCGACAGCCAGGCGGCCCGCCTGCGCAAAGGTTCACGCGGCGGGCGGCCACCCGGCTTCGACGAGGACCGCTACAAAAAGCGCAACACCGTCGAGCGGGCCATCAACAAACTCAAGAACCACCGGGCTGTGGCCACTCGATACGACAAACGCGGGTACGTGTTCCTCGGCACCGTCACGGCGGCCGCCATCGTCATCTGGCTGAGGGCTTGACCGTTCACAGCACGAACGGCTGGTAGGCCAAAGCCTGGTCAACGACTTCCGCTGCTGTCGGCTCTGGCCTGTCCCTCGGCCAGAAGATCAATTCAGCAACGTAGCCAGTCGGGCAGCCGAGCCCCCTGTCGAGCTCGTCTAGCACACGCTGCGTTTCGTCTTCGTCGTATTCAACATTCATGACGTCCTGCACCAGCCTGACCGCTGCCTCGCGCGTCATCTGCAACTGAACCCACCCTTCAAGCGCAGAGGCACCCTACTCAAGCCCAAGATCGGCCGGACAGCTCCTAGTACTGCAACGGTCTTTGTGGTGACGGGTGGGCAGGTCGGTCGTTGATGTTGTCGTGGGTGGGGTTCTTGCTGAGGTCAGGTCGTGGGCTGGTGAGTTGGGTGCGGTGCACGAGCGGTTCGTGCACCGGTTCAACCGGTCGGAGCCGCGGGAGTCGGCGCTTGCGTATATGCGGGGGCTGATAGCGCCGTTGGAGCGGAAGAACGGCTGGACACTGGCTGAGGAGGCCGGCCACGCCGGGCCGGACCGGATCCACCGGCTGCTGAACCGGATCGAATGGGACGCCGACGATGTCCTGGACGACGTGCGCGGCTACGTCGTGGAGCACCTCGGCGACCCTGACGCGGTACTGATCGTGGATGACACTGGCTTCCTGAAGAAGGGCATCCGTTCGGCGGGCGTGCAGCGGCAGTACTCCGGCACCGCGGGCCGAACCGAGAACTGCCAGGTCGGTGTCTTCCTCGCCTACGCCGCCCCACTCGGGCGCACCTTGATCGACCGCCGTCTGTATCTGCCCACGTCATGGACGGATGACCGCGAGCGGTGTCGGCGAGCAGGCATCGATGACGAGGTCGGCTTCGCTACGAAGGTCGCCATAGCCAAGGAGATGGTCCGCCGCGCGATCAGCGACAAGCTCCCCTTCCGCTGGGTGACCGCGGACGCCGGTTACGGCTACAGCAAGGGCTGGCGGTCCGAATTGGAGCAAGCGGACGTCTTCCACGTCATGGCCACCACACGGCACGACACCGTCGTCACCCGCCACGCCATCGACCACCCCGTCCACGACCTGTTCCCCGGCCTGCCACGACAGAAATGGCAGCGCCGCTCCTGCGGCGACGGCGCCCATGGCCCCCGCATCTACGACTGGGCCAGAGTCGAAGTCCGCCCCTGGCACCGGCCCGACCGCCGCCATTGGGTGATCGCCCGCCGCAGCATCGCCCGGCCCGAGGAGATCTCCTACTACATCACCTACTGCCCCGCCGTCACCACGCTCGACGAGCTCATCCGCGTCGCCGGCAGCCGCTGGGCCGTTGAGGAGTGCTTCCAGACGGCCAGGGGTGAGTGCGGCCTGGACGACTACCAGGTCCGCCGCTACGACGGCTGGCACCGCCACACCACCCTCGCGATGGCCGCCCACGCCTGCCTGACTGTCCTGCGCGCCCGCGAACTGGATCCCGGGACAGCAGAAACGGATCCTCCCAGCTCATCCACCTCAGCCTCGCCGAGATCAGACGGCTGATCCACTACCTCAACCACCGCCGGCCCACACCTATCGAGCACATCCTGCACTGGTCGACCTGGCGCAGAAGACGACAACACCAAGCCCGCACCAGCCACTACAAACGACGAGGCCACACCCCACCACAACCTGCCCACCCGTCACCACAAAGACCGTTGCAGTACTAGGACTGGTCCGGCCGATCATGGTTGTGGGCTGTCGGGCATGATGCCCGGGTGAGCGTTATCGCGAAGGTCTTCGTCGCGCCGGACGACGCGTCAGCGAGCCTGGCCTCCGGACCGGGCCGGGACGGGCATTCGAGTCGCTCTTCCTCGGCAACTTTGATCCCGAAGAGACCGTGGCCGCGTGGGAATGCCTTCTGACCGGCGGCAGCTTCGAGGAACTCATCGAGGCCGGTGTGCCCCGCATCGTCGCTGGCCAGGACAGCGACGGATGCGTCGTCTTCGCGATATCGCCTCGCCTGTCCACTGCGCTCGCGGACGCCGAGCACTCCAGGTTGAGCGACGTCGCCGCCTCGCGGACCCAACTGCGTGCGGAGGACGGCGAGGTCATCGACACTGAGATCGCCGAAGCGATCGTGAGTGATCTTGCTGCTCTTGCCAGTAGCGCCCGGCGCCAGAACCAGAGCGTCTGCTGGGTCGCGTAGGAGTTCAGGTTCGGAGCCATGTCGCGGCGGCCACGGCGGTGGCGGTGCCGAGGAAGGTGGCTCTGCCGATGGCTCGGAGACACTTGTTGCTGAGTTCGGGCGCACCTGTGGAGCGGACGCGCGGCGCCGGCCCGGGCCGCGCCGTCATCGTGCGGCCGGGTTCGGGGGAGTGGCCGGGTGGTTGGCGAGGGTGCCTGGTCGTACGGCGTCGTGTCCGAAGCGGCGGCGGGCTCGGTCGGATGCGGCTTCGATGGCGCGGGCGCGTTCGTCGGTGGGGTCGAGGAGCATCTGGTGGTAGGCGGTGTCTTCGTCGTCGAGGTGTTCGGCCCGTAGTGCGTAGGCGCGGACCCGGGCGCGTTGCAGGCCGAGGGAGTTGAGCATGCCGAGCGCTGTGGCGGCGAGGGCGGGGGAGTGGGCGGTGGGTTCGGGCAGGCGTCGGGTGCGGGTGCTGCTGGAGCGGTCGGCGTAGCGGACGGTCAGGGTCAGTGAGTTGGTGACCTGGTGGGTGTCGCGCAGGCGGATGCCGATCTGTTCGGCTAGGGCGAGGACTGCGGCGTGGTGCTGTGCGGGGTCGAGGCAGTCTCGGTCGAGGATGTGGTCGGCTGTGAGGCGTTCGGCGGGCGCGTGCGGGGTGACGGGGTTGATGTCGATGCCGCGGGCGCGGTCGGCCAGGGCGCGGGCGGGCGCGGCGCCGAGGATCCGCTGGAGGGTGGCGGGGGGCAGGTCGGCGATCTGGCCGATGGTGTGCAGGCCGTAGCGGGCCAGGGAGGCGGCGGTGGCCTTGCCCACGCCCGGCAGGGCGGCGACCGGCCGCGGCCGCAGCCACGCCGCGGCGGCTTCAGTGCGGTCGTCGACGTGGACGGTGCGTCCTGGGGGAGCGGCGGCCGCGGCCATGGCGGCGATCATGCGGTTGGGGCCGAGGCCGGCGCTGGTGTCGATCCCGAACAGCGCGGCGATCCGCAGCCGCGCCAGTTGCAGCACTTCGTAGGGTTCGCGGTCGAAGTAGCGCAGGGCGCCGGTGAGGTCGAGTTGGACGGCGTTGGGCGGGATCGCGACGATCTTGGGGGTGATGCCGTGGAGCAGGTCCAGGACCTCCTCGTAGCGGTCCTCGGTGAGAGGGCCGTGGAGGTGCAGGTGGGCGATGTGCCGTGGGGGGCTTGTCATCCGGCGCTCCCTTGGCTGCGGTGTCCGAGCCGGCGCACGTCAGCTGACCGGGTCCCGGCGGGCTGCAGATCGCTGTAGGGGTGCATCTTCGCGCCCGTCGAGGGGTCGGTGAGCGTGCGGTCCTTGCCGGGTTGGGCGGGTGTGGGCTGCGGTGCGTCCTTGCCCAGTAGTTCCAGTGCGGCTTCGGGGCCGCGGTCCCGGCGTACGGCGGCGACCTGGTCCAGGTCCCAGGCCATCTCGCCGACGACGGTGCGGCGTCGGCCGCGGACCTCGACGGTGCCGCGGACCAGCAGCAGCCCGGAGTGGAAGACGGTGTGCGCGCAGGCCTCGTGGGAGTCGTCGAAGAACGCCAGGTCCACCAGGCCGCTGCCGTCCTCGAGCGTCACGAAGATGACGCGCCTGCCGCTCGCGATCGGCGGGGTCTGCGTGGAGGCCCGGACGCCGGCGACCAGGACCTGCTGCCCGCGATGGATGCGCTGCAGGTGCACGGCGTCGGTCGCGCCGATCTCGCGGAGCAGCCGGTAGTGGTGCTCCATGAGGTGGTGGTCGACGTCCAGGCCGAGGACCTGCAACTGCGCGCCGACGCTCTCGCGGCGGCTCATCTCCGGCAGGCCGCTCGGTTCGCCGGCCCCCACCGGGCCGGTCTTGATGGGGACTTGGCCGCGGCCGGCCGCTCGCACCCGGGACTGCCGGTGCAGCTCGTTGATCTGCAGCAGCAGATCCCGCCTCGTCACGTTCTCACCGCGCAGGCAGTCGAGCGCGCCGATCTCGGCGAGACGCTCCGCGAGCGGCCGGGACGGATGGGCGCGCTGCCAGAAGTCCGACAGTGACCGGTAGGGCTGGCCGTCCTGGATCCGGGTCCCCTCTGGTTCGGTGATGCCCCGCACCCCGGCAAGCGCCAGGCGCACCCCCAGCCGCCGGTCGGTGTCGGGGCCGGTGGCCTCGATGCGGTAGGAGACCTGTGAGGTGTTGACGTCGACGGGCAGCACCGGGACACCGTGCCGGCGGAAGTCCGCGGCGATGACCCGCGGCGGCCACATGCCGGGGTCGGCTTCCAGCAGGCCTGCCAACAACGCTGCGGGGTGGTGGGCCTTGAGCCAGGCCGACTGCAGCGCGGGCACCGCGAATGCGACCGCGTGTGCGCGGCAGAATCCGTAGGCGCCGAACGCGCTGATGGTCTCCCAGACCTCGTCGCGCACCTGCTGGCTGTAGCCGCGGGCGGCCGATGTCTCGTGGAACCAGGCCTCGATCTTCGGCATCCGCTCCGGGTCGCCGAGCGCGCGGCGGGCGACCTCGCCGGCCGCCCGGTCGCAGCCGGTCATCACCGCGAACGTGGCGATGATCTGCTCGTGCCAGATCGTCACCCCGTAGGTGTCGCGGAGTACCGGCTCGAGGGCCGGGTGGGCGTAGGTGGGGTCGGCGCCGTGGCGGGCGGCGATGTATCGCTCGGGCATGCCGCCGGCCACCGGACCGGGCCGGAACAGGCTGATGTCGGCGATGACGTCCTGCGGATCGCGGGGCTGCAACCTGGAGAGCAGGTCCTGCTGGCCCGGAGACTCCAGTTGGAAGAGCCCGATGGTGCGGCTCTCCTGGATCAGCTTGAACGCGAAGAAGTCATCGAGCGGGACCTGCGCCTGGTCGTCGAGGTCGATGTGCTCGCCGCTGGTGCGCTCGATCTCGTCGACGGCGTGGGCCATGGCCGACTGCATCCGCACCCCGAGGACGTCGAGCTTCAAGTTGCCCTGGATCTCGACCTCTTCTTTCGCGGCCTGCAGCATCGGGTAGTCGCCCTGCGGGGTGGGCTGCACCGGCAGCCGATCCAGCAGACTCGCGTCGGAGATGATCACTCCGCACGGGTGCATCGCCATCCCACGCACCAGGGCGTCCAGGCCCTCGGCCAGCTCGAACAGCGGCCCGAACCTCCCCGTGTCCGCCTCGGCGGCAAGCCCACGCAGCTCCGGGAGCTCGGCCAGTGCGCTGCGGATGTCGCACGCCCGGATGTGCGGGAACGCCTTCGCGATCCGATCCGCCTCGAAGGGGGCGATCCCCAGCGCGAGCGCGGTGTCCCGGAGAGCGTGCCGGGCCCGGTACGTCTCGGGCATCGCGGTCACACCCACCCTGTGCCGGCCGAATCGGGTGAAGATCGCGTCGTAGCACTCCAGCCGCCGCTCACTCTCGACATCCAGGTCGATGTCGGGAAAGGAGTTCCGGCGCACCGACACGAACCGCTCGAACAACAGGTGGTGCTGCAGGGGGTTGGCGGTGGCGATCTTCAGGGCGTGGCAGACCATGCTGCCCGCTCCCGAGCCTCGGGCGGCGACCCGGATCCCCAACTCCCTGATGTCGGCGACGGTCTGGCCCACCGCGAGGAAGTACGGCGCGTAGTCCAGGTGCGCCACCACGCCCAGTTCGTACTCCAGCCGGTCCATGGCCGCGCGGTCGCGGTCCAGGCCGCGCTCCGCCATCCCGGCCAGGCTGCGCTCGCGCAGGAGCCGGTCCGCACCACCCGGTCCCGGATCGGCCCCCACGACGACTGCTTCGGGGAAGTGCCGCGACCCGATCCCCAGATCCCGCTTCGGGTCCGCCTGGCACACCTTCGCCGCGGCCGCGGTGTCGGCCAGCAGCCGGCCGGCCCGGCGCGGATCCATGCCGGCGCACTCCACGACCCGCTGCGCCACTGCTGCCATCTCCTCAGGGCCGGTCAGCCAGCGCCGCCCGGAATCCAGGTTCCGCGGGTCGGCCGGACGCAGCAGCCGCGCCGCATCCAGCACATCGGCGAGCCGGTGCTGGCCGGGGTCGGCGTAACGGACCGCGTTGGTCAGCACCGCCGGCACCCGCACCCGGTCAGCCAGCGCCAGCATCCGGGCAGCCAGCCTTAGTGACCCCGCACCCGTGCCCGGAGCGTCGTGGCAGACCACCTCCAGCCGCACCCCCTCACCGAATACCTCCCGCCACGGCACCAAGAACTGCAGGGCCTGGTCCTCACGTCCCGCAGCCAGCGCGCGGCCCGGCTCCGACATGGGTCCGAGCAGCGCGATCAAACCCTCACCGCCGAGCTCCCGCAGCGCGTCCCAGCCCACCTGGACCGGACGAGCCTTACGGGCGGTGCCGGCATGCGCAGCCGACGTGATCCGGCACAACCGCGCCCACCCGGCACCGTCCTGCGCGAGCAGCGTGAACCGCAGAGCCGGCTCGACCACGTGCGCGCCACCGCGATCCGGGGTGCGCCGTCGCGGCGCTGGCGCCCGCGGCGCCAGGGGTTCCACAGCGAGGTCGATGCCGAAGACCGGCCGGATCCCCGCGGCCGCGCAGGCCTGCGCGAACCGCACCGCGCCGGTCACCGTGTCGCGGTCGGTCAGCGCCAGGGTGTCCATGCCGCGCTCAGCCGCCCGCTGGACCAGCTGCTCGGGATGGGAGGCGCCGTACCGGGCGGAGTAACCGGACGCGACATGCAGATGGGCGTAGCCCGCCATGCCGCACCTCCATCACTCCACCCCATTTCATCCTAAAACCGAACAAAAACACTCGCACGTTCGTTCGAATGGCAGCGTACAGCCCACCCGACGGAACAGCGACGGGACACCACGGGCGTCACCCGCACGAGCGACCGCGCACTACACGCACGCCCGACACCAACTCATCGTGGTCCTCGCGTACTTGCCCCTACCAGGGCAAACATGCGAGAGCGCCAGAAGAGACCGACACCACATGCGGGCGAGGCTGGCCACGCTGCGGCACAACAGGCTCGCCCAGGCATGAGGCCCTTTACGCCCTCAACCAGAATCGCCAGACCCGCGCATCACTTCCAGCTACGGTACGAGCGCACCGTGCGACTCACGGTCAGCCGAGGAGGCATCCTGTGCCATCGCCCTGCGACCCCCAGCACGCTCCCGCCGGCAATGTGGGCGCCGCCTTGATGATGATCGACTCTCGGCTCAAATCCGTCTACGACGACCAGACCCAGCCCGACCCTAAACAGCAGGAGCTGATCGACCAGTACGCCGCATCCCTGGGGCCCGGCGACCTGGACGACATGCTGGACGGCGCGTGCACGATCATTTACATGTTCATGCAGTGGCTGCGGATGGCCTATGAAGACCACGGCAAGGACGCCCTCGAGTGCGTGGTCCCCAACCTCGTGGCCACGATGCGCATGATGCCCAAGAGCGTTCCGCCCGAGGCCATCCCCACCATGGCCGGCCTGCTCGTCGCCGCAGGCACCGGCCTCAGTCCCGGCCTGTGGCGCAAGCAGTTCGGGCAATGGAGCAGAGACGAGATGAACCCCTTGGAAGCCGTTTGCTTCCTGCTCGCGGAGCACATCAATCGCCTCACCGACGACCGTGACTTCGCCGCCCGCCTGATCGCCGAAGCTCTGTCGGGCATCGAGGGAGGCTGATACGCGGCCCTGGCGAACTCATCAGGCGTGTCCTGGTCGTACCGAGCCGGTCACGGTTGCCGGGTCGCTGCGATCAGGCTGACGTGTGGCCCCGTACCTCTCCCCTGAACCCGCCGGCCCCGCTGGGTCTTCTGTGGCCGCGGCGCGCTGCACCAACACGGCCGGATGTTCGAGCGTGCCAGCCCATTCCCATTTGGTTGGACGGCTGCGACGAGCACCGATCGGTGCTGGGGCGTGCGGTCCGGCAGTCAAGTCGACTCCCTACCGTCGAAGGCGTTGTGGGAGCCCCAATTGCGCATCCGCAAGCCGCGCGTGCGCCTCGTGCCAACGCCAGGAGCGGCGCCTTTTGCGATCAGCCGCTCGTGCCGGGCCACCTCCACGTTCTGGTCGGTGGTGGCCGTCGGGTCGGCGCCAGCGCCAGGTTGGTGACTTCGCGAGGGGTTCCGAAGACAAGTGCGACGCAGTCGTGCGTCGTGCCCGCGGCGTTTGAGTACAGCCGCACGGAGATTGCACGAGGACGCGGGCGCCGTCATGTGCGTTGGATGATCAGTACGGCCACATCGTCGAGGTGGTTCACCGCGACCGCGGCGTCGAGGACGCGGTCGGCGGTCTCCTCCGCATTCAGTCCGTCGTGGACCGCGCGCGCGGCCAGTTTTCCGGCTCGCTCCAGGCCGGCCTCCAGTGTCACGGCCGGCCCTTCGACCACGCCGTCGGTGACCATGATCAGCGCGGCGTTCCTGTCCAGCGTGAAGGTTCCTTCGGAGTAGTCGGCGTCGGGCAGGACTCCCAGCACTGGGCCGCCCGGCAGCTCGCGGACGTTGTGGCTGCCGTCATCGCGTGCGTAGAGCAATGGCACATGGCCGGCGCTGGCACCCGTGACGCGTCCGTCGCCCGGGTCGATGTGCAGCATGGTGCAACTGGCGAATCGTGGCGCGTTCATCGTGACGAGTAGGTCATTGGTGCGCGCCAGCACGGTAGCGGGATCCGATTCCTGGGCGGCGATCGCGCGCATGGAGGCGCGCACCTGTCCCATGGCTGCGGCGGCGTCCACATCGTGCCCCTGGGCGTCGCCGATCTCCAGGACGATGGCGCCGTCGGGCGTGACGAATGCGTCGTACCAGTCTCCGCCGATGTCGAGCCCGTCGCGGCTTGGTCGGTAGCGGGCGGCGACCTCAAGGCCCGGGAGGTGCTCGGGCAGTGTGGGGAGCATGTTCTGCTGAAGTGCCGTGGCCAGCTCGACTCGTGCCTCGTGCAGGCGGACGCGTTTGAGGGCCTGGCCTGCGAGATCGGCGAGGGTGTCCATGAGCGCCTGCTCGTCGGGGGACGAGTGGTGTTCGCCGTTGTAGGTCACCAGCCAGGCCCCAAGCGGCTGATCGCCGATCGGGCTGAGGGAGGCGATCGAGATGGCGAAGCCGGACTCGAGCTGGTCCAGGTAGGGAACCATGGCCCCGTGCGGCCAACGGCGGAGGTAGTCCTCCTGGCTGGCAATGAACTGCGGCTTGCCCGTGCGGATCACGTGGGGCAGCGCGCTGATCGCGTCCAGGGGCATGCCGTGCAGGGCGGCCACCGGTAGGGGGATGCCGGCATCGGAGGAGACACGCAGGTGGCCATTGTTGATGAGCGCCAGGGCGGCGCCGGTACCACCGAAGGTCGAGGCGAGTCGGGTCAGGACAACCTGCTGTACTTCCTGCTCCGTGGCTGCGGACATCAGGGCTGAGGAGAAGGCCGCTATGCCGTCGGCCCGTTGACGCTCAGCGCTCAGCGCGACCAATGCTCTGCGCCGGCGTACTTCTGCTTGGGTGTCGTCGCGGATTGCTCCATAGACCCGCTCAGGGCCGCCATAGCCCAAAATGAACCGACGGGCCCGGCAGGCCAGAGTGTGCCAGCTGTCGCGCTCGGTAAGGAAACGCAATCTGGTCCAGGGCGAGTGGGCTGTCGTGGCCGTCGAACGCATCAGCCGCCGCAGGGCTCTGCGATCATCAGGGTGGACCCGCCGAACCACTTCGTACAGCGACATGGAGGCTTCCTGGAACAGTGCCGCCAAGGCGGGAGCGTCACCCAGCCACTCCAGTTCGTGCGCCTGGTGCGAATACCTGCACAGGCCGAGGTTGGCAGCCTTGGCGGCCAGACGGAACGGGATCAACAGGCCACCCCGGTCGTTTCCCGCGTCCAACGAGCGCACCCACACCAGACGCCCGCCGCCTACGGGATCGTCCACTGACCGCGCCTGGACAAGGCAGACGACAGATGCCGCCCCCGGCCCGGGAAACTCCAGCACGCGCATCGCAACCGACTTGGTCGTGGCGGCATGGGTGACGAGACTGTCGATTGCAGTCAGCTGTTCCGCGGGGAACAGATCACCGAAGCCACGACCCACGCACTGCTCGGCTGGCCTGCCCAGCGTCCTGGCCATCGCCGCGTTGAGGCGGCGGACAACTCCGTCCAGGGTCAACAGTGCGGAAGGCCCATTCACCTGGAGAAGCTCATCCGAGGCGTCCATTGGCCGCTCACAACCCATCGCCGAGGGATATGACCTCGTCGTTCTTCATCAGTATCAGCCGCTCAGCAGGCCGCGTCCAACGGCAGTGGTGTGCGGTAGGGCGCAAAGCCGGGCCCCAGCCGACGTCAGACAGACTGCAGGGTGACCGCAACTGTGCCGGATGCCGTGCGCCGTGGCGGCGGACCGATGCGATCATCAGCCACGCTCGCGTGGCGGGTCAGCTGTCACACGGGAAGATCGTTTAGGACTTGTAGCAGGTGAAGGCGGAAACATGTCCGCCCTGCACCTGGAGGCGTCCGGATGGACCTGACCAACCCGACCCGTAACAGTGCAACCGCAGACCCAGCGGGCCCTTGGGCCCCGCGGCAAGCCCCGTCCCCATTCCGCCGGTGGCAGGTGTCACGCCTGGTCACACCCCTTGAGGCCCGCAGGTTCAGGGAAACCGAAGGATGTTCAGCGGTGACTCGCGGGTCGATCCGTGTGCATCAGCTAGGCGTATCAGAGGGTTCAGCGGGAACCGTGGGGTGGGTCGCGAGGCGGCGGGCTTCGGCCGTGACCTCGGCATCGACCTGGCCTACGGTTCTGTCGCCGTATTCGAGGACGTCGTACTCGTCGTCGAGTTCGGCGAGCCGCTCAGTCAGCGGCAGCTCATGTCCGTAGCGCTGATGAATCCGGAAAGTGAACTCCCGAGGCGTGAGCTCGCCGGCGAGCATGTGGCGTGCGAGGGCTCGGGCGGCGGCTTCCTGGCCGGCCTGACTGCCGATCGGATAGAAGGTGAGGCCAAGTTCGGCGAGTGCTGCGGGAAGCAGGTCGTGGACGTCGTAGTCCGCCTCGGCGCGCGTGCAGGCGGCGAGGATCCGAAGGCCGGGGGTGTCGAGCTCGGCGACGAGCGCAGCACAGGCGGCATCGACGACCTCGCTCGCGCGGATTTCCCCCATGCTCCAGAGGGCGGCACGGTCCTGTAGAGCGATTGCTGCTGCTTCGGCCGACGTCACTCGCCCATGATTCCCTTCACGGTGCGTCCCGGTCGAGCAGATTTCATCGAAGGTGCTGTTCAGCGGCCTGTTCCAGCAGGGCTCGTGCGGAGTCCGCGTAGGGCATCGCGGTCTTCTCATCGAGTCTGAAGACCTCGGCGAGGTGGAGCGGGTCGGGCCCGTGGGTCAGGGCCTGTTCGAGCTGTCGGACGGCCGCGGAGCGGCGCCTGAGTGCACTGCTGCGGCATGATGAGGATCTGTGAAATTGGCTCTGACCGGAAGTCCGTGAATGGCCAGGTCAGCGGTCTGCATGACGAATCGTTTCCTCGCGGAATCTCCATGGCATGGACCTGCGTGCGATCGAGGATGTGCTGTTTCCCGGGATCGATGTTGATTTGGAACGGCTGGTCGTCAGCCCGGATCTGCTGGTGGTCGAGGCGGCGGCGCGCGGGAAGTCGCCTCGGTGCCCGTCCTGCGCGACGCTGGGGAAGCGGGTGCACTCGTCCTACTGGCGGACCCTGGGCGAGCGGCCGGCGATCGGTCGCAGGCTGGCCATACGGCTGCGGGTCCGGCGGTTCTTCTGCGACCGCAAGCGCTGCGGCCGGCTCACCTTCGTCGAGCAGGTGGAGGGGCTCAGCGAGCGCTACCGCCGCTCCAGCATCGGGCTCAAGGGGTGGTTGCGGGCGGTCGCCATGGAGCTCGGCGGCCGGGCCGGTGAACGCCTCTGCCGTGCACTGCACCTGCGAGCCGGCCGCACCCGCCTGCTGGAACTACTGGAGGTACCCGAGGTCGCGGCCCGCGCTCCGAGGGTGCTGGGCGTGGACGAGTTCGCGTTCCGCCGGGGCCGCACCTACGGCACCGTGCTGGTCGACATCGAGGCCGGGACCGTGGTGGACGTGCTGCCGGACCGCACCTCGGAGACCTTCGCTGCCTGGCTGCGTGAGCACCCCGGGGCCGCGATCGTGTGCAGAGACCGTGCCACCGCCTATACGAAGGCCGTCAAGGAGGCCGCGCCGAAGGCGATCGAGGTCGCCGATCGCTGGCACCTGCTGCAGAACCTGGGCAGGGCGGTCGAGAAGACCTGTCAGCAGCACCGCGCCTGCCTGCGCAAACAAGCCGACCAGGACGAACCCCCGCAGGCCCCGGCCGTCGTGCTGCCGCTGCCCGTGTTGCCCTGGACGCCGATCATCGAGCGCACCCGCGAGCGCTACGCGGGCGTTCACCGGCTCGTGGAGCGCGACTGGACCGTCAGCGCGATCGCCCGCCACCTCCAGCTCGACCGCAAGACCGTCCGCCGCTTTCGAGACACCCCGCTGGACGAGCTCCTGGCCAGCGCGAAGGCCGCGACCAGCTCGTCCCGTTCATGCCCTACCTGCACGCCCGCTTCGCCGCCGGAATCACCAGCGGACGACGCCTCTTCGAGGAGATCAGCGAACGCGGCTACCAGGGCGGCTACTCGACCCTCACCGCCTACCTGCGCCGACTGCACGCGGGGACCATGGAACCGGTCCGCGCCGACATTCCCAGCCCCAGGCGCATCACCTCCTGGATCATGCGCCCCCGCGACTCGCTGAGCGAGCGCGACGAGGGACGGCTCCAGGACGTGCGGATCGCCTGCTCAGACATCGCCCGAGCCTGCGACCTGGCCCGATCCTTCCACGACCTGCTGACGAATCGACGTGGCCAGCTCCTCCTGGAGTGGATCCGCCAGGCCGAGCAGGATGCCCCAGGACCGGTCCGGTCCTTCGCCGGTTTCCTCCGCCAGGACCTCGACGCCGTCACTGCAGGCCTCACCCTGGAATGGAGCTCCGGAAAGGTCGAAGGCCACGTCAACAAGGTCAAAATGCTCAAACGCGCCATGTTCGGACGAGCCTCTTTCCGGCTCTTGCGGATCCGAATCCTCACCCACCCGTGAGGCATCCGCGGCAGGTCGTGCGGTCAGTCATCGGCCGCGACCAGGAGAGTCAGGACCCGCCGGTCGTCGTCGATGGCAACGAACTCGTGAAAGTCGATGTGAACACCGCCCCAGTCGTGGAAGGCATCACGGCCCAGGCCTGGCAGACGGTAGAGGCGGCTGGCCGAGTTCACCGCCGCGAAGAGCGTTGCTTCAAGCGCATCCTCCAGCGAGCCGGGAAGTCCGCCGTGCTGATTCGCCCACTCTGCAAGCACCTGCGTGGCCTCGGTGCGGGTGACCGGCTGGTAGTCGCCGGATTTGACCGCTCGAAGCCAGTAGGGGCCGTGGCGGGTGCCGCCGGGATCGACGCCGCCTCCGGCATAGTCGTGGCGGAACTGCTCGTGGGCGACGACGGCGGCCAGCAACCCGGAGTCCTGGCTGCCCGGTGGGAAGCGAAAGGACTTCAGGTCGACCCAACGGAACCCGTGGCCCTGACCATCGGGGAAGGGATGGTCTCGAAAGTTCACACAGGTCGGGCCAACGAAGTCGAGGCCAGTCACCGAGCCGCGTTACCCCGAGGCCGACGACGCACTGCGATGGCTTCACGGACTTCCGGTCAGAGCCCTGAATTTCCCCACCCCGCGCTGAGTGGGGGACAGACCTGCTGGTTGTGATTCCCCGGCGGCCGCCGTCTGACTACGGTTGCTCTGCATGACCCACACCGAGATCGAGGTCACCGCGGAGTTGGTCCGGGATCTGCTGCGCGACCAGCACCCTGACCTGGCCGATGACCCCTTGAAGCTCGGCGCCCGTGGTTGGGACAACCAGTTGTGGCGTCTCGGTGACGACCTCGCCGTCCGGTTGCCCTGGGCGACACAGTCCGCCGATGCGCTGCTGCGCAAGGAGCACGCCTGGCTGCCCGTCCTCGCCCCGCACCTTCCGCTGCCGGTCCCGGTCCCGCAGCGCGTGGGCGAGCCCTCCGAGCGGTTTCCGCGGCCCTGGCTCGTCACCACCTGGGTGCCGGGTGAGCCCGCCGACCGCGCCCCTGCCACGCGTGCTGCGGAGGCGGCCGACACCTTGGCCGCCTTTCTGACGGCTCTTCACCGACCCGCTCCCACCGGGGCGCCCGCCGGTCGTGACCGCGGGGGGCCGCTGGCCGACCATGTCGAGGGGTTCGCCAGGATGCTCGCCTCGGCCACCGAGATGGGGCTGATCCCCGACCCGGGCGCCGTCCGCGGGGTCTGGGAAGATGCCGCTGCCGCGCCCGACTGGGCGGGCCCGGCATTGTGGCTCCATGGCGACCTGCATCCGGCCAACGTTCTCACCGAGGACGGCATCTTCTGCGGCGTGATCGACTTCGGTGACCTCTTCGCAGGCGATCCAGCCTGCGATCTCGCTGCCGCGTGGATCCTGCTGCCGGATGGCGCCGCCGACCGCTTCTATGGGGCCTACCAGCCGACCCCGGACGCCGCGACCTTGCGTCGCGCCCGCGGCTGGGCGGTGTGGCGCGCCCTCGCCGGGATCCTCATCGGAGAGGCCGGCGTCCACGGCCGCCCCGGCGGCAAGCTCACCTGGGGCCCACCCGCCCAAGCCTCACTGCGACGCCTCATCGCGGCGGACCGCCCCTGAACGTCGGCCGGACGCTCAGGAGACAGGCCATCACGATCCTTCAGTGACACCTCACAACTGGGGAGCGAACAGCACCCCTGGTCGTTTCCACCGTCCTCATCAGCATCGACGAGTCGGTCGATCACCGGGTAGAGCCTTTTGGGGCCGGCTTGTCCTCGCCAAGGAACTTCGCCGTCTGCCGGACGATCGCCAGCTCGGTTTCCAGCTCATGGATCCGTCGGCGAGCGGCCCGCAACTCAGCAGATTCGCTCGACGGCGTTCCCGGTCGCCGCCCGTGGTCGATGTCGTCTTGCCGCAACCACTTTGACAACGTGACGGGATGGGTGCCGAGCTCCACCGCCGTCTGTTTGGCTTGCTTGCCGGCGCGGACCAGCGCGACGGCAAGCGCTCGGAACTCCGGAGGATAGGGACGAGGCATGACTGCCAGCCTTCCGTGAAGGGCTGTCAGTTAGCC
>NZ_FODD01000082.1 GCF_900110255.1 Actinacidiphila rubida
CCGGGACCGGGACCGGGACCGGGACCGGGACGACGGTGACGGCGGTGGACGGTGCGGTGCTGGATGCGGTCATGGACGTGCTTCCTCCGAAACGTGGGGTGTGCGGTGGACGCCACCCCTCTGCGGGCGTGACGGGCGCGACACGGCGGGCCGCGGCGGGTCGGGCGGGCACGCGTGGCCCGCCGGCACCCGGTCTGGCATCATCAGACAAACGGAACCGTGTCCCGATTAACGATACGGAACACTGTCCCGTTTAGCAATGACGGCAGCGGAGGGAGCGGCACGGTGAGCGTCAGCGGCGAGGCGGAGGGTGGCGGCCCGGCAACGGGAAGGGCGGACGGAGCGGCGACGGACCGGACCTCGGAACAGGCCCCGGGATCCGTCGCGGAGCAGGCGCCGGGGCGGGCGAACCGGCCGAAGCGGGCGGACGCCCGGCGCAACCAGGGGGCGCTGCTGGACGCGGCCGCCGCGATCTTCGTGACCTCGGGCGTGGAGGCTCCGGTGCGCGACATCGCGGCCGAGGCCGGCGTCGGGACGGCCACGATCTACCGCCACTTCCCGACCCGCGCCGACCTGATCATCGCCGTGTACCGGCACCAGGTGGAGGCACTGGCGGAGGCCGGGCCCGAACTGCTCGCCGCCGGACCCACGCCGTACTCCGCTCTCGGCCGGTGGATCGACCTCTTCGTCGACTTCCTGGTCACCAAGCACGGACTCGCCGCGGTGATGCGGTCCGACAGCGCAGGGTTCGAGTCCCTGCACGGCTACTTCCTCGACCGGCTGGTGCCCGTCTGCGGCAGCCTGCTCGACGCGGCCGCGACCGGGGGCGAGATCCAGGCGGACGTGACCGCGCTCGCACTGATGCGCGGCGTCGGCAACCTCTGCATCGGCGCCGAGAACGACCCCCGGTACGACGCCCGCCGGCTCGTCCGCATCCTGATCGCCGGGCTGGCCCGCCCGAACTGATCGCCTTCGTGCGGATTTCCACCGGGACGCCGAGAGGCGCACCCGGTCTCCCGCACGGCGGGGGCATGGCCAGAAACTCTGAATGGTGCTTCACTTCATTCATGGCCTACCGCAAGACACCCGCCGAACTCCGCCGGCTCCAGGCCGCGAGGGAGCACCTGGTCGCCCGTGCCACCGCGGTCGTCGCCGACGTGGGCTGGGCCCAGGCGTCGGTGACGGCCGTCGCCGACTCGGCCGGGATCGCGGCCGGTTCGGTGTACCAGCACTTCCCCTCCAAGGCGGCGCTCGCGGTGGAGGTGTTCCGCCGCGCGGCCGGCCGCGAGGTGGAGGTGCTCGGCGAGGTGCTGCTCGCACCCGGCGACCCCGTCGAGCGGCTGGGCCACGGCGTGGCGACTTTCGCCCGGCGCGCCCTGGAGAACCGCGGCCTCGCGTACGCCCTGCTCGCGGCGCCCGCGGAGCCCGCGGTCGGCGCCGAGCGCCTGGACTTCCGCCGCCGCTACCGGGCGCTGTTCGCCGAGGTGGTCCGTGAGGGCACGGCGGCCGGGCTGCTGCCCGCGCAGAACGCCGAGGTCACCGCGGCCGCCCTGACCGGAGCGATAGGCGAGGTGCTCGTCGATCCGCTCGACCCGCTCGATCCGCACGGCGCGCCCGACGAGACGACGACCGGCCGGCTCCTCGCCGACCTCACGGCGATGGCCCTGCGATGCGCCGGTGCCGCCCCCGACGCCGTCCTGCCCGCCACGGCCCCGTAACTCCGCCCGCCGCCCGCCCTGCCCCTCCATCCGCTCCCGCCGTCTCGATCCGCCCCCGCCGTTCCCGCCCGCTCCGCGTCCCGGAGGATCCCGTGTCCACCACCGCCGCACCGCACAGCAACCCGACCGCCGTGACCCACGAAGTGACCAACCAGGCACCGCCGTTGGCCGGCCATGACGTCGCCGCCGACCCCGTGCTGCTGGAGGGCGTCGAGCGCGGGGGCGCGGGATGGCACCTGGAGGAGCTGCACCGGTTCGGGCTCCTCGCCGGCAGCGCGGAGGCCCAGCACTGGGCGGACCAGGCCAACCGTCACGAGCCGGAGCTGCGCACCCACGACCGCTACGGGAACCGCGTCGACGAGGTGGAGTTCCACCCGGCCTACCACCGCCTGATGGACGCCTCGGTGAGCGCCGGCCTCGCGGGGGCCGCATGGTCCGACGAGCGGCCCGGCGCCCATGTCGCCCGCGCCGCCGGCTTCATGGTGGCGACGACGCTGGAGCCCGGGCACCTGTGCCCCGTCTCCATGACGTACGCGGTCGTCCCGGCCCTGCGGCACTCCTCCGACCTCGCCAAGGTCTACGAGCCGCTGCTCACCAGCCGCGTCTACGACCCGGAGCTGCGCGCCCCCGCTGGAAAGCGCGGCCTGCTCGCCGGGATGGGCATGACGGAGAAGCAGGGCGGCACCGACGTGCGGGCCAACACGACGACGGCCACCGAGCGGCCCGACGGCACCTGGCGGCTGCGCGGCCACAAGTGGTTCACCAGCGCGCCGATGAACGACCTGTTCCTCGTCCTCGCGCAGGCACCCGGCGGGCTCTCCTGCTTCCTCGTGCCGCGCGTGCTGCCCGACGGCGGCCGGAACACCTTCCGCATCCAGCGTCTCAAGGACAAGCTCGGCAACCGCTCCAACGCCAGCAGCGAGCCGGAGTTCGACGACACGGTGGCGTGGCTCGTCGGTGCGGAGGGCCGCGGGGTGCGGACCATCATCGAGATGGTGACCATGACGCGCCTGGACTGCGTCCTCGGCTCCGCCGCCGGCACCCGCGCCGCGCTCGCGCAGGCCGCCCACCACGCCCGCCACCGTGCGGTGTTCGGCGCCCGGCTGATCGATCAGCCGCTGATGCGGAACGTGCTCGCCGACCTGGGCGTGGAGTCGGAGGCGGCCACCACCCTGGCACTGCGGCTGGCCGGCGCGGCGGACCGTGCGCAGCGCGGCGACGAGTCGGAGCGCGCCTTCCTGCGGCTGGCCACGGCGGTCGGCAAGTACTGGGTGTGCAAGCGGCAGCCGGCCGCCGTCGCCGAGGCGCTGGAGTGCCTGGGCGGAAACGGCTACGACGAGGCGTCGGGCATGCCGCGGCTGTACCGCGAGGCGCCGCTCAACGGCATCTGGGAGGGCTCGGGCAACGTCAACGCCCTCGACATGCTGCGGGCGTTGGGCCGTGAGCCCGCCTCGCTGGACGCGTTCCGCGCGGAGGTCGAGGCCGCGTCGGGCGCCGACCGGCGGCTCGACGCCGCCTGGCAGGAACTGCGCGGCGAGCTCGTCCTCACCGAGGACGCGCCCATGCGCGCGCGACGCGTCATCGAACGTGCCGCCCTGGTCCTGCAGGGCTCGCTGCTGGTGCGCCACGCGCCGCCCGCGGTGGCCGACGCGTTCTGCGCCTCCCGCCTGGCCGGTGACCGCGGCCTCGCCTTCGGCACGCTCCCGCCGGGCGCGGACTTCGCCGGCCTGCTGGAGCGGCTGCCCGCTTGACCGGACGGCCGCCGGACCGCGCCCTGTTCAGCTGTTCTCTGGTTCGGGCGCGACCTTGGGCAGAGCATGTGGGACCTGCCACGGACGGAGGGACCGGCGCGAACCGACGGCGTTGCCGGGTGTCCGCACAGCGGCAACGGCCGCCTCGGCGGTGCCGCGGTCGCACGCGTGCGGTGACGGCCGCGCCTCGAGGAAGGCTCCGGGCCGGCTCGGGCGCCGCCTGCCCGGGTTCCCCGCCGGCTCCCCGTGCGGCTCCGCCCGCGCGCGGAGCGGTAGCCTCAGCGGACGCAGCCCCACCCTCCCCGCCCTCAGATGGAGGTCACGGTGCGACCACGCCCGCTGGACCAACCGCCCGCGTCCGCAGCCCGGTTCACCCGCTGCCCGTCCCCCGACGAGGTGGTGCGCGGCGTCGAACGGGTCGCGGCCGCCCGTCCCGACCTGTGCCGGCTGTCCGTCATCGGCAGCTCCCGCTCCCACCGCCCGCTGCACCTGCTGTCCATCGGCCACGGCACCCGCTCCGTGCTCGTGGTGGCCGGCGCGCATCCCGACGAGTCGATCGGCGGCGCGTCGATCCTGGCGCTCGCCGAGCATCTGGCCGAAGGAGGCGAGCCCGCCCTCCGGGACACGGTCTGGCACCTGCTGCCGTGCCTCGACCCGGACGGTGCCCGGCTCAACCGGCAAGGCCCGCCGCCCGGTTCGATGACCGAGCAGTACCGGGGATACTTCCGGCCCGCCGTCGCGGAGCAGCCCGAGTGGGCACCGTCGGTGCCGGGTGCGGAGCCGATGCCCGAGACCCGCGCGCTGCTCGACGTCATCGCCGAGCACCGGCCGCGGGTGCAGATCTCCCTGCACAGCACGGACGTCGGCGGCACCTACGCCCAACTGACGCGCCACGCGCCTGGTTTCGCGCCCGCGTTCGCCGCGTCCGCGCAGGCCGCGGGACTCCCCGTCGAGACGGGGGCGCTCGACGCGTGGCGGTGGGCCAGCGCGGGCCCCGGGATCTACCTGCTGCCGCCACCCGGTACGCCCGAACGCCCCACGGCGTTCCCCGAGAACGCCCACCGCTCCACGTGGCTGGCGCCGCACGCCCACGGCGGGATGACCGCCATCGTGGAGGTCCCCGGGTGGGCGAGCACCCGGCTGGCCGATCCGGCGGCCCACCCCGACGCGGACGACGCGTCGGCCCGCGCGGCGGACCTGCTGCGCGGCCTGTCCGCCGAACTCGACACCCACCTGGCGCCGGCCCGCGACGCCCTGCCCCCGGCGGATTCGGACGCCGCGTCGGCCGCCCTGCACGCGGGCCTCGACGCGACGTTGCGGGTCTGCGGCCCGCTCGCCGATTCCTGGGACCCCCGGCATCCCGCCTTCACGCCGATGCCCGGTCTCACCCAGGCCCACGCGGCGAGCCTGGAGCTGTTCGCCCGCCGCATCGCCCTGCGCGCGTCCGCCATGCTCCTGCACCTGCTGGACCGGTCACTGCGGGCGGGGGTGACCCGCACCCAGACCTCCCACGAGGCCGTGGAACGGCTGCTCGCCCGGCGGTGCGGGGACTACGCGGCGAGTTTCGCCGTCCGGCCCGTCCCGGTCGCCGCCCAGGTCGGCCACCACGTGCGCTGCGCACTGGCGCTCGCGGAGACCTCCGCCGCGGTGTGAGGCGGCGGCCCGCCCTGCCCACGGCCCGGCGGGCGGGCTCCTGGCGGGGCGAGGAGTCCGGCCGGGCCGGCTTGGCGCCGCGCTTGCTCCGGGTGCGGGCGTCCGCGCCCGGACACGACGACGCCGGGTGCCCGGTGGGCGGCCCGGCGTGTGTGCGGCGAGGAGAGCGAAGGGACTGGATCCATGAGAGAGAGTGAGGAGGAAGCCCCTTCATGGCCTCGCCTGCGGTCACCGTAGCAGTCAGCCCGGGATCAGGTCGCGCAGGTTTTCCTGGGTGATGACCGCGGAGTCGGGGTGCAGCCCGTCCGGCCGGGCCAGACCGACGTAGGTGACCGGGCCGTCCGGGACGGCCTGCCCGTCCCACACCGTCACGGTCGTGGCACGGTCCGCCATCAGGCCGGTCAGGTGCCGGACGGTCAGGTACTCGCGCTCGACGATCCCGCGGACGAGCGCCGCGACGGTCACCCTGTTGCCCTCGACCCGGTTGGCCGCGGGCTGCCCCCGCAGGTAGAGGTGCAGCCACTTGGCCTGCCAGCCGCCGTCGGGTGCGCGCAGGAAGACCAGCGGCAGCGCCACCCGTCCAGGGCCGCGCAGTTCCGACTTCATGCGCACGGTGCGGGCCTCGAAGGGCTTCCCCAGCTGCTCGGCATCGCGCAGCATGAACCCGAAGAACGACTCCTCGACCTGCTCGAATCCCTCACCCGAGTAGATGTCGACCTGCGGGACGATGAAGTCGCTGGACACCGCCGCCAGCCGCAGGTTGATGAACTCCGAGGCGCCGTCCGGGGCTTCGGTGATGTCGCCGGAGTGCTCGCCCTCGACCAGGCTCAGCGAGGTGTACGACAGCCAGCCGTCCGACCGGTACGAGCCGTCCAGCAGCAGCCCCGACAGGTCGAAGTCGGTGGTGCGCGCGGACTCCTTCCAGTGCACGAAGAACCGCAGCAGGTCGCCGTCGACGCGGGACAGCGAGCCGCGCGGCAGCACGCCGAAACCGCCGGTCGTCGCCTTGCCGCTGAGCGGCAGCGCCACGTCGAGGACGTCGGGGTCGAGCAGGAGGTGGCCGGGGGCGGGCAGCCGGCGGCGCGTCTCGGCGTCCAACAGCGCCCTCAGCCGGCCCAGTTCGGCGAGCGGCACCGGCGCGCGGGTGTCGGGTGCGACGGTGGCGCGCCCGAAGCGGTTGACGAAGACGCGGCGGTTGCCGGTCTCCCGTGTCCGGTTGTTCAGGTGCTCGCGGACGGACAGCAGGACGCGTCCCGACACCTGCGGCAACGCGTCCTCGGCGGCGGCCACGACGGCGTCGCGCTCCTCCTGGGTGGCGCAGGAGCGGACGAGGCGGTCGAGCGAGCGGAACATCAGGCCGGGTGCCGCCGCGAGCACCCGGACGGCTTCGGTGACGTGGCCGGCGCCAAGGAGGTCGTCGGCCCGCGCCGCGAAGGACGGCGCGGGTCGCAGTTCACCGCGCGCGACGGCGAACACGTCGGCGGCGCGTGGCCACTGGGGGTACTCGTGCGGGTGCAGCCGCTCGCCGAGACGCTTGAACGCCTCGCGGTACGCGGCAACGTCGGCGAGCTTCACCGGGGCGGCTGCCACGACCGCGTCGAGGCCGGCGAGCAGGGCCCGCCGGACGGGGCGGCGCATCGAGTGGAAGCGGGTGGGCTCCGCCAGCGTCACGTCCCCGCCGGACAGCGCGCACGCCAGCCGGAGCACGTCGGTGACCGTGTCCAGCAGGAGGTCCGCGCCGGTCTCCAGCCGGGCCCGGTTGACGACCGCGCGGTTCTCCCGGACCGGGATCGCCTCCGGCTGCGGGCCCGCGGCGCAGTGCGTGGCGAGCGTCGCCAGATCGCGCAGGCCGTCCTCACCGAGCGGGGTGGTGCTGCCGGCGAGCGCCAGGTAGAGGGCGGTGGTCTCGTCGTCGAGCGTGCCGCCCAGGTGCAGCACGGTGCTGCGATCGCCGGCGGCGGCGACCAACTCGTCGCTCACGGAGACGAGTTCGTCGTAGGTGTGCGGGTACCGGCCGTACGCCGGAAGGGTGAGCAGGTCGACGGCGCCGGTGGAGAGCTGGGCCAGGACGTCGGTGCGCGCGGCCTCGTCCAGGAGGGCCTCGACCACGCACTCCCACCAGAAGTCCACGGTACGGGGGACGTTGGCCGGGAAGTCGAGGAAGTACACGTTGTGCCGGACGTGGTCGCCGACCATGGTGCGGACGGTGTCGAGCGTGCGGACTGCCGTGTCGAGGACCAGCGCCTCGTCGAGGCCGGACAGGTGCGCCAGCAGCTCCGTCGACAGCTTGAAGCCCGCGGACATCAGCGCGGCGTCGAACTGCCGGGCGGCGCCGGCTCCGTGCCCGCTCGGCCCGGCGCAGGCCGGGAGGCGCAGGGTGTGGCGGACGACGACGGGTTCCAGGTGCTGGTTCGGCATCCGGGCATGCTGTCAGAGCCGCCGCCGCGCCCGCATGCGGGTTTCACCGGCGCCGGGTGGGGTCGCCGGACGGACGCCGCGGGGACGCGGCAGCGGTGGATGCCGGCCCGGGGCCGGTTCGGGCGTGGGCCGGGCCACGCCAGACGTTCGGACACCGGGCCCGGGCTCAGTGGTCGCGGCCGCGCGGCGCACTCGCGGGGCGCGGACGGCGCGGCGGAGACGGCGTCCGGGACGCCCTCAGTGCGTCGCGGCCGCCTCCGGGTCCGGCTCCGCCGCGCGCCGCGCCTCCGGCACGGTCAGCCGGGACCAGGCGTCGTCGGAGGCCGCCAGCAGTGCGGCGATCCGCTCGGCCGGGGGCAGGGGGCCGTGGTCGGCGGGGACGCGCAGGGCGGCGGCCGCGGTGAGGTGGGCAAGGCGCAGGCACCGGGGCAGGGGCTCGCCGCGGTGGAGCGCGGCGAGGAAGCCCGCGGCGAAGGCGTCGCCGGCGCCGACGGGTTCGACGACGTCGACCCGGGGCGCCGGCACGGTACAGGTGACGGGCGTGGCACCCGGGGCCGCGCCGGTGAAGGCCGTCGCGGCGCGGGGGCCGTCCTTGACGACGAGCAGCGCGGGCCCGGGAAGCAGCGCGCGGACGTCCTGTGCCGCGGCGAGCGACGCTCCCCACAGGTCCTGCGCCTCGTCCAGGCCGACGAAGACGACGTCGGCGCGGTCGGCGAGGTCGCGCAGCACGGCGGGCGCCGAGCCGTCCCGCCACAGCGCCCGGCGGTGGTTGACGTCGAAGCTGACCGGTACCGGGCCGTCGAGCGCGGCGTCGAGGAGCGCCCGGCAGCTCGGCGAGAGGGCCGCCGTGATGCCCGTGAGGTGCAGCAGCGCGGCACCGGACAGGGCCGGGTCGGCCAGCAGGTCCGGGCCGAGCGCGGAGGCGGCGGAACCGCGCCGGTAGTAGTGGACGCGGGTGCCGTCCGGGGCGGGGTCCTTCACCAGCAGGCCGGTGGGACGAGCCGGATCGGTGCGGACACCCGTGACGTCCACGCCGCGTCCGGCGACCTCCGCCCGCACCCGCGCGCCGAACGGGTCGTCGCCCACCGCGGACACCCAGCGCACGGGCACCGCGTGGTCGGCGAGGTACATCGCGACGTTGGACTCCGCGCCCGCGACGGCCAGGGCGAGTCCGGCCGCGGTGGCGAGCGGTGCCACCGGGTCGGGGACGAGCGCGGCCATGGTCTCTCCGACGCAGACGACCGGGCCGGTGCCGAGGTCCGGCAGGAGCCGCGCCCTTCCGTGCGGCAGCGGCCGGGCAGCGTCGTCGGGCGTGGTGCCGGGGTGGGCGGGAGGCATGGGCGGCTCTCCGGGACGTCGGGGCGGGCGGGTGGTGGGGCGAGTGGGGCCGGGTGGCCGCGGCGGTCCGCGTCCGGTCAGTCCGGGTCGGCGGAACCGCCCGCCGGGCCCGCGGCGAATGCGCCGGTGTTCCGCGCGCCCGTGGTCGAACCCGCGGTGGATCCGCTGGGGTTCGCGGTGCCGAGCGCCGAACCGGGCGCGGGGCGGGCGGAACCGGTGGAGCCGTGACCGGCTCCGGCGCCGACCGCGTCGAGGAACTCCGCGGCCCTGGACCGCAGTTCCGCGATGCTGCCGCCGTCCGCGGCGTCGCCCAGCAGGGGGCTGCCGACGCCGACCGCGAGCGCCCCGGCGGCCAGGTACGCACGGGCGGCCGCCGCGTCCACGCCACCGACGGGCACGAACGGCAGGCGGGGGAACGGCCCGCGCAGCGCCCGCAGATATGCGGGGCCGCCGGCCTGCTGGGCCGGGAAGATCTTGTACGCCGTGACGCCCATGGCCTGCGCGGCAACGATGTCGGTCGGCGTCATCACGCCCGCGAGCACCGGCATTCCCCGCTCCCGTGCGATGGCGACCCCTTCGCCGAGCGCCGGGGTCACGGCGAAACCGGCGCCCGCCCGGTGCGCGGCGCGGGCGTCGTCGGCGGTGAGGACCGTTCCGGCGCCGAGCAGCGCGTCGGGGCCGAGCGCGGCGCGGGCCGCGGCGATCACGTCCAGCGCGCCCTCGCCGCTGAGCGAGACCTCGACCAGGGACACGCCCTCCTCCACGAGGGCGAGGACGGCCCGCAGCGATGCCTCGGGGTCGGTGCCGCGCACGATGGCGACCAGGCGGTGGGTGCGCAGCGCGGTCAGCAGGTCCACGTGCGGGTTCCTCTCTCAAGGGGCCGGTGCCGGCCGGCCGTTGCGGATGGGTGGCACGGGGACGGCGTGCGGGACGGGCCGGGCCGGAGGTGTCCACGCGAACGGGCGCACAGGGTCAACTGCCCGCCTCCGCCCGGACGGTGAGCCGCCACCGGACCTCCCCCTCGGCGGGGACGCGGGCGGCGTCCCCTTCCCCCGCCTCGGCCACGCCGAAGACCCGGCCGAGCATGGGCTCGACACCGATGGACCGGTAGGGGACGTCGTCGGGGAACCCGCGGAGGTTGCGCCACAGGGCCACCGACACCGGCTGCCCCTCGGCTTCGAGGGTGAACGCGAGGCGATCCGGCCCGTCGAGCACCGCGGCCTCGTCGCAGTCCACGACGGCGCCGACGGCCGTGCCGTCGTCGGGACCCAGCCGGTCGAGGGCGGTGCCCGCGGCGTGCGGCCAGCGGAACGGCCGCCATCCGGCGCCGCCGTCGGGGTACAGGCGGCCCGCCGCGCCCTCGGGCAGGGCGACCGTTCCGTGCGGCGAGACGTCGAGCAGGGCGTGCGCGGCCCACACGAAGCGGTAGCCGGGCGTCGCGGTGAGCAGGTAGTCGGCGACCACGGCGCCCTCGACGGCGCGCAGGGTGCGGGTGAGCCGGAAGTCGGGGCACTCCACGGTGTACGTGCCGCCGTGTCCCTCACCCGCCACGCCGCCTCCCCCGAGGCCGCCGGCAGTGCCCGGGACCGCCGTCCACGGGCGGGTCCAGGCGTCGCCGTGGTCGGGACGGCCGCGCACGGTGGGCACGCACTCCTCGAGGCCGCCCGCGTCGGCGAACGCGTCGCCGGGGACGGCCTGTTCGCGGCGCGGTTCGGTGCGGTGCCACAGCCACTCGCGGTCACCGGCCCGCAGGGAGGTCCAACGGCCGCCGTGCGTGGGGTCGGTGGCGACGTGCAGCGGCACGGGCCCGCTCACCATTCGGCGAACGCCCCGTCCTCGTGGCGCCACACGGGGTTGCGCCAGGCGTGCCCGGCGCGATCGGCGGCACGGACCGCCGCCTCGTCGACGGTGATGCCGAGCCCGGGCCGGTCGGTGCGGTGCGCGTGGCCGTCGGTGAACCGGAACGGTTCGGTGTCGACGACGTAGGAGAGCAGGTCGGCCGCCTTGTTGTAGTGGATGCCGAGGCTCTGCTCCTGGATGAGGAAGTTCGGGGTGCAGAAGGCGACTTGGAGGCTCGCGGCGAGCGAGATGGGGCCGAGCGGGCAGTGCGGGGCCAGTTGGACGCCGAAGGTGTCCGCGAGGGCGGCGATCCGGGTGACCTCGGTGATGCCGCCGGCGTGCGACAGGTCGGGCTGGGCGACGGCTATGCCCGCGGTGAGGGCCGGCAGGAACTCGGCGCGCCCGTACAGGCGTTCGCCGGTGGCGAGCGGGATGGGCGTGGACGCGGCGAGCGCACCCAGCAGGTGGCCCTGGTCGGGCAGCAGCGGCTCCTCGACGAACAGCGGGTGCAGCGGGGCGATCTCGTGCAGCACGCGGCGGGCGCCGGCCGGGCTGAAGCGGCCGTGGAAGTCGACGGCGACGTCGCGTCCCGGGCCGAGCACGTCGCGGGCGACGGCGAGCCGTTCCACCACGGCGGCGGTCCCCGCGGGGGTGGGCAGGGGGTCGGTGCGGCCGGCGCCGTTCATCTTGACGGCGGTGAAGCCGGCCTCGATCTGTGCGCTGATCTCCTCGGCGAGCCGCGACGGCTCGTCACCGCCGACCCAGGCGTAGACGCGGACCGCGTCCCTGACCGGCCCGCCGAGCAGGGCGTGCACGGGCGCGCCGTAGGCCTGTCCCGCGATGTCCCACAGGGCGTGGTCGAGGCCGGCGACGGCGCTGGAGAGTATCGGGCCGCCGCGGTAGAAGCCGCCCTTGGTGAGGACCTGCCAGTGGTCCTGGATGCGCAGCGGGTCCTGCCCGACGAGGTACTCGGCGAGGACGTCGACGGCGGCCCGGACCACCTCCGCGCGGCCCTCGACGACGGGTTCGCCCCAGCCGACCAGCCCCTCGTCGGTCTCCACGCGGCAGAACAGCCAGCGTGGGGCCACCAGGAAGGTCTCGATGCGGACGATTTTCACGGGGTGTCCTCCGGACGGGGTGCGCGGGTTCCCTGGCCGCCGGCTCCGTTGCCGCCGGTGCTGCCTGTGCCGCTGCTGCCTTCGGTCGTGTCGTCCTGCCCGCCGCGGGCCTCGGCGCCCGCGGTGTCGCCGTTCCGGGCCCCGCCGGCGCCGTGCACCAGGTCCAGGTCGCGGACGGCCTGCTCCAGCAGGGCCCGCATGGCCGCCTCAGCGGCGTCCGGGTCCTGGGCGCGGACGGCGTCCAGCACCGCGCGGTGGCTGGGCACCGGGTCCTCGCCGTGGGGCGAGGCGTGCACGATCTCGTCGCGGTGGGCGAGACCGGACTCGATCACCATCTCCATGCGTTCCAGCAGCTCGTTGTGGGTGGCGGCGAGCAGCGCCCGGTGGAACGCGAGGTCGGCCTGGACGGCGTGCGAGGCGCCGAGGCCGGTCCGCCCCATCGCGGCGACGGCGTCGTCGAGGGCGTCGAGGTCCTGCTCGGTGCGGCGGACGGCCGCCAGCCGCACCGCGGCGGGCTCGATGATGCCGCGGACCTCGCCGAGGTTGCGCAGCAGACCGAGGTCGGCACCGGACGAGGTGCCCCCGGCGAACTGCCAGCGCAGCACGTCCGCGTCGAGCAGGTTCCAGTCGGCGCGCGGCCGCACGAACGTGCCGCGCTTCTGGCGGGCGTCGACCATGCCCTTGGCCGCGAGGACCTTCAGCGACTCGCGGAGCGCGGTGAGGCTCACGTCCAGCTCGCTCTGCAGGGCGGGCAGGTCGAGCGTCGCCCCCTCCGGGATCTCGCCGCTGAGGACCCGGCGCGCGAGGGTCTCCACGGTCTGGCCGTGCACCCCGCGGCGCGCGTATGGGGTCATGTCGTTCTGCCTTTCTGCAAGGTCGGGTCGGTCGGTGCGGCGGTCAGGCGGAGGACTTCACGACGCTCCAGCCGCCGTCCACGACGAGACTCGATCCGGTGATGTACGCGGCTTCGTCGGCGGCGAGGAACGCGATGGCGGCCGCGACCTCGTGCGGCGTGCCGAAGCGGCCCGCCGCGGTCTCGGCGACGCTGGCCACCCGGTCCTCCTCGGAGACCCGGTCCCACGCGGCGGTGAGGATGGGCCCCGGCACCACGGCGTTGACCCGCACCTCGGGTCCGTACTCGACCGCGAGCTGCCCGCACAGGGAGAGCAGTGCGCCCTTCGACGCGGCGTAGGCCGGGTGGCCGGGCAGGCCGCGGTGGGCGTGCACGGACGAGGTGAGCACGACCGCGCCGCGCTGCTCGCGCAGGTCGGGCAGCAGGGCGGTGAAGCCGAGGAAGGCGCCGGTGAGGTTGACCGCGAGCTGCCGCTCCCAGGAGGCCAGCGTGGTGAGGTGCGCGGGTTTCACGTCGACGGTGAAGGCGTTGCTGACGAGGACTCCCACCGGACCGGCGGCGCGGGCCCGTTCGGCGACGCGCTCCCAGTCCCGGGGGGAGGAGACGTCGGCGGTGACGAACTCCGCGCGGCCGCCGCCGGCCCGGATGCCGGCGGCCACGGCCTCGCCGCCGTCGGTCGCGACGTCGGCGAGCAGGACGGCCGCACCCTCCGCCGCGAGCCGTTCCGCGGTGGCGGCGCCGATCCCGGATGCGGCGCCCGTGACGACGGCGACCCGTCCGGTGAAGCGGGCGGCGGCTGCGGGTGCGTTCATGGTGCGGGTCGACTCCTCGTGGTGCGGGCCTGTCGGCGACTCTAGTGAGGCGGGCTGCGGGGGCGCCGTCATTGCCTGGTCAGGACGACGAGTTCGGCGTCGTGGCCGGCGCTCCAGGACAGCGGGAGGCCGGAGTGCCGCAGGTGGGCGCCGCTGTAGAGGGTGCCGGTCGCCGCGTCGAGGTAGCGGGCCGCGGGGTCGAGGCCCCGCAGCCGCAGCCGGTCGGGGCGGCCGGGCATCAGCGGGGCGCCGTCGAGGCGGCCGGTGTTCCAGGCGGCCACGACGGTCCGCGGGCCGTCCGCCTCGTCGAACTGCACGCCGCAGGTGGCCCGGTCGGGTGAACCGAGCAGCCGGGCCGTGCCGTGGTGGACGACCGTGCGGATCTCCTTGTAGCGGGCGACCCACGCGGCGGCCTCGGTGCGCTCCTCGGCGCTCCAGCGCCGGATGTCGGCACCGATCCCGAGGACGCCGGCCGCGGCGAGCACGAACCGGAAGGCCAGCGAGCGCGGCCGGGTGTCGAACACACCGGGCGCGTCGGTGACCCAGGAGCTCATGGTGTGCGGCGCGTGGGCGTGCAGGTAGCCGAACTGGGTGGCGAGGCGGTCCAGCGGGGCGGTGTTGTCGCTGGGCCAGACCACGTCGGTGCGGGCCAGGGTGGCGTGCTCGATCCGGCCGCCGCCGCCGGCGCAGCCCTCGACGGTCACGTGGGGGTGGCGGGTCCTCAGGTGGTCCAGCACGCGCAGGTAGCCGGCCACGTGGGCGGCGTCGAGGTCCAGGTCCCCCGCCGGTCCCGCGTCCGGACGGCCGCGTTCGGTGGGCGGCCGGTTCATGTCCCACTTGAGGTAGTCGATGCGGTGCCGGGTCAGCAGCCGGTCGAGCGTGCCGATGACGAAGTCCTGCACGTCGGAGCGGCCGAGGTCGAGCAGCAGCTGCTCGCGCACGAGCGTCGCGGGGCGGCCCTCGACGCGGTACGCCCACTCGGGGTGCTCGGCGTACAGCCGGGATGCGGGGCTGACGGCTTCGGGCTCGACCCACAGGCCGACGTCCATGCCGAGGGCGCGGACG
>NZ_FODD01000083.1 GCF_900110255.1 Actinacidiphila rubida
GGCCCCCAGCTAACGATCCGCTGGAGAGTGGAGCAGAGGCTCGGCACCTCGATGCTCCACCGGCGCCTGGTGCGGGACTACGAGTCGAACCCGCAGACCTCCAAGTCCCGCGTCTACCAGAGCTTTTGCGCGAGCGTGCAAAAGGCCTAGCCGTTCGAGTGCTCGCATGGAATCGTTTAACTACGCTTCGCGGCGCGGCCGGTACGGGGGCTCAGCGGTTCGGGGGTTCAGCACGTACCTGCCTCTCTTCGCGCGGCGGCCTGTCGGCGTGAGACTTCCACGCCTTCTGCCGCAGGCATCTGACGGGCTTCTCTCGTTGAAAGGATCACGTTGTCAACGGCACTTGCTCCATGGAAATGGAATCGCAGGTGGTCTGCCTTATTGGTGGGCCTCCTGGCTGCCGTCGCGTTGTTCGCCAGTCCGGTCGCCGCCTCGGCGTCCGAGGGCACTCGGGTGGCGATCGAGAGCTACATGTCGGGTCGGTGCGTGTCCGTGCCCGGCGATGTCGTCGTCGCAGGAGCACGAATGGATCAGTGGGACTGCGGGCTCTACCCCGATCAGTACTGGTACGTCAACCCTTCTGCCAGTCATTCTGGCTGGTTCTACCTTCAGCCCGCCCAGGACGACACGCTGTGCGCGACGTACAGTTCGCAGGGCGGCACTAACCCCGTCACTCTGGAGCCCTGCGGCGTCAATGCGGCGAACGGCAATTTCAACACGCAACTCTGGACCGCCACAGCGAATGGGGTGATCGAGACCGCGCAGGGCTTAGACATGGGTATCGCGGGCACTTCTATGGATAACAACGCAAACATCGACACATGGCCATACGGTCCCTACCCGGACCAGTTCTGGACCTGGATCTCCGAGTAGCCGGAAGCCGTAACGCGCCGTCGTGGACGGACCCTTAGCCGCCACCCATCGTGGCGCCGGGTGTGGGTGAGCTAAGACAGCCTCTACCGGAGCACCGTGCGGCCCGTCTTTCGACGGCGGGGCCGCACGGTGCTTTGACGTGCGCCAACCGCCTGACCCGGTATCGTCGGGGAACCAGCGCAGCGCGAGCACCATGTGAGACGGCGGAACATGGCCACATGCCCGATTCGCTGGGGCGTCGTCGGCTGCTGATTTTGCGGGGTTGTGGAGCGCCTACGCCTGGATGCGGGCGAACAGGCCCTGCTCGACCTCGACGATGAGGTTTTCGGCTGGTCAGCCGTTTGAGCTTGTGGCGCACGTTGTTGACGTTGGTCGCCGTGGCGGGCAGTTCGATGGCCACGGTGACCTCGCGTGCACGCATGGCCCGGTCGGTGGCGGCAAGGGCGGCGAGGATCTGCTCGTAAGCGGGATGCTCGGGCGGATCCTGAGTGACGGGTGGCGCGCTCGGCAGGTCCGGTTCGGGCAGGTCGGCGAGCGTCTTGCGGGTGATCTGGACATGCTCGAGCTGGCGTTCAAGCTCGCCGAGGTGGCTCGTGAGCTGCTCGATCTGCGTGCGCAGCGCCATGGCTTGTGCCTCGATCTGCTGCTCGCGCGCATCAAGGCGCACGAGGATCGCGGAGAGCGTGTAAGGCTGCTCGGTCATGCTCCACGCCAGCTCGGCGCGGCGGTCCCGGTGAGCTTGCGCAGCATGATGGTCGACGCAGCCCAGTACAACCTCGACTCGGTTGTCCGCGGGTTGCTCTCGTAGTCCCTGGTCAAACGCCGTTGCAGTATCAGGGTGCCGTAGGTCTGCTCGACCCTCCAGCGGATCGGCTGCGGGACGAACCCGGCATCGCGCGGGTTGCGCTCGACGATGCGTACGTCGATGCCCAACTCGGCGCCATGCTCGACGACGGCAGTCTTGAATCCTTGGTCCACCAGCGCCGTCTTGACGCTGCTCGTGGCCGCCGCGACCTTGCTCAGCAGCGCGGTGCCGACCTGGTTGTCGTGCACGCAGGCGGCCACCACCACAACCGCGATAATCAGCCCCATGATATCGACGGCGATGCCGTGCTTGCGGCCCGGCACGCGCTTGGCAGGATCCTTACCCGTGGTTGCGGCCGGAACATTGTTGGCCGCGTGCACCGACTGCGCGTCGAGCACGACCAGGCTCGGATCCTCGGTGCGCCCGGCGCGCTCGCGCACCCGGGTGCGCAGCAACTCGCAGATCGTCGCGTCCAGCCCGTCGTCGCGCCACTGGTAGAAGAAGTACTTCACAGTCCAGTACGGCGGCAGGTCGTTGGGCAGCAGACTCCACGAGCAGCCGGCACGGTTCTGGTACTGGATCGCGTTCACGACCGCGCGCATCGAATACCGGCTGACGTTCCCGGTCGCCGACGGACGCGCCGCCTTCCACGCCGCGATCACCGGCTCGATCAGCGCCCACTGCTCATCGGTGACATCCGTGGGATAACCGTTCCGCTCGATCACCCACCCAGTCCACCATCGCCGCACGCGGCACGAGCACAAACCCGAGCCATTTCACCAGAACGCGTGACAGCCACGGATCGCCGCCCAGCATCACTCCAGGTCACAGCCCTAGCAAGAACCAACTCGGACAAGACGCCATGTCCCGCCCTCTAAGGCAGGGTGAGCCCCGAGCCGAGGCGGGCCGGAGCCGCGCAAATGGGTGTGACGCTTGCGCAATTGAGTCCCACACTTGCGGGCATGAACGTCGAAGACACGGCATCGCTGTTCAACGTCCTCCGGGGTTTGCTGCCCAGCGCGGATATGCTGAGGCGAGGCCGGATCCGTGCCGGTGCCCGGAAGCTGATCACCTTGGCCACCTGGCCCGACGACGCCGACACCGATGGATCACACGTTGCACAGCTCGCGCTCCTTCGGGTTCTTCATCTGCAACGAGAGGCCAGGAAAGCCGCCCGCGCCGGCCTGAACGAAGCCACTGCCGTCAGTGCGCGGCTGGCTTTGGAGGCTGCCCTGCAGGGTCTGTACTGCCTGTATGAGCCCAACGGCGTGAGCCGCCTGAAGGCCGCGAACGCGAAGTCCGCTGGTGCCCTGTTCAAGTATCTGGTCGACGACGGGACGGTTCCGCAGGAACTGATCGACCTCACCGTTTCGACGCTTGGTACTCCCGGCCGCTCGGCGGACTTGTTCCAGATGGCTGAGTACATCGACAAAGTACGGCCGGACACCAAGGCCGTCAGCTTGTACCGGCGGTACTACGTGCCGACATCGACGTTCTTCGTTCACACCAACGCCGCATCGCTGCTCCGGCACGTGGATGCGCACGAGCACCTCACCGCGCGTCCCGCCTTTGTCTGGACGCGCAACTCGGCGCTGCGGATCGCTGATGGCAGCGTCGGTCTTCTGGCTGCCGAACTGGCGCGCCACAGTGCAGCGCCGGCCGAGCAGTTCGAGGCATATGCGCAGTCGCACATCGCGCGGGCCTTTACGCCCATGGCGGTGGTGTTGGCTCGTGGGCTGCGGGAATACCTGAGACTGCGGTCCGTGTCCATGCTTGTCCGATCCGTTCGCCGGACGCGGGCCTACGTACAGTCAGAGGAAGCTCTGCGCGATACGCGCGATGTGCGCAAGGCCAGGGTCCGCGACGGTCTCGAATCGAGCATGGGCGGGTGGCTCAACCATGCTGGCGACGTCCGAGACCAGGTTCTGGATACGTTCAGCGAACAGGTACTTGAGGCGTTGGACCGGCGACCGCCCGGACCGAAGTCTCGGATGCAGCCTCAGGAGTGAGGTGCACCCCGCGAGGGAGCCTCCACAATGTGCTCAGTGGTCCCCCCGGCCTCTGACAATCGCGTTGTCCAGCATTCGAGCCGGACGATCGCCGTCCCTGCCGGCAGGATGCGGAGTCACGCGGGCCGGGCCCGCCAAAGGTCCGCTCGATGGGGTACATGGCTACCGTGTGGCAGGTGACTGACATGGCGAGCGCCGCGACCGTGCTGCGCACTGACCTTGCCGAGGCTCTACGCGGACAGGGCGACAACGGCCAGCGAGCAGTGGATCTCCTACGCGCCGCACATAAATTGCTGACCGATCCTGGGCTGTTGCCGGCCTCTGCCGAGGTGGCCCAGTCCTGCTGCCGGGGTGCGCTGGACAGCATCTTCAAGATTGTCGGCGAGTCTCCGGGGATCCAGACCGCGCAGAGAAGCGTGGTCAAATGCGCGAAGGCTCTGGTGGCTGCCTATGGTGAGCGGGAAGATTTGGCCGGGGCACTGTCCGACCTTGCCGACGCGGTTGCTGAGTTGGAGGCCGAGGAGGCGTTTCCCGGCGGCGCACGCATCCGGCAGGTGGGATCGTTGGTGCTGCGGCAGACGGGGCGCGAGGCGGGGGCCGCCGAGCGGATTGCGGCCCGCGAGTCCTGGACGAAGTTCTATCAGGACACCTCGGGGGTGCTGCATGGTTCGGCCAGCAGCCCTGAGCGTGCCGAAGCGGTGTTCATCGGCCTGATTGCCGCAATCGACCAGTTGTTCTTGGGCCTCCCTGAGCGGGCGGCACGGCTCCGCGCGATCGCCATGCTGGAACGTCCGACCGCGGCGGATGCCCGGGAGGTGAAACTGATGACCGACCCGCGGGCGGGGGATTACTTCCTGCGCGCCGCGGTAAGCGCGGACTGGCTGGAGTTGCTTCCCGCTGAGCGGCTGCTGCCCGACGGCAGTCGGTGGCCGGCCATGCCGTACTTGCAGCGGCTGCTCACGCGGGATCCGCAACTGGTGTGCGCCTGGGTCCGCGGGCAGATGAGTGCTTTGAAGGCTTTGGGGCCAAGCGCTGTGGCTTTGGCAGCAAGGCTGCTGATCGACGCGGGTATGACAGCGAGCCCGATCATGCGGGAGGTGCTGCGTGCTGCCGAAGGCGACCGTCGGGTGTCGGAGGCCGTTGCGTGGTGGGCTTGCCGGGTTCCGGTCGAGGACCGCAATCGGCAGTGGATCGCCGTGTTGGAAGGCGTTTTGGCCGATGCGCAGTTCACTGGATGGGAGACGTGGGAGTCCACTCGTCTGCTGCTGGCCCTGGCCGAGGCGGCCGATCCGGAGCGAGTTCAGCAAGATCAAGGAAAGCGGGCGGCCGGGGCCCGGCACGCTCTGGCAGGGCTGGTGAGGCAATACGTGGAAGGAGATCGGCTCGCTTCCTGGAAGGCGAGGACCATTGACCTGGCGCATACGGCCGTCGACGACGACAGATACAGCACGTTCCTGGCGCCCTTGATGCGGGCGCTGCTGGATCACGCTTCTGCCGAGGCCCGTCACGGCACACCGCTGGAGGTACGCACCGGTGCGATGACGGCCAGCACGGGCGACGACATTCAGATCAAGCTGATGACGGCACATCTGTCTCAGAGCGCCGCTTTCGATTGCGCCACCTCCGGGCCGGCCATGGCCACCTGGTGGGACACTGCCGTCGACCTCGCAGGCCGCGTCGTGCAGTCTCAGGTCGTGCACCCGGAGAGCTGGGACTTTATTGAACTGGTTGTCCAGCAGTGCGCACCCGAACGGTTGCCCGCACTTGAACAGGCGCTGGCTGAAGGTGTGGGCCCGGCCCCTACCACGACGGAGATCGATCGGTGGTGCACCGAACAGGCGGCAGAACGCGCTCCGCTGCCTGCCCGATGGCACGTCGTGTGGAAGCTGGCACCGCTGCTTCCTGCAGCTGTGCTGACCTCGTGGACGCTGCTGTTGCAGATACTGAACAACATCTCCGGCCCGGCCGCTCGTCCTGCCGCGCCCACAGTGACGATCGCCGTAGGAGAGCCGCACGGCGGTCTGCCCGTTGCAGCACTGGCGGTCCAAGCTCAGCAGGATGGCCCAGCAGCCGCGGTCGCCTCCCTGGTAGGCGCTGCGGTCGCCGAACGTCACGGCGAGACCGAACGAGACCTCCACGCAGGCGTCCTTTCTGAACTGGTCTCAGCCTCCCCTCAACTGTGGGCGTCAGATCCCGAGGGCGTGGCGACGTCTGCACGCAGCACGAGTGTGCGTGCCGCCTACTTCTCCGCCCTCGACGAGGCATTCCGACGCGAGGAACTCGACGCAGCCACCCATCTCGAGGCAGTAGCCACGGCAGCCTTCGCAGTGCGCCCCGACGAGGGCCGCGACGACAGCGCTGCCGACAGGCTGAGAAGGGTGGTTTGCCGTCTGCTGCAGCGCTCTTGGAACGCGGATATCCCTCCCGGCCACGTCACCGCCCCAGCCGTGACGTGGCTGATCGCACAGGTAACAAGGTGGGCCCACCTGCCCGTCAACGCTCCAGGCCGGGATCCACTGGAAGTGGCGCTGAACACAACTGGCGGCGCGGCGCTGAATGCTCTGCTCACGTGGGGTGGAAAACAAGCCGGTAACGCCCATGGGCACCTACCGACGCCTGTGACGCAGGTCGTCGACACCCTTCTCCATCAACGGCCGGCTCACGGTCCAGCGCTGTCGATGATCGGCGCCAACCTCACCTGGCTCCACGCCCTCGCACCGGGCTGGACCTATACGCACGCCGACTCACTCTTCGCCTTGGACCAGCCGTGGCGACCGGCCCGCACCTGGCTGCGCCACGGCCAGTACCACAGCAGCATCATGAGCCGCTTCAATCAGGAGGATCTCAAGACAACACTGACCCTCCCCGTCAGTGACCACCCTCGCGCACAGCCTGACACCAAAGCCATCAACCGCGAGCAGGCCCAAGCCGCGGTCGAGTACGTGACCTCCGCGCTGATCGACACTGCCGCCCCCCTCGGTGACGCCGCACAGTTCCTGACCAGCCTCGCCGCGCGAACGCCGCGAGGCCCGGATGCCGTCAGTCAGATCCTGTCGAGCCTGGGGCACACGGTGGCCTCGGAATCGCTGGACCCGGCCGTCGTTGATTTCGCCGTCGCCCTGTGGCGAAGCGTGCTGAACGCGCACGTTCCCGCTGACGCGCTGCGGGGAACGGGCTCCTTCGCGCGCTGCCGCTTCATGGACGACCAGACCTGGCTGGAGCTGACCGCTATGACAGCAGCCCAGCAGCCGAACCTTGTTTACCGTCGTGCGATCGCCCAACGGGCCGCCGAGCATCCGCAATCCGCCGCCGCACAGGCCGTGGTCACCGGCCTACTGACCGTCTCGTCGGAACCGCATTGGGAGGACCTGGAAGTCGTCCGCTATGCCCGTCAGATACTGGACGCCGCTCGCTCCGGCCCAGGTCCCGGCTGGACACCACTGCAGCGTGCGCTGATCGATGCCGGTCACGTAGAAGCGGCATTCTCCGACAGCCAGCAGGAAGGCGACACGCCTGCTGGATAGCCCTTCACCAGGCGCCGGTCGCTCCGGAACCGGCGCGTCCTCCCTTCCATTCAGCCAAGCGGAGAGGCGGCGTTGAAGTATCGCCCTGACAACATCACTGCGATCGAAACCTGACCCGGTAGGCGTGGGCGGCAATTCCTTCCGAGCAGCCGGCTGCAAGGCGGGGGGTGCCGCACGCCGCGGCTGCCACTCAGCAGGCAGTCATTGAGGGGGTGTGACCGAGTGCTGCCCGGATGTACGCCACCCGGACCGGCTCATCGCGGCCGGCACCGCAGCGGGTGAGCGAACCCGTCGTACTCGTGCGGCCCGATCCCCGCTTGCCGGGAGCAGGTACTCCGTCGGACCTGTGACCTGCGCTTCGGTTTACTGGGCTGAGGCTGCGCCAGGTCCCGTCGTTCGCTCCTGTTCCCCGTGACTCCCGCCCGATCTGGCGCGCTTGGCACGGTCTTGGGGCTCATGACGACCGTCCCCGGCGGCCCCGTCCTCCTGGCCGCCCGCCGCGCCTACTCCTGACACAGGGCGGTCGGCAGGTGCATTTGCTGCAGGTCAGAGCACATCGGGCTTTCTTTCTGGCGGGTTGGTGGCCAACGGCTGAATGGGCCCGGGTCGGACCGGCCAAGGAACTTGCCCGCCGCAGCCCGTCGGCGCCGTGAGGCAGTTTCGGTCATCCTGCTGGGTTTTCGGTGCTGCGCGTATGGTCCGGCCCCATCCTGGAACGTTCGTCACCGGCCGAGAGGGGAAATGGTGGACGTTCCGCGGCTCCATGCAAGCGATCCCGATGTCATCGGGCAGACCGTCGGGTTGGTGAACTTTCTGCGCGACGTGGTCCACAGCAGCCATCAGCGACAACGCGACGACCGCAGCCGTGAGCACTTGTGGTTGGCGCGCCTACCGGAGTCTGTCCGCCGGCCGGCGGTTCATGACGACGGGCTGCTCCTCACCTTGGAGTATGTACCGCAGAGCGCGGCGCCTGACCTTCCGGAACTGCTGGCCGGCTGGGTGGAGCCGGCCCGTTGCCTGGACCCCGATGGCGGCGATCCGCCCCTTGCCGAGGACGGTCCCGGCCCCGACTCGATGCCTGTGACCAGCAGCGCAGAACCGGTGGAGGAAATCTCCGTTCGCCGTGCAGAGGCTGCTGATGTGCTTCGGGCTTACGGCACGTGGCTGGATCGCTGGCGTAGGTGGGCACAAAGGGAGCGGGCGGAGCGGCCGCTGCGCGAGCTGTACGAGCGGATCTATGCCTGGCACCAGAAGTTGTCCCAGGAGGACGACCAGACGGAACTGGTCTTGGGCGTGGGGTTGTTGACGTGGGTCGGTCCGGGTGAGGAGACGGTGCATCGGCACCTGTTCACGCATCGGGTGGAGACGTCAGTGGACCGTCGCACGGCCAAGTTGGTGGTGCGGCTGTCGTCGGAGAGCGCGCTGCGTCTGGAAGACCAGGATTTCCTGGACAGCGACGACGGATGGGTACGTGAGCGCGGGGCTGCCTTGTCGGAGGAGATCGCCGCTCGGGGTATGGCTCCGCTGGGCTCCGAGGCGCTGGAGCAGTTGGCGCAGTGGCAGGAGCGGGCGACCACGCGTCCCATGGGCTTTAGCGCCCAGTGGGAGCCGCCCCGTGTCGTGGAGAGGGCGGCGCGGGTGACGTACGCGCCAGCTTTGGTGATGCGTCCACGGAACTTCAACTCGCTGCTGCGGTTCTACGATCACATTGCCGAGGCGGTGGCCTCGGAGGGCCGGGCGCCGTTGGGACTGGCGCAGATGGTCATGAACGTCGAGGCCGGGGATCGTTTGGCCTGGGGCGGGGATCAGGTGACTGCGCTGTTCGGGGACGACCCGCTGTTCCCCGGGAAGACGAACACTCAGCAGCGCAGTGTGCTCGGGCGTCTGGAGCACGAGACCGGTGTGGTCGTACAGGGGCCGCCGGGGACGGGCAAGACCCACACGATCGCCAATCTTGTCTCCGCGTTGCTCGCGCAGGGCCAGCGGGTGCTGGTCACCAGTGCCCGTGATCAGGCGCTGACGGTGTTGCGGGAAAAGCTCCCGGCAGCGGTGCGGGATCTGTGCGTGCTGCTGCTGAGTTCCACGCGCCAGGACGGGGCGGGCGAGTTGGAACGCACCATCAACGCGCTCACTGATCAGGTGGCCTCCAGTGACCCCGACGAGCTGCGTGCCGACATCCGCCGCCTGGCCGGTGAGCGGGCTGAGGTGCAGGGCCGGATCGGCTCGCTCACCGAGCAGGTCATTTCGTTGCGCGAGGCCGAGTACGTGCATCGCAGTGTGGCTCCGGGCTATGCGGGGACACTCGCGGAGATCGTGGAGCGTGTGCGTTCCGGAACGGACGCCTACGGGTGGATCGGCCGCCTACCGCAGGACGCTGCCGATGTGCCGCCTGTGGCGGCCGAGCAGGTCGAGGAGCTTGTTCTGCTGCTGCGTGAGGGCGCGGGCCGGCCCCGCGTCGGCGGCGTGCTTGCTGACGCCAGCCGGTTGCCCTTCCCCAGTCGTGTCGCCGAGGTCTTCGCCGCCAGTCGCTTGGACGACGGGAATCTGTCGGCGTCCGCAGTCGAGATCCGAGACCTACTGGCCAGTCTCGACGCGTCCGTGACCGCGGAATTGGGAGCTGTGCTCGAGAACTGCCAGACGGCTCTGCATCACCTCGGGGTTTCTGGCAACGCCACCGGCTGGGATCCGGACTCGTGGATCACCCGGGCGCTGACAGCCCGGATCTCCCGCTCCGAGATGGCTTTGTGGCAGCGCATTGCTGCCGTCACCGACGACGTGCGCCAGGCAGTATGGGATGTGGACGCAGTCGGCTTGCGCCTGGTGTCCGTGCCCAGGGACCTGACCGTGCACAGGGCGGGCCAGCTGGCGGCTCAAGGAATCGCGCTGCGGGGCCACCTGGCTGCGGGCAAGGCACTACGGGGCCGGTTCGCCGGCAAAGTGCAGAAGAACGCCCAGGAGCTGCTGGACTCCTGCACCGTCGATGGGCATCCGCCGCAGACGGTGGAGGATGTCGACGCAGTGCTGGCCTACCTTCGTGCCCTCACCACGGCCGCCGGTGCGTCCACACGCTGGCAGCAGGTGAACACACCCATCGCCGGTGGTGATCTGGAGGTACGGCTGGCCGAACTGGCCGCCCGCGCCGCGCATCTTCAGCATGTCCAGGAATTCGGAGCGGCTCGCGAATACGCCGACGGGCTTCTGGTACGCCACGGCATTCGCCTGACCCTCACCTCCCGGCCGGATTGGCAGGACTTCACCACGGCCGTTGCCGCGTTGGGAGGCCGGCGCGCCGCCGACGAGGCGGTCGCCCAGTTGGCCCAGTGGGATGAACTGCTTCGCTCCCCCGCAGGTGACTCCCAACCGTCGGCGCAGTCCATAGCGCTCGCGCAAGCTCTGCGGGACCAGGACGTGGACGCCTACGCCGGGGCTCTGGAAGCCCTCGCCGATGCTCACCGGCGTGAGCATCGCGCTCGTCGCTGCGCCGAACTCATGGCCGTCCTCAGCGCGGCGCATCCCGTGCTCGCACGCCGCCTCGCAGACACTGCTGCTGCCGATCCCGGCTGGGAAGAGCGCCTGGGTGCTTGGGGGCAGGCCTGGGCCTGGGCGAAAGCTTCGCAGTTCGTGCGCCGGCAGCGCACGCCTGGTCTGGAGCGCAAGGTCCAAGGTGACTTGAGTGAGCACGAAGCCAGGCTCGAATGCGTCACCGGTGAGCTGGCAGCCGCCTGGGGCAGGCTACACTGCCTCGAGCGGATGACCCAGGAACAACGATCTGCGCTGCAGGCCTACCGCACCCACATGGCGTCGTACGGAAAGGGCAAGGGGCGGCACGCTGGGCGGTTCCGCGCGGCAGCTCGCGACGCCATGTCGGTGGCCCAGGGTGCGGTTCCGGCCTGGGTCATGCCCATCGCCCAGGTCGCGGAGATGGCGCAGGCCAAGCGGGACGCCTTCGACGTCGTCATCGTCGACGAAGCCAGCCAGGCCGGCATGGACGCGCTGTTCTTGCTGTGGCTGGCGCCCCGCGTGATCGTCGTCGGTGACGACAAGCAGTGCGCGCCCGCGGTCACGGCCAACGGCCGGCTGCAGGCCATCCAGGACAAGCTGGCCGCGCACCTGCCGGACATGCCCTCACGGCTGCGCCAGCTCTACACCCCGCACACCAACCTCTACCAGCTGCTGTCCACCTTCTTCCCGAAAGTGATCCGTCTCGAAGAGCACTTCCGCTGTGTACCGGAGATCATCAACTGGTCGTCGAACACCTTCTACAACAACAAGCTCCAGCCGTTGCGTCAGTACGGCGCTCAGCGGCTCGATCCTTTGCGGACCCATTTCGTCGAGGACGCCGTGACAGAAGGCCGCGAGGGTCGCATCCGCAATGCCAAGGAAGCCGAGGCGATCGTGGAGTGCCTGGCCCGTCTGGTTGAGGACCCTGCCTACGAGGAAAAGACGATGGGCGTGATCGTCCTTCAGGGCTTCGGTCAGATCAAGACCCTGGAGTCCATGATCGAAAAGCGGATTCCGGGGACCGAACGAGCCAAACGCAAGATCCGCGTGGGCAACGCGGCTTCGTTCCAGGGCGATGAGCGGAACGTCATCTTGCTGTCCATGGTCGTGACGAACCCGCCTCGCTCTGCAGGCGGTGCCAAGAGCGAGCAGCAGTCGTACAACGTGGCCGCGAGCCGGGCCCAGGATCAGATGTGGCTGTTCTACTCGGTGCCGCCGGACCGCCTGAAACCGCAGGACCTGCGCATGAACCTCCTGGCTTACATGCAGAACCCGCCTGCGGCACTGGAGGCCGCCGACGGCATAGGGCCTGTGCTGCCTGACGTCCGGCGAGCTCCGTTCGATTCACTGTTCGAGCAACAGGTGTACTTGGCGATCAAGAAGCGGGGCTATCACGTGGTTCCGCAGTTCCCGGCCGGCAGCAAGCGTATCGACCTGGTGGTGGTCGGGGCTCAAGGTCGTCTGGCCGTGGAGTGCGACGGCGACCCCTTCCACCACGCCACGCGGGAACAGATCGAAAGTGACCAGCGCAGGGACCGCGAGCTGCAGCGCGTGGGCTGGAAGTTCTGGCGGGTACGAGACAGCGACTTCCGGTTCGATCCGGGTGCCGCGCTGGAAGACCTGTGGAGTGAGCTCGACCGCCAGGGGATCAAGCCGGCGAACTACACCCGGCCCGCGCCGCTGAACCCGGTGGCCGGCCCCACCACTGCCTGGCAGCCACTGGACCTCTCATCGGACGACCCGCTCCCCGACGACGGGCCCGTTGATCATGAGATCGACGACGACAGCACGGAGGACGTCGCGTGACCCACGAAAGCGTCCTCGGCCCGCTCGACGGCAATACGTTGAAGGAACTGGCTCGTGTCATCTGCGGCGACGACCACCTGTACTACCGCAGGGGCTTCGAGATCGCCCAGTTCCTTCACAACGCAGGCTGGGTCAACGTTCCCGAGTACGACGGCGAGTACCGCAACGAGTGGACCCTGCAGCAACTGACCGAGCGGCGCGAGTGTCCTGCCGACCTGGAGAAGGTCCTCATCCGGCTCGCCGACGCCCGCGAATACCTCGAGGAACCCGGAATCCTGCCGACCGTCGTCAACGCGGTCAATGCCTTCCTCGTCCACGAAGGCTTCCGCCTAGAGAACCCCGGAGGCAGGCCCAGGATCGTCGTCTGCGACCCCGCCATGGCACACCCCGGCCATCATGCCTCGGTCGAACTCAAGGCCACCATGGCCGAGATCATCCGTGAGCCACGGATGGCCGCACTGCTCCAGCGCCGACTAGACGAGGCCCAAACCTGCTACGCCAACGGAGCGCACGTCGCCGCGATCATCATGCTGGGCAGCCTCCTCGAAGGCGTCCT
The DNA here is from genome assembly GCF_900110255.1 of Actinacidiphila rubida. Classification (GTDB taxonomy): domain Bacteria; phylum Actinomycetota; class Actinomycetes; order Streptomycetales; family Streptomycetaceae; genus Actinacidiphila; species Actinacidiphila rubida. Next base: position 13,075 of record NZ_FODD01000083.1, read on the forward strand.
GCTCACGGTGATCGAGGAACGCAACGCATCCCTGCTCCGAGGCAAGGACCCCGACTACATCGGCCTAAAAGCCCTCATCGACATCTGCCACCAAGCCGACTGGATCGACGTCGACGTCGAACGCTTCAGCCAGGCCCTGCGGGAGTACCGCAATTTCGTCCACCCGCGCCGCGAGTTCCGCGAGGCACACACACCCGACCGCGACACACTCACCGTGTCCTGGCACGTCGTGAACAGCGCTCTCAACGACCTCGCAGCCAGCCAACCCGACCCGGGCGCATAGTCAGGACACCACGCACACCAGGCAGCGGCCATCGTCATACGCACAGGTGCGGGCCGAACCGGTTGCGGTTCGGCCCCCACCTGGCACACCAGGTCCACAGCCCAGGCCCCACTGGGGCAGCGAGGACAAGAGCGGCTGTGCAGGCCGGCACCAACGCACCACCACACGCCAACAGGAGGGGGCACCACACAGTCCTGGATGCCCCGTCCTTCGCCGGTGACGTCACGGCCATCGGTGATGATCGCTCCAGGCCGCGGGCACGATGTCGCCCCTCCCGTGTCGGCGATCAAGTTTTTCCCGGCCTTTTCATGATCGCGATCAGGTAGTTCCCCACCCCGGCGTCGTTCGTCCGGCCGCAGTGAGCGGTGGAGGCATGTTCTCCGGTTCCCGGGTGTCGGCGACGGCTGAAAAGTGGACCAGTGGCGGCGCTTGAAAGTTGACCCCCTTCAAGGGTCTGGCTCGTTGAGTCAGGCCGGGAGGATGGGTGATCAGCGTGGAGGACTGGGCGGAGATCCGCCGGCTTCATCGCGCCGAGCAGATGCCGGTGCGGGCGATCGCGAGGAAGCTGGCCATCGCGAGAAACACTGTCCGCAGGGCGATCGCGGACGATGCGCCGCCGAAGTATCAGCGGGCGCCGAAGGGTTCGATCGTAGATGTGGTCGAGCCGCAGATCCGTGAACTGCTTGAGCAGTGGCCTGAGATGCCGGCAACGGTGATCGCCGAGCGGATCGGCTGGGACC
>NZ_FODD01000030.1 GCF_900110255.1 Actinacidiphila rubida
GTATGCACATTTCCGAGGAGACGCTTCCGGAGCGCCCCCGACCCCACGGACAAAGGGCACGCACACCGGGGGCGCGGGGAACTGCGCGAACAACCCACCACCGGCCGGTGGACGGCCGACAAGCCCCGGGGGCACCCCGTAGGCCGAACCCACCCACCGGCCGGTGCGACGGCGACGCACCGCAAGGGGCAGGACGGATGCCCAACCCGACAAGCCCCGGGGGCACCCCGTTGGCCGGTGGACAGCAGCGTGTGGGCCTCGCAGAGGGAGGGCTAGGGGAGGGCGTCCACGTAGACCCACGCGCCGTCCTCGCGGACGAAGCGACTGTTCTCCCGCTGCTCGCCGGCTTCGCCGGCCCCGCGGTAGTGCGCGACGAACTCGACCGTCCCCGCGGTGTGGAACGCTGTGCCGCCCGACGTGGCGAGAACGTCGAGACCGGTCCAGCGGAGGCTGTCGTCGAGTCGGAGCTCGGCCGGCCGCGTCGAGGAGTGCCACGTGCGCAGCAGGTACTCGCCGTCCCCGACGGCGAACGCGGCGTATCGGGACCGCATGAGCCGCTCCGCGGTCGGCGCGGCCGCGCGCCCCGCGTGGAACGCGCCGCAGCACTCGGCGTAGGGAGCGCCGAGCCCGCACGGGCACACAGCGGGGACGGACGGGCGAGCGGAGCGACGGGCCATACCCCCGATGGTAGGGATCGACCGGACGGCCCGCCGCCATCGGGGTGACCTCGGGGTTTCTCCGGCCGCCGTGCGGAAATGCGCTGACCATAGCCATACGTCCGCACGACCGGAACCGATGAGCCCGCACCGGCGCCCGGCCCGAACCGGAAGGAACCGTCGTGAGCACCCAGCAGGATCTCCCCGCCGGCACCGCCGCCGAGGTGGCCGTCACGCTCGACAGCTGCTGCAAGGAGGACGCGCACGCCGTGCTCGCCGCCCTGCACGCCAGCTTCCCGTCCGATCGCGAGCCGCAGGACAAGCCGTCGGACGCGGAGAACGGGCGGCCCATCGTCTGGTCGGCGACGTTCGACGTGTCCCGCACCTTGGGTCTGCCCGGCCCGAGCCGGCTGACCGAACCCGTCGTGGTCACCGCACAGGGCGGCTACCACGCCGTCGACCGGTTGCGCGAAGGCCTCGCGGAGGCGTTCTCCGTGCGGGTGATCGGGACCGCCTCGGGGGACCAGGAGGAAGAGGTGAAGCTGCGGCTGGAGTCGCCCGCGGCCACCTGACGGCACCCGTCGCTCAGCCGCCGCCGTGCGCGGCCCGCACCGCGTCCACCGTGTCGGCCTCGGCCGCGGACTTGTCCCCCCGGTAGCGCACCACCCGCGCGAAACGGAGGGTGAGGCCGGCCGGGTAGCGCGGTGACGTCTGCACGCCGTCGTACGCGATCTCCACGACCATCTCCGGCCGTACCGTCACGGTGTAGCCGTCGTCCTCGACCGCCAGGGCGCCCAGCCGTTCGGTCTGCCAGTCCAGCATGGCGTCGGTGAGGCCCTTGAACGTCTTGCCGAGCATGACGAACGAGCCGTCCTCCGCGCGTGCCCCCAGGTGGAGGTTGGAGAGCTTGCCGGTGCGGCGGCCGTGACCGCGTTCCACGGCGAGGACGACCAGGTCGAGCGTGTGCACCGGCTTCACCTTGAGCCACGACGCGCCACGCCGGCCCGCCGCGTACGGCGCGTCCGACGACTTGACCACCACGCCCTCGTGCCCCCGTTCCAGCGCGTGCCGGAAGAACTCCGCCGCCGCGCTCACCTGCGTCCCGTCGCCGGGGTCCGCCACCACCGCTCGCCGGACCCGTAGTGCTTCGGGGACCAGCCGTTCCAGCGCCTCGTGCCGCTCGGTGTAGGGAAGGTCGAGCAGGTCGCGGCCGTCCACCGACAGGACGTCGAAGAACACGGCGTGCACCGGCATCGCCTCGGCGGCCGCCGCGACGTCCACGCGGGAGCCGACCCGGCCGGCGGTCTCCTGGAACGGTCGCGGCCGTCCTGCCTCGTCGAAGGCCAGCACCTCGCCGTCGAGGATGAAGCGGTCCGCGGCCAGGCTCGCGGCGGTCCTGGCGATCTCCGGCAGCCGCTCGGTGACGTCGTCGAGGGTGCGGGTGTAGATCCCGACGGAGCCGTGGTCGCCGTGCACCTGTACCCGGATGCCGTCGAGCTTCTCCTCCACCGCGCACGGCCCGGCCTTGGCGACCGCCTCCTCGACGGACTTGGCGCTGGAGGCCAGCATCGGCAGCAGCGGCCGGCCCACGGTCAGGGCGAACTCCTCAAGCGCTTCGGGCCCGCGTGCCAGCAGCGCCTGTGCCACCGGTTCCAGCGCCCCGGTGAGCATCACCGCCCGCCGCACGGCCGCCGGTGGAGCCTCGGTCGCCGCGGCGAGCCCTTCCGCGGCGGCCGCGTCCAGCGCTCCCTGGCGCACCTCGCCGGTGACCAGGCCCAGCAGGTACTGCTGCTCGCGCTCGGTGGCCGCGCCGAACAGGTCCTGCAGCAACGCTCGGCGCCCCGCCTGGGCGCCGGTGCCCGACACCTCGCTGACCGCAGTGAGCGCCGCGTCCACGTCCCGCACCGTGAGGGTGGCCTCGGCGGCGGGCGCGGCTCGGTCGCGCAGGGCCGCCCAGCCCACGCCGAGCCTGCCCTGCGGCAGCCGGCCGGCCAGGTACGCGATGGCGATGGGCACGTCGGCGGGCTCCGCCGCGCGGAAGAACTCGGCGAGCAGCTCGGTCTTGCGTGACCGCGCGGACGTCCGCGCGATCTCCCCTGACACCCGGGCGACCTCGGCGAAGAGCATGCCCCCATCCTCCGTCCCGCCGGCCGATCCCGCCCCCGACACGGCCGGGGACGGGACGGGCCGCGGCTCAGGCGCCGACGTACTGCGCCAGGTGTTCGCCGGTGAGCGTGGAGCGGGCGGCGACGAGGTCGGCGGGGGTGCCCTCGAAGACGATGCGGCCGCCGTCGTGGCCCGCACCCGGACCCAGGTCGACTATCCAGTCGGCGTGCGCCATCACCGCCTGGTGGTGTTCGATGACGATCACCGACTTGCCCGCGTCGACCAGCCGGTCGAGCAGCGCCAGCAGCTGCTCGACGTCCGCGAGGTGCAGGCCGGTCGTCGGCTCGTCCAGGATGTACACGCCGCCCTTCTCACCCATGTGGGTCGCCAGCTTGAGGCGCTGCCGCTCGCCCCCGGACAGCGTGGTGAGCGGCTGCCCGAGAGTGAGGTAGCCGAGGCCGACGTCGGCGAGCCGGTCGAGGACGCGCTGCGCCGCCGGCGTGTGTGCCTCGCCGCCGGAGAAGAACTCACGTGCCTCGTCGACGGGCATCGCCAGCACCTCGCTGATGTCCCGGCCGCCCAGGTGGTACTCGAGTACCGAGGCGTCGAACCGCCTTCCCTCGCACTCCTCACAGGTCGTGGAGACCCCGGCCATCATCCCGAGGTCGGTGTAGACCACACCCGCGCCGTTGCAGTTGGGGCAGGCGCCCTCGGAGTTGGCGCTGAACAGTGCGGGCTTGACCCCGTTGGCCTTCGCGAAGGCCTTCCGGATCGGTTCGAGCAGGCCGGTGTAGGTGGCCGGGTTGCTGCGCCGCGAGCCGCGGATCGGGGTCTGGTCGACGGTCACCACCCCGTCGCGACCGGAGACCGAGCCCGTGATGAGCGAGCTCTTGCCGGAGCCGGCCACGCCCGTGAGCACCGTCAGCACGCCGAGCGGGATGTCCACGTCGACGTCCTGGAGGTTGTTGGTGCTCGCGCCCCGCACCTCCAGGGCACCCTTCGGGGTCCGGACCGACGCCTTGAGGGAGGAACGGTCGTCCAGGTGCCGGCCGGTGAGCGTCCCGCCGGCGCGCAGCCCCTCGACGGTGCCCTCGAAGCACACCGCGCCGCCGGCGGTCCCCGCGCCGGGACCGAGGTCCACCACGTGGTCGGCGATCGCGATGGTCTCCGGCTTGTGCTCGACCACGAGCACCGTGTTGCCCTTGTCCCGCAGTTGCAGCAGCAGCCGGTTCATCCGCTCGATGTCGTGCGGGTGCAGGCCGATGGTCGGCTCGTCGAAGACGTAGGTCACGTCGGTGAGGGAGGAGCCCAGGTGCCGGATCATCTTGGTGCGCTGCGCCTCGCCGCCCGACAGGGTGCCCGCCGGCCGGTCGAGGGAGAGATAGCCGAGGCCGATCTCCACAAAGGAGTCGAGGGTCTGCTGCAGGGCGGTGAGCAGCGGGGCGACCGAGGAGTCGTCGAGGCCGCGCACCCATGCGGACAGATCGCTGATCTGCATGGCGCAGGCGTCGGCGATGCTGATCCCGTCGATCTTCGACGACCTGGCGCCCTCGCTGAGCCGGGTCCCGTCGCACTCCGGGCACGCGGTGAAGGCGACCGCACGCTCCACGAACTCCCGGATGTGCGGCTGCATGGCCTCCGGGTCCTTGGAGAGCATCGACTTCTGGATGCGCGGGATCAGACCCTCGTAGGTCATGTTGATCCCGGCGATCTTCATCCGGAGCGGCTCGTGGTAGAGGAAGTCGTGCAGTTCCTTCTTGGTGAAGGAGCTGATCGGTTTGTCCGGGTCGTAGAAGCCGGACTCGGTGTAGAGGCGGTAGTTCCAGCCGCCGCCCTTGTAGCCGGGGACGGTGATCGCGTCCTCGTTGAGCGACCTGGACGCGTCGTAGAACTGGCTGAGGTCGACGTCGGAGACCGTGCCGCGCCCCTCGCAACGGGGGCACATCCCGCCGGTGCGGCTGAAGGTCGCCCGGACCGCCTTCTTGTCCCCGCGCTCCACGGTGATGGCGCCGCTGGCCTTCACCGACGGGACGTTGAACGCGTAGGCGCTCGGCGGGCCGATGTGCGGGCTGCCGAGCCGGCTGAACAGGATGCGCAGCATCGCGTTGGCGTCGGTGGCTGTGCCGACGGTGGAGCGAGGATCACCGCCCATCCGCCGCTGGTCGACGGTGATGGCGGTGGTCAGCCCGTCCAGCACGTCGACCTCGGGCCTGGCCAGCGTCGGCATGAACCCCTGGACGAAGGCGCTGTACGTCTCGTTGATCAGCCGCTGCGACTCGGCGGCGATGGTGTCGAACACCAGAGAGCTCTTGCCCGACCCCGAGACGCCGGTGAACACCGTCAGCCGGCGTTTGGGGAGTTCGATGCTGACGTCCTTGAGGTTGTTCTCGCGCGCGCCGTGCACGCGGATGACGTCGTGGCTGTCGGCCTCCCACGCCGCCGGCCGCTGGTCCGTGTCCGCCTTCCGGGCCTTGCTCATCGTCTCTCCATCGGTCGGTGGGACCGCGTCGCGCCCCCGTGTGCATCCCTGCCCTGATCCAACCACTTCCGGAAAGACGGGGTCGAAAGTTATCCACAATCGAATGGGTGTACGAAGATGCGTTACTCTGGCACGCATGCACCACCAGCAGGCGTCCATCTTCGACGCCGGGGAGATCGGCCTCGGCGACCTCGCCGGGGTGCGCCGCACGCCCCTGAGCCGCGGAGCCTGGATCGACACGCTGCCCGGCTGGCTCAGCGGCGCCGACGACCTCTTCCAGGACCTGGCCGACCACGTCCCCTGGCGCGCCGAGCGCCGCCGCATGTACGACAACGTGGTGGACGTGCCCAGGCTGCTCGCCCACTACGACGCCGAGGACCCGCTGCCCGCCCCGGTGCTCGACGAGGCCCGCGCGAGGCTCTCCGCGCACTACGCCGGCGAACTCGGCGAACCCTTCGTCACCGCGGGCCTGTGCTACTACCGCGACGGCCGCGACAGCGTCGCCTGGCACGGCGACCGCATCGGGCGGGGCGACAGCCAGGACACGATGGTCGCGATCCTCTCCCTGGGCGAGCCGCGGCCGCTGCTGCTGCGACCGCGCTTCGGCGGGGGCGCGACCCTCCGCCAGCCCCTCGGCCACGGCGACCTGATCGTCATGGGCGGCTCCTGCCAGCGGACCTGGGACCACGCCATCCCCAAGACCCGGGCCGCGGTCGGCGGCCGGATCAGCATCCAGTTCCGCCCCCGCGGCGTGCGCTGACGGCCGGATGCACCTCAGCCCTGCCCGACGCCCGCACCCTCCTGCGGCACCGGCGTCCCCGCCGGCTCCGCCTCGCCGGTGCCCCGGCCGATGTCGGTGAGCGCCACTCCCAGGGCCAGCGCCGCCAGCGCGGTCGCACTCAGCAGGCCCACCTGGAACCCGCCCGCCCAGTCCGGCCGCACGGTGCCGACGCCGTTGAAGAACACCGAGCCCACGGCGGCGATCCCCGCCGCCGAGCCGATGCGCTGCGCCGTCTGCAGCACCCCGCCGGCGCTTCCGGCCCTGGCCACCGGCACCTCGCTCAGCGTCAGCGTCTGGTTGGGCGCCACGACCAGCCCGCTGCCCAGGCCCGCGAGCAGCAGCGGCGCCGCGGTCGCCAGCCCCGCCGAGCGGCCCGTGTCGAGGTGCACCGCCAGCGCGGTCGCCAGCAGCCCCACGACGACGGTCGCCAGCCCGGTCGCCACCAGCGGCCGCCCGAACCGTCCCACGATCCGCCCGCCGACCGCCGCGGTCGCGACCGAGCCGAGCGCGAACGGGACGATCGACAGGCCCGCCTGCAGGGCGCTGTAGTGCAGGCCGTTCTGCAGGTACAGCGTCAGGATGAAGAACACCGCGGTGAATCCGGCGAAGTACAGTAGGGACAGCAGGACCCCCAGCCCGTACGAACGCTGCCGGAACAACCGCAGGTCGACCAGCGGGTCACGCTCCCTGGCGTAGTGCCGTTCCCAGGCCGTGAAGCCGGCGAGCACCAGCAGCGCCAGCGGAATCAGCAGCCACTTCTGCGGCCCGTGCCACTCCTCCTGCTCCATGAACGGAAGCAGCAGGACCGCGGTGCCGGTGCCGAGCAGCACCACACCGACCGGGTCGAGATCGCTGCGCCCGCGGCCGCCCTGCCGGGGCTCCGGGCCGGGCAGCAGCCGGTGCGCGAGCGGCAGCGCGGCCAGCCCGATCGGCAGGTTGACATAGAACACCCACCGCCATCCCTCCTGCGTCCCGAAGGCCTCGATCAGCAGGCCGCCCAGCAGCGGCCCCACCGCCGTCGACACCCCGATCGTCGCCCCCAGCAACCCGAACGCGCGCCCGCGCTCGGAGCCGCGGAACATCTGCTGGATGAAACCGGAGACCTGCGGCACGAGGATGCCGCCGGCGACGCCCTGCACGAGGCGGGCGGCCACCAGCCAACCCTCGCTCTGCGCGGCGCCCGCGAGCGCGCTCATCGCGGTGAACAGCGCGAGCCCCGTGAGGAAGACCGCCCGGCGGCTGCGGACGTCCCCCAGGCGGCCGGCCGGCACCAGCAGCAGGCCGCACATCAGGGCGTAGCCGGACAGCACCCACTGCAGGCCGCTCTGCGACGCGTCCAGCCCCGTCCTGATGGACGGGACGGCCACGTTCACGATGCTGACGTCCAGCAAGGTCATGAAGCCGGCCGCGAGGCACACGGCGAGTGCCGGCCAGCGGCGGTCGTGGGCGGCGGGTTCGTCCTGGCCGCGCGTCCTCGGGTCGGGGGGCACGTCCCCAGTCCTTCCCGCGCGCACCCTTCTTCCCCCGCGGAGTTGTTGCGCTCCGCCCGATCGGCGGTATCCGTTCCACTCAGGGGTCCCCGGTCCCACCTTTGCAGCCGGCGGGTTGCACCCGGGGCTTGCTCGTCATCCACCGGCCGGTGGTGTGTTCGGGCTCCGGGGTGCCCCGCGCTGCGCGCTGCCGTCTGCGGGTCTCGTCGTGGCTTGTGGCGCAGTTCCCCGCGCCCCTGTGGGGCTCGTCCTGCCGCTTGCGGTGCGTTGCCGTCTGCCGGTCTCGTCGTGGTTGTTCGCGCAGTTCCTCGCGCCCCTGGTGTGCGTGCCCTTTGTTCGTGGGGTCGGGGGCGCTCCGGAAGCGTCTCCTCGGAAATGTGCATACGGGTTCGTACGTATCGGCACCCGGGGGCCGCGCACATTTCTCTGCGGGGAGCACTTCCTCCCCACCCCCTCCCGCTGATCCACCGTGCGGCGGGGGAAATGGGGCACGGCCAATGTCCTCCCGCAGACGGGGACGGGCCGGAAGGGGACGATCCGGGTGTGTCCCCGCAGAGCTTTGCAAGGCCCCGGCCCGCCTCTTCGGAAAAAGCCGCCATGCAAAGCTCGAGGAGACACTCCCGGAGTGGCCCCTGATCCCACCCCCGACGTGCACCGCCAGGGGCGCGGGGAACTGCGCGAGCAACCACCGCGAACCGTGCGACGGCGACGGCGCTCAGGGGGCTGGACGAGCCCCGCAGGGGGCGCGGGGAACTGCGCGACAAGCCACGACGAGACCGGCAGACGGCAGCGCGCAGCGCCGGGCACCCCGGATGCCGCAGGGGGCGCGGGGTCCCCCAGCCTTCGGCCGGGAGGTGCCCCCAACGCGACAAGCCGCGACGGCGCGGCAGGCGGCCGGAGCAAGCCCCGGCGGCACCCCGTCGGTGCGGATGGCGGAGCCCCGAGAGGGGTGCAAACAGGCGCGGATAGTGACAAAGCGCGCATGATGGAGGTGGGCGCGTTCCGCGACGGAAGAGGACGAGATGTCCGTAGCCACCGATGACCGGGCGATACCGAACGAAGCGGGTGTACGAGCATGACGTACCCCGGTGAGGGAGGCGGCATGGGAGACGACGTCTACCAGCCGGACGGCAGCGAGATCCGCGAGGACGCGGGGCCGCTCGAACCGGAGGACACTCTGCTGGACCGCGGTCTGGACGACGCGCTCGACGAGGGCTACTCGCCGCCCGACCGCCCGCTGGTCGTCGAGGACACCGGCACCACCGCGGGAGAGCAGCGTACCGGCGAGTCGCTGGACCGGCGGCTGCGGCGCGAGTCGCCCGATCCGGCGCCGTGGCCCGGGGACGGGCTCGGTGACGCCAGTGACACCGACGGCGAACTGCTGGACGGGGAGACCGGCGATCGCAGGTCGGGGCGGCTGGTCGCGCCGGACGAGGGCGCGCACGCGCGGCAGGACGGCCTGTACGGCGACGACATCGGGATCGACGGAGGGGCCGCGTCCGCGGAGGAGGCGGCGGTGCACGAGGTGCCCGACGAGGACGATCCGTGGATGACCGAGGCCGAGCCGGTGGGGCGCCCGCCCGACGCCGGCGAGCGGCCGTGACGGCTCAGGACCCAGGACCCCAGCGAGGAGAGGAGCGGGTGGCATGAGCGAAGCGAGCGACCCCAGAAAGTCCGGCGGGGGACCGGGCCCCGACCGCACCGCCGCGTTCCCCGAGGCGACCGCGCCGCCGGACACGGCCGAGCCCGGCAGTTCCCGCCACGGCAGGTTCCACTGGCCGCACCGGGGCCGGTCGGGACGCGCTCCCGACGGCGGCGGTCCCGCGTCGGGCGGCACGCCCGCACCGCCGCGGCGGGGCGGCGCCACCGAGGTCGGCGTGGCCCAGGCCGCGCGCGACGCGCGGAAGGTGCCGACGGGCCTGGGCGCGAGCCTGGCCACGTCAGGCGGCGTGCTGCTGGCGATGGTCGAGGACGTGCGGATGCGCGAGGCCAACCAGCCGGAGGATCTTCGTCCGCTCGCCGACGCCTTCGCCCGGCACAACGCGGCGAAGGAGGCCACCGTCCGCAAGGTGCTGCTGCGTCACGGGGCGCCGGAGAACGTCGTGGAGCGGGACCGGCAGGAGGGCGACCTGATCCAGGGGATCCTCGACCGCGCGCTGGTGGGACGGCATCCCTCGGACACGCACGTGCTGACGGTCGACGGTGCGCTGGCGCAGGCGTACCAGTACCTGTTCCACGAGCGGCGTGACCTGGTCTCGGCGATCGACCGCTGGGTCCCGGACGACGAGAGCGAGACCCTGTCCGCGGCGTTCGAGGCCATCGCCGACAACTGAGGCCGACGCGGTGAAGTCCCGGGCCCCCCGGGGCTCGCGGGGGAGGTGGGTTCGGGCCCGGAGCCCGCGCGTCCGGTTCATCCCTTGGCGTGCTCGGGTGGGCGGTGGGGTGTCCCGCGGGCGGGAGCGTTCGAGCCTCGACGACAGGCCGCCAGCGTCGGGCCGGGCAGGACGCGGTGTCCGCGGCCCGGCTGCCTCGTCACGGTCTTTTGCCTGGTCCGCGGACCGCGTGACAGCCCAACTCGGCCTCTGCTGGGCTGTGTTCAGGTCATGAAGGCGACGCGGACCCTTGACGGCGCGTGGGCGTACTGGCTTCATGTGTTGCGGCGTCGAGTGGGAGCGCTCCCATTCGCTCCCGTGAACCGGCCCATCCCCCCACACGCACGGTGAAGGGACCACCGCAGTGAAACGCCTTCTCGCCCGCCCCCGCCTGCCGCGCCCGAGGCTCCGCCCGGCCGCCGCGGTGCTGACCGCGGTGGCCGCGCTGCTGCTGCCGCTCACGGCGACGCAGTCCGCGCACGCGGCCACGACCACCTGCGACCCGCAGGGCACCATCTCCGCCGGGGACTACACGATCCAGGCGAACGAGTGGAACTCCACGGCCCAGCAGTGCGTCACGTACAACGGAGCCACCGCGTGGTCGCTGGACACGGCGAACTTCGGCCTGCCGACGAGCGGCGCGCCGGCCACGTACCCGTCGATCTACAAGGGTTGCCACTGGGGCGCCTGTACCCCGAACAGCGGACTGCCCATCCAGATCAGCCGGTTGGGCAGCGCCACCAGCTCCTGGAGCACCACTCAGGTCGGTTCTGGGGCCTACGACGTGGCGTACGACCTGTGGATCAACTCCACGCCGACGACGACCGGCCAGCCGGACGGCACCGAGATCATGATCTGGCTCAACAGCCGTGGCGGAGTGCAGCCGTTCGGCGGCAAGACGGGCACCTCGTCGGCGGCCGGGCACAACTGGGATGTCTGGACCGGTAACCAGACCTCCTGGAAGATCATCTCCTACGTCCTGCAGGGTGGCGCCACCTCGGTCAACGGGCTCGACGTGAAGGCGCTCATCGACGACGCGGTGGGCCGCGGGTCGGTGAACACCGCGCACTACCTGATCGACGCCGAGGCCGGGTTCGAGGTCTGGCAGGGCGGTCAGGGGCTGGGCACCAACAGCTTCTCGTTCAGCGCCTCGACGGGCGGCGGGAACACGGGCGGCGACACGCAGGCGCCGTCGGTGCCCGGCACGCCGACGGTCTCCGGCACGACCGCGTCCTCGGTCTCCCTGGCATGGGCGCCGTCCACGGACAACGTCGGCGTCACCGGCTATGACGTGTACCGGGGCGGCCAGTTGGCCGGATCGGTCACCGGTACGTCCTTCACCGACACCGGCCTGAGCGCCTCGACGGCCTACGCCTACACGGTCAAGGCGCACGACGCGGCGGGCAACGTCTCGGCGGCCTCGCCGGCCGTCACCGCCACCACGGCCTCCGGCGGTGGCAACCCGCCGCCCGGTGGAGGGTGTTCGGCCACGTACGCGGTGAGCAACGACTGGGGCAGTGGATTCACCGCGAACGTGACCGTGACCAGCGGTGGTTCGCCGATCCACGGCTGGACGGTCGGCTGGACGTACCCGGGCGGCCAGAAGATCACCAACGCGTGGAACGCCACCGTCACGCAGTCGGGCGCGTCGGTGACCGCCGCCAACGCCTCGTACAACGGGTCCCTCGGGGCCTCGGCGAGCACCAGCTTCGGGTTCCAGGGCACGGGTTCGGGCGCGGTCCCGACCCTGACCTGCACCGCGAGCTGACCGGACCGCTGAGAGCGCCGGCCCGGCCGGCGGGGGTGCGACCCCCGTCCGCCGGGCCCGCGTGCGTTCCGTCCCGGGCCTCTCGACGGTGCGGGGAGCCGGTGAAAATCTCTGGCGCGGGGCGCGTCGTGCCTGCCAGGCTGTGATCATGACGCGATCCTTCGACGAACTCGTGGCCGAGGCGGACTCCGTGTCGGTGGACGGCTGGGACTTCTCCTGGCTGGACGGCCGCGCGTCCGAGCAGCGGCCTTCCTGGGGCTACCAGCGCTCGCTGGGGGAGCGGCTCGCGGGCGTGTCCGCGGCGCTGGACGTGCAGACCGGCGGCGGCGAGGTGCTCGCCGGGGTGCCCGCGCTGCCGCCGCTGATGGCGGCCACCGAGTCCTGGCCGCCGAACCTGGCCAAGGCGACGCGGCTGCTGCACCCCAGGGGCGCCGTGGTGGTCGCGGATCCGGACGAGCCGCCGCTGCCGTTCGGCGACGAGGCGTTCGACCTGGTGAGCAGCCGCCACCCGGTGACGGTGTGGTGGGACGAGATCGCCCGGGTGCTGCGGCCCGGGGGCACGTACTTCGCCCAGCACGTCGGCCCGGCCAGTTGCGTGGAGATCGTCGAGTACTTCCTCGGCCCGCAGCCGGGCGCGGCGAGGAACGCCCGCCACCCCGACCACGAGCGGGCCGGTGCCGAGGCCGCCGGCCTGGAGATCGCGGACCTGCGGACCGAGTCCCTGCGGACGGAGTTCCTGGACATCGGCGCGGTGGTGTACTTCCTGCGCAAGGTGATCTGGATGGTTCCGGGCTTCACCGTGGCCGAGTACCGCGAGCGCCTGCACGCCATGCACGAACTCATCGAGTCCGAGGGGGCGTTCGTGACCTACTCGACGCGGACCCTGTTCGAGGCCCGCAAGCCCCGCTGAACCCGGGCCCCAACCGTGGGCACCGCCGGGGCCGTTCGCCCGCCGTGCCGGATCAGCCGGCCGGCGGGCTGTAGTACGACAGGAACATGTCGACGCCGTCCACGATCAGCCGGTCGGCGAACGCGTCGTCCACCGCGGTGCCGTAGGCGTGGAACACCAGGTGCGGGAAGACCAGCAGCGAGTACAGCTGGATGATCGCCACCTCCGGGTCGGGGATGGCGAGGCGCCCGGTCGCCGTCAGCTTCTCCAGCGCGTCGCGCGCCTCGGGATGGTGCAGTTCGGGTCCGCCACGCCGCCAGGCCTGCTCCAGTTCGGGCACGCGGTGCGCCTCGCGGGCGATCAGGGTGCGCAGCGCCAGCACGTCGGGGTTCGAGCGGATCTCGCGCACCCAGGCGTGGGCGGCCTCGGTGAAGGCGGCGCGCAGATCGTCGCTCTCGGCCAGCCGTTCCATGGCGCCGGCCAGGGTGTCGCCCAGCGGTGCGTCCAGAGCCCCCTTGATGACCTCGACGAACAGCGACTGCTTGGTGCCGAAGTGGTTGTAGACGGTCACCTTCGAGACGCCGGCCTCGGCCGCGATCTGGTCCACGCTCGCGTCGAAGCCGTCCCGCAGGAACCGGGTGCGGGCCGCGGCCAGGATCGCCTCGCGCTTGCGCTCGGCCCTGGGGCCGGCGGGGACGTGCCGCTCGCCGGCGGGTGCGGTGTCGTCGTTCACGTGCGGCAGTCTAGTCAACCGACCTGAACTGAACCGTTGAGTTCATCTGTACTGTGCCGTACAGTTCAGTTATGACCGACTCCACGCTCAGCACGAGCCCCGTACCGCAACGCGACAGGCCGCCCGGCCGGTACCGCTGGGCCGCGCTCACCGTGCTCTGCCTGGCCCAGTTCATGCTGGTCCTGGACGTGACCGTGGTGAACGTGGCGCTGCCCGACATCGGCGCCGACCTGCACCTCGGCCGCACCGCCCTGACCTGGGTCGTCACCTCCTACACGCTGGCCTTCGGCGGCCTGATGCTGCTCGGCGGGCGCCTGGCGGACGCCCTCGGCGCGCGCCGCACCTTCGTCGCCGGCCTCGTGCTCTTCACCGGCGCGTCGCTGACCGCGGGACTCGCCGGCAGCGCCGGCACCCTGCTGACCGCCCGCGTCGCCCAGGGTGTGGGCGCCGCCCTGCTGTCCCCGTCCGCCCTGTCCCTGGTCACCTCGACCTTCGAGGGACCGCAGCGGCAGCGCGCGCTCGGGGTCTGGGCCGCCATCGGCGGCGCCGGCTCGGCCGCGGGAGTGCTGCTCGGCGGGCTGCTGACCAGCGGCCCCGGCTGGAACTGGATCTTCTACGTCAACGTCCCGGTGGGCGTGCTGGTACTGGCCCTGCTGCCGTCCCTGGTCGCGGCCGTGCCTCCGCGGCCCGCCCGCCTCGATCTGCCTGGCGCCGTCCTCGTCACCGGCGGCACCGCGGCGCTCATCAAGGGCCTGGTCGCGGCCGGCGACGGGGGATGGGCCTCGGCGGGGGCGCTGGTCCCGCTCGGCCTCGCCGTCGTCCTCTACGCGGCCTTCGCCCTCACCGAGCGGGCGTCGAGGGCGCCGCTCATCGACGTGCGGCTGCTCACCCGCCGGCCGGTGGTGGCCGGCGCGTTCCTGATCCTGGTCGCGACCGGACTGCTCATCGCGGCGTTCTTCCTCAGCTCGGTGCATCTCCAGCGCGACCGCGGATACAGCGCGCTCGGCACCGGCCTGGCGTTCCTGCCGGTCGCCGTCGCGACCGCCGCCGGGGCGCACCTCGCCGGGCGCCTCCTGGGCGCTGTGGGCGCCCGGTCGGTGGCCGCGGCCGGGATGGCCGTCACGGCCGCCGGGCTGATCCCGCTGGCCCGGACGAACGCGGGCACCGGGGTCTGGTCCACCGTCGTGCCGTCGCTCTCGGTGGCGGCGTTCGGAATCGGCGCGGTCTTCGTCACCGCGTTCACCATCGGGCTCGCGCTGGTGCCCGCCCACGAGTCGGGGCTGGCCTCAGGCGCCCTCAACACCTTCCACGAGGTGGGTGGTTCGATCGGTGTCGCCGTCGTCTCCACCATCGCGGCGAGCGGAATCGAGCACGGCGTGCCGGCCGGCTACGCCCACGCCTATGCGGCCTGCGCGGGGGCGGCGGCGGGCGCCGCCCTCATCGCGCTGGTCCTCGTCCCGCGCGGCCGGGTGCCCGCCGCAGGAGGAGGGCACGGGGGTCCGCACGGCCACTGAGCGGACGGGGGCGCCGGCGGCGGGACCTCGCGGCACCTGCGAGGACTGCCGGCCGCTCGCCCTGGACGCCGCCTCCGCCGCCCTCGCCGTCGACGCCGGCGGCCCGCCGTCTCCGGTGGGCCGGGGAACGCCCGACCTCGCCGAGCGGGCTGACCGCACGGCCCTCCGGGATGCAAGATGACAGCGACAGCCCGGGCGGGCGCCACCGCTCCCGTCGGACTGCGAGGAACTCGTGGTGCCCGACGTCATGTCAGGAGGCCACGAGCCGCGGCCCCGCTGCCGGGAACGGCGGGGCCGCGGTCATGTGCGGAGGGCCCGGCCGGTCGGCGATCGGGCCGGACCCCCCTGGGGGCCGCCGCCCCGCGGTGCGCGACGGCGACCCCCGGTTCAGCCGCGGGCCGTGCCCGCGGCCGTCGTGCGGCCTACGGGTACGACGTCACGGTCGACGGCACCGTGGACGTACCGGACGTCCCCGGGCCGGTGTTGTTGATGACGTGCGCGTACTGGCCCATGCCGCCGAGCGACACGACGAGCAGGTCGTGGAACTTCACGCCCGCCGTCGTCGGCGCCTCGAACCCGTGGTCCTGGACGATCGTCGGATCCGCGGTGAAGTTGCAGTAGCTGCCGAGCCCCCAGCCCTCGTGCGTGGTCACGTTGTCGTCGACCTTGTACGCGGCGTAGCCGCGGACGCTGCCGTTCTGGATCGCCGCCTGGTTCGGCGGGTCGTAGGCGATCTCGTTCTGGAAGAAGATCGTCCTGCCGTTCTGGCCCGCCCACTCCACGTCGTACTTCTCGAAGTGCTCGACGAACAGGCCGGTCGCCAGCACGTTGTTGCCGTTGACCTTCAGGCCCTCGTCCGCCGGGTTGGTGGTCCACCCGACGCCCGCGCCGTGGTCGGCGCGCCACAGCCACGTGTGGTCGATGATCACGTCGTTGCTGTTGATCTCGAACGCGGTGGACGCCTGACCCGGGCCCGCGCCGCCGATCCGGGCGAACACGTCCTGGATCGTGGTGGGGTTGCCCGAGTGGCCGGCCGAGGAGCCCGGCGCGCCCACCTGCAGCAGCTGCGGCGACTTGCCGGTGCCCGCGTCGATCAGGAAGCCGGCCAGCCGGACGCCGTCGACGTCCGCGACCTTCATCGCGTCCACGCCGTTGTCCGGCACGACCGTGGCGTAACCCAGGCCCAGCACAACGGTGTTGGCGCGGGTCACGTTGATCGGCTGGTCCACGTGGTAGATGCCGGGGGTGAACAGCAGGTTCAGGCCCTGGGCGAGAGCCGCGTTGATGGTCGCCGCGGACACGCCCGGCTTGGCCACGTAGAACTGGCTGAGCGGGAGCGAGGTGCCCGGGGTGTTCGGCCACGAGACGCCGCTCGCGTTCGTGCGCAGGTTCGGCACGAACACCTGGTAGTTGCCGCTGCTGTCGAGGTACATGTACGGCTTCTCGCGCGACTCGGGAGTCGTGGCGAGCGTGGTGTACACCGGGTTCGGGAAGCCCTGCGCGGGCGCGCCCTGGACGCCGGAGAACACCATGTTCCACACGCCGTTGGTCCACCCGCCGACCGAGCTGTCCCGGGTGTACCACTGCTGCTGCGAGTACGGGCCGACGGTGCCGTCGATCTTGCTGTCGGCGATGTAGCCGCCGCTGGCCCAGCCGTAGCCGTTCGGCGCGAGGTTCAGGCCGCCCTTGACGTGGATCCGGCGGAACGGCGCGGCCTGCGCGACGGCCCACCGGTCGGTGCCGTTGGACGGGGTGATGGCGAGGTTCTCCACCGAACGCCAGAAGTTCTGGGTGGCGTTGCCGTTGAACCACCCGGCGTCGACGGTGATGTCACCGTTGATCTGCACGTCGTCGGGGTTCTTGCCGAGGCCGGAGACCGAGGTGTAGAAGCCCACCTGGTCGTTGAGCCCGTTGTAGGTGCCGGGCTTGAAGAAGACCTGGTACCGGGCGTCGCCGAACTGGTTGCTCTCCTGCTGCGAGAAGATCTGGTCCAACTGCGCCTGGATGTTGGGCGTCGACGGGTCGAAGACCTTGACGTTGGGGCCGAGGTCGCCGCCGCCCTGGATCGGGCCGGTGCCGCCGCCACCGTCACTAAAAAAACAAGCGGCCGAGGCGGGGGTGCCGGCGTTCTCGGTGGACGAGGCGGTGGCGGTCTTGCCCTGCGACAGCAGGGATCCCGACGGGGGAGTGCTGCCGCCGCCGGTGGTGCCGTAGACCTGGAACTCCCAGAGGGAGTAGCCGTATCCGGTGGCGCGGGCCGTGCCGTACATCCGGACATAGCGCCCGGAACCGTTTACGGCGAGCGTCTGCACGCCGCCGCTCCCGGTGGTGGTGGAGTAGACGTCGGTCCAGGTGGTGCCGTCGGCGGACGTCTGGATCTTGAAGGCGGTGCCGTAGGCCGTCTCCCAGTTGAGGGTGACGGAGCTGATGGTGGCCGACGCGCCGAGGTCGACCTGCAGCCACTGGGGGTCGGCGGCGGCGGACGACCAGCGGGTGCCGGTGTTGCCGTCGACGGCGGCCGAGGCGGGGGTGCCGGCGTTCTCGGTGGACGAGGCGGTGGCGGTCTTGCCCTGCGACAGCAGGGTGTCGGCCGCCCGCGCGGTCCCGGTCGTGGCGCTCAGGGCGCCGCCGAGCGCCAGCGCCATGACGGCCACGACCGCGGTGAGCGGTCGGTGCCGTCTGATACTGCGTTGCAGGTGGGACAGGATGCTCATCTGCAGCTCCACGGGTGTGATGCCGCTGTCGCGCGGGCGCGCCGCCGCCCGGCGGGCGGCGGCGTCACGGCAGCGGCTGGGGGGAGGCTCCGCGCACGGACCGCGCCGGAAGCGCCGGTACGCCGGTGCGCCGTGTGATCACCGCGAGGGGTGCGAACGGCGCGGACTGTGCGGGGAGTTGATCGGGAGAGCGCTCTCCCGGGGAGTTTGGCCGTATCGCCTGAGCACTGTCAATCCCTGTGCGTACGCTGTCCGTTGGGGAACGCGTGTGCGCGGTGACCGACTTCGGGCCCCGCGCCGAACCGTCCGGCTCGGCCGTCCGTTCGAGGGCGCTGGGGAGAAACGCGCCCGAGTCCGGCCGCGACGCCGTAGTCTCGTGGCGTGAGCAGAGGTGTTGAGGTGCTGCACTGTGCCCGGTGTGGCGAACTGGAGGCGCGTTTCCGGGACGCGGCCACGCCCAATCCGGGTGCGTTCCTCTACGGCTGGGCCACCCACCACCTCGACGACCACGGCAGCGAACCCAAGCCCCGCGAGGACTGCGCCGAATGCCAGCGCTTCACCGTCAACGCGGTGGGCGTCCAGGCCCGCGTGTGGGAGCGGTGGGCGCGGACGCACTGGATGGCCTGCCGGCTCGCGCCCGAGTGGGAGTGGCAGAAGGGGCCGTGAGGCGGGGGCGGCCGGGAGCCCGAGGGGCCGTGAGGCCGGCGCGGACCGGACGCCTCAGCGCTGCGGCTCGATGACGGTGATGCCGGAGGGGGAGCCGTCGCTCAGCGCGGCCAGCGCCGCGGGCGCCGCGTCGAGCGCGATCACCTCGCCCAGCAGCAGGTCGGGGCGCAGCACTCCGGCCGCGACCTGGCGCATCATCTCCGGGTACGCGTGCGCGGGCATGCCGTGGCTGCCCAGGAGTTCGAGTTCGAGGGCGACGACCCGGTCCATGGGCACGGCCGTCGCGCCGCCGGGGAGCAGGCCGACCTGGACGTGGCGGCCGCGGGACCGCAGCCCCGCCACCGAGGCCGCGCACGTCGCGGCCGAGCCGAGCGCGTCCAGCGACACGTGCGCGCCGCCCTCGGTGGCCTCGCGCACCGCGGCGGCCGTACCGCCCCCCGCCGTGCCGCCCTCCGCCCGGCCGGCGTCGAGGCACACCGCGGCGCCGAGTTCGGCGGCCCGCCGGAGCGCGGCCTCCGAGGTGTCCACCGCGACGACCCGCGCGCCGGAGGCCACCGCGATCATCACCGCCGAGAGCCCGACCCCGCCGCAGCCGTGCACGGCGACCCACTCGCCCGGACGGACCCGGCCCTGCGCGACGACCGCGCGGTACGCGGTGGCGAACCGGCAGCCGAGCGCGGCGGCCGTCGTGTCGGCCATGCCGTCGGGGAGCCCGACGAGGTTGAGGTCCGCCCGGTGGATCGCCACGTACTGCGCGAACGAGCCCCAGTGCGTGAAGCCCGGCTGCTGCTGACGCTCGCACACCTGCTGGTCGCCGCGGGCGCAGGCCGGGCAGCGGCCACAGGCGCACACGAACGGCACGGTCACCCGGGCGCCCGGCGCCCACCGCGTCACGCCGGGCCCCACGGCCTCGACGACGCCGGCCAGCTCGTGGCCCGGCACGTGCGGCAGGGTCACGTCCGCGTCGTGCCCCATCCAGCCGTGCCAGTCGCTGCGGCACAGCCCCGTCGCCTCGACCCGCACGACCGCGCCCTCGCGCGGCGGCACCGGGTCGGGCACCTCGCGCACCCGCGCCGGACCGCCGAACTCCTCGAACACCACGGCCCGCACGGGCACCTCCCGGATCCTTGCCCGGCGCCACCGCGACGCCGCCCCGCCATCCCTACCACCCCACCCCGTGAGCGCGCCGCCCCGGGTCATGCGACCGCGCGGCCGGCGAGGGAACGCGGCGGCCGCCCGGCCCCTCTTCCCCGGTGAGGGCCGTCGCAGCGGGCGGGGGCCGGAGCGAGGGAGGCGAGGATGTCGCTCAGCCGCCGCGTGGTGCTGGCTGCGGTGGGGGGAAGCGTGCTGGCCGGATGTGCGGGACCGGGGCACCCGGCAGGGACGGGCACGGGGGCGCCGGCCACCCCGCCGGGACGGGCCGGCGCGTCCGCCGCACCCACCCGGGGCGCGGGAGCACGGCGGCACGCGATCGCCGAACTGCCCGTCACCCGGGCGGAGATCGTCGCGCGGTACGGCCATCGCAGGCCGCGCAGCTGGGGGTTCGACGCTCCTGGTGTGCTGCGCACCCTGCCGGCCGGCAGCCCCCGGACGGCGCTGACGTTCGACGCGTGCGGCGGCCGGGGCGGCAGCGGCTACGACCAGGAACTCGTCGCGGTGCTGCGCCGGTACCGGACCCCGGCCACGCTGTTCCTCAACTCCCGCTGGATCGACGCGAATCCGGCGGTCTTCCGGCAGCTCGCGGCCGATCCGCTGTTCGAGATCGGCAACCACGGCACCAGGCACCGGCCGCTGTCGGTCTCCGGGCGCTCCGCGTACGGCATCGCCGGCACCCGCGACGCGGGCGAGGTCTTCGACGAGGTCGCGGGCAACCACCTCAAGCTGACCCGCTTGCTGGGCGCCCCGCCGCGGCACTTCCGGCCCGGCACCGCGTACTGCGACGACGTCGCCGCGCGGATCGTCGCCGACCTCGGCGAGCGGCCGGTGGCGTTCTCGGTCAACGGCGACGGCGGTGCCACCTTCACCCCGGCCGAGGTCCGCACCACCGTCGCGGCGGCGCCGCGCGGCGCGATCGTCATCTGCCACATGAACCACCCCGAGGGCGGCACCGCGGAGGGCATCGCCGCCGCCCTCCCCGGCATGCTCGCCGCCGGGCACCACTTCGCCCGCCTCTCCGGCTGACGGCCCCCGCAGCCGCGCCGGTCTCCGGCCGGACGGGGTCACGGCGAGAGCTGTGCCCAGGGCCCCCGCCGGACGAGGGGCCGGGTTCCGGCCGGGCAGCCGGGGCCTCCGGCCCGGCAGCGGGTGCCGGTCGGGGTGCCGGGTGCCCGGCGCCGCGGGTGTGGCGTGCGTGGGAGAGGGCTCGCTTTGGTGAAGGGGCCGCGGGGTCCGTCCCCGCGCACCCGCCGCCGGCGTTCGTGTGCGGCCCGACGGCTCCCCCCGCGGGCCGTTCGGCGGGCTTTCCGATCGTTCGGGGTGCGGCTCGTGCGGACCGCCCGCATACCGCGGCGGGCGCGGCTACTTCAGGCGCACCAGGACGCGGCCCGTGTTGGTCGCGTCCGTCTCGACGCGGAGGTAGAGCTTCTTGATGTGCTTCTGCGCGAGGAAGGCCAGCACGCGCTTCTTGAGCTGGCCGGTGCCCTTGCCGGGGATGATCTCGATGACGTCCTCGCCGGTGCGGGCCGCGCGGAAGAGGGTCTCGCGCAGCGCGAGGTCGATGTCGCGGTTGTTGCGGAAGATCGGGTGCAGGTCGAGCGTGATCAGGGCGATCGCCTCCGACGGGCCGGGTCCGGGCGGGGTCCGGTTGCAGCGTACGCCCCGCCCGGGGGCGTGCGCCCGGTCGTGCGGCCACCGGGGAACGGCCGGAGGCCGGGGACCCGCCTGACGGCGGATCCCCGGCCCGGGAGGCACGGGAGGCCTCGGGAGTGAGGGCCCTCGCCCTCCGGCTCAGGCGCGGCCGCCGCCCTGCCGGACCTCCGTGGCGAACTCCGCGTGCATGCGGCGCGTGTGGTCGACACGGCGGGCCGGGCCGGTGAGCGTGCAGCTGACCGTCAGCCGCAGGTCCGTCGACGACGCGCCGAGCCGCAGCTCCAGGTCGCCGGGCTCGACGACGCGATGGCCGTCGAGTCCGGTGAACGACGCGAGGTCGGCCGGCACGGCGAGCCGGACGCGGGCCGACTCGCCAGGGGCGAGGTCCACCCGCTGGTAGGCGACGAGCCGCTGCACCGGCTGGACCACCGAGGCGACCGGGTCGTGCAGGTACACCTGGACGACCTCGGTGCCCGCGCGCTCGCCGGTGTTGCGCACGGTGAACGCCATCCGCACCTCGCCGTCGGTCTCCACCTGCAGCGCCTCCACGTCCAGCGCGGTCCACTGGAACGTGGTGTACGACAGGCCGTGGCCGAACCCGAAGGCCGGGGTCGGGTCGATGTTGGAGACGTCGGTGACCTGCCCGAGGCGGGCCGCCAGATACGTGGTCGGCTGGACGCCGGGTCGGCGCGGGACGCTGACCGGCAGCCGGCCCGACGGGTTGACGCGGCCGCTGAGGATGCCGGCGATCGCCGCGGTCCCCTCCTCGCCGGGGAAGAACGACTGCACGATCGCGGCCGCCTCGCCGGCCGCCCGGCCGAGCGCGTACGGGCGCCCCGCCAGCAGCGTCACCACCACGGGCGTGCCCGTCTCCAGCAGGGTGTCCAGCAGGTGCTGCTGCACGCCGGGCAGCGCCAGCGACTCGGCGTCGCAGCCCTCGCCGCTGGTGCCGCGGCCGAACAGCCCGGCCCGGTCACCGAGCGCGAGCACGACCACGTCGGACGCGCGGGCCGCCGCCACCGCCTCGGCGAACCCGTCCGTGGCGAGGCCGTCGACGTCGCACCCCTCGGCCACGGTGATCTCGCTGCCGGGGAACTCGGCCGCCAGCACCTCGCGCAGCGTGGGCAGTTCGATGCCGATCGGCACCTCGGGGTGCTTCTCCCCGACGTGGACGGGGAACGCGTAGCAGCCCAGCACCGCGCTCGGACGGTCGCCGTTGGGGCCGATCAGCGCGATCCTCGCGGGCCGGTCCAGCGGCAGGACGCCGTCGTTGCGGAGCAGCACGACGCTCTGCTCGGCGACCTCCCGGGCCATCGCGCGGTTGCCCTCGGTGTCCAGGGACAGCGTGCCGCGCAGTTCCCCGGGGTCCTCGCCGGCGCCGGCCAGCGCGGACGGCACGGGGTCCCATCCGGCGTCGAGCAGGCCGAGTTGGGCCTTCTGCGTCAGGACGCGGTGCAGCGCGCGGTCCACCAGCGCCTCGTCGATCCTGCCGTCGGCGAGGGCCTTCAGCAGCGGCTCGCCGAAGGTCTTCACGGTCGGCAGCTCGACGTCCACGCCGGCGGCCAGCGCGGCGCCGGCCGCCTCGCCGAAGGTGCCGGCCACGCCGTGCAGGGTCTTGAGGAAGGCGATGCCGAAGTAGTCGGCGACGACGGTGCCCTCGAAGCCCCACGTCTCCCGGAGCAACCCGGTCAGCAGGCGCTCGTCGGCGGCGGAGGGCACGCCGTCGGTGTCGGTGTAGGCGTGCATCACCGAGCGCGCGCCGCTCTCGCGGACCGCCATCTCGAAGGGCAGCAGGATCACGTCGGCGCGCTCGCGGGTGCCCATGCCGACCGGCGCGAGGTTGCGGCCGGCGCGGGACGCGGAGTAGCCGGCGAAGTGCTTGAGGGTGGCGACGATCCCGGTGGACTCCAGCCCCTGGATGTAGGCGGTGCCCACGGTGCCGACCAGGTACGGGTCCTCGCCGATGGTCTCCTCGACGCGTCCCCAGCGGGCGTCGCGCACCACGTCGAGCACCGGGGCCAGGCCCTGGTGGACGCCGACCGCGCGCATGTCGCGGCCGATGCGCTCGGCCATGCCGCGGACGAGGCCGGGGTTGAAGGTGGCACCCCACGACAGCGGCACGGGGTAGGCGGTGGCGCCCCAGGTGGCGAAGCCGGCCAGGCACTCCTCGTGCGCCACCGCCGGTATGCCGAAACGGTTCGTCGCGGCGATCCTGCGCTGGGTGCGCACCAGCGAGAGCGCACCGAGCGCGGGGTCCACGGGGGCCGTGCCGAAGGACCGGGTGAGCTGTCCGAGGCCCTGCGGCAGCAGGTCCTCCAGGATGACCTCATCCTCCATCTCGTGCTGGTGCGGGGCGACCTCACCGCCCTCGGCGGACGCTCCCACCCACACCCCGAACAGCTGGGCGACCTTCTCCTGGAGGGTCATCTCCGCGATCAGCGCGGTCGCCCGGGCCTCGGGCCGCACGGCGGGATCGCGCCACGCGGCGGCAGCGGAATCTGTCTCTTCGACCACGGTGTCGGTCACTTTCCTCCGACGCCCATCAGCCCCTGGACCAGGGCACGGCGGGCGAACAGGTAGACGATGAAGATGGGCAGCATCGACAGCACGACCGCGGCCAGCAGGCCGGGGATGTCGATGCCGTGCTCGGTCTGGAAGTTGAAGAGGCCCAGCGTGATGACCTTCGACGAGTCGGACTGGGTCAGCACCAGCGGGAAGAGGAAGCCGTTCCAGGCCTGGAGCGCGGAGAAGACCACGATGGTCGACAGCCCGCCCTTGGACAGCGGCAGCACCAGCTGGAAGAACACCCGCGACGGCGAGGCGCCGTCCATCGCCATGGCCTCGTAGAGGTCGGACGTGATGTCGCGCATCACGCCGGTGAGCACCAGGGCGCAGACCGGCAGCGAGAAGGCCGCGGTCGGCAGGATCACGCCGATGAGGTTGTCGTAGAGGCCGGCCTTGCTGATCACGTAGAACATCGGCACGATCACGGCCTGGGCCGGGATGGCCAGGCCCAGCAGGAACAGCCGGAACACCCCGGTGGTGATCCGTCCGCGGCTGCGCACGATGGAGTACGACAGCGGCGGCACCACCAGCAGGACGATCACGACGACCGCGAGGGTGACCAGCACGGTGTTCAGGAAGAAGTGGCCGAAGCCGTTCGAGAAGTCCTGCGTGTAGTTGTCCAGCGTGAGGTGCTTCGGGAACGCCAGCGGGCCGTTCGCCGCGTAGTCCGAGCGGCTCTGCAGGGTGGCGGCCAGCATCACGTACAGCGGCAGGCCGATCAGGAACAGCCAGACCAGGGACCCGAGTCCCGCGAGGTAGTTGGGACGCCTCTTCATCACAGGCCCTCCGACGAGCTGCGCATCTTGTCGTAGCCGGAGACCTTGACCACGATGAGGGAGATGATCGTGGCGGCGAGCACGAGGACCAGGGCGATGGCCGAACCGCCGCCGAAGTCGAAGCTCTTGAAGGCCTGTTCGTACATGTAGTAGGCGCTGATGGTGGTGTCGGTGCCCGGGCCGCCCTGGGTCAGGATCAGCACGGTGTCGAACGTGGTCAGGCCGCCCACCACCATGAGGATCATCGAGGTGATCATGGTGTTGCGGAGCTGCGGCAGGGTGATGTGCCAGAACTGCCGGAACCTGCCGGCGCCGTCGATCTGCGCCGCCTGGTACAGCACTTGGGGGATGGCACGGGCCGCGCCCTGGTAGATCAGGGTGTGGAACGGCGTGTACTGCCAGGCGCCCACGAACACCAGCACCCCGATGGCGCTGGCCTGCTTGCCGAACAGGTTGCCGTCCCCGAACAGCCACTTGGCCTGTGCCGGCACACCGAAGTTCGGGTCGAGCAGGGCCCGCCACAGGATGGACACCGCGGTCGCCGACAGCAGCAGCGGCACGAAGTAGATGGCGGACAGGATCGCGCGGTTGCGCTGGCGGCCCGCCGCCCACACGCCGAGCAGGATGCTCAGCGGGGTCTGGACGGCGACGCCGAGGACCGTGATCAGCACGCTGAGCCAGAGGCTCTGGATCATCGTGTGGTCGTGGACCAGCGCCTTCCAGTTGTCCAGGCCGGCGTACTGGGGCGCGCCCAGGCCGTCCCAGCTCGTGAAGGACAGCACCGCGACCAGGATCAGCGGGAGGACGGCGAACAGGAGGAAGAACAGGGTGGCGGGCGCCGCCCAGGCAAAGCCTGGGCGGGCCACGGTGGGGCCGGACCGGCGAACGGACCGGCGCCTTGCCACCCTGAGCTCGGCGGAGTCAGCAGAGGTGGTGGTGGTCATGGTCGGTTCCCGGTTCAGGACGTCGGCAGGGCCTGCATGGCCTTGATGAATCCGTCGGCGTCGGTCTTGCCGTCGAAGAACTCCTGGACCGCGGTGTGCATGGCCTGGCTGGCCGTCTGCGGGTACGCCTGGTCCCACGAGAGCTGGAACGAGGGAGCCGCCTTGACCAGGTCGTACTGGAACTTCGAGTACGCCGGGCTGGCCGAGGTGTCCAGGAAGTTCTGGGTGTTCGTGGTGGTGGGCAGGTTGCCGATGGCCATCTGCGCCTTCACGAACTCGTCCGAGTACTGGAGCTTGAGGAACTGGGCCACCGCGTCCGGGTACTTGGTCTTCTTCAGCACCGAGTAGAAGTTGTTGGTGTTGCCGACGACGTCGTTCGGGTCGCCCGTGCCGCCGGTCACGGTCGGGAAGGCGGTGTAGCCGAGGCCCGTCTTGGCGAAGTCCGGGTTGTCCTGCTGCTGCTGCGAGTAGTACCAGGAGCCCATCAGCTCGAAGCCGGCCTTGGCCTGTGCGACGAGGGCGACGGAACCGCCGTCGGTGTACTTGACCGAGTCGAAGTTGCTGCCGAAGGCGCCGGCGTCGACCAGCTGCTTGAGCTGGGCCAGGGCCTTGCGGCTGTCCGCGCTGTCCCAGGCGGACTTGTCGCCGCCCATGGCCTTCTCGAACAGGCCCGGGCCCGCGATGCGGTCGTACATGTACTCGTACCACATCAGTGTCGGCCACTGGTCGCCGCCGCCGAGCGCGATCGGGGTGATGTGCTTGGCCTTGAGGACCTTGACCGCGTTGAGCAGGTCGTCCCAGGTCTTCGGCGCGGTGAGCCCCGCGTCCTGCAGGACCTTCTGGTTGTTGAAGAGCAGGACCGGCTGGGTGCCGCGCATCGGTATGCCGTACGACTTGCCGTCCACCACCGCGCTGTTGAACACGGACGGCAGGAAGTTGGACTTCAGGCCCGGGTCCTTGGCGATGAAGTCGTCGAGCGGCATGAGCAGGCCGGCCTTGACGAAGGGCGCGATGCTGCCGCCGCCCCAGTTGAAGAAGACGTCGGGCGCCTGCTTCGTGTTGATGATCGTCTGCAGCTTCTGCTGGTAGTCCGCACCGGGGATGGTCTGCAGGACCGCCTTGACCTTCGACGTCTTGTTGAACGTGTCGACGATCTGGGTTTCGACCTTGTTGCTCGCGTCACCGTAAACAAGAACCTTGAAGGTGCCGGAGCCGCCGCTGCCGGAGCTGCTGCCGCCGCAGGCGGCAAGGGACAGACCGAGTGCGAGGACCACGCTGCCAGCAGCGGCGCGGGAGAGCCAAGCGCGCTTCTTCATCGTCCAGCCTTTCCGAAAGTTTTCGGCCTCGTCGCCGAAATTTGCTGCGCGCTGTGACGCTAAGGTCCGGTCGTGGAGGGGTCAAGGGCCGCGGAGCGGGTTATCTAAGCGTTACCTGCAGGTGTGCCGTACGCTGCCGTCCCATGGATGACGAGCAGCGACCGGCCAAGGTGACCCTGGCTCAGATCGCCGAAACTGCGGGGGTCTCGGTTCCGACAGTTTCGAAGGTGCTCAACGGCAGACAGGACGTGGCGCCGCCCACCCGGCGGAAGATCGAACGACTGCTGGATGCGCACGGCTACCGCCGCACTTCGCGATCGGCCCCCGAAGCACCCCTGATCGAGATCGTGTTCCACGAGCTGGACGCGATCTGGGCGATGGAGCTGATACTCGGCGTCGAGAAGGTCGCCCGGGACAGCGGCGCCAGCGTCGTGCTCACCGAGAGCGGCACCCGCCACGCGCCAGGACCCGAATGGATCGAGGGCGTGCTGCGCCGCCGCCCGCTGGGCGTGATCCTGATGTTCTCCGCCCTCCCGCAGGAGTACAAGCAGCAGCTCAGAGCCCGTTCGATCCCGTTCGTGATCATCGACCCGGCCGGTGATCCGGAGCCCGACGTGCCCTCCGTCGGCTCGGCGAACTGGTCCGGCGGCCTCGCCGCCACCCGCCACCTCATCGAGTGCGGCCACCGGCGGATCGGGATCATCACCGGCCCCGAGGACATGATGTGCTCGCTGGCCCGGCTCGACGGGTTCCGCTCGGCGATGGCCACCGCCGGACTGGCCGTCGACCCGCGGCACATCGCGCACGGCGACTTCCACGTCGAGGGCGGCTACGACCTGGCCCTGGCCATGCTGCGCGGTCCCGGCCGGCCGACCGCGATCTTCGCCGGCAGCGACCTCCAGGCCATCGGCGTGCTGGAGGCGGCCAGCACCCTCGGCCTGCGCACGCCCGAGGACCTGTCGGTGGTCGGCTACGACGACGTCGCCGTCGCCAAGTGGTCACGGCCCGCGCTGACCACCGTGCACCAGCCGCTGCGGAAGATGGCCGAGGCGGCGTCCGAGATGCTGCTGCGGCTTCAGGCGGGGGTGGCCACCACGACCCGCATGGAACTCGCCACCAGCCTCGTGGTCAGGAAGAGCACCGCGCCGCCGGCCGCGTGAGCTCCACGGGTGCCGCGGTCCCGGCGCGGCCGCGCGTCACTCCGTGTCGGTCCGGTGCCTCGCTCCTGTACCTCGCCCCCGTGCCTCGCTGCGGGGCCTCAGTCCGGTCCGGACATGCGCAGCACCGCCGCGCCGTTGACCCGGTCCGCGGCCAGGTCGTCCAGCGCGGTCGCGGCCCGGGCGAACGGGTACACCGCCACCGTCGGCGTGACCCGGTGGCGGGCCGCCGCGGCCAGGAACTCCCGCCCGTCCTGGCGGGTGTTGGCCGTCACGCTGCGCACCGTCCGCTCCCGGAACAGATGGCGCCGGTAGTCCAGCGGCGGGATCGCGGACAGGTGGATGCCGGCGATGCTGAGCGTCCCGCCGCCGTCCAGCGCCTTCAGCACCACCGGCACCAGGTCCCCCGCGGGAGCGAAGAGGATCGCGGAGTCCAGCGACCCCGGCGGTGCGTCCCCCGAGTCCGCGGCCGAGGCGGCGCCCAGGTCCAGGGCGAGCTGCCGGGCCGCGGGGGCGCGGGTGTACACGTGCACCTCCGCGCCCTGGGCCAGGGCGAGCTGGGCCGTCAGGTGCGCGGAGCCGCCGAAACCGTAGACGCCCAGCCGCCCGCCCTCGGGCAGATCCGCGCGCCGCAGCGCCCGGTAGCCGATGATCCCCGCGCACAGCAGCGGCGCCAGCTGCTCGTCGGGGAAGCCGGTCGGCAGCGGGTACGCGTACGCCGCGGGCACCGTCGTGTACTCGGCGTAGCCGCCGTCGGCGTCCCAGCCGGTGTACGTCGAGTCCGGGCACAGGTTCTCCCGCCCGCTCGTGCAGTAGCGGCAGACCCCGCAGGTGGTGCGCAGCCACGGGACGCCGACGAGGGTGCCGGGCGGCAGCGCGCCGGCCTGCTCGCCGCCCGCCACCACGACGCCGACCGCCTCGTGCCCGGGCACCACCTGCTGCCGGTGCGGCGGCAGGTCCTGGTCGCGGACGTGCAGATCGGTGCGGCACACCCCGCACGCGCGCACCTCGACCAGCACCTCGTCCGCGGCCGGCTCCGGGACCGGCAGCTCCACGGGTTCGACCGTGCCCGGATGATCGGCACGGGCCACCCACGCCCGCATCGTCGCCGGAATCGCGTCGGCCATTGCGTCGCCTCCTCGTCCGCGGGCGGCGGTGCCGTGGGCGGCGGGCACCCGGGCTGTCCGTCCGACCGCTCCGTCCCCTGCACCTGCCCAGACGCCCGCCTCCCACACGGCGGTCCCGCGCGGCCCGAACCGGTGCCGGGTCGGCGTTGGATGAATGGTGGAATTGGTAGATCTGGTGCGATCTGAATGGCATAATCGCGCCACGCTCAGGCCGACGAGCACGGGGTGACGGCCGCCGGCCGCCGGCCGCCGGCCGCGGAGCTCGGGCCGGTGCGCGGGCCGGCGGGCACGGGCCGGCGGGCACGGGCCGACCACGTCACGAGGACCAGGGAGCAGCCGTATGGATGCGAAGGGCTTCGGCCACGGGGCAGCGCGGAGCGACGTCACCGCGCTGATCCGGGCCGAACTGCCGCGCCTGACCGGCTCGCTGCGCAAGGTGGCCGAACTGGTCCTCGCCGACCCGGGCTCGGTGATCGGCTGCTCGGCCGCGGAGCTCGGCCGGCGCACCGGCACGTCCCAGCCGACGGTCACCCGGTTCTGCCGCGCGGTGGGCCTCGACTCCTACCAGCACCTGCAGATCGAGCTGGCCCGCGAGGGGGCGCGCGGCGCGGAGTCCACCTGGGGCACCTCCGAGATCGGGCCGGACATCTCGCCCGACGACGACCTGGAGCGGGTCGTCAACGTCGTCGGCCAGGCGGACCTGGGCGCGGTCCAGCGCACGCTGGAGACCGTCGACCTCGCGGCCCTGGAGCGCGCCGCCCAGGCCGTGGCCCGCGCGCGGCGGATCGACGTGTACGGCGTCGGCGGCAGCGGAGCGGTCGCGGTGGAGACCGAGCTGCGGCTCTTCGGCATCGGTTGCGCGGTGCGCGGATGGAACGAGGTGCACGCCGCGACCACGTCCGCGGCGCTGCTCACCCCGGCCGACGCGGCGATCGGCATCTCCCACTCCGGCTCGACGCGGGAGACCATCGAGCCCTTCGAACTGGCCGGGGAACGCGGCGCCACCACGGTGGCGATCACCGCCGACCCCAGGTCGCCGCTGGCCCGCGCGGCCGAGATCCGGCTCATCGCCACGACCGGCGAGACCAGCTTCCGCTCGGGTAGTATCGGCGCCCGCCACTCGGTCCTGGTGCTCATCGACTGCCTCTACGTGCGCGTGGCCCAGCTGACCTACCCCCGCGCGAGCGCCTCCATGGCCCTGACCGGCCACATCCCCGCCCGCCACATCACCAAGCCCCGCCGCCCCCGTTGACACCCGCCCGCAGGGGGCGCGGGGAACCGCGCGCTCGGCCGGGGCGAACGGTGGCGCAGGCATCGCACCGTCATGGGGCCACGGCGCGCCCCGTCCTCCTGCGGGCAACCGCACTCTGCATGATTCATTCATCAACCGTGCGCACCATGGTTGTTTGAATCACCACCGTCTGCGAGCATGTGTGCGGCCCGCCCGCGGCGGCCCGGGCCGCGGAAGCCCCACGGGGCTCCGCCCCTCGCCGCCGGACTGCGCGCACCCCGGTGCGCTTCGCACCGCCTCGCCGATGCCCCACACGCCGGCGTCCCTGATCGGATCTGAAGTCGCAAGCCACCCCTCGTCGTTCAGGCATACCCAACGATCGGAGTAGGCCATGTCAGAGCAGATTCCCCCGACTTCCGGCTCACCGCGCCCGCTGAACCGCCGCACGCTGCTGCAGGCGGCCGGGCTGGGTGCCGGGGCGCTCGCCGCCGGCGGGCTGGCCGCCGGCCGCGCGGCGGCCGCCGCACCCGGCTCGGCGCCCACCGGGGCGGTACCCGCGTCCGCGTCCGGATCCGCGCCCGCGTCCTCCGCGGTGAGCAGTGCGGACCTGCCGCTCACCGGTGGGCCGGACTTCCCGATCGGCCTGTTCTGGCCGCCGCACCCGTTCGAGACCACGCCGGCGCGCTACCAGGAGATCAGCGACGCCGGGTTCACCTTCCTGATCACCGGCAACTACCAGTTCGACGAGCAGAGCGGCGGCTGGGCGCTGAAGATGGCCGACCAGACCGGTCTGAAGGTGCTGATCGCCGGCGACCCGCGCATCGAGGCGATCGCGCACTACATGTCGGTCACCGACGACCGCAGCGTGCCGTCCTCGCTGACCACGGCCGACGCGACCTCCTGGGTCCAGGCGGCGCTGGGCAGTTACGCCAACCACCCCTCGCTCGCCGGGTTCAACGTCTTCGACGAGCCCGCCCAGTCGCGGTTCCCGACGGTGGGCGCGCTGACCGGCATCGTGCGCCGGCTGGCGCCGGACCTGATGCCGTACTCCAATCTCTGGCCGGGCAACGGTGCCGGCTACGCGGCGTTCGTGCAGGCGTACATCGACACCGTGCAGCCGCCGCTGATCTCCTTCGACCGCTACCCGATCCTCAGCGACGGCATCGACCTCAACTACTTCGACAACTGGGCGATCTTCCGCGACGCGTCGCTCAGGTCGGGGCTGCCGGCGTGGACCTACATCCAGTCCGTGGGCTACAACGGCCACCGGGTGCCGACCGCGTCGCAACTGGCCTGGCAGGTCAACATCAGCCTCGCCTACGGCTGCAAGGGCATCCAGTACTTCACCTACTGGACGCCGGACCCGGCACGCGGCGAGGGCTTCACCGGGGCCCTGATCGACGTCGAGGGCAAGCGCACCCCGCTCTACGGCGCGGCGCGGGCGCTCAACCGCCACTGGGTGCAGCCGGTCGGCCGTCAACTCAAGCCGCTGGTCTCGGAGTCCGTGCAGCACGCCAACGACACGCCGCTGCCGCCGAGCGCGGTGGCCTTCACGCCCGGCGATCACCTCACCTCGGCCACGGGCGGCGCCGCCGTGCTGGGGCTCTTCAGGGCCGCGCAGGACGACGGCACGCGCTACCTGCTGGTCGCCAACCGCGACCCCGACGCCGCCGCAACCGTTCAGGTGGGCACCAACGCGGCGAACGTGGCGGCGGTCTCCCGCTTCGTGCCGTCCGACGGCGGCTACCGCGCGGTGGGCGACCCGGCCGTCCTGAACGTTCCGCTGGATGCGGGCGGCGCCGTGCTGTACCGCCTGTCGCCGAGCTGACCCGCGGCCGGAGGATCCCGGCCGCAGCCCGGCCGGACGGCGGAAGGGGCCCGTGCGCGGGATGCGCACGGGCCCCTTCCGTTCCGGTCGCCCGGCATGGGGCGGCCGCTCAGCGGAAGGTGAGCGTCACCCCGCGGTGCGGGTTGCGCGGCGGGAGCGTGACGGTCAGCGTCCGCGTCGCCGCGTCGTAGCGGTAGTCGTCCGGCGACAGTTCGCCGCCGCCCGCCGAGACGGACGCCGGGGCGTCGGCGCCGACCAGCGCGACGGTCCAGCGCCGTGACGTGACCTGCCCCTCGAAGCCCCCGGAGGCCGCGCCGATGGTCAGCGTGGACCCGGCGGCGCTCTGCCGGTACCGGATCGCGGTCGTGGCGCTGTGGCCAGGGCCCGTCGCCGGCTTCCCGTCGTCCTCGTACAGCGTCGTCCCACCGCTCGCGCCCGCGGTGACGGTCAGCGTGGCCTGCGTCAGCGGCGCCTTGTCCTGCGCCGCGGCGTTGACGGTGCGGGTCGGGACGACCGCGCCCGCCCGGACGAACACCGGCATCGTGTCCAGGCCCGAGGTGATGGTCTGGGTGGTGCCCCCGGCGTACGTCTTCCCGGTGAAGTAGTCGGTCCACTGGGTGCCCGGCGGGAACCACACCGACGTGCTCGCCGTGGTGCCGGGCGTCGTGACCGGCGCGACCAGCATGTCCGGGCCGTAGAAGTACTCGCTGCCGGCGGTCGTGTACGCCTGCGCCTCGTCCGGGTACTCCAGGTACATCGGCCGCGTGACCGGCACACCGGTGGCGTTGGCCTGCTGGGCCAGCGAGTAGGTGTACGGCACCAGGTTCTCGCGCAGGTTGAGGAACGCGTCGGCGGAGGCGCGGGCCGCCGTCCCGTACTGCCAGGGCAGCCGGTCGCTGTGGTTGCTGTGCAGCCGGTCGATCGGCTGGAAGGTGCCCAACTGGACCCAGCGGGCGTACATGTCGTCGGGCAGCTTGTGGGTGTGCTGCGTGGTGCCGCCGGAGGTGTACGTCTCCGAACCGGTCAGCCCCGTCGTGTCGTTGTGGCCGCCGATGTCGTGGCTGATCGCCGACATGCCGGTGGCGGCCGCCTCGCCCGGCGTGTAGCCGACCTCGGCCTTGATCGTGCCCCACGTGGAGGAGGTGTCGCCGGTGAAGTGGATCGTGGTGCGCTTGTCGGCCCAGGGGCCGGTGGGCAGCCCCGCCTGGCCGCTGTACCCGCCGGCCTGCAGCGACCCGTAGGCCCGCGAGATCACGAAGCCGCGGCCGACGGCCTGGTCGGCGTCGGTGGCGTACTGCTGGTTGATCCACGCGTCGGGGGTCACGCCCGGCAGCGAGGACTGGGAGCTGTCGCAGCACCAGTCCAGCCACCAGAAGTCGTTGCCCTGCTGGTCCATCGTCTGGTGCAGGTCCATGTACGCCTTGAGCTGGTCGGGGTCGCCCCAGTCGAAGGTGTAGCAGTCGCCCGAGCAACCGCCCTTCTGCAGCTTGCCCTTGGCCGTCGCCTGCGCCTGCGCGAACTGCGGGTCGGAGGCGAGGATGCTCGGGTGGATGTTGAGGGTGTCGTGCAGCCCCTGTGCGTGCGCCCAGGCGAAGAACGCCTTCGGGTCGGGGAACTTGCCCGGGTCGATCTCCCAGCCGTTCCAGGTGTCCGGCGACTTGAAGTCGGTGTCGGTCACCAGCACGTCCAGCGGCACGCCTTCGGCGCGGAACGCGGGCAGGATCGTGTTCTCGTAGTCGGCGGCCGTGCGGTCGAAGTACTCCGAGTACCAGACGCCGTAGGCCCACTCGGGCAGCAGCTCCGCCGGGCCGGTGAGCTTCGCCAGGTCGGACAGGCCCTGCTTGTAGTCGTGGCCGTAGCCGAAGACGTAGCCGTCCTGGTACGGCGTGCCGCCCGTGGTGCGCTGGGTGACGTGGCGGGTGCCGGTGTCGTACAGCGCGGAGGTGGTGTCGTCGAGCAGGTACCAGCCGTCCTTGTAGAGCAGGCCGGGTGTGGTCACCGGGGAGCCGTTGTCGCCGTTGACCCCGTCCAGGCTGCGCCGGTAGCCGCCGAGCGCGAGGTGCGGCTGCGGGGCCGCCGCACCCGCGTCCGTCACCGCGAGGGTGTCGAGGTTGATGTGGCAGCTCGCCGCGTCCGGGCAGCTGAGCGTCACGTCGTCCGCGCCCGCGGTGAGGTCCACCGGCACCGACGCGGTCTGCCAGGTGTCCCAACCGCCCGTCGCCGGCAGCGCGAGGGTGCGGCTGGTGCCGCCCGCGGTCACCGTCGCGGTCCGGGTCTGGTTCAGGCCGTCCCCGCCCAGCGCGTTGGCGTACCGGACCTGCAGCGCGTACGTCCCGTCGGCGGGCACGCCCACCAGGTGGGCCGACATGCTCGACCCCTGGTTCAGCTCGGCGACGAACCCGGCGCCGGAGTAACCGCCGTGGTCGGTCGCCGACTTCGCGGAACCCGTCACGCGCGCGGCCTCAGCCTCGCAGCTCACGCCGTAGCGGCAGTCCGTGATCGCGGTGGTCGAGGTGGCCGGGAAGGCCGCGCCCGGGGTGACCACGGCGACGCTGTCGACGTTGACGTTGCCGGAGTCCGCCGCGGTCCTGGCCAGCTTGAGGGTGTGGTGGCCGGCGCTCAGCTGCACCGAACTCGTCGCCAGGCTCCAGGAGTTCCAGTCGCCGGTGGACGGCAGGCTCACGGTGCGGGGGGCGCCGCCGTCCACGGTCAGCGTCAGGCTGCGCGTCGTGTTCTGCCCGTCGCCGCCCTGGGCGTTGGCGTAGCGCGTGTCGAACTGGTAGGTCCCGGCGGCCGGGACGTCGACGCCCGCCGACATCGACGCGCCCGCCCCCTGGAAGCCGGCCACGAAGCCGGAACCGGTGTAGCCGGTGTGGTCGGTGGCCACGCTCACGCCGCTGACGGGCAGTTGCTCGGCCTCGCACAGCGCGCCCACCGAGCAGGTCAGCTCCTGCCACGGCGTCGCGGTCACCGGCGATCCGCCGGCCGTCAGCCGTACCGACAGGTTCTGCGCGGAGAACGGGCCCGAACCCACCTGGTACCGCAGGGTCATCGCGGACGTGGTGACCGTCAGCCAGCCGTCGGAAGTGCTCGTGGTGTAGGACGGCGGCGAGAAGCCGTCGCGGCCGATCGCGTTGAACGTCGCGGCGTCGGTGAACTGCCCGCTCTGCGCGTACTCGGTGCGGATGAGGGTGGGGGACAGGACCTCGAAGCGCGCGTTGCCGGACGTCACCGTCCGGCCCTGCGGGTGGGCGGTGGCGGAGGACGCCGCCGACACCTGTCCCGCGCCGCCCAGGGTCATGGCCGCGAGGCTGCCGACGACGGCGACCGTCGCCATGCGCCGCCGCAGGGCCCGCCCCGCACGCGCGGCTGGACTTCTTCTCACGGACAACTCCGTTCTGAAGCAGGGCCGTCCGGCCCCGGCGTGAGTCGTGCTGGTACTGGTACTGGTGCTGCTCGTGCTGGGGCGCCGGCCGCGACCCGCCCGCGGCCTTTCCATCGTTGTACAAGGCGCCCGTGGCATGACAACACACGCCCTGACGGCTGTCCATGAGTGCGGCGAGAAAACGTTGTCATCGGTGCGGGTGCCCGTCCGTGCCCGCGCGGGTCCCGGCCACCGCCACCACCGCCCCGGGACGCGGGCGCGCCGCGCTGACCTGCGGCGGAGTCCGCGTCCTGCGAGCGTCCGCGAGCGGGTCCCGGCTGCCTGTGCTGTACTGGCCGGGTGGATCGCAAGCACCCTCTCGTGGGGTTCACGCGCCCTGGCCGGACCGGAGCGGCGGCCCCCGATGACCTACGCGCCCGGCAGGCGGAACTGACGCGGGAGCGCGTCCGCCTCATGATCAAGATCACCGCGCGGGCCGGCGCGTACCGCAGGGGCCTGGTGGCCGCGGCGAGCAGGCTCAGCCCCGAAGAGGCGTCCATCCTGTCGGACCTGGAACAGCACGGACTCCAGGTCCCGCAGCTGCACGACGTCCTGTGCGGCGGCCACGTGCTGGTCGACGACCCCGTGCTCTACGACACGTGGAACTTCCCCAAGGTCAGCCGGCAGCGGATCTCCAGCCACCACCGCGACATCGACAAGAAGCGGTACCCCGACATCGGCATGCACGGGCACGTGGTCCGGGAGAAGCTGCACGGCCGCACCGCGCAGGGCACCTGGGTGCAGCTGGAGAAGACCCCCGCCGCCTTCGGCTCGCGCAAGCTGCCCGGTCCCGACGACGTGAAGCACCTGTGGGACTACGTCGTCTACCGGGTCACCCGCAGCAACGTCGGCCCCTGGGGCCTGTCGCGGATGACCGAGCGGCGTCCCATGTACCTCGCGCCGGTGCTGTCCATGGACACCTCCCTGACGCCGCCGGTCGCCCGGTCGCTGACCGCCGCGCTGCGGCGCATCGAGGAGGACGACGACACGACCGCGGTGTCCCGGGACCTCGCGGCCCGCTTCGCGCCCCCCGACCGCCAGGACCTGGCCGGCGAGCTGGGCCAGGCGCTCACCCGGCACGGCGGGCGCGGGCTGTTCGGCAACTCCGAGGTGTGGGTCACCGAGACGCCGTCGCGGATCGCCGCGGACGTGCTCGGCACGGCGCTGCGCCCACCCGGCCGGGAGTCGTGGCCCCTGCGGACGGAAGGCAGCAGCGATGAGTGACGAGCAGCACGCCCACGGACCCGGGTCCATGAACCCCGGCGAGGCCACGCTCCCCGAGGGGCTGGTGTCCGCCGTGGTCCATCTCGTCAACACCGGACCGGTGCTCCTCGGCGCCTACACGATCGCCGAACTCACCGCGGTCGACGCCATCGTGGACTTCCTGGAGGCCCGCCCCTCGGACGAGGTGCTGGCCGAGGCGGTCCGGTCGCTCGCGGCCCGCGAGCTGCTGCTCGCCGGGTCCTCCAGCGAGCAGGTGCAGGTGCGCGGGGACCTCGGGATCGCCGTGGCGTTCCAGCAGCGCGCCCGCATGGTGCTGGACGCCCGGGCCACCGGCACCGAGTCCGGTGAGCCGTGGCGGATCCTGCTGCTCCCGCAGCCCGAGCGGATCTGCATGATGGTGCGCATCGACGCCCTCGGCGTCCACCAGATCGGCCTCTACACCATGGACCACGCCCTGGAGATGCTCACCGAGTGGCTCCCCAAGGGCTCCTCCCCGGACGGCGGGGGCGAGGTGGACGGGGACGCCCTCCTGTCCGGCGCCGAGCGCTCGGCGCTGGTCACCGTCACCCAGTACACGGCCCAGGGCTCCGCGGAGATCGCCGGCGAGAGCACCGACCTCGTGCTGGTCCGCACCGACGGCCGCCTCCACATCCTGACCCGCGACCCGGATGCCCCCGAGCGCCTGGTGCGCACCGGCGAGCAGGGCCGCGACGCGGTCCGCGACCGCGTCACCGGGCTGCTGACGAGGGTGCCGGTCGCCTGACGCCGATGCTGACGCGGGTGCCGTCGCCTGACGCCGCCGCTCACACCAGTCGCGCGGCCGTCACTGCCGGCCGCCGAACTGCCAGGCGTGGACCTCCACCTCGGCGTACGCGCCGGTCGTCAGCACGGCGCGCGCGGTCTCCGGGTCCGCGGCGCGGAGCAGCGCGGCGGTTCCGAGCCAGGCGGTGCCGTCGTCGGACAGCAGCGGGCCGTAGGCGATCAACTCGTCCTGCCGGCCCGGCAGTTCCAGATCGGCGCCTCGGCCCTCGCCGAGGCCCAGGACCAGGAACCGGTCACCGCCCGAGCGGCCGCCGCCGAAGTCCCACATGGTGCGGCCCAGCAGGTTCCGCCAGCGGCGCACCATGACGTCCCGGAACACCCCGGCCTGGTAGCAGGGTTCCTCGAACGCGAAGGTCCGCGCCGCGGCGGGACCGGCGACGTCCACGATGTGCACGCTGCCCGTCGGCAGGTCCCGGTCGCCGTCGAGCGTCGGCCCGCGCGCGATCATGCCGTCCGCGAACCGGTCCATGTAGGACCAGTGCTCCTCCAGCAGCGCGTCGCGCAGGTCCACGGAGCCGGGCCGGTCGCGGTGATAGCAGAAGAACTCCATGCCGTACCTCTACCACCACTCCCGCGCCCGGGGCGCACGGGTTTTCGCCACGGGCGCGGGAGGTGAGGAGCCGGCCGGCCCTGCCGCTGGAGCGCGAACGCGCCCTGGCAGGGCCGGTGTCGTGCGGTGTCCTCGTGCGGCGACGGGCGGCTCGTCAGTAGGCCTCTTCGCCCTCGCCGAGCCCGATGCCGGTGGTCCAGGAGGTGAAGGAGACGCCCGACTTGTAGATGTCGCTCACGCCGGGGACGGCGAAGTAGGTGCTGCGGGAGGTGCGATCGGGCATGGACAGCGTCAGCGTGCTGACGTGGATGGTGTCCTCGGTCGTGTCGGGGGCGCTGTAGATCGCGGTCGTGTGCAGGGGCGAGTCCGGGCGGAGGACGAGCGTGCCGCCGCGGCCGTTGACCGAGACCGGGATCGGCCTGGCCGTGCCGGCGGGACCGGCGACGGTGATCAGCGGGGTGTCCTTGAGGGTGCACGTGATGCCGTCGTGGGCGAGCAGCGTCACGTCGAAGCTGCGCCGGCTCAGCCCGGCGGTGAGGCCGCCGAAGTAGAACGACACGTCGTCCATGGTGCAGGGGCGCACGGTGGGTGCGCCGGAACGGGGCTGTGCGGCGGGCCGGCCGCCGGCCGTCCCGCTGCCGATGGTGGCGCCGGCCACGGCCGAGGCGCCGAGCAGGAGTGCCGCGGCCGCCGCGCCGACGGTCGCCGCCCGGAGGGTGAATCGCATGACGTACCTCTTCACATCGCGAAGTCGTGAGGTCCCGGAACCGGGGGACGGGACCGGGTTGTTGGGCGATCGCCGGGTGTCAGAAGGCGCCGAGGCCGTGCGGGACGCCGCGGCCGGTGGGCCCGTCCCAGCCGGGGCCGGCGGTGCACAGCGCGGGGCTGACACCGGGGTAGGAGGCGCACTGGTGGTAGGCCTCGTTGTCGCCGCTCACGATGTCGGTGAAGTCGGCGGCGGGGGCGCGGTAGAGGCCCTTCGGCCCGTCGACCGCGGACTGGTGCCCGGCGCGGGCGTAGAGCCCGGCCACGTACGGCGCGGACGCGCTCGTGCCGCCGATCACCAGCCAGTCGCCGGGCTCACCGGTGCTGGGCGCGTAGGTGTCGCGGACCGCCACGCCCGTGGCGGGGTCGGCGTCGGCGGAGACGTCGGCCGCGGCCCGGTGGCCGCCGCAGGCCGCCGTGACCGCGGCGGGCTGGCCGGTCGCGGCGGGGAACGCGGTCTCGCAGCCGCTCCCGGCCGCGTACCAGGCGGTCCGCGCACCGCTCGCGGGCAGGGTGATGCCGCCGACGCTGATCACGGACGGCAGATCGGACGGCCACGACTGGTGGATGCCGCCGTTGAAGCCCTCGTCGCCGGTGGAGGCGGTGATGGCCACGCCCCGGTGGTCGAAGGCGGACGCACGGCTGCCGTGGGTGTTCTGGACGTCCGCGGTGTAGCCGTAGCTGATGCTCACGGCCGAGGCGCCCGCGGCCACGGCGGTGCCGGCCGCGCGGGCGAAGTCCCCGGTGGAGACGTCGTTGTCGTCCTGGGCGTCCTGCCACGGGACGGACACCTCCAGGAGCCGGCACGACGGGCAGGCCGCGGAGGCCATGTCCAGGTCGAGCGCGGTCTCGGCGGCGACCTGCTCCTCCACCCAGGCCCCCTGGGCCCCCTTCTGCGGGGCGGGCTGCCGGCCGCCGGTGTAGTCCTCGAGCGTCAGGCACCCGGAGGCCGTGGTGCAGGCGGGCAGCCCGAACGTCCTGCGGTACACCGTGAGGTCCTTCTCCAGCGTCGGGTACACGCCCGCGTCGATGATCGCGATGGTCCGGTCGGAGGTGGAGACGGCGGGCAGCCCGTACGCGGCCTGCAGGTCGGCGGGGCCGTAGCCGTCGGGTGCGGCGGAACGCAGCGGTGTGCGGCTGCCGGTGGACTCGGTGACGATCCGGGCGTGGCAGCGCGGGCACACCTGCTGCGAGCCGTGGTGCCGCAACAGCGTCCCGCCGAGCACCTCCTGGCGCACCTGGGCGGTGGTCTCTCCCGAACTCGCCTTCCCCGCGGGCGTGGTGACGGCGACGGGCGGTGCGCCCGGCGGCGTCGTGTCGGCGATCGCCGACGGCGAGCCGGCGCCGGCCGCCGTCAGCAGCGAGGCCGTCAGCAGGGTGACGGCCGCCGGTGCGGCCGCCCGTCGGATCACGGGCGCCGCGCTGATCCTCATCCGCCCTCGTCGTCTCATGTGCTCTCCGTCCCGGACCTCGGGTGTGCGGCTCCCCGGGGCGGACCCCGGGAGGCTCCTGACGGATACTCGACGCCGCACACGAGAGGCCGGTTGTGTGGCGTGGGTCACACAAGTGGCGGGCGGGTGCCGGGTGTTCACGGTGCGGGTGTCCCGTGGTCCGTGCGGGGGGAGAGCCGGCGGGCGCGAGCGCGTGGTGGCGTGCGCCCGCCGGACGGCGGGGCCGGGTGGGTCAGCGGCCGGTGCCGGGGGTGCCCGGGGTGGCGGACACGCCGCGCAGGACGTCGCCCGCGGCGGCCGTCTCGAGCGTCGTGAACGACTCGCCGGCGGGCCGGCTCGTGGCCGCGACGTCGTCGGTGACGGTGACCAGCTTGTTCGGGTCGGCGCCGTAGTCGGAGACGCCGCCGACGGAGGTGGTCACGCCGTAGAGGCTGACCGTGCCGTCGGCGTTGACCCTGCCGGTGAAGTTGCGGATGCCGTCGACGGCCGGGGTCCACGGGGTGCCGGTGACCGGGTTGGTGCCGGTGGGCAGGCCCGGGACGGTGTAGGGGACGCCCAGGCCGAGCCCGGCGTTGAGCGTGTAGTCGTAGGTCCAGGTGCCACCGACCAGCGACCACTTCTGGATGCCGGCGAGGTTCTGGGCCGCGGCCGCGGTGAAGGCGCCGTCGCCGTAGGAGTCGTCGCCGTTGCCCGCGTCGCCGACGTACATCGTGGTGGCGTCGGCGAACCAGATCGCGCCGAGGCTGGAGGTGTTGGCCGGGGTGCCGGTGTCCGGGGTCTTGATCGACTTGGCGAGCGCCGTCGGGAACCCGGCCAGGACGCACATGTTGGAGGCGGGCCGGCCGGTCTCGGCGTCGAACGCGTCGGCCGTGGTCGGCAGGGGTGCGCCGGGTGCGGGCGTGCCGACGCCGTTCGGGCAGGCGGTGCCGGTGGTGTCGACGAAGTAGACGGTGTTGACGCCGTTGCTGCCGGAACCCTTGGTGTAGTAGAGGACGCCGTCGTGGAACGCGACACCCGCGAAGTTGGTGTCCTTGCCGAGCTTGTCCGCCTTGGTGTTCCCGGGCAGTTGGGTCACGCTGAACCCGCCGGCCGGGGTCGGTTGGCCGGGCTCCTGGGCCTGCTCCGGGGTGTGGGCCGGGACGACCAGCTGGGCGCCGGTGCCGTAGATCGTGCCGGGGACGGCCGTGCCGTCGCCGTTGTTGGAGTTGCCCGCCGTGTAGTACCGGCCGGTCGAGTCGTCGAGCACGGCCGCGCGGCCGTTGTCGCCGCTGTAGGCGTTGGTCTCGGTGACGGTGAACTTGCCGTTGGCGTCGAGCTCGGCCACCGCCCGGTAGACCGACTGGGCGTCGGGGTTGGTCGGGTCGAACACGCCAGGGGTGTTGCTGTTGGAGGCGTCGAGGGTGTTCGCCGGCGCGACGTAGCCCATGAACGTGACGGCGTCGCCGCCGGTGGACAGGTTGAGCGCGAGTTCCGACTTCGAGGAGAAGCTGCCCGTCAGGAGGTCGTGCCCGCGGCTGGACGCGCCCGGGGTCCCGTCGGGGACCGCGAGGGAGGTGACGGCGGTGCCGGAGGGAGTGATCTGGTCGAGGTGGACGGGCGCGCTGACGCCGAAGTTCGCGTCGACCGAGACGTTGTCCCACACGTGCGCGAACGAGCCGTCCGCGACGGCGACGGCACCGGTCGGCAGCACGGTCGCGCCGGGCGTGATCATCGAGGGGGTACCGGTGTAGTGGACCCGGCTGACCAGCAGGTCGCCGGGAATCAGGGCCGTCTTGCCGCCGGCGGCGGCCTGTGCGGAGCCGCCGGACGCGCACACCGCGCAGGCGACGAGCGCCATCGAGACCGCGGTCCCGAGGGCGCCGCGCCGGGCCGGGCCCGCGGTGCGGCTGGAACGGTCGGACATGAGGTTCTCCCTTGCGCTGGCTCGTCCTCCACCGTGGAGATCGCTCGGGATCACACCATCCGCGCGCGGCCGGACGGGGAGACGCCCGGTGAACGGCGGCCGAAGTTTGGCCCGCCCGCGCGTCGGGGCGCGTCCGAGCCGCGTTCGCCCCGGGCGGGCCCGAACGTGCGTACAGCACATGCATCCCTTCACCGAACCCTCACGTCTCGCGGCCCCGCAGGCTCTCCCGTACCCCCCGCACCACCCGTGAGCGCTCCCCGAAGGTCCGCTTTACCCGTATGTAAAGGTGGACGGCAGGTGACGAACCGGCGGCATTCGAACGCGGTGTCACCTGGCGGTCGACCGCGATTACTTGGCGTGCAGCCATCGCCCGTCGTTCATTTGCTCTCCGTTCGGCCTTCGCCTGGCTGTGAGCCCAGCAACCTCGATACCCGCGACTGTCAACTCGCTTACGGGAGCTTTACAGCCGCTGGCGAGCTAACGCCCGAGTGAAGGGAGGATGGGCCTTATGGTCCGGTCGCGCTTTTTGTATGTGTCAACCGAGGACCTCGGCAGGTACGTGCCGGCGGGGGAACGTACCGGCCGGCCGGTCCCGGCGTCGTCGCCGGACCGGGCGCCGCACCTGCGAAGACCGGATCGGGGGGAACGGTCGGGCGAGGAGCGGGCAGGGCGGGTGGGGTGGCGGTTGATCGGGGCCAACAACCGCGAACTGGGGCGCAGCGCAGCCGTGTTCGAGAGCGTGGAGCTGTGCGGGGCGGCCGTGGTGCGGCTGCGCGAAGGGGTCGGGGCCGGCCAGGTCCGGGTGCTGTTCGCGATGTCCGACACGGCCGGCACGTGGACGTGGCGGCTGGAACTCGGCGGGCACCAGGCCGCGATGTCGGGACGTACCTACCAGCGCCAGCGTGAGGCGCAGCACAACCTGAACCT
This sequence comes from Actinacidiphila rubida, assembly GCF_900110255.1. Classification (GTDB taxonomy): domain Bacteria; phylum Actinomycetota; class Actinomycetes; order Streptomycetales; family Streptomycetaceae; genus Actinacidiphila; species Actinacidiphila rubida. The sequence goes on from NZ_FODD01000030.1 coordinate 42,987, forward strand.
CTTCCTGACCGCCGTGCCGCTGGCGCGGCTCACCGTCGAGATGCCCGTCCGGCCCCGGCTGCGCGGGCTGCAACTGCCCCGTCCCGCCGACGGACCCCGCGCGACCGGATCTACGCGCGCGGACCTGGAGGGCGACACAGTGCGGCTGCTGGCAGCCGGCCCGCAGGGCCGGGCGGTGCGGTCATGACCGCGTCCGTGCTCGGCCCGGGCCACCCGGGCGGGACCGCCCCCGAACCGGCCGACGCCCCGCGGGTGCTGCACAGCGCCGGGGCGCCCTCGGACCGGGTCTTCCGCGGCCTGGCCCGCGGCAGCGGCGGCGTGGTGCTGGGCCTCATGCTGCTGGTCGGCGTGTTCCTCGCGTCGCGGGCCTGGAGGGCACTGGCCGTCGCCCGGTGGTCGTTCCTGACGACCGCCAAGTGGGAGCCGGACTCGCACCACTTCGGGATCGCCGCGGTGCTCACCGGCACCGTCCTGATCGGCATGGTCGCGATCCTGATCGCACTGCCGCTGGCGCTCGGCACCGCCCTGTACATCTCCGAGTACGCCCCGCGGCGGATCAAGCGCGGCCTGGTGAGCCTGGTGGACCTGATGGCCGCCGTGCCGAGCGTGGTGTACGGCCTGTGGGGCGTGTTCTTCCTGCAGGGCCACGTGGTCGGGCTGTCCCGCTGGATCTCCCAGTACTTCGGCTGGATACCGCTGTTCAATGTCGACGGCGTCGACCCGCACGACCCGCTGGCGACCAGCACCGTCTACACCTCCTCCACCTTCATCGCCGGCATCGTCGTGGCGCTGATGGTGACGCCGATCGCCTGCTCGGTGATGCGGGAGACGTTCGCCCAGGCCCCCGGCGGTGAGCGCGAGGGCGCGTTCGCGCTCGGCGCCACCAAGTGGGGCATGATCCGGACCGTCGTGCTGCCCTTCGGAGTCGGCGGCATCATCGGCGGGACCATGCTGGGACTGGGCCGCGCGCTCGGCGAGACGATCGCCGTCTACATGATCATCTCGCCGGTCTTCGCGGTGCAGCCGCACCTGCTGCAGAACGGCGCCAACTCGGTGTCCGCGCTGATCGCGCTGCGCTACGGCTCGGCGAGCCACTTCGGGACGTCGGCGCTGATGGCCGCCGGACTCGCCCTGTTCACGATGACCCTCGTCGTCAACTTCATCGCGTCCTCGATCGTGGCCCGCAGCCGCTCCGGCGCGGGGACGGAGGCCTGAGATGACCGACCTCCTCGGGCAGGACATGGACAACCACCCCGACAAGGCCGGCCCCGCCGGCGGCCACGGCCCGACGGCCGGGCACGGCCACCCGGCCCCCGCCGCCACGGCGGGTGCGGGCCACACCGCCCCCGGACAGCCGTCCGGCGCGCCCGCCGCCCCCGACGGGCCCGAGGAACGCCGCGGCACCGCGACCTGGCACGCCCGCGACCTGCTGTCGGTCGCCGGCGCGGCGGTGGCCGCGGTCGCCCTGACGTTCCTGCTCTTCGGCTGGATCGCGCCCTTCGACGCGCCGCTCGGCTTCGTCGTCGTCGCCTACCTGCTCTTCCTGGGCGTGTACGCCGTCCTCGTCTCCTTCGACGAGAACCCCGTCGCGGTGCGCGACCGGGTCGTGGCCGTGCTGTGGCAGAGCCTGGCCACCCTGCTGCTGGTGGTGCTGGTCTTCGTCATCAGCTACACGCTGTGGCGCGGCCACCGGGCCCTGGACCACCTGAACTTCTTCACGCAGGACCTGTCGACCACCGGCCCGCTCCAGCCCCTCACCCAGGGCGGCGTGGTGCACGCCATGATCGGCACGCTGGAGCAGATCACCATCGCGCTGGCCGTGACGGTGCCGCTCGGGCTGGCCTGCGCGGTGTTCCTCAACGAGGTGCCCGGCGGCTACGCGCGCCTGGTGCGCACCGTGGTCGAGGCGATGACCGCACTGCCGTCGATCGTGGCGGGCCTGTTCATCTACGCCACGGTCATCCTCATCCTCGGCTACGACAAGAGCGGCCTCGCGGCCGGCCTGGCGCTCAGCCTGATGATGCTGCCGATCATCATCCGGGCCTCCGACGTGGTGATCCGGCTGGTGCCGGGGTCGCTGCGGGAGGCTTCGTACGCGCTCGGCGCCAGCCAGTGGCGGACCGTGCTGACCGTGGTGCTGCCCACCGCACGGTCCGGGCTGACCACCGCGGTGATCCTGGGCACCGCCCGCGGGATCGGCGAGACCTCCCCGGTGCTGCTCACCGCCGGCTACACCGCGAGCGTCAACAAGTCGCCGCTGAGCGGCCCGCAGACCTCGCTGCCGCTGGCCACCTTCTTCATGGTGGCGTCCCCCCAGAAGAACATGATCGCCCGCGGCTTCGGCGCCGCGGCGCTGCTGATGGCCCTCGTGCTGCTGCTGTTCGTGGTGGCGCGGATCATCGGCGGCCGCGGGCCGGGCGAGCTGAGCCGCGCCCAGCAGCGCCGCAGGGCGCAGGCCTCGCGCCGGGACGTCGCCCGCATGAGCAGCGGGACGGGCCCCCTGCGCGAGCCGCGTCAGCGTCCGGGCCGGCGCCCGGACCGGCGTCCGGTTCCCGTTCCGGCCGGCGGCGACCCGCACGGTCGCCGTGGCCGGTCGCGCGGCGGCACGCGCCCCTGACGGCGCGCCCGCGGCCCGGCCCCACCCCCCCTCGTCACCGAATCCCCTCGCACCGACCAGGAGCATTCCGCCATGCCCGGAGCACGTCCGGCACGTCCAGCACACCCCCGACCGCGCCTGCTGACCGCCCTCGCCATGCTGGCCGCCCTGCTGTGCTGCGCCCTGCCCGGCGCGAGCGGCGCGGCCGCCGCGACCTACGTCCCGATCTCGGGCGCCGGCTCCACCTGGAGCCAGAACGCGCTGGACCAGTGGCGGGCGAACGTCAAGCAGTACGGGATGACCGTCAACTACAACGGCACCGGCTCCTCCGACGGCCGCAACCAGTTCCGCAACGGCACGGTCGACTTCGCGGTGTCCGAGATCCCCTACGGCGTGAAGGACTCGGGCGTCGTCGACCCGCCGCCGTCCCGCAAGTACGCCTACATGCCGATCGTGGCCGGCGGCACCTCGTTCATGTACAACCTGACGATCGGCGGCCGCCGGGTCACCAACCTGCGGCTGTCGGGCGACACCCTCACCAAGATCTTCACCGGGGTCGTCAAGACCTGGAACGACCCGGCGATCAAGGCCGACAACCCCGCGCTGGCCGCGCTGCTGCCGGCCCGCCGGGTGGTGCCCGTCGTGCGGTCCGACGGTTCGGGCACCACCGCCCAGTTCACCGCCTGGATGGCCGACCAGCACGCCGACCTGTGGAACGCCTACTGCGGCCGGGCCGGCCGCGACACGCCCTGCGGCACCACCTCCAACTACCCGCTCGTGCCGGGCAGCGGCTTCGTCGCCCAGTCCGGCTCCAACGGGGTCTCCGGCTACGTCGCCCAGCGCGGCAACGTCGGGACGATCACCTACGTCGAGTACTCGTACGCCGTCTACACCACGGGCTTCCCGGTCGCGAAGATCCTCAACAAGGCCGGCTACTACACCGAACCGACCGCGAACAACGTCGCGGTGGCGCTGACCGAGGCGCAGATCAACGAGAACCCCTCGTCGCCGCAGTACCTCACCCAGATCCTCAAGGGCGTCTACGAGTACAAGGACCCGCGGACGTACCCGCTCTCGAGCTACAGCTACATGATCATCCCGACCGCGCTGGAGTCGAACTTCAACGAGCAGAAGGGCAGGACCCTCGGGGCCTTCGCCTACTACTTCCTGTGCCAGGGACAGCAGCACGTGGACGACCTGGGCTACTCGCCGCTGCCGGTCAACCTGGTGAAGGCCGGACTGGCACAGATCCGCCGGGTGCCCGGGGTCAGCGTCGAGAACACCGACATCCGCGGCTGCCACAACCCGACGTTCTCCACCGACGGCTCCAACACCCTGGCCAAGAGCGCCCCTTACCCGCAGCCCTGCGACCGGGCCGGCGCCACCCAGTGCGCCACCGGCACCGGCGGCAACAAGACCCCGACGGTCGTCGGCGGCGGCAGTGGCGGTGGGAGCGGCGGAACGTCCGGCGGGAACGGGACGGCAGGCACGAGTGGCGGCAACGGCACGGCGGGCACGAGCGGGGGCGCGGGCACGGCGGGATCGACCGGCGGGACCGGCGGCGCGGGCGGCGGCAAGTCCAACGCCGCCAACTCGCCGGCCTCGACGTCCATCGACCCCGACACCGGGCAGGTGGTGAACGGCACCGGCGGCACCTCGGGCGGCGCCGACGCCGGCGGCGACGGGGCCTTCCCGGTCCCCGTCACCACGTCCAGCAGCATCGGCGGCGGCACCCAGCACGCCCTCATGGCGCTGGCCGCGGTCCTGCTGGTGGTCGTGACGCTCGGCCCGCCCCTGCTCACCCAGCGCCTGAAGCGGAAGAAGCCGTGAGCACCCGTACGCCGCGCACCGCGGCCCGGCGGCGCGCAGCCGCCCTCGTCGTCGCCCTGTTCGCCCTGGTCGTCGCGGGCACCCTCGCCACCGGTGTGGACCCGCGTCCGGCCGCGGCCGCCGACGGCGGCTCGGGCGGCTCCCCGCTCACCGTCTCCGGCCACGACGCCTTCAGCGGGCTGAAGGTGACGGTCGCCCAGACCCAGCACCTGGTCAACCAGGTCGTGAAGATCTCCTGGAAGGGCGGGACCACCACCGACTCCGACACCACCTATGCCGCCGACTACCTCCAGATCATGCAGTGCTGGGGCGACGCGGCAAGCGGACCCGACCCGGACCAGTGCCAGTTCGGCGGCTCCTCCGCGCTGGGCGCCGGCACCGGCAGCCAGGCCGCGGGCTCGTACACCAACACCCGGCAGCTCACCTACGCCGGTCTGACCGACCCCGCGCAGAAGATGCCCCCGCCCACCCCCAGCGGCATCTCCTACGTGCCGTTCCGCTCGGTCACCGGAGACGTCGTCACCAAGGGCAACTGGAACGAGTTCTACGACGTCAGCACCTCCAACGAGGTGCCATACGCGCGGACCGGCGCCGACGGCACCGGCCAGGTGTACTTCGAGATGCAGACCGCGCTGGAGGCACCGGGTCTGGGCTGCGGCGACGTCGCCGCCGGGCACGTCGGCACCCAGGGCCGCTCCTGCTGGCTGGTCGTGGTGCCGCGCGGCACCACCGAGGTCGACGGCGACTCCTACCTCGCCCAGCCCAACGGGATGCTGCGCTCCTCGCCGCTGAGCGCCACCAACTGGCAGCAGCGCATCGTGGTGCCGCTGAAGTTCGAGCCGATCGGCAACTACTGCCCCATCGGCGCCGACGAGCGCAGCACCCTGGGCGACGAGACCGTTGCGGAGGCGGTGCTGCGCTGGCAGCCCGCGCTGTGCCAGACCGGCAGGAAGACCATCTACGGCTACGCCGAGGTCACCGACGACACCGCCCGTGCCAAACTCGCCTCCACCAAGCCGGGCCTGGTCTTCCTCAACCGCCCGCCGACCGCGGACTCGCTGCCGCCGGACCGCCGGCCGGTCTACGCGCCCGTCACCCTCTCCGGACTGACCTTCGGCTTCTTCATCGAGAGCCAGGCGGGCTTCACCGCCGGCGAGAACGTGAAGAAGGAGAACGGGAACCGGCTCACCAGCCTCAACCTCACCCCGCGCCTGGTCGCCAAACTCCTCACCGAGTCCTACCAGGACGGCAACTCGCGGTTCGCGCCCAGCACCGCGAAGAACCCGTTCAACCTGGCCAGGGACCCCGAGTTCCAGCGGTACAACCCGACGTACAAGGACCTCGACTTCGGCGGCGCGCTCGGCGACATGATCGCGCCCGAACCGCTGTCCGACGCGGCCTGGCAGCTGTGGAACTGGGTCGGCCACGACCCGGCCGCCCACGAGTTCCTGTCCGGCGTCCCCGACAACAGCGGGAAGTACGGCGACAAGGCGTTCTCCGGGATGACCGTCAACCCCTCGTACAAGGGCATCGGCCTGCCGGTCGACAACTTCCCCAAGAACGACCCGTTCTGCCAGCAGTTCGCCGACCACCCCGACAACCCGCTGTGCGTCCAGGACAAGCACCCCTACGCCTCGGACATGCACGCCGGCGCCCGGGCCGTCGCGCGCGGTGACACGCTCGCCCGCACCACCTGGGACAACACCACCATCCCGCCGGCGTACAAGAAGAACCCGCCGCAGACCGCCGGCCAGCGGGCCGTGATCGCGGTGACCGACACCGCGACCGCCAAGCGGTACGGGCTGGTGACCGCGAACCTGCAGAACGCCTCCGGCGCCTTCGTCGCCCCCACCACCGGCAGCCTGCTGGCCGGGCTGGCGGCGATGAGGCCCAGCGGCGTCGCCGGGGTGCTCAGCAGCGAGCCGCGGGCCGCGAGCCCCGCCGCGTACCCGCTGACCCTGCTCACGTACGCCTCGACCGTGCCCGAGCAGCTCGGCAAGGCCGAGGGCCAGGACTTCGCCACCCTGCTGCGGTACGCGGTCGGCGCCGGCCAGCAGCCCGGCGTGGCGTCGGGCACCCTGCCCGACGGATACGCGCCGCTGCCGGAGGCCCTGCGCCGGCAGACCCTCGCCACGGCCACCGCCGTCGCCACCCGGGCCGGCACCTCGCCGGCCGCCGGCGACAGCGGCGGCGACTCCTCCGGCGGCGGGAGTTCGTCCGGCGGCTCCGGCACCTCGGGCGGCACCGGCGCGACCGGTGGCACCGGCGCCACGGGCACGACCGGGGGAACGCCGACGCGCGGCACGACGCCCGCGCCCGCCCCGGCCCCGCCGCGGCAGACGTCCTCGGCGACGCGCGGCCAGACCCCCGTCGCGGCCCGCGGCCCGCTGCCGCTCACTCCCGCCTGGGCGCTCGGCGCACTGCGCTACGCCCTCCTGATCGCCCTCGTCACCGGTCTCGTCGCGGCCGCCACCGGTTCGCTGCTGCCCCGCGTGGCAACGCGACTGCCGGCGGTGCCGCGCATCCGCACCGGCCAGGGCCCCGCCGCGCCCGCCGACGACGGAAAGGGGTGATGCCCGACTCCGAACCACCGACAGGTCCGCGCCAACGAACTGTCTGATCGATCTCCTTGCCGGGCACCACCCGGCGCGAGCTTATCCGAAGGGTAAACACCAGTGAACATGAGAAAGATCGTCGTGGCCGCCATCGGCGCCGCTGGTCTCCTCACCGGCACCGTCTGCGGCAGCGTCGCCTCCGCCGACCCGTCCGGCACCCCCACCTACCGCCAGCTGGCCGGTGTGGGCTCCGACACCACCCAGGGCGTCATGAACGGCCTGTCCCAGGTCGTGACGATCAACGGCGTCAAGGTCCTCGGCTCGTACGACGCCGTCGGCTCGGCGAACGTCACCACCAAGGACCCGGCCACGACGCCGGGTTGCACCCTCGCCCGCCCGAACGGCTCCGGCGCCGGCCGCACCGCGCTGACCAACTCGCTGCAGGCCGGCAACGGCTGCCTGGACTTCTCGCGGTCCTCCAGCCTGAACCTGGCCGCGGCGACCCCGGGCCTGACGTACGTCCCGTTCGCCGTGGACGCGGTCAGCTACGCGATCACGCCCACCAGCTCGGTGCCGCGCAAGCTCGCCCTCACCGACCTGAAGGCGATCTACCACTGCGACCCGAACTACGTCGGCACCGGCCCGAACTTCGGGCTCAACGTGTACCTGCCGCAGGCGGGTTCCGGCACGCGCTCGTTCTGGGAGTCCACCATGGGCATCACCGAGGCCGACGTGGTGGCCGGCGTGTACCCCTGCATCAAGGACACCAAGAACGGCGCCCCGGTCGAGGAGCACGACGGCCGCGTCCTGGACGACAACTCCATCGCGCCGTTCTCCATCGCGCAGTACCTCGCGCAGAGCTCCCAGACGATCGCCGACCTGCGCGGCCGCGCGATCCTCGGCACGATCGACGGCGTCTCGCCCACCACGCTGAACAGCGGCTTCGGGGTGAAGCGCGACGTCTACAACGTGATCCCCACCAGCAAGATCGGCACCGCGCCGTGGAGCACCGTCTTCGCCGGCCCCAACTCGCTGATCTGCCAGCAGACCAACGTCATCAACACCTACGGCTTCGCCGCGAACGCGCACTGCGGTGACACCAGCCAGCAGACCCCCTGATCCCTGTCCTGACGTTCGTCACTTTCGAATTCCTTCCCCGAGGGAGAGCACGACAGTGTTGAAGAACAGAATCTCGCGAGCCCTGGTGGGCGGGCTCGCGGGCCTGGTGGGCGTCACCGCCGTGGGCCTGCTCGTGGCCCCGTCGGCGCAGGCCGCCGCGATCGGTACGGCCGTCGTCACCCCGGCCACCGGCACCGACACCTCCAGCATGTCCCTGACCACGTCGGACCCGTGCCCGGCCAACGCGACCAACGTCATCGTGTCGGTCACCGGCTCGGGCTTCCCGGCCGCGGGCCAGAACGTCGTCGGCAACTCGCCGATCTCCACCTACGGCCAGACGGACACCGGCGGCCTCGTCATCCCGCTGTCCTCGACCATGCGGGACTACGCGAACACCGCCGGTTTCACCACCCTGACCGGCCAGTACACGTTCACCGTGACCTGCCGTACCGCGTTCAACGCGACCAGCCTGGGCGACTTCCCGGCCTCCGTCTGGTTCACGTCGAACACCGCGTACCAGAACACCGACCCGAGCAAGAAGACGGACACCACCACGACGCTTGCGGTGTCCCCGGCCGGCCCCGTCACCGCGGGTTCGCCCGTCACCCTGACCGCGACCGTCGGCCCGGCCGGCACCGCCGGCCAGGTCCAGTTCAAGGACAACGGCGTGGCGCTGGGCAACCCGGTGGCCGTCAGCAACGACACCGCGGCGCTCACCACGAGCAACCTGACCGCGGGCAGCCACACGCTGACCGCGGAGTTCGCCCCCGCCGGCACCCAGTTCAACACGTCGGTCTCCTCGGCCGTGGCCTACACCGTGAACCCCGCACCGGCCACGCCCACCACCACCGCGCTGGCCGTCTCGCCCGCCGGCACGGCCGCGCAGTTCAGCCCGGTGCAGTTCACCGCCACCGTCGCGCCGTCCGCGGCGGCCGGTTCGGTGAAGTTCCAGGACACCGTGGCCGGCACCACCACCACCCTGGCCACGGTTCCGGTCTCGGCCGGCACCGCGACCTACGCCACCAGCAGCCTGGGCACGGGCGCGCACGCGTTCTCCGCGACCTTCGTCCCGGCGAACCCCGCGGCCTACCTCGGCTCCGACTCGGCCGCGATCCCGTACACGGTCGGTGCCTTCGCGGGCGTGACCGCCTCCGAGGACATCACCACCACCGTCGACGCCGGTGCCCTGGTCATCAGCGTGGACAACCCCCACGTGACGCTGCCCTCGCCGGTGCTCAACGCCGACGGCGACCTGCTGACCACCGCGGGCGCGATCAACCCGGTCACCCTGACCGACACCCGCGCCGGCAACCCGGGCTGGTCCGTCAGCGGCCAGGTCTCGGACTTCTCCGACGGCGGCACCCACGCCATCAACGGCCAGAACCTCGGCTGGACCCCGAACGTCGTGGACAAGTCCGTGGCCCAGACCGTGACGGCCGGCTCCCCGGTCGCCGCGGCGGCCGGTGTCGCCCCCGGCGACCCGGGCACCGCGGGCCTGAAGTCCTCCCGTTCGCTGGCCACCGGCTCCGGCCTGGGCACCGCCCACTTCGGCGCCGGCCTGGCCCTGAACGTCCCCACCTCGACCGTGGCCGGCACCTACACCGCCACCCTCACCCTGACGGCCATCTGACCGGACGACCCGGGGGCGGCCGCGCCTGACGCGACCGCCCCCGGGGCCGGGACGGGAGGCCACTCCCGTCCCGGCCCCGCACCCGGCACGCACACCCGACCCCGCGCACCTCCGGCCGCACCCCGCGGTCCGGCGCGCCCGCACTCCACGCCCCTCCCTCCCGCCAGCGCCCCGCCGCCCTGCCCGCGATCGGACGACCTGACATGATCCAGAGCTCAGTACGCCGTCTCGCCGCCGTCCTGGCGGCCGGCCTCCTCTCCGTCCTGCCCGCCGCCGGGTCCGCGTCGGCCACGCCCGCCCTCCCGGCCGGCCCCCTCCCGCGGACCGCACCGGCGCCGGCATCGGGCCGGGCGCCGCACGACGCCGGACCGGCCGGGCGCGCCACCTTCGGCGTCCAGCCGTCCACGGCCGGGAAGCCCGACGCGCGGCCCGACTTCTCGTACGGGGTGACGCCCGGCGCCGCGGTCGGCGACCACCTCGCGATCTGGAACTACAGCACCCGGCCGCTGACCCTGAGCGTCTACGCCGCCGATGCCATCAACACCACCGAGGGCGGCTTCGACCTGCTCGCCGCGGGCCGCAGGTCCACCGACGCCGGCGCCTGGGTGACCCTCGGCACCCACCAGGTGACGGTGCCCGGCCGGGGCCGCGTCATCGTGCCGTTCAAGCTGGCCGTCCCCGCGAACGCCGCCCCCGGCGACCACACCGGCGGCATCGTCGCGTCCCTGTCCGGGGTGCGCACCGACGCCAAGGGCGACAAGGTCAAGGTCGACCAGCGCGTCGGCGCCCGCGTCTACCTGCGGGTGGCCGGGCAGCTCACGCCGCGGCTCGCCGTCGAGAACCTGCACACCTCCGCCCACGGCACGGCGAACCCCTTCGGCTCCGGTTCCGCCACCGTGACGTACACCCTGCACAACACCGGCAACGTCCGGCTGTCGGCCCGTCAGACGGTGCGCGTCCGCGACCTGTTCGGCGGCTCCGCCAAGGTCGCCCAGCCCCGCGACGTCCCCGAACTCCTGCCCGGCAGCAGGCTGGTGATCACCACCACCGCCACCGGAGTGCGCTTCACGGTGCGCGACACCACGACCGTCACCGCCGACCCCGGCACGGTGCGCGGCGACGTCGGGCCGACCGTGCTGCCCCGCGCCACCGCCTCGGCGGGCTTCTGGGCCGTGCCGTGGACGCTGCTGGCCGCCCTGCTGATCCTGCTCGCCGCCGCCGTCCTGCTGCTCGTCAGGTTCCTGCGCCGCCGCGGCGGCGCAGGCCGGAACATCGCCCGTACCAGCACGCTCGGCCTGCGCCGCCCGGGCCGTGCGCGCGCCGCCGCCCCGACCGCGATGGCGCTGGCCGCCGCGGTGCTGTGGGCGGGCGCGCCGCACGCCGCGGCGGCTGCCGGGGGACAGCTCACCGTCACGCCCGGCCACGGCAGTTCCACCCAGCCGATCACGCTCACCGCCGGCGCGCCCTGCCCGGGCTCCGCGACGTACGTGATCGCCCGCGTCACCGGCGCCGGCTTCCCGCGCGGCGGCCAGATCGTCGTCGGCAACTCCCCGGTCGCCACGTACCCGAGGACCCCCGGCGGAGGCCTGTCGATCCCGCTGACCTACACCATGCGGGACTACGCCACGACCGCCGGCTTCACCCAGCTGCACGGCACCTACACCTTCACCGTCACGTGCCTGAAGGGCGCCTTCGACCGCAACGGCGAGCAGGACTTCACCGGTTCGCTGCGGTTCGCCTCCACCGGCGCCTACCGCGACGGCACGCATGCGGCCGGCGCCGACCCGGCCACCGCGCGCGGCACCGACCCGGGCCCGGACCCGAACGCCACGCCCGCCGCCCCCGGCCCCTCCCACCCGGCCGGATCGCCGGCCACGCCGGTTCCGTCCGGCCCGGCCGCGACCGGCGGGCCGGCCGCCCCCGGCGCCACCGCACCGAACGCGGCCGGGCAGCCGCCCGCCACTGGGCCTGCGGCACCGGGCACCGACGGCACCGCCACCACCGCCGCGTCCACCGCACGGCACTCCAACTCCCCGCTCGTCGCCGGGTCGGTGACCGGATTCGCCGTCGCCTTCCTGGTGCTCGCCCTCGGGGCCGTTCGGTGGGTGCGCGCCCGCCGGGCGGCCGGCGCCCGCGCCGAAACCGGCGACTGACCGCCGGATCCACGCCGGGGCGCGTGCGGCACGCCGCACGCCGGAGATCCGCACGCGCGCCCGGACCCGCACCCCGTTCCACCCCACGTCACGCTCGCGGTCACCCGAGACCGCATCGCAGGAGGAGAGACCCATCGTGTTGTTCCCACGCTTGTCACGCCCGGCCGCGGCCGGACTCGGTTCCATCGTGCTGGCCGGCGGCGCGGCGGCCGGCGTCATGGCCGCCTCCACCGCCCACGCCGACGCGCTCGGCACCATGACCGTCGACCCGGCGAAGGGCGCGGACACCAGCGGCATGACGCTGACGACGTCCGCGGCCTGCCCGTCGGACGCCACCAACCTCATCGTGTCGGTGGCCGGTTCCGGCTTCCCGGCCGCGGGCCAGAACGTGGTCGGCAACTCGCCGATCGCCACCTACGGGACCACGCCCGAGGGCGGGATCGTGGTGCCGCTGTCCTCGACGATGCGGGACTACGCCAGCACCGCGGGCTTCACCGTCCTCCAGGGCCGGTACGACTTCACGCTCACCTGCCGGTCCGCCTTCGGTTCCGCGACGTTCGGCGACTTCAGCACCTCGGTCTGGTTCACGTCCAACACCGCGTACCAGAACACCGACCCGAGCCTGCCGACCGGTACGCCCACCGACACGGGCACGCCGACGCCGACCGGTACGCCGACCGACACCGGTACGCCCACCCCGACCGGTACGCCGACGGACACGGGCACGCCGACGCCGACCGGCACGCCGACGGACACCGGTACGCCGACCCCGACCGGCACGCCCACCGACACGGACACGCCCACGGACACGCCCACCGACACCGGCACCCCCACGCCGACCGGCACGGACACGCCCGCGCCCACCGACACCGCGACGGCCTCCGGCGGCTCCACCGGCGGTTCCACCGGCGGCGGCTCGTCCCAGGGCGTGTCCACCACGGTCGGCGGCAAGGGCTCGCTGGCGTCCACCGGTTCCGACGCCGCCGTGATCGGCTCGGTCGCGGCGGTGCTGCTGCTGGCCGGCGGCGGCGCCGTGTGGCAGACCCGCCGGCGCCGCACCCAGACCGCCGACATCGCGCTCGACGACTGACCGGAGGAAGGCCAGCATGATGCTCACAGCCGCCCGCCCCACAGCCGCCCGCCGGTCCCTCGCGGTCTTCGTCGCGGCACTCCTCGCCGCGGGCACCGTGGCGCTCGGCGCCGCCGCCCGCGCCGACGCGCCCGGCGCCATGGAGGTGTCCCCGGCGACGGGCACCGACACCAGCGGGGTGCAGCTGACCACCGCGGGTCCGTGCCCGTCGGACGCCACCAACCTCATCGTGTCGGTGGCCGGTTCGGGCTTCCCGGCCGCGGGCCAGAACGTGGTCGGCAACTCGCCGATCGCCACCTACGGGACCACGCCCGAGGGCGGGATCGTGGTGCCGCTGTCCTCGACGATGCGGGACTACGCCGGCACCGCGGGCTTCACCACCCTGCAGGGACGGTACGACTTCACGCTCACCTGCCGTGCGGCGTTCGGCTCGGCGACGTTCGGCACGTTCGCCACGTCGATCTGGTTCACCTCGAACACCACGTACCAGAACACCGCGCCCGCCGCCGCGACGACGACCGCCCTGGCGGTGTCCCCGGCGAGCCCCGTCGTGCAGGGCACGCCCGTCACGCTCACCGCGGCGGTCGCCCCGGCCGGCGCGGCCGGCTCCGTGCAGTTCCTGGACGGCACCAAGGCGCTCGGCACTCCGGTCCCCGTGACCGCGGGCACGGCCAAGCTGACCACCGGCACGCTCGCGGTCGGCGCCCACACCCTCGGCGCGCGGTTCACGCCGTCCGACACGGCGGCTTTCCTGCCGTCGACGTCCGCCACGGCGTCCTACACCGTCAAGGTCAAGCCGCCGGCGATCGTCACCGCACCGAAGGTGACGGGCACCGTGCGGGTCGGCTCGACCGTGACCTGCTCGGTGACGTTCGGCGGTGCGGCGTCGGTGACGTACGCGTGGCTGCGCGACGGCGTCGCGATCAGCGGCTCCACCGCGAGGACCCGCGCCCTGACGGCCAGTGACTACCGGCACAAGGTGGCCTGCCGGCCGACCGCGGCCAACAGCACCGGCCGGACCACCGCGACCAGCCCCGGCGTCACCGTGGCCCTGGGCCCGGCGCTGCACGACACCGTCCGCCCGACGATGAGCGGCACCGTCCGCACCGGACACCGGATCACCGCCCGCAACGGCTCCTGGAGCCCGGCGGCCACCACGTACACCTACGTCTGGCTGCGCGACGGGCACGCCATCCGCGGCGCCGTCCACTCGACGTACCTGCTCACCTCCGCCGACCACGGCCACCTGATCTCGGTCAAGGTCACCGCCAAACGCTCCGGGTACGCCGACGGGAGCGCGACGTCGAAGGCTGTGAGAGTGGGATGACGGGTCCCGCCAGTCCCACCGGTACCACCGTCCGGGCCGCGGCTCCCGCCGCCGGCCCGGACCGGCCCCCCACGGCACCGGCCGGCCGGGCGCGCGACGCGCGCCCGGCCGGGCCCGGCGTGCGGGTGGCCGCCACCGCGCTGAGCATCCTCGCGGCGCTGCTCCTCGGATTCGTCGCGGACGTCGGCGTGCTCAGCGACGTCCGGCACACCCGCGACCGGCAGGTCGACTACGCCACACTCCGCGGCGACCTCGCCAACGGCACCGCGCCCGTCGGCCCGTCGGCTCCCGGAACGGCCGCAGACGCCGGACCCGGCGTGAAGCCGTTCACGTCCGGCGCGCTCATCGGCGTGCTCTCGATTCCGTCCCTGCACGTCCGGGAGGTCGTCCACGAGGGCACCACGTCCCGGATCCTGGCCCGCGGTCCCGGCCACCGCCGGGACACGCCGCTGCCCGGGCAGGCCGGGGTCAGCGTGATCATGGGCCGCCAGGCCACGTACGGCGGACCGTTCCGGCGCCTGCACGAACTGCGGGCGGGTCAGACCTTCACGGTGACCACCGGCCAGGGGACCGCCCGTTACCGGGTGCTCGGTGTGCGCCGCGGCGGCGATCCGCAGCCTTCGCCGCTCGCCGCGGGCGCCGGCCGGCTCACCCTCATCACGGCCGACGGCACGCCCTTCATGCCGCGCGGCATCCTGCGGGTCGACGCGGACCTCGTCTCCACCGCCCAGCCCGCCTCGGCACCCGCCGTCGCGAGCGGCGCGCTGCCGGCCGACGAGAAGCCGATGGCCGTCCAGGGCGACGGCTGGCTGCCGCTGGTGCTGTGGGGCCAGGCGCTGGTCCTCGCGGCCGCCGCCCTCACCTGGGCGCACCTGCGCTGGGGACGGCCGCACACCTGGGTGGTGGGCGTCCCCCTGCTCGCCCTCCTCGGCCTCCTCGTCGCGGACGACGTGGCCCTGCTGCTTCCCAACTCGATGTGAGGACCCAGTGAACCGACAGAGCAGTGACAACGGGACCGGCGCCGTCGAGGCCGCCGTCGCCGGGCCCGCCGGTCCCGGTGCCGCGGGTACCGTGACGGAGTTCCCGACCGGGGCCGAGGCCACCATGCCGCTGCCGCCGTACGCCCCTGCCCCCGGCCCCAGCTCCGGCCCCGACGGAGGATCAGCCGTCCAGGGCGCGAGCCTCGACGCCCGGCGGATCTCCGCCTGGTTCGGCGACCGCAAGGTGCTGGACCGGGTGTCGCTGGCGATGCCCGCGGGCCGGGTGACGGCGCTGATCGGCCCGTCCGGCTGCGGCAAGTCGACGTTCCTGCGCATCCTCAACCGCATGCACGAGCTGGTCCCCGGCGCGGCCCTGGCCGGAGAGGTCCTGCTGGACGGAGAGGACGTCTACGCCCCGGGCCGGCGGCTCACCGAGGCCCGCCGGCAGATCGGCATGGTCTTCCAGAAGCCCAACCCGTTTCCCGCGATGTCCATCTACGACAACGTCACCGCCGGCCTGAGACTCACCGGGCTGCGGATGTCCGCCTCGGACCGGGACGCGCTGGTCGAGGAGTGCCTGACCAAGGCCGGGCTGTGGCGCGAGGTCCGCGACCGGCTGCGGCAGCCCGGCGGCGCCCTGTCCGGCGGCCAGCAGCAGAGGCTGTGCATCGCCCGCTCCGTGGCCATCCGTCCCAAGGTGCTGCTGATGGACGAGCCGTGCTCGGCGCTGGACCCCACGTCCACGCGGCGCATCGAGGAGACGATCCGCGAACTCGCCCACGAGGTCACGATCGTGATCGTCACCCACAACATGCAGCAGGCCGCGCGGGTCTCCGACCAGTGCGCGTTCTTCCTGGCGGAACAGGGCACGCCCGGCCTGATCGTGGAACACGGCTCCACGGAGCGGATGTTCCACTCGCCCACCGACACCCGCACCGCCGACTACGTGGGGGGCCGCTTCGGCTGAGCCGCACGGGCGCGCGGGCGCACAGGCGCGCGGGCCCGACGGCCGGGACGGGACGCGCGAGTCGGAGGGCGCGCCTCACTCCGCCGGGCGGCCCAGGGCCGGTGCGCCGCGTGCGGGCGCCGCTCGTCACCGTCGGAGGGGGGGGTGTCGCCTCCGACGGCTCCCACGTGGGCGAGCTTCGGCATCACGTCGGTGGCCAGCAGGGTCATCGACCGCCGGATCTCCTCGTGGGTCGCGTAGTCCCGTCCGGCGTGCGCCAGCAGGACCCCGAAGCCGCCGACTTCCGCGTACAGCGACTCGATCATCTGACGCACGGTGCCCGCGGAACCGACGAGGATCTGGCCGGAGTCGACCAGGTAGTCGTAGGTGATGTCCTCCAGCGAACCGCCCGGCGGCACCCGGTCGGCCTGCTGCCAGGGGGTGTGCCGGATCTCCCAGGCGATCACGGCCTCGTACGACGCGCGCAGCGCGTCCCGGGCCTGCCGGTCGGTGTCGCCGACGAACAGCACGCGGCTGACCCGCAGCCCGTCACGGCCGGCGGGCCTGCCGGCCGACTCCTGCCCCTCGACGAGTGCGGCTCCCAGGCGGCCGAGCACCGCCGGCCCGGCGAAGTGGGCCGTGAGCAGGTCCAGTCCGCGCGCCCCGGCGGCCCGCGCCGACTCCGGCGACCCCGACACCGACAGGGCGATGGGCGGCGCGCCCGCCACCCAGTCGATGCCGATGTCGAGCCCGGTGCCGCGCCAGGGTCCGCCGGTGAGGTCGAACGGCCCTTCGCGGCGGAACAACCGCTGGATGACGTCGATCGACGCGTCGGTCAGCTCACGGGCACGGCCGGGCTCGAGGCCGCGCTGGCTCATCCTGGAGCCGACCTGCCGGGCCGCTGGAATGCGACACCAGGTCAGCTGCGGCGGCGGGCCGCCGCGCCGCTCAGTAACCTGACCGCCATGACCCGGGAGTTCCGTGAGGCCATGCGGTTGATGCGAAAACGCGATCCGCAGCAGCAGGAGGACGGCTTCCACCAACTGCTCCCGCACGCCGCCGAGCACCTCGACGAGCTGATCCAGCAGTTCGAACACGAGCAGGACGACCACGGGCTGCGTTGCTGGCTGCTCGAACTCATCGCAGCAGCCCGGTCTCCCGCTGCCCTGCCGATTCTGGCTGCGCAACTCAACGGTCCTGACGAGTCGTTACCGAGCCGGGCAGCCGTCGGCCTGTCGAAGCTCGACACCCCCGAAGCACGGACACTGCTCTGGCAGGCCCGAGCCGACGGCATGATCGCCTAGCCAAGATCACGACCTATGGCTGGAGTACCAGCCTCCCGGCGGTTCAGCGATGGAAGTGGAAGCCCGCGTCGAGGTCGGCGGGCAGGGTGGGGTGGTCGGCTCCCAGCCGAGCAGTTCGCGGGTCGAGGGTGTGGCCCGCGGCCCAGGTGCTGGCGCCGTCAACGACGTAGCCGATGAGGGGACGCGGAGACGTGGATGTGTATGAGGCCGTGGACAGTCGCCGGGCCGTGCGGGCGTTCAGCGATGAGCCCGTGCCCAGGACGGCACTGGAACGAGTGCTGACCGCGGCGACGCGGGCTCCGTCCAGCGGGAACCTCCAGCCATGGCATCTGTACGTCGTGACCGGTGAGCCCTTGGCCGAACTCAAGCGGACAGCGACAGCCAGGGCGTTGGCGGGGGACCCGGGTGATGTGCGGGAGTATCCGATGTACCCGGACGGGCTCGCCTCGCCGTACCGGGACCGCTTCGCCGCTGCCGCCGCCCAGCGGTACGCATCGCTGGGGATCGAGCGCGCCGACCCGGACCGGCCCACGAAGATCGCCACCTTGAACGCGGCGGCGTTCGGGGCGCCGGCTGTCCTGTTCTGCTACCTCGACCGGACGATGGGGCCCGGACAGTGGGCTGACGTGGGGATGTACCTGCAGACCGTCATGCTGTTGTTGAGGGCCGAGGGGCTGCACAGCTGCCCCCAGGTGATGTGGACCGTGTACCGGGAGACCGTCAGCCGCGCGGTCGGAGCCGAGGACGGACTCGTGCTGTTCTGCGGCGTCTCCGTGGGGTTCGAGAAGGAGGGCGTGCCGCGACTGCGCACCGGGCGGGCGGACATGACGGAAACGGTGAGCTTCATCGGACGGTGACCGCTGGACGGCGGAGATCGACAGGACAGGCCCTAACTCCCCTTGCCGGGCTCGGGCTTCGCCGGGCGAAGTCCGCCGATTCGGGCCGCGACGCCGTGCCGATGCGGCGCCGACCCAGGCGGCGGTCCCGCCGTCAGCGGCCTATCGCCGTCTCGCGTTTCATGCGTGACAGCTTCTCCGGATTGCGGACGGCGTAGAGGCCGGTGATGAGGCCGGCGTCCAGACGGAGGGCCACCATCGTGTCGATCCGGCCGTCGCGGCGGATGATCAGGGCCGGGTGGCCGTTGGCCAGGGTCGGTTGCAGCGGGGCGCCGCTGAGCCTGGCCAGGGCCTCGGTCACGTCGGCCGCGCCCACCACCGGTTCCACGGCGGCCCGGACGACTCCGCCGCCATCCGTCAGGAGGACGACGTCCGGGGCGATCATGTTGAGGAGTGCCGTCAAGTCACCCGTTTCCACAGCCTGTTGGAAGGCGGCGAGTGCGTCGCGGGTCTGGGACGGGGAGACCGTCTCGCGAGGGCGGCGCGCCGCGACGCGAGCGCGGGCGCGGTGCGCGATCTGGCGGACGGCGGGCGGGGTCTTGTCGACGGCCTGCGCGATCTCGTCGTAGTCCACGCCGAAGACGTCCCGCAGCACGAACACGGCACGCTCGGTCGGCGCGAGGGTCTCCAGTACGAGGAGCATCGCCATGGAGACGCTGTCCGCGAGCTCGACGTCCTCGGCCGCGTCGGGCGCGATGAGCAGCGGCTCGGGCAGCCACGGGCCGACGTAGGACTCCTTGCGGCGGCGGAGTGTGCGAAGGCGGGTCAGGGACTGGCGGGTGGTGATGCGGACCAGGAAGGCGCGCGGGTCGCGGACTGCGGCGTGCTCGACGCCCGACCAGCGCAGCCACGTCTCCTGGAGGACGTCCTCGGCGTCGGCCGCCGAGCCCAGCATCTCGTAGGCCACCGTGAACAGCAGTTTGCGGTGGCCGACGAAGCTAGCCGTAGCCGTAGCCGTAGCCGTGGCCGTGGCCGCATCGATACCGGCATCCCTGTCCATCATCGTCACTCCCCGACTTCTGTCGCGCTCCGCGTGGCGTGTGTCCTACAGGCGACGCCGCTGACCCCGGTTCTGTGACAGCCGTATGCCGTGGCCCACGTCACATCCGCCCCGTGTCACAGGAGCGCGGCGACCGGCGCCTCATGGGCATCAGCCACACGATTCCATGAGTGAGGAAGCCCCGATGGAAACCCGTATGAACCTGTTCGACACCGAGCTCGGCGCGAAGGTCGGGAAGCGGATCTACGCCGTCAGCCAGGTCATCCAGCAGTCGCCGCTGCCCAAATCCACCCAGGAGTTGGTGCAGCTGCGAGCCAGCCAGATCAACGGGTGCGGCTTCTGCGTCGACATCCACAGCAAGGACGCCGCCGCGGCCGGCGAGGACGCGGCCCGGCTCAGCCTCGTCGCCGCCTGGCGGCATTCCACCGTGTTCACCGACGCCGAACGGGCCGCTCTGGCCCTCGCCGAGGAGGGCACCCGCATCATCGACGGACATGCAGGGGTCACTGACGAGACCTGGGCCCGGGTGCGCAATCACTACGACGAGGAGCAGGCGATCGCTCTCGTCTCCCTCGTCGCCATGATCAACGCGACCAACCGGCTCGGCGTGATCCTCAACAACCAGGGTGGATCCTACGTGCCCGGCAACCTGACCACCGTCGCCGGTTGACCGCTCAGGCTACCCAGCAGTGCCGGCCTCGGTGCTCGTCACGCCGACCTCTCCGTAGATGCCCCGGCCGGCCGGCAGGCGGAGGGGTCAGCCGCCGGGCTGGGCGCGCAGGGCGTCCCGGAGGCCGCCGCGCGAGGCGACGCCGAGCTTCGGGTAGATCTGGTACAGGTGGTTGCCCACCGTGCGGTGGGAGATCGCCATCTTCTCGGCGATCTTCTTGTTGGTCAGGCCGGAGGCGGCCAGCTCCGCGATCTGCTGCTCCTGGGGCGTGAGCGCCCGCGGCGTCCGCGCACGGGCGGTGGCCCGCGTCTGCGCCGTCGCGCTCAGCTCCGCACGGGCACGCGCGGTCCACGGTGCGGCGTCCAGCGCCTCGAACGCCGCGAGCGCCAGGCGCAGGTGGCTGCGCGACTCGGCCACCGCCTGGTGGCGCCTGAAGTGGGAGCCGTACAGCAGACGCACGCGGGCGACGTCGAACCGGTAGCCGTCGGCGCCCGGGACCGCCAGCGCGTGCGTGAAGTGCGCCGGGGCCTTGGGGCCTTCGGCGACCAGCGCCGATGCGGCGTGGAACAGCATCGCCAGGCGCGGCGACATGGCCGGCAGCCGGGCCTCCTCCATGGCGGCCACGTGCGCCACGGCGGCGTCCCCGTGGCGCCCCGTGCGCACGGCGGACTCCACGAGATCCAGGCTCACGGTCGGTGCGAGCCAGGCGTACGGCGCGAACTCACCGGCCGGGCTGATCGCGTTCGCGTGGTGGAAGGCCACCTCGAAGTCGCCCTGGCCGACCGCGGTCATGAGCTCGACGTGGTGGGCATACGCCGCCACCGACTGCGCCCGGCGCGGCAGCGCCCACCGGGCGATGCCCTCGGTCAGCCGGGCCGCCGTCGCCCCGTCGCCGGTCACCGCGGCCACCAGCGCCAGTTCGTAGTCCGCCGCCCATTCCAGCGAGCCGAACCCCCCGCGTACGCGGCCTGGGAGAGCCGGCGGATGCGCTCGGCGTCGGTCGCGCTCAGCTCGGCGGCCCGCGTCAGCAGCCGCATCGCGCCGTGCCCGTCGCCCGGTGATGCGCCTGCGCGGCCGCCCTCTCGAGCAGCGAGGCGACGTGCTCGTCCGGCCCCGTGAGCGCCTTCGCGGTGTGCCACAGGCCGCGTCGGCCCCCGTGCGCTCGCCCGTGTCCAGGACGCGCCCCAGCGCCAGATGGGCGTTGGCGCGCTCCTCCGGGGTGGCGCCCGACACCACGGCGGCGGCGACCCGGGATGACGTCGGTCGCGGCGACCCGTTCCCCGCCTACCGGGCCGCAGGGCTCGGCGAAAGGCGCCCGGACCGTGTGATCCGGCCGGTCCGTTGGGTGGCGGTCGCGGCCGCGAAGGCGGATCCGGCGCGGTCGGACTGAACCACGAGGGCCGCCGGCCTCGTGTCGTTCACACGTGGGTGTCGGGCGGGAGCGCCCCGTACCGGCGACACGTGTGCGGCCGCGGAAGATCACCTCGCCTTGTCCCGCCTCGTCGATGCCTGATAGGACTGCCAACGCCGTAACCGTCACATGGTCGACAGCACGGGGGTACATGTGGTCACTACGGCTTCTCCCGAGGCGCCGCGGCGCCCCGGTGTCCCGCACCGGCGCCGCCGGCGCCTTCCCGCCGCCGCCAGGCGCTCGACCCGGCACGGCCTGGTGCTCGCCGCCGTCGCCGCGACCGTCCTGCTGTGTGCGACGGCGCTGGCCGCGCTCGCGACGCTGGCGGGCGGCTCGGTCCAGTCCGGCACGGTCAGGAGGCTGGCCGCCGACCCGGGCGCGCAGGTGGCGGTCAACGCCTCGTACCGGGCCGAAGGGATGGGGGCCGCCGACCGGGACGTCCGGGCCGCAGCGGCCCGGGTCTTCGCCGGTGTCCCCGAACGGACGTACCTGGGCCTGCTGGGCGCTTCGGCGGTGTCGGTCACGGGCGTGGACGGGGCGGCGAGCGCGCCGCGCGAGCCCGGCGGCAGCGGACTGCATCCGATCGCCGTGCAGGGCGCGGCCGGCTTCGGCCGGCTGGTCGCCGGTCACTGGCCCGCCGGGACGGCCGACCCGCCGGCGGGCGCGTTCACTTCGCTGCCCGACGTCCGCGTCGCCACCGGATCCACCACTCCGGTGGACACGGCCGTGCCCCAGCCGCTGGCCCAGCGACTGGGCCTGGCACCGGGATCCCGCCTCCGGCTGCAGGACGCCTTCGGCCGTACGATGACCCTGCGCGTCACGGGTGTGTTCCGCACCGCGGGCCCCGCCGGATTCTGGCCCGCCATGGCGGGGGACGCCACCGACGGCGGGAGCGCGAGCCAGAAGCTGCTGGTCGTGTCGGCGGCGGCCCTGAACGGCAGCGCTGCTCTGAACGGGCACCTGACCGTCCACTGGAGCCTGCAACCCGACTACTCCCGTCTCCACGCGGGGGCGCTGGCGGGGCTGCGCGACCGGGTCCGCGCCTTCACCGGCAGCCGGACCGACGTGTCGGTCTACCGCGGACGGCCGTCGTCACTCCAGGACATGGCGGTGTCCTCCGGACTCCCGGGCGCGATCGACGCGTTGGCGGTCCCGGCCGTGGCCGCCAGGTCCGCGCTGTACCTGCCGATGGTGATGGTGGCGGCCCTCGCCCTGGCCACCCTGGTCGTAGCGGCCCGTCAGGTGACGGTGCACCGGCGCGGCGAGCTCGCACTCCAGCAGGCCAGGGGCTCCGGCACGCTGCGCCTGCTGCGCGGCGCCGCGGCCGAGTGGGCGGTCACCGGCATCCCGGCCGCCGTGGCGGCACCGTACCTGGCCGGGTTCCTGCACCCCGGCCCCCGCGGCACCGGAGCGTGGGCGGCGGTGGGCGTGACCCTGCTGGTGCACGCCGGGGCGGTGCTGCTGCCGGTGCTGCCCACCCCGGGGATGCGGCCGGTCCGCGGCGCGCGGGCCGCCGCGGCCCAGCGGCTGGGCGCCGACCTCGCACTGCTGGCCGTCGCGGTCCTGGGGTACGCCGAACTGCGGCGGCACCGGTCCCTGATCGGCGGCGGGCTCGGCGGCACGGCGGTGGACCCGGTGCTGGTCGTGGTGCCGGCACTGGCGAGCGGCGCCGTCGCCCTGCTCCTGCTGCGGCTGCTGCCGCTGACCTCCCGGCTGCTCGACCTGTTCGCCCGCCGCGGCCGCGGCCTGATCCTCGCCCTGGCCGGGTGGCAGCTGAGCCGGCGGGCCGCGCGCAACGCCGGCCCGGTGGTGCTGATGTGCCTGGCCGTCTCCGTCAGCGCCTTCGCCACCACCGCCCTCGCCTGCCTGGGCGGACTCGCGTCCGAGCAGGCCGCGAGCACGGTCGGGGCCGACGTCAGGATCGCGCCCGCAGCCGACGACGGCTACCCCGCCGCCGTACTGAGCGCCGCCTACCGCGCGCTGCCCGCGGTGACGGCCGTGGCGCCGGTGACCCAGACCACGGCGAACATACCCGGCGGGGCCACCGAGGTCCTGGTCGGAACCCTCGGCGGCCCCGCGCCCCGCATGGCCGCGCGGTCCGCCGGCATCGCTCTCCCCGGGCGTCCGACCGCGATCCTGCTCGACGAGCGGCTGCGCAGCGACGGAGGCACCGCGGCCCCGCGGCTGGCGCTGACCGTGCAGGACGCGGCAGGTCTGGACAGCACCGTGTCCGCCGCGCTGCCCGCCGCCGACGGAGCCAGGCACACCGTCGCCGTCCCGCTCGGCGTGGCCGAGGGCGGTGGCCACCCGCGTGCCTACCCGCTGACGGTGACGGCCGTCGACGTCCTGCCGCAGCCCGGCGTCCGGCCGGCTCTGCTGGACCTGGAACTGATCCGGATCGGCTCTCGCGCCACCACGGACAGCTGGGCCGCGGGCCCGCCCGCCGGCCAGGTCTGGAGCGACCGGACCGAGAACGCCGCGGAAGCCGTGGCGCTGGCCTGCCGGGGGGACACCTCGCGCAGTTACGAGTACGGCAAGCCGGGGGTGTGCTCGGTGCGTACGGAGGGCTCCGACGTGTTCAGGGCCGCGATCAGCACCGGCCTCAGGAATCCGGAGTCGCCGGCTGACGCGGCGGACATGGGAGCCGTCGCAACCGCCCCGGGCGGCGACGTGCGGCTCGTCGCCGGGCCCGGCGGCCACCCGGCTCCGCTCGCGGTGCGCGCCGACGCCCGGACCCTGCGCGCGGGCCACCTCGTGGTGGGCGACACCACCACGCTGGACCTGGGCCTCGGCAGTCCGGTGCCCGCCAGGATCGTCGGCCGGGTCGTCCCGCCGCCGGGGCTCGGGCGCGGCCAGGGAGTGATGATCGCCGACCAGCGCGCGCTCGCCTCGGCCCTGACGTTCGCCGGCGGCCTCCCACGGGATCCCGCCTTCTGGTGGATCAGCAGCACCGACAGCGCCCGCACCGCGGCGGCCGCCGAGACGGTCCCCGCCCTGGGCGGCGTGACCACCGCGGCGCGCACCGCCGCGGCACTGGAGGCCGACCCCTTCCGCAGCGGACTGCGCCGGGTGCTGCGCATGGTGAGGTACCTGGCCCCCGCGTTCGCCGTCATCACCTTCACCGTCCACGCGGTGATCTCCACGCGGCAGCGCAGAAGGGAGTTCGCCCTGCTGAGGGCGATCGGGGTCCGCCCCGGAAAGCTGTCCGCGCTGCTGAGCGCGGAGCAACTGGGCCTGGCACTGTTCGCGGTGCTCCCGGGGGCGTTGATGGGGATGGCCCTCGCGTCGGCCGTGCTGCCGCTGGTCACCGTGGACGACACCGGACAGGCCCCCTATCCGCCGCTCCCGCTCGTCACTCCCTGGCGCACCGTCATGGTCACCGCCGTGGTGACGGCCCTCGCCATCAGCGCCGTCGTGCTCGCGCTGGCGCGGGTGCTGGCCCGCGTGGACCTCGTCCGCGTGCTGCGTGCGGGGGAGGACGGATGAGGCGGGCGACGGGGAACCCCGGGAAGCGGCGGACCGTGACACGAACACCGGCAACCGGCGCGGCGATGACGTTGCGCCTGATCCGCAGGGAGATCAGGGGCGATCTCCCGCTGCTGGCCTGCCTGGCCGTGCTGGTCGCCACCCTGACCGCACTGTGCGCCTGGGCCCCGGCCGCCGCGGGCCGCCAGGAGGACCGGGCGCTGAAGCAGCGCATCGCCGCCGCCCAGGCCCAGGCCCCGGTGGTCACCCTCAGCGCCACACCGGAAGTCCTCGCCTCTGATCCACCCCGCCTGGACATGGCCAGGCTGCTCGGCGACGGCCGCGCGCTCCACGACCGGCTCGGCGGCCCCGCGGCGCGCCACCTCACCTTCGCCCCCGGCGGCGGCTACGACTACAGCCCGGCGTCCGTCACCGCACCGCGGCCGCCGGACGGCACGGTCAGCAGCACCGAACTGACCCTCAGTCATCTGCCGGACGCGCAGGGCCGCCTGCGCTACGTCGGCGGCCACGCGCCGGCCGAGCACACCCCCGTGGGCACGCCGCCGCAGATCGCCCTGTCCCAGAGCACGGCACGAGCACTGGGCGTCGGCGCCGGCCGCCGGCTCGACGTCGGGTTCACCCCGACGCCCGGCGTCCAGCAGGCCCCTCCCCGGGCGGTGCTCCAGGTGAGCGGGGTGTTCGTCCCGACCCCCGGTGCCGACGGCTTCTGGAGCGGCCAGTCGACGCTGGTCCAGCCGTCGCGCCATCCAGCGGCCCGGGCCACCGGGACGGTGCTCGTCGCACGCGGCCTGGTCGGCACCGACGCCGCCGATCTGCTGGCCCGGGCCGGGGTGTCCGGCCCGCTGGTGACCTGGCAACTGCGTGCGGACCTGGGCCCGCGCGCCGTCGACCAGGCCCGCGCGCTGAGCGGCGCCCTGTCCCAGTACGGTCCGGACCTGAACGTGGCCCTGTGCCAGGGAGTCGACCAGATCACCGGTGACATCAGCTGCCACGTCGGCCGCCAGGCCACCGGCTCCCTCCGGGTGATCGACGCCCTCACCCCGCTGCTGGACGACTTCGCGGCACAGGACGACCAGGCCAGGGCGCTCGCCTGGTTCGCCGTCGACTCGCTGGCCGCCGTCGTGCTGGCCACCACCGCCGTCGCGGTGCGGCTGCTGCTGCGGCGCAGGGAGGACCACCTGCGGCTGCAGCGCGCGCGGGGCGCGTCGACGGCGCGGCTGGTGCTGCTGCGCAGCGCCGTGGCATGGCCGGTGGTGGCGGCCGCCGGGCTGCTCGGCTACGCCGCCGGCCGGTACGCCGCTCCCACCGGGAGCTCCGGGACCCCGCAGCCGCTCATCGCGCTCGCCGCGGCCTGCGCCGTGGCGCTGACGGTGTCGCTGATGACCTGGGTGGCGGTGCGCGAGCGGTCCCGGCCCCGGCGGCGTGGACGGCCGCGCCGGATCCGCGTCGGCGGCCGTCGCCTGGTCATGGAGTGCACGGTGCTGGTCGCCGGCGCCGCGGGCGTGGCCGCACTTCGGTCGCAGGGACCGGACCCGGTGCTGGGCGCGGTACCGGCGCTGCTGGCCGTCGTCGCGGTGCTGGTCCTGCTGCGCCTGCACCCGCCGGTCCTGGGACTCGTGCGGCGGTGGACCGGCCGCCGTCGCGGAACGGCCGGCTTCGTCGGAGTGGCCCGCGCCGCCCACGACGCCCCGGCGACGGGCATGGCGCTCTTCGTCATGGTCCTGACGCTCGGCACGGCCGTGTTCGGCGGACTGGTGCAGCGCACCGTCGACCTGGGCCTTTCCGGCGGCGCCGCCTGGAGCGTCGGCGCCGACGCCGGCGCGACCACCGAGGGGAACACGGTACCCGCACCGGGCGTGCTGACGGGCACGGCCGGGATACGCATGGCCGTCCAGAACCTGCACAACCTCACCCTGGTGGGACAGGCCGACGGCGCGGTGATCTCCCCGGTCGCCGTGGTGACCGTGGACCCCCGGCAACTGGCCGCCGTCGCACCGGAGTCGCCGCTCGCCGGCGTCCTGCGGTCCGCGCTGGCCGGCGCGCCGCCGTCGCGGCCGTCCGGCGGCGCTCCGCTGCCGGCCGTCGTGTCGGCCGGCCTGCGGGCGCAGGAGCGCACCGGCGGGTTCACCGCCACCGTCCAGGCCGACGGGCAGCCCCGCGCGCACCTCACCCTGGAGCCGCGCGGCACCCTCACCGCGGCGGAACTGCGCGACCCGCTCCTCGGGCCGCTCTCGGCACGGATCCCCGCCGGGACACCGCTGCTGATCACCACCGCCTCCGCCGAGTACCTGATGGCGCAGCAGTCCTCCGGAAGCACCGTCCTGCTCCTCCACGACGAGGGTTCCGCCGCCGGCGAGGCCGCGCTCCGGTCGGCGGCGGCCAGGGTCCTCGGGCCGCAGGCGCGGTTCCGTGACCGCTCGGCGACGCTGAACACGCTGCGCCACGACGGCCTGACCCGGGGACTCGTGACGGTCTACGCCACCAGTTCGGCGCTGGCCGCCCTGGCCGGTCTGCTCGCCGTCGCCCTGGAACTGATCCTCACCGCGCACGAGCGGCGCCGCACCACCTCGTTCCTGCGGGCGCTCGGGCTGGGCGGAAGGGAAGCGCGAGCGATGCACGTCCTGCAACTGCTCCCGCTGGCCGTCGCCTCCGCGGTGGGTGGCACCGCGCTCGGACTGCTGGAACCACGGCTGATGGAACAGGCCCTGGACCTGCGGCAGTTCACCGGCGGTCCCGCCCAACCCGCCCTGCGGGCCGACGGTTCACTGACCGTGGCACTGGTCGCCTCCGTGGTCGCGCTGGTCCTGACCGCGGCGGTCACGGAGACGGCCCTCGCACGCCGGCGCCGCCCGGCGGAGGACCTACGCCCCGGGTGATGCCCCGGGTGATGCCTCGCGCGGCGCCTCCGGTGACGTGCCGGCCTCCGCGTCGGGGCCGGCCTGCGGCGCCGACGCGTCCGGCCACACGCCCACGTGGTCGGCCTCCAGCGCCAGCCGCACCCGCTTGCGCATGTGCAGGTGCTCGGTGAACTCCCTCGGCAACTGGAGCCGTCCGTTGCGGTCCAGTACCGCGTACTCCTCGGCGGCGCGGGCCTCGACGCCGTCCTCGTCCGTCGCGATCCGGCGCAGCACCTCCGTCGTCGTCCGGCCGTTGCGGATCCGTACCGTGCGCTGGACCTGCTCGGACACCAGCGCGTCGTGGGTGACGACGATCACGGTGACGCCCAGGTCCTCGTTCGCCTGGCGCAGCACGGCGAAGATCTCGTCACTCGTGGCGGTGTCGAGTTCGCCGGTGGGCTCGTCCGCGAACACCACCTGGGGCTCGTTGGCGACGGCCACGGCGATGGCGACCCGCTGCTGCTCGCCGCCGGACAGCTCGTCGGGGTGCCGGTTCCGGCAGTGGCCGACACCGAACAGGTCGAGCAACTCCTCCGCGCGGGCCCGGCGTTGGGACCGGCGGACCCCGGTGTACGTCATGGGGAGCATGACGTTCTCCGCCGCCGAGAGGTAGGGCAGCAGGTTGCGGGCGGTCTGCTGCCAGACGAAGCCCACGGTGCTGCGGCGGTAGTCGAGGCGGTCGCGGCGCTTCATCGCCAGCAGGTCGTGCCCGGCCACCTCCGCGGAACCGGCCGTGGGCACGTCCTGGCCGGAGAGTATGCCCAGCAGGGTGGACTTGCCGGAGCCGGACGCGCCGACCAGCGCGATCATCTCGCCCTGCGACACGGCCAGGTCGAGCCCCTGCAGGGCCTGCACCTCGACGCCTTCGGCCTGGTAGATGCGCACCAGGTTCTCGCAGACGACGATGCCCTCGTCGCGGTCCGGGAGACGGGACGCGACGGCCCGCCGCTGCAACTGGTCCAGATCCGGCGGCTCGGCGATCTGCCCGTGAGCGGTCACGTGGTCCCCCTGGAGGGTCGGGTCTGCGAACGTCGCGAGGACGTCCACCAGGGTAATGCGGAAAGAGGTGCGCAGGGGCCGAACGGGCTCCCCGCCGCAGGTCACCCGGCGACGGCCCGGTTCCCCACCGCGCGCTCGGAGTCG
This sequence comes from Actinacidiphila rubida, assembly GCF_900110255.1. Classification (GTDB taxonomy): domain Bacteria; phylum Actinomycetota; class Actinomycetes; order Streptomycetales; family Streptomycetaceae; genus Actinacidiphila; species Actinacidiphila rubida. The sequence goes on from NZ_FODD01000030.1 coordinate 72,020, forward strand.
AGCCGGAGCCGCCGCACGGCCGCCGAAGTCCGCCCCGGGGCCGCGGTGTCGAGCGGGGCGGGGGTCGCGGTGTCGAGGGGGGCGGGGGTCGCGGTGTCGAGCGGGGCGGGGGAGACCGGCATCCCGTCGGTCGCGAAGAGCTGCCGGATCCACGCGCACAGGTTCTCGACCTCCTCGGGTGCCGGCCGCAGCCACGCGGGGCCGTCGTGACCGGAGTTCCCCGGGGAGCGTCCCGCGCCGCGAACCGCCTGCCGTCCACGGGGGTCGAGCTGGTCGACGCGCGCCAGGGCGGCGCCGGCTCCGCGGCGGACGGCGGCCAGCCGCTCCTGCGCCGTCTCGGATGCGGCGGACCGTTCCTCGCCGAACAGCCTCACCAGGTCGTGGAAGCCGTAGGAACCCTGCCGGGGCGAGGTCAGCAGGTGCGCGTCGACCAGTTCTTCGAGGATCCGCTCGGCGCCGCGCCGCGGCAGGTCGAGCATCGCGGCGGCGACGGGCAGCGGGAGCGTCGGCGCGTCCGCGAGCGCCAGCAGCCGGAAGGCCCGGGCGTGCGGCCCGGGCAGCGCCGTGTAGCCGGGCACGAGACCGGCCCGGACGTCCAGGTCCTCGGTCCGCAGCTCGTCCATCCGGTGCCGGCGGTCGGCGAGCCGGTCGGCCAACTCCCTTGCGCTCCAGGCGGGTCGGGCCGCGAGCCTGGCTCCGGCGATGCGCAGCGCCAGCGGCAGGCGGCCGCAGCGGGCCGTGATGGCCGCGACGGCGTCCGGCTCGTCGTGCCCGCGGCCGGAGACCTTCCCGAACAGCTCGGCGGCGTCGGCCTGCGGGAGCGGGCCGACGTCGAACAGGCGGGCCCCGGCCAGGCCCGTGAGCCGTCGCCGGCCGGTGACCAGGGCGGCGCTGCCGGGGCCGGGAAGCAGCGGGCGCACCTGCGAGCTGCCGGCGGCGCCGTCCAGCACCACCAGCAGCCGTCTCCGCGCCGTGAGGCCGCGGTAGAGGGCCGCGCGGGGCTCCTGCCCGGCGGGGATCGTGTCCTCCGCCGCGCCCAGCGCGCGGGCGAAGGCGGCCAGGACGTCGGCGGGGTCCGCCGGCCCGCACTGCTGACCTCGCAGGTCCGCGAAGAGCACGCCGTCGGTGAAGGTCCCGCGCAGCCGCCAGGCCGTCCGCAGCGCGAGTTCGGTCGTGCCGACCCCGGCCGGCCCCGACACCGCGGCGACCCGCGGGCCGTCGCCGCCGTCCGCGGTCAGCGCGGCGATCACGGCCGCGACCTCCTCCCGGCGGCCGGTGAAGTCGGGCACCCCGGGCGGGAGCTGGACCGGCGGGCACGCGGGTTCGGCGCTCGCGGGGGAGGGCGGGGGCCGGAGCCGGCCCGGCTGCTCGCACACCAGGACCGGGTCCTGCCGGAGCACGCTCGCGTGGAGCCGCTGGAGCGCGGGACCGGGCTCGACGCCCAGCTCGTCGAGGAGCGTGGCGCGCGCCGTGCGGAACACGTCCAGCGCCTCGGCCTGCCGCCCCGACCGGTAGAGCGCGCGCATCAGCTGGCCGTACAGGTCCTCCCGGAAGGGGTGCGCGGCGAGCAGGTGCCGCAGCTCGGGGAGCAGGGACTCGGCGGCCCCGCACTCCAGGTCGTACTCGACGCACTGCTGCCGGACCGCCAGCCGCAGTTCGTCGAGCTGCTCGGTGTCGGGGCTGTGCGTCGCGCCGGCGGGCACGTCGCTGAGGGCGTTCCCGCGCCAGAGCCCGAGGGCCTGGCGCAGCAGGTCGGCCGCCCGGTCGTGGTCGCCGTCCTGCGCCGCGTTCGCCGCGGTGGCCCGCAGCGCGTGGAACCGGCCCAGATCCAGCTCCCGGTCGTCCCGGATCTCCACGAGGTACCCCGGAGCGCGGGTCAGCACCCGGGCACCGGCCTCGTCGCCGAGGGAGCGCCGCAGCCGGGCGACGTGGTTGTACAGCGTCGCGGTCGCGCTCGCCGGGTGGTGCTTCCCCCACACGCGGTCCAGCAGGTCCGCGACGGGCACGACCTGGTTCGGCCGTAACAGCAGCGACGCGAGGATGACCCGCTGCTTGGGCGCGGCGAGCGTCCGCGTCCCCTGGCCGTCCTCGACCAGCAGCGGCCCCAGGATACGAAAGATCAACGACGTCCCCCGTCAGTCAGGCGCCGGATCCGGAACCGGGACGAGCCGGCTCCCGGCGCCGCGTGTTCCCGCCCGGCGGGCGCGGGAACGGTCCGGAACTCCACGCCGACGCTAGGAGCACGGGTCCGCCGCGCGTCCTAGATCCGTCCTAGGGCGAGCCGCGGGCGGGGGCACACGGGGGACCAGCCGCACCCCGACACCGTCTTAGTCCTGCAGCGCTCCCCAGGTTGGGAAGAACAGTAGTTCGGGGTGGTGCGTCCGGCGTTCTTCCTCGAGGTCGCGGGCCGCTGGGGGTGAAGGGGGCAGGGGCCGGCGACGGCGAGGCCGGGCCCATCGCTGAGCCGGGCATGTTCGAGGGCGTGAAGGCGTGCGAAGCGGTCGGGGCTCATCAGGTTCTGCCAGGTGTCGAGGCCGTGCAGGGCCCACAGTTCGTGCTCGGTGGGGTCGAGGCGGATGCGGTCGAGTGGGTGGCGGGTGAGCCGGCCGCCGTCAAAGAAGAAGCCGATCTTGCCCAGCGGCCAGGCGGCGTCGGGGTGCAGGTAGGGGACGATGAGCAGGCGTGGATCACCGTGCCCGAGGTCGAGTCCGGTCTCCTCGGCGGTTTCGCGCCGTGCGGTGGTCAGGGGGTCTTCTCCGGCTTCGGCCATACCGCCGGGCACCTGCCAGTGCCGTGGGCCGTAGGACGGGCGGAGGAGCAGGGGGTGGTCGTGTTCGTCGCGCAGGTACAGGCAGGCGAACACCGTGTGGTGCGGGACGCTCTGCAGGACTTGCTGCGGGGTGAGGGGCAGGGGCCGGCCCGGGGCGAGCCGGCCGGTGGTCGAACTCGATGGCGAGGACACCGAGGGCTTCCTCGGCCCGCGAATACGCGTCCCGTAGGGCGGTGAGCAGTTCCTCTCGTTTGGCCTGCGGGTCGACGCGCACCAGGTCCTGGTCGTCGAGCAGAGCCTGGAACGAGGCATAGCGGGTGGTCCGCTGCACGACGACATCGAGTTCCCGGTCGGTGTCCGGGTCCTGGAAGACGACCGCGTCACCGGTGGCGATGGCACGCTCGCGCGGGCCGGCCACCCTCACGTCGATCGTCTTACGGCCAGCCTCCACCTGCCGGTAGTACCTCGGCAGCATGCGCAGGTGGTGCTCGCAGCGTGCACCGCCTGTTCTCATGGCGGTGGTCGGAGCAAACGCCGGCTCGGTGTCATCAGGCACTGGGGCCTCCGTCTTGCGATCGCACGGTCGGGTGTGACGTGGCGTGGGTGGGCGTCAGAGGCCGGTTACGAGATAGGTGGGGCCCTGACCCTGGCGGGCGCGTTCCACGGCATCGAGGCGGGAGAAGACGTGTGGCGCCATCAGCTCCTGCCAGGTCCGGAGATCGTGGATGGCCCACATGTCGTGTTCCGCGGGGTCGAGGCGGATTCGGCTGAGCTGCTCGGCGGTCAGTTGGCCTCCGTCGAAGATGAGGCCCAACTTGTTCAGCGGCAGCCGGGGTCCGGCGTGCATGAAGTGCGTCAGGAGCAGCTTCGGATCCTCTACTCCGAGTTCGAGGCCGGTCTCCTCGATCGCCTCGCGCTGCGCGGTCTTCAGCGGGTCCTCGCCCTGGGCGTCGAGGTTGCCGCCTGGGAACTGCCAGCCTCGCGAGCCGTAGACCGAGCGGAGCTGGATCGGCCGGTCGTGCTCGTCGCGAATGTAGAGGCAGCCGTACACCGTGTGGTGGGGGATGGTCTGCGCGTACTCCTCGCCCGTCATCGGCATGGGGTGGCCGGGCCGGGCGGGGCGGTGGTCGAAGGCGAGGGCGAGTACGCCGAGGGCTTCCTTGGCCGGCGGGTAGATTCCGCGGAGGTTGGCGAGCTGCTCTCCGGGCGTTCCGTCCGGGTCGATGCGCGCGGTGTCCTCCGAGCGGAGCAGGTCTTCGAAGGAGGGGTAGGGGCTGATCCGCTGCACGATGACGTCGAGTTCTCGCCCGGTGTCCTGGTCATGGAAGACGACTGTGTCGCCGACGCCGATGTCGCGCTTGTGCGGGGTGGCTGCCCGCACCTCGATCGTCTTGCGACCGGCTTCCACTTGGCGGTAGTACCGCCCGAGCAGGTGCATGTGGTGCTCGGGCGTTGCGTCTCCGGCCAATGGGCTCGGGACAGCTGGGATCGTGTGCTGGGTGTCGTCAGGCATGCGTGCCTCCCATCGGTGCTTTCCGTCTGTTGCGGTCGTGGGGCCGGGATCTGTCATGGAGCGGTGGCCGCGCTCGTGCGTCTTCGGATTGGAGCGGGTGGCGGAGAAGTGGACCGGTTCGCCGGCGCGCTGGGGCAGTTCGATCGGTCTGTAGCGCGCGTGCGGTTCCTGGCGCATCAGCGCGTCGTAGCGGTCGGCTGCCGAGACGTGCCAGAACTCGCGAATGTAGCTCCGGCCCGGCGCTTGTTCCAGGGCTTCGCCGGTTCGTCACCGGACCACGTGTGATCGGGGGGCCGGTCAGTCGGTGAGGGCTTGGTGGAGGGTCTCGCGGCAGTCGATGACGGGGTCGACGCCGAGGATCGTGATGGTGCGCAATACGGTTCCGGTGGGGGCGGCCGGCGCAGCCAGCCCCTCGCCTCCGCGGAGGGCATGGAGGGCGGCGATGTTGGCCGTGGGCTGCCGGACGGCGTAGCTGGCCCGGGGATGGTCCGGATCTTGGGCGCGAGCGTGCAGTTTTGGGAGCCGGTGCCGGAGGGCGTGCCGCGGATCTTGGACGCGATCGGCGCGGTGCCCGCGTTCGCCTGGAGCAGGCGCCTGGACCTGGTAGCGGCGAATCATCCCGGTTACGCCCTGTACGCCCCGCTGTCGAGAGGCCGTCGACTCGGCCGGTGAACATCGCACGGTTCAAGTTCCTTGGCCCGGCGGCGCGGTCGTTCTTCTACGACTGGGAGCAATCGATCCGCAACACCGCGGCACTGCTGCGGACGGGTGCCGGGATGATGCCCGAGGATCGGGCGATGCACGACCTGATCGCGGAGTTGTCGGCGGCCAGCGAGCCTTTTGCCCCCTGCTGGCGTGACCACGAGGTACGGCTGCACTGGAGCGGGGTGAAGGAGTACGAGCATCCCGCAGCGGCCGTTTGAGTGTGCCGTTCGAGACGCGACGCTGCCGGGTCGGCCGGACCTGACGCTGTCGGTCCTGACTCCGGATCCGGGCAGTGAATCGGCGCGACGGGTGCAGTTGCTCTCCGACTGGGCCGACACCCGTCGGCCCGTGACCGTCGGCTCGGCGTGGAGCGGGCAGGGCGGTCAGGATCCGGTGTCGACTCGTTCCTGGTCGGTGGCGGCCCAGGAGGCGAGCAGCATGAGGGTGTCGTGGTCGGGGGTGCCGGGTTCGGCGCTGTAGGCGGTGAGGGTCAGTCCGGGGTGGCCCGGCAGTTGCATGGCGTCGAAGTCGAGGGTGATCTCTCCGACGGCCGGGTGGCGGAAGGGCTTGCGTCCGGTGTGGTGCAGGCGCACGTTGTGCTTGGCCCATGCTGCGCGGAACTCGTCGCTGCGGGTGACGAGTTCGCCGATCAGGCCGGTGAGTTCGCTGTCTCCCGGCGCGCGTCCGGCTTCGGTGCGCAGCAGGGAGACGGTGGTGTTGACCGAAGCGTTCCAGTCGGGGAAGAAGTTGCGGCTGGTGGGGTCGAGGAATTGGAAGCGGGCGATGTTCACCGGGGCGGGGGCGGGGGCCGTCGCGGTGAACAGGGGGGCGTACAGGGCGCGGCCGAGGTCGTTGATGGCGAGGATGTCGAGTCGGCCGTTGCGGACGAACGCCGGTGACCCGGTCATGGAGTCCAGGACGTGCATGAGGCTGGCGGGGACGGCGGCCTTGGCCCGGCGGGTGGCGCGGCGGGCCGGGCGCTGACGCTGAGCGGCGGCGAGGTCGTGCAGGTGGGAGCGTTCGGCGTCGTCGAGCTGGAGGGCGCGGCAGAGGGCGTCGAGGACTTCTTCGGATGCACCGGCGAGCCGGCCGCGCTCCAGGCGGGCGTAGTAGTCGATGCTGACCCCGGCCAGGAGGGCGACTTCCTCACGGCGCAGCCCGGGCACTCTGCGGTTTCCACCGCCGAAGGCGGGCAGGCCGGCCAGCCGCGGAGTGATCTTCGCGCGGCGGGTGGCCAGGAACTCGCGGATCTCGTGGGCGGTGTCCATGCCGTCCAGGCTAGGCGGGGCGGAGCAGCGGTGGGGGGTCCTGTCAGTACCTGGAACAGCAGTGCCTTTCCCGGGGCTGTGAGCTGCGGTTTTCTCGATATTGGCCGTGCATGCGGCCCGCGGACCACCGAAGGGCGGTGGTGCTGAAGATGCCGTCGGGCCGGCGGTGACCGACCGTGAAGTGCAGACCACGTCGATGACCATCAACGGCTATTCGTGCCCGTATCGTCGCAGGGAGTCATTCAATGGCGAAGCAGTCCGCGCCCCAGGAGCTGGCCGGCATCGCGCCGAAGCTGGTCGAGGTCACCAATGAGGTGCTGTTCGCAGACGTGTGGGAGCGGCCCGAGCTGTCGCCCCGTGACCGGAGCCTGATCACGGTCAGCGTGCTGGCGGCGCTGTACCGCACCGAGCAACTGCCCTACCACCTGGGCAGGGCCCTGGAGAACGGGCTGAGTGTCGAGGAACTGTCGGAGGCCATCACGCACCTGGCCTTCTACGCCGGCTGGCCCAACGCCATGACCGCGATCACCCAGCTGAAGAAGATCGCCGACGAGCGCTCCGCCTGACCACCGGCGCGTGCAGCGCAACGACACCCAGCACAGCCGGTGGGCGTGCTGAACCAGAGGGAAAGAACGACATGACTGCCAACGGATTTGATCAGATCTTCCCCCTCGGGGAAAAGAACGACGCCTACGCGCAGTACTTCACCGGCCAGAGCTACCTGGCCCCGCTCGCCCCGGGGAGTGTTCCCGTCAGCAACGTCTCCTTCGAGCCGGGCTGCCGCAACAACTGGCACATCCACCACGGCACCGCCGGCGGCGGGGACCAGATTCTGCTGTGCACGGCGGGCAGCGGCTGGTTCCAGGCCGAGGGCGAGGATCCCGTGAGCATGGAGCCGGGAACGGTGGTCCGTGTCCCGGCCGGCACCAAGCACTGGCACGGCGCGAAGGCCGACTCGTGGTTCTCTCACGTCGCCTTCATCACCCCCGGCGAGGGCGTCAGCAACGAATGGCTCGAGCCCGTCACCGACGAGGTGTACGGCGAGCTGGCGAAGAACGGAGCGAACGCATGACCATCCTGGACGAGACCTACACGTTGTCCAACGGCGTCGAGATCCCCAAGCTGGGGCTCGGCACCTGGTTCATCGACGACGACAAGGCAGCCGCCGCGGTCCGCGCAGCCGCGGAGATCGGCTACCGCAACATCGACACCGCTCAGGCGTACGGCAACGAACGCGGCGTCGGCGAGGGTGTGCGCACATCGGGAGTTCCCCGCGACGAGCTGTTCGTCTCGACCAAACTCGCCGCGGAGATCAAGGACTACGACCAGGCGGTCGACGCGATCGACGGCTCTCTCGCGAAGCTGGGCCTGGACCGTATCGACCTGATGCTGATCCACAGCCCGCAGCCGTGGGACGACTTCGGCGGCGGCGACTACGCCGAGGGCAACCGCGAAGCCTGGCGTGCCCTCGAAGAAGCCCACCAGGCCGGCAAGATCCGATCCATCGGCGTCTCCAACTTCCAGCAGCAGGACCTGGACAACATCCTTCAGGGCGCGACCGTCGTCCCGCACGTCAACCAGCTGCTCGTGCACGCCGGCAACACCCCCTCGGAGCTCCTGGCCTACTGCGCGAGCAAGCAGATCCTCGTCGAGGCGTACTCGCCCATCGCCCACGGCGCGATCCTGAAGAACGCCGAAGTCCAGGCGATGGCAGAGAAGTACGGCGTGTCAGTCCCCCAGCTGTGCATCCGCTACACCCTGCAGCTGGACGCCGTATCGCTGCCCAAGACGGCGAACCCCGAACACATGCGGTCCAACGCCGAGGTCGACTTCGAGATCTCCGGCGATGACATGGACGTCCTGCGGGACCTGCGCGACGTGGACTACGGCGAGCACAGCGTTTTCCCCGTCTACAGCGGCAAGTGAGGGCAGACGAGCGCCACCGCGTGCCGGCACGGGTCGGCCATGACGCGTCGAGCCGGACGCATCCGCGCCGACGGTATTGACGCCGCGGTGGTGTTCGCTGACGCGTCGGCCCGGATCGTGCCCGCGCGGACTGGCGGGCGGTGCCCGACGTCCTGCGGCCCGCGAGCAGTCCGGCCTGCTGCGCAGTGATCTCTTGCGGAGGAGACAAGCCGGTGAGGCTCTGACCAGGGCCAGGCCGTGGCCCCGGACGGCCCGTTCCCATGGACAGCCGCCGTGACCTGACGCCCACACGGAGCACCCGCCGGGATCCCCACGCCAACGCGTCCCGGAAGCGGATCCCGCACGCCACCTCCGTGCCGGGCCGGGATCACCCCTGAGCCGTACGGGCGCCGTGCCAAGGGGCCGGTTGCCGCAAGGGACTTCCGCACACAGCCGCGGCACGCTAGACCTCCTGTCGAGGGACTGCCGGGGAGGGACGTTGAGTGATGTGGTTCGCCTGCTGGTCGTGGTTGTCGTGGCAGCGGCTGCGTACGTCGGATGGCGTCGCTTCCGGTATCCGGGCGGCTGGGCCTACGCTTTCAGCCCCGAACACTCCGAGGCGCGTGACGATCTCGACGCCGCTCGCCGGCATGCGCGCACGTTGGAGCGGGAGTTGAAGAAGGAACGCGACGCCGCCCAGTCGCAACTGGATCGCGAGCGACGACTCCACAAGGACCGGGTGCGTGCCATCGACCGGAGGATCTCCGCACTGCGCCGGCCCGGGCGCGGGGGCACGATCGCCACGCTCGGCGAGGTGACGATCCACGAACACAGCGTCCTGGCCGGCACCGTGGAGATTCCGCTGGCAGGCCTGACCGTCCGCCTCGACCATGCACAACACCAGCACTTCCTGTACCTGACGAAGCCGAACGGTCGGAGCCACGTCAAGAAGTACCTGCGCACCGAGTACGACGAGGAGAGCGTCCGCCAGTTCGTCGTGCGGCTGGAGAACGCGGTGGCCGACGAGAACGCCTTCCGCATCCGCACGGCCGCGGATCTCCAGCAGGCGGAGGAAGAGCTCGCGCAGGTACGCGATGACACCAGCGCCCAGGACGAGGCGCACGCTCGCATCGCCGAAGTCGAGGAACGCCAGAGCCGTGACACCCGGCTCGATGCGGCGCGCAAGGAAGTGCAGGCCTCCTGCGAACGATGGGAGCACCTGACCGGCAAGCGCCCACGCTGATCCCACGCGCGCGCGGGCGGCTCCTCTCGTGGCGTCCGATGTCCCCTGAGGCCCACCGGCCACACTTTCGCCGCCTTGACGGACGAGCGGCGGACAGCCTGGAAAAGTGTGCGTGACATTCCGGGCCTTGTGAACTCAGCACTGATGATGCCGGCAGCCGGGAGCGCCTCCGCCAGCGCCTTTCCACCGTCGCATCGCACGGTGACCGACGACCGACTCGGGGTCACGCATGCCGCGTCTGCGGGGTGGTCTTCGTGGACGTGTCTTACGGAGCGACACCGGACCGGGCGCCCGGCGTCCACGCCCTGGCCCGGGTCGAGCTGGCCGAACCGCCCGCCGGGAGCGTGCCGTGAGCAGGTCCGTCGGCGAGAATTCGGGTGGCCCATGACGTTCATCGCTCGGGGAAGCCGGTTGTTCAACCGACGTGGCGGGTGACGACGGAGGATCACGCTGTTGCGGAGGCGGTCGCGGACACGTACGGCGGCGAAAGTACGGCCGTCCTCGTGTGGATCTCACCCGCGCTGCCGGGCCGCACCCACGACCTGACCGCAGCCCGCACCCACCGCATCATCCGGATCTGCGAACGCCAGGGCGTCCCGATCCTCGCCGACCGCGCCTACCAAGGTGCCGGCCCCTGGGTTGCGACCGGACTCAAACGGCCACCGGGTGGTGAACTCACCCTCACCCAGCGCACCGTCAACCGGGCCCTGGCCGCGGCGAGAGCACCAGTCGAACGCGGCATGGCACGGCTGAAGTCCTGGCAGACCTTCCGCAGATGCCGGATCAGCCCCAACCGCATGACCGTCATCACCAAAGCTGTCCTCACCCTGGAGAGGCAACGCTGAAAACGCTCAGTGATCGACAACGGATTTGTCAGACATCGCCGCCGCCACCGAGGTGACCGGCCGCCCGATGACGAGAATCACCGCGCCGTACCAACGGTACGCACCTCGCGCACCACCCCGCTGACGACCCACCAGCCCGGCACACTCCCCCGAGCGGCGAAGACACCAAACCCCGCGAGGGCCGGCGGCCCGGGTGAAGTCGGGAGTGGAGGTGGGACGGTACCCGGTATGACGGTCCGCCAAAGCAGGAAAGTGGCGCAGGGTTCGGCAACCACGGGCGGCCGCGAACACGGAATTCATGCTTCCTGTGCCGTGAGTTCAATCCAGCGTGATCTCCTTCGGGCGGCCGAAATCTCGGCTGCCCGGACAATGGGGAGGATACGCGCACAATGGGGATGCGGACAAGAATCAGGGTCGCCGCCAGATCACTGACGGGGACCGCACTGGTGCTGGGCGCGCTGCTGATCGGCCCGGGGGGACAGGCCCAGGCGGCAACCCGGTACGATTCCGCCCATCTGGTGTCGATTCAGCAAACGCTGAACTCGACCCTGAACACTCCCGGCACCAACTGGGGGATCGACGCGCAGGCAGGCCGGATTGAGGTGCACGCCGACCAGACCGTCAGCGAAGCCGACTATCAGGCACTGAGCCGGGCCATCGCCCGGTACGGCAACGCGGTCCATCTCCAGCGGGACCCGGGCAAGCTCCAGACGGCGGCCACCGTCATCAACGGCGGCGACTTCATCACATCGGGCGGATGGGGCTGCACCTACGGATTCAGCGTGGAGAAGAAGACCGACCCCAGCGTCAAGGGATTCCTCACCGCAGGACACTGCACCGTCGATGCCACGAATGACGGGGCCTCGGCGTGGTACAACTCCTCAGGCAATTACCTGGGCGACACCACGGGCGGCTTCTTCCCCGGAAACGACTTCGGCCTGGTGAACAGCAGAGGATCGGTCAGCTACGTCGGAAACGTCAACGACGGAATTACTGGTGGCGTTCAGGACATCACCTACTCCCGCGACGCCAAAATCGGCGAGTACGTGTGTTCGTTCGGGGCCTACAGTCATTATGGATGCGGCACAGTGGTGCAGAACGCCTGGACCGCGGACTATCCCGCTGGAAAGGTGTTCGGCCTCGACGAAGTCGACGGTATCTGTCGTACCGAAGGCGACAGCGGCGGCCCACTGTACGACGACACTGCCGCGCTCGGGCTGCTGTCCGGCACCGCGTCCACCGACAACTGCTTCTCCTTCTACCAGCCTGTGAACGAAGCCCTCAGCTGGTACGGCATGGAGGTCTACTGACAGGGCGTCTTGTCCTGCGGGGGGTGCGGGTCCGGGCTTGAGGCGTCGTGCCGGTCGGCGCTGGCCTCACGGTGGGCTGTCGGCTCACGAGGTCGATCACGCGCTTCTGAGGGGTGGGGGCGGGGTTTTGCCGCGCGCGAGAGGCGGCAGCCCCGGCCGCGCCCCCGACAACCGGACCAGCGGGAATCCCAGGTGCCGGTCGCGGATCCAGGTCGCGACCGCGCAACCCCGAGACCCCGAGACCGTGAGGAGCGAACGGGCGGTGAAGGTGACCGGGAGAGACGTGATGGGCGGCGGGCGATGGCGGCCGGGGTCAGCGAGGTCTCGTGGCAGTGTCGCCGGACGAAGGAATCGATGCGCAGCCAAGGGTGCCGCGACCGATGAGCGGCGCCTGCACCCACCGGCACGCAGCGCACAGCGTGTCGGACGACAGGTGGCACGATCGGAGTATGGCCCGAGTACAGGGATGGCCGGACGATCCTCACGGCTCTCATCTACCGGAAGATCCGAAACCCGCGGTGGACATCGGCCTGAACTGCCGCGCGGTGGTTCTTGTCGTGGGAACAGTCGGCATCCTGGTCCTCGTGTGCTGGGTCCTGCCGCACACGCTCCGGTTGACCTTCTAGCGCCCCTGTCCCAGCCTCTCCTGGCCGGCCTGCCGGTCGTCCGCTTTGTGGACCCACGCCTCCTGGCGGCCAACGGCGTACGTCCTGCGGGCGAGCGCTTGCAGTACCGCACACGGGTCGGGTGCGGATGTACGGTCCGCGGGCCTGCTGCTGACGTTCCGCCATAGTCCCGACTGGTGGCTCTCTGAGGCGCTGCCGCAGTCGGGGAGATCCGCGAGGGCCTGGGCCGTCAACGCGGACCCCGAGAGGCGGAGCACATGTGTGAGCGTCTTCCGCGGACACCGTCTGCCCCCGTCCGCCCCGGCGCCGAACCGTCGTCCGTCGGAAGGTGGCCGCGGGGCGAGCGGCTCACGTGCCACGGGAGCCCGGCTCGGCAGGCAGCGTGACCGGGCCTCGACAACCTGCCGAACAAGTCTCCTGCGCGCACACCGGACTCGGGTACGGCGCCAGGATCAGCGGGGGTTCTCGTAGTGGCTCACCGCCGCCCTGGCCACCCCCAGAGCGCTCACCGGGTTCTGGCCCGTGACGAGCCGGTCATCGGAGACGACGTGCGGCTCCATGAACCCGGCTGACGAGTAGTGGGCTCCCAGACCCTCCAGGGTGGTCTGCAGGAGGAAGGGAACGATGGTCTCGCGGTGGATGGTGCGCTCTTCGAGGTTGCTGAAGCCGGTCATGTTCTTCCCTGCCACCAGCGGAGTTCCGTCCGACAGCCTGAGATTCACGAAGACCGCCGGCCCGTGGCAGACCGCGGCCACGATGCCGCCGTTCTCGTAGACACGCGCGCCGATCCGTTCGAGGTCGGCGTTCCGGGGGAAGTCCCACATGGCGCCGTGGCCGCCCACGTAGAAAACCAGGTCGAAGGAGTCGGGGTCGACGTCCTCGGGCTTCGGCGCGTGCTCCAGCTTGTGCTGCACCCCCTCGTCCGCGCGGAACGCCGGAACCAGGGGCATGGGGGCCTGGTCGAAGCCGTCCTCCGGCGGGGGACCGCCCTGCACGGTGGTGAATTCGACGCTCCAGCCGGCTTCCGTCAGCACGGACCAAGGGTCGGCTGCCTCCATCACGGTGTAGCCGGAGCGCTGACCAGTGCTCCCGAGCTGCTGCCACCCGCGCATGCCGTGCGCGTCGCATCCCACGGGCAGGGCGGCGCCACGACCGGGAGGCCGGGGTGGCGGGCATGTCCTCTCCACGGTATGGCGCGGTCCTGACAGGCGGTCACCGTCGCTCGTAGGCTCCTGGCATGACGAATGAGTACGTGCAGGTTTCGACCGCCACGGAGACTAGGGAGCAGGCTGTCGCGCTGGCGGGGCCGGCAGTGCAGAAGCGGCTGGCCGCCGGGGCGCAGATCGTCGGCCCCGTCACATCGGTGTTCTGGCACCTCGGGGAGTACGGCACCGGCGAGGAGTGGCAGCTCCTGCTCAAGACGACGGGGGAGCGGTATGCGGAGCTGGAGGCGTACCTCCTGGAGCATCACCCTTGGGACAACCCGGAGCTGTGCGCCGTCCCGATCGTGGCGGGCGCTGAGCGCTGCCTCACCTGGATCTCGGACTCCGTGTCCGGGGAGCGTTAGGCCCCGGACAGCTCCAGCACGTCACGGACCTCGGGCACGGCCGTGTGCGGGCGGAGGTAGTCCAGGACGGCGTTGATACGCTGCCGCGGCCGGACGGATGCGAGGCCGCTCGCCAGCTCCAGGGCGCGCCCGGTCGTCACCGCGGCCTGCTCCACTTCACCGGCCGCGATGTACGCCTCGGCGAGCCACGAGAAGTAGAGGGCTTTGTCGCGGGCGTGCTCATCGGGGAACCGGGACAGCGCGGCGTAGAGGACGGGCACGGACCGGAGCGGGCGCTGGAGCGTCGTCCAGCACCGCCCGGTCATGATGTCCAGCTCCGTGTGATCCACCCATGAGGACCAGCCGGGTTGCGGCTCCCCGTCGGGGGCCTCGTCAAGCGCCTGGCTGGCAGCCTGGAGCGCGGCGTCCGTTCCGGCCGGCTGCCCGTCGACCGCGCAGGCCCACGCGAGGCGTTCGTAGAGGAGGGCGCGGACGGTCGCCGGGGTCGCCGCGGTGATCGTCGTGCAGGACTCCTGCGCAAACCGCACGGCGGTACGCCGGTCATGAGCGAGCGCCCCGTACGCGAGGAACGCCAGGCTATTGCCGTAGAGGTCGCCGTCCTCGGCCTCCCGCGCGAATGCCCGGCTCTCCTCGTAGAGGGAGGCGGCCTCACGGGCCCGGCCGCCGTCGAAGGCGGCCCAACCGGCCTGCTGGGCCTGCTCCGCCAGGAGTGATGTGAGCTGGCGGCGGGAGCTGTCAGTGAAGGAGCCGCCGCGCAGGAGGGCCTTCGTGGCCTGGACCTCGCCGGTGTAGACGCGGTAGGTGTCACCGCCGCCGAGGATGTCGTCCAGGCGGCGCAGTCGCGCGGTGCGTTCACGGAGCCGTCCGACGTACGTCTCGGTGATGCGCTTCGGAGAGGGCTCCTCGTGCTGGAGGGTTGGGATGGCGGCGGCCAGGCCGGTGGCGGTGGCCGCCTGGAGGACGGTACGGCGGTGCACGTTCGGTCCGTTCTGCATGCTCGGTGATCCGGCAGGAGCACGGTGGGCCTCCCACGGTCGGGGAGCGAGACCGACCATGTGACCGGGAACGCGTAAGGCGTCCGTGATCTGCACGATCTTCTCGAAGGTCGTGATGCGGCCGTGGCCGCGTGCCAGGGTGCCCACTCGTTCGGGCTTGATGTCGCACTCGGCGGCGATCTTCGAGTAGCTGATTCCGGCCCTCTCCCGGGCGGCCCGGAACACGGTCCCGAAGTCGTGGGCGAGCAACGCGGCCCGGAGGTCCTCGGCGTTGAGGAGTTCCGGTGGTAGCGCTGTGGGTGGCTGGATCATCGCGTCTCTTCCTGCATGCCTAAGCGTGCGTCCCTGACGCAGCGGGTGCGTACCCATCATGGGGATACCCGGTGTGTGGACGCGTGCTGCTCGCCGGAATTCCACCCTGGCAGTCAAGGCCCCGGAGGCAGTCGTCGCTGCACATCCGGGGCGTGACGACGGCTAGGAGTCGCCATGCACAACGGTACCCAAGTGGGTAACGCACGCGGGGTAGTTGATTCAGCTTTTGCCGGCGCCGAGGTGCCCCTGAGCGCCAGCACCGCTTCCCGGGCGGCGAGCGCGTACCTGGGCGCCCTGGAGTGGCCGCTCACGCTCGGCCACTCAACCCGGCCGGGCCTCGGCTGCACGTGCCAGCGGGCCGGCTGTGCGACGCCCGGCGCACACCCCCGGCCCGGCCCCCTCACCTACCCCCGCTCGGCGGGGGAGTTACTGGACCAGCTGGAAGCCGAGCCCGGCGCCGCGCTCATCGCGCCCACCGTGGGGTTCGACGCGCTGGTCATGCGCCACGAGTTCGCTATGCGCGCCATCCTGGAGTTGGAGCGCCTGGCACCCGTGCCGTGCATCGTCAACCCGAGCGGGGATCGCGCCGTTCTCCTCGTGCTCCTGGGTACCGGTCATGACGCCGTGGAGGGCGTGGAGCACTGCGTCGATGTCCGCACCGGTCCTGACGCGTGGATCGCCCTTCCCCCCACCCGCAGCCTGGCGTGGGACACGCCTCCGTGGTTCGAGCGGACGGACGTGGAGGTGCCGCTCTTACACGGCAACGACGTCGGCCGGCACCTTTGGTTCGCGTGCCGTACTGAGGCGGGCAACCGGTGACCCGGCCGAGCCCACCACCGGACCAGCGGGATGCGGCCGTGCGGTGGCTCCTGACCGCGGTCACCAGCCCGGCCCGCACCCGGGAGCACTGGGCGGCCGGTCAGGTGGCGCTGATGCCCTGCGGTGATCTCTTCGGCGCCGTGCGTCTGGATGTGGACCTCCTCCACGCCGCGGCCGGAACCGCGGAGTGGCCGGACGTTGGGGACTACATGCGGCGTGAGCTTGGCGGCGGCCCCGTCCTGGCGCACCCGCGGAGCCGCCATCTCTACGCACTGATCTCCCCGGCCGCCACGCGCCGCTGGAAGGACGACGGCGGCGCGGAGGCCCTGGGCGGAGGCACGTACCTCGGGGTGCCATCTCCCGAGCGCATCGAGCCCGAAGGGCTCCACGCCTACTGGCTCGTGCCGCTGCGCCGCCCCGGGGCTCTCGTCGGCACCACGGCCCTGACGCGGTTCCTGACCGACGCGCGTTCCGCGCAGGCCAGGGCGGCGAGGCAGGTCAGTGACGGAGGTGCGCGCCGTGCTTGACGAGGGGATGAGCCTCGCCCCGCTACTGCGTGACGGGGCGTCGGTCTACACGCGGACCCTGCCGCGCGAGGCCGCGTCCGCCGCGCTCGCCCGGCGGGTGGCCACCGCGGTCCTCACCGTCTGGAGCATGCCGGAGGAGCTGACCGCCGACGCCGGGCTGATCCTGAACGAACTGGTGTCCAACGCCGCGGAGCATGCCACCCGAGGCGTGTCCATCCGCGTCACGATCTCCCGCGTCTCGGCATCGCGCATGCGCCTGGCCGTCATCGACATGGACCCCCACCACCTCCCCGCCCTGCGCGCCGCCGGGCCGGAGGATGAGAACGGCCGCGGGCTGCGCATGGTCGCCGGCCTCGCCGACCGGTGGGACGTTGACCGGCTCTCGTGGGGGAAACGCGTGTGGGCCGAGGTGGTGAGGCTCCCGTGACGGCACCGTCGCCCCCGTACTGGCCGGATCATGAGCGCGTCGGTCTGGTGACCGTGGACGACGTCTGGGCCGCAGTGTCGCTGCCGGCCGAGTGGGCGCCGATTGTCCTGGCGATTCTCGGCGGGCTCAGCGGGCCGGTGTGGACGGACCCGGGCCTCACCCACTGGCTCTGGCCCGTAGCCCCGGGCGGGGCGGGTGACTGGCCGGATCTGACCCCGGTCGGGGTCATGCGGCACGGCCCCGGGGACATGGTCCTGGTCCCCGGCTCGATCGGGCATAACGGTGTTGCCTGGGTGCGTCAGCCGACGTCCGGCCGGTGGTTCACGCACGCCGCCCTCCTCCGCGACGCGGTGGAGTTCATTCTCGGGCCGTTGGGGGAAGCGGTCGCGCTCGGACCGGTGACGGTGTGCCGGTACTGCGCCGCGCCCATCCGCTGCGGCGTCCTCATCGACTCGTTCCAGTCCCTCAGTGGGCCGGGCCGGGACACCTACGCGTGCCCGTCCTGCTTCCGGGACACCGTCGGCGGAGGGGCACGGCCCCTCCACACGGTTCGGCGGGTGGCCCGGTGAACCAGCGCACAGAGCAACTGCTCACCGTCATGGCCGTCGTCGCG
This sequence comes from Actinacidiphila rubida, assembly GCF_900110255.1. Classification (GTDB taxonomy): domain Bacteria; phylum Actinomycetota; class Actinomycetes; order Streptomycetales; family Streptomycetaceae; genus Actinacidiphila; species Actinacidiphila rubida. Next base: position 89,465 of record NZ_FODD01000030.1, read on the forward strand.
CTCCTCGGTGCGCTGGCGCTCGGCGTCACGCACAACTGATCACCCCAGGGAGGGGACTGGCATGGATGTCCGGCAGTGGGTCATCGGCACGTGCTGGCGCTGCGAAGCGCCCGAGGTGTTGGTGCTGTGGCTCGGGCCGGTGCAGACCGTCATCGGCTCCGGCCCGTTCCAGGCGTGCCAGGGGTGCATACGACGCCTGGAGGAGCTGGTCGCCGCGTATGCGGATCAGCTCCCGGTACACGCATGAGGCTCCCGCGTCCGGCCCGACACGGACGCGGGTTACCCCCGGAGGGCCGGGCCGGTGGCCGGCCCCCGGGGATGAGGTCTGCGGGGCGCGCCCAAGAGGAAAGGCGCTCACCGCACGAGGGCGCCGCGCCTCGCGGACCGCAACGGCCCCCGGCCCCTCCGGCCTCCCGAGCCCCCCGCGGGCTGGAGGAGCCGGGGCCACTCCACGACCACCCACCCGCCTGGAGGAGAACACCCGATGTCCACAACGCCCACATCGCGCCCGTGGCGCGTGCTGCCGGACGGTTCCCAGCTCACTAACCCGGAGCCGCAGCCGCCGTCCGCGCTCCAGCTCGGCCAGTGGGCCTACGTGGACGGCCGGGCCTACCGCATCATCAACATGCGCCAGGCCGCGGCCAGTAGCCGGGTGGTGGAGTTCCACGGGCACGCCCCCGTCCTGGTGACCAACGGGCGGCCCCTGCGGGTGTTCCAGGTGATACCGGCCCCGGCCCGCCCGGCCCCGTACCCCGTGCGGTGGTGATCGCGGTGTCCCGCCACGAAGGCGCCTGCGAGCGGCCAGACTTCCGTGTACGCCCGGCCGGACCCGGCCGCGCACCACTGAGGGAAGGCACCACGATGACCACCACCCTGCTCACCGACCACCCGGCGTGGACGGTGCAGCCTGACGGCACAACCGGCCGCCTGGCGGCCGCCGAGTCCGGGACCTGGTACGCCGCATGGGACGGCGCCGCCGTCGCCCTGACGCTCCTGGACGGCCCCGGGGAGACCGCCCCGGCGGTGCGCACCACCTCGGCCACAGACCTCCCTCAGCGGGCGCCCGGTGGCCTCACGACCGCGCTGGCCGCCCTCGGCACGGTGCACCGGATGCCGAGCCCGACTCTCTGGGAAGCCATCACGAGCGGCCTCTTGCGGCGGATCATCCGCGCAGAGCAGGCGAAGGCCCTCTATCACCAGTGGGCGAGCGCCTACGGCCCGGCTTTCACGACCCCGGCCGGGACCATGCACACCGTCCCCGGACCTGACGTCGTGCTGGCCCTAGGTGACGAGGAGTTCCGCGCCGTCGGCGCGCTCCTCCACCGCAGGGCACTCCCGGCCGCGGCGACCGCCTACCTCGAGCACCGCGACCTGTGGGCGGAGCTGTCGGCCGACGACCTCGTGAAAGCACTTCAGGAGGTCTCCGGGATCGGCCCGTGGACCGCGGCGTGCGCCGCGGCGGACTTCACCGGGGACTACTCCGTCTATCCGCACGGCGACCTCGCTGTGCGCACCTGGGCCGCGAAGGCCGCGCCGTCCACCCCGCACACCGATGACCCGAAGGCGTTCGAGGCCCAGTGGGGCCGGTGGGCGCCTGACCGGCACACGCTCCACGCCCTGACCACCCACACACTCGCCTGGGGGATTCATGCCCGACCGCCTGCCGTTACTCCCTGACGTCATCGCCGGGGCCGATCCGACACGCGCCCTGGACCTGCTCCTCGTCAACACCCCGCTACGTGACTACGCGTTGCGCCCGCGGCTGACCGACTACACGCTCCCCGTCATCGGCATGGGGTACATCGCCACCTACGCCGCGCAGGCCGGGTACAACGTCGCCGTGCTGGACGCCGAAGCGCACGGCTTGGGCGTGGACACCACGATCCAGATCGCGAACGCCGCCAGGCCCCGCTGGGTCGGCATGAACCTCCTCGCCCCCACCTACGACATGGCCGCGCGGATCGCGGCGGGCCTGGACCACGGCATCGATCTGATGGTCGGCGGGCACCACGCGAAGGCCACCCCGGACACGGTCCTCAACGATCCGCGGATGAGCCGCCTGGCCGCCCTGGTCATCGGCGAGGCAGAGACCCGCGTCACCGCCCTCCTCGGCGGACTCGGCCGGCGATCCCAACTCCCCGGCGTCCGCTGGCGAGACCGCCTCCTCGGCACCACGGCCGAGGGCATCGAGCTGGACTCGGCCCGGCGCCGGGAGTGGCTGAGCCCAGACATCAACGGCCTGCCGTTCGTGGACCGCCGGTACCTCCCGCAAGACCCCTACCTCGCCGGGGACGGCCGCCGCGAGGCCAACATGGTCGGCGCCCGCGGCTGCCCGTACGAGTGCACGTTCTGCGGCGCCGCCGCCTCCGTGAACCCGGACGTGACGATCAGGACCAGGACCGCGGACAACATCCTCACCGAGATGCACCAGGTCGCCGCCGAGCACGGCGTGACCGCCCTCCGGTTCGTGGATGACCTCTTCCTCGGCGCCCGCCGGATCATCCACCCGATGATGGACGCGTTCACCGCCGACCGGGTCGGGGAGCGGTGGGTGTGGGACGCCACCGGCCGGATCAACGTCCTCCACCGCGAGCCGGACTCCATGCTCGACACCCTCGTGTCGGCCGGCATGCGGGAGGTCGCGCTCGGGATCGAGTCAGGTAGCGACCGGGTCCTCGCCGCCATGGACAAACGGATCACCGCCGACATGACGCTCTCCGTCGCGGAACGGCTTATGACCCGCGGGGTGAGCGTGAAGGGGTACTTCATCCTCGGCTACCCCGGCGAGGAGCCCGAGGACTTGGCGGCCACCCTCGCGCACGTCCACAAGCTCTGGGACCTCTCCGACCGGCTCCCCGGCGGGTTCCGGGCGTCGGCGTTCGAGTTCCGCCCTTACCCGGGCTCCCCGATCTGGAACACCCTCGTCGCCGAGGGACACGAACCTGACGCGATGAGCCGGTACGCCGACGTGGACCTGACCGCCCAGGGTGCGGATGAGGCGATGCGGCAGCGCGACGAGTTCGCGTTCTCCGTGGGCATCCAGTTCGCCGGGACACCGCTCCCCGAGCTACGGACCGCCCTGGCCCGGATCGCCCGGGAACAGCACCAGCGGGGTGCGGGGGTGGCGGCATGACGGGCCCCCGACCCGGCCGGTTCGTCACCATCGACGGCCCCGGCGGAGTTGGGAAGTCCTCCACGACGGCCGCCCTCGTGGCGCTCCTCCAGGAGCGCGGGGAGCACGTCCACGCGACCACGGAGCCATCCCGCTCCCGGCTGGGCCAGTTCATCCGGGAGAACGCCGATGACTTCAACGGCCCGACGCTGGCGTGCCTGGTCGTCGCCGACCGGCATCAGCACGTCGCCCAGGAGATCGTGCCCCGGCTGGAGGCCGGCGTCACCGTTGTGTGTGACCGGTACGTCGCCTCAACGCTCGTCCTGCAGCGCCTCGACGGGGTGCCGAAGCAGTACCTCTTGGACCTCAACGCCGGTATCCGCATGCCCGACCTCGCCGTTGTACTGACCGCGGACCCGCGGACGATCGCCGGCCGAGTCGCCGAGCGCGGCGCGACGCACCGGTTCAACCGAGACCCCAGCGCCCCGGACCGCGAGACCGCCCTCTATGCGGAGGCCGTGGAGATGCTGTGGTCCATGAACGTCCCCGTCCTGACGATCGACACGGGCACGTCGGCACCAGATGCCGTCGCCGCGTTGATAGCAGGACGGGTCTTCGGGGCGGCTAAGGTCCCGAAGCAACTACCGACGCAAGGAGCAACCCCATGACGGACGACAGCACTTGGGAAACAGTCGAACGGCTGAAGCAGTGGCTCGACGACAATGACGGGCTCGCGCTGGAAATGGCACCGGTGATGCGGCTCCTCAAGCTCCAGGAGGAGATCGGTGAAGCGGCCCAGGCCACGATGGGCGCGCTCGGCGCGAACCCGCGGAAGGGCAAGAGCCACACGTGGGAGGACGCGGAGGCCGAGGTGTGCGACGTGATCCTTTCCGGCATGGTGCTGCTCGCCACCCTCACGCCGCACGCCGCGAAGCGGTTCGAGGAGCGGCTTGGGATCATCGCCGAGCGTTCGCTTGTGGCCAATCCGTAGGCGGGGCGGTCCAGTGCGGGGACGGAACGTGGCGGGGTATGCCGATCACGTTGGGCAGATCCCCGGACGAAACAACGGTGCGCGGGCACAACGGCTTTCAAGACCAGTCAGGCACGCGCTGGCGGAGTGTGTTTGACCTGCGAAATTGAGCGTCAACACAGGCACATGGCGCCCAGGTTGACCACAGGTTGACCACACCTCCGATTCGTTCACTCAGACACCTTGCCGTGCCGAAGGGGTGTCACCAGAGTCCCGCGACCCCCAGGCCAGCCATGCCGGTGGTGGTTGACCTGAATGGCGTCAAAGTCCAGGGGCCGCAACGGACACGATCACCGGGCGCAGGCCGATGCAGATCGCCGCCTGTCGTTGTCAGATGCGTCTACTTTGAGATGATTTAATGCGATCCTCTCACCAATCAGGCAGGGACACTCCGCTCGCGTGGAAGGGCCTCGACGTGCGTGCAACGCGGCAGTGGATACGTGGACTCGAGACCAGCGGCGACGGCCCGCCGTACAAGACCCACTTCGCCTGAGCTGGAACCCCCGAATGGAGTCATCCGTCGGCGCACGCCGACAGGGCGCAACCACCCTCGGGCATGCCTGGGCCAACGCACAGAACCTATCGGCCAAGCCGAACTGCCGCTCGTGTGCTCCATACGGCCGCTGGCGGCACAGATGTCGGCCTCAGCCTCGTGGTTCGGGCCCAAGACCTGACTCAGCAGTTGAACTCGTTTCAGCCGGTGATTCCCCGGCGCACTCCAACAGCCCGCGATATCACCTGCATGTCGCGAGTGGTCCCCGACATGGGGCTGTAAGGCCACCGAGTTCGTGAACTGCGGGCGGCGTCCTTCCGCCCGCAGCAACGGTCCCCGCTAACTCAAAACGAAAGGTCGCCATGATCCACGCCACCCGCGCCGGGCGTCATCGGCTCACCATCCGTATGCTCGCCGCCGCAGCAGTCGTTGCGGCTACCGCAGCGGTGTTGCCCTCGTCCGCATCAGCGTCGGCCTGTCCCGCCACAGCAGCAACCAAGTCCGACCACATGGACCATAAGCCCACCATTGTTCTGGTGCACGGCGCCTGGGCGGACGGGTCCAGCTGGGACGGGGTCATCACCCGCCTGGAGCACATGGGCTACTCGGTCGTGGCCCCGCCCGACCCGTTGCGTGGAGTCAGCAGTGACGCCGCCTACCTGGCGGATTACCTCAGCACCCTCAAGGGCCCCCTCGTTCTGGTCGGGCACTCCTACGGCGGCATGGTGATCACCAATGCCGCGTTGGGCAACCGCAACGTCAAGGCACTTGTCTACGACGACGCCTACATCCCTGCGCAGGGCCAGACAGTCGTTGAGATCACCGGTGCCAAGCCTGGTTCAGCGCTGGCCGTATCGGACCCCACCACCGTCTTCAACCTGGTCCCCTACCCGGGCGCCCCCGCCGGAGACGCCGATCTGTACCTCAAGCCCAAGCTGGTCCGCACGGCCTTCGCTCAGGACGTTCCGTTCCTGAAGCAAAATCAGCTCATCGCCACCCAGCGCCCTGTCACTGCGTCCGCCCTCAACGAGCCGTCCGGTGCTCCCGCCTGGAAGACCATTCCATCCTGGGCCCTGATCGGACGGCAGGACCGAATCATCCCCGCCGCCGAACAACGGGCCATGGCCCGTACAGCCCATGCTCACGTCACCGAGATCAACTCGTCCCACGTGTCCCTCATCTCCCACCCCCAGGCAGTGGCTGACGTGATCGTGAGTGCCGCGCGCCATTCGTTGAAGCGTCGATAGCGTCCTCAGCGGCTCAGGCTGTCTCACGCAACCTGAGCCGCGGAGGCCGGCCAGGTATCGGACGTCGCCATCACTGCCTCACGCGGATCGTCCTGCCGGAACGCGGCGACCTTCAGTCCGCTTCGATGTCGCTCTCCTTCGCGCGAAAGACGTCAACTGCTGTTTCAGCCGCTCGGTCGTGGATGTGGGCTGCGGGCGTGCGGTCGATCTGCAGGCTCAGAAGCTCCGGTCGGCTGTAGTGACCCCGCGCATCCATCAGCCGCTTCCGCTGGTCGATCAGGCCGAAGTCCAGGTCCACGATGACCTCGCCCTCGCCGGAAGTCAGGGGGTCCCCCATGACGCGCCCCTCGGGGTCGACGATGGCGGTGAAGAACCCACCGGTGAGTGACGGGCCACGGGTGTCCGCGGCGATGCGTCCCACCTGGTCATCGTCGAGCCAGGCGGTGGCGCATACGACGAAGCACGCCGACTCCAGGGCATGCTGACGAATATTCACCTGGATCTGCTCGGCGAAGAGAGGGCCACCGAAGGCACCGGGGTACATAGCAGCGTGGATTTGCTCGCCGTCTGCTATGAGAGCGTAGCGGGCCAGCGGTTGGTAGTGCTCCCAGCAGGCGAGCTGCCCGATGCGGCCGACCGCGCTGTCCACCGCGCGCAGCCCAGAGGCATCACCTTGACCCCATACGAGCCGCTCGTGGTATGTCGGCGTTATTTTGCGGCGGCGCTGGATCAGGGTGCCGTCTGCGTCGAACAGCAACTGAGTGTTGTAAATGGTGCCGCCGTCGCGCTCATTGACGCCGATCGAGACAACCATGTGAGCTTCGCGCGCGGCCTGCGCGATGGCGTCTGTTTCCGGCGAAGGGACCGTCACCGATTCCTCGAGCAGCCTCAGAGGCTCCTTGCCCATGGCGTAAGGAGCCTGCAGGAAGGAGAAGTATGGGTAGTAGGGGACGACGGTCTCAGGAAAAACAGCGTACTGGACGCCCTGCGTCGCGAGGTCGCGAATCTTCTGGACAACCTTTTCCACCGTGCCTGCTCGACTGTAGAGCACGGGGCTGATCTGAACAGCAGCAGCCTTTACGACGGTCACGCTTAGTTTCCCTTCAATAGGTATCGCCACCCGCACCAGCAGGTTTGATCACCAGACTGATTGCTGCGGGATGCGGCGAGTGTCACGAGCCGTTGGGCCGGTCCACCGCCTCAGACGCCGACATCGATGGGACGGTCCATTGCGTTGGGGACAACTGCACGGATGACGACCTTGCCGTGGTTCGCCCCGGGGCAGCGTGCGGCCCATTCCACGGCTTCGGCCAGATCGACGCATTCCAGCACAAAGAATCCGCCGAGCTGGTCGGGGTTGTCCGACCCACCTGAATGCGTGACTGTTCGCTCACCGTTGCGTACGGCAACGGTGGTTGCCGTCTCAGGTGATGCCAACTGGTATCCCGACCGCAGCACCCCTGCTTCCGTAAGCGCTGCGACGTAGTCGCGATAGTCCCTTCCCACGTTGATCCAGTCGACCTCTGCGCCTGTGGACGCATCTTGATAGATCAGCACTGAGTACATCACTTTCGGTGCCTTCTCCGTTTGCTCACGCTGCCATTGCCATCGCCGACGAGATCGCGACTTTGGGGTTCCGCAGATCGTCACGCCGTCCCGACTATCTTCATCAATTGCTCGGACCACACGGGAGGTTGCGCCCGAGGGCCTGCCCGGCGTCGCGGAGAGCTCACGGCGGTCACCGTGCTTGTCCGGCGCCCGCGCTCTCAACTGTTCTGGGGTATCGCCTCGGCCTTCAGCCGGGGGACGGCCTGGACGATGCCTGCGGCGAGACCGAGGAGGGCGAAGACCCACCAGATGTGATGGAAGGTACCGACTATCGTCGCCCGGCTCGGGCTTCCCAGGATGGCGACGAAGATGCTGATCCCCAGCACTGCGCCGAGTTGCCGGAAGCTGGCGTTGATTGCCGAGCCGATGGCGAACTGCGCGGGAGGGAGTTTCTCGACTGCGGCCGCCGACTGAACGGGCAAGGTCAGTCCGATGCCCAGTCCGGTGAGCAGAGTCCAGGGAAGCCAGTGTGTGGTCCAGTTCGGCGAGGCCTGCACGGACAAGGCGAAGCCGAGGCAGCCCGCAGTCCATGTGGCAGCTCCGGCCAGGAGGACGATGCGGTGCCCGATGACGGAGGCGAGTTTCGTCGTGGAGCGGGCGATGATCGTGACCACGACGGGGCCGGCGGCACTGGCGAGCGCGGCACGCAGGACCGAGTAGTGCCAAACGGACTGGAGGAAGATGAGGTTGGCCAATAGCAGCCCGAAGAAAGCGGTGGAGAACAGCAGTGTCGCGATGTTGATGTCCCGGAACTGGCGCTCTTTGAAGAGGGCGAGGTCCATGACGGGACGGGCGGTCTTCAGCGTGCGCCACAGGAAGGCCGGGAACGCGAGAGTCGCGCCTATGAAGCCGGCCACGACCCACGGGTCGGACCACCCACGGGTGGGGCCTTCGATGATTGAGTAGCTCAGGAGCGCCGGCACGAGCGCGACGAGGACGGTACCCAGCGGGTCCGGAACACCGGAGGCTTGGGGGTCACGCGACTCGCGGAGAAACTGCTTTCCGAAGGCGAGGATGATCACCGCGATCGGAACGTTGACCAGGAAGATCCAGCGCCAGGACGCGTATTGAGTCAGGAGAGCACCGCCGGTGGGACCCACGGCGGCGGCCGCGGCGGCCATGGCTCCCCAGACCCCGATGGCGACGTGCCTGCGGGCTGCGTGGAACTCGTGAAGAACAAGCGCGAGCGAGGACGGTACGACAAGCGCCGCGAAGACTGCCTGGAGTGCACGGGCGCCGATCAGCATCGACGCGTTCGGGGCGAGCCCGCAGAGTGCACTCATCAGGGCGAAGCCCGCGATACCTACGGTGAAGATCCGCTTCCGGCCGTAGCGATCAGCGACTCGGCCGGCGGGAATGAGCATGGCGGCGAACACCAGGCTGTAGGCGTTGAGCACCCAGGCGAGGTGGCCGGTCGTGGTGTGGAAGCTGCGGCTGATGGTCTCGAAGGCCACGTTCACGATCGTGGTGTCGAGAAAGACCATGAAGGCACCGAGGCTACCGAGGATCAGTACCCATCGGGCGTGTGCTGCCTCGCCGGTGCCTCCAGCCTGTGGATCGCCCTCGTCGCCGACCGACACGGTCCCGTCACCTGAGGCGGACGCTCGTTCCGCGTTGGTCTCCATGCGCTGCTCCTAGTGAGTTGTGAAGTGCGACTTACTCGAAGGTAGCAGGGACAGTTTGAAAGTCAAACCGCGTACGCTGCGTGCATGGACACTGCTCGGGAGTACGGAGAGGACCTGAACATGGCCAGTCAGCAGGCACCACAGCGCCCGTGTCCGATCGCATCCGCTCTGGAAGTGCTGGGCGAGCGGTGGTCACTACTGGCGATACGGGAGATGACCTACGGAGTTCATCGCTTCGGCCAGATCGTCGCCAACACGGGCGCGTCGCGGGACATCCTCGCTGAGCGGCTGCGCAAGCTCGAGGCGGCCGGGGTTGTTGAGCGTCGCCAGTACAGCGAACATCCGCCGCGGTTCGAGTACCACCTCACCGCGGCCGGCAGGGACCTTCACCCAACGCTTCTCGGCCTGTTCCAGTGGGGCGTCAAGTGGGTCGCGGGCACGCCATCGGTACAGGCAAGGCACTCATGCGGTCACGACGTCGCTGTCAGGCTGACATGCGACGGATGCGGGGCACAGGTCTCGAAGGCGAGCATCGAATTCGTCCCCGCCGAATGCCACGTCGGTTTTCCCTCCGACCCGGAGTGTTGACGGTCGGGCCGCAGCCCACCGGAACACACGTAGCCCGACAGGCGCGCTGAAACGCACTCAGGAATCAGCGTGCCCCAGGCGGACAAGATGGCGCCGACCAGGTGGACGGGGGCCCGACCACCGTTAGTGCGACAAGTTCACCGCGAGCCACGGCGCACGCTCCCAGGAGCAGAGCGACACTTCCGCGGCCGAGTAATTAGTCGGACCCTGCTGGAACCCTCAGGGTCCATCCGCTCACAGTGCCTGCTCCGCCGGGCTGGCCTCCACCTGCTCAGGCCCACTCATCGACCAGCCCGGTGCGCACGACACCAGATGAAGGTCCTCGGCCTTGATCTCCTGCCGACACACATCGCACAGGGTGACCGGAACGACCTGATGCCCGTGGTGCTCAAGGACCAGGGGCGGATCATCGACGGCCCACTTGTCGCCCCACGTCATGAGCGCGAGCAGGACCTTGAAGAGCTCCCGGCCAGCCTCGGTGAAGTGGTACTCGGAGCGAGAGACCTGGTACTCCCGCTTCTCCAGGAGGCCGTCGTCCACCAAAGACTTGAGTCGAGCCGCCAACCTGTCGCGTGGAGCCCCGGTGTTGCGCGCGATCTGGGTGAATCTGTGATTCCCGAAGAGGATCTCGCGCAGCGCGAGCAAGGACCAACGGTCACCCACCAGTTCAAGAGTGGCTGCCACGGAGCACGGTCGTCCCGGAGTTGTCCCACTACGCACCATGCCTCGACGCTACCGCGCTTCGGTTTGCCGATCAAACCGTTGCGGGGTAACGTCGGTCACGTCCTGAAAATCAAACCGTCCGCACAGCCTTTTGCATCTCTTCGCGCCCAAGCTCGGGGAAACACAGCCTCGCCCGCCAGGGGGACGCCATGCCAGCCAGCGGTCCGATCTTGATTACAGGCGCCACTGGTCAGAGCGGGCGCCCGACAGCGCAGCTCCTGCTGGAGAGAGGGCATCACGTGCGCGCCCTCGTCCACACAGAGGACGCACGCTCTCGTGACCTCGCCAATGCCGGTGCGGAAGTGCTCGTCGGCGATCTGCAGGACCTCCAGTCGACGGGCGCGGCGTTGAGCGGTGTCCGGTCTGCCTACTTCGTGTACCCCGTCGAAATGGGCTTGGTCCAGGCGACTTCCTTGTTCGCCTTGGCCGCAGCCGAAGCAGGCGTCGAGGGCGTGGTGAACATGTCGCAGATGCCTGCGCGACGCGACGCGGTGAGCAACGCGATGCGCGATCACTGGATTTCCGAGAGAGTCCTGGACTGGTCGCCGGTGCCAGTCACGCATCTACGCCCGACTCTCTTCGCAGAATGGTTGACCATCGAGCCACGCTCGGTGGCCGATCAGGGAGTACTGCGGCTACCGATGGGCAACGGGCGTCACGCACCGATAGCCGCCATCGATATCGCCCACGTGGTGGCAGCCATACTTGAGAACCCACAGGGCTACGGGGGGAAGACGTACACGTTGACCGGCCCCGTCGAACTGGACCACACCGAGATCGCTGAAATCATGTCCGACGCGCTGGGACGTGTAATCACCTACTCGCCCATGAGCGACGCAGATTTTGCACACGCTCTGGAATCACAAGGGCGATCCCCGCACTTGATTCAGCATCTGACCAACGTAGTCCGGGACTACCGGGAAGGCCGATTCAAAGGAGTGAGCGACTCGGTCGAGTCGATTGGTCGCATTCAGCCGACGTCAGTGGGCGACTTTGTCCGCGGCAATCTTCAGTTGTTCGCAGCCGCGAGCGTCTAGAAAACAATAGTAATCCTCTCCCGATCCACTTTACCACCACCCCTACGTGACAAAGGGCACAGGAGTCATGGCACGAGAATGGGATGTTCGTCAGGTCGCGTCGGTCGACCGCAGCGATGCGGCCCACAGCATCATCGCGAACATGACGGGCCGAGTGAACATCACGTTCGCCAGTCGGACGGAAGTTCAGGCGAGTGGTGTCACTTCCCAACTAGGAGCGCTCACGGTGGCGACCGTGCACTCCAATGCCAAGACTGTGGAGAGAACAGTGCGGCTTTTCGCAGACGAGATGGAGCCTGGCATTTTTCTGGGTCTACAAGTCCGAGGTAGCTGCACGGTGGTTCAGCGTGACCGGCAGCAAGCAGTACGACCTGGTGATCTCGTGATTTTCGATTCCTCTGCGCCTTATACAGTCGCGGACGAAGCCGGGATAAAACAGCACTTTCTGCGGATTCCATTGGCCAGGCTTGCGCTGACTCACGACATGATTGCCGCAAGTTCCTCGGTGCGTCTTGCACCCGGTGATCCCATCTCCGAATTGACGTCGAGGCACCTGCGACGCCTGGCTGCCGGGCACGCTACGTTTGAGGGACGCGGCGCCGATGCCGTTGCGCAACCCAGCATCGACCTCCTTCGCGCAGTGATCACGACACATGCCGGCCAGCGGAAGCCAAGGGAAGAGCGCCTTCACGAGACGCTTCTGTGGAGAGTTATGGAGCATCTGCGTAACGAACTGGGCGACCCTGGGCTAAGCGCCAGCAGCGTGGCGGCGCATCACCATATCTCGGTGCGCCACCTCTACAAGGTACTGGCCGCCGGCGATGTATCGCTGGCGGACTGGATTCGAACCCATCGTCTGGAGGCTTGCCGGACGGACCTCAGTCGGCCGAGCGCGCAGGCGGACACCATCGAATCCATTGCCAGGCGGTGGGGCTTCACGGACATGTCCAGCTTCAGCCGAGCCTTCAGACGTTCCTACGGCATGACGCCACGCGAGTGGCGTCGACTCCACGCACATGGCCTTTTTTGATCCAGCTTGCCAATGCTCAAATTGTGCATCGTTCTGTGCGTGGCGTGCACGACGGCGCGGCGGGGATTTCCTCACAGCCCAGGCGGTGGAAACAATGATCTCGACGTTGATCATCGGACACCGAACCGAAGGAGGTGGGAGCGTGTTCCGTGACGCGCGCCATGGAGACCATGCGCGGCGAGAGGCCGGTGGGCGGTGGCTCGGCGTGTCGGCCCGAGCCGAGGTTTTCACTGGCTACTTCCTTGAGTCGGCCGAGCAGGGACGTCAGCCGTTAACCCGTGCGCGGTACCCGCGCCGGTCAGTGCCGTGCGACACGACGCCACCTCCCTGTCACTTGCACCGCTAGTTCGGTCCGCCAAGGCAGGCTGCGTTGAGTCACTTTCAGAGATTCCATTTTGGTCGGGTATTATGAGCGAGACACCAAGAACTCAGTCTGACTATCGGATTAGTCTGAATTATTTTGCTGTCCCCCTGGGTTTGGCCGGACTGGGTGGAGCGTGGACAGCGGCGGCGGCAGCTCTGAACGCCCCTGAATGGGTCGAGGATCTCCTGTTCTCCCTCAGTGGCCTGGGCTGGATAGCTCTGGCGATCCTTTACATCGGAGAGCGTTTCAAGCAGCGGGGAGCATTCCGAGCTGATCGAGAGCACCCGGTCGAAGGGGCGACGGCTGCCTTCCTGCCTGTCGTGGGAATCCTGCTCGTCACACACTTCGCTCGCTACGTGTCCATCGATGCCGCACGAGCGGTGTGCTGGGCTCTGGTGTTCGCACTGGCAGTGGTGGCTGGTCAACTCTTCGCCCACTGGCTGACAGGGCAGACCAACTTCGCCCAACTGCACCCCGGCTTCTTCCTCCCCCTGGTCGCCGGCCCCTTCATCGCCAGCATCGGGCTGTCAGTCGTGGGAGTGCCCACCGCGGCACGGGCCGCCCTAGGTGCCGGCCTCTTCTTCTGGGTTGTCATCGGCGGCGTTGTCACCGCGCGGTTGATCACAGCCGGGCCGCTGCCCACGCCCACGATTCCCGCACTCTCCGTCCTGCTGGCCCCTCCGGCTACGGGTGGAATCGCGACGTTTGCGGCCTTTCAGGGGCACGTCGGGGTACTGCAAACGGCCTTCCTGGGGATTTTCCTGACCATGCTCATGGTTCAGGTATTTATCCTGCCCAGATATTTCAAGCTGGCTTTTGGGCTCGAGTTCTGGACATTCTCGTTTCCCGTAGCTGTCTCCGCGAACTACGCGATCCGCTGGTGTCAGTACGCAGGATTTTCCGGCTGGAAGGTGGTCTCGTGGATCGCACTCGGTATTGCGACAGCGATCATCCTGGCGATAGTCGCCGCAACCGCCCGATTCGCCGCAGGACACAGGAGTGGAAGCGAACTGAAGATCAGTCGCCCGACATCCGAAGAAAATTGACTGGGAGCAAAAATGAACGTAGTGGAAGCCCTGACAGAACGAAACGCAGATTTCGCCGCCTCCAGCTTCGCGCCCGGACTGCGGCTGATGCCTTCGTTGAAGACCATTGTCATCGGCTGTGTCGACCCACGCGTCGACCCGGAGGCCGTGCTCGGAACAGACCTCGGTGAAGTCGCGACAATCCGTAATGTCGGGGGCCGCGTCACGCCGGGCGTGATGGGCGAGCTGGCCATGCTCCGGAAAGTGACCCAGGCGTTCGGCGGTGACATCGGCCCAGGGTGGGAATTCATCGTTCTCCATCACACGCAGTGTGGAATCACGAAGCTGGAGGGCGCGCCCGAGGCGCTCTCTGAATACTTCGGGGTTGACCAAACGGACCTGGCTGAAGAGTACGTGAGCGATCCGCACGCTGCCGTCACAAAGGACGTCGAAAAGCTCCGCTCGAACACGGACTTGACAGGAGTCCGCGTCTCCGGACTCGTGTACGACGTCAGCACCGGCAAGGTGGAGACAGTTGTGGCCCCGTGAATTCGGGCTCGGCCGTCAAACGGCTGGGGCGAAGTGGTGCGGGACCTTGTCGTTCAACCAGAGGGGACGTCGTGACATCCATAAGTGAGCTGATAGAACGGAACACTTCCTTTGCCACCGACCGTTTCAGGGCCGACCTGGGGATCAACCCGTCCGGCAACCTCATGGTCATCGGCTGCGTTGATCCGCGGGTCGACCCCGCCTGCATCCTGGGTTTGGAGCAAGGTGAGGCCGCGGTCATCCGAAACGTCGGGGGCCGCATCACACCGGCAACCCTGAGTTCTCTGGCCATGCTGAAAAAGGTCGGAGAAGCCAACAGCACAGGACAGTCGCCCGGTGACTGGAACCTCGTCGTTCTTCACCACACAGACTGCGGGATGACCGATCTTTCCGCCTATCCGAACCTCCTGGCCAAGTATTTCGAAATCGCCCCGGAGGATCTCCGCGATAAGTCGGTCGACGATCCTTTCAAATCGGTACAGGTCGACGTCGGTGTGGCACTTCACGAGATCAAGCGCAGCCGTTACTTCGTCACCGGACTGGTGTACGACGTGGCCACGGGCCTTGTCGATCAGGTGGTTCCACCGACAGAGGCCGGCACCCATTAGTGAAGCCCTGACTTTATGGACGGTGCGCCGGGTCAGGGCACGAAACCGATAAGCAACGAAAGAAGATGAAAAAAATCATGGAGAGTTCGCGAGCTCCCGTCGTGTTCATCCACGGGCTGTGGGTCCACGCCTCGTCGTGGGCGCCCTGGATGACCATGTTCGAGGACGCCGGGTACGCACCCGTTGCGCCGGGCTGGCCCGGGGACGCCGAAAGCGTCGACGAGACGCGGGCGACGCCGGAAAATCAGGCAGGCAAAGGCTTCGATGATGTTGTCGAGCACTATCGGCAAATCATCGAGAAGCTCGACACCAAGCCGATTCTGGTAGGACACTCGTTCGGCGGAACGGTGGCGGAGAAGCTTCTCGGCATGAACCTGGCCAGGGCGGCGGTCGCGATCGACGCGGCTCAGATCAAGGGCGTACTTCCTGTCCCTATTGCCGCACTGCGCAGCGCATTTCCCGCACTGAAGAACCCGGCGAACCTCAACAAGGCGGTGAGCCTCACCGCCGAGCAGTTCCGCTACGCCTTCGGCAACGCGCTGCCGCCGGAGGAATCCGACGAACTTCACGAGCTCTGGAGCATCCCGGGACCGGCCAAGCCCCTGTTCGAAGCCTCGGTGATGAACTTCGCCCCCCATTCGCCCCTCAAGGTCGACACCGGCAACGAGGAACGCGGGCCGCTGCTTCTGATCATGGGCGGCCAGGACCACACGGTGCCGGAGAAGATCACCAAAGCGACCCTCAAGCAGTACCGCCACTCCTCGGCGGTAACCGATGTCGAGGAGTTCGCCGATCGCGGCCATTCCCTCACGATCGACAAGGGGTGGCCGGACGTGGCCTCCCTCAGCCTGCAATGGCTGAAGGATCGCGGTCTCTGAAAGCGCAGTGCTCATCACGCTGTAGCAATCCGAAAATATCAACTGAAAGAGGAAAATGAACACCAAGGCAAAGATCGCGGTCGCCTCGGCAGCGGTTGCCGGTGCCGTCGGCCTCGCCGCCGCGGCACCGTCCGCAGGGGCATCGCCGGTGCCGGGCGACAAGCCGACGGTTGTCCTTGTGCATGGTGCGTGGGCGGACGGGTCGAGTTGGGCGGGTGTGACCGCACGGTTGCAGGACGAGGGCTACACGGTGGATGTCGTGCCTGACACTCTGCGCGGTGTGGCGACCGACTCGGCCAACCTGCACGCGTTCCTGGAGACGATCACCGGTCCGATCGTGCTGGTCGGCCACTCCTACGGCGGCATGGTCATCAGCAATGCCGCGGTCGGCGTCACCAACGTGAAGTCGCTCGTCTACGTCGACGCGTTCATCCCCGACGAAGGGGAGTCCGCCGGCCAGCTCAGCACAGGTTCCGCCCTGGCGGTGAAGGACCCCAGCACCGTCTTCAACACCGTCAGCATTCCCAACGGGG
>NZ_FODD01000077.1 GCF_900110255.1 Actinacidiphila rubida
GGACGGCCGGGACGGTGCTGGCGCCGACGCCGGCGCCTAGGGCTGGGGGTGCGGACGCGGCCCAGGCGCCAGTGCCGGCGGCCTCCGCGGCCGCGCCGTGTGCGGGCACGCCTTCCGCGTCCTGAGCGACGAGGCCCTGAGCCCTGCGCCCGGAGCCGCGAGAGTCCACCCGGGGACGGCGCGGACGTGCGAGCGTGCGGGCGTGGAAGCGAGGCGCCGGCACTGAGCGGGCCCCGTCGGTCGACCGGCGGGGCCGGCCCGCGTCAGGCGCCGGCCAGTGCCTCCCGCGGCTCGTCGGCGCCCAGCAGGGCACGGCAGTTGGCCCACAGCAGGCCCAGCCGCTCGGGGGCGTTGTACAGCTTGGCGAACAGCACCTGGCCCTCCAGTTGGGCCACGACCGCGCGGGCTGCCTGAGCCGTGTCGGCCACCGTGACCTCGCCGCGCTCCCGGGCCTCGGCGACCACGCCGGCGACCATCGCGACCTGCTCCTCGAAGATCTCCTGGAGCCGGTTGCGCACCGCCTCGGTCTGGTTGCTCATCTCCAGGGTCAGGTTGCCGAACAGGCAGCCCGAGACGGTGCCGCAGGTCTGCTGGCCCGCGCGTTGCGCGGCCTCCGTCTCCTCGAACAGCCGCCGCAACCGCGCCAGCGGCTCCGCGTCCGCGCCGAGCACCGCCGCCCAGGCCTTCTTCTGGCCGGTCCAGTGCTCGTCTATCACGGCGAGCGCCAGGCTCTCCTTGGACTCGAAGAAGTAGTAGAAGCTGCCCTTCGGCACACCGGCCGCCTTGCAGATCTCGGCCACGCCCAGCGCCGAGTAGCCGCGCTGCTCGATGAGCTCCTGCGCGGCCGCGAGGATCTTGTCCCTGGCATCACTGGTCCGTCCCATACGACCAGTTTACGACCGGTCGACTACTCCTCCCCGCGTGATGCAGGACTCCGTGCGGGGTATCGCGGTGTGGCCTCGTGACCGTCTGTCCTCGTGACCGGGTCACCTGGCCGCCGGAGGCCTGGCGCCGGGCGTCACGCCTGGCCAGGACGGCGGGACCGCCGGTGGCACGCCCGTGCGCGGAACCCCGCCGCGGTGAGAGCGGCGGCACTGAGCGCGACGCAGACGAGGGCGATCGCGGTCCCCGGGCCTTCGTCATCGGCGCCGCAGGCCCAGCGGCCGCGGCCCGAGCACACCGCGCCGGTGCCGTGGTCCGACCCCACGGACAGCAGCGACACCGAGGACCCGACCGAACCCACCGACAGCCAGGAGCCGATCGAAGCGAGCGACAGCGCGCTCCCCACGGAGCCCACGGACATCCAGGAGCCCACGGAGCCGATCGACAGCGCGCTGCCCACCGATCCCACGGACAGGACGGACCCCACCGATCCGATCGACAGGACGGAGCCTTTCGAGCACAGCGACAGCGCGGAACCCCCATCGGTGTCGGAACCTGCGCGGACGCGGTGCATACCTCCCATTGTGCGGCGGTGGCCCGCCTCGCGCCCCGCGCACAGCGAGCGAGGGTTCACCGCCGTCCCGGCACGGGTGAGCGCGCTGAGGCAGAGGCGGGGGGCGGGGCGCGGCGCCGGAGCGCGATGGGGATCCGGCGGGAGGCGGCGCGGAAACGGGGCCGAGGACCTGCGCGGGTTCCAGCCGCTCGTAGACGCGGTCGTCGAAGGGCGGGCGCGGGTGCCGGACCGCGCCTTCGCCGAACGACTGGAGGAGCGTGGCCCGAGCAGCGTCGATGACGACGACAGCCTGGTCGCCCTCCTGGCTCTCGCGAGCGAAGTGGCGCGCAGGCGATAGGGGTGGAGCCCTTCGAGACCCAACTGCTGACCGCTGCCCTGCCGAGCCCGTTCGGCGGGGGGATGTCCAAGCCGCCGAGCACGATCGTCGCGGCGGCCGGACGCCAACCACACCCCCCGGGATGTCCCGGTCCGCGTTTCGTTCGCTCTCTCGCCTTCACCAACCCTGAGAACAAGGGACAAGGTGCACAGAGGGGAAGTCCGCGTGCCGGATGGGCGCAGCGGGCATCACTACCGTAGATCAGGCGGTGGTTTGCGGGTCGCGCTTGACGAATCGGTGCGCACGGGCGGCCGCCGTGTGTCCGTTCGCGCGGGTTGTCGCCTTGTGACCCGGGCCTGAACTGCGGGATGCAGAAATGGTCCGGTCCGTTCTGCCCGATTCCGCGCAGAACGACTTTGCACTTTCGGCGGTCGTAGCGGCTGAGGTTCGCGCGGCAGAGTCGACGTCGGCTGCGGTGTCTGGGCGTTTCCCACGACGCTGCGGCGTCAGAGGGTTCGACGCATACAGGTCCGCGGCCACCGGTCCAGGCCGTGGACTGTTTCTCGTCGCCGGACTTCCAGCAGCCCGGGGCCAAGGCTGCTGTCATCGAGCACGGTGAAGCCGCACCGCGTGTAGTAAGGCGCGTTCCACGGAACATCGGTGAACGTGGTGAGGGTCAGCGCAGGCACTCTGCCGACCGTGGCATGATCCGCCGCACGGTTCAGCAGGGACCGTCCGATACCGCGACGTGCGCTGTCCGGACGCACCGATACCTGCTCGATGTGCAGGTTGCCGTCCAATGGTTCGGCGATGAGGTAGGCCACCGGAGAGTCGGCGTCATCGACGGCGACCCAGGCCAGGCCGGCCTCCTGGTAGCGAGCAAGTTCACTGATGGGAAGCGGCGCGTCATCGGCGATCTCCGGCATACCGACATCCCGGAAACACCGCCCGGCGGCCCTTTCTATGTCCTGCAGGAGGGGCAGTTCGTCGACGTGTGCTGTTCGGATTCGCATGGCGCCATTGTCCGTGCCGATCACGTGGTTCGGCCGCCCAGCCTGCCTGAAGCCCAAGTCGTTTCGGCCGACTGGCTCACCTACGAGGCCACCCCGTCCGCCCGCTGCGGGCCGCACCTGGAGGGACCGCATGGCGCACGGCCGGTGGGCGGCCGCCGCGGGGGCGACGACGGACTGCAGCGACACAGGGGGCGCGACCGGCCGGCGAAGCCGCGGACCGAGCAGGTTTGGCCCAACGCCGCAGCGAAGAACCGGAACAAGGCGGCTCTGGCGGTCCGCCAGCTGACCTGCTCAGACGGATGAGGCCGCACGATCTCCGTTGCCGAACCACCACTCGGCCCCATTGTTGCCCGCGGCCCAGGTGTCCATGACCCGCTCGATCGCGGGCAGGCCGGCCGCTCGGCCGACGGTAACGACGACGAACCGCAGGTCTGCCGGTGCCTCAGCCATGCCTGCGAGCTCCCCGACCGCATCTCTGAGCGCCGCAAACGACTCGGGGCTCACGTGCGCGAGTCCAGCTGCCTGAATACACCAGTTCGCGCCCTGTTCCACAACCTCGAACTGGCCGTCATCAGCGATCCGCAGCACGTCACCGGCCGCGCATCCGAGCACCATGCCCGGACTTCCCATCAGTTCGAACAGGTCCGACTGCACCAAGCGGGCCGGCAACACCTCGAACACCGGCTGCCCGGCCGCGGCGTGACCAGCCAGAAGGCGTATGTGGGTACCCGTCGACAGCTGCGGATCGGACATCATGCGAGTGATCGTCCCACAAGCCTCCGACCATGACCCCAACGCCGTCCAAGATCCGAAATCGAAGGCGGGGAACGCTAGAGAGCAGGTCTGCCCACTTCCTGTACATGAGGTGGGGAAATTTCAGGCTTTGGCCGCAGTTCCGTGATCGGGCTTGATCGTCACGATCCGATCCCCCGCGCAAGCCAGGGGTGCCCATCCGGTGAACTGCTTCTCGGTCGTCCAGCCATCACGTAGTCGTGGTACTCATCCTGAACCAGTCCAGCGTTGACCCACCTTCCGCGTACTGCTCCGGCTACTTCCTCGGCGGCTGCGAGAGCGGCGAGTGGGTCATCGCGGGTAGCAACAAGGCGGCCGAACTCCGCTTCCTCGTTGCCCTGTTCAAGAGAAGGGAACTCGATCAGGTCGCTGAAGTTCTCGTGACCGACGTCTTCCAGGATGTGCAAAATGATCTCGTAGTGTGCCTTGGTCGGTCTGACCTCGATGTATCGAATACCGGGACACTCGGGTGAACCTGCCGGGCCGAGGAACTGTTCGACTGGTCGGCCCCGTCTCAGGGCCGCGAGGGCGAAGGTCTCTGCGAGGTAGCGCACGTGAGAAGCGTAGGAGCCAGCGGGGCCGGGAGCGCAATGCCTTAGGGCTGGATGAGGATTCGGGTCCGGAGGAGTTCGAACGAGGCTGGGCCGTACATGGTCCTCTTGATCGTTTTCACGCGGTTCACGTGGCCCTCGATGACATCGGAGCTCCATGCCGGCGTGTGTCCGGCCGTCACGGCGTTCAAGTCCTGCCGGAGGGAGCTTGCGAAGGACCGCAGGGGCGGGCGCTCGCCGGTCTCAGCCTTGGCGAAATCCACTGGGGGAGCATGGTGCCGCGGCGTTGGCGGATGAGGTCCCTGAAAGCGGCGTGCCAGGTTGCAGGTGTGCGTGATGTCGAGACAAGCCAGGCGAACCTGGTTGGGTCATGAGCAGGAACATGCCCCAGAGTGCGCCAATCGACGGGTGGCTATGTAGTTGAGTTTCGGCCTCGCACCGGTTCTGTGCTTCTTCACTGGGTGTGATGAAACCAAGAGCCGGAGCGCTGCTGTCGATGGAGCACAGCAGGCCAGGAGTGGCCGAAGACCTGCAGGATACTGTCACGGGCATGCCTAATGACCTCCCGTCTTGTCGCTGTGTGGTGTGCCATGACTACGGTGATCGGGAAGAGGCCGATCGCATGGACCTGCGGACCGTTGAGCAGGTCAAGGAACATGGGTGGAGCGTGGTGGTGGTGCCGGCCGACGAAGAAGGGCCCGGTTTCGCGTACACGATCGGACTCTGGCACACACACGCGGTGCCCGAGCTCGCCGTGTTCGGGCTGGGTGTCCAGACGATGCACGTGCTGCTCAACTCCCTCGGTCACAGGGCTGCGGCCGGAGCTGCGCTGGAGGGTGGCAGGGAATGCCACGGCATCATCGAGGACCGGCCCGTCGTCCTGAAGCCGGCGGACCTTCGCTGGTACTGGGAGTTCTTCGGGCGAGCGATCTCCTTCTACCGGCGGCCCCCGTTCCCAGTTCTCCAAGCAGTGTGGCCGGATGCAGCTGGCCGCTTCCTCTGGCAGCCGGGGGTCAGCGAGCAATACCAGCAGTCTCAACCGCAGTTGTGGATGAAACCGGCTGAGCATCCGCCCGGCGTGTGGACGGCACTCGCGACTGGTTGAGGTCGGGGGAATCCCGGAGATCACGCAGGCCAAGCGAGCGGGAATCGTGTTGCGTAGGAGAGTGAAGCCGGCGCGTCCGAACAGTTGACGCTTGCGCATCCTAAAAGTTACGTGGAATCTGCCGGGGTGATCGCGTCTCTCCGGTGCAACCACGAACTTGGGAGATGTGTTGAGCGGCACGACGGTCAGGGCGGCGTCGTTCAGTGTGTCTGCCCGTTTTGTGATCACTGAGGCCGAGGGACGCGAGGGGCGGGCGTCGAGAAGGACATCCGGCCTGGTCATACGGCATGAGTGCCTGGCTGTCACTGAGCGGCTGACGGCCCGACAGACGTGCGCGGCCGACCGTGATCAGCTGGACGTGATGAGTCTTGCCGCCCCTGTACGGTGTGCCGTATGAGCCTGGGAGTCCACTTCGCCATCGATGCGGAGACCGCCGGTCGCCTGCGCGCAGCCGCCGCCGACGACGAGGTTGCTGCGCTCGTCGAGGAGATTGAGGAAGAGGGCATCGGTGTCGGCCACTGTGACACCGACAAGGCATGGGACGCCATCCATCGCAGCCTGACCGACGGTTACCTTGGCTACGACAACGGCATCTACCCGCTGAACGCCGTGATCCTGGGCGGCGTACAGCTTCATGAAGGCGACGATTACATCGTCAGCCTGCTCACTCCGGATCGGGTCCGCGATGTCGCCGGTGCTATGGCCGATGTCGGCCGCGAGGCGCTGAAAGCAGGCTACGACTGCATCGACATCGAAGACTACGGGCCGAACTTCGGCCACGAGGACTTCGTCTACACCTGGGCGAACTTCACTGACCTGGTCGTCTTCTTTCGGCAGGCAGCGGACGCAGGAAGCCACGTGATCTTTACGGTCGGCCAGTAGAGGCTTCAGTGCCAGGGCGGTGTCGATCGCCGGCTTGATGGCAGCTCATGCGCCTGAGCCGGCCGAGATGTTCCCGGATCGGGCCGGAACGGAAGCAGGCACGGCCTTCGGGTGAAACATGAGGTGTCGAGTCCCTGATCACCGCAACGGAAGACCGTGCGCTCATCATCGCCCCTCCCTACCGGTCTGGGCCAGCTCGCTGCCGCCCGGCTTTCCGCACCGGAGGAACACTCCGGCCTGCTGGACTGTCTTGCCGCGGTGCCCGATCCGCGCCGGGCCCAGGGCCGTCGCCATCCCCTCACTTTCGTCCTCGCCGTGGCCGCCTGCGCGGTCCTGGCCGGCGCGAGATCTCTGACCGCGATCGCAGAGTGGGCCGCGGACGCACCGACCACTGTGCTCACCGCCCTCGGCGGACCGAGCCGTGAACCAAGCGGCCCAACCGCCCCGGCCGAGGCCACCGTGCGCCGGGTCCTGCAACGCATCGACGGCGACGCGCTCGACACTGCGATCGGCTCCTGGCTCGCCGCCCGCGACCCCGATCGCCCGCCATCCGATCAGGACCCGGTCGAGCAGCCCCGCCGTTCCCTTGCCGTGGACGGCAAGACCAACGAAATCAGCGTCTTCCGGCCCATGCTTGCCGAGTTCGACCTGACCGACACCGTGGTCACCTTCGACGCCCTGCATTTCCAGACCGCGCACGCGCGTTTCCCACGAGCAGGCGGCGATCTGGACGGATCTCGGACGTGCGCCCCGCACGATCGATGCCTACGCCTGCGGGCTGAGCGAGTACCTGCTGATGTGCGAACGGGAGAACGTCGACCCGGTCGCCGCGAACCGCGCGCATATAGCCCTATACGCAAGGGAATTGACCTCACGACCTCACCGTCGAGGGGCCAATGTGGTCTCGATCGGCTCGGGGGCAGGACAGTTCAACGCCACCATCCAGCAGCGCCGCCGCGACGGATTCGAGCAGAGGTACGGCCGACTCCGCTACCAAGTGCGAAGCAGCTACACCGTCGAGGGCGAGCGCCGCGAGGTGCTTCGAGACTGGCACTACGACCTGGGCCAGAACATGTGGACCGGCACTTCCGACGGCTGGTACTTCGATTGGTTCGGGGAACGCGTGGAACGCGTGTCCTCCCCAGTGCGCTACCTGGTGCACACGGACGGACGAGTCGGCGTGGACGATGGAGGCGGCACGTTCCTCGAAATCGCCCCGTCTATCCCGGCACTCATTGAATCCCACGCTCTCACCGACATGGTCTCGACCTGGGACCGCACCACTGCCGAGGTCGACAGCTTCGCACTCGCCGAACAACTCGACGGCCTCACCGACATCCCCGAGGCATCAGGCAGCACCATCCGATGGCTGCTGTCCGATAACGTCGCGGTCGAGGAGTTCCGGACCTGGAGCAGCGACGCGCCACGTCGTTGGCGCGCATTCATCTGGAGCCGAGGTGAATCCGGCCGACGCCAGGTTGAAGTGGCCACTGCCCGAGTGGCGGCCACAGAGCGGACCAAGACAGCCACCAGATGACAACCGCTGCTTGACAGAGCTGATTCCACATATTGGTCCAGTTGACATGGCCTTCGAGGACACCCGAGTTCCAGGGCAGCGTGAACCCTGGCCATGGCTGCGTCGCGGGTATCGGTCAATGCCGGCGGCGAGGGTGTGGAGGCTCGGCAGGTCGTTCTGCCGGACGGCGCCGAGCTATTCCGACAACTGCTCGCCCTGGCGGCCGTTGAGCATGACCGCGAAGGATCTGACGCGGCGAGTGGGCGCATCTAGCTCAGGGATATGTGTAAGGACGGCCCTGAGCTGGAGTTGCTCGGATTCGGCGAACGCGGAGCGGCCGCCGTTCCGCCGGCTCTACGACGGCTGCGGGAAGCACCTGTTGCGGAGTTCAGGCGCTGTGGCGCGGGCCTACTGCGCCGATCCAGCTTGCGGTCGGCGATCACGGCGTCCTTCACGGGGAGCGTCGCGGTGTTCGCTCTGTCTGCTGCTGCCCGGCGGCGCCGCTCCTATGGCGTGGCGACGTGGGCGGTCCGTTTCCGCATTCGAAATTCGAGGGCGACGGAGTGCCCGTGGCTTGTATCGTCGCGAGCGGGATGGGGCTCGTAGCGCAGTGGTCGTCGCGCCTTCACCACATGTGGGAGCACGCCGGTTCGAATCCGGTCGGCCCCATCTCGTTCTCGCCTGGCGGCAGTCGACCCCTTTCGCTCTTGCCTGGGTGCCCAGGTCATTGACCAGCCCGTGACGTCGGTCGCGAGGCGGTCAGGCCCGGGGGCCTCTCACGAACGTCGCCCGCGAGGAGGCGCGCGCAGAGCGCTGCCGAGAAGGCTGCGGATCGCGACGCTCGTGCAGCATCGTCGCGTGCACCTCGCAACGCGCGATTGAGGCCGATGAACAGCAGCATTTGCCTGAGCCCAGACCCCAAGGTTGCGACGACAGAAGGACGCCTATGGCCGGGGGTTGGTCGAGATGGTCGCTGTGATGGTCTGACGTTGCAGCTCAGGAGGACTCGGCCCCGCACGCGCAGGGATCACTCCGCAGCCTGGGAAACGAGTTCCTGTGTGCCGACCTCCGCCTCGCACGTTGTCGACGCCGGAGCGCGGGTTCGCTGACGAGTGCACGTCGAGAGCGTGACTCCCGCGACATGGCATGTCCATGTTTGGTTCACATCCTTAGCCCTTCCGTCCTCGATCCTCGCGATCATGAAATCTCGTAAGACCCTGAGACTGACCCTGCCCATGATGTTCGCCGCGGTCATGCTCACCGCGGCCGGCTCGATGTCCAGTTCGTTCGCGGCGACCGACTGGGTGTACAAGAACGCCTACGAGGGCAACTGCCTCACTGGCTCCACCACGACCAGCAACGTCTGGTCGGGCCCCGGCGACCAGTCGCCGGGCACCTACTGGAACTGGGGCAGTTCATACACCGCCTACCCCAGCGGGATCACCTACCGCCAGCTGAAGAGCGCCGCCACCGGCAAGTGCCTCACCACGGACGACAAGACCGACACGAACGCCGTGTGGCTGAGCACCTGTGACAGCGCCCTCAACGCCGGGCAGTTGTGGAACGGCGACTACAGCGAACTCTCGACCTACAGCGGGGAGAACGACCTGCGCACGTCGGCCAACGGTGATGCCGTCTACTCCACCCCCTGGGGCCAGTCCGGCATCGAGGTCGGGCGATGGACCTGGAACGGCACGCACTACTGACCACTCCAGGAGTGACAAAGGCGCTGCTGGTCCGGCCGCGAGGAAAGCGGACGCGCATGGTGCCCTGACCCGCCACCCAGATCCCGCGGCCCATGTGATCGCCGAGGACGGATGGGAATCGGTGGATTGATGTGCGTGGCCGGGGCCTCTTGGTGGCCAACTGCGGTGTCGAAGCCCAGTCGCCAAGAGGTCCTGTCATGCCGTTGTACGCCCCGGTCACCCCGGCTGTCGCCGCACGAGTTACTCGATGGCTTCGCGCGCAGCGCCCGCCGCGCGAACCCGGGACAGCCGGAGCGGGGGCGGGGCCGGCAGCCAGCCGAGCCGGTGAGCCGGCAGCGGGTCGACTGGTGGGGCGGGGGAGTACGTGCGCGTGGAGCCAGTTCTTGACCTGCCGGAAGCCCGTGCCCGTTACTGCGGCAGGTGCGCGGCGATGGTGTTCAAGCTCGTCGAGTCCGCCCAGACCCGCTGGCGCGCGATCGCAGGAGCACATCTGGTCCCGCTCGTCCGCGCGGGCGCCCGCTTCGAGAACGGCCAGCCGGTCGAGCGGGAGGAAGCCGCGCGAGTCCGACGCAAGCCTCTGACAGCTGCCAGATCTGTCTCCGAGGCACCGGTCTGCAAATCCTGGCCGAGGCGTTGCGGTGACTCGGGCCGACGAGGCAGTCCGGGTGCGACACGGACAATTGGTCGGCCTGGACGAGCAGGAGGCTACCCTTCTCGATCATGCCCACCAATGCAGAGACAGTCGCACTGGCCCTGGACCGCATAACGGCCGGGTACGTGTTCCCCGAGAGAGCGTTGGAGATGGAACGTGCGATCCGGAAGCGGTTGGCCGCTGGAGAGTACGACGCCCTGAACGGCCCATCGCTTTGCGAGACGGTCACCGCGCATCTCAGGGAGGTCTGCCCGGATCAGCACCTGGGACTGCGGTGGCGGGACGAGCCAGCCCCCGTGGTCCTGGAGGACGCAGATCAAGGCCAGGCTGCCTTCCTTGCCCGGATGCGGGCCGCCAACCATGGGGTCCGGGGCTTCGAGCATCTGGACGGCAACATCGGCTATCTCGACATCCGGCGGATCGCCGACGCCGGCGAGGGGGCCCGGGTGATCGGCGCGGCCATGGAATTGGCCGCCGGGACCCGCGCACTCATCCTCGACCTGCGCGAATGTCTCGGCGGGTCGCCCGAGGGCTGCACCATGTGGTGCAGCTACTTCTTCCCCGACGACCAGACGCACCTCAAAGACATCTACGATCGCCTTACCGACACCACACGCCAGTACTGGACCGTGGCGCACCTGCCCGCGCCGCGCTACCTCGACCGCCCGGTCTACGTGCTCACCAGCGCTCGTACCTTCTCCGGCGGAGAGGACCTCGCCTACACCCTGCAGGCGCACCAGCGCGCCCTCGTAGTCGGCGAGACCACCCGTGGCGGTGCCCACCCGACGGGCACGTATCGGCTGGATGAGCACATCTCGATCAGGGTGCCGAGCGCCCGGGGGATCAGCGTCGCCACGGGCACCAACTGGGAGGGAGTCGGCGTCGTACCCGACATCGACGTCCCGTCGAGGCAGGCACTCAAGGTCGCCCGCCAGGATGCGCTGACCCGGATCACGCAGTTGCCTGACGGCGACGTTCCCAGCCCGGCCTCACACAGGACCCCGCAAGTGACCTGACTCCTCCGCATCGATGAGCTCGGCTCCTGAACTCCACCGCCTCAGAGGGTCCACCAGCAGTACAGGCGCAGGTCAGCGGCGCGAGCACGCCTGGCCAGACCGACCAGTGCCTCCACGATCGTCGTTGCCGTCGCGGCATCAAGTCCGAGCACCCCACCGGCTGCAGACCAGGACTCGGCCACGGCCCGGGCCTCCTCCGCCGACACGGAGACCAGGACGTCGAACAGCGTGTCCGACACGGTCAGCACGAACGGGCTGTCGACTTCCTCGGACGACAGTAGTTGTCCGACCCGCGGCCGCTTGCCGGCCTCTTCATAGCTGCAGCCCGTCATGATCGCTTCGAGCTGGGCGAGGGCGTCGACCGGATCGATGTCCTTGAGGAAGATCACGTCCAACCCGACATGATTCGGGCCGCCGGCTTCGATCACAGCGAGGGCGGACACATCATCGGCGGCGGAGAAGTAGTCAGCGTCCGGCACACCCGGATTCTGGCATCCGTCACCGACAACTCCGCGTGCAGGCCGGAGCTGGGGTGTCGCACAGCCCGAGGGGGTCACGCGCTGCCTGGAAACTGTGGGAGGAGATCGTGCCACTCGGCTACAAGGGCAGCTACCGGATCAAGATCCTCAAGCGCCAGATGTTGGGCCCAGCCGGCTTCACGTCGCAACGCAGGCGGATACTGCTCGCGTGAACCAGCCGGCTGATTTCCGGCTACTTCATGAGCCGGAAACCGGGCTGTCGGGCCCACGCACGGAGGAATTCCGCCGAGCCGTACGCGGCGTGCCACGGATCGCTCATCGTTGCGACGATGCCGGGAAGGCCGGCCACGAGGGAAAGCTGATCCTCTCGCAGTTCGGCGTTGGCGACACCACCGATGATCTCCATGACGGCCGCGGTGAGCAGGGCCGTGACGACGTGGTCGACTGGACTGTTGCAGAACGCGACGACGTCGACCGCGTGGGTGGGGGTGAAGCCGATGAGGGATTCCTGGTCGGCTTCGTCGTCGTGCTCGGCCTCGAAGATGCCCTCGCCACCGATCCCAGGCCCCATGAGCGAGACCAGGAAGGGCCGACGTCCGTCCACGTCCCCGGCATCCGTAACCCCGAGGCTCTCCGCGTGAATGTTCAGGTCGTACTCGCCGACCCGCTTCTCCTCGAATCGTGCCGAGGCGCCGAGCAGGAAATCGCGGAGTTGCTGGATCGCCACGCGGGGGACGGCCTCCGCCAACTCGATCACCAACACCGG
Organism: Actinacidiphila rubida; assembly: GCF_900110255.1. GTDB lineage: Bacteria > Actinomycetota > Actinomycetes > Streptomycetales > Streptomycetaceae > Actinacidiphila > Actinacidiphila rubida. The sequence continues at coordinate 12,251 of NZ_FODD01000077.1, forward strand.
TCCACTCATGACCCGCAGCCTAACCAGCCGGGAATGTCACCTCCCATCGATTACTCCGCGGCCCGGCGTCACAGCAGCCGAGCCAGAACCACTTCGAGCGAACGAAGCAACCGCGCGGAACCGGGGAACGTCAGGACGAGACGCGGGCTGACGCGGCCTCGGCCACGCGGGCCACGACGGGCCGCCAGTGCTCCAGGCCCGGCACGGTCAGGCCGACGATCTTGCCGGCGTCGTCGCCGCGGCGGAGAGCGACGGCCGCCGCGAAGTCGGGGTCGGTCTCGAAGGCGGCGACCTCATCGGCGGTCATGACGCCGCCCTGGCAGCCGAGGGTCCGCGCGCTCTCGGGCGACAGTTCCAGGTCGGATTCGGTCGCCGCGAGGTACCGCTTCGCCGGGATGTGCAGCGCGACCAGGCGCGCCACCCGCTGCCCGAGCACACCGGCCACGGCCGCCGCGCCGTGGTCGCCGTGGCCCGCCTCGTCGCCGGGCCGCAGCGCGTGCCCGATGTCATGGACCAGCCCGGCCACCTGCAGCTCCTCGTCCTCCGGGAAACGGGTGGCGAGGACGGCGGCGACCTGGAGCCCGTGGTCGAGGATGTCGACCGGATCGCCGCTGCGGTCGGGGGTGTCCCACGCGTCCTCGCAGGCGGCGATCAGCGTCATCAACTCGTCGACGCTCCCCGGGAGCGCGGTCGGAATCTCGTTCATGGCCGCAGGCTGACGTGTCCACGTGAACGAAGGGTGTACGCGGGCGGTCATCGAGGATTCACAGGCGACGTCGGCGCGTCGAGCGCACAACGGCGCGAGGCGCGCCACGCCGGACGGAGTCCGCGAACGGCGCGCCGGGTCATGTCACAGCGCACGGCGGTTCCTCGTCTCGGGGGTGACATGCCATGGAGCGGTCGACGCTCCGGTTCGAGGAGGTATCACGTGGGATCTCGGATGGGTAACCCGCTTGCGCAGGTTCCTGAGTTGGCCGAGGCGGGGGGCGCGTTACTGAAGGCGCTGGGGAACGGTGCCGTCGCGCCCGTGACCATCAATCTGGTGAACCTGCGGGCCGGCCAGATCGCCGGCAGCACGTACGCGACGGTGCGGTTCACGACCGCGCTGCGCGAGTCCGGCGAGTCCGACGCGCGGATCGCCGCCGTCGCGACCTGGTGGGACGGCGACGCGTTCACCGAGTCCGAGCGGGCCGCCCTGGCCCTGACCGAAGCGGTGTTCCAGCCCGGCGGTGCCGACGAGCGCGTCTCGGACGACGTCTACGCCGACGCCGTCAAGCACTACGACGCCAAGGGAATGGCCACGCTGTCCGCGGTCATCGGCCAGGCCGCGTACTCGCTGGCCTTCGCCCTGATCGGCAAGCCCGTCCCGGGCGTGCCGATGGCCGAGCAGTGGACGTGAGACGCGCCCGGTGCTGACACGGCGGCGCTGACACGCCCGCGACGAACGGAGCCGCCCCCGGGCACGTGTGGCCCGAGGGCGGACTCCGTTGCCGAACAGGCGGGTTCGCCCTCGCCGTACAGCCGCGCGTGACGCCCGTTCGCGGTGCGCGCGGTCCGGCCGCGCGCACCCGTGCCGCCCGCTCCGCTTTCCGCCGCCGCGGCCGACCCGTGCGAGCCCGGCATGTGCTCCAGGCAGGCGCGACCAGGTTCCGAGGCCGCGCTCATAACCTCATGTGCGTTCGCCGGGGGACAGTGACGTGGGCCACCGGGTGCATGCGGCGCGATGCCCACCCCGGGATCAGCGGCCTGCCACCGAGGACGTCGACCGCTCGCTCGACCGTCCGCCCGCCCGCGCGCCGACCGCCCAGCCCGCCCGCCGTCCCCGTTTCGAAAGGCAGTAGGCACATGGCAGCAGACCGAACCGCCGTACCGACCATCAGCGGTCCAGCGCAGCGCCGGGCCTCGCTTCCCTCGCTCACCGGCCTCCGGTTCCTGGCGGCCATGTGCGTCTTCCTCTATCACACCTCTTATCTCGCCGATCCGTTGAAGCCGACCATGCCCGTCAGCTTCTTCCGCGACCACGGTGTCGCCCAGCCGATCGCGGACTTCCTCGAGCCGGCCGGACGCATCGGCGTGTCGTTCTTCTTCGTCCTCAGCGGCTTCGTCCTGTGCTGGTCCGCCACGCCCGGTGAGCGGGCCACCTCCTTCTGGCGGCGCCGGATCCTGAAGATCTACCCCAACCACATCGTGACCTGGGCGCTGGCCATGTGGCTGTTCGCGTCGTCCACCCCGGTCCACGCCTACCTGCTGAACCTCTTCCTCCTGCACGGCTTCAGCAACCGGCCGGACACCGCGGTGAGTGTCAACTTCCCGTCCTGGTCGCTGTGTTGCGAGATGCTCTTCTACGCCCTGTTCCCGCTGTTCATCGTGCTCGTCCGGCGCATATCCGAGCGCCGCCTGTGGTGGTGGGCCGCGGGCATGGTCGCGGGCGTCGGCGCGGTGACGGTCGTGACGACGCAGCTCGTCTCCGGCGGCGTCAGCAGCCCGTTCGGCAGCCTGTCGGCGAACCAGGAGTGGTTCGGCTACGAGTTCCCGCCGCCGCGGCTGTTCGAGTTCGTGCTCGGCATGATCCTCGCCCGCATCGTGGCCGCCGGGCTGTGGCCGCGGATCGGCCTGATCCCGTCCTTCGCGCTCTTCGCGGTCGGCTACTGGGGTGCCATCAAGCTTCCGAACCCGTACGACTTCAGCCTCGTCACCATCGTCCCGATCGGCATGATCATGTGTGCCGCGGCCGCCGCCGACATGCGTGGCGAGTCCGGGTGGCTGCGAAGCCGGACCATGGTCCTTCTGGGAAACGTGTCCTTCGCCTTCTACATGCTCCAGGCCCTCGTCATCTTCTACGGCCGCCCGAAGGTGCTGCACGCCCACACGTACGCCACCGTCCCCGCGATCGGGATGTGGATCCTGCTCTTCCTCGCCAACCTGCTCGCCGCATGGCTGCTGTACACCCTGGTGGAGCACCCGATCATGCGCCGGTTCGCACGCAGCAGGAAGAAGCCGGCCGCTCCCGTCGTCCCGCCGCGCACCGCGCAGTCGGTGCCGACCGGCGAAGCCGTCTGACCTCCTCTCCCACGGAATTCGTACTGACGAATTCAAGCGGAGCCGCCTGCGCCGAGTGAGGCACCACGGCACCGCCCCTGATCGCCGCCCGGCAACGCTCGAGCGGCGATCAGGTGTGTCCGGGGCCCTGTCGTTCCGGCCCGGTCCTGTTCCCCGGTCCTGCGCGCCCTGCACTGCGAATTCCTTCACGGTGCACGGCGGAAGACCCGTGGTGGCGCCATGTGGCGAGGGCGGACGAGACGCGTGGCACCGGAAAACAGCTGACAATTCAACGAGTTCGCGACTGAGGACTTGCGCGCCGGTCAAAGCTCCCCGGAGCCCCGGGAACGAGAGGTACGCATGTCGCGTTATGTCGCCTACTGCACAATGCGTATTCGAGTGTGGATCTAGAAGATCTGAGGCGCAGTCATGAAGAGTCGGGTAAAGAGCCGGAAAAGGCGCTTCCCGGCCGGGAATTGACCGCTTCCGGCTGCGTACTCTCGAACAAGGAGCCGCCCTGTGCTGACCCTCGATCTCTCCAGCAGAACCGCACTCGTCACCGGATCCACCGCCGGCATCGGCAAGGCCACCGCCCAGCAGATGGCCGCTGCGGGCGCCCGTGTCGGCGTCAACGGCCGTACCGTAGAACGTGTCGACGCCGCCATCGCGGAGATCCGTGCGGCCGTGCCCGACGCCCAGCTGGTCGCCGCCCCCGGTGACGTCTCCACCACCGAGGGCGTCCAGGCGGTGATCCGTGCGGTGCCGGAGACCGACATCCTCGTCAACAACGCGGGCACCGCGGAACTCAGCCCGTTCACCGAACTGTCCGACGAAGCCTGGCAGCGACTGTGGGACCTGAACGTGATGAGCGGCGTGCGGCTGTCGCGCCACTACGTCACGGGCATGGTGGAACGCGGGTGGGGCCGCATCATCTTCGTGTCGAGCGAGTCCGCGCTCGTCATTCCGCCGGAGATGGTGCACTACGGCGCGACGAAGGTCGCCCAACTCGGCGTCGCCCGCGGGCTCGCCGAGTCCTACCCGGCCTCCGGCGTCACCGTGAACTCGGTGCTGCCCGGTCCCACCCGCTCCGAACTCACCGAACGCTACTTCGCGTTCCTGCAGGAGCAGCACCCGGATGTGGCACTCGAGGAGATCGAGCGCGAGCACCTCGAATCCGCCCATCCGGGATTACTCCTCGGCCGCTTCGCCGAATCGGAGGAAGTGGCCAACCTGATCGCCTACGTGGCGTCCCCCCTGTCCAACGCGACCAACGGCGCCGCCCTGCGCGTGGACGGAGGTGCGCTCCGCAGCGTCGCCTGACACACGCTTCGGCCCAGGCGCACCTCTGAGGTGGGCCTGGGCCGGGGAGGACCGTCGAACCTGCCGCGGTGGCCGCGCACAGCGCGTGGCTGCCGCGGCTTTCTAGTCTTTGTGTGGGGTTCCGAGGTAGTGGGTGAGGGTTTGGGTGAGGTGGGTGGGGTTGGTGCCGGTGTAGGCGATGTAGCCGTCGGGGCGGATGAGGATGGTGTGGTTGGTGTGGGGGTTGGGGGTGTGGGGGGTGGTGTTGAGGGTGCCGGTGATGGTGGTGAGGTGGTGGTGGTAGCCGTGGGTGGTGGTGGGGAGGTGGGTGTTGGTGGTGTGGGGGGTGGTGGTGTGGTTGATGAGGAGGGTTTTGGCGGGGTGGCTGACGGTTCCGGCGATGTGTTTGGCGACGGTGGGGAGGGTGAGGAGTTCGGTGTAGAGGTCGCGGAGGGGTTGGGTGGTGTGGTTGCCGA
>NZ_FODD01000013.1 GCF_900110255.1 Actinacidiphila rubida
ACCGAGCCAGGAGATCAGGTAGTTGATCGTGTCGGTCGACCAGAACCCGCCGTTGATCCAGCCCGGGGCGGCCCACGCCAGCCCGTAGAGCTTGATCGACGGATTGCGGGCCTCGGCCTGCTCGGCGAGCCAGAACTCGTACCCGGCGTCGCAGTTGACCTGGCCGCGGGTGTGCTCGACCGAAGGCTCGGAGCCGTCGGTGGAGTTGGCGTCGCCGCCGATCTCCAGCTTCAGCATCTGCAGGTTCGCGCCGTACCCCGGCTTGAACAGGTAGTCCAGGATCTGCGACTGCTGGGCCGCCGGATAGTCGCGCAGCAAACGGGAGTTGCCCCCGCCGCCACTGATCGCACCGATCCCGTCGAACGTGCGGCCGCCCTGCGTTCCGTCCACGACCACGGAGGTGTCCTGGGCCGCCTGTGCCGGCGCGCCGCTGACCGCCAGCAGGGCCGCGAGCAGCGCGAGGATCCACATCGGGGCGAGTCTTCGGACCGCGAGGATTGTCCTGGGCATGCGCGGGCCACCCTTCGTTCGCTCGGGAAAGACGGGCGTCAGTGTGGCCTCGTGTTTGATTCCGGGTCAATGGGCGCGCAGGAGTCACATGATTGAACAGAATTGAAAGCCGACACGGAGGGAGGTATCCCTCCAGAGTCGCGTCCGTGCCCGCGAGAGCGCGCCAGGGACGCCTGCGCGAAGCCTTGACATCGTTGTCCTGAGCGACTGTCATGTGACCCGTTTCGTTTGGATGCGTGCGAAGTTGTTGATCCAGGGCGAGGGGACACCGATGGGACGACGATGGCAACGGGCCCGGCGGGCGGTCGCCGGGGTGGCCGTGGCGGCTCTGGCGAGCGGCGGGCTGGCCGTCGCGGCCGCGGCACCGTCCGCCGCCGAGCAGGGTGCCGCGAGCGGCTGGACGGTCGCGGGGCCCGGCGGTTCCGCGCTGAGCGCCGAACTCGGCCTGGACGCCGACGGCGACCTGCGGCTGGCGGTGGACCGGGGCGGCGCACCGGTGCTGCTGCCGGGCCGGCTCGGGATCCGCACCGACCAGCACGACCTGACGACGGGTCTGCGTTTCACCGGCCGCACGGACCGCACGGTCCACGAGTCGTACCGGATGACCACGGGCAAGCGGCTCCAGCGTTCGGCCACGATGCGCGAGGCCACGCTCACCTTCACCGGCGCCGACGGCGCCCGCCTCGGCGTGGTCGTGCGGGTCTCCACCGACGGCGTCGCCTACCGCTACCAGCTCGACGGCCCCGGCCAGGTGACGGTCGAACAGGAGGCCTCGACGTTCGAGGTGCCGACGGACGCGAAGGCGTGGGTGCAGCCGTACCAGCCGAGTTACGAGACCGAGAGGACCGAGACCACCGCGGGCGCGGCCAACGAGGCGAAGCCCGCCACCTGCGACGGCGACACCTGCTCGTTCGGCTACCCGACGCTCTTCGCCGTCGGCGGCACCTACGTGCTGCTGACCGAGGCCGACGTCGACGGCCGGTACTCCGGCAGCCACCTCGACCACCAGGCCGGCAGTTCGTCGTACCACGTGGCCCTGGCCGACGGCGCCGCGGTCACCGCGCCGGGACCGCTGGCGACCCCGTGGCGCACCGCGATCGTGGGCGGCCTGGACACCGTCGTCGGGTCGACCCTCGTGGACGACCTGGCGCCCCCGTCGCAGGTCAAGGACACGTCCTGGATCCGTCCGGGCGTCGACGACTGGTCGTGGCTGAGCGACGGCAACAGCCCCGGGAACGTCGACCGGCAGAAGGACTTCGTCGACTACGCGGCCGCGCACGGCCTGGAGTACACGCTCGTCGACGCCGGATGGCAGGCGAGCTGGGTGCCGGAGCTGGTCCGCTACGCGCGGGCCCGCGGCGTCGACGTGCTGCTGTGGTTCGACTGGAACGACCTCAGGACCCAGGCGCAGCGCGACGCGTGGCTGCCGAAGGTCAAGGCCTGGGGTGTCGCGGGCGTCAAGGTCGACTACATGTACTCCGACTCGCAGTCGACGTTCCAGTGGTACGACGCGATCCTCAAGGACACCGCGAAGCTGAAGCTCATGATCGACTTCCACGGCGCGACGATTCCGCGCGGCCTGCAGCGCACGTGGCCGCAGGTGATGAGCGTGGAGGCGGTGCGCGGCGAGGAGAACGGGCAGAACCCGACCCGCGACATCTTCCTGGCCTTCACGCGCAACGTCGTCGGGTCGATGGACTACACCCCGACCTGGTTCTCCCGTCCCGGCCGCCAGGACACGGCGGCGCGTGAACTGGCCCTGCCCGTGGTCTTCGAGTCGGGCTGGACGAGCCTGGGCGACAAGCCCGAGGGCTTCGCCACCCAGCCCGTCGCCGAGGACTACCTCGACCAGCTCCCCACGACCTGGGACGAGACCCGTCTGGTGTCCGGCGGCCCGGAGCAGCAGGCGGCCGGCGACCGGCAGGTCGTCATGGCCCGGCGCAGCGGCGACCGCTGGTTCCTCGGCGGCATCCTGGCCGGCACCGGCGACACCATGAAGGCACCGCTGGGCTTCCTGGGCAAGGGCCCGTGGCTGCTGGAGACGGTCGAGGACACGCCCGGCGCCGACGGCGGCGGCCAACTCCGGCGCACCGTGCGGACCGTGACCTCCGCCGACACCCTGACCGTCGCGGCCGCGGACAACGGCGGCTTCGCCGCCCTCGCCTGCCCGGCCCTCAAGGGCCGCACCGACTGCGACGAGAAGGTCGTCACCGCGCCCGCCACGACGCTCACCCTCGATCCGTCGAGCGCCACCGCCGCCCCGGGAACGAGCGTGGCCGTCGACGCGCGGTTCACACTGCCGCAGGGCGACGCGCTGCACCTGGTGCACATGACGGTGGACCGCGGCCGGCTCCCCGCGGGCTGGTCCGCGTCCGGCCCGGACGTGACCGCGGGTTCGCTGCCCGCCGGGAAGGTGCTCGACGGCCACTGGACGGTGACGGTCGGCAAGGACCAGCCGGGCGGCACCGTGGAGGTGCCCGTCTGGGCGGAGTACGCCAACCCCGCGGGGAAGGGCGCCCCGCCGGTCCACGTCGAGCAGGTCGTCACGGTGGCGATCCCGCTGCACGGCACCGTCTACGCCAGCGACCAGCCGTTCCTCACCGAGACCAACGGCTGGGGACCGGTCGAGCGCGACCGCTCCAACGGCGAGACCGGCGCGCAGGACGGCGGCCCGCTGACCATCGACGGCACGGTGTACGCGAAGGGTCTGGGCATGAACGCCGACGCCCGGGTGGACATCGACGTCCAGGGCCGCTGTACGCGTTTCGAGGCCCGGGTCGGGGTGGACGACGAGGTCGCCGGACAGGGCAGCGTCACCTTCACGGTGCTCGGCGACGGACGGCAGCTGGCCGCGAGCGACGTGGTACGCGGAGGGCAGCCCGCCGTCGAGCTCACCGCCGACGTGACGGGCGTCCACACCCTCGCCCTGGTCGTCGGTGACGGCGGCGACGGGAAGAACTTCGACCACGCGGACTGGGGACTGGCCCAGCTCAGCTGCGCCGACTGACACCGGCAGGCACGGGCAGGCACCGTCTGACACCCGCGACACGGCCGGGCCCTCCTTCGTGGAGGGTCCGGCCGTGCCGCGTGCGACCGTGCGGGCGCTCGCCCGAACTGGCGTGCGTCAAGGGGCGGTTCGAGGGCAGCAGAACGGTGAGGGCGCACGGGGCGCCCGACCGGAGCGCCGGCCAGCCGCCGGCCGCGTCAAGGAGGCACGAACATGCTGGCAGCCGTAGGCGCCGTCATCCTGGCCATCGCCTATCTCCTCAACGTCACGAGCACGCACACCGACGCGGCGTTCACGCCGTTCAGCCTGCTGGTCGCGGGTGCGTTCTTCGTGGCGCTGCATCTGGCGGGCTTCGGCGTCCCGAGGTCCACCAACGGCAGACGCCGGTGGCGCCGCTGAGGCGCCGCGCTCGGGGTCACCGCGCCGGCCGGCGCGCCCGGGGATCCCGGGGCGGCGGCAGGCGCCCGGTCTCCGGCGCGCACGCGGCGGACGCGTCCGGCAGCGAACGGCCGGGGTACGACGCCGCCGGCGCCGGACCGTATCCGCCGGAGCCCGAGGCCGCCCCCGAACGCCCGGGGCGTGGCCCCGGGCTTCTGCGCGTCTCGCGCAGGCGCTGCAACCGGGCGGTGAGCAGGCGGATCACCTGCGTCCGGTCCTGGTGCGCGCACTCGTAGCGCACGAGGTCCTCGAGGTCGTCCTCGCCGAGCGTCCCCAGGCGGCTCTCCACGCCGCGCAGTGTCATGTGGTCGTAGTCGTCGATGGGCGGCCGGCCGACGCCGGCCGGATGCTGTGCGTCCGTGTCTTCCCTCACCACTCTCACTTCCACGCCCGCACCTGCCCGACGGACCTTTGACCAAACATGCGCGCCGGAGGAAGTCGGCGGGCGCCGTGCGGGGTGTGGCGTGGCGGCCCGGACGGCCGCCCGGCCGCGCGGCGCCGTCTGTCGCGGACCCGCCGGACACGACCGCCCGCGCCGCCGAACGGCCGCGCAGGGAGCGGCAGTCCGGCCCTCGCCGCCGCCCCGTCGCCCTCAGCCCCGACGCGGCGCGAACGGGGCGCGGCGCCCGCTCAGACCGTCCGGCGGGCGCGCTGGGCGGCCTCCTTGCGCCGCCGCTCGGTGGGGGCGTCGGTGATGTCGAGGAAGACGTGGTCAGCGGTCGGCCAGCGGTTCTCGACGGCCTGCCTGATACGCAGGCTGACCTCCTCGACGTGCTCGCTGTCCATGCCGCCGACGAGATCGATCCTCGCGGCGACCAGCGTGGACTCGGTCCCGAGTCGCAGGGTCAGCAGTTCCTCGACGGTGTCGATCTCCGGCTGCCGGGCGAGCATGTCCTCGATCTCGGCGCGCAGGGACGGGTCCGCGGCCGCGCCGATCAGCTGGCGGTGCGCGGTGCGTCCGAGCCCGAAGGCGACGCCCATCAGCAGCACTCCGATCGCGATCGACGCGGCGGCCTCACCCGCGCCGCTGCCGGTGGCCAGGTGCAGCACCATGCCGATCGCGGCGAGGACCACACCGACCACCGCGGTGCCGTCCTCGGCGATCACCGTCCGCAGCGCCGGGTCGCGCACCCGGTGCGGCCCGGCGCCTTCCGCCTGCACGCGGCGTGCCTGGCGCAACGCCTTCGCCAGCGAAGCGCCCTCGGCGACGCCCGCGACCAGCAGCACGGCCAGACCGACGACGTAGCCGGTATGCGTCTCGTGCTCGGTGCCGTGCAGCGCGCGCACGCCCTGGTAGAAGGAGAAGCAGCCGCCGAGCACGAAGATCCCGACGGCCGCGAGCAGCGCCCAGAAGTAGCGCTCCATGCCGTAGCCGAACGGGTGCTCGCTGTCGGGAGCGCGGCGGCTGCGGCGCAGCGAGGTCAGCAGGAACACCTCGTTGAGGCTGTCGGCCACCGAGTGGGCGGCCTCCGACAGCAGGGCCGGTGAGCCCGCGAAGAGGCCGGCGGCCGTCTTGGCCACCGCGATCACCAGATTGGCCCCGAGCGCGGCGAGCACGGAGTCGCGGGTGCCCCGGTCCCGGCCGCGCGCGGGCGGCACCGGTTCACGGTCCTTCATGTCCGTCCCCTCCCTGACCGGGCGTGCCGCCCGGGGTGTCTCCCGTTCCGGTGAAGACGTCGACGAGCGCGATGACCAGGGCGAGGGCGGCCAGGGCCGTGGACGTGATGAGACCGGCCTGGAAGCCGCCGGACCAGTCGCCGTGCCCGCCGCCGGCCTTGGAGAAGAAAACCGATCCGACCGCCGCGATGCCCGCCGCCGATCCGATGCGCTGGGCGGTCTGCAGGACACCGCCCGCGCTGCCGGCGCGGGCCACCGGCACCTCGCTGAGCGTGATCGTCTGGTTGGGTGCGATGACCAGGCCGCTGCCGAGCCCGGCGAACAGCAAGGGTCCCGCGGTCACCAGGCCGATCGAGCGCGTGGTGTCCAGGTGCACGGCGAGCACGGTGCCCAGCAGCCCGATCACCACCATGACCAGGCCCCCGGCCACCAGCGGCCGCCCGATGCGGGTCACCACGCGGCCACCGACCGCGGCCGCCACGCCCGACCCCACCGCGAAGGGCATGATCGACAGACCCGCTTCCAGCGCGGAGTAGTGCATGCCGTTCTGCAGGTAGAGCGTCAGCACGAAGAAGATCGAGGTGAAGCCGGCGAAATACAGCAGCGACAGCAGCGTGCCGAGGCCGTAGGACCGCTGGCGGAACAGCTTCAGGTTCACCAGCGGCTCACGCCGCCGCCCGTAGTGCCGCTCCCACGCCGCGAACCCGGCCAGCAGCGCGGCGGCCGGGACGAGCAGCAGCCACTTGCCCGCGCCGCGCCACTGCTGCTCCTGGACGAACGGCAGCAGGAGCACGACGGTCCCGGCGCCGAGCAGGGCCACACCGACCGGGTCGAGGTCGCTGCGCCCGGCCGCGGCGCCGCCCTCGCGCGGCGGCGGCCCGGGCAGCAGCCGCCGGGCCAGCGGCAGCACCGCGAGACCGATCGGCAGGTTGACGTAGAACACCCAGCGCCAGCCCTCGTGCGGGCCGAACGCCTGGATCAGCAGGCCGCCGAGCAGCGGCCCGATCGCGGTGGACACCCCGATGGTGGCGCCCAGCAGCCCGAAGGCCCGTCCTCGCTCGGCGCCGCGGAACATCTGCTGGATGAAGCCCGACACCTGGGGCACGAGCAACCCGCCCGCCACGCCCTGGAGCAGGCGCGCCGCGACCAGCCACGCCTCGTTCTGGGCGGCTCCTGCGAGGGCGCTGGCGACGGTGAACAGCACCAGGCCCGCGATGAACACCGCGCGGCGTCCGCGCACGTCCCCCAGCCGTCCCGCAGGCACGAGGACCAGGCCGAACGCCAGCGCGTAGCCGGACAGCACCCACTGCAGCCCGCTCTGCGAGGCCCCGATCCCGGTCCGGATGGACGGCAACGCCACGTTGACGATGCTCACGTCCAGCAGCGTCATGAAGCCGGCGGTGAGGCACACCGCCAGCGCGGGCCAGCGCCGCGCCTCGCCGGGCTCCCCCTGCGACGCCTGATGCCCGCTGGGTGCCGGGGTGCGTGTCGAGGCCACGGGCTGCCTCCTCCTCGAAGAGTTCCCTGATGGGACGGGCCGCTCCTGCGCGCGTACCCGGCGGGTGGCGCCTGACTCACCTCCGGGGCGATCGGCCGGCGCGGAGCGCCCGGCGGCCCGCGCCGGCGCACGGGGCCGGGCGGATGCGGTTTCCCCGGCCCGGCCCCGGGCAGCCGTAGGGGATCCGACTGCCACGGGCGAGCCGCCCGGCGGCCCGCCTCAGCGGTGCGAGCAGTGTGCGAGAGGCATGACCATGGCAGCGAACGACCTCAAAGGCCGCAGTGTCCTGACGATCGTCACCAACTACGGCGTCGAGCAGGACGAACTCCTCGTCCCCGTCGGCCACTTGCGCGACAACGGCGCCACCGTCGACGTCGCCGCGGTCGACAGCGAGCCCGTGCGGACCCTGGTCGACGACCGGGACCCGGGCAAGACGGTACGGCCGGACACCACCCTGGCCGACGCCGACCCCACGCCGTACGACCTGCTGCTCATCCCCGGCGGCGCGCTGAACGCCGACGCCCTGCGGCAGGACGACAGGGCCGTGGCAGACGTCCGGGCGTTCGTCGAGACCGAGCGTCCCGTCGCCGCGATCTGCCACGGCCCGTGGACCCTGATCGACGCGGGCGCCGTGCGCGGCAAGACGCTCACCTCCTACCCGTCCCTGCGCACGGACATCCTCAACGCGGGAGGCGCGTGGGTGGACCAGTCGGTGGTCAGCGACGACACCGGCGGCTGGACGCTGATCACCTCCCGCACGCCGAAGGACCTCGACGACTTCCTGCGCGAGACGGAACGGGCGCTCATCACGTCGCCCTGACGCGGGTGCCGCGCTCGCGTGCGGCGCTGGGCCGAGGCGCGGGCCGGCATCCCTGCCCTCACGGACGTCACGGTGTCACGGGCATCACGGGCATCACGGGTGTCACGGGCGTCACGGGCCTCACGGGCCTCACGCGGGCGGCGGCGTACGCGGCAGGCGCAATGCGAGGAGCGCGACGTCGTCGTGGGAGTCCGCGGCCAGGCTCTCCAGGAGCTCGTCGCACATCCTGTCCACGCCGTAGCGGCTGAGGGCCGCGGCGCGCTGACGCAGCCGGGTCAGCCCGTGGTCCAGGCTCTCGCCGCGGCGCTCGACCAGCCCGTCGGTGTAGAGCAGCAGGGTGGACCGGGCCGGCAGGTCGGTCTCGGCACCCTCACGCTCGTCGTCCGCGTCGACGCCCAGCATCATGCCGTGACCGCCCTGCAGGTAGCGGGTCTCCCCGTCGAACGTGACGAGCAGCGGCGGGGGATGGCCCGCCGCCGACCAGATCAGCCGGTACGGTCCGCCCACCGGCCCCTTGACCAGCGCGTACACGCAGGTCGCGGTTCGCAGGCCGTAGAGGACGGTGATGGCCAGGTCGAGGCGCCGCAGGATCCGGGCCGGCGGTTCCATCCGGTCGCAGGCGATCCCCCGCAGCATGTTCCGGACCTGCGCCATCGTCACGGTCGCCTGCAGGTCATGGCCTGTGATGTCGCCGATGATCAGCGCGGTGTCGCCGTCCGGCAGCACGAAGCAGTCGTACCAGTCGCCGCCGACCTGCGCGGTGTCGGCCGCGGGGACGTAGCGGGCGGTGATCTGCAGCCCCTCCACCAAGGGCAGGTCGGGCAGCAGGGAGCGCTGGAGGCGCTCGGCGATGTGCTGCGTCTCCGCGTGCAGGCGACCGTTGTCCACGGCGAGGGCGATCCGGTGCGCCAGGTCCTCGACGAGGGCCAGGTCCGGCTCCTCCAGCGGGGGGCGGTCGGCCCCGCGGACCGCGGTCAGCGCGCCCAGCACCCGGCCGCGGACCCGCAACGGTGCCACGATCAGCGTGTGGCCGCCCAGCTGCTCGAACAGCTTCAGGTTCACGGCGTGGAACGAATCGGCGGCCTCCTCCACCCGGGGGACGTCGGCCTCCGTCAGCAGCGCGGTACCGGCGCCGCGCAGGACACGCGACAGGGGGCCGGTCGGCTCGACCGGCAGCGGCGGCATCGTGCCGGCCAGGTCGGACACGTCCACCTCGGGATCGCGGTGGACGACGCAGACCCGCTCGACCCGGCCGTCCGGGTCCATCAGGTCCGCGACACACCAGTCGGCCAGCGCCGGTACGAGCACGCGGCTCACCCGCTGCAGCCCCTCGACCGCGTCCAGCGTGCTCGACAGCACCACCGCGGCCTCGTTCAGCAGCGTCAGCCGCCTCAGCGCAGCCTGAACGGCGACGTCGGCCTCGCCGCGATCCACCAGACCACCTCCCACCACCGGCCCGTCGCGCCCCGTTCCGCCACGCACCGGCCGAGGGCGCACCGGACACCCAGGAGCAGCGGGACTCAGACCCTCCCCACCACCTTTGCACTGTTCAGCCCCTCCGGCGCGACCACACCCCGCCGCGCCCGCCCCCTGCCGGACCTCACCCCCCGCCCCCCGTACCCGCACGCCATCGGTTCGCCCCCACCCCACGATCCCAACCGCCCCCAGCCCCCGCTCCCCTGGCGCCCGAACCCGCCAAGTCCGCCGTCGCGCCGTCGGCTTGGGGGTCAGGGTGTGGCGATGGTGTCAGAGGGGTGTGCCAGAGTCTGCGCATGCTCGAGATCGTGGTGGAGACGGAGAACCGGGAGCGGCACGTCCGCGTGTCCGGTGAAGTGCTGGCCGGGCTGGTGCAGCGGATCGGTGGCGACCATGACCGGTTCCTGGTGCTCCAGCGGATCCCGGACCTGCCCCACGTGTTCGCCCAGGTCTGGCATGTGGCCGGCGGTGACTACACGCTGGAGTACCGCGACGGCGACCCGGGCCGCCACTTCCAGGCAACGGCCGACGGACCCGCTGCTGTGATCGCGGCCCTCTCCCGCTGGGCCGGGGCGGAGACGAGCTGGCACGCGGGCATGGACTGGTCGCTGATGGACATGGACCCCGCTCCCGAGGTGCCTCCGCTGGACCTCGATGCGACCGAACGCGAGGAGTTGGAGCAGCGGGTCCGCGAAGTGCTGGTCGGCGGTTACGCCTCTCGCGCCGAGCTGACGGAGATCGCCGAGGAATATCTGGTCACCAAGGACCGCCGGCCCGTCTCGCGCGAGCAGGCGGGAGCCCTGGCCGACAGGTTGTGGCTGGCGCGGGTGGCGGAACAGGCCACGTGGCAGGGCGAGACCGACCCCGAACGGCTCACGCGCGCGTTCAGTGCCCTGAGCGTGTCCGGTATCACGGCTCGGGAGAACTTCGCGTGCTGCCGCAGCTGCGGTCAGTCCGAGATCGGCGGCGAGTCCGAGCCGGGCGCCCGTGGCTTCGTCTACTTCCACACCCAGTGCACGGACTCCGCCGCGGCCGGCCACGGGCTGACGCTGCTCTACGGGGGCTTCGACGGATCGTCGGAGACCACCCTGGCCGTCGGGCACGAGGTCGTGACCGCCCTCGAAGCGGCCGGCCTCCGTACCGAATGGGATCGGGACCCGTCCAGCGCCATCAACGTCACCCCGCTCGACTGGCGCCGCCGCCTCGTCGGCTAGCCCGGAAACGACCCGGCCCGTGCGCCCCGGCCTCCCCGCCGGTGGGCGGAGGGCCGGGGTCAGGCGGGTCGGCGGGTCAGTGGGGGGTGCGGTCGGAGGTGGGGGGCTGGGCGTAGGGCTGGGCGGTGACCTCCAGGTCGGCGGGGTCCGGGGCGGCGGATCGGGGGCAGGAGATGGTGACCGTGCGCTGCTCGCCGGGGAACAGCCAGAGGTAGTTCTCGGAGTACTCGGCCGGCAGGACACGGCGCCCGGCGTGGTGGCCGCGCAGCGACAGGCGCACCATCGGCGCGACGGAGGTGCCGGCGTTGCGGACGGTGACGGTGACCGTCAGGCGGTCGGCCCCGGTGGTGACGCGGCCACGCGTCACGCGCACCGCCGCCCCGGAGAGGCTGTTGAGCGCCTTGAGGTCGGCGGGCTGGTCGACCTGCCAGTACGTGTTCTCCGACAGCGGCGAACCGTCCGCACCGGTCAGCCGGAGACGGACCAGCCGGACCGAACCGCTCGCGCCGGCCGCCGCGACCGTGAACGCCGGAGCCGTCGCGGACGCGGCGATGTCGACGCTCTGACGCTGCGGCGCCGCCAGCCTGCGGCCAGACAGGTCCAGCACCTCGGCGGTGACGACCGCGCCCTTCACCGCGTCCGCGGTGTGGTTGACGGCCAGCACGTCCCAACTGCGCGGATCCGCCTGCACGTGATGCGCCTCGCACCCGCTGCGAGCCCCGTAGTAGCTGCCGTTGACGTCGAGGTCGTAGTCGTAGGTCTGCCAGACGGTGCTGTGCCATGCGGGGTTGGACATCCACAGCAGCAGACCGCTGGCGTCCTTCCAGAGGTTGGCGTTCCACGCCTCGAACATGGCGCGCATGGACTCGTAGTTGACGAACTGGGCCTTGGCGGCGAAGTCCTCCAGCGACGAGGACTCCCCCAGCCGCTCGTCGATGGCCGCCTTGTAGTTCTGCGGGTACTGGTTCCCCTTGGTCGACCAGTCGTGGTAGTTCCACACAGTGCTGATCGGCCAGCCGTCCTCGTCGCCGACGAGGTTCTGCATGCTCTCGGCGACCGACACCGTCGGGATGCCGATCTCCGTGTGGAAGCCGAACGTGCCGGCCCCGTACGTCTGCGCGGAGTAGTACTGCTTCGGGTCGATCCACGCGTACGGCCCGCCGCCGCCGACCACGCCGGCCGCGGAGTTGCTGACGTAGCGGACACCCGGGTGCTCGGCAGCGACCGCGTTCGCCGTGCCCTGGTCGATCTCCCCGGACGGCGTGCCCTCGTTGGCACCGCACCAGACGGCGATGCACGGGTGCGAGCGGTAGCGGAGGATCGTGTCCCGCACCTGATCCAGGTACAGCGCGTGGTTCGGCGGGTCCAGGAACCACGCGTTCCAGAAGTCGTTCCACACCAGCAGCCCGTTCTCGTCGCAACGGGCGAAGAACTCCTCGCGGTTGCTGCTGCCGATCCAGTTGCGGATCATCGTGAAGTTCATGTCGCGGTGCATGCCGACGACCGCCTCCATGCGGCCGCCACCCATGCGGCGCAGCAGCTCGTCCCAACCCCAGTTCCCGCCACGGCACATGACCCTCACGCCGTTGACGCTGATCTGCAGCTGGTGCGGCCGGTTGTCGACGGCGAGCGCGTCCGTCCAGGTACTGCCGTCGTCGGAGACCTGCACGGTGAACGTCAGCGCGTACGCCGTCTCCCACACCAGCGTGAGCCGGTCGAAGGACCGCGACTGGCCCAGGTCGACCTGGATCCACTGGTTGTCGGTGTAGTTCGACGACCAGCGGGTCTGCGGGTCGCCGTCGACCGCGTTGCCGGGCGTGTCGGAGCCGTTGTCGTTGGACGACGCGGTGGCCGCGCCGTGCAGGGCGAAGTCGGTGCCCGGATCGGCGCTGTCGACGACCGACAGCGTCCACAGCGAGATGCCGAAGCCGGTGGCGCGCTTGCCGCCCTGGATGCGGACGTAACGGGCCTGCTGCGCCGGGATGTCCACGGTCTGCTCGACGTGGTTGGCACCGGGCTCGAAGGTGATCGGGTTCTCCGACGCGTACGCCATCTCCCGCAGGCCGACACGCACCGTCCGGCTGTCGCTCGTGGTGCCGCCGACAGCGGCGGACACCTGGAGGTCGTGCAGCGTCGGCTCACCGTAGCCGTTGGGCCACCACAGCTGCGGGTTCCTCAGGCGCAGCGCCGGGAAGTCGGCGGGCGCGAACACCGCGTCGACGCTCTGCCCGGCGCCCACCTGCACGTCCTTGCGGACCCTGACACCGTTCAGCCGGGCCTCGACCGTCACCGTGCGGGCGGCCGCCGCGGCGTTGCGCACCGGCACGGTGACCGTCACCTCGGCGATCGACCGGTCGGGCGAGCCGGGCAGCACGGTGTCCACCCGGACGTCCCCGAGAACGGCGTCCCCGGTCGCCCGCAGCCGCACATGGTTCCAGATGCCCATCACGCGGTCGCGCACGGCGGGCATCCAGTCCCACCCCGAAACGGCCAGCAGATTGGGGCTGTTGCGCATCATGATGGCGGAGCCCGCGTCGGCGTACGAACTGCCGTCGGCCCCCTTGTCGCCCGGGTTGCCGGGGAACAGCATCGGGTCGATCCGCACGGCGAGCACGTGCTCGGCGCCGCCGGCCTTCGCGCCGGACAGCTGTGCCGTGACGTCGAGGGCGGCGCGGGCGGTCGGGTGCGCCAGATCGCCGGCCTTGGAACCGTCGAGCCAGATCTCCGCCTGGTGGTTGATGCCGTCCAGCTCCAGCCACACACGGGTCCGGCCGTGGCCGCCGAAGCCGTCTGGCAGCCGGAACGTCCTGCGGTACCACCACGAGTTACGGCTCAGCGCCTCGGGGACCTCCAGGTTGCCGAAGCCGCTCACCGGGTCGGGCAGGTGCCCCTCGGCGACCAGCGACGCCAGGATCGTGCCCGGCACCTCCGCGCGCAGCCAGCGCGACGTGTCCACGCCCGAGGCCGAGAGACGAGCGCCGTCCGTGCTGCCGGCGAACTCGTCGAGCGTCAGGTTCCAGCCGGACTCGACGGGCACGGTGCCGTCACCGGCGACCTGCAGCGGCGGCACCGGCCGGCCGCCACTGGTCCACTCCGTCCACCCCTCGGCGCCCGGCCGGTGGCCCAGCGCGGTCCCGATGACCTGGAACGAGTTCAGGCCGAGCGGGTTGGGGTTGGACAGTGCGGTGCCGACCATGCGGATCCACCGGGTGGTCACCGGTGTGTCGAGCACCACCTCCACCGAGCCGCCCGTGCCCGTCGTCCCCTCCTGGACCGGCGTCCAGCTCTTCCCGTCCTGCGACGCCTCGATCCTGAACGACGTCGCGTAACTGGACAGCACCTCCCAACCGGTCGTGCCGTTGCGGGGGTTGACGTCGTCGGCCGGCTTGTACACGGCGTCGCCCTCGGCGGCCTCGAAGACCAGCACGACGGACGTCACCCGGCACGGCCCCTGCAGGTCCACCGCGACCCATTGCGGCCCGTCGGTGTCCGCCGCCCGCCACCCGCTCCCCTTCGGCCCGGACTGCGCCATGCGGTCCGTGACGAAGCTGCCCGGTACGGGCCCGTACGCGGTGGACGAGACCGTCACCGGCCGGTAAAGCGCGAGGTCGCCCCCGGCGGATCCCCCGCCGGCCGGCCCGCCTCCCGCCGGCACCGGCGCGGCCGCGGCCGCCTGGTCGGCGAACACGCCCGCCAGGCTGACGCTCGCGAGCACGGCGGCGCCCGAACGCAGCATGCCGCGGCGCGAAAGGCCGCCGGACGCTCGGCGGTTGTCCTCGCTGGTGTCGTCGGACATCAGGGCTCCTTGGTCGTGATCAGCACGGCGGATCGCTGGTGCGCGCAGAAATGACAACGTTGACTGACAACGTTGTCTGACTGAGCGCGCACCATGCTGGTTCGCTCGCCGCTCGGCGTCAAGAGGTCTGCCCCGACGTCCGTTTCACCCCGTCCGCCGGTCCGTCTCCTCCGGACCCGGGTCCCGGCGCCGCCCCACATCTCGTCCACCTGCGCTCGCCGTTGTTCCGCGACGTCGCCAACCGGGCTCCCCGCGGAGGGCGTTGACGATGGCGTAGGCACGGGGATGGCGCCTGTGGCGGGTGTCGCCGCCCGCCTCAACTCATGGGAGACGTGGCTGCTTTCGCGTGCGGACGCGGATGGGCGCGGGTGGACACGTGCGGGCGCGGGTGGACCGAGATGCGCGCCGCCCCGCACGGTTCGGCAACCGGGCAGTTCCGCGTGAGGGCGGGCGGCGCGGCGAGAGGGGAGTTCCCCGGGGCGGCGCTACCGTGTTGAGCGTGACGGGAATCGACGCCGACCGGCGATGGTCCGAGTCCATGCCGGTGGCCTACGAGCAGTATCTGGTGCCGGTGGTCTTCCGGCCGTTCGCCGAGGACCTGGCGGCCCGGGCGGCGACACTCCGCCCCGAGCGGATCCTCGAACTCGCGGCAGGAACAGGTGTGTTGACCTCGCACCTCCTCGCGGCGGCACCGTCGGCCGCGGTGACGGCCACCGATCTCAACGAGGCCATGGTCGTGTTCGGGTCGGCCCGCGCCCCGGAAGCCGAATGGCGGCAGGCGAACGCGCAGCGGCTGCCGTTCCCGG
The DNA here is from genome assembly GCF_900110255.1 of Actinacidiphila rubida. Classification (GTDB taxonomy): domain Bacteria; phylum Actinomycetota; class Actinomycetes; order Streptomycetales; family Streptomycetaceae; genus Actinacidiphila; species Actinacidiphila rubida. Next base: position 15,183 of record NZ_FODD01000013.1, read on the forward strand.
ACGGCAGCTTCGACCTGGTGGTCTGCCAGTTCGGCGTGATGTTCTTCCCGAACCGGGTCGCGACCTACGCGGAGATCCGCCGGGTGCTCGCTCCGGGGGGACGGTTCCTGTTCAACACCTGGGGGCCGCTCAGCGCGCACTCTTTCGGAGCGGCCGTACAGGCCGGCCTTGAACGGGCCTTTCCCTCCGACCCGCCGCGGTTCCTCCCGGCGATCCCCCACGGCTACTCCGACCCCGCCCTCGTGACCGCCGACCTGGCCGCCGCCGGCTTCGCCGTCGAGGAGGACCGGGAACTCGCACTGGAGGGCCGGGCCGCGTCAACCGCCGACGTCGCCACCGGCTTCCTCACCGGCACTCCGGTGTCCGCCGCGATCCACGAACGCGGCGACAGCCCGGGCGTTCGGGCCACCGTCATCGAGGAGATGACCGCCCGCCTGGGCCCGGGCCCCGTCACCGCCCCGATGACGGCCTACGTCTTCCTCGCCGCGGCTACCCCTGCTTGACGCCGGGGTCCAACCAGGCCTCGGCATGCACGGACCTCGATCGGGCCGGCCGGCCCGACGGTCCAGCCGGGCCGTGTCGGCCCCGGCCGACAGCCCTCCATGGGGCGGCTCGACATTTCCGATCGTCCGTTCGGATCACAGGGCCTACCGCTGTCGTACGGATGTCGTCGGCCTGGCACAGACCCCACCGGGCCACGGACCGCCGGAGCCACTTCCGACGACCGATCTCCGCCCCTCCACCGCATAGGGCACAAAACAGTGCTGGAGTTCTAGACTTCAGGCTCGTTGATGACGAACCAGGACTGGTCGGGGTATGGGCCGTACGGATAAATATTGATCGGGTCTACTATCGTGGAGGCTCCGGGAACAGACATGGCCCAGCCTTGCACGGTAGCCAAGTCTTCGGCCGTCGGGTTGTAAAGCCAGAGCTGCGTGTTCACATTCCCGTTCGCCGCATTCGTGCCGCAATACTGAAGCGTAAGCTGAGCGGTGCTTCCGGGCGCGTACGTCACACACAAGGTGTTGTCTTGCTGAGGCTGAAAATAGAACCAACCCTGATGACTGTCCGAGGTTTCCTGATTCCAATACTGGTCCGGGTAGTACCCGCAATCGTATTGGTTGACCAACGCTCCGGCTTTGATCTTGTCACCGGGCACGGACATGCAGAGGTTGGAGTGCTTGTTCCACACTGTAACCAGCTGGCGGGTCGAGGCAGAAGCGCTGGCCGTGCTTGTACAGAGCGCGACGGATGCCAGGAAGCCCACCGCGAGGACGTACCACCGGCGGTTCCTCATCCGTGGAGTGAGCGCTGTTGACATACAGATCCCTTCGCTGATGCGACTGCCAGATGCAGGCGCGGCGGATCGCCAGTTGCGCTTGAAGCCGAGCGAGAGGCCCTGACGCAGGGCAGGGAAATCGTCCGCCGAAGCCCGACTGGAACGGTTGATCTCGACCTTGCATGACGTTCGGTCACGTCAACTGGCGGGCCGTTGAGCAAGATCGAGGCTAAGGGCTACCGTCCTGGGTTCGGCCTTGATCCGTCCTAGAGCAGTCCATGTACCAGTAGCACCTCACGACGCCCCTACCCTCTGCTCGATGACGAGTACGCGGTGGGCTACCGTCTTTGACTCCCCCTCGGCCAAGTCGGCTTCCAATTTTTGGTAGGCGTGCGCGGTCGGGGATGTCCCAGATCAGGAGGGCGCGTTCGTGTGTGCCGCGGATGACCCGGGTGGTCTTGGCGATGTTGTGCGTGACGAGCAGCCGTAGCGCCAGAGCCGACCGATGGTGTTCGGACTTCCCAGGCGGCCCGTCGAACATCGCCGTGGTGACGCCGACGAGGTGCATGGCCGGCGCCTGTCGCTCGGTCGGCAACCGACGCTCACGACACTGGGGTGAAGTACTTCCAGTGCCCCTCGGAGACGACTTCCACGGTTCCGGCGACCACCTTGATGGCGGTGTCATCGTCGATCGCGTAGGCCGGAGCGGCGATCCCGGCCGCCCACCGCTCCGCGGCGGCCATGGTGTTCTCCGGCAGGTCCGGGTGATCCAGGTGCGGGAAAATCGAGAAGTCGACTGTCCCGAGCGCGCGGTCGTCACCGGTGAGCGGCTTCCCGTCGAGGAACTCCGCACCGACGCGCGGGGTCAACACCAGGCTCCCGGCGCTGAATCCCAAGTAGACCAGTTCCGGCAGGGACGGCAGGAGATCCGCCAGCCCGGACGTCCGCATCCAGTGGTTCAGGTACATGACGTCGCCGCCGTTCACCAGAAGGACGTCAGCCTCCCGAACCCACTGGACCCAACGTTCCTGGTCGATACTGGGCAGCGCGGTGAGCTCCAGGACTCCTACGGACCTCCAGCCCAGATCGGCCCCCCGGATGAAGCGCCACGGCCCGACCGGCCCGAACGAACTCCCGTAACCGGCAGTGGGGATACAGAGGGCACTGGACTCGGCGATCGGCTTGCCCAGAAGGTCGACCAGCGCACCCTCGATGCTCGGATTGCTGATCCCGGCCGAAGTCAGAAGCAGCCGCACGTTCCACCCCCTGAACAGGCGACACAGTGAACGCCGTTGACACCGTACCGTCGTCGACCTCGGCGTCCACCGACACGCCCTCGGCCTCGCATCTCCGGAGGCATCAGGCCGCTCCGGGGTCGTCTGCCTCCGGCTGAGGGGGAATGCCCTGCCTCCGGTCAGCGGCGGTCCTGGAAATGGAAGAACGGTCTGCGGGCGGAGCCGTCAGGGGGAGGAGATGCCGCAGGCCGCGGACACGAGGTGCAGCCGTGCCTGGGAGACCTGTGTCAGCGGCGGCACGAGCAGGGTCGCTACCCCGGCCTCGACAGCGGCGCCGTCGTAGCCAGAGCGGTCGCCGACCATCAGTGCCTCGCAGGACTGCACCCCGAGCGCGTCCAGGGCAAGGCGGAACATAGCGGGATCAGGCTTGCAGATGCCATGTTCGAAGGAGAGCACGAAATGGTCGATGTACCCGCCGAGGCCATTCTTGACGAAACCCGGGCGGAGATCGAAGTGGATGTCGCTGACAACCGCCAACTTCAACCCCGCTGCCTTCAGGGTTCTCAAAGTAGGCTCGGCGTCGACGGCAAAACGAGCATCAGTGGGGTCGGACAACGCCGCGTACATCTCCTGAGCCAGCGCAGAGTCGATACCGGCAGCGTTCACCCAGCGGTTGTAGCCCTGGCGGTGCGACTCGGGGGACGCGTCAGCCCGGAACCAGCCCTGCTGGACGTCCGGCCGCTCGCTCGCCGTGCTCAACGCCAAGCTGATCCGCCGCACCTGCAGCTCCGACGCATCACGTCCGAGCTGCCGCATCGAACGCTCTATCCACGAGGCACCTCTCGGACGCCCCTCGGCAGGACCCCACTTGGGGACGATGAGCGTTCCCACCCAGTCGAACAGGACGGCTTTGAAGAACGGCATGTCTCCCCTGAGGCAAGGAGGTCCAAGATCACGAGGAGGTTCCCACGGGGCGTTCGAGCAGTCAATCACGGCGCATCGCGCACGGTGCTTGCCCTCGACGACCGCCAAGAAATGATCTCCGTTGAGAAAACCTCACTGGGTGCGGAGCGGAGGAGGACGCCCGGGAAATCCTGACGGACGGCCGTCGGCCGCTTCGGCTCCACGGCACTCGGTAGACTCACCTTGTGATCATCAGCCCGGCGAATACGGACGACGTCGCGGACTTGGCCCGGCTCTTGTGGCTGGACACTCGCAAAGAGAAGCCAGATCAGCGGTCCGTTGACGCGTTCGCGGTGGAGCTCGCGCAGTGGTGGGCTGCAAACCGGCAGTCGCACTTGGCGTTCGTGGCTCGGCTTCTTCAACCGGAGATCGTCGGTATGGCCTGGGTCGCGCTCGTCCCTCGTGTACCGAGACCTGGAGCGACCAGTCGGCTGTCCGCAGACATCCAGAGCGTCTTCGTCATGCCGGAGCAGCGCGGCCAGGGGATCGGCTCGGCGCTGGTGGAGGCTGCGGCGGAGCATGCGACATCCCTCGGGTCCGTTCGCGTGACGGTCCACTCCGGCCGCACGGCAGTGCCGGTGTACGAACGGCTGGGCTTCGAGTCGTCTCGGCAGCTTCTCCAACGGGCGGTGTACCGAAGCATGGTGCAGACAGACGGATCCTGACGGTCGAGGACACAGCACCGACCAGCACGTTCCTTCTCGACCCGCGCGAGCCACCCGCCGGTGTCCTTGACGAGGCTCGCGGCCACGGGCCCGGATGTTCGGTGGGGTTCACCACCAGGCTGCGCCCGGCCGTTGAGCGGGGCCAGAAGCCACGTCAGCCGGTTGACCGCCCTGGTCGGCGCTGAGAACCGGGAGGTTGTGACCAGCGCCGACGCAACAACCCTCAGACGACGTCGAATTCGTTGCCCTCGGGGTCCTGCATGGCGGCGGCGTACTGCCCCATGTCAGGCTCGTCGTTGATTCGCAGCACGGTGGCACCAGCCGCGACCAGCCGTTCCACCGTGGCCTTGACCCGCTGCGTGCGGACGTCGAGCGGAACGTCGCGGCCCCCACCGACCTTCAGGTCGAAGTGCCACCGGTTCTTGGCGACCTTCGGTTCCGGAACCGGCTGGAACCACACCCTCGGACCGCGGCCCGCGGGGTCGACGATCGACTCCGGAACATCTCCGGCACCGGCCGGCAACTCCGCCTCGGGCACCCCCATCGCCGCCCAGTAAGCACGCCATGTGGCGTGGCCGCCCGGCGGAGGCTCAGGCACGTAGCCCAGGGCCTCCGCCCAGAACGCCACCATTCTTTGCGGATCGGAGCAGTCGATGGCCAGTTGCAGCATCATGTCCATGCGCTGACCGTCCCAGACAGGTCTGACACCCCTCAAGCGCCAGGGCCCGCCCCACCCGGCCCAGCAAACCCAAAGCGTTGACACAACCCGAACCCCACCGCAACACTGAACCCTCGTCACTTGAACCGATTCACGTTCGACGACGACGGCACACCCACCCCTCCCCCAATGCTCGCCGCAGGCGACCCGCGGGGATGACAACGTTGTCTGTCAACGTAAGACATCAAGGAGCCCGGACGTGGCCCAGCCCGCTCGACGGGGACGGCGTCCTTCCTGGAAGCACCCTTCCTGGAAGCACCGTTCCAGACATCCGAGACACCCGATCACCGTCACGGCCGCGGCCCTCGCCGGCGCCGTGCTGTCCGTGCTGCCGGTGCAGGGCGCCCTCGCACAGCAGGCGGCGGACGCTCCCGCGCACACCGCGTTCGCGACGTCGTTCGAGCCGGCCGATCCCGCTCCCGACTGGCAGGACACGGCCGACTCCACCGGCGGGCGGCCCGCGGTGTCGGGCGTCTACCCCGACACCGGTGCGGGCCTGCCCGGTTCGGTGATGGCCTCGGTTTCCGCGGTGACCGCGAGCGACGAGGTACTGCCGGACCACGGCGCCGCGCGGGCCACCGACGGCGACACCGGCACGTCGTGGCAGGCGGCGAGCACGACGCCGCAGCTGACACTGACGCTGAAGGCCGCCGCGCGCGTCACCACCTACTCGTTGTCGTCGGCATCCGACTGGCCGGAACGCGACCCCGGTTCCTGGACGTTGCAGGGGTCGACGGACGGTCAGCACTGGCAGACCGTGGACACCGAGAGCGGGCAGACGTTCAACGGGCGCTCCGAGACACGCCTGTTCAGCGTGCACCACCCGGGGGCGTACGACCGGTACCGGCTCGCGGTCACCGCGAACCACGGGGACGGGCACACGCAGGTCGGTGAACTGGCGCTGGCCGCAGCCCCGTCGGCGGCCACGGGCATGACAGCGTCGACGGGTGACGGCCCGGCGTCCAGCCCGACGGCGAAGACGCATGTGGGCTTCACCGGCACCCACGCGCTGCACTACGCCGGTTGGGCGCTCGACGCCCACGGCACCGCGCGGGACCGCATGTACCAGGTGTCGATCCCCGTGCACCACGACACGCAGCTGTCGTACGACATCTTCCCGGAGTCGACCGGCAAGGACCAGGGCTACCCGAGCTCGTTCGCCTCGGTCGACCTGGCGTTCAGCGACGGCACCTACCTCAGTTCGCTGGGCGCCACCGACCAGTACGGCAAGGCGCTGAGCCCGCGCGGCCAGGGCCAGGCGAAGGTGCTGCAGACCGACCAGTGGAACCAGGTCCTCGCCGACATCGGCAGGGTCGCGGCCGGCAAGACCATCACCCGCGTCCTCGTCGGCTACGACAACCCCGGCGGGCCCGCGCACTTCTCCGGCTGGCTGGACGACGTGCAGGTCGCCGACGCGCCGCCGTCCGACGACTGCGCGCACCCGTCGACGTGCGTGATCACCACCCGCGGCACCAACTCCTCGGGTGACTACTCGCGCGGCAACGACGTTCCGGCCACGGCGCTTCCGCACGGATTCAACTTCTGGACGCCGGTGACGGACGCGGGCAGCACCGGCACGATCTACGCCTACCAGCGCGGCAACAACGCCGCCAACGAGCCGGAGTTGCAGGCGTTCTCACTCAGTCACGAGCCGAGCATCTGGGTGCAGGACCACCAGACGTGGCAGGTGATGCCGTCGACGTCCGCGGCTCCGGCCACGGCCGACCGGGCGGCGCGCGCCCTGCCGTTCAGCCATGCCCACGAGACGGCCCGGGCGGACTACTACGCCGTGACGTTCGACAACGGGCTGCGGGCGGAGATGACGCCCACCGACCACGCGGCCGAGATGCGCTTCACGTTTCCCTCCGACAGCGGCAGCCTGATCTTCGACAACATCAACGACAACGGCGGGCTGACCATCGACCGCGCGAACGGCGTCGTCAGCGGCTACACGGACGTGGCCGGGTTCTGGGGCGCGCCTCGGATGTTCGTGTACGCGGTCTTCGACCGTCCGATGACGGGCAGCGGCACGCTTCCCGGCGGCGGCGGTGCGAAGGTCAGCGGCTACGCGGGTTTCGACCTGGGTGCGGACCGCCAGGTGACGATGCGGGTGGCCACCTCGGCGATCAGCCTGGACCAGGCGAAGCACAACCTGGACCTGGAGATCGGCGGCGCGGGCTTCGACCAGGTGCACGCGGCGGCGCAGAAGGCGTGGGACGACGCGCTGGGCGTCGTGCAGGTCGGCGGTGCGAGCCAGGACCAGCAGGTGAGCCTGTACTCCAGCCTGTACCGGCTGAACCTCTACCCGAACGAGCTGTTCGAGAACACGGGCTCCGCGGCCGCCCCGGTGTTCAAGTACGCCAGCCCGTACTCGCCCGGGACCGGGCAGCAGACGGACACGTCCACCGGCTCGGCGGTCAAGGAGGGCAAGCCGTACGCCAACGAGGGCTTCTGGGACACCTACCGGACCGCGTGGGCGCTGGACTCGCTGCTGTACCCGAAGCTGACCGGCGAGATGATCGACGGATTCGTGCAGCAGTACCGTGACGGCGGCTGGATCGGCCAGTGGACCGCCCCCGGCTATCTCGGGTTCAGCGGCACCAACTCCGACGCCGCGATCGCCGACGCCTATATGCGCGGGGTGACGAACTTCGACGTGCTCGGCGCCTACGAGGCCGCGGTGAAGGACGCCACGACGCCTTCGTCGGGGCTGAACGGCCGTCCCGACGTCCCGCACGCGACGTTCCTCGGCTACACGCCGCAGACCACCGGGTCGAGCGCGTCGGTGTCGCTGGAGGACTACCTGGCGGACTACGGCATCTCGCAGATGTCGCTGCAGCTGTACCGGACGGCGAAGGCCGGCGACCCGCACCAGCGGGAGTACCTGGACAACTACACGTACTTCAGGGATCGCGCGCAGCACTACGTCGACCTGTTCGACCCGGCCGTCGGGTTCTTCCAGGCCCGCAACGCGGACGGCACGTTCGAGCAGTCGCCGTCCGCGTACAACCCGCTGAGCTGGAACGCCACGGACTACACCGAGGGTGACGGGTGGACGTACGCCTTCGAAGTGCCCGAGGACGGCAACGGGTTGGCGAACCTCTACGGAGGCAGGGCCGGACTGGCCGACAAGCTCGACGCGTTCTTCTCGACCCCGGAGACCGCTCAGTACGGCGGCAGTTGGCTCGGTCCGTACCACGAGATGTTCGAGTCGCGGGACGACCGGATCGGGCAGTGGGCGTTCAACGACCAGCCGTCGATGCACGTGCCGTACATGTACGACTACGTGGGTCAGCCCGCGAAGGCGGCGGAGCACGTGCGGGACGCGGAGAGCCGGCTGTTCACCGGCAGCACCATCGGGCAGGGCTTTCCCGGTGACGAGGACAACGGCTCGATGTCGGCGTTCTACATCGACAACGCGCTGGGCTTCTACCCGCTGCAGGCGGGTTCGCCGACGTGGGCGATCGGCTCGCCCCTGTACGACCGGGTGACCCTCAGCCCGATCGGCGGCAAGAAGCTGACGATCACGGCGGACGGCAACTCGGACCGCAACATCTACGTGCAGTCGCTGCGGATCAACGGCCGCGGTTCGGACCGGACGTACGTGCAGCAGTCCGACCTGGCGGGCGGCGGGAGCATCGACTTCCGGATGGGGCCGCGGCCGTCGTCGTGGGGCACCAAGGCGTCGGACGCCCCGCCGTCGCTGACCGAGGGCTCGCAGGTGGCGAACCCGCCCGCGGACCTGACGGGTTCGGGCGGGGGCGAGGCGAGCGCGAGCGGCGGCACCGATCCGGCGGCGCTGTTCGACGACACGTCCACGACCGCGGCGACCTTCCCGGCCGGGCCGGCGTCCGTGTCCTACCGGTTCGACCAGCCGCGGCACGTGGACCAGTACACCCTGACGAGCGCCGCGCAGTCCGGCGGCGACCCGGCGGGCTGGACGGTCAGCGCTTCCGTGGACGGCACGCACTGGACGGTGGTGGACCGCAGGAGTGCCGAGCAGTTCAGCTGGCGGCAGCAGACGCGGGCGTTCACCCCGCAGAACGCGTCGGGCAGTTACCGGTATGTGCGCGTCGACTTCGACGCGCCTCCGGCGGGCGGGCAACTGAGCCTGTCCGAGGTGGAGTTCCTGGGACGTCACTGAGACGGCACACGTGTCCGGTCGGCCGGTCGGCCGGTCGGCCGGTCGGCCGGCCGGTCGGACACGTTGTTTCGGCGCGCGGGACGGCGGGCCCACGGGTGTCACGACCCGTGGGCCCGCCGCTGGTCGGGGCCAGGACGCGTCACGCCTGGTGCTCCGGAGTGCGCGGCGGATCGAGCGGCGAGGACGCGGGGGGCGCGCCGGCGGTGTGCGGGCGCGCACCCGGTCCCGACTGCCGGGTTCCGATGGCGACGGCGGCCAGCAGCGCGAGGACGACGACGGTGAACCAGGTGGTGGCGTCGGTCAGGCTCATGGCCAGGCTGGCAGCCCCGAGGCCGACCGGCAGCAGGGCCAGGCCCAGGTAGGAGGCGAGGAACAGGCCGGCGAGCGCCTCTCCGCGGCGGGCCGGGGCGGCGGTCTCGGCCACGTGGCCGACGGCGGACTTGAAGAGCACGCCCGCCCCCACTCCGGCGGTGATCCCGGCACCCAGGAACACCGGCAGACTGCCGAGGCGCATGCCGGCCGCGAGGACGGCCATGCCCACGGCCTGCGCGCCGAGTCCGAGGTACCAGCGGGTGCGCGCCCCGAGCCGGCTGGTGCCGATCTGCGCCAGGGCGGCGGCACCGAACACGGCGAAGACGACGACTCCGGCGAGCGCCCGCGACGGATGGTGCAGGCTGCCGCCCACGAAGCCGGGCACGACCGAGGTGAAGAGGCCGAAGACGGCCAGGGAGGTGAACCCCGCGGCCGACGCGGCCAGGTACCCGGGTTCTCCGCGCCCGGCTCCGACGCGCTGCGGGCGGTACGCCGGACGTGTGGCCGGCCTCGTGACGGTCTCCGGGGTCATGGCCAGGGCGGCGGCGGCGGCCAGCAGCAGCACGGCGAAGACGGCGTACGGCAGGCGGAGAGGCGCCCCGAGGTACTGCGCGAGCAGCCCGGCGACGACCGGGCCGAGGCCCAGGCCCCCGATGTTGGCCGCCGTCGACACGATCTCGAACCTGCGGGTGGAGGCGTCGGGCCGGTCGGCGTGGTGGAGTTCGTGCAGGTAGGCGGTCGCGGTGGCGGTCAGCATGCCGACGCCGAGGCCGGTGGCGAGGCGGGCGGCCACCAGCACCGGCAGCGCGGGCGCGGCCAGGAAGAGGGCGGCGGCCACCAGTTCCAGGCCGAGCGCGGCGGCCATCACCTTCCGCCGGCCCAGCCAGTCGGAGACGTGCCCGGCCAGCAGCAGGCTGGTGAGGACTCCGACGGCGTAGACGGCGAACACGAGAGTGATCGTGAACGTCGAGAAACCGTCGTGCGCCTGGTACAGGGGGTACAGCGGGGTGGGCACGGTGGAGAACGCCATGGCCGTCACGAACACCCCGGCGACGGTCCAGAACCCGGCGCCGTAGCGGCGGGCGGTGGTCGCGGTGGTCCGTGGGGACGTTCTCAGGGCCGATGTCGTCGACATCAGGGCACTCCGATCCTCGGCTCGTCAACGGTGGTCCGTCGGCGGTGGATCCGGGCCCGGGGCCCGGTCACCACCACCCCTGCCAACATGCGGAGTGCGCCGTTGTTTCCCCTACGGGCGAGATGATGGGAGATGATGGTCATCTCGACCACAGATGACCGGCCGGGGCGGGTGACGGGCCCGGAGCGGGCGACCGGCCCGGCGCTGACCGTCGTGAGAGGGCCGAAGGGCCCGTCCCGGCACGGTCCACGAGCCGGCCGGGCGGCTGGGAGGCGGCATGGATCTTCGTCAGATGGAAGTCGTCGTCGCCGTCGCGGAGGAGGGCGGGTTCAGCGCGGCGGCACGGCGGCTGCACGTGGTGCAGTCCGCGGTGTCGGGCACGGTCCGCGCGCTGGAGCGGGAGTTGGGTGCCGCGCTGTTCCTGCGCACCACGCACCGGGTGACGCTCACACCGGCGGGCGAGGCCTTCGTGCCGGCCGCGCGGGCGACGCTGCGCAGCGCCCAGGAGGCCAGGGCCGCGGTGGACCTGGCTCAGGGCGAGCTGCACGGGCAGATCACCATCGGCGTGATGCAGGGCCTGTACGCAGGGCTCGCGGAGGCGCTGGCGGACTTCCACCGCGAGCATCCGGGGGTGGTGGTGCGGCTGCGGCAGGCCCCGGCGGGCGAGGTGCCGCAGGCCCTGCGGGACGGGACGGTCGATCTGGCGGTGGCCGCACTGGACGGTCCGCTGCCGCGCGGGTTGCAGACCCGGCTGTTCTCCCGGGAGGAGATGGTGGTGGTGACCGCGCCGCCGGCGGACGCCCTGGCGGCCGAGGGTCCGCTGACGCTCGCCGAAGTGGCCGCGATGCCGCTGGTGGACTTCACCCCCGGTTGGGCGGTCCGGCTGGCGGTGGACCGGGCGTTCCGTGCCGCGTCCTTGGAGCGGACCGTCACCTTCGAGGTGAACGACCTGCTGGCCGCGGCGGACCTCGTCCGCCACGGCCTGGGGGTGTGTGTCCTGCCTCCGTCGCTCGCGGGCCACTTCCCCGAGCTGGCGGTGCGGCCGTTCGCCGCCCACGCCCCGTCGTGGACGATCAGGGTCGTCCATCCGCGCGGTGAACTGCCGCCCGCGGTGGCGGCGTTCGTGCGCCGCATAGGGCCGCGGTGAGCCGGGCCCGCGGCGACGCCGGGAAAGCCGCCGGGCCACGCCCGGGCGGGGGCGCGGCGCCGTCGTCGGGTCGGCCGGTGGCCGTCACACTCTGCGCCGGCCGGTCCACAGCGGTGTGACGATGGCGATGAGCACGGCGGCGGCTCCGACCTGGAGCCCGTGCCGGGTCCAGTCGATGCCGCTGGTGTGGGCGACGCCGAACGCTCCCGCGAGGGCGTTGCCGACCAGGCCGCCGATGATGCCGACCACGATGGTCGCCCACAGGGGTATCGGCTGGCGTCCCGGCAGGACGAGCTTGGCGAGCAGGCCGATGATGAGACCTGCGATGATCGCCCAGAGGATGGTCATGGTGGCCCTCTTCCCTTGTCGCGTCGGGCGGTTGATCCGGTCCGCCCGGCCGCCTCACCGGTCGGTTGCCCCGGCTCCCGCCCGTCATGTCCGCGGCCCGTACGGCAGTTCGGTCCCGGCACGGCGAACCAGCACGTCCACCGCGGCCGAGCGGCTCCGGGGCGGGGTGCTTGACCCTCACGTGGCGTCATGGCGCATGGTCGGTGGCGTGGAGGAACACCTGACCGTGGGACGCGTGGCCGAACTGGCGGGCGTGAGCGTCCGCACGCTGCACCACTACGACGAGATCGGGCTCGTGCGGCCGTCCGCGCGGACCCCGGCCGGATACCGGGCCTACGCGGCGGACGACGTGGAACGGCTGCGGGAGGTGCTCGCCTACAAGCGGCTGGGTTTCGGACTGCGGGAGATCGCGGATCTGGTGGACGACCCGGCCACCGACGCGGTCGTGCGCCTGCACCGGCTGCGCGGCCTGCTGCTGGAACAGCGCGACCGCGCCGCCGCGACGGTGACGGCCATCGACCGGGAACTGGAGGCCCGTGCCATGGGGATCAGGACGACGCCGGAGGAGCAACTGAAGATGTTCGGGGCGCAGTTGTACGAGTCCATCGGGTCCGCGTACCCGGCGACGCGGCGCACCGAGCCACGGATAGCCGCGCGGGTCTGGGACGCGCTGGGGGACGCGCGGACGGTGCTGAACGTGGGTGCCGGGACCGGTTCCTACGAACCGGCGGACCGTGAGGTCGTCGCGGTGGAGCCGTCCGCGGTGATGCGGGCGCAGCGTCCCGTGGGCGCGGCGCCGTGCGTGGCCGCGGCCGCGGAGCGCCTCCCGTTCGAGGACGGGGCCTTCGACGCGGCGATGGCGTTCAGCACCGTGCACCACTGGCAGGACCCGATCGCGGGGCTGCGCGAGATGCGGCGGGTGGCGCGGCGCGTGGTGGTGTTCACCCACGACGCCAGCGACGCCGGCTGGCGTCACCGGTTCTGGCTCACCCGGGACTACCTGCCGGAGGTGTCCGGCCTGGTCGCCGGCCGGCCCTCGGTGGATCAGCTGGCCCGCGCGATCGGGGCCCGCCTGGAACCGGTGCTCATCCCGTGGGACTGCGCCGACGGCTTCTTCGAGGCCTACTGGCGGCGCCCCGAGGCCTACCTGGAGGACCATGTGCGCCGCGCGGTGTCGGTGTGGACCAGGGTCGGGCCGGAGGCCGAGCGGCGGGCCGTGGACGCGCTCCGCGACGACCTGGCCTCGGGCCGCTGGGCCGGGCGCAACGGCGATCTCGTCGACCTCGACGCGGCGGAACTGGGCCTCCGCCTGCTGGTGGCCTGACCGGACCTGCACGTGACCGGACCTGCACGAAACGCGCAGGTGAGAGGCATCTCTGCGGAGTGGAAATGAAAACCACCCCCATCGTGTTGAGGAGGACATGGCACGCAACGACCTCCGCCCGATGATCACCCTCAAGTCCACCGCAGGCACCGGTTACACCTACGCGACCCGCAAGAGCCGCCGAAATGACCCGGATCGTCTTACCCTGCGTAAGTACGACCCCCGCGCGGGTCGGCACGTAGAGTTTCGAGAGGAGCGCTGAACGTAATGAAGCCCGGTATCCATCCCGAGTACCACCCGGTCGTCTTCCGGGACAGGGCGGGCGACCTCGCCTTCCTCACCCGGTCGACCGCGACCAGCGACCGGACCATCGAGTGGGAGGACGGCAACACCTACCCGGTGATCGACGTCGAGATCTCCTCCGCGAGTCACCCGTTCTACACCGGCAACCAGCGGGTCCTGGACACCGCGGGCCGCGTGGAGCGCTTCCAGCGCCGGTACGGCGGCAAGAAGGACTGACGCCGGCCGCGGTCCGGCCGGACCGCGACGGGCCCACCCTCGTGCGAACGGGGTGGGGCGAGCGACATGCCCGCCCCACCCCGTTCGCGTGCGCCGACCGTCTCAGAACGTCCAGCGCGTGTGGGAGTAGACACCGCCGTCGCGGCCGAAGCCGTACGCGGTCTCCGGCGCGAGCGCGAACACCGCCACCTGACCCGCGCGGATCGCGTCCCCCATGCCGTGGAACGTGCCCTCGGCCGAGGTCATGTGCGCCCCGTACTTCGCCTCGTACGCGCCGATCATCGCCTCCAGCTCCTTCGGGTCGGCGACCCGCCGGGCGGTGCCCTCCAGGATCAGGTCCATCCCCTCGGTCAGCGAGTTGCCTCCCGTGGTCAGCGCGCAGTGCCCGTCGTGGGCGAGGTTGCGCGCCTTCTGCTCGGTCTCGCCGGTCGAGAAGTACAGCGCTCCGGCGTGCCACGCGGCGATCAGCGGGGTGACGTGCAGGCGCCCGTCGGGCCGCACCGTGGACAGCCAGAAGATCTCGGCGGCCTCCATCCGCCGCTGGGCCTCGTCCCAGTCGGTCGCGGTGACCTCGCCGGCTCCCGGGCGCGGATTGAGCGCGGAGCTGTAGCGGGCGTCGAGTTCGGCGTGGGGCCGCTGAGCGGATCCCTGTGTCGGCATGGGGTCTCCTTCCTCTTGGGTCTAACGACCCTCCGCGCGCCGGGAAATCATCGGCGCGGCATCCGGGGCGTCGGGCGGGGCGGCGATTCGTGCGGCACCCGTGGTGATCGATAAGGTGCCTGGTCACGACCGATCCCCAGGTGGGGGCAGCCGGCCCCGGCCGACGGCTCAGGAGGAACGAGTGGCACAGATCATCGCCGAGGTCTCGCGGACGTTCAACGAGTACCTGCTCCTGCCGAACCGGACGCGCACCGACTGCTCGCCCGCGACCGTCGACCTGCGCACGCCCCTGGTGCGGCACCCCGTCGGCGAGGCGCCGGCCATCACGCTGCAGTCCCCCTTCACGTCGGCGATCATGCAGGCCGTCAGCACGCCCGAACTGGCCATCGCGCTGGCGCGCAACGGCGGACTCAGCTTCCTGCACCACAACCAGCCGGTCCAGGACCAGGCTTCCGCGGTCCGCCAGGTGAAGAACTTCAAGGCCGGGTTCGTCACGAGCGACACCAACGTGCGTCCCGACGACACGTTCCGTCTGCTGGCCGAGACCATGCGCCGCACCGGTCACAGCACCGCCGCGGTCACCGACGACGGAACCGCCACCGGCCGGCTGCTGGGCCTGGTGACCTCGCGGGACTTCCACCCGCAGCGCCACGACCTGGACGGACCGGTCAGCGCGCGGATGGTCCCCGTCGCCGGCCTGCCCCACGCCGGCGCCGACGTGACGCTCTCGGAGGCCAACGCGCGCCTGTGGGACGAGCGGCTGGACTGCCTTCCGGTGCTGGAC
The DNA here is from genome assembly GCF_900110255.1 of Actinacidiphila rubida. GTDB lineage: Bacteria > Actinomycetota > Actinomycetes > Streptomycetales > Streptomycetaceae > Actinacidiphila > Actinacidiphila rubida. The sequence goes on from NZ_FODD01000013.1 coordinate 30,416, forward strand.
GCCGAAGGGCGCCTGCAGTACCTGGTGTTCCGCTCCGACTACGCAGACAACAAGCGTTTCCCGCACCAGCTCGTGGACCCGGCCAAGCGCCTGCGCGTGGGTGCGGGAGTCAACACCCACGACTACCGGGAGCGGGTCCCCGCTCTGGTGGAGGCGGGTGCGGACGTGCTGTGCTTCGACTCGTCCGACGGCTACAGCGACTGGCAGGCGCAGGCGCTCCGTTGGGTGAAGGAGCACTACCCGTCGGTCCCGGTGGGCGGGGGCAACGTGGTGGACGGCGAGGCCTTCGCCTTCCTCGCCGAGGCGGGGGCGGACTTCGTCAAGGTCGGGGTCGGCGGCGGCTCCATCTGCATCACGCGGGACCAGAAGGGCATCGGCCGCGGCCAGGCCAGTGCCGTGCTGGACGTCGCCGCGGCCCGGGACGCCTGGTGCGAGCGCACCGGTGAGTACGTGCCGGTCTGCTCCGACGGCGGGCTGGTGCACGACTACCACGTGGCCCTGGCGCTGGCGATGGGCGCCGACTTCGTCATGATGGGCCGTTACTTCGCCCGCTTCGACCAGGCGGCCGGCGCGAAGCTGCCGACCCGCGACGGGTTCGTCAAGGAGTACTGGGGCGAGGGGTCGAACCGGGCCCGCAACTGGCAGCGCTACGGCCAGGGGGGCCAGGGGCTGCTCTTCGAGGAGGGCGTGGACGGCTACGTCCCCTACGCGGGCGACCTCGACGAGGGGCTGGCCCTGACCGTCGCCAAACTGAGGACCACGATGGTGTCCTGCGGGTCCACCACCCTGCCCGAGTTCCAGGCCACGGCCCGGCTGACCCTCGTCTCCGACCAGAGCTTCCAGGAGAGCCATGCCAACGTGACGGTCCGGGACGCCCCGGCGACGGTCTCCTGACGGCACGCCCTGTCAGTGGGCGGCCCTAGCATCGCGACCATCGGGTTGCCGGCGTGCGAGGGGGATGGCCGTGAGTTTCGATCTCGGGGTGTGGTCGGAGGAGGTGCGGCCCTCGTGTGCCGCCGCACGGGAGACGTACCTGCGCCTCTGCGCGGCGGACGCGACGGCCGTGCGCCCGTCGGCGCACGTGGCGGCGTTCCGCACGGCCCTGGAGACCGCCGCCTCCGAGCCCGTCCCGGTCGCGCCGCCGGAGGGGGATGCGGCCGGGGCCGGTCCGGCTTCGCCGGGAGACCGGCCGCAGGTGTCCGGCGACGCCGGCCACGTGCTGGTGTCCATGCCCTGGCCGGGCGCCGCCGACCTGGCGCCACGGGTCGTCGCACTCGCCGCCCGGCACGGCCTGGTGTGCTTCGACCCGCAGAAGGACGTCGTCCACGTTCCCCCGGCGCTGCGGGCGCCGCACGCTCTGGAGTTGCGGTCGTGTGGCGGGCCGACGGTGGCGGATCCCGATCCGGAGACCGTCGAGCGGGCGATACGCGGCCTGTCCGCGGGCAGTTGGTTCGTGATCCTCGAGGACGTGCCCGGGCGGTATCTCCAGGTGGGCGTCGGCGCCGACGCGGGCAGGAGCGAGGGTGGCTACGCGGCCGAGTTCCGCGACGGCTCGCCCGAGTCCCATGTGCGGTGCGTGCTCCGCGACCGCGCGCAGGTCGTGTCCCTGTTCGCGCGCTTCCGCCAGGACCCGGCTGTCCGGCCGGACGGGGTGGCGTGGAGGCCGCTGTGGGGGTGAGTGCGCGTCCCGCTGCTGCCGGGCACGTGGCACGTCGGCGGTGGGGACGGCCCGAAGGCCGGGTGCCGGCGAGCGCTCGCTGATCGCGGCCGGGACCCTCGTGCGGGCTGGATGCCCGCTCGGCGCGGCCGGACCCCTGGACAGATAGTCTGCGCGGAGATAGTCTGCGCGTAGACCAAATCGAAGGCGTTTCCCGCATGGAGGCCCGTGATGTGGACGTACGAGCACAGCGTCGAGACCACTGCCGCGCCCGAGGCCATCTGGCGCCTGTGGGCCGACGTCGAGAACTGGTGGACGTGGAACGCCGACATCGTCGCCATCAGGATCGACGGTCCCTTCCGTGAGGGCGCCGAGATCGTGATGACCCCGGCGGGCGAGGACCCGGTCCGCCTGGTGGTCGCCGACGTCGTGGCCGGCGAACGGTTCGTGGACGAGGCCCGGTTCGAGGGCCTGGTGCTGCGCACCACCCACCGCGTCGACGCGGGGACGGGCCTGGCCACCCGCGTGACGTACCGGATGGAGATCACCGGAGCCGGCGCCGGGGAACTCGGCCCGCGGATCGGCCCGGCGGTCACCGGAGACTGGCCGGAGACCATGGCCGCCCTGGTGAAGCTGGCCGCCGCCTGATGGCCCTCCCCCCTGGCGAGAGCCCCGGCTTCCTGCTGTGGCACGCCACCCTGCGCTGGCAGCGGGACATCGCGGCCGCCCTCGGCCCGCTGGACCTCACCCACGTCCAGTTCGTCCTGCTCGCCTGCGCCTGGTGGCTCAACACCCGCGGCGAGCATCCCCACCAGCAGGCCCTGGCGCGCCAGGCGGGCACGGACGTCAAGATGACCTCGCAGGTGCTGCGCGCCCTTGAGGCCAAGGGCCTGGTCGAACGCGAGGTCGACCCGCTCGACACCCGCGCCAAGCGGCTGCGCGTCACGAAGTCCGGGGCGGAGCTGGCCCCGCGGGCGATCGCCGCCGTCGAGGACGTCGACGCCCGCTTCTTCCGGCCGGTGGCGCACGCCGACGTCGTGGCGCTACTCGGGCGACTCGCCGACCCGGACGCCTGAGCGCCGGACGGGAGGGCCGAACAGGGCGGGCCGGCGCGTCCGGCACGGCGTGCGCGGGGCCGCGCGGGACGGCGTCGCGGGACGTCGCGTCGCGGGCAACGGCCGTGGCGGGCGCGGCGCGTGGCTCCGTACGCCGAGAACCGGTGGACCTCCGGCCCGCGCGCTCATAGGCTCGGCGGATGGCCAATCATGATCACGTGAACCCGTCGCACTCCCCCGGCCCGGTGACCGCCGACGACCTCGCCGAGGGGGTCGGGCTGGTCGTCGACCTGCTGCGCACACCCGCCGCGCTCGCGGCGGACTGGGACCGTCCGGCCGGTACGCTGACGTGGACCTGCTGGGAGACCGCCGAGCACCTGGCGGACGACCTCTTCTCGTACGGAGCCCAACTGGGGCCGCAGTCACCGCCGTCGGCAGCCGACGTGCCCCTCGTCTGGCTCCAGAGCGCGCCCGGCAAGCCGGCGAACGTGATCTTCGCCGACCGCAAGGCCGGGCCGCAGGGCCTGGTGCAGGTCGTGGAGGCGTGCGGCGCCCTGCATGTGGCCATGGTGCGCACGGCCTCACCGGAGGCGCGCGCCTTCCACGTCTTCGGCACAACCGACCCGGCGGGCTCCGCGGCGATGGGTCTGGTCGAACTCTTCGCACACGCCCACGACCTGGCCTCGGGCCTCGGGCTCGACTGGACGGCACCGGCACCGGTCTGCGCCCGCGTCCTGCACCGCCTCTTCCCCGAGGCGCCGGACGGCACGGCCCCCTGGCCGACGCTGCTGTGGGCGACGGGCCGGGGCGACCTTCCCGGGCGCGAGCCCGCCACCGACTGGCGCTGGCACAGCGCACCGCGCCCCTAGGCGGCCTGTCGTGTGGATCACCGCTCCTGCGTCCACGGAGATCCAACGGAGATCCACACGACGGCCCTAGCTGTCGCGCGCACGCGCACGGAGCCGGTTGGCGCGGCGCCGTGCCGCACGGCGCTCCTCCTCGCTCAGGCCGCCCCATATGCCGGCCTCCTGGCCGGACTCCAGTGCCCACGCACGGCACTGCGCCATGACCGGGCAGCGCCGGCAGACGGCCTTCGCCTCCTCGATCTTCAGCACGGCCGGGCCGGTGGACCCGACGGGAAAGAACAGTTCCGGGTCCTCGTCGCGGCATGCGGCGCGGTTCTGCCAGTCAGCGACCATGGTTCCTCCATTGCTCGCTCGGTCGGTCACGGACGTCGTTCTTCTCCACCACCGCCTGTCCCGTGAGACGGAAGTGAAGCGAACGGATTTTCCGGCGACCGTTCCGAGGCGGCCAACTCGCCCCGCGGGACCAGTTGTCCCGGCACCCTGGAGGCTGCCGGACGGAGCGACTGGCCGACGGCCGACGGGACGGTGGCCGGATCAGCACGCAGGGCACGGCCCGGGGCGCGCGGAGGAGTGACCTGTGGGACGGATGATTTCCGTGTTCCCTCACCGAAGGCGCACATTCGTTCAGGTGTTCCCTTCGTGCCGTTCGGGACCTCACTCTGAACCCCGGGCGGCCGACACCTTTCGCCCTTCTGAAGCGTCCTCGAACCCGGACATGTTGAAATCCGCGCTGCGGTGGAACAATTCACGCAACCGCGCTCACAGTCGAGTGCACGACGCGACAACGTCCCGGACCCTCAAGCGCATTCGGGAGTCGATACCGCCCCTCAGCCTTCTCCATCCTCATCCAGGACCACTCCATGAACTTCACGGGACCCGCATTCTCGAGGGACCGCTTCCTCACCGACATCAGTGCGACCGCCGAGGTTCTCGGCGCGCCGTACGACGAGTCGTTGACCCGTACCGTCGTCGACGCGTTCGCGGAGGGCTTCAGCACGGGTGCGCTCATGCTGAAGACCACCGACCGGCCGCGGGACAGCCTCGGCTTCCGTCTCTATCCGCGCCGCCGGCTCAACGTCACGGGCCGGGCCGTCGCCGCGGGTCTGCTGGACCCGGGCGACCCGCTGCTGCCGGCGCTCAAGGGCTGGGCCGCGTCCAACCGCGGTGCCACCGAGTACTCGTGCGACTTCGACGCGGACTCCGGGCTGGTCTCGACCCGGGTGCACTTCGACACGCCGCGCCCGTTGCAGGAGGTTCTGACGGCGCCCGGTGTCCCCGGGTCCCTGCGCCTGTACGTCGACACCTTCCGCCACTTCGGCCTGGCACAGGTGCGGTTCGCGTCGGTCGACCACGGCAGGGACACCCTCGCGATCTGCTTCGGGGTCCAGGGGCCGGTCACGCCGAGCGGCGCCTCCGCGATCACGGCGCTGTCCGGTGCCGCGGCACCCTCGGAGGACACCGTGGCCGACCTCGCCCGGTTCCTGCCCCGCCAGTCGTACTCCCTGGCCCTGACCGTCCGGGCGAGCACCGGCGTGATCCAGCGGATCACCTTCGCCGCGCCCGGCCTGCCGGCGGAGGAGATGCCCGAACTCGGCCCCCGCCTGGCCGCGTTCTACGCGACCGCCCCCTCGTACGACGCAGTCGCGGTGAACGCCGCGGGGTGGTCGTTCGGCGCGCTCGAGGGCACCCACCGCAAGGGCGCGCGCAGTTACTGCGGTGACCTGGCCGGCCTGTTCCAGCGCTGGGCCGGCGTGGTCGGCAGCGGGGAGGCGCGGGACCCCGCGGTGTCCGCCGCGACCCCGTGACCCCGTGACCGCGTGACCGCGTGACCGCGTGACCGGGAGCGTCACCGGGAGCGCGTGGTCCTGCGACGGCGGCGTGCCGCCGCCCGCGCGGCACGCCGAGCCGCGGGCTCGGTCCCGCACGCCGCCGCCCCGCACGCGGCGGCCACGGCACCCGGCTCAGTCCCGCACGGCTCCGTCCGGCCAGACCACCGCGTACGGGACCCCGGTGCGTGCGGCGAAGGCGACGGCGTCCGCGGTGCCCCCGTAGCCGCGGGACGGCTTGCCGTCCCACACCGCCAGGAGCAGTTCCACGGTCCGCACCACGATCTCGCTGCCGGCCTGGTGCGCGTGGGAATCCGACTCCCGCAGGCCCGTGGAGTGCACCTCGCTCGCCCTGCGCAGCAGCGCGTCGTAGGTCGCACGGTGACTCTCCGGCAGGCTCTCGCGGTACTCCTCGGCCGGCACGACCACCTCGATCCGGCCCCCGTGGTCGAGCACGGCCTCGGCGAACCAGGTGTCGGGCCCGTCCGCGACGCACGTGACGCCGACGAGGCCGTGCGGGTCCTGCTGCTCGACCACGTCCACGAGCGCGGCGCGGACCATCCGCTCCACGTGCTCGGGCAGCCCGCGGTGCCCGGTGATGCCCATGCGCATGTCCCACACCCTTCCGCCGGGCACTGCCGTGCGCGGCCCACGTCTTCGAGCGCGATCCAACCGGGATGTCAGTGCGAACGCCAGAGGGCCCGCCGGTCGGAGGACCTCGGACCGGCGGGATACCCGCACCGGCTGGAAGGCGCGGCGCGCACTCTGCCCGCCGCGTGCGGCCTCAACTGCCGTGCATGATCGTCGTACCCGTGTGGCCGGGCAGCGGCTGCTCGGCCCAGATGGTCTTGCCGCGGCGACCCTGGCGGCTGCCCCAGCGGTCGGTGAGCTGGGCGACGAGCAGCAGTCCGCGGCCGCCCTCGTCGAAGTCCCGGGCGCGCCGCAGGTGCGGGGCGGTGTTGCTGCCGTCCGACACCTCGCAGATGAGCGTGGTGTCGCGGATCAGGCGCAGTTCGATGGGGCCGCCGCCGTAGCGGATGGCGTTGGTGACGAGTTCGCTGGCGACGAGTTCGGTGGTGAGGGCCAGCTCGTCCAGGCCCCAGGTGGCGAGTTGGCCGGTGACGGCTCTGCGCAGGTCGGGGACGGCCGCGGGGTCGGCGGCGACCTCCCAGGTGGCGACCTGGTGGTGCGCCAGGAGGCGGGTGCAGGCCAGGAGCAGGGCGACGTCGTCGGTCGGCCCCTCGTCCGGCACGTGCTTCAGCAGCGCGTCACTGACCTGTTCGAGGGTGAGGGACGGCTGGTCGAGGATCTTGGCCGCCGTGCGGACGGCGCTGTCGGGGTCCTCGTCCAGCGCCCGCAGCAGCCCCTTGGTGAACAGCGCGAGCCGGCTGCCCTCGGGCACGTCGAACTCCGCGAGTTCGAAGGGGTAACCGCCGACGCCCAACGGCGGGCCGATGGGCACGTCCACCGGTACGGGCGCCTCGCCGCGGGCCAGGAGCACGGGCGGCACGTTGCCCGCGCTCGCCGCCGAACATCGGCCGGCCACCGGGTCGTAGACGACGTAGAGGCACGCGGCGCTGAACTCCCCCACGGCCGGGCCCTCGTCAGCGGCGAATCCGTACTCGGCCCCGGAGTGGTACGCCGCGGCCGTCTCCTTCTCCAGCCGGATCACCACGTCGTTGAGCTGGGTCAGGAGTTCGTCCGGCGGCAGGTCGACGTCGGCGAGCGTGCGCACGGCGGTCCGCAGCTGGCCCATGGCCGCAGCGGCGTGCAGGCCGTGGCCGGCGACGTCGCCGACGACGAGGGCGACCCGGGCCCCGGACAGCGGGACCACGTCGTACCAGTCGCCGCCGAGCCCGGCCGGAGACGCGGCCGGCAGGTAGCGCGTGGCGCTGTCGACGGCGGACTTGCCGTCGATGCTGTGCGGCAGCAGGCCGCGCTGGAGGGCGAGGGCGGCGTGGTGTTCGCGGGTGTAGCGGCGGGCGTTGTCGACGCAGACCGCGGCGAGCGCCGCGAACTCCTCGGCGAGGACGAGGTCTTCGTCGGTGAACGGTGCCCGGGTGCGGTGCCGCCCGAAGAGGACCACGCCCAGGATGACGCCGCGGGCCTGGAGCGGTACCACCATCAAGGAGTGCGCCGACGCGGCCGTGCCGGGACCGGGGCGGTCCTGAGCGTCCTGCTCCCACCACTGCCAGGAGTCGTCGCCGCGCCGGTGGTGCGATCCCCTGCCGGTGGCCAGCGCGACTCCGACCGGTGAGTCCTTGGGGAAGAGCTGGGTGGCGCCGATGGAGACGGCGGCCTCCGGGCGTCCGTCCAGCACGGACCGGTGGGCGACGCACCGGAAGAGCATGCGTTCCGGGCCGGGGGCGGGCCGCGCCTCCTCGCCGCGCAGGACGCTGTCGAGCAGTTCGACGAGCGTGAAGTCGGCGAAGTGGTCGATGCCGACCGCGGCCAGTTCGTCGGCCGTGCGGTGGATGTCGAGGGTGGTGCCGATGCGGGCGCTGGCCTCGTTCATGAGGACGAGCCGGTCGTGGGACCCGGGTCCCGTGTCGTCCGTCCCGTCCCCCGCCGGGCGGACGGACAGGACCCAGAGCGGTTCCACGTCGAGGCCCTGCAGCGGCTGGGCGTGGACCGACAACCGGAGATCGTCTCCCTCCCGGCCGGCGGCGGCGAGCGACGCCGTCCAGGAGCGGGCGGACTGGCGCTGCCGCCACGCGGACGCGGAGGCCTGGTCCGCCCAGAGGGTGTGCAGGGTCTGCGCCATGGACTCCGGGGAGCCCCGGCCGAGCATCCGCTGGGCGGTGTCGTTCCAGGCCCTGACCGCGCCGTGCGTGTCGACGACGACGGTCGCCGGCCCTCTGGACGCCTCTGCCTCACCCACGGGCTCTCTCCCTCACCATCGGGGGCTGTCGCCGCCGTCAGTCCGGCCACAGGGCGCGGACGGCGCCCGGAAGGCCCTCCACTACTACAGGACCGAGGGTGGCCAACTGGAGGATGTAGCCCGGCACGGCCGCCACGATCACCTGTGTGAGCTGTTCGGGCGGCACGCCGGCGGGCAGCACGCCCTGTTCCTGGCGCTCCCGGACCAGTTCGGTGAGTTCGGCGGTCACGCCGGAGAGGGTGCTTCTGATCCGCTCGGCGAGCCCGGGGTCGCGCAGGGACTCCGCCCACACCAGCACGGCGATGGTGGCGAAGCCGTCCTGCTCGTGGCGTTCCCTGATCACCTGGAAGATGCCGGCGAGCACCTCTCCGATGCCGACCTGCGGCCTGGCCCCGGTCATCCTGCGGATCTCGGCCGCCACCTCGGCGAGGTTCTCCTCGGCGATCGCGACGATCATGTCCCGCTTGCCGGGGAAGTAGCGGTAGACGGCCCCCGACGACAGGCCCACCTCGGTCAACAGGTCCTGCATGGACGTGCCGTGGAAGCCGTCCCGCACGAAGCAGCGTCTGGCGCCGGCGAGGATCTGGGCGCGGCGGGCGTCCCGGTACTCCTGGCTCACTCTCGGCATACGCCGACCCTACATCAAAACGATCGATCGTTCGTTTTGATGCCCTCTCGCAGTGGTCGATCCGCGCGGTTTGTCCCGGCGGCCCGGCCATCGGACAATGACGGGAAACGTCTCCGTTCCGGAGGAGGCCGCGGTGTCGCTCTGGCACCTGAGGGACTTCCACGACGACGACCTCGACCAGGCCATCCAGCTGTGGGACCAGGGCCGTCAGGGAGACCTGTCCACGCCGGTCTTCCCCGTCTCCGAGGTCGTGACGGCCGCCCGTGCCGGCCAGCCGGCCGTGGTGGCGGTGGTCGGCGACGAGCTGGTGGGCATGGTCGTGGCCCGGGTGGAGGGCGAGCGGGCGTGGATCCTCCTGGTCGCCCTGTCCCCGCGCTGGCGCAACCGCGGTCTCGGCAGCACGCTGATCGCCGAGCTGGAACGCAGGTTGCGGGGTACCGGCGTGCGCCGCTTCGGGGCGCTGCTCTCCCCCGAGTCGAGCGGCACGTCGGCACTCGGGAACAGCGGCTACACCCGGACCGGAGGGCTGGTCTACTACGAGAAGCTGGAGCACCTGGGCGCGTCCGACGCGGGCCTGCTCGCCGAACTCGGGGGCCGCGTCCTGCCGGACGGGCTGTGGGAGCGGCTCGCGGGGATGCACGAGGCCAAGGACGCGATCGAGAAGCGCATCGTCCTGCCGCTGGTCGAGCCCGAGACCGCCGAGCGCTACGGCGTGTCCCCGCCCAAGGCCGTGATCCTCTTCGGGCCGCCGGGCACCGGCAAGACGACCTTCGCCAAGGCCGTCGCCTCACGCCTGGGCTGGCCGTTCGTCGAGCTCTTCCCGTCCCGGATGGCCGCCGGCGGCGGGCTGGCCGCGTCGCTGCGCGACGTGTTCGCGGACCTCGCGGAGCTGGAGAGCGTCGTGCTGTTCATCGACGAGGTCGAGGAGATCGCGGCCGCCCGCTCGGGTGTCGCGGTCGACCCCGGCCACGGCGTCACCAACGAACTGCTCAAGCTGATCCCGGCGTTCCGCGACCACGACGACCGGCTGCTGATCTGCGCCACCAACTCCCTGCGGACGCTGGACGCGGCGTTCCTGCGGCCCGGCAGGTTCGACTACATCCTTCCCGTCGGCCCCCCGGACGAGGCGGCCCGCCAGGCCATCTGGAACCGCTACCTGGGCCCGGCCACCGCGACCGTCGACGTCGGCCGGCTGGTCGGGGCCAGCGCGATGTTCACCCCGGCCGACATCGAGTTCGCCGCCCGCAAGGGCGCCCAGCGGGCCTTCGAGCGGGAGGTCAGCGACCGCACCGGCGCGCCGGCCGGCACCGACGACTACCTCACGGCCATCGCGGACACCCGCCCGACCCTCACCGACGCCGCCCTGACCGCCTTCCACGAGGACATCGAGCACCATCTGCGCACGTGATCCGGCCGGCCTGCGAGGTGCGGCGTCTCGGGAAGGGCCGGCCGGTGTCCGGCGCGGGGGCGTGCCCCCGGTTCCCGGGCCCGCGCCCGGCCGCGTAGCTTCCTGCCATGACACTCCTCTCCCTGCCCGACGGCCGCACGCTCGAGTACCTGGTGGCCGGTCCCGACGGCGGCACGCCCCTGGTCCTGCACAACGGAACCCCTTCCGCGGCGCTGCTGTTCACGCCGATGGCGGCCGCCGCCGCCGCGCACGGCCTGCGCCTGGTGACGTGCAGCCGGCCCGGGTACGGGGCGTCCACCCCGCAACCCGGCCGCAGGGTCGCCGCGGTGGCCGCGGACACCGCCGCCGTCCTGGACGCGCTGGGCGCCGACCGCTTCGTGACCGCCGGCTGGTCCGGCGGCGGACCGCACGCGCTGGCCTGCGCGGCGCTCCTCCCCGATCGCTGCCGCGGCGCCGCCACGATCGCCGGCGTCGCGCCCTACGCCGCCGAGGGCCTGGACTGGCTGGAGGGCATGGGCGAGGAGAACGTCGAGGAGTTCGGCGCGGCCGTCTCCGGTGAGGGTCCGCTGACCGCCTTCCTCGAAGCGCAGGCCCCCGCGCTGGCGAAGGTGAGCGGCGACGACGTCGCCGCCGCGCTCGGCGACCTGGTGTCCGAGGTGGACCGCCGGGCGCTCACCGACGCGTTCGCCGGCTACACCGCGGCCCTCTTCCGGGCGGCCGTGGCCACCGGCGTGGCCGGCTGGCGCGACGACGACCTGGCGTTCGTCACCGGCTGGGGCTTCGACCCGGCGGCCATCACCACCCCGGTCGCGGTGTGGCAGGGCGCGGAGGACCGCATGGTGCCCTACGCCCACGGTCGCTGGCTGGCCGGGCACCTGCCCGCGGCCACCGCCCACCTCGAACCCGCGGAGGGCCATCTGTCCCTGGTGCTCGCCCGGTTCGGCGCGGTCGTGGCCGAACTGGCCTCTCACCTGGACTGACGCGGGTCAGGTCCGCAGGACGGACACGGGGACACGCACGAAGGTGAGCGTGCCGTAGGGCGAACCGGTGCCGGTCTCGTACACGAGGCCGACGGTGCGTGGGTCCAGGAGCACGAGGTCGCTGTTGGACGCGGGCAGCGTGGAGAGGGTGACGGCGGTGGCCCAGGTGCGGCCGCCGTCGGAACTCGTGCGCAGCGCCATGACCGCGCGCGCGTCCGGGTCACAGGGCCCGGCGTACACCAGCGGCCCGCCGGGCACTTGGAGCACGCTGCCCTGCACGACCGGCCCCGCGAGGCCGGGTTGGGGTGCGTAGGGCGCGGTCAGGGTGGTGCCGCCGTCGGCGCTGCGGGCGTCGACGCGGGTGGCCGCCGAGGTTCCGTACTGGTCGCGGGCGTTGAAGTAGACCAGGCCGCCGGGGAGTTCGGCCGCGCTGGACTCGTTGGCGTTGATCACGCCGTCGGGGGTGTCGTCCCGGAAGCCGATCCGCCAGGTGGCACCGCCGTCGTCGCTGAGCAGGCTGTGCCCGCCGTAGTACTTCGGCTCGCTGCCGGTGTCGGCGGAACCGGGGACGGGCGGAACGGAGTGGTTGGCCGGGACGACGAGCCGGCCGCGGTGGGGGCCCGCGGTGAGGGCGAGGGCGTGCCCGGGACCGGTGGCGTACCAGCGCCACCCGGGGTCCTTGGCCTGGTCGGTGATCTCCCGCAGCGGGCCGAAGGTGCGGCCGTCGTCGGCGCTGCGCTGCACCCACACGCGCCGCCCGTCGGCCGGCGCGACCTGTCCGGACATGATGGCCTTCTCGGTGGCGCCTGCGGCGTTGCTGCACGTGAGCAGCACGATGTCGCCGCTGCGGGGGTCGACGACCGGGCAGGGGTTGCCCTGCGTGCCGGTGCCGTCGCCCGCGACCACCGCCAGCGGGCCCCAGGTGCGGCCGCCGTCGAGGGAGCGTTTGGCGGCGACGACGATGCGGCCGGTGTCCGCACTCGCGGCGCGGGCCTCGGCGAACGCCACGACCGTGCCGCGCGGTGTGCGGACGAGCGAGGGGATGCGGAACAGCACGTAGCCCTCGGTGCCGGCGGTGAACGGCACGGACTGCTCGAACCGCGGGTCGGCCGCGGCCGGCGGATCGGTGGCGGCCACGGCACGGCCGGGCCGCGGATGCGGTGCGGCGGGGCCCGCGCCCGCGGGGGGCGCGGCGGCGGCCTCGGCGGGCCGGCCCGCCAAGGCGAGCAGGCCCGCGGCGAAGGGAAGGACGACGAGCCGGCGACGGTCGAGCGGCATGACTGCCTCCTGGGGAGAGTCCCTCTCGGGAGTCCGGTTCCCGCGGGAATCAGGGCACGGTCAGTGGCACTTCGCCGCGCTGTACGTCAACGTCGCCGCCCGTGGGGTCACTTCACCGGGCGGCACGGGCGGCTTCCGGGCTCCACCGGGGGCCGGACACCGCCCGGCATCGGTCATGACGCGGGCCGCGCGGCATCGTTCACGACCCACACCGCGCGGCGCCTTCGTGGCGCGTCACCGCGCGGGCGTCACGACACGGGGCCCAGGCCCGCGGACTCGACGAGCGCGGCCACACGGGCTGCCTCGTCCAGGGTCAGCGGCAGCAGGGGCTCCTGCGTGCGCGCGCAGGCGATGACGCCGCGCGCGGCCAGCGCCGCCTTGAACGACCCGAGCGCGGCGGACATCCGGCCCACCCGGCCGCGGTCGGCGACCTCGATGATCCCGAACAGCGCGGCGAGGCGGCGCTGCTCTTCACGGGCCGCGGCGAAGTCGCCCTTCCTGGCGGCCTCGTAGAGCCGGACGTACCCGTGCGGGTCGACGTTGCCCAGGCCCGGCACGATGCCGTCGGCGCCGCGTTCGAGCGCGAGGTCCGCCAGGGTCTCCGAGCCGGTGAGGCAGGCCGCGCCGCTGCCCTCGGTCCGGTCGAGGACCTTCTGGAAACTCTCGAGGTCCCCGGAGGAGTCCTTGACGGCGCTGATCACCTTGACCTGCGCCAGCTCGCCGAGGAGTGCGGGCGGCAGCTTGTAGTGCACGTTGGAGGGGATGTCGTAGGCGACGACGGGCAGTTCGAGGGCGGCGTGCAGCGTCTCGTAGTGCTCCCGGACCTCCGCGTCGCCGACCCCGACGTAGAAGGGGGCGGTGACCACGACCGCGTCGGCGCCCAGCGTCTGGGCCCGGCGGGCGTGTTCCAGCACCCGCCGGGTGCCGGTGTCGATCGCGCCGGCCAGCACCGGGACCTGTCCGGCGGCGGTGGCGACGACCGTCCGCAGTGCGGTGTCCCGGTCGCCGTCGGCGAGTTGGGCGATCTCGCCCGTCGAACCGCCGACGAACAGGCCGTGCACGCCGGCGTCGAGCAGGAAGCCGGTGAGGCGCTCCAGCGACGCGGTGTCCACCTCGCCGTCCTCGGTCAGCGGGGTGCACAGGGGAGGGATGACTCCGTGGAACATCAGACCTTCTCACTGGTGGGTTGGAGCGTGGAACGGGGATGCCCGCCGCCCCTGGCGTCAGCCGCCCGCTGCACGCGGGCCGGGACGTCGAAGGCGATGAGCAGCACGAGCAGGGCGGTCACGCCCAGCGACAGCACGGTGATGGCGGTGCCGAGGCTGAGGGGCTCGGCGAGTTTCGCGCCGAGCACCGGCGCGGCGGCGCCGCCGAGCGCGCCGACGTTGTAGCTGAAGCCGAGGGCGGCGGCGCGGATCTCCATCGGGTAGTGGTCGCTGACGTACTTCGGCAGCACGCCCGAGGCGCCGGAACTGGTGCCGACGAGCAGGAACAGCAGCACCCACAGCGCGACGGTGTGGCCCTCGCCCAGCGCGAAGACCGGGTAGACGAAGACGAGCGAGGCGACGAGCATCGCGATGTAGGCGCGGCGGGTGCCGAACCGGTCGCCGAGGTAGCCGACCAGGACGCTGCCGACGGCGTAGCCGAAGCCGGCGTAGAGCAGGGCGTCGGAGACCTGGGCGGGGTCGTAGTGCAGGTCGGTCTTGAGGTAGGTGGGCAGCAGCGACTGGAGCGGCCACGAGTACAGGAACGCGCAGAACACGGTGACCATGAGCGCCACCACGACCGGCCACAGCCGCTCCGCGAACCCGACGGACAGCGTCACGAAGCAGGCGGCGATCACGGCGACCAGCGACAGCGTCACCGCGAGGGACTCGCCGCGGAGCACCACCAGCAGGGCGACGGCCGCGATCACGCAGACCGGCAGGTTCCACAGTTTGGCGCGCCCGGCGAACAGCCGGCCGGTGGCGTTCACCTGGGGCCGCCCGGCCGTGCGGGCCTCCTGCCACTCGGTCGCCTCCGGCAGCCGCCGCCGCAGGTAGATCGCCAGCACCACCGGCAGGATGCCGATCCAGAACAGCACCCGCCAGCTGGTGTGCGGCACCACCCAGGCGTACGTCTTGGCCGCCAGCACGCTGCCCAGCGGGTAGCCCGAGAGCAGCATCCCGCTGGCGGTGTTGCGTATCCGCTGCGGCCAGCTCTCGAGGATGTAGGTGGCGCTGGCGCTGTACTCGCCGGCCATGCCGAGGCCGACGATCATCCGGAACGCGAACAGCGACCAGTAGCCCCAGGCGAAGCCGCAGAGCACCGAGCCCACCGCGTACAGGCAGATGCTGAGCACCATGGCCGGGCGGCGGCCGAAGCGGTCGCCGAGCGCCCCCAGGGCCAGACCGCCGAACCAGCGCGACACGAAAGCCGCGGAGACGAGGGTGGCGGCGCGCACCGTGGAAAGGTGGAAGTCCTTTCCGATTTCGGTCAGAACCAGGGTGATCAGGACGAAGTCGAAGCCGTCCATGCCGTAGCCGAGCCAGGCAGCACTGAACGCCTTCCAGTCCTGTCTGAGCAACTCACCCGCCACTGCAGCGGCGCGGCGGGTGAGTTGCTCATGGGGCTCGCATCCTCGGGAGCTGGTGGCCGGTGATGTAGGACGTAGGATGTCCGACGTCCTACCGTGGGGGTAACCTAGGCTCCATGCCAGTGCAGCGCAAGCCCCCCGCCACGGTGTCGCCCACGACGTCGCAGGTGACGGCGGCGCGGTCCCCGGCGGCGCGCCAGGCCCTCGACAGCGCGGCGGCACACCCGGATCGGCTGCGGCGCCCCACCGTCCAGGACCGGATCGTCGAGCTGGTGGTCGAGATGGACCTCGACCCCGGCGACCCCCTGCCGCCGGAGCCCGAGCTGATGCGCACGCTGGGCGTCAGCCGCAACTCGGTACGCGAGGCCCTCAAGGGCCTCCAGGCCCTGGGCATCGTGGACGTCCGGCACGGCTACGGCACCTACGTCGGCACGGGCACGCTCCACTCCCTGGCGCCCGGCCTGCTCTTCCACTCCCGGCTCGGGGTGCGACGCGACAACCCGCGCGCCCTGCTGGACATCGTCGAGGTCCGCGCGCTCCTGGAGAGCGGCCTGATCCGGCGTGCCGCCCACGAGCTGGCCGCCGGCGACCTGGACCGGCTGCACGAGGAGCTGGACGCGCTCGCCGCCGACGGCGACGAGGGCCGGGCCGGCCACGACCGGCGGTTCCACGAGCTGCTCTACGAACCGCTGGGCAACGTGCTCGCGTTGCAGCTGATCGCCCTGTTCTGGGACGTCTACCGGCAGCTCGAAGCGGACATGGCCAAGCCGCGGACCGACCACGCGCACGTGGTCCGGCAGCACCGGCAGGTCCTCGAGGCGCTGGAGGCCCACGACCCGGACGCGGCGGCCGCATCCATAGCGGAGCACTTCGCCGACATCACGGCCCGCATCGACCAGTGGGCCGCGGCACGTGGCGCCGGTTCCTAGGCGCCGTCCCCGGCCCTGCACCCGGCGGGCTCCCGGTCGCGGGACACGGCCCGGCCGCGCGGCACGGTGCGAAAACCCGTGTCGCCGCGGACGTCGAGAGCGGAGACTCCTCGCATGACGGACACGGACATGGGCGCGTTCAGGGAGGCGGTCACCACGTGGGCGGCGGGCGGCCCCGGCGAGCCGGCGCGCGACCTGGCGGAACGGCTTCCGGTACGCACCGCCGTCCTCCTGGAGGGGCTCAGTGACGCGGCCGCGGTGACCGCGCTGGCCGCCCTCCGTGGCCGCGACCTGGCCGCCGAGGGGGTGTGCGTGCTGCCGATGGGCGGCGCGACGAACATCGCGCGCTTCGCCCGCCTGCTCGGCCCGCCCGGTCTGGGCCTGCGCCTGGCCGGGCTGTGCGACGAGGCCGAACGCGACTTCTATGCCCGCGGGCTGGCCCGGGCCAGTGCGGCGGAGCAGCCGTTCTTCGTCTGCGCGGCGGACCTGGAGGACGAGCTGATCCGCGCGCTCAGCCCGGAACGCGTCGAGGAACTGGTTGGCGCCGAAGGCGAGTTGCGTGCCCTTCAGACCTTCCGCGACCAGCCCGCGCAGCGCGACCGCACCTCCCCTCAGCAGCTGCGCCGGTTCCTCGGTACCAAGTCCGGACGCAAGATCCACTACGGCCGCGTCCTGGTCGAGGCGCTGACCCCCGACCGCGTCCCCGCCCCGCTCGACGGGCTCCTCGCGAGCCTGTGACGGCCCGGACGCCGTACCGGGACCGCGGAGCCCGGCGCGACACGCCGCACCGGGTCCGCGGCAGCAACCGCGACACGCCGCGCCCCTGACGCGCCGGCAGGACCGGCCCGGCGGCCGTCCGTGGCAGCCTCGTCCTGCGCGGCCCCTCACGCGGCGACGTCCGGGGCCCGTTCTCCGTGCGAGGCCGACGAAGGGACGACGGGTGCGCCTCCTGCTGACCTCCGACACGCATGTGCCCCGGCGGGCGCGGCGCCTGCCGGCGGAACTGCTGGCCGCGATCGACGCCGCGGACGTGGTGGTCCACGCGGGCGACTGGGTGGACGAGCCGACGCTCGACCTGCTGGAGTCGCGGGCGCGCCGCCTCGTCGCGGTCCACGGCAACAACGACGGTCCGGGACTGCGGGCGCGGTTGCCGGAGGTGGCCCGGGCCGAGGTGGCGGGAGTGCGGTTCGCGGTGGTGCACGAGACCGGTCAGGCCGCCGGGCGGGAGGAGCGCTGCGCGAGGCGGTTCGACGGCAGCGACGTCCTGGTCTTCGGGCACAGCCACATTCCGTGGGACACGACGGCCGCGAGCGGGCTGCGGCTGCTCAACCCCGGCTCGCCGACCGACCGCAGACGCCAGCCGCACTGCACCTACATGACCGCGGTGGCGGACGCCGGCACGCTGTCGGACGTCGTCCTGCACCGGCTGCCGCCGACGGGTTCCGCATCGAACAGCCGCCCGGCGGGTAGCGATTGCTGACGTGAACGACGAGAGCCACGAGAACGACGTGAACCGTGTGAACGACACGCAGCGGGCGGCCGCGCCCGGCGGGTCGTCGGGACCCGATCCGTCGGCCGACCGCGGTGGCGACCGCGCGACGTCGCAGGACGCGCAGGTCATCGTGGTGGGCGCCGGGCCGTCGGGGTCCAGCGCCGCCTTCCATCTCGCCCGCGCCGGCGTCGACGTACTGCTGCTGGAGAAGGACGAGTTCCCCCGCGAGAAGGTGTGCGGCGACGGCCTCACCCCGCGCTCGGTCCACCAACTGCTGCGCATGGGCGTGGACGTGACCGGCGACGGCTGGCACCGCTCGCGTGGCATGCGCTGGATGACCGGCGACCGCGAAGTGCTCATCGACTGGCCGACCCTGGCCCGCTTCCCGGACTACGCGCTCACCCGTACCCGCCACGACTTCGACGAGATCCTGGTGCGGCACGCGCAGGCGGCGGGCGCGCGCCTGCAGACGGGCGTGAAGGTCACCGGACCGGTGACCGACCGCACGGGCCGGGTCGTCGGCGTCGAGGCGACCGCCGGGCCCGACGGCGAACCCGTCGTCCACCGGGCGCCGTTGGTGATCGCCGCGGACGGCGCGTCGGCACGGCTGGCCGTGGCCCTGGGCGCCCACCGCGACAAGGGCCGCCCGATGGGCACCGCCGTCCGCCGCTACTACCGCAGCCCGCAGCGCACCGACGAGGAGTACCTGGAGCTGTGGGCGGACCTGCGCAATCCGTCGTCCGGGGGCCGGCTGGCCGGTTACGGCTGGATCTTCCCGCTCGGCGACGGCCGCGTGAACGTCGGCCTCGGCATGATCACCCGCAACGGCAGGCGCTCCCCCGACATGCGCGCCACGCTGGGGGCCTGGCTGAAGCGGACACCGCCCGAATGGGGTCTGGACGAGGACGGCGCCGACGGCCCGCTGCGCAGCGCCGCGCTCCCCATGGGCCTCAACCGCCGCCCCCAGTACGGGCGCGGGCTCATGCTGGTCGGCGACAGCGCCGGCTCGATCAGCCCGTGGACCGGCGAGGGCATCTACCAGGCCATGGAGTCGGGTGAGGTCGCGGCCGAGGCCGCCACGCTGGCCCTGACCCGTCCGTCGGGCCCGGCCCGTGAACGCGCCCTGCGGGGCTACCCCGCCGAGATCAACCACCGCTGGGGCCGCTACTACCGCCTCGGCAACTTCGCCGCGACGTACATCCTGAGCCGCTCCGGTTTCCAGCCGCTCCTCAACAGTTACATCACCGACCATCCGACCCTCGTCAACGGGCTGGCCCGCCTGCTCACCAACCTCACCGACGAGCCGTCGCACGACGCCATAGACCACGTCCTCAACACCCTGGTCCGCGTCATGCCGGCCTACAACGCGCGCCGCTGAGGCGGGTGTTCACGGCGGTATGCCAAGTCCCGTGCCGTCACCGGGTGTTCACCCCGCCGGAGCACGATGACCGCTCGGGCGGGCCATGCCGGGGCGGGCGAGGGCCGGCGGGCACTGAGTCGGATCGGAGCCGGATCGGATGGAACGACCCACGGGCGCGGCCGGCCGGTCGACCGGAGGGCACGGGCCGGTACCGGCCGCCCTGGACCGTGCCGTGGACCTGGTCCGGTCGCGGGGTGCCGCGGCGCAGTTGTGCGTGCTGCGGGACGGCGAGGTCGTGGTCGACGAGGCGGTCGGGTGCGCGCCGGACGCCCTGTTCTGGACCTTCTCGGCGGGCAAGCCGCTGATCGCGCTGCTGGTGCACCTGCTGGCCGAACGGGGCGCGCTGGCCCTGGACGATCCGGTGGCCCGGCACTGGCCGGAGTTCGGGAGGCACGGCAAGGAGCGGGTCACGGTCCGGCAGGTGCTGCGGCACCGCTCCGGGCTGGCGACCGCCCGCGGGATGCTCGGCGACGCGCTCGCGATGACGGACTGGCAGCGCTCGGTGCGGGCCCTGGAGGGCGCCCGCCTGCGCTGGCCGCCGGGACGCCTGCCCGCCTACCAGCCGATCGCCTACGGCTTCGTGCTGGGCGAGGTGGCCCGCCGTGTCACCGGGACTCCGCCCGCGGACCTGCTGACGTCGGAACTGCTGGCGCCGCTCGGGCTGACCGGCCTGCATCCGGTGCTGCCCGGCGAGCTGTGGCCTCGGCACGTGCCCGTGCGCGGCCGCGGCCCGGCCGCCGCGGTCACGCAGCGCGTGGTGAACCGGCGGCGTGTGCGGCACGCGGTCATCCCCTCCGCGGGCGTGTCCGCCGACGCGCGCAGTCTGGCCGCGTTCTACGGCATGCTGCTCGACGGCGGCCGGGCCGGCGGCGCCCGCGTCCTGCTGCCGTCGACGGTGGCCGAGGCCCGGCGCCCGTCGTCCGACGGCCGCGAGGTGGACCGCGTCATCAAGCTGCCCGTCCGCTGGGCCCAGGGCTTCCAACTCGGCGGTCCCGTTCCGGAGGACGGACTCGTGCCGGCCCTCGCCCGGACCCCGCCGATGGGCCGGCTCAGCCACCCGGACGCCTTCGGCCACAACGGCAGCAACTGCTGCCTCGCCTGGGCCGATCCGCACCGCCGTATCGCGTTCGCGTACCTCACGGACCGTCTCACCACCTCGCCCGAGGCGGCCCGTCACCTGTGCGACGTCAGCGACGCCGTGCTCGCGGCCCTCGACTGACCGGGCGCGCGCCGGTGGCGGCCCGGGCGCGGCCGCGCGTGCCGCGCGCCCCGCGCACCTCCGGAAACGGTGACTCCGCGTGACCCGATCGCCGTTCCCGGTGATCCCTCTCTCGTGGGCGAAGCCGACACGTCTGTTATTGAATAGGTCATCTCGGGGCTTCATCGCAGGGACTCGGATATGCCTCCGGCCACGTGCCGGAGACGGCGAGCGAGGTGAGAGGGCCGCATGGACTCCAGCTCCTCTTCTTCCTCCTCCCCGAAGCCGCCGTCACCGCCGTCACCTGCGGCGACGCCGTCCCCGGCGTCCTCCTCGTCCCCGCAGCCCCCGCGACCCGCACAGCCCCCGTCGTCGCCCCCGGCTCCGCCCGCGCCCGACTCGCCGCCCGACCTCGTCAGCCGTGCCCTGGAGAGCTACATCCCGGAGGACGAGCAGGAAGCGGCGGACGGCGAACCCCGTCCCGCCTCGGAGGCGGAGCCCGAGCGCCCGGCCGGGGGCGAGGACGGCGGAGGCGGCGCCCAGGAGCAGATCCTGGGCGCGGTCACCCTGGACCCGGACCTGCGGATCGTCGGCTCGAACCTGGACGCGCCGGCGTTCCACGGGCTCGGGGTCACGCCGGGAATGGCCTTCGTGGACCTGCTGCCGCCCGGCGACGTGCCGACGGTCACGCGGCGTCTGCGGCAGGTCATGGAGACCCGGGAGGCGCACGTCGCGCGAGTGCAGCGGCTGCGCCGCGAGGACGGCTCCGAGCTGGTGGTCTCGATGAGCATCCTGGCGGCCGCGGCGTCGCGGGAGGGGCTGACCGTCTCCCTCATCGCCATGGCCAAGCGGCTGCACCAGTACGCCTCGGAGACCGCGATCGGCACGTCGCTGGACATCGGCGACACGGCGCAGTCCCTCGCCCAGTCGCTGCTGGCCTGGGGGGACGTCGCGGCCGTGGACCTCGACTTCTCCGTGTGGTCGGGCGAGGCGGTCACCGCGCACGTGCGGGGGCGCATCAGGCTGCGGCGCGCGGCCCTCGTGCCGGACCGGGTCTGGCCCGACGGGTACGTGACGCCGGGCGAGGACTTGCCTCGCGAGGCGAGCCGGCTGCTGTCCCTGGCGGTCCGGCGCACCGACACCGCGCAGGCCGTCGTCATCCCGGACCGCGAGACGGTCGAACGGGTGCTCGGTGGTCCGCGCCTGGTGCGCGCGCTGGTGCCCGGGGAACGTCCGGCGGGCGTGTGCTGCGTCCCGCTCGTGCTGGAGGGCGCGGAGGACGCCCGGCCGATCGTGCTGGGCCTGGCGGAGGTGTGGCGCCGTCCGGACCGGCCGTTCGAGGACAGCGAGCTGCTGGACCTGCAGGAGCTGGTGGCGAGGACCGCCCACCACGTCGATCTGGCCCGGCGGCACCAGCGCGAGCACGCCCAGGTGCTGGCGCTGCAGCGGCGGCTGCTGCCGCGGGCCGGCGGCGACACCATCGAGATCGCCAGCGTGTATCTGCCGACCACCCCCGACAGCGCGGGCGTCGGCGGCGACTGGGTGAACAGCTTTCCGCTGCCCAGCGCCCGGACCGCGCTGGTCGTCGGCGACGTCGTCGGGCACGGGCTGGGGGCCGCCGCGGCCATGGGCCAGCTGAGCATGGAGGCCCGCGCACTGCTGTCGGCGGGCCTGGGGCCCGAGGAGGTGCTGGAGCACCTCGACGAGACCGTCACCATCCTGGACGACGCGGAGGCCGGGCTCGCGGCCGGCTACAGCGCGCTGGGGTCGACGTGCTGCGTCGCGGTCTACGACCCGGTCAGCCACCAGGTGGTGCTGTCCAGCGCGGGGCACCTGCCGCCGGTCCTGGTCCTTCCCGACGGGTCGGCGACGGTGCTCCCCGTGCTGCCGCATCCCGGGCTCGGGGCCGAGTTCGCCCTGCGGGAGCCGTTCGACGTGCACAGCTTCGCCGCGCCGCCCGGGTCGCTGATCGCCCTGTACACCGACGGCCTGGTGGAGGATCCGGCCGTCCCCATCGACGAGGGCATCGCCCGGCTGGCCGAGGCGGTGAGCAGGGTGCACCCCTGGGACGACCTGGAACCGGCCGCTCGGCGCCTGGTCGCCGAGCTGGCACCCAAGGGCCCGCAGCGCGACGACGTGACGCTGCTGCTGGCGCGCATGGCGGGCGTCCGCAGGGGCGACACGGCCGGGTGGCGGCTGCCGGCGCGGGACGACGCCGCCCCCCGGGCGCGCGCGCTGGCCGGCGAGGTGCTGCGGGGGTGGGAGGTCAGGGCCGACACGCGGTACAACGCGCAACTGGTGATCGACGAGCTGGTCGCGAACGCGGTGCGCTACGCCACGGGACCCGTCACGGTGCGGCTGATCAGGGCGGGACACGGCCTGCTGTGCGAGGTCGGGGACACCGGCAACGGCCGCCCTCGGCTGCGCCCGGCCGGCCTGCTGGACGACCGGGGGCGCGGCCTGCGGGTCGTGCACCGGCTCACGACCCGGTGGGGCGTGCGGTGGATCGACGCCGGCAAGGTCGTGTGGGCGGAGATCGCGAAGTGACCGGAGGGGCGCCGGGCGTGACGAGGGAGCCTTGGCGCGTTCGCGGGAGCACGGGAGGAGCACGGGGCGCGGGGAGCGAGGACCGGCGCGCGTGGGGCGCATCAGCGCATCGAGCATACGGCGGTCAACGCTTTGCGCGCCGGCGTACGCCCGGACCGGGGAACGCGCGGCGCGCAAGGGAGGGCACGGAGTGGGCCCTGCGTCACGGCCGGCTGTACAGCTGTACAGGACGGCCACAGGGGCCTCAGCCCCGCGTCACAGCCACTCACCCTCGATGGCGGTGGCGGTCAGGCCCGGAGCCGCCGCGTAGAGCACGGCCCGGTTGCCCGCCTCCTGGCCGGCGTCGTGGGCGCGGCGCAGGATGTCGAAGACGGCGGCGCCGCCGCGGTTGCCCGTGGTGTAGCTGTCCCGGCTGAAGCGCAGCAGGTCGTCCGGCCACGTGTCGGGCATGGTCTGCTCCATGTACTCCAGCACGCGGGTGCCGCCGGGGTGCGCGAGGAGGACGTCGGGGTGCCACGCCTGGCCGTCGCCGGCGTGCCGCTCGCCCAGCCACTCCCACATGGACGTGACGGTCTCCTGGACGGCGCGGGGGCCGCGGCGGTCCATGACGAAGTGCGTGCCGTCGGTGCGGGTCTCCAGCCGGTGCAGGTCCTGGGTGCCGGGCAGGGTGTCGTGCCAGGAGGCGTCCAGCCGCAGCACGGCCTCGGGCCGCGGGCGGCCGGTGACCACGGCGGCGACGGCGGTGTCGGCGAAGAGCAGCCGGACGATCAGGGATTCCAGGGTGTCGTCGGCGGGCTGGTAGGTGGTGCTCAGCGCCTCCGATATGACGACCAGGACCACGCGGTCCGGGTCCGCCGCGACCAGCTCGGCGGCCAGCGCCAGGGAGCGGGTACCGGCGATGCACGCCCACTGCGTGGCCGGGAGCAGCAGCGCGTCGTCGCTCAGGTCCAGGCGGTCGGCCAGGGCGACGTCGAGGCCGGGCAGCGCCGGGGTGGTGGAGTTGCTGGTGATCAGGCAGTCCACGTCGGAGGCGTCGATGCCGGCGATCTGCAGGGCCCCGCGCGCCGCGCGCTCCCCGTACGCCTGTACGGCCTCCCACGCGGGCTCGGTGCGCTCCTGGACGGTCTGCGGTGCCGGAATCGCCTCCAGCGCGGTGATCACACGGTCGACGTCCTCAGGGGAGAACCCGTCGCGGATCAGTGCCTCGCGGGCCGCACCGGCGCCCGGGGCGCCGAGGCCGTTCCCCGCGCCGGGTGCGGTGGCGGCCTCCAGCGGCAGCATCCACCCGCGGGCCTCGATACCCGTGCTGGACGCGATGCCGTCCATCCGCGACAGCCACGGCGCTTCGGGGTGCCGGTCGCGCACCTCCGCCAGGATCCGGTCGGTCTCCACGGAGTTCTCGCCGTGGATCACCGCGGGCGGGCACAGGTATGCGGTCACGATGGGCACCTTTCGACGGAGAGCCTCGAGTCACGTGAACGGTCCGGCGCCATGACGCCGGTCACTTCGGAACCTTCTGACCAAATGCGCATCAAAGCGCATCAGTTCACTCGTTCACGGGCAATTGGGACGATAGAGGCTCACGTGACGTCGCCGCAGTGACCGGGGCCACGTCCGCAGGGTGTCCAGGGGCGCCGCAACCCCGTTTCGGCCGTTTATATCGGGCTTTTCGGGCGTACCTGTGGAGCCCGTCACACCAGGCGTCCCACAGACGAAGGCGCCTACCGGTCGTGAAGCGGACCGGCCCGGACCCGGCGGGGGAAGGGCGGGCGGGGCGGGGCCCCGCTGGCCCTCTCGTGTCTCAGCGCGCGTTGCGGGGCTTCCACGGGAAGGTGAGCAGGCATCGCCGATCACCACGGCCGCGCCGTCCTTGTCCTGGCCGCGCACCACCGCCCTGGCGTGGCGGTGCAGCCCGACGGTGGGGCCGGGGACGGACAGGCAGCCCTCCTCCGCTTCGAGCAGGCGGCGCTCCCCCGACTCCTCGGCCTCGTCCACGACCGGGTTGAGGACGTGGCCGCCGATACGCACGGGCTCCGACGGCGGGCTCAGGAGCGGCGCGCGACGAACACGAACTCCCGTCCGGGGCGGTCGGGTGCGTCCCGCACACTCTCCACCGTGTAGCCGTGCGCGGCCAGTTCACCCTCGACCTCGTCGCGCTCACGGAAGCGCAGCGTCGACTCGGACGTCAGTACCTGCCCGTCGGAGGCGAACACGTACGTCGACCGGAACGTCACCAGCGGCAGGCTCACGTCCAGCGTCTCGACCCAGGTGTCCACGTCGCCGACGCCTTCGATCCAGGTGCGGCGGCGGGAGTCGTCCGGGTTCCACTCGGTCCACGCACGCCGGGCCGGATCACGGGTCTCGAACACCAGGCGCCCGCCGGGGCGCAGTGCCGCCCAGGTGCCGGCGAGCATGCACTGCCAGGCCGGGGCGTCGGCGAGCGCCTGGGCCGCGTTGCCCGTCATCGTCACCATGTCCGCCTGCGCCGAGGGCAGTTCACCCGCGTCTCCGTGGATCCACCGCACCCGTCCGGCGCCGGGCTTGCGCTCGGCCACGTCCAGGGACGCGCGCGCCGGGTCGACGCCGGTGACCTCGAACCCGCGTGCGGTCAGGAGCAGCGCGAACACCCCCGTGCCGCAGCCGAGGTCCAGCACGTGGCGGGCCCCGAACTCCGCCGCCATTCCGAGGTACGCGTCGAGGTCGCGGCGGTCGGGGTCCAGCGGGTCGTAGATCGCGGCGAGCCGGGGGTGGGCGAAACAGGCGTCGGCATCCGTCATGGCTCCGACTCTAAGCCGGTGAACGCCCGGTTACCGGTGTGACGGTGATGTCACCGCCGTGCCCCAGGGCCGTTTCGGGGCTGCCGAAGAGCCCGGCCGGTGGGGCATCGTGGCGGTGCGGGGCGAAGGCGTGCCCCGGGCCGAGCCGGGGGGCGGCGCGGGGCCGGCCGAGGGCCGGCTGGCATGGGACCACAACAGGGGGCTGGCAGGGTGGAGTTCACGGTCGGGCGCAGACTCGCGCGGCGCGCGAGGACGACGCTGGCGTTCGCCGGCGCAGGGGTGCTGGCAGGACTGGCCTGGCTGGTCGCCGGGCGGGGCGGCGGGGTCGCCGGCCCGCTCGTCGTCATCGTGCTCTCGTCGGCCGGGCTGTGGGGCGGGTGGAGCGAACTCGCCCGCTCCCGGAAGCCGTTCCGGCTGCGCGTCGACGACTTCGGCATCACCCTGCACGACGCGGAGCTGAGCTGGGAGCAGATCGACGCGGTCGCGCTGCACCATCCGCCGCGCTCCGACGACGAGTCGCAGCCGCCGCCGCTGCTGGTGCTGTGGCCGGCACCGGGCGTCGGCCTGCCGCGGCGGCCGGACCGCGGCCAGGGCGTGCTGTCGAACGTGCTCGCCGACGCGGGGCAGGTGCGCCTCCGCTACACCCTGGCGCGGACCCACGACCTGGACCAGAGCGTGACGGACCTGGCGGGCGCGCTCGCGCGCCACGGCGGCGCCCGGTTCGAGACCGCGCCGCGGGCCGTGCGGCAGCCGACGCCGCTGTCCGTGGCAGGCCCGGAGCACCGCGGTCCGAAGCCCGAGGTGTTCTTCACGCCGGCGATTCCGGGCCCCGCGCGCACGGCCCGGGGTCTCGCCGCCGGAGCCCTGCTGGCCCTGGCCGCCGTCCTGCTGCTGCCGCTGGCGGACCTGGCCACCCGGCGTGAACTTCCCTTCTCACCCGTCCTGTTCGGCCCGTGGTTCGCGGTGACGGCGGCCGCCTGGTGGCTGGGCGTGCACTCCCTCCGACGCTGGCGCCGCCCGCTGCGGCTGCGGGTCGGGCCCGACGGTCTGGGGGTGCGGGACGTCGCGGGCACGGAGTTCTGGGTGCCGTGGGAGGCGGTGGCCGCGGTCACCGTCGGTCCCTGCCCCGGCGCCAGCGACACCCGGCAGTGGCTGATCGTCTGGCCGGTGCCGGGCGTCCCGCTGGCCCGCGAGAGCTCCCACGTGGTCGACGGCCACGTGGCGCACGTGCTCGTGCGGCTGGACCGCCTGCCCGGCGGGGCCGAACGGATCGGCCCGGCGGTGCAGTCCTTCGCCGGCGAGCGCTTCTCCGCGTGACCGGGCCCGCTGTCGGGCTGCCGGGCTTGCCGGCCAGCCTGCTGATCCGGGCACGACCGCCGGTCGGGCCGCGCCCGCGGCGTCGACGGAACCGGCCGAACCGGCCGGAACTGCGCGGCGCACACCGGCCGGAGGACCGGCGGGGCGGAGGCCGGACTCGCCGGCCGCGGGGCGCCGCCGGGATCGGACGGGCAGCGTGGTTCCGATGGCGGCGCAGCCATGGTCGGTCAGCGTCACGCGGGGCGCGGCGGAAAGCCCCGCCCGCGTGACGCCGCGGCCGTCCGTCTCACCGGCGTTCCGCCAACTCGGACACCTCCGGCGGATGTTGCCGGCCGGGACGGCGTCAGGGCCGGGCGCGGGACGCGGCGTCCGTGATCGACAGGGCCGCGGCCATGATGCTCAGCTGCGGGTTGACCTCCGGGCAGGAGGGCAGCACCGAGCCGTCGGCGACCAGCACCCCGTGGACGCCGCGCAGCCGTCCGGAGGGATCGGCGGGCGCGCGCTGCGGGTCGGCGCCTGCCGCCACGGTGCCGGTGGGGTGGTAGGCCGACAGGTGGAGCTGCCTGGGCCCGACGCGCGCGAGGATCGCGTCGAGTTCGGCGAGCGACCGGGCCCGCGGCGCGACCGGCACCCCGGTCAGCACCTCCTCCGCCCCTGCGGCGAGGAGCAGTTCGCCCATGGCGCGGACGGCCCGCATCAGACGTCCGGCGTCACGCCGGGCCAGTCGGTAGCGGACCAGGGTGCGGTCGCGGCCGAGCACCCGGCCGGACGGCAGGTCGGCGATCATCGCGCCCAGAGTGGCGAGCCGGTCGGCGTCCTCCCACTCGCCCCGCAGTGCGCGGCCCAGGCCCGGCAGGACGAACGAGCCCATGCCGGGAGGGGTCGCCGTGGCCTCGATGAGCACACCGTGCCGGTGGTGCTCCTCCACGCCGACGCTCTGCAGCACGCCCTGCCACGCGGTGACCGGCTCGGCGAACCGGCCTGCCACGCTGGTGGCGGGGTGGACGCTGAGGTTGCGGCCGAGTCGCGGGTGGCCGCCGAGGCCGGAGCGGCGCAGCAACGGCGGGGACTGCAGCGCGCCGGCGGCGACCACGACCAGCGGCGCGAGGATCTCCACCTCCCGCGCCCCGCCCGCCTCTCCCCCGGCCACGGCCACGCGCACGCCGGCGGCGCGCGGCCCGCCCGGCCGGTCGGGGTCGACGAGGACGCGCAGCGCCCGCGCTCCGGTGACGATCCTGGCTCCGGCGGCGCACGCGTCGGGCAGCACCGACAGCTGCACGCTCTGTTTGGCACCGGTGGGGCAGCCGACGACGCACTGGCAGGAGCCGCGGCAGCCGGGGGCGTTGCGCCGCAGCGGTGCGGCCCGCCAGCCCAGGGCCGCCGCGCCCGCGAGCGCGAGGCGCCCGTTGGCGCCCAGGACGTCGAGGCTCTGCGTGGCCACGTTCAGGGTGCGTTCGGCCTCGTCCAGGTACAGGTCCAGGTCCTCGGCCGCGGTGAAGCCGAAGTCCGCGACCCAGCGGGCGCGGACGGCTTCCGGAGTGCGGTAGCAGGTACCGGAGTTGACGACGGTGGTGCCGCCGACGGCCCGGCCGACGGGGAGCAGCAGGGGCGGGTCGCCCACCGCGACGGTGGCGCCGCCGTCACGGTAGAGGTCGGTGAACCGGTCCAGCGGGGCGCGCCGCCCGAAGGAGGCGGTGGTGTGGTGGTCGCCCTCTTCGAGGACGACCACGCGGGCGCCGGTGCGGGCGAGCGTGCGGGCGGCCATGGCGCCGCCCGCTCCGGAGCCGATCACGACCGCGTCGGCGGTGCTGCGCCGCGGCCACTCGTGGCCGGGGGTGCAGTCCAGCGGCGGGTCCGGGCGGACGTGCCCAGCGGGGCCGGCGGTGCCGCCGGGCAGCCGTTCGGTGCCGGCGGCCAGTAGCAGGGGGACCTTGAGCAGGTCGAGTGCCGGTTGCAGACGCGGCCTGCGCGCGAGCCCGGCGAGCACGTTCTCGCGCTCGGCGGGCTTGAGCGCGGCCAGCCTTCGGCCGGTGCGGGCCACGGCATAGGCCTCGACGGCGCGGGCCGCCGCGCGGTATCCGGCGCGTCCTGGCAGCGGTACGGCCGCGAGCAGGCTCTCCAGCCGCTCCGGAGTGCGGGCGGCCCACTCCTCGCCGCCCTCGGCGGCCAGCATCGCCGCGACCAGCCCGTCCAGCCTCATTCGCGCCCCTCCCCCACGCCGCATCCGGCCACCGCCCACCCGCCCTGCCTCGCGCCTCCGCACATCCGTCGAGCCGCCGCCGGGTGCCGGCCCCGGCACGACCTCAGGCAGCGGGCGGCGCTTCGGCCCGTCACCGCGTGCCGACCTCGGCGTGGGCGGTGCCGTCGAGGTGCCAGTGGGCCTCCGGGCGCCATCGGCCCCACCAGCGGTCCAACCGGACGTCGACGTCGGCGCGTTCGCAGTTGTGGCACGTGGCGTGGCTGCCGTCGGGGTCGGTGTAGTCCAGCGCGAGGGTCAGATCGGGGGGCTGGGTGACGGTCACGCGGATCCGCCGCAGCCCGGCGCGTCCGGTCACCGTCCACGTGGGCAGGCCGATGGCGGCGCGGAACCGCAGGGCGCCGGCCCAGCCGATCGCCGAGCGTTCGGGGCGGCGCGGCCAGGTCCGCCCGTTCCGCCGGAGCGCGAGGAACACCAGCGGGGGCAGGCGCCGCAGTCCGGGGCGCATGGAGACGGCGGCGACGATCTCCAGGACGTCCCCGCCGCCCAGGTCGGCGTGCAGCCAGGACCATCGGCGGGCGTTGCCGTGGCCGTAGATCCTGGCCGAGGCGCCGGGCGCGCCCTCGAGGACGAGGGTGCCGTCCTCGTGCGCGAAGGTGCCGTCGTATGTGGCACGGGCGGCCGGCAGGATCTGCGCGGCGGGCAGCAGCGGGTGCCGCCAGGACCAGCGCGGGAAGGTGAACAGCGTTGCGCCGGCGGCCTGTTCGGTCAGCTCCCAGCGCATCGCTCCGGCCTCGCCGGCCAGGCGTCCCGGTCCGGCACTCACCCCTGCCGCGGTGAAGCCCGGCCCGCCGGGCGTCCACGGGAGGGGCCCGAAGCGTGCGTGGCGGACCGGTCCTTCCTTGGGGAAGACGGCGGCCCAGCCGTGCGCGTACGCCGCCGACCCGTCGGCGGGTGCGGTCAGTTCGTGGTGCAGCCAGAGCCCGGTGCCGGTCGCGGGGTCGGTGACCGTGGTGTACCAGACCTCGGTGCGGCCGGCGGCACCCTTCCAGCGGGGCGCGGCCAGTGCGTCCGGGTCGTCGCGGAGCGGGAAGCGGAAGCTCGCGAGGAACGGCGCCAGCGATCTGACCGGACGGAAGCGGAGCGTGCCGGTGCCGATCGGCCGCGCGTCCTCGTACAGCGTGAACGGGAGGACGGTCATGGAGGTGACGGGTCGCCGCGGGGTGACGGACTTCCAGCCGTCGAGCACCAGCCGGCGCCCGTCCGCGGTGAACGCGAGCCGGTAGCGGATGCGTCTGGCGGCGAGCGGCGAGATCTCCAACTCGCCGGTCAGCCGCGGGTCGTCGGCGAGGCCGGCGATGCGGACGCGCCCCTCGACGCGGGCCTCGGTGGTGCCCAGCGGGCGCAGCACCCGGTCCGCGGACGCGCGCAGGTCCAGCCGGACCGGGCGGACCCGGCCGTCGTCGAGGCGGACGGTCCCGGACATGGTCTCGCGGAACGTGGTGCCGCGTGTCATGACGTGCCCTTCGCCCGCAGGCCGGCTGTCATCAGGGCCTCGGTCTCGGTCAGGTAGACGTCCGCGGCGGCCCTGGCGGCCTTCGGCTCCGCGGCCACGACCGCCGCGACCACCGGCTCCAGCCGCCGGTGGGCCTCCTCCGGGTCGATGAACGGCCCGACGAGGTGGGCCCGGACCGGCAGGTAGGCGTTGAAGAGGGTGTTGGTGAGCAGGAGGTAGACCCGGTTGCCGGTGGCACGGGCGAGGGCGCGGTGCACGTCGACGTCGGCGAGCTGCGTGTCCTCGCCGCCCGTGGTGGCCCGCACGTCCGCGAGGCGGGCGGCCAGTTCGGCACGCTGCTCCGCGGTGGCCCGCGTCGCCGCCCGTTCGGCGATCAACGCGCCGATCGAGCACCGCACTTCGAAGATCTCGCCGATCCAGTCGGGGCTGTGCCGGATGAGCATCGGCAGCAGGTCGGCGCCGCCGGATCGAGCGAAGTCCCTGACCCTGGTGCCCACTCCGTGGCGGGTCTCCAGCAACCCGGCCTGGACGAGCCGTTCGAGAGCGTGCTTGAGGGTGGTGCGGGTGACGCCGTAGCCGTCGGCCAGCCGGCGTTCCGGCGGCAGCAGGCTTCCCGCCGGGTGGCGCCCGCCGAGGATGTCCTCGCGCAGGCGTCCCTCCAGGACGTCCACGATCGTGTCGCGAGGCAGCGCCTCCATACGGTCCTCCCACACACGTTCAAATGATCCGGTGGCTCAGCCACTCAACCACCGCGCGACGGCGGCGTCAACGGCCCACGTGCGCCCGACTCCCTTGCCCAGCAAGGGACATGGGAGGAACACGGAAGCAATCCGCGCATCGCGTCACCAATGCCGTGGCACGGCCCACACCCGGTGACCTGGGAACCAACCGGGCAACGCACACCGGACCCACAGCCCGTATGACGACTGTTCACCTGCCGGTCGCCGAACGGACAGGAGCGGTCCTCACCTGATCCGTTGCCCTGGGCATCAATGAGGATCATGAAACTACAACGCAAGGCCCGCTGGTCGATCGTGGCGGCAGTGGTCGCCGCGACGGCCACGGCCGTCGGTCTCGTCGTGACCGACGGCGTCGGCGGGTCCGCCGCAGCGGCCAGCACCGGCCAGAGATACACCGCCGCGTGTCCGGCCGCAGACACGGTGACCCCGGCCCTCGGCACGAACCTCATCGCCAACCCCGGCGCCGAGGACTGGACCGCTGTCACCGACCTGGGCGCCCCCGACGGCGACCCGCAGTACGTCCCCGACTGCTGGGCGGCGACCTCGCCCATGGACGCGCCCGGCGCCGTCCTGGAGTCCACGTCGTCGTCCGCTCCGGGCCAGACCGGGAGCCGTACCTTCTACGGCGGCTACGACTACGAGACCCCGCAGGTCTCGATCGTGAACGTCACCACCACGGCGACGCAGCTGATCGACCTCGGCACGCTGGACGCGGGCGGGCGGTCCTACACGCTGACCGGTGCCATCGGCGGCTACACCACGCAGGCCGACTACGCCACGGTCACCGCCGAGTTCAAGGGCGCCGACGGCGGCACCCTGGGCTCCGCGGTCATCGGCCCGGTCAACGCCGCGCAGCGCGGCAACATCACCAGCCTGATCCCGGAGGCCGCGGTGGGCACCGTGCCCACCGGCACCACGCAGGTCCTGGTGACGGTCGCGTCCACCGGCGTCAGCTCCGGCTACGGCATCGACGGCCGCGCCGACAACCTGAACCTGACGATCGCCGCGGCCGGTGCCGGCCAGAGCTGGGCGGCACCCTGCCCGGCGGCCGACCAGGTGACCCCCGCGCTCGACGCCAACCTCATCGCCAACCCCGGCGCCGAGGACTGGACCGCGGCAACCGACCTCGGCGCGCCGGCCGGCGACGACCAGACCGTCGCGGACTGCTGGACCAGCGCCTCCCCGCTGGGCGCGCCCGACGGGACACAGGAGTCGCAGCCGTCGACGTACCCGGGCGTCACCGGCAGCCGCGTCTTCTACGGCGGCACCAACCCCAGCACCGTGCAGGTCGCGGGCGTCGTCACCACCGGCAGCCAGGTCATCGACGTCAGCTCGCTCAAGGCCGACGGCAAGCCGTTCAAGCTGACCGGCGACGTCGGCGGCTACTCGACGCAGAGCGACTACGCCGAGGTCGTCGCGACCTTCCAGAACGCCTCCGGCGCGAGCATCGGCAGCGCGCGCATCGGCCCCGCCACCGCCGCGCAGCGCGCCGGCACCTCGGAGCTGCTGCCGGACGGCACGTACGGCGTCGTCCCGGCCGGCACGCAGAAGATCGTGGTCACGGTCGTCACCGCCGCCGTGAACAGCGGCGCCGACAGCGACGGCGCGGCCGACAACCTGAACCTGACCATCGGCCAGAAGGCCACCGGCCAGAGCTGGGCCGCCCCCTGCCCGGCCGCGGACCAGGTCACCCCCGCGCTCGACGCCAACCTCATCGCCAACCCCGGCGCCGAGGACTGGACCGCGGCGACGGCGCTCGGCGCGCCCCTGGGCGACGACCAGACCGTCGCGGACTGCTGGACCAGCGCGTCCCCGCTCAACCCGCCGGACGGCACGCAGGAGTCGCGGACGTCCACGTACCCCGGTGTCACCGGCAGCCGCGTCTTCTACGGCGGCACCAACCCCAGCACCGTCTCGATCCCCGGCGTGACCACCACCAGCACCCAGTCGATCGACGTCGCCTCGCTCGGCACCGGAGGCCAGCCGTTCCGGCTCTCCGGCGACCTCGGCGGCTACTCGACGCAGAACGACTACGCCACCGTCACGGCCGTGTTCCAGAACGGCAAGGGCGACACCGTGGGGTCCGCGGTCATCGGCCCGGTCACCGCCGCGCAGCGCGGCAGCGTCTCCAGCCTGGTCCACCAGGCCTGGCACGGCACCGTCCCGGCCGGCACCGAGAAGATCGTGGTCACGGTCGCCACGGTCGGCGTCAGCAGCGGCGCCAACAGCGACGGCACCGCCGACAACCTGGCCCTGACCATCGGCCAGAGCGCCGTGCCCAGCGGCCCGATCCTGCAGACGATGCCGTACGCGTCGGTCGGCGACTCCGCCGGCACGCACGTCGACCCGGGCAGCGGCGCGGTCGTACCGAACGTCACCCCGGGATCCCTGTACCGTCCGGCGGGCGTGTCCGTCGGCGTCGGCCCCGGCCACGCGCCGGCCGTCGCGTCCAACGTGCGGGCCGAACTGGCCACCGTCGACGACGCCTCGGTCTACGTGTCGAACACCGGCGACAACGTGGTGGCCGAACTCCGCGACGGCGAGACCTCGATCCTGGCCGGCTCGCTGGAGGCGTCCGGGGAGCGGGGCGACCACGGCAAGGCCGCCGACGCGACCCTGTACCAGCCCTCGGGCACCGCGGTGGACAGCTCCGGCGCCCTGTACGTCGCGGACAGCGGCGACAACGTGGTGCGCGTGATCACCCCGGGCGGGACCATCGAGCGGTTCGCCGGCAGCGGCACGGCCGGCGACAGGCTGTCCCACGACGCCAGGTCCTCGCAGCTCGACGGCCCCACGGCCGTGGCGGTGGACGCGGCGAAGAACGTGTACGTCTCCGACACCCACAACAACCGGGTGGTCGAGGTGTCCGCGAAGGGCGACGTCCTGCGGGTGATCGGCACCGGCAAGGCCGGGTACGCCGGTGACGGGAAGACGGCGTCCAGGGCCCAGCTGAACCAGCCGCACGGCCTGGCGCTCGACGCCGCGGGCAACCTGTACGTCGCGGACTCGTCCAACAACGTGATCCGCAGGGTGGACGCCGCGACCGGGACGATCACCACGGTGGCCGGCGACCACGCCGCCGACCAGGCCGCCGACGGGCTCGGCGGCTTCTCCGGCGACGGCGGCCCGGCGACCTCCGCCCGCCTCAACGACCCGCAGGGCGTGGCCCTGGACGGTGCCGGCGACCTGTTCGTCGCCGACACGTTCAACAACGCGATCCGCGAGATCACCGCGGCCGGCACCATCACCACGGTCGTCAACTCCGCGGCCGCGCCCGGCGGCGAGACCAGCGGTGCCGCGCCCTCCGCCTCGAAGCTCAACACCCCCTACGCGGTGGCGGTCGACCCGTCCACCCACCTCCTGTACATCGCCGACACCCGCAACAACGCCGTCGCCCAGGTGCTCGGCGTCGCCCAGCCCGGAAACGCCCCGGGCCCCGTGGCTCCCCAGGCGTCGTGACCCGGTCCGCGAGAGACGAAGAAAGCAGACGATGAGCAGCACCGACTCCGCCCGTCCGGGCATATCCCGCCGCCGGTTCTTCCTGAGCGCGGCGACCATGGCCGGCGCCGCCGGCATGGCGGGACTGCTGCCGGAGAACCTGGCGCGGGCCGCTTCCGCCCGCCCGGCCAAGGGCAGCCTCTCCCAGATCAAGCACGTCGTGTACGTGATGATGGAGAACCGGTCCTTCGACCACTACTTCGGCACGTTCCCCGGCGTCCGCGGGTTCAGCGACCCCCACGCGATCCGCCTGCCGAACGGCAACTCGGTCTTCCAGCAGCCCGATCCGGCGAACCCGGACGGCTATCTGGAGCCGTTCCACATGTCCACCCTCACCACGGGTGCCGCGGCGATCCCCTCGCTGTCGCACGACTGGCGCGACCAGCACGCCGCGTGGAACCACGGCGCCATGGACGGCTGGCTGTCCACGCACCTCGCCTCCGACGGCGACGTCAACGGCTCCTACACGATGGGCTACTTCACCCGCGAGGACATCCCGTTCCACTGGGCGCTCGCCGAGTCCTTCACCCTGCTCGACAACTACCACTGCTCGGTGATGGGTCCCACGGATCCCAACCGGCTGGTATGGATGTCCGGCACGAACGACCCGCAGGGCAAGTCCGGCGGGCCCGTGCTGGAGACGGTGACCCCGAACCCGCTGACGTACCCGTCGGCGGCCGAGATCCTGTTCGACGCGGGCTACGGCGTCAAGACGTACTTCTCCGGCGCGACCAGCGGGTTCAACGTCTTCGGCTGGTTCGCGAACTTCCAGAACAAGACGACGCTGCCGGCCGGGCTCTACAACTCGGTGATGACCGGCGGCACGCTGTACGGCGACGGTACGCCCGGCGGGTACGGCAACCCGACCGCCCCGACCCTGGCGACGGACCCGGCGCTGGCCTTCGAGGAGGACTGCGCCAACGGCGTGCTGGCGGACGTGTCCTGGCTGTTCATGCCGAGCGAGGCCGACGAGCACCCGCCGAACCTGCCCGCCGCCGGCGCGCAGTACCTCGCGTCCAAGCTGGAGGCCCTGGCCTCCAACGAGGACCTGTGGAACTCGACGGTCTTCGTCCTCAACTACGACGAGAACGACGGCTTCTTCGACCACGTCCCGCCGCCGGTCCCCGACGAGCGGGAGCACCCGGAGGAGTTCGTGACCATGCCGTCCCCGAAGGGAACGCCGGGCGGCGGCCTGCCGGTCGGCGGCGGGTTCCGGGTGCCCTGCATCATCGTGTCGCCGTGGACGGTGGGCGGCCGGGTCTTCTCCGAGGTCTCCGACCACACCTCCGGCCTGCAGTTCATCGAGTCGGTGACCGCGGCCGGCGGTCTGTCCGGCAAGGGCCCGGTGACGTTCACGCCGATCAGCACGTGGCGGCGCCGCACCTTCGGCGACTTCACCGGGGCGCTGGACCTCCACGACCGCAAGCCGGCGCCGTCCAACCCGCAGTTCGACGCGTCCACCACGGCCGCGAACCTGGCCGCCCAGGCGACGGCCGCGACCCAGCCCATGCCGTCCCGGCCGGGGGCGAGCCAGACCATGCCGAGCCAGCCGCACGGGCACGGCCACGGCGAGGGCGACGACAGCCAGGACTGATCCCCGGCCCTCCCGATCCGTGCGCGGGGCGCTCCCACCAGGACGCCCCCGCAACCGCAGGGCCGCCCGCCACCAGCGGGCGGCCCTGCGGCCGTTCGGCCGTTCAGCCGTCGAACCGGGTCCAGGGGAAGGGGAGTTCGCCGAGTGGCGCCAGCGCCTCGCGGTGCAGGGTGCCGGCGCTGAAAACGGCCTCCTCGTCGTCAGCGCTGATCTGGACGAGCAGCCCGGGCGCGACGAAGAGGCGCTCGGCGGTGAACATGGGCAGGAACGGACTCAGGGGCAGCGGCCGCAGCACGTCGCGCAGCGGCGCGAGCCGTGTCGTCGGCATGACCCGCGTCCACGCCTGGTAGGGCGCCGCGTGCTGCGCCTCGAAGAGGACGTACTGCAGCAGGAACCGGCTCAACGGCTCATGCTCGACGACCACTTCCGGGTCCGGCCGGTGAGGGGAGAAGGTCAGCCACACGGGCGGGTCGGCCCCGCCCGCCGCCTCCGGCGGCCACGGTACCGACCAGTCCCAGGTGCCCTCGTCGGTACCGGCGAACACCAGCCGGTCGCCCAGCGGCCCCGCCGCGCGCTGCGGCCGCCCGGCCAGTGGATCGTGGAAACCGTGGACGGCGGGACGCAGGCGGGCCACGCGGTA
The DNA here is from genome assembly GCF_900110255.1 of Actinacidiphila rubida. Classification (GTDB taxonomy): domain Bacteria; phylum Actinomycetota; class Actinomycetes; order Streptomycetales; family Streptomycetaceae; genus Actinacidiphila; species Actinacidiphila rubida. The sequence continues at coordinate 67,435 of NZ_FODD01000013.1, forward strand.
CAGGGCGGCCAGCGCCCGCGGCAGCGCGCCGGGCGCGAAGGCGTCGGCCTCCGCGGGCTCCCCGCCGCCGGTCTCCCAGCACCCGTCGTCGTCCGCCGGGTCCGGGGCCGGGTACCAGCCCAGCAGGAACGACTCCATGGCACCGACCGGATCCCGCTCCACGTCCGCGAGCCATGCGACGCCGGGCATCGGGGCGAGGACGTCGTCCGGGGCCGGATCAGGTGCAAGGTACACGCGGGCATGCTGGCACACGGCCCTGACGGGCCTTCGGGCAGGTGGCCCCGCCCGGACCCCTCCGCCCGGACCCCTCCGCCCGGCCGCCGCACACCCCCGTGGCGCGGCGGCCGGGCGGCGTCACAGGCGGGTGACCGTGACGCCGCCGATCAGTCCCCAGGCGTCGATGCGGACCGTCGGACCGCCGGCCCGGGTCGGGCCGTCGTCCGTGACCCCGCCCAGGCGGATGCCGCGCACCTCGACGACGACGTCCGCGCGGACCTTGAGGCTGACACCGCCGATCAGGCTCAGTTTGGTGATCCGCAGTTCCGCGTCCTCGGGGATGTCGACGTCGGTGAGGTCGACATCGGCACCTCCGATGAGGGACGCGGTGACGGTGCGTTCGTGCAGCGATGCGCCGCCGAGCCGGTGACCGCCGATCAGGCTCACCTTGACGTCGGTCTTCTCCGGGGTGGTCCCACCTGTCTTCGTCACGGCACGAAGGTACGGGCGGCGGCGTCCGGCACCCCAGTGCCGGGGGTCCACCCTTTCGCATGACAGATGTCATGTGCGTGGTGCGCCCGCGGTGGTCGACTCCCCGTTCAGGCAGGGGTCGTGGCCGCTTCCGCGGCGCCGGCGCGGGCAGCGGTCAGGGCCGCCTCGGTGTCGGCGGCGGCCAGGTCCGCGTTCATGTGGGCGCCGGCGAGGGCGCCGGCCGCGGCGGAGGCGCCGACCTGCGCCATGGGGTCGGTGGCGTTGCCGGCCACCCACACTCCGGGAACGCCGGTGGCACCGGCCGTGCCCGCGGCGACGTGGTGCCCCATCCCGCCGGGCAGGTCGGCCATCGGCAGCCGGAGGTCCGCCAGCCCCTCGGTGCGCGCCCGCAGGGTGGTCGCGACGGCCAGGACGCGACGCCCGACGACGCGCCCGTCGGTCAGGCGCACGCCCTCGATGCCGCCGTCGCCCGCGGCGACGACCTCGGCCACCGGGTCGTCGACGACCTGGACGGCGCGGGCGGCGAAACGCGCCCGCGTGTCCTCGTCGAGAGCGGTGCCGCGCGTGAAGTACACCAGGTCGTCGGTCAACTGCCGGAAGAGCAGGGCGTGGTGGACGGATGCCGGGCCCACCGCGAGAACGCCGATGGGCTCGTCGCGCACCTCCCAGCCGTGGCAGTAGGGGCAGTGCACCACGGCGTGTCCCCAGTGCGGGGCCAGGCCGGGGATGTCCGGCAGGACGTCCCGCAGGCCGGTGGCGACGAGCAGGCGACGCGCCCGCACCGCGCGGCCGTCGGCCAGGGTGACGGTGAAGCGCGGGTCGCCCCCGGGCGCGGATGCGCCGGGCACGGCGGAGGTCACCTCGCCCGCCACGACCCGGCCGCCGTAGCCGCGCACCTCGGCGCGGCCCCGGGCCAGCAGCTCGGCCGGCGGCGTGCCGTCCAGGCCCAGCAGTCCGTGCACGCCTTCCGCGGGCGCGTTGCGCGGGTCGCCGCCGTCGATGACGACGACGGAGCGGCGGGACCGGGCGAGCATCAGGGCGCCGTTCAGCCCCGCGGCCCCGCCGCCGATCACCACGGCGTCCACCGTCTCCTCCGGGAGGCGGTCCGTCGCTGTCACGTCCGGTGTCATCGGCATGGCGTGCCCTTTCGTCGTTCGTCAGGTGGGGCGGCCCGGTCACGGGGCCTGCGGTCGACCGTAGGCCGACATTGCGGCAAGGGCATATCATGTTGCTCATGACGCAAGAACACGGCGAGCTGGACAGCCTGGTGCGCAAGCGCATCCGCGCACTGCGGGTCGCACAGGGGATGTCCCTGGAGGAACTGGCCACACGGGCGCGGCTGAGCCAGTCCACACTGAGCCGCATCGAGAACGGGCAGCGCCGCCTCGCGCTGGACCAGCTCGTCACGCTCGCCCGGGCCCTGGACACCTCCCTGGACCAACTGGTCGAGACCGGCACGGACGACGTCATCGCCAACCCGGTGATCGACGCGAGCCGCGGCATGCTGCGCTGGCCGATCAAGGCCGAGCCGGGCATGACGGTCCTGCGCCAGCGCCTGACCGCCCCGCCGCCGGACAACCCGGCCCGTATGCGCGCCCATCCCGGCCGCGAGTGGCTCGTCGTCCTGTCCGGCACGGCGACCCTGCTGCTCGGCAACCGGCGGCTGCGCGTCGAGACCAACCAGGCGGCCGAGTTCCCCACCATGCTGCCGCACGCGATGGGCGCCGAGGGCGGGCCCTGCGACATCCTCGGCATCTTCGACCGCGACGCCCGGCGCAGCCACCAGCGCGGCGAGAGCCCGGGGCCGGCGTCCGCCGCCGGCCAGTGACCTTGGCCATGGGTCCGCGGAGGGCCCGGGCTTGCCGTTTCGGCACCCGCGGCGACCATCGTCTTGCGGATGGCGAAAGGAGGCGGGCCGCGGACGCGTCGCAGCCCTAGCGTGTGCCGCATGAGCCATCCCCTGCCGCACTCGGCCCACGACGGCGCACCCGCCCACGACCGGCCCGCGTCGCACGACCCGGACGCCGCCCCCCACCAGCCCGGGCCCGGAAACGGCCACAGCCCCACCCACAGCCACAGCGGCGAGGGGCATCGCCACGGCCACGGATCCGACGATCACGCGGCCCACGGCGGCGCCCACGACGACGACCACGCGGAGTTGCTCGACCTGGACGCGGAGGTCTTCGCTGAGCAGCTCTCGTCCCTGACCGCGTGGCTGCCCGTGGACGGTGCCCCGCGCCGCGTCGTCGACCTCGGCTGCGGCACCGGCGCCGGCACGCTGGCCCTGCTGGCCCGCTTCCCCGACGCCGAGGTGACCGCCGTCGACTTCTCCCCCGCCCACCTGAACCGGCTGCGGGAGAAGGCCGCGGAGCGCGGGGTGGCCGGCCGGGTCCGCACCGTGCGGGCCGACCTCGACGCCGGCTGGCCGGACCTGGGCCGTCCCGACCTGGTGTGGGCGTCGGCGTCCCTGCACCACATGGCCGACCCCGACCGCACCCTTCAGCGGATCCGCGACGTCCTCGCGTCCGGCGGCCTGCTCGCCGTCGTCGAACTCGCGGGCTTCCCCCGCTTCCTGCCGGCGGACGCCCCGCGGGACGCCCCCGGCCTCGAAGACCGCGCCCACGCCCTGTCCGACCGCCGCCACGCCGAGCAGCTCCGGCACCGGGGCGCCGACTGGGGCGCCAAGCTGAGCACGGCGGGGTTCACCCTCGCGGCCGAACGCACCCTGGCGGTACGCCTCGACCGCGCCGGGCTCGATCCTGCCCGCTCCGAAACCCTCGGGCGCTACGCCCTGTCAGCGCTTCGGCGACTGCACGGCGCCGTCGCGGACGACCTGTCCGCGTCCGATCTGGCCGCCCTGGACCGGCTCCTGGACACCGCCGCCCCCGACGGCGTGCTGCACCGGGGCGACCTGACGATGCGCACCGAGCGCACCGCCTGGGCTGCCCGGCCCTGAACCATGACCGGGGCGAGCGGCATGACCTGAGGTGCCGGCCCGGTGCGGCGCACTCCGGCGAGCGAAGGGCGCGCGGTCGGACGTGCGGCGGATCGCGATGCGTTCACCTGCACCGTCCCAACTCGCGCTCTCCTCGGTCGGGTCGACCACGTCACCTCGTCATCGTCCCCCACACGCCACCTCCGTTGACGGGGTGTGCACACTGAGTGTATACACCGAGTGTGAACGTTCCTCTGACGCTTCTCGGACTGCTGGAACGGCAGTCGAGCCACGGCTACGACCTCAAACGGGACTACGACACGTACTTCAGCCCGGGCAAACCGCTGCTGCTCGGCCAGGTGTACTCGACGCTCGGCCGTCTCGCCCGGGACGGCAAGGTGGTGGTCGGACCTGCGGAACCCGGCGCCGGCCCCGACCGCAAGCGCTATGTCATCACCGAACGCGGTGCCACCGACGTCGAGACCTGGCTCACCGAGCCGGTGGAGACCGAACAGCACCTGCAGACCGAGCTGTTCACCAAGGTCGTGCTCGCCCTGATGCTGGGCCGCGACGCCTCGGCCTACCTGGACCTGCAACGGGCCGCGCACGTCCAGCGGATGCGCGAGCTCACCGAGGTGAGACGCAAAGGACCGCTGGTCGACAGGCTGCTCGCCGACCACAGCATCTTCCGCCTGGAGGCGGACCTGCGCTGGATCGACGTGACGCAGGCCCGCCTCGGGGCACTCGCCGAGGAGGTGCGCCCGTGACCGTACGCACCACGCGCTCCGACCGCGTCCCGCGCGAGGGGCGGGACCCCGACGCGCCTCTGGTCGAGGCACGCGGCGCCGAGCTGTCCTTCGGCCGGACGCCCGCGCTGCGCGGCGCGGACCTGTCCGTGGCCTCCGGCGAGATCCTGGCCATCATGGGGCCCAGCGGCTCGGGCAAGTCGACACTGCTGCACTGCCTGGCCGGGATCCTCGTGCCCGACAGCGGCGAGATCCTCTTCGACGGCCGCCGGGTGGACCGGATGCGCGAACCCGAACGCAGCGAACTGCGCCGGGACCGCTTCGGGTTCGTCTTCCAGTTCGGGCAGCTCGTCCCGGAGCTGACCGCGGAGGAGAACGTCGCGATGCCGCTGCTGCTCGGCGGCACCCGCAGGGGCCCGGCACTCGCCGAGGCCCGCGACTGGCTCGACCGGCTCGGCCTGGAGGGGCTGGGACGGCGGCGCTCGGGGGAGCTGTCCGGCGGCCAGGCCCAACGGGTCGCCCTGGCGCGGGCGATGGTCGCCCGCCCCGACGTGCTGTTCGCCGACGAGCCCACCGGCTCGCTGGACTCCCTGACCGGTGAACAGGTGATGGAACTGCTCGTCGACACCGCCCGCGAGAACGGCACGACGGCCGTCATCGTCACCCACGAGGCGCGGGTCGCCGCCTGCGCCGACCGCGAGGTCATGGTGCGCGACGGCAAGGTCACCTCGCTGTCCTTCGGAAGGACCGGCCCGTGATCCGTCTCGGCCTGCGCCTGGCACTCGGCGCCGGCCGCGACGCCGTCGTCCGCCTGGTCATCATCGCCGCGGCGGTGGCGCTCGGCACCGGGCTGCTGCTCGGCACGCTGGCCGCGCTCAACGCCACCGGCACCCAGAACGACCGCAACGCCTGGCTCAACACCGGCCGCAGCGGCACCGGTTCGGCCGCCGCGACCGGCAGCCGTGCCGGTGGATCCGCGGCCGCCGACCCGCTGTGGTGGCAGATCCGCGCCGACGGATTCCAGGGCCGGCTGATCGGCCGGATCGACACCGCCGCCACCGGCCCCCACTCCCCCGTCCCGCCCGGCATGTCCCGGCTCCCGGGCCCGGGCCAGTACGTGGCGTCCCCGGCGATGGCCGCGCTGATCCGCTCCGTACCGGCCGCCGAACTCGCCGACCGCTATCCGGGCCACCTGGTGGGCACCCTCGGAAAGGCCGCCCTGCCGGGCCCCGACTCGCTGATCATCGTCATCGGCCACCACCCGGACGAACTGGCCGGGCGCAGTGACGCGGTGAAGGTCGACGCCATCGCCACCCTGTCGCCCGGCCGGTGCGACGGGCCCAGTTGCGAGATCGGCACCGACCACAACGGCATGAACCTCATCCTGTCCGTCGTCGCCGCGGCCATGATCTTCCCGGTGCTGGTCCTCGTCGCCACCGCCACCCGGCTGTCGGCGACCCGCCGCGAGCAGCGGTTCGCCGCGATGCGGCTCGTCGGAGCGACCCCCCGGCAGATCTCCCTGATCTCCGCCGTGGAGTCCACCGTCGCCGCCACCACCGGCGTCGCCGCCGGCTTCGGCCTGTACGCGCTGCTCCGCCCGCTGCTCGCCCACGTCACCTTCACCACCTCGCCGTTCTTCCTCAGCGACCTGTCGCTCACCACCACCGACGTCCTCGCCGTCGCTCTCGGCGTGCCGGTGGCCGCGGCGCTGTCCGCCCGGATCGCGCTGCGGCGGGTGCGGATCTCACCCCTCGGCGTCACCCGCCAGGCCACGCCCAGGCCGCCGCGTGCCTACCGTGTCGTGCCGCTGGTGGCCGGACTGCTCGAACTCGCCTACTTCATCGGGCGCCGGCCGCCCACCAGCGGCGGCCAGGTGCGGGCGTTCCTGCCCGGCACCCTGCTGGTCCTCGGCGGGGTCGTGCTGGCGGGACCGTGGCTGACGATGGCCGGTGCCCGGCTGCTGGCCTCACGCGCCGGCCGGCCCGCCGCGCTCGTCGCGGGACGGCGGCTGGCCGACGACCCCAGGGCGGGATTCCGCGCGGTCAGCGGTCTGGTCCTCGCCCTGTGCGTGACGTCGGGAGCGGTCGGCGTGATCGACGCCATGGTCCACGAACGCGGGCTGCCCAGTGCCGGCACGACCGTGCGGAACACGGTCATGAGCGATCACGCCAGGTACGTGCCCCCAGGCCTCAGGGTCGGTACGGTGCCGACCCCGCCGGACGGCCTGCTCGCCGAACTGCGCGCCGTGCACGGCGTCGGCGGCGTGACCCTCGTCCACTCCGACCCGACGGCCGGCAGCCGCCCCCAGCGCGCCCTCGACGGCGGGCTGGCGGACTGCGCGCAGCTGGCCACCATGCCGGTGTACGGCACGTGCCCGACCGGTGCGGCGGTCGCGTCGGTCGCGTCCAGCTTCGACGGCTACGGTCTGGTCGGCGGGCCGTGGCCGTCGACCTGGCCGGCCGTCCCGATGAGCCGTGCCGCGCTGCGGAGCCTGCCGGTGACGCAGATCGCCGTGACCACCGACGGTTCCCGTTCCGCGATCGAGCGGGCCCGCACCGTGCTGGCCAGGGCGTACCCGGCGGACGACCCGCCGTACACGGTGGGTGAGGACCGCGCGCGGAGGTCGGCGGAGCTGGACGGCTACCGTCAACTGGCCGACGTGGTCATCGCGGTGAGTTTCCCCATCGCGGGCTGCAGTCTGGCGGTCAGCGTCGCGGGCGGACTCAGCGACCGCAGGCGGCCGTTCAGCCTGCTGCGGCTGACCGGGGTGCGGCTGCGCACGCTGCGCGCGGTCGTGCTGCTGGAGAGCACGGTGCCGCTGCTGGCCGTCGCGGTCGTCGCCATCGCCACCGGTTTCCTCGCCGCGCAACTCTTCCTCCAGGCCCAACTCGGCTATTCCCTGCGGCCGCCCGGGGGCGAGTACTACGCGATGGTCGCCGGTGGTGTCATCGCCGCGCTCGGCGTGATCGGGTGCACGATGCCGCTGCTGGCGCGGATCACCGGCCCGGAGAACGCCCGCAACGACTGACCCCCGTACCGGGACCGCGCGTGCGGTCCCGGTACGGGCCCGGTCAGGAGAAGGTGCAGGTGATGGAGCCGTTGGGCAGGTCGATGCCGGACGAGGAGGTGGCGGTGAAGCCGAACGTGGTGTTCCCGTCCGGTGCGATGGTGCCGTTGTAGGAGGCGTTGGTCACCGTCACGGCGCTGCCGCTCGTGGTGAGGTTGCCGTTCCACAACTGGCTGATCTTCGTTCCGTCCCCCGGCGTCCAGGTGACGGTCCAGTGGCCGGTGGGCGTGGTGCCGTGGTTCATGACCTCGACCTCGCCCTGGAACCCGCTGCTCCAGGCGTTGGTCACCGAGTACATGGCCATGCAGGATCCCGGACCGGGATCCGTGGGCGGGGTCGTCGGCGGCGTGGTGGGCGGCGTGGTGGGCGGCGTCGTCGGCGGGGTGGTGGTGCCGCCGTTGTGGATGCCGGTCACCTCGCCGTTGCCGCCGTCGAAGGCGATGTCGGAGCAGGAGAAGAAGTTCTCGTTGCTGTCCGAGCGGACCCACTGGATGAAGACCAGCGCGTCACCGGAACGGCCCGAGGGCAGCGCCTGGTCCCAGTAGTAGTGGCCGCCGTCGGTGCCCGGCGAGCCCACCGCGGGCGGGTTGGTGACGCTGCCGATCTGGTCCAGGTCGGCCCAGGCCAGCGGAGTGGTCGGCGACCAGCCCTGCTTGGTGACGTACACCCGGAACGTGCCCGGGTGCGCGGCCCAGTTGCTGTACTGGAGCTGGATCGTCGACCCTGACGTGAGGTGCGTGCGCGGCCAGTCGTCACGGGCCGCGCTGTAGGCGGAGAAGTCGTACGGCGACTTGTTGCCCGCACTGCACAGGGTCCCGTCGGGCACGTAACCGGCGCCGCGGCCGGCGGCGTTGGAGTCCAGCACCGCGAACCAGTTGTACAACGCCGTCGTTCCGCTCTGCGCGACGGCCGCCGCGCACGCGGGGTTGGTCGGCACGAGCGCGCCGGTGGACGTCTGCGCGTCCTCGTAGCACAGGTACGTCCGGGAGCCGGGCATCATCGCGACGCCGTGCGCCTGGGCCGGGTCCTGTCCGAGGACGACGACACCGAGCGCCGCGAGCAGCGTCGCGAACCCGGCTAACAGGGAGAAGAGTCTCGTTCGCCTTTTCAAGGTGGGTGACCTTTCCGGCAGCATCCCGAGGCCGCAGGCCACCGCAGCCGGGACCCCGGGGCGTGTGGGGGGATACCAGCAACATGGGAGCGCTCCCACGCCTGTCGCGAACATAACAGCCGCCCCCCGACGTGTAAACAGCCCCGCCACCGCGCGAAGTCCGCACGGCGGCGGGGAGGTTCGGCTCGGCGCACCCGGGGCGGGTCAGCGCTGGGACGACCAGCGGGTGGGATCGACTTCCAGGGAGGCGCGGTCCCAGGCCCCGAGGTCGGCGGCGGCCTCGTACGTGGTCTGGAAGAACTCCAGCACGGTGGCGTCGGGGTCGCGGGCGGTGCGGACGACGTCGTAGGGCAGCAGGAACTCGCCCTCGTCGGAGCTGTAGGAGGCGTCGCCGGCGGGGAGCACGGAGCGGTCGCGGAAGCCGTCGGGCTCGGGGTAGGCGTACGCGTAGAAGGCGCCCTCGGCACCGGCGTTGGGCCAGAAGCCGCTGCTGTAGAGCTCGCGCGAGTACGCCTCCTCCATCACCCACGCGCCGACGTTGGGCGCGCCGCCGGGGTGCGGCGGCGCACCGCGGCCGGAGAAGCGGCTGCAGGCCAGGTCCATCGCGCCCCAGAAGAGGTGCACGGGGCTGACCTTGCCGGCGAAGCGGGCCCGGAACTCCCCCAGGATCCGGTTGCCCTGCAGGAGTTGGCGCCAGAACAGCTCGGCGGCATGCGCGTCGTAGGAGGCGTGCCGGTCGTCCTCGGCGAAGGGGATGGAGGGCTCGACCTCGTTCGGCCGGGGCTGGAACTCCGACTCGATGCCGAGTTCGCCGAGGGCGCGCAGCGTCTCGTCGTAGAAGCGGGCGACCGTCTTGGGCTCCAGGCGCACCGTGCGCACGTCCCCGGTGTCCCGGCGCATCACGAGCCGGTGGTCGAGGAAGTCGAACTCGAGGTCGAAGGCGCCGCCGCGGTACGGGACGGCGGACGTGGTCAGGCCACGGGGACTGACGTACAGCGGCACCTGCCACCAGTGGTTGATCAGCGGAGCGTGGCTGAGGCGGACCTTGCCGACGATCTGCGCCCACATGTGCAGCGTTTCCCGGGTGGCGGACCAGTCGTCGACGGACAGCTTCGGCCACCCCGCCTCGGTACGGTCGGGCTGCTGGGACACCGCGCCACCTCCGGCAGATCACAGGGCGGACATAACGGACATCATACCGGCCGTCCCGGCACCGTTCCCGCCCGGCACGGGCTCGCCCGCGATGCCTGGTGAGCGGGTTCCGCGTCCGCCGCGCGACCCCGTCCGGCGGGCGCTAGGTTGACCACGTGGCCCGCCGCCGGACCCGCGCCGCCGAGCGGCCCGCACTGGCCCGCGCAGCGAGGAGGCAGGACGGCATGGACTTGGAGCTCGACGGCAGGATCGCCGTGGTGACGGGTGCCAGCAAGGGGATCGGGCTGGCGACCGCCGCCTCCCTGGTCGAGGCGGGCGCGCACGTCGTGGGGGGGTCGCGTGCCCCCAGCCCGGAGTTCGACGAGCTGGTCGCCTCGGGCCGCGCCACGTTCGTGCAGGGCGACCTGAGCGGGACGTCAGGCCCTGCGACGCTGGTCGAGGCGGCACTGGACCGCGGCGGGGTGGACGTGCTGGTCAACAGCGTCGGCTCGGTGACGCCACGCCCGGACGGCTTCCTCGGGATCACGGACGACCACTGGAACGCCTCCTGGTCGCTCGGCCTCCTCACGGCCGTCCGCACGACGCGGGCCGCGGTGCCGGCCATGGTCGAACGCGGCACCGGCGTGATCGTCATGATGGGCTCGGTGAACGCGTTCCTGCCCGACCCCCTGGTACTGGACTACTCCGTGGTCAAGGCGGCGCTGACGAACTTCGCCAAGGGCCTCTCCAAGGAGCTCGGCCCGGCGGGTGTGCGCGTGCTGTCGGTCAGCCCCGGGCCCGTGGAGACCGACCTGTGGCTCGGGAAGGGCGGCGTCGCCGACACGATGTCGGACCGCACCGGGATGCGGCCCGAGGAGATCGCCGCATCCGCCGTGGCCGACACGCCGCTGGGCCGTTTCAGCACTCCGCGCGAGGTGGGTGACCTGGTCGCGTTCCTGGCCAGCGCCCGCGCCGCGAACATCACGGGGGTGGACGTCACCATCGACGCGGGAATGATCACCACGATGCGCTGACCTGCCGGTGAGATCAGGGCGGCCGGGGCCCGGCGGCAGGCGGTGACCCGGCCGGGGGTAGGGGTCGGGGACACGGGCCGGGGATACCTCTTGTGGCCGATACGACCGACTCGTCATGTAATGGGAGTACGCGGCCCGAGGACACGGCCGCCGTCCACCGTTCGAGGCGAACGGGTCTGGAGGAATCCTCGTGAAGCATCGCACCCGCGCGTTCATCGCAGCCACCGGAACCGTCTTCTTCCTCTCCGCCGCCGGCGCGGCCTATGCCGACGGCAGCAGTAGCGGCGCACTCGCCGCAGCCCATGCGCCGCGGTCGGCCGCCGCCACGTCCCAGGCGACGGTGACCACGAAGTCCGGACCGCTGGGCACGGTCCTGGTGAACAGCAAGGGCCACACGCTCTACCTGTTCCAGGGGGACAAGTCGTCCACGTCCACCTGCAACGGCAACTGCGCCAAGCAGTGGCCGCCGCTGACGGTGAGCGGCAACACGAAGCCGACCGGCTCCGGCGGGGTGGACACCAGCAAGCTGTCGACCACCACGCGCAGCGACGGGTCGAAGCAGGTCACCTACAACGGTCACCCGCTGTACACGTTCTCCGGCGACTCGAAGGCCGGCCAGACGAACGGGCAGGGGCTGAACGCCTTCGGTGCGAAGTGGTACGTGGTCGGCACCAACGGCAAGCAGATCACCAAGATGCCCTCGTCGTCGTCCCCGCCGTCGGGCGGCGGCTACTGAGCGGCCCAGCCGGACGGCCCCGGCGGGCGTCCCCTCACGGGCGCCCTACGGGGCCGTCCGCCACGGGTCGGGGCAGAACACGTCGTGGTGGACGGCCGCAGGTCGAGCCTCGTGCCGCACCGATCCACCCGGCGGACGCCGGGTCCGGCGGCACGCGACGTGCCGCCGGACCCGGTGGGGAACGCCCCGCGGGGGCGGGGTGGAGGGGCTACTGCGGCTGGCCCGCCGCCGCCCCCGCCGCGATGAGCTGGCGGTTGATGTCGCGGACCGGCCCGGGTTCGACCTTGAGGACCGCGCGGTCGTAGGTCACCAGACCGTTCAACTCGCCCTCGACGTCGCTGATCTGGGTGTAGACCGACCCGGACAGGTCGCCCTCGGCGTCCGGCAGCAGCAGACTCGTGTTGGCGACGTACGCCTTGGTCAGCTCCGCGATGGTGGGCACGTCACCGTAGTTCTGACCGCCGGAGACGCCCAGGATGTGGCCGGGAATCGTCAGCGAGTACCCGCCGTGCTCGCCGTCCACCGCGGCGCGGGTGGCGTCCGGGGCCGGCGAGGCCGGGCCGTGGTAGAGGTGGTAGTCGATCAGGTCACCGCGACCCGAATCGCCCTTCGAGGCACAGCAGTTGACCCCCGAGGCAGGGTCGACCAGCCGGCTCGGGTCCTGCTGCTTCACCGCGTCCGCGAGGGCCCCGGTGGCCTCCTTGGACTTCTCGCCCCATCCCTCGTTGGTCATCGTCCAGATGACGATGGAGGGGGTGCTGATGTGCTGGTCGACGATCTCGTGCACCTGCTGGGTGAACGCCTGGTCGCTCGCGGCGGTCGCGTCCGGGCCGGCGTTGCGGCTCGGCATGTCCTGCCAGACCATCAGGCCCAGCCTGTCGGCCCAGTAGTACCAGCGGGCGGGCTCGACCTTGATGTGCTTGCGCACCGCGTTGAAGCCCAGCTCCTTGTGGAGTTCGAGGTCGGACTTCAGGGCCGCGTCCGTCGGCGCGGTGTAGATGCCGTCCGGCCAGAAGCCCTGGTCGAGGGTGGCGAGCACGTACGTGGGCTTGCCGTTCAGCTCGATCTTGTTGACCCCGCCGACCTTGCCGACGGAGATCGAGCGCATGCCGAAGTAGGAGCCGACGTCGTCGTGCGAACGCCCCTGTCCCACCGTGACCTTGAGGTCGTACAGGAACGGGTGGTCGGGGCTCCACAGGTCCGGGTGCGGAATGCTCAGCCGCAACTGCGTGCCGACGGTGCCGACCACGGACCCCACCGGGGTGTGGCCCGCGTACGCGGTGGCGATCACGCGGGTCGAGGCGGGCGTGCCCGCGGACGGGCGCACGGTCACCGCCAGCGACGAGTCGGGGACGTTCGGCGTGAGCACCAGGGAGTCGACGCTCGCCTCGGGCACCGGCTCCAGCCACACCGTCTGCCAGATCCCGGAGGTGGGCGTGTACCAGATGCCGCTCGGGCTGCGCGACTGCTTGCCGGTCGGCGTCTGGTCGTCGGTGGTGTCCTTCACCTTCAGCAGGACGGTCTGCGGACCGGTCCCCGTCACCGCGTCGGTGACGTCGGCGGTGAACGCCTCGTACCCGCCGACGTGGTGGGCGACCTGCTTGCCGTTGACGTAGACCCACGCCTCGTAGTCGACCGCGCCGAAGTTCAGGTGCAGCCGGTTGCCCGAGCCGATCCGCCAGTTCGCCGGCACGGTGAACTGGCGCTGGTACAGCGACCAGTCGTGGTGCGCCGCGACGCCGGACAGCGGCGCCTCCATCGGGTACGGCACCAGGATCTTGCCGCTCAGCCCGCCGCTGGGCAGCGGGGCATTCTCGTCGGTGCCCTGGAACTGCCAGGTCCCGTTGAGGTTCTGCCACTTCTCCCGGGTCAGCTGCGGCCGCGGGTAGTCGGGCAGCGCGTTCGTGGGGCTGACGTCCTTGGCCCACTTGGTCGCGAAGTACCAGGTGGAGTTGTTGGTCGCCAGCCCCGAGAACAGCGGGACCGGCCCGGCGGCGGTGGCCAGGCCGCCCTGCCCGTCGTAGCTGATCCGCACGTCGGAGTGCAGCGCCGCGGGGATGTCGTCGGCACCGGCGGTGAGCACCAGGCGCGAGGCGTCCGACGGGTCGAGGGCCACACCGGGCGTCCAGCGGTGGGCACCGGCGATGACCGCCAGGTGCTTGCCGAGATCGGCGGGCAACGCCGCGGCGGGGCCGGGCAGTTGCACGGTCGCGGTCTTGCCGGACGTGTCGACCGCGGCGTCGACGGGCTGCGGCGTCCAGCCGGCGGGCAGGTGCAGTGCCGCGTCCGGGATCGCCTGGCGGGTGATGCCGGGGCCCGACCACTGGGTGGTGATGTAGGCCCCGCCGTTGCCCTGGTTGTAGTCGTACGCCAGCTGGTGCATGCCGGCGGTGAGGGTGATCGGCTGGGACGTCGTCTGCACGTCCCAGTCGGTCGTCCAGTGGTCGATCACGCTGGACCCGTCGAGCGACATCCGGAATCCGTTGTCGCCCTTGATGTAGAACGTGTAGGTGCCGTCGGCCGGGACGTCCAGCTGGCCCGTCCAGTGCACGGCGACGTTCTCGGTGGAACCCGCGTAACTGCGCAGCGCGGGGAGCAGGTCCGGGACGTTCAGGGACGGCTCGACCCCGGTGCTGCTGTACTGGGCGAAGTCCAGCGAGGTGGCGTCGGAGCTGAGGTAGTAGTCGGCGCGCAGGCCCTGCGGCGTGGCGTCGGCGGCTGCCGCGGCGTGCGGCTCACCCGACGGCGCCTCGGCGGCACCGGCGGCGCCGGATGCGAACGGGCTGAGCAGTGCCACGCCCAGCGCCAGCGGCACGAGGGCGGCCAGCCGGCGTCGGCGGGATGTGCGGATACGGCCTGATCTCACTGCGGATACACCTCTCCGTGGGAGAACTCGGCGTCCAGGGAAGGGCGGAGTTACATGCCTCCGCCATCTTTCTAACGTTGGAAAGCTGGACCGGGAGAATGAAACCAGGGCGGCGCAGTGCCGTCTACCCCCCTGTGCGAACTCTGTGACACGGCGAGCTGCGACTTCGTCGTCACGCTCACGCGCGCTGGTCACACGGTGCGAGCCCGGCTGACCTCTCGTCAGCCGAGTGACCGGGCGACCAGGTGGGCGCGCGCGCACGTGACCCACCGTCTCTCCATCGTTGAAAATTCAGAGCGCCCCGGAGCCCGCGCGCCCGGAGCGGGGGCGGCGGGTCAGGGGGTGAGCGTGACCGCGGCCCGGTCGCCCTCGCCTGCGGTGACCCTGAAGGTGAACAGCTTGGCCGAGCTGTCGTACGCGACGGCGCCGGCGCTTCCGGTGGTGGCGGTGACGGCCGGCTTCCGCGGCGCGTAACCGTGCAGCGTGACGGGCCCCTCCCCCGCGGCGAACGCGATGGTCGCGTGCACCATCCCGTCGTCGCTGAGGTGCTCGACGCGCTTGTCGCCGTGCGGAACGAACTTGTCAGCGTCGCCGAGGAAGGCGATGCCGGACGGGCCGACGGGCGCGACGATCCAGTACGTCCCGCTTCCGACGGTGGCGCTGACCCCGCCGCCCTTGCCGACCAGGGCGCCCCGGCCGGCGAAGTGGTCGTAGACGTAGGCCGGTCCGGTCTCCCCCACTTCGGCCAGCGTGAACGAGGCGTCCTGGGACATGCCGGTCGGCACGCTGCCCTGCGTGACGCCCAGCCAGTCGATGTTGCCGCCGCTGGCCCCGGTGGCGGTGGCGCGCACGGTGTTGGCGCCCGCGGCGAGCGTGGCGGTCGTTCCGACCACGCTCCACGTCGTCCACCAGCCGGTCGAGGGGAACGACAGGTCGGTGGCGGCGGCGCCGTTCACCGAGACCGCCAGCGGGCGGTCGGTGAAGGAGGCGTTGGCGTAGCGGAACTGCAGCGTGTAGGTGCCCGCGGCGGGCGCCTGCACCGTCCACTCCACGTAGTCGCCGTCGGCGTGCTGGTAGTCGGCGAAACCGCTGCCGGTGTAACCGGAGTTGTCCCTGCCGACGACGGCGCCGGACAGTTTCGCGCTCTCCGCCTGGTAGATCTGCTGGGGGGCCGCGAACTGCCGTGCGTAGGCGAAGACATAGCGGTAGGTGAGACCCACGTGCGCGGCATGCGTGGACGCCACCATGGCCGGCATCCTTCCCGCCGCCTCGCCGACGTAGGTCGCGTCGGTGGGGACGATGGGCACGTCCGGCTTGACGATGATCCCGTCCGGACGGACCACCTTGAACAGGTTGCCGGCGTTCACCTTGCCGAGCTTGTCCCCGACGCCGACCGGGCCCGCCGACAGGTTCGCCAGCAGCAGGTTGCCGGTCTCGCCGCTCATGAACACGTCCACCCACGGCCACACCCCGAGCGAGCCGGCGAGCTGCGAGTCGTAGAGGAACATGTCCCACTTGGGCCGGTCGAAGCGGTCGTCGCTGACCCTGATCGTGGTGAGGTTCGGGTAGCGCGTGGTCTGCAGGTAGTCGCGGGGCAGCGCCATGCAGTACTGGAGGTCCAGGCCGTCGTCCGCGGCGTGGTGGGCCATGCCGTCGAAGAACGCGTCGGCGTCGGTGAGGTTCTCCGCGGGCTTGGCGTTGTTGCACAGCCAGTCCTGCTCGTAGACGACGACTCCGGCGTCCCGCAGGTAGTCCATGACGTTCTGCCAGAACGCCGGGTCGATGACGACGTTGTTCGACATGGCGTACTCGCCGCGGTACGGGCTGGACTTGTCCATCCAGCGGGCGTGGGTGACCAACGGCATCCCCAACTGCTTCTGGAACGAGGCCAGTCCGTTCGGGAACAGTTCCTTGTCCGCCTCGTACAGCGAGGTGCCGTCGGGGAGGTCGTTCCAGTCGCCGTTCGGGCCCTTGGGGTACCACCAGCTGTCGAGCTGCAGATAGCCCATCGGGATCCGCTGCGCCGCCCACTCGTCGCGGACCGCCAGCAGGGTCCCCGCGTAGCCCTTGTCCTGCTCGAACGTGTAGTAGTAGTCCGCGCCGTTGTCCGTCCAGTAGCCCAAGGTGCTGAGGACCACACCCGCATCGTTGGCCGGCAGCGGCTTGCCCGCGAGACGGGTCAGCGCGGCGCCCCACGCGCGGTGGGCGGCGCCGACGCCGGCCTTCGTCGACAGGATCGTCTGCCGGGTGTAGCCGGCCGGCAGCGTGGCGATCGAGCTGATCACCCCCGCCGCGATCGAGCCGTCGGCGGCCTGCGAGGTCTGCGCCTCCTGGAAGTGGTTCGCCGCCGAGAGAACGAACGTGCCGCCCTTGTCGTCGAAGAACACCCACGGGCTGTCCGACGCGCCGGCGAAGGTGTTGAACTGGAACCGTCCGAAGCAGTCGCTGTGGCTGAGCTGGTGGGCGAGCTTCGGGTAGCCCGTGAAGGTCGGGAACGGGCTGCCGTTGGCCCCCGCGGTCACGTAGGTGTCGGTGAAGACGACGGACGACGCGGTGTTGTAGACGCGGATGCCGCCCTGGCGCGCACCGCCCTGGAAGGTGAACGTGGTCTCGCTGTAGGACCCGAGCGCGTCGGACCCCGCGCGGGTGGCGATGCCGGTGGCCGCCGAGCCGACCGTGCCGCTGAACGTCCAGTCCAGGTCGCCGGCGATGACCCGCCAGGCGCCCGACGGGGCGACCGTGGCCTTGAGGTCCTTCGGTCCGGTCGTGCTCGCGTTCGCCCGGCCCGCCGGGACGGCGAGCGGCAGCGCCAGGGCGGCGGAGCCGAGTCCGGCGGCCCTGAGGAAGTCGCGACGGTTGAATCCGGTCATGGAGTGCTCCTCGTCTCGTTGCGGCGGCAGCGGGCCCGCGAGGCCCGCTGACGTGTCGTCGAAGCCGCGCCGTGGAAGCGTCACGTGCCGTGCACGCGCGTCGTGCCGGGTGAATGCCCGTCGCACGGTGGGGACGCGCGCTGCGGATGCGCGTCGTGCGGGGCGGGCGCGGCGGGTCCCGGCGGCGGCGGGAGGCGGTGCTCGTCACGGAATGTGCCGGGGCGGAACGGGACGACCGGGGAACGGGGTTCGAGCGCACGCGGCCGTGCCGGTCCGGCGCACAGGGATGCCCGTCGCCCAGCGAGGGGTTGTGGGGCTCAGTGTGCTGTCGTGTTTCTTTTGAGGTCAAGACTCCCGACCGAAGGAACAGTTCCGAACATCCCGGCTCACCGACAAGCCGCAGGCCGACGGCTCTTCGGCACGGCCGGCGCACCTCGCCCCCTCGCGCCATTCACCCACCTGAACGCGCATCGGGCGTTCAACTCCGCCTGCCATCCCTTCCGTTGACCATGCGGCGGGGTTGACCACCTCGTTCCGCCGGGGTTAGCGTCGCCTCTTGTCACGGTTCACAGTGCCGACTCTCATTCACGTACATGACTAGCCCATGGTCCCGGATGCCTTCGCGCCACACGCGGGGGCACGTGCCGTCCGGGACCCCGTCCCCCACCTCCCCTCATCCCCAGGACAGGCGCGCCGTGCCAGGCTGGCCGGCATGGACCTCCACGCACTGCGCATCTTCCAGTCGGTGGCCCGGCACCAGCACCTGAGCCGTGCGGCCGAGGAACTGCGCATCGCGCAGCCGTCGGTGAGCAGGGTGATCTCCCGGCTCGAGCGCGAGGTGGGCACGCCGTTGTTCCATCGCGGCGGGCGGCTGCGGCTCAACGACTACGGGCTGATCCTGCAGCGCCATGTCGACCGCGCGCTGGGCGAGTTGGAGGCGGCGCAGCGGGCGCTGGCCGAGGCGCGGGAGCACGGTGTGGGCAGCGTCGGCCTGGCCTCCGAGACGCTGCTGACCCTCACCGACGTCGTGGCGGCGTTCCGCCACGGCCACCCGCAGGTCGGCGTGCGGCTCCTGCAGGCTCCGGCCTCCGACATGGTGCGGCTGCTGGAGACCGGCGAGGTCGACCTCTGCGTGACGTCGCAGGCGCTGTCCGGCGACGGCCTGGAGTCGCGGGAGATCCTGCGCGAGGAGGTGCTTCTGGCCCTCCCCCTGGACCACCGGCTCGCGGGCCGGGACCGGGTGACCCTGGAGGAGATCGCGCGCGAGCCCGTGGTCACCGCCCGGCCGGGCCACTGGCTGCGGCTGCTGCTCGACCGCCTGCTCGCCGCGCGCGGCCTGGACGCGGAGGTGGTCTGCGAGAGCGACGAGGCGGCGTCGCTCCAGGCCCTCATCAGCTCCGGGCTGGGCGTCGGCCTGATCCCCGAGGTGTCCCGCCGGGTCGGCAGCGAGTCGGCGGTCCCCGTCGCCTGGGCCTCCGTGGACGCCCAGGGCTGCGAGCGGGTGCTTCGCCTGGTCTGGCGCAGGCACGGGCACCTCTCCCCCGCCGCTCGTTCGCTGCGTGCCTCGATCGCCTCCGCGCGGTTCCTGCCCGAGTCCGTCCCCGGCCTGCGCCGTGCCGGAGGCGCTGGACCGGCCGGGGACGCCGAGGCGTGACCACGCGGTTGACAGGGTTGGCCGGGTTGGCCGGGTGGGCCGGGTGGGCCGGGTTGAGGTGGTTCAAGGGGTTTGAGCACGAGTCGGTCACGGGTGCCCGGCGGACGTGACTAGGCCTGCCGGGTGAAGGAGTGCAGGCGGTCGATCTCGGTGAATCCCGCCCGGTCGTACATGCCGTTGGCCGCGGTGCGGTCGCGTTCGGCGTCGCCGGACGGGGCGTCGTCGTCGACGTAGAGGATCACCTCGTGGGCGCCCACCTCGGTGAGGAGGTCGAGTGCGGCACCGAGCATGGCGAGGCCGAGGCCCCGTACCCGGGCGGGCGGGGCGGCACCGATCCACCACAGCACCCCGGTCCCCTCGACGGTGCTGCCGACGGTGGCCTCGGCGAGCAGTTCGCCGTCCTCGCGGACCTCCAGGCGATTGCCCGGAGGGTCCTCGGAGCGGGCCGCGGTGATCGCGACGTGCGCGGCACCTGGCAGGCCGGTGGCCGGCAGGGGGCCGGCCGGGAGCGGGCGCCGCATGTAGCGCCACCGGTCACGGCCGGTGAAGCCGGCGTCCAGGAGCGCATCCCGCGTGGCCCGGCGGTGGACGGCGGGCAGTCCCTCCAGGCCGAGCGTGAGGGCGGACGCGAACGCGAAGGCGTACACGACGCGTTCACCGAGGCGGCGGAGCACGTGGGCGAGCAGCGCTTCGGCGACGGACGGCGCCTCACGGCAGTGCAGCCACAGGACGAAGCCGGCCCCGTCGCGGGGGCGGACGGCGCGGGAGACGACGCCCAGGAGCGTGCCCGCCGCGTCGTGGACCACGTCGGTGACGGGGGGTTCCAGCTCGGCCCACCAGCCGCCGTCGACCGGCGAGCGTCCGGCCAGCGCCTCGGCGAGCATCGCCGCAGTGACGGCCGGCTGGCCGGGCAGCCGGTCCGCCGCGACGAGGTCGAGCACCGCGAGCTCGTCGGCCACCGCGTACGGCCGTACCGACAGCTCCGCCCCGAAAGGTGATGTCCTGGTCGCCACGCGTGCTGCCCGCCCTTCTCGCAGGGTGACCGCCTCCGGCCCGGTCCCCTCTGCCACGTCCTCCCTTCCAGCGTGCGCGCGACGGGGGCCGCGCGCCACGGCCGCCGTGCGTGCCGGGGGCCGTCAGGGTCCGGCCTCTTGCTCCCCGCGTCATGCCTCCATAGCACTATTCGTCTTTGATCCCATCTCCCGGCAGCCATAACGTCGTGATCGAAGGCGAGCCCGCGACGCCTCGCCAACACGGCGCGCGAACACCGGCGTTCGGCCGTCGGGCGCCGTTCGGCGGGGCCCCTGGCACACCCACACGGCATCTCCCGGAGGAGACGATCATGGAACGACGGAGCGCGGCCCTCACGGCCGCGCCGCATGGGGCGGCGGACGGCCACGGGCGGCGGCGATGGCTGGTCCTGGCCGTCATCTGCTGCGCGTACCTGATGGTCGGGCTGGACCTGACGGTGATGAACCTGGCGCTGCCGTCGGCGCAGAAGGCCCTCGGCTTCTCAGACGACGACCGGCAGTGGATCGTCAGCGCGTACGCGCTGCCGTTCGGCAGCCTGCTGCTCTTCTGCGGACGGCTGTCCGACCTGGTGGGCCGCAGGCGGACGTTCCTGGCCGGCCTCACGGGGTTCGCCGTCGCCTCCTCGGCCGGCGGAGCGTCGCACAGCTTCGCGATGCTGGTGACGGCCCGCGCCTGCCAGGGCGCGTTCGCCGCCCTGCTCGCGCCGGCCTGCCTGTCGCTGCTGGCCGTCACGTTCACCGACCCCAGGGAACGCGGCAGGGCCTTCGGCGTCTTCGGCGGGGTCGTGGCCGCCGGCGGCGGCCTGGGGCTGCTGGTCGGCGGCGCACTGACGGACGGCCTGGGCTGGCGCTGGTGCCTCTACGTCAACCTCGTCTTCGCCGTCGCCGCGATCGCCGGCGGCCTCCTGCTGATCGGCCGCCAGCCCACGGTGTCCGCACGGATGGACGTCCCGGGCGTCCTCGCCGGGTCGAGCGGGATGTTCTGCCTGGTCTACGGCTTCTCCCGGGCCGACGACGGCTGGGGCCGGCCGGCGACCTGGGGCTTCCTCGCACTCGGCGCGGCACTGCTGGCGGGCTTCACCCTCCGGCAGGCGCGCGCGGCCGCCCCGTTGCTGCCGCCCCGGGTCGCCCTGGACCGCAACCGCGGCGGCGCGTACCTCACGATGCTGTTCGTCGGCGCCGCGTACTTCGGCCTGCTGCTGTTCCTCGTCTACTACATGCAGACGGTGCTGGGCTATTCGGCGATCACGTCGGGCTGTGCGCTGTTGCCGACGGTGCTGTGCGCGATCGTGATGACGAACGTGGGCGGCACCGGGCTGATGCCGCGGGTGGGCCCGCGTCCCCTCGTCACCGCGGGTCTGCTGGTGGCGGCCGGCGCCACGGTGTGGCTGACGCGGATCGGGATCGACTCCTCCTACGCGGCGGCCCTGCTCGGCCCCTTCGCCCTGCTCGGCCTCGGCATGGGCCTGGTCTTCTCCGCGGCCCTGAACACCGGCACGTCGGGCGTGGCGCCCCAGGACGCGGGGGCCGCTTCTGCCTCCTTCAGCACCGGCCAGCAGGTCGGCAGCGCGATCGGCACCGCGCTCCTCACCACGATCGCGTCCCGGGCCGCCACGGCTTGGCTGCGTACCCACACCCGAGGCGGCCCCTCCCCCGCCCAGCTCCGCCTCGCGGCGGTCCACAGCTACGCGACGGTGTTCGGCTGGTCCGCCGCGATCCTCACCGCGGGCGCCCTGGTCGTCGGCCCCCTCCTCCGCCCCGGCCCCCTTCCGG
Organism: Actinacidiphila rubida; assembly: GCF_900110255.1. Taxonomy (GTDB): domain Bacteria; phylum Actinomycetota; class Actinomycetes; order Streptomycetales; family Streptomycetaceae; genus Actinacidiphila; species Actinacidiphila rubida. Next base: position 89,097 of record NZ_FODD01000013.1, read on the forward strand.
CCCCCGCGCCCGCACGCCAGTCCCGGCCCGGCCACCCGGAACACCCCGAGCCCGCCTCCGTCTGAGGCACCTCGGCTCCGCGGGTCCCGGCCGCCGCGGACCGCTGGACCCCGGCGGTTGCGTGCGGATCGGCCGGTCATCGGAGGGGTGTGCCGCTGAGTGCTGCGCCTAGGTCCAGCGGTCGGCGGTGGCGCCGGTTCGGGTGGTGAGGTAGTCGCCGGTGACGAGGTCGTCCAGGAGGGAAGGGTGCGCGGGGGTCCAGCCGAGGAGCTCGCGGGTGCGGGCGCCGGAGGCGGGGGCGTCCGCGGCGAACACGCCGGCGAAGAACGGACCGCCGAAGTGGGCGAGCGCCTGGTCGGGGGTGAGGGACCGGACGGGCAGGCCGAGCCCGGCACCGATCCGCTCGGCCACGCTCCTGAGGGTGACGTTCTCGGCGACGCCGTGCAGGGCCGTGCCGGCGGGGGCCTGTTCCAGGGCGAGCCGGAACAGTGCGGCGGCGTCGAGGCGGTGGACGGCGGGCCAGCGGTTGGCGCCCTCACCCACGTAGCCGGAGAAGCCGGACGTGCGGGCGGACTCGATCATCATCGGGATGAAGCCGTAGTCGCCCGGACCGTGCACGGTGGGGGCGAGCCGGACGACGCTGGAGCGCACGCCCCTGGCCGCGTAGGACAGGCACACCTGCTCCCCCGGGATCCGGAAGGACGCGACGGACGCCGGGTCGGGCGTGTCGCTCTCCAGGCTCTCCCGGCCGGCGGCCATCACGAACGTGCCCGAGGTGACGACGAGCGGCTTTCCGGTGCCGGCGAGTCCGTGGCCCAGAGCGTCGATCGCCGCGGAGTCGCGCCGGGCCAGCCCCTCCGGGTCGTCGAAGCTGCCGCCGAAGGCCATGTGCACGACGCCGTCGGCCCGTTGGGCGCCGCGGCGCAGGCTGTCGAGGTCGTCCAGCGAGCCGCGGTGCACTGCGGCTCCCAGCCCCGTCAGGCGTGCCGCGGCGGCGTCGGAGCGGGCCAGCCCGGTCACGGTGTGCCCGGCATCTATGAGGTGCGCGACGACGGACGGGCCGGTGAGCCCGCTGCCGCCGGTGACGAAGACGTGCATGTCGGTCTCCTGAGGTCGAAGGAGCGGAAACGAAGAAGGGAGTGACAGCAGATGCTGTCATCACTCGGTTCAGGCTAGCACCCGATGACAGCATCTGCTGTCGCTACACTTGGTGACATGGCACGATGGGAAGGCAACACGCGGCTGCGTCTTGAGCAGGCGGCCCTGGAGCTGTTCACCGAGCAGGGCTACGACCGCACGACGGTCGCGCAGATCGCCAAGCGCGCGAACCTCACCGAGCGGTCCTTCTACCGCTGGTTCACCGACAAGCGCGAGGCGCTGTTCGGCGGCGGGGAGGAGCTCGAGGAGCGGCTCGTCGCCGCGATCGGCGACGTCCCGGAGGGCACCGGCCCGCTGGCCACGCTGCTCACGGCGTTCGCCGCCGCGTCGGACGTCTTCCGCCCCCGCGCGTTCCTGCGGGAGCGCGCGGCGGTCATCGCCGCGAACCCGCCGCTGCAGGAGCGTGAGCTGATCAAGCTCACCTCCCTCTCCCGCGTCCTCACCGAGGCTCTGGTGGAGCGTGGCCACGACCCCGCGACGGCACGGACGGCCACCGACGCGGGCATGGCCGTCTTCCGCCTGGCCGGCGAGCGGTGGATGGCCGACGAGCAGGCCGACTACGCCGAGTTGGTGACCGCGGGGGCCGCCGATCTGCTCGCGATCCTCGCCGAGGCGGCACCCGGGCCGCCCGGGCCACCACCGCCCACCCGCACCCGCGTCCTGCGCTGACCTGACCTGACCCCAGGTTCCGCCAGCCGCACCCTGGCACACCGCCACCGCGCGGCCGGGCCGGGCGGCCCCGGATGGCGACGCTCACCGCCCGTCCGGCCTGCGCGGGACGGGCGAGCGGCCGCGGGTGCCCTCGACGGTCCCGGGGAGGCTATGCCGTGCGGAAGCGGACGGCGCTGGTGCCGCTGCCCAGGGCCAGCCAGACGTGGTCCTCCTCCTTGACCAGCCGCAGGGCGATGTACGCGCAACCGGGGCAGACCGCGGTCATACCCGGTTCGGGCCCGTAGACGTGGAGTTGGGCCAGGGTCCCGGAGCGGCCGCACTGGGGGCACCGCCACCAGGCGGCGGTGGGCTCCACGGCGAGGATCTCCGAGAGCGGGCCGGCCAGGCAGTTGCCGTCCATGTGGGTGAGGTCGTCGGTCATCGGGTCCTCCGGGGTGAGGCGGGCGCCGGGTCAGCCGAAGCGCTCGGTGCGGATGGCGTCGGGGCTGCACCCCAGGTCCACCAGGGCGTCGCTGACGGTCTCCACGAAGGCGGTGGGGCCGCAGACGAAGACGGGACTGTCCTTGACCAGGCGGGCCACGGCCTGGTCGAGGTCGGCGCGGGCGACCCGGCCGGGCGGCCGGACGCTGCCGAGCGGCGCCCGGCGGGTGTAGACGTAGCGGACGTCGAGGCGCTCGCCGCCGCCGTCGAGGTCGTCGCGGTACCAGACGTCGTCGGGGGTGCGGGCCGAGTAGAGCAGGGTCAGCGGCCCCGCCGTCCCGGCACGGCCGTGGGCGCGGATCATGGCGGCGAGCGGGACGACGCCCGAGCCGCCCGCGACGAGCAGCGCCGGCCGCGTCTCCTCGGGCCGCCAGACGAACCAGTTGCCCAGCGGGCCGCGGACCTCGACGTCCGCGCCGACCGGCAGCTCGTCCGCGAGGTACGGCGAGACCTCCCCGGACTCCACGGTCTGCACGCCGAGCTCGATGCGGTCGGCGTCGGGCGGCGCGGCCAGGGAGTAGCTGCGGACGGCCTGGTAGCCGTCGTCGGCGGTGAGGCGCACGTCGACGTGCTGGCCGGCGAGGTGTCCCGGCCAGTCCGGCACGGTCAGCACCAGCGTGCGGGCCGTCGCCGTCTGCGCCCGGCGTTCGACGAGTCGCGCGGTCCGCCAGGACAGCCGCATCAGTCGCCCCAGTTGCGCTGCTCGCGCCACGGGTCGCCGTAGTTGTGGTAGCCGACCGACTCCCAGAATCCCGGCTCGTCCTCGCGCGTCAGCCGCAGGCCGCTCACCCACTTCGCCGACTTCCACAGGTACAGGTGCGGCACGAGGAGGCGGGCGGGGCCGCCGTGCTCGGGTGACAGGGCGAACCCGTCGTAGCCGTGCACGATCCAGGCCTTGCCGCCGCGGAGGTCGGCCAGCGGAAGGTTGGTGGTGTAGCCGCCGTAGCTGGTGGCCTTCACGTAGGTCGCGGCCGTTTCGACGTCCTCCAGGAAGACGTCGAGGGACACGCCGCGCCAGTGCGTGTCGAACTTCGACCAGCGGGTGACGCAGTGGATGTCCTGGACGATGTCCTCCTGCGGCAGGTCCATCATCTGCTGCCACGTCCACGTGCGGCTGTCACCGGTCTCGGTGGTGACCGTGAAGGTCCAGCCGTCGGTGGCGACATGCGGAGTGGGCCCCGCGGAGAGCACCGGGAACGACTCGGTCGGGTACTGCCCTGGCGGCAGCCGGTCGGTCAGGGTGCGGGCACGTCCGCGGAAGCCTGGCGAGAGGGAACCCACGGGCCTCATCTCCCTCCTGGGATCACCCCCCAGTGTCAAGGACGTCCGCCCGCCCCACCAGTCGGGCGCCGCCGCCCGGCCGACGTGAGGTCACCGTGCGTAGCGACCCGTCACCGCGAGCGGGACGCGGTCCACCGCGACCTTCCGGTGCGCCTCCACGCCGCGAGCCTCACCTAGAGGTCCAGACCTCCGACCCCTTTTCGACCTCAAGAGGCCGAGTGCGCAAGGCTGTTACGTCGGAGCCGTTGACGCTGCCAGAAGCAGGTGCCAGGCTGCGGCAGTCATCGGATGTCTCGTATCCCCGGGCGTGGTCCCGGGGTCGACGTTTCCCGGAGCGCACATGAGATGGACGTCATCGGCAGGCAGGATTCTCGGTTCGGCGGTGACCCTGGGGCTGGTGGGCGTGGGGGCGCTGGCGGCCGGGGCGGTCACGGCGCGGGCCGCGGGCACGGCGGCGGTGCTGTGGGCGGCACCTGACGGCCACGGCGAGGCCTGCACCACGCACAGTCCGTGCTCGCTGACCGCGGCGCAGGACCAGGTGCGCACGGTGGAGCAGGGCCGCGGCACCGCGGGGGCCAGGGTCGAACTCCTCGACGGCACCTACCGGTTGGGCACGACATGGTCGTTCGGGGCGGAGGACTCCGGGACGCCCGGGCACCCCGTGGTGTGGGAGGCCGCGCCCGGAGCCCACCCGGTGATCTCCGGCGGCACCCGCGTGAGCGGCTGGCAGCAGGTCGGCGACACGGGTGTGTGGTCCGCGCACGTGCCGGCCGGCAGCGCCACCCGCCAGCTGTACGTGGACGGCAAGGAGGCCGCGATCGCGCAGGCCACCCCGTCCGCGCTGCACTTCTCGGGCACGTGGTCGGGCTCTGCCACCGGGTACGACCTGGCGGGCGACCCGGCCGCCCGGTCGTGGTTCGCGGGACTCGGCCAAGCACAGCTCTCGCACGTCGAGTTCGACTACCCGGCGGGCAACGGAGCCTGGACGGACTCCATGTGCGGCGTCGCCGGGATGTCCGGCAGCACCTTGGTGATGGACCAGCCCTGCTGGAAGAACGTCACCGACATCGCGCCGTTCAGCCAGGGCACCGGCGGCCTGCCCTCGATGTCCACCTCGCAGCTCCCCGGCACGATCCGGAACGCCCGCGGCCTGCTCGCGCCCGGCCAGTGGTACCTGGACTCCACCGGCGCCACGGGCAAGGCCGGCACGCTGTACTACGCTCCGGCCCGCGGGCAGCACATGTCCGCCCTCGACGTCGAACTCCCCCGGCTGGAACGGCTGGTGCAGGGCGCGGGCTCGCTCGCCCGCCCGCTGCACGACGTCACCTTCTCCGGCCTGACCTTCGCGGACGCGACGTGGAACGCGCCGTCCCTGCCGACCGGTTTCGCCGACGTGCAGAGCAATCTGCACCGCACCGGCGAGACGAACCAGGGACTGTGCACCTTCTCCGACCCCGCGGGCAGTTGCCCGTGGGGAGCACTCACCCAGCCGCTGGCCAACGTGGCCTTCAGCGGGTCGAGCCGGGTGACGCTGACCGGCAACCGCTTCAGCGACCTGGGCGGTGCCGGTCTGAGCTTCATGTACGGCGGCACCGGAAACGTGGTGGAGGGCAACGAGTTCACCGCCATCGCGTCGACCGCGCTCTCGCTCGGCTGCACCTTCGATCCGACGCCGGCGCAGACACCGGCCCCGGTGATCGAGCGCAACTGCACGCCGGACCCGGACCTGGTGCGGGGCGACACCGTCGGCGAGAACGAGGTCCTCGACCACACCGTGGTCTCTGACAACGTTATCCACGACGTGGGCACCGACTACCGCTCGGCCTGCGGCATCACCCTGCTGTTCAGCCGGCACACGACCATCAGCCACAACGAGCTCTACGACCTGCCGTACACCGGCATCACCGCGGGCGTCATCCAGGGCCACGTGGACGACGCCGACCACCCGCAGAACTCCACCAACGTCAACGCCGACAACACGATCAGCGACAACCTGATCTTCGACGTCATGCAGGTGCTCGACGACGGCGGCGCGATCTACATGGAGGGCCACCAGGCCCAGTACGTGCAGGGCGCCGACGGCGCCCTCGACCCGGTCGCGACCCTGGCCAACGGCCTGCACGTGACCGGCAACGTCGTCTACGACGACGGCTCGCGCTTCAACGCCTTCTACGACGACGCCGGTTCGGAGTGGATCGGGTTCAGCGGCAATGTCGAGTTCCATCCGCTGACCTCACTCGGCGCGCAGGGCGGCTGCTCGTCCACCGGTCACTTCTGGGTCACCGGCAACTGGTTCTCCGACGCCGCGGGAAGTTACATCTGCAACGGCCCGGTCGACTCCCACATCAGCGGCAACACCGCCATCCCCGCCTCGCCGGGACCCGGCGACGTCCCGCTGGACGTCCTCGCGAACGCGGGTGTCAGCGGAGCGCACCAGGCCCTGGCCGGCCGGGTCCCGCTGCGCACCAGCTACGTCTCGGCGCCGGCGCCCGTGGCCGCCGGTTCGGCCACCGACCGGGTGCTGATCGCGGGGGCCGGTTTCTCGACCGCCACCCCCGTGTACTTCGGCGGCCGGCAGGCCGGCGACGTGCGGGTGGTCTCCCCCGGGTTCCTGATCGCCACCGTGCCCGCCGGGGCGGACGGCACGGACGTCACCGTGGGGCCCTACGTGCCCCGGCCGGTGATCACCGCTCCGTCGAGCGGCGCCACCGGCCTGCCGGCGGCGGTCGCGGTGCGCGGCACCGCCGTCGGGGGCGGCAGCGTCACCGTCACCGACGGTGCGGGCGGTGCCGGGTGCACGGCGACGGCGGCGGCCGACGGCACGTGGACCTGCACGCTGACCGGCGCGCAGTCCGGCGAGCACACACTGACCGCGGTCCAGACCGACGGCGACGGCGTCTCCTCCAAGGCGTCGGCGGCGGTCCTGGTCTACGTCGGCACGCCGCCGGCCACGGCCCGCGTCAACGACACCGATCCCGCGATCGCCTACTCCGGCTGGGACTACCTGAGCGACCGCGGTTACGGCGACCTCGACGACGACGTCCACTACGCGACGGCCGACGGCAGCAGCCTCACGCGCACGTTCATCGGCACGGGAGTGACGGTGTTCGGCGAGGAGTACACCGACCAGGGGCGGATCAGCGTGTCGGTCGACGGGGGCCCGGCCACCGTGGTGGACACGGTGCCCGCCGACGGCGCGCGGCACGCCGACGCCCCGGTGTACACCAGTCCGGCGCTCCCCGCGGGCGTGCACACGGTCGTGGTCACCAAGCTGTCCGGCTCCTACGCCACGTTCGACGGCTTCGCGTTCGCCAACGCGGCGGCCTCGTGAGGCCGCCGGGCCTCGCACGCCGCTGACGCGGCGTCACGACCGCGGTGCCCGTGCGGTGGGCGGCTCACCCCGCCGCACGGGCACCGCGCCGCAGGCATCACGTCGGCGGCCGCACGGTCCGGACAAGAAGTGAAGGTCTCGTGTTCAACTAAGCGGTGTCTCGGGTTACCGTTTGCGCGGAGGTGGCCTTGCTGGAAGTCCTGGGGCTCGATCAGCCCGCCGAAGCACTGTATTTCATCCTCGTCGACAACCTGCCTCTGACCGTCGCGGAACTGGCGCGCCGCACCGGCATCGACCACGACGCGGTCGCCGCGGCCATGGTCAGGCTGGAGGACGGCGGGCTGGTGTCCCGGCTGCCCGGGAGCCCGGCCAGCTACACCGCACTGCCGCCGGAGCACGCGCTCGAAGTGCTGCTGCTGGCCAGGGAGCGGGACATCCAGCGGGTGCGCGCGCTGACCGAGCGGCTGACCGAGCGGCACCGCGACGCGCGCCGCGACCGCGACTCGTCCTCGCTGATCCAGGTGATCACCGGCCGGGACGGCGTCGCGCGCTGCGGCCAGCAACTGTTCAACCGCGCGGAGAAGGAGATCCGCGGTATCGACGCGCCGCCATACGCGGAGGCCCGCGACGGCGCGCGGGTCAACTCCGCGGCCGTGATCGAGGGCCGCGGCGTCCGCAGCCGCTTCATCCACGCCCGCGACAGCCTCAACACCCCCGGCGCGATGGAGCGCGTGGAGGTCGACATCGCGGCGGGCGAGGAGGTGCGCTTCCTGCCGGAGGCGCCGATGAAGCTGATCATCGCCGACGACCAGGCGGCGCTGATCCCGCTGCTCGCCACCCCTCAGGTGCTCGACGCGTGCATCCTGGTCCACCCCTCGGCGCTGCTCGACGCGCTGTCCACGCTGTTCGAGTCGCTGTGGGCCCAGGCGCAGCCGTACATGCCGGGGCGCAGCGGGCCGGTCGGCGAGGACGAGTTCGTCAACGACGAGGAGCGGCGGATCATCTCGATGCTGGCGATGGGGATGCCGGACGAGTCGATCGCGCGCCAGCTCGGTATCGGCTACCGCACGGTGCAGCGCAGGGTGCAGGCGCTGCTGACCCGGCTGGGTGCGGCGAGCCGGTTCCAGGCCGGGGTGCTCGCCGCCAGCCGCGGCTGGTGGCGCCCGGACGCCGAGGAGCAGGCCGCGGGAGAGGGCCGGCACGCCGAGGCGCGCGGACCGGGCCGCTGAGCCGGCCGGTCCGCACGTCCGTCCCGGCGGCCGCACTCTGGTGCGGCCGCCGGGCGCCGGCTACTGGTGCAGCAGGGTGAAGTCCGCGGTCACCGTCCCTTCCCTGACGACGCGCACGGTGCGGGTGGCCGGGCGGTAGCCGGTCGCCGCCGCGATGACCGTGAGCGGGTTGTTCGCGGCCGGCAGCCACAGCGAGTAGCCGCCGTCGCGGCCGGTGGTCAGGGAGACGTCGCCGTTCTTCGAGTCGAACTCGACCACCGCGCCGGCCAGCGGCCCGGTGGTGCCGTCGGCGGCGGTGCCGGTGACCGTGCCGGTCAGCTGTCCCCAGCCGGCGGGCGGCACCACGGTCATGGTGACCGGGAGCGCGACGGAGCCGTACGGAGTGTCGCTGTCGACGATCAGCGCGCCCCGGTGGGCGCCCATGTCCGCCGAGGTCATCGCCCCGGCGTCCAGGGTCAGGCGCACCGTGACCGACGCACCCCCCTTCACCGTCAGCGTGCGGGCCGACGGGCTGAGCCACGGCACGTCACCGTGCGGCTGGTCGTAGCCGGCGAGCTGCTGCACCGCCGCCTGGGGGACGTTGTACGCGCTGCTGCCGCCGATGACGTACCAGCCCGGGGCGGACTGGGCGTCGAGCACCGGCGCGGCCAGGTTCGGCAGCGCCGACCAGGAGTCGGTGGCCGGGTCGTAGGCGTGCGCCTCGTTGGTGAGCGCGCCGGCGCTCACCTGCACGCCGCCGCCCGTGAGCAGCTTGCCGTCGGCGCCGGTGCCGGTGGCCCCCCACAGATCGGTGGGTGCGTCGGCGACCCGGTGCCAGGCGCCGGTGGCGGCGTCGAGCGCGTAGGTGTGGACGGTGTCGCGCGGCGCCTGGCCGTCGGGCTGGTACACCCCTCCGGAGCAGTAGACGGTGCCGTCGACAGTCCCGCAGGCGGGGAAGGCGATCGGCTCCGGGTACGGCGTCCCCGCCGACCAGGTGTCGCTCGCCGGGTCGTAGACCTGCACGTCGTTGTAGCCGCAGTTGAACAGGTCGCAGCCGCCGATGACGTACAGCTTGTCGCCGGCCACGGCCGATCCCGAGGCCCCGTACGCCGTGGGGACGTCGGCGATCTGCGACCAGCTGTCGGTGGCGGGGTCGTAGACCTCGCTCCCGTGGATCGGGGTGCCCGAGGCGTCGCGGCCGCCGGTGACGTACAGCTTGCCCCGGATGAAGCCGTAGGCCGGGGAGAAGCGCTTGGTCGTGGGTCCGGTCAGGGCCTTCCAGGTGCCCGACGCCGCGTCGTAGGAGCTGAAGGTGCCGCTCCACACGCCGCCGGGTGACTCGCCGAGTCCGGCATAGAGGGTGCCGTGGTCGGAAGCGGCGACTCCGCCGAAGGACGCGGCGGGCAGGTCGGTGAGCGGCTGCCACGCCTGGTCGGCCGGCGCGGGCGCGGCGGCCGCCGCGGTCCCGCCGGGTGACGCGGCCGACGCGGACGCCGAAGCCGCCTTCCTGAACACCGTGTTGGGCGTCAGCGTCGTCGGCGTGCCGGCGGCCGCCGGACCGGCGGCGTCGGCCTTGGGCCCGCCGAGGTTCTGCTCGCCGAGCGTGAAGGTGGCGGGCGAGCCGCCGGTGTTGCGGATCTTGACGTCGACGGTCCTGCTCGAGCCCCACGCCACGTTCGCGTTCACGGCGGAGACGCTGTACCGGAGTTGGGCCGGGTGCAGGGCGAAGTCCGCCGGGGTGACCGCGTCGGGCCGCACGTCGGCCTTGGCGGTGACCGCCGGGTAGCCGAAGCCGGGCAGGCCGGCGGTGAACTGCTGCTTGCCGGTGCGGCTGGAGAACAGCCAGTACAGGCCGTCGCCGACGGCCGGATCACCGGGCGAGGCAACGCTGCGCCCGGAGTCGGCGGGGGTGGCGACGGCACTCACCGTCGCGCCGGACACGCCGGCACCGGTGTTGGCGTCGGTGACCCGGCCCACGACCAGTCCGCCGGGGCGGGTGACCAGGGTCGGGGTGCCCACGGCGACGTCGTCGATCTGCCAGATGCCGGTGAGGGAGCCGGTGAAGTGGAAGCGCAGCCGTACCGAGGACTTCCCGGCGTAGTCGGCCAGTTGGACGCTCTGGTGCGAGGGGCCGCCGATGACGTCGGTGTGGTGCCACACGTTGGTCCAGGTGGCACCGCCGTCGGTGCTCGCGTCGACGTCCGCGGTGAGGTCCCCCAGCCGGTACAGCGACGGCAGGGCGGTCTCGAACTGCAGCTGGGGCTTGGTCTGCTTGCTGAAGTCGTAGACGGGGCTGATCAGTTCGGTGTCGGCGGGTGCCCAGCCGAGGGCGTAGTCGTCGACCTCGGCGAAGCGGCCGGTGCCGCCGGTCTGGTTGCCGCGGTTCAGCGGGTCGTCGAACTGCCAGCCGCCGGCGGCGGTGTTGTTCTTCACCGTCCAGCCGGTGGGTGTAGCGGCTGCCGCGAAGGGCTCCAGGCCGCCGCCCTGGTAGTCGGTGACGTAGCCGGGCGGGAGCGCGCCGCTGGTGTTGAGCGGCAGTGCCAGATCGGCGGTGCCCGGGCCGGTGCCGACGGCGACGGTGGCCTCCGCCGGCTGGTAGCCGGGGTAGAGCGCCGTGGCGTGCACGGTGTAGGTGCGGTTCATGGGGACCCGCAGGCTGTAGCGGCCGGTGGCGGGGTCGGTGAAGACCGTGCCGGGCACGCCGTCCACGGTCAGCTTGGCGTAGACGCCCCAGCCGTGCCCGCCGCCGTCCTTCACGGTGCCGGAGACGGTCTGCGAGGGCACGGCCGTGAGGGCGGCGTCCTCGGTGAGCGCGGCGCCGTCGTCGACGCTCACCTGCCCGAGGTCGAGGGAGGCGTAGCCGAACGCGGAGACGGTCAGCGGGTAGTCGCCCGCCGGCACGTCGAGCCGGTAGTGGCCCTGGGCGTCGGTGGTGGCCCGGTAGTCGCCGAGCGCGACGGTGGCCCCGGCGACCCCCGCCTTGGTGGCGGTGTCGGTGACGGCGCCGCTGACGGTGCCGTGCGGGCCGGGCCGGAAGGCGGCGGTGCCGTTGGGCGTGCCGAGTCCGGTCGGGCCGTCGTAGCCGGGCTGCGCGGCGCAGGTGTAGGCGGGGGTGCAGTCCGGCACCGTGCCGTAGCCGCAGAGCGAGCTGTCGGAGCAGCTGGCGTCGTCGCCGCGGGTCACGTCGTTGAGGGCGCCGGGCTGCTGGTACGGGTACGCGGCGGGGTAGGTGCCGTCGACGGGCGTGCCGGCCAGCGCGTACACGCCGGCGATGATCGGCGCGGACGCGGACGTGCCGCCGTAGACGTTCCAGCCGCTGTCGGAGAAGGAGTTGTAGACCGCGACGCCGGTGGCGGGGTCGGCGACGGCGCTGACGTCGGCGACGGAGCGCCCGGCGCAGTCGACGCCGGCCTGGAAGGACGGCTTGGGCTCCACCTCGGAGCAGCCGGAGCCGGTGGCGCCCCAGTGCGGGCCGTCGGAGTTGTACGTGATCCCGTTCCAGACCGACTCGTCCCAGCCGCGTGAGCTGCCGTCGCGGCTGAGGGACGTGCCGCCGACGGAGGTGACGTACGGGGACGACGCCGGGTAGCTGACGCCGTATCCGTCGTCGCCGGAGCTGAAGACCACGGCGACGCCGGGGTGGTTGAAGTACGCCTCGTCGTAGGCCAGGTCGTCGGTGCTGTCGCCGTACCCGCCCCAGGAGTTGGAGACGTACTTGGCGCCGAGCGCCACCGCCGTGTTGACCGCGGTGCCCAGGTCGTCGGAGCTGGTCGCGTCGGCCTCGACGAGGAGGATGTGGGCCTGCGGGGCGACGGCCGAGACCATGTCCAGGTCCAGCGATATCTCGGCGCCCCAGCCCTCGTCGGAGGCCGGGTAGGCCGCGCCGCCGTGCTCGTCGACCTTGCGGAAGCAGCCGTTGTCGGAGGTGCAGGCGGGCAGGCCGTACTGCGCGCGGTAGACCGCGAGGTCGGACTCCGCGTTCGGGTTGTCGTAGGCGTCGACGATCGCGATGGTCGCCCCGGCGCCGCCGTCGGCCGGCAGGGCGTAGGCGGACCGCAGGTCCGCGGGCGCGTAGCCGTCGGGTGCCGTGGCGGTCCCGGCGGCGTCGCGGCGCACGCCGAGGGAGGCGGCGCGGTCGGTGCGCCGCAGCGCGAAGCAGCTGAAGTGGCCGGGCTTGGGCGTGCCGCAGGCGGGCGCCACCGTGACCTTGCCGGCGGGGGCGGCCGACGGCGCTGCGGCCAGGGCCTGTTGCGGCAGCAGGACCGCGAGGACGGCGAGGACCGCGGCCAGCGCGGCGGCGACGCGCCGCACGGCGCGCGGCCGGCCCGCGGGTGAACGGAGGACTGGCAAAGGGGACTCCAGGAAGTGTCGACGGCGGAGGCCCGCCCCTGGGACGGGGTCCGGGAGGTGGACGCGGGACGGTTGGAGCCCGAGGAGGCGGACTGACCAGCACAAAGGTCCAGCGGGCGCGTTCAGCCGGTCAATGCGGGCCGCTGGCGGCTTGGCGCCGTGACGTGTTCACGCCCCGAACGGGACACGAGGGAACCAGCGGGGTGCTTGGGACGTCTACTGGTGGACGGGGGTGCGTGTTCTCGCCGCAATCCACCAGAAAACACCCGCGATTCTCGTCGGCCGGTGAGCGCTTCGGGCCCGTCGGCCACACCGGGTGACGAAACGTGACTCAACGTCATCGTTGACATGGTCTGAACACGAATCGCTAATTGGGCCCCGGTGACTGCACCGGCACTCACCGTCGCCCCCAGAGCCGTACACGGGTCGACCCCTGCAAGAACGCATGGAGTCATTCGTTGCGCACTTCGATGAGAACCCGACCACCACTCCGGCGGACGATCTTCGCCGGGCTGGCCGTCGCCAGTGCCACCGCACTGGCCCTGCTGGGAGTCCAGGCGCCGGCCGGCGCCGCGGCGCCGCTCGCCGCGGCCCCGGCCTCCGCCACCGACGGGCACCCGATCCTGGAGCCGGCCTGCGCCACTCCGGGCCGGAACGAGTTCACCTGCTACGCCCTGCGCCGCACCGACATCACGCCGGTCAAGGGCCTCACCCCGGCCGCCGTCACCCCCAACGGGTGGGGTGCGACCGATCTGCAGAGCGCCTACGACCTCCCGACGGACGGCGGCGCGGGCCAGACCGTCGCCATCGTCGACGCGTTCGACGACCCCAACGCCGAAGCGGACCTCGCGGTCTACCGCGAGCAGTACGGCCTGCCGGCCTGCACCGCGGCCAACGGCTGCTTCAGCAAGGTCGACCAGCGCGGCGGCACCAGCTACCCCTCCCCCGACCCGGGGTGGTCCGGCGAGATCTCGCTCGACCTGGACATGGTCTCCGCGGTCGCGCCCTACGCGCACATCCTGCTGGTCGAGGCGGACGACAACGGCTTCGACAGCCTGGGCTCGTCGGTGGACGAGGCCGTCGCGCTCGGCGCGAAGTACGTCTCCAACTCGTACGGCAGCGACTACCGCGGGGGCAACGGCGAGGACCCCTCGGAGACCACCGCGTTCGACGCCTACTACAACCACCCGGGCGTCGCGGTGACCGTGTCGACCGGCGACTACGCGTACGGCGTCGGCTACCCCGCCGCCTCCCAGTACGTCACCTCCGTCGGCGGCACCACGCTGACGCGCGACTCGGGGACGTCACGCGGCTGGACCGAGTCGGCCTGGAGCGACGCCGGTTCGGGCTGCTCCCTGTACGAGCCCAAGCCCAGCTTCCAGAAGGACACCGGCTGCGCCAACCGCGCGCTCGCCGATGTCTCGGCGGTGGCCGAGGGCGTCGCGGTCTACCAGACCTACGGCGCCGGCGGCTGGTCGGTCTACGGCGGCACCAGCGTGTCGTCGCCGATCATCGCGAGCGTCTACGCCGACGCGGGCACCCCGGTGGCGGGCACGTACCCCAACTCCTACCCGTATGCCGCGTCCTCGGGCATCAACGACATCACCACGGGCTCCAACGGCTCGTGCACGCCCGCCTACCTGTGCACCGGCGGCACCGGCTACGACGGACCGACGGGCCTGGGCACCCCCAGCGGCCTGAACGCCTTCCGCAGCGGTCCGCACGGTGAACTGACCGGCACCGTCAAGGACTCGGCGACCGGCAAGCCGATCTCCGGGGCGACGATCACGGCCGGCACCAACGTCGCGCACACCAGCGCGGCGGGCACCTACGACCTCACCGTCCCGGTCGGCACCTACGACGTGACCGTCGACGCGTTCGGCTACGCGAGCACGACGGACCAGGGCGTCGCGGTCGCCGACGGCCAGACCCTCAGCAAGGACTACAGCCTGACCTCGGTGCCGAGCCAGACCGTCACCGGCAAGGTCAGCGACGGCTCCGGCCACGGCTGGCCGCTCTACGCCAAGATCACCGCGGACGGCGTCCCCGGCTCGGTGTGGACCGACCCCGCCACCGGCTCCTACTCCATGTCGCTGCCCCAGGGGCACGACTACACCCTGCACGTCACGGCGACCGACCCCGGCTACCAGACGGTCAGCAAGACCGTCACCGTCGGGGACAGCGCGACGAGCGCGAACCTGTCCGTTCCGGTCGACCGCTGGGCGGGCACCGCCCGCGGCTACACCCAGCACCTGACCGGCGCCACCGAGACGTTCGACGCCACCGACGCGCCGCCGCAGGGCTGGAGCGTCGTCAACGCCGACGGCACCACGGGCGGCTGGCAGTTCGACGACCCGGGCGGCCGCGGCAACAGGACCGGCGGTGACGGCGCGTTCGCGGTGGCCGACAGCGACCACTTCGGCGGCGCGGCCACCCAGGACACCTCACTGGTCAGCCCGGTCTACGACTTCACGAGCAAGGACGCGCCCGAGGTCGCCTTCAACACCGACTACACGGCGTTCAACAACCAGACCGCCGAGGTCGACGCCACGTCCGACGGCGGCGCCACCTGGACCCAGGTCTGGTCCACCACCACCGGCGTCCCCGGTCCCGCCAAGGTCGAAGTCCCGCTCTCCGACTTCGCCGGCAAGTCCGCGGTGCAGGTGCGGTTCCGCTTCACGTCCCACTTCGGCTGGTGGTGGTCGCTCGACAACGTGTTCGTCGGCAACCGCGACCTGACCACCATTCCGGGCGGTCTGGTCGTCGGCACCGTGTCCGACGCCAACACCTCGGCCGGTGTCGTCGGGGCCACGGTCACCAGCGAGGACGACGCCACCCAGTCCGCCACCACCGTCGCCACTCCGGACGACCCGAACATCGGTGACGGCTACTACTCGCTGTTCTCCACCACCGTCGGCAGCCACGCCTACGACGCGGCCAAGTCCCACTACACCAAGACCCCGAAGACGGTGAAGGTGGGCGCGGACAGCACCGTCGAGGCGGACTTCCGGCTCAAGGCAGGGCAGCTGGCGATCACGCCGGCCTCGGTCGACGCCACCGTCGGCTGGGGCGGCACGACCACCAAGCAGCTCACGGTGAAGAACACCGGTGGCGCCCCCGCCACGCTGAAGCTCGGCGAGCGCTCCGGCGGCTTCAAGATCCAGGCGCAGGGCGCACCGCTGCAGACGATCAAGGGCACCTACTCCCCGCTGTCCAGCAAGGCCCATCCCTCCGGCGGCGGTTCGGCGCCGGCCGCGGGCCCCTCGGACGACGCGTGGCAGACCGCCCCCGACTACCCGAACGCCATCATGGACAACGCCGTCGGCGCCTACGACGGCAAGGTGTACTCCGCCTTCGGCTACACCGGCTCCGCGGACAGCAAGGACCTCTACGTCCTCGACCCGTCCGCCGGCAGCTGGACCAAGCTGGCCTCGGCGGCGGACACCCGTGAGGCGGCCGCGCACGGCTTCGTCGACGGCAAGTTCTACGCCGTCGGCGGCTGGGGCTCCTCGGGCGCCCCGGACGCCAAGCTGGAGATCTACGACCCCGCCAGCGACTCCTGGAGCACCGGCGCCTCGGCGCCCAAGCCCTACGCGGGATCGGGTACCGCGGTCCTCGACGGCAAGCTCTACACCGTCGGCGGCTGCGGCGCGACGGCCTGCGGCACCACGGACGCCAGCGCCTACGACCCGTCCACCGACAGCTGGACCGCCATCGCCGCTTACCCGGAGCCGATCTCCTGGGAGTCCTGCGCCGGCATCGACGGCCAGCTCTACTGCGCCGGCGGCCTGAACGGCAGCACCGACGTCATCCACTCCTACGTCTACGACCCGGCCGGCAACAGCTGGTCGCAGATCGCGGACATGCCCACGACGCAGTGGGCCGCGTCGTACACCTCCGCCAACGGGCTGCTGCTGCTCTCCAGCGGCGTCAGCCAGAACGCGCTGACCAACCGCAGCTACGCCTTCGACCCGCAGTCCGGCACGTGGAGCACGCTGCCGAACGCCAACGTCCCCACGTACCGGGGCGGCGGCGCGGCCGGCTTCTACAAGGTCGGCGGCGGCGACGCCCCCGGCTCGCCGGTCTCCAAGGTCGAACTGCTGCCCGGGTACGCCCAGGAGGGCTCGTCCGACGTGACCTGGCTGGGCGAGAGCACGCAGCAGCTCACGCTGCAGCCCGGCGCGAGCTCGACGGTCACCGTCTCGCTGGACGCCTCGGTCCCCGAGGTGACCCAGCCCGGTGACTTCAGCGCCCAGATCACCGCCGGCAGCGACACCCCGTACACGGTGGCGTCGATCCCGGTCACGCTCCACGTCAACCCGCCCAAGACCTGGGGCAAGATGAACGGCACCGTCCTGGGCGTCACCGCCACCGGCGGCACCGCGCCACTGGCCGGGGCCACCGTCCAGGTCGACAGCTGGGCGTCGACCTACACGCTGACGACGACGTCCGACGGCACGTACGCGCTGTGGCTCGACACCCGTAACAACCCCCTGACGGTCATCGTCGCCAAGGACGGCTACCAGCCGACCGTGGCCACGGTGAAGATCAAGAAGGGACTCGCGGTCATCACCGACTTCACGCTCAAGCGGAAGTAACGCGCACCGCACCACGAGGGCGCATCCCCATCGGGGGTGCGCCCTCTCCGCGTCCCGTGATGCGGGAGCCCGGCCGCTGCGGGAAGCTGGACAAGAGGGCCTGCCCCCGCGCGAGGTCCGGCCCCGTGGGGGCCCGGGCCCCCGGGAGGCGGCGGTCGCGGACCGCCGGCCCGACGGTGCGGCCGTCCTTCCCCGTCGGGGGACCCGCCGCGCGGCGCGGGCACGAGATGCCCGCGGAGACGGCGCGGAGCCGGCGGACGCACGGGCCCGGCCCTGGGGACGTACCGAGCGACAGACGTGAGGAATCTGAGCATGCCATTCATCACCGCGAAGGACGGCACGGAGATCTTCTACAAGGACTGGGGCTCGGGTCAGCCCGTCGTGTTCAGCCACGGCTGGCCGCTGACCGGCGACGCCTGGGACCCCCAGGCGCAGCTCATGGCCGGCAACGGCTTCCGCGCCCTCGCCCACGACCGGCGCGGCGGCGGACGCTCCGGTCAGCCCTGGGGCGGCAACGACCTCGACACCTACGCCGAGGACCTGGCGTCCCTCATCGACGCCCTCGACCTGCGGGACGTCATCCTCGTCGGGCACTCGACGGGCGGCGGCGAAGTGACCCGCTACATGGGCCTGCACGGAACGGGCCGCGTCGCCAAGGCCGTCCTGGTCGGCGCGATCCCGCCGCTGATGCTGAAGACGGCGGCGAACCCCGAAGGCCTGCCGATCGACGTGTTCGACGAGCTCCGCCACGGCGTCGCGACCGACCGCTCGCAGTTCTACGAGGACCTCAGCGCTCCCTTCTACGGCGCCAACCGCCCCGAATCCACGGTGAGTCAGGGCACCCGCGACGCGTTCTGGCTGTGGAGCATGACCGTCGGCATCAAGGGCGCCTACGACTGCGTCAAGGCGTTCTCCGAGACCGATCTGACCGAGGACTGCAAGCGGGTCGACGTCCCCACCCTCATCGTGCACGGCGACGACGACCAGATCGTGCCGATCGTGGCGGCGGGCGCCAAGTCCTCGAAGCTGATCAAGGACTCGACGTTCACCGTGTACGAGGGCGCTCCGCACGGCCTGGCGATGGTGCCGAAGTTCGCCGACCGGTTCAACGCCGACCTGCTGGCCTTCGCCCGCGGCTGACGGGCGGAGCCGCACACGGAACCGGCCCACGGAAGCCGGCCCACGGAAAGGACATGGCATGCGCGCGGTGGTCCTGGAGGAGTTCGGCACCCCGCTGGTCCTCGGCGAGATCCGGCAGCCGGTGCCCGGCCCGGGCGAGGTGCTGGTCAGGGTCGAGGCCAGTGGCGTCAACCCGCTGGACACCAAGATCCGCGCCGGGCACGCCGCCCACGCCCGGACCGTGCTCCCGGCCGTCCTCGGCCTCGACCTGGCCGGTGTGGTCGTGGAGACCGGTCCGGACGTCGCGGCCTTCGCCCCGGGCGACGCGGTGTACGGCCTGACGGGCGGCGTCGGCGACGTCCAGGGATCCCTCGCCGAGTACGCGGTCGCCGACGTCCGCCTGCTGGCCCGCGCGCCCGACGCGCTCACGCCGCGCCAGGCGGCCGCGCTCCCGCTCACCGCCGCCACGGCCTGGGAGGGCCTGATCGACCGGGCCCAGGTCCGTGCGGGGCAGAAGGTCCTGGTCCACGGCGGGGCCGGGGGCGTCGGCAGCGTGGCCGTGCAGATCGCGCGCTCCCGGGGCGCGGAGGTCTTCGCGACCGCGTCGCCGTCGCGGCTCGGCATCGTGGAGGGCCTCGGCGCCACGCCCATCGACCGCACGGCGACGACGGTGGAGGAGTACACCGCCACGCACACCGGCGGTGAGGGCTTCGACGTCGTCTTCGACACCGTGGGCGGCCCGGTGCTCGACGCGTCCTTCGCCGCGGTCCGCACCTACACCGGACACGTCGTCAGCTCCCTGGGCTGGGGGACGCACAGCCTGGCCCCGCTGTCGTTCCGCGGCGCCACGTACTCGGGCGTGTTCACCCTGCTGCCTCTGCTGACGGGGCGCGGCCGGGCCCACCACGGTGAGATCATGCACGCGGTGGGCGAGCTCGCGGACGCGGGCCGGCTCGCACCGGTGCTGGACCCCCGGCTGTTCACGCTCGCCGACGTCGCCGACGCGCACGCGGCCGTGGCGACCGGCACCGCCCAGGGCAAGATCGTGATCGACGTCGGCTGACCCGCACGGCCGGGTCGTGCGAAGGGAACGGCGCATTGACGACCGCAGCGGCATCCCCGTACCAGCTGACACCCAATCTCTTCGCCGTCTCGTTCGGCACCGCGGGCCTGGCACAGGCCTGGACCGTCGCCGCGGACACCGTGGGCGCGCCGTCGTGGCCCGGCAACACCCTCTGGATCGCCGCGGCCGCGGTGTGGCTGGTGACGCTTGTCGCCTACGTGCGCAACGTCGTCGCGCAGGGCCGGCTGCGCACCGAGCTGCCGGATCCGGTCCTCGGCCCCTTCACGGCGCTGATCGTCATCGTGCCGATGCTGCTGGGCATCGGGCTCGCCCCGCACGCGCGGACCGCGGGCGAGACGGTCTTCGTGATCGCGTTCGTCCTGACCGTGCTGCTGGGCGGCTGGCTGACCGGACTGTGGATCCGCGTCGACACCGCACTGCCGCAGTGGCACCCGGGCTATTTCCTGCCGACGGTCGCGGGCGGCCTGATCGCCGCCGGCTGCAGCGCTTCACTGGGCTGGACGACGCTGGCCCATCTGATGCTCGGCTACGGCCTGATCTGCTGGTTCATCCTCGGATCGATCCTGCTGGTGAGGCTGTTCACCCAGCCGATGCTGCCGCCGCCGCTGCTGCCGACCATCGCCATCGAGGTGGCGCCGCCCGTCGTCGCGGGCAACTCCTGGTTCCTGATCAACGGCAACACCCTCGACACGGGCGCGGAACTCCTCGCCGGTTATGCCGTGTTGATGATCCTGGTGCAGATCTCCATGATCGGGACCTACCGGCGCGCCCCGTTCGGCCCGGCGTTCTGGTCCTTCGCCTTCTCCTACGCCGCGGTCGTCACCAACGGCGTCCACTGGCTGGACGTCGAGCACGTCCACGGCCAGGAGCAGCTCACGTACGCGCTGCTGGCCGTGGCGACCCTGGCCTTCGTCGTGCTGGCCGCCCGGACCGTCCTCGGCCTCACCCGCCGCACGTTCCTGCCCCGGGCGCCCCGGCCGGAACCCGAGCCGGCGTCGTGACGGGGGCGGCGGCACCCGGCCCGCCCCGAGGGACCGGGTGCCGCCGCCGTTCGGGTCAGGCCACCGGTGCCGCGGCACGCACGAGGTGCCGGGCGAGGAACTGGGCCGCGTTGTCGGACTCGAACCGCGGCAGCTCCTTGTGCCGGCCGGAGTTGGCGTGCAGCGTCTTCTCCGTGGAGCCGAACGCGTCGAACAGCGCCAGCCCGGACTCGCGCGGGATGTGCTCGTCGTCCCACTGGAGCATGTACGCGAGGGGGATGGTGATCCGGCGCGCATGCTCGGCCAGCGCGTCGGGCCAGTGGAGCCCGAACACCGCCGCGGTGACGCGGGGTTCGGCGGCCACGAACGGCACGCCGATCGCGGTGCCCATGTTCAGGCCGAAGAAGCCGACCGGGCCCCCGGTGCCGATCTCGGGGAGTTCCTGGAGGGCGTCCAGCAGGGCCCGGTACTCGGGCACGGCGCGTTCGGCGAGATGGGCGTTGTAGCGGACGACGACCGGGCCTTCCGGCTCGCCCGCCTCCCGCGCCCGGAAGAGCTCGGCGATCTCGCGCTCGTCGTGCTCGGAGCGCGGCCGGTCGCCGTGCCCCGGCGCGTCGACGCACGCGACGTGGAAACCGGACCGCGTGACCAGCAAGCGGGCGCGACCCGTCATCGCCGGCCACTTCTTGTGCGTGCCGCCGCCGTGGGCCATCAGCACGAGGGGCGCCCGGTCGCCGCCGGAGGCCGGGGACCAGAGCACGCCGGGGACGCCGGAGACGCCGGAGACGCCACCCAGGGTGAAGTCGCGTTCCACGACGCCGTCCGACGTCGTCCGCGTGGTGAACTGCACGGTGTGCGTGGCGTGATGCGTGAGGTGATTCATGGCGTGTGCCTTTCGGGAGTGCCTGACTGCTGGGGCGCTCCCGGGCGACGCCTAGACCAGTCGCCCGACCGTGACGGCGGGAGGGAGCACCCATTCGGAACGCACGAACATGGGTCTCACCTCCTCGGCAGGTGTCACGGGCAGGAGCAACCTACCAGCCCCCCGCGGGCCCGCCCACCGATTTCCGCGCCGGACGCGATCACTCCTCGATCAGCAGCTTGTCGCGCAGGCCGGCAAGGGTGCGGGCCAGCAGCCGGGAGACGTGCATCTGGGAGATGCCGATCTCCTGGGCGATCTGCGACTGCGTCATGTTGCCGAAGAACCGCAGCATCAGGATGCGCTGCTCGCGCGCGGGGAGTCGCTCCAGCAGCGGCTTGAGCGACTCCCGGTAGTCGACGCCCTCCAGCGCCTCGTCCTCGAACCCGAGACTGTCGGCGACGCCGGAGGAGTCGTCGTCGGTGTCCGGGACGTCCAGGGACAGGGTGCTGTAGGCGTTCGCGGACTCCAGGCCCTCCAGCACCTCCTCCTCGGAGATCCGCAGGTGCTCGGCGAGTTCGCGCACGGTGGGCGAGCGGCCGTACCGCTGCACGAGGTCCGCGGTGGCCGTGACCAGCGCCAGCCGTAACTCCTGGAGCCGGCGCGGGACGCGCACCGCCCAGCCCTTGTCCCTGAAGTGGCGCTTGATCTCGCCGACCACCGTCGGCGTGGCGTAGGTGGAGAACTCCACGCCACGCTGGATGTCGAACCGGTCGACGGCCTTGATCAGGCCGATGGTGGCGACCTGCTTCAGGTCGTCCAGCGGCTCGCCGCGGTTGCGGAACCGCCGCGCCAGATGCTCCACCAGCGGCAGGTGCATCCGCACCAACCGGTCCCGCAGCGCGGCGCGTTCGGCGGAGCCGTCAGGCAGCGTGCTCAGTTCGGCGAACAACGCGCGGGTCCCGTCGGCCTGCGAGCGCGCGGCGGTGCCGCCGGCCGGATGCGGGGCGCCGACGCGCGGCCGGACGGCGGCGAGTACGGCCTCGGCACCGCGGTCGAGCCGCAGGTGCCCGGCCGCCACGCGCGGCGGGTTCGGGCCGCGGGCCGCGTCGTCGGACGTGTCGCTCATCGCCGGCCTCCCTCATCGGTCGGTGGTGCCGCTGCCACTCCCGCCGGCCTCCGGGGCCGCGGACGGCCGTACGGCATGCCGGGCCGGGGGCGGCCGTCCGCCGGGGACGGGGGGCGGGGGGAGCACGCGAGCGGACGGGCGGGACGCCGGACGGGGCGCCGGACGCGAAACGGTCCCGTCGGCGACGTGCGCCTCCGCGGTGGGGCCCCGCCACACGTGTTGCGTGGTGCGCTCACGACGACTCCCCCGTCCCCGTCTTCCCCGTTCCGGGTGGGCCAACCGACCCCGCCGTCACGGTCGTTGACGACAACGGATCCGACCCACCCGCCGAGGTGACCGAGTATGGGCGCCTTCGCGCGGGTATGGGCGGGCTCCGGCGGCGAAATACGCCAAAGTACGCATGCCCGTCCTTCCTGACGGCGAGGCCGGCGCACGAGCGATGTCAGGTCAGGCGGCGCAGGTGGTCGCGGAGGCGGCGGCCGTCGGCGAGGCGCTGCTCGTAGGTGGCGCCGAGGAAGAGCAGCAGCAGGCCGACGGCGGCCAGCGGGGCCCAGCGCGGCACCAGCCCGAGCGACTGGGCGATGGCGGGCGCCAGTTCGTGCACGGCGTCGGCGGTCAGCACCGCACCGCCCAGCAGCAGCGGTGCCCGCAGCCGGTGCCGGGCCCCGGCCAGGGTGACGGCCAGGGCGGCGACGCCCAGCAGCAGCGGCCGCAACCAGTCGGCGTCGGCCCACGCGGCGCCGAGCGCGGGCAGCAGAGCGAGGCCGAGCCCGGGACCGTAGGCCGGCCACGAGCCGGTCTGCGGGAACCTGCGGCGGCGCAGGTTCCCGAGGACCAGCGCGGCCACCGCGACCGGCACGGTGTACGGCTCGGGCGCGGTCACACCCGCGGCGGCGAGCCGCAGCCAGGACGCGCCGGCCAGCAGCGCGGTCGCGGTCACGGCGGCGGGCCCGCGGCGGTCGGCACGCAGTGCCACGCCGAGCGCCGCGACGCCGGCGACGGCCAGGGCGACGCTCGCCGCGTCGCGGTGCGGCACCGTCATCAGCACGGCGGCGGCTCCGGCCGCGTAGCCCGTCGCCTCGAAGGCGGCACCGCGCAGCCGGGCCGCGACCGGCAGGCCCGCCACCGCCACGCCCATAACCGCGAACGCCGCCAGGTGCGGCGGCAGTTCGGCCACCGCGGCGGCGCGGGCGGCCTCGACCCCGAGGGCGGCCAGCGTGCACGCAGCGGCACCGTCGGCGATCCAGCGCGCGGCCGACCCGCGCAGCGCGGCGGCCAGGCCCGCGCAGAGCGTCGCTGTGGCCCCCCACACGATGAGTGCGGCGGTGTCGTGCGGCAGGGACCAGAGCAGGGCGAGGGCCGCGGGCGCGACGACCGCGCACACCCGGGGTACAAGGTCGGCGTCCGGCCTGCGGGCCAGCACCACCGCGGCGACCAGCGCCGGGAGCCACGCCGCGGCCAGCGCGGCACCGTACGGCAGCCCCGCCGCCACGGGGGTCAACGCGAGGGCGACGACGGCACTCAGCACCGCCGCGACGACGGCCGCACACCACGCGAAGTAGCCCGCTTCGGCGGCCGGTTGAGGAGTCCAGGCGCCCTGCCAGGGCTGGCCGGGGCGCCCCGGTCCGGCGGAGGCGCCCGCCGCGACGGAGGGCCCGGGCTGGGCGTGGGATCGGCCGGGCTGGTTGTGCGGGTCCGCCTGGGCGTGCGCGCCGGGCCGGGCGTGCGGCCCGGCGGAAGCAGCGGCTGCGGGACCTCGGTGGGGCGCGTCAGCGGGATGGTCCGCGGCCGGTGCCGATCCGGAAGCCGGGCCGCCCGAGGGGGCGTTGGCGTCGTCGCCGCCACCGGACGCGCCGGAGGACGCCGAGCCTGCGGCGTCACGGTCGGTCGCCGGACGACCGGCGGCCTGGCCCGAACGTCCGGTGGGTGACGGGCTGTTCGCCCCGTGGCGGCCGGCGGCAAGGAGCAGCGCGACCGTGGTCGCGACGAGTGCGACGAGCCCGGCCACGGCGGGGGTCTGAGCGGCGACGTGCCAGCGTTCCGTCGTGTCCTGGGCGCCGGACACGGTCTGCCGCAGCGGCTCGCCGAGCGCCCGCAGCAGGTCCGGCAGGACCTGGAGGAGGGCGACGCCGAGGACCGCGGCGCCCGCCGAGGCCGCGCCGGCCGCCAGTGGCTCCCGGCGGGTGACCGTTCCCGGCGGCTCGAGGCGGCGCAGGGCCGCGACCGCGAGCACGGCGGCGGGCACCGCGTGGGCGGCCACCGTCCACGACGCGGGCAGGGCGATCCGGGGCGCGGCGGCCGCCGCCGCGACCAGTGCGGCTCCGGCCAGCGCCCCGGCCACCACCCGTGCCGGACGGGGCAGTTCGGGGCGGCGGGCGGCGAGACCGGCGAGGAGGACGAGCAGGACCAGCGGCAGGCACGCGCGCAGCACGGGCGGGTAGGCCGACTGCGGCCCGGCCGCCAGGACGGCGGTGCCCGCGACGGCTCCACCGACGACGGCCCACACGGCGGCGGCCCACACGGCAGCGGCCGCCGCCGTGGCCCGGGCCGGCACGGGGAGCGGCCGGGCCGCCCGGTGGAGGGTGAGGGCCAGCGACAGGTCGAGCGCCGCGCCCGCGACGAAGACCGTTCCCCAACCCGCGCTTCCGTGCCCGAAGGTGGCGGCGGCGAACGGCACGGTGCACTGGGCGAGCAGCAGCGCCCCGGCCCGCAGCACGGTCGAGCGGGTCGCCTGGCCGTAGGCCCAGGAGGCCGCGCCGGTCAGCGCCGTGACCAGCGTGCCGTAGGCGTCCCCGGGCACACCCGCCAGCCCGGCGAGGTCGGCGGCGCGAGCGGCGTGGAAGTCCAGCAGCACCAGCGCGACGCCGATCGCCGCGGCGGTCTCCGCGGTCGCGGCCAGCCGCGGCCGCAGCGCGCGGTGTGCGGCGAACGCCAGGGCGGTGACCGCGGCCAGCACGGCGGCACGCCCCGCGACGCCGAGGTGGCCCCAGTTGACGAGGGTGAAGACCAGCCCGGCGACCGAGGTCAGCACCCCGCCGAGGACCAGCAGCACGGTCTGCACCGACGGCGAGGGGGCGTCCGGGCGGGGCGCACCCCACGGCACCCCGCCGAGCTGCCCACCGCCGCCCACCCCGACGGCGAGCGGCCCAGCGGCGAGCGGCCCGGTCGCCGCGCCCCCGGGCGCGGTCCGGACGCTTCGCGCGCGCAGGGCCGCGAGGAGGACGCCGCGGCGTGCCAGCAGTCCGGCCCGGCGCGCCGACAGGTCCGCGAGCGCGCGGTCCAGTTGCCACAGCTCCACCGCCTGCGGCCCGGTCAGCGGGAGCCCGCAGCGGCGGCAGTGCGGGCCGGGGGCCGTGCCCAGCGGCGACCCGCAGTCCGGGCAGCCGTTCTGATGTGCGTCCATGTCCGCGAGTCTCGGACCGCGAGCGGCCACCCGCATGAGTACGGCTACTCAACCGCGGGTGGGCGAACCGCACCGGCCGTGCGCGGGGCGGGTGTTCGGCATCAGGTGGTCGGTACGCCGCCGTTCCCGCGCGTCGGGAGGACACCGCGAGGCCCGGCCTGCAGCGGTGAGGAGGCGGGCAGGGGATCAGGGCGGGAGTTCACGGCAGGGGCTCGGCGAGCGCGACGATGACGTCTGCCGGGCCGCGGACGTAGCAGAGGCGATAGCTGTTCTCGAACAGCGCCACCTCGCCGACGAGTTCGCCGCCGTGCGCGCGCAGCCGGGTGACGGTGTCCTCGATGTCGTCGACGGCGAACATGATGCGGCGCAGGCCGAGCGCGTTCGCGGGCGCGAGCGGCGGATCGGGGCTGATCGCCTCGGGCGCGAGGAACCTGGTCAGTTCCAGGCGGCCGTTGCCGTCGGGCGTACGCACCATCGCGACCTCCACCTGGACGTCGTAGAGCCCGGCGACCTGGTCCATCCACCCGCCCTCGACCGGCGTCCTGCCTTCGAGCTGCATGCCCAGCGCGGAGAAGAACGCGATGGCCGCGTCCAGGTCGTCGACGACGATGCCGACGTGTTCCATGCGGTGGATCGTCATGCCGGTCTCCTCGGTCGGTGCGGCCGTGCGGGCCGTGCGGGCCGTGTCAGTTCCGGGGCGGAGCCGGGGCGCCTTCACGACGTCCCGGCTCCGGGCACGCTCCGCGTCCCGGGGCCCGAGAGCCTTCCGGGCGCGATCCGGCCTCAGGTGGAGGGGCGGACCTGTCCTTGCTGCCCCTGGTGGCGGCCGGCCAGCGCGAGGCGGAGGGCGTCACCCATCGCGTAGCAGAACGCGAGGAAGCACGCCGTCGACAGCGCGATGATCGACGTCTGCGTGTCGCCCTCCTGCGTCTCGGCCGCACCCCAGGCCAGGAGCCCGCACAGGACGAAGAACACCGTGCCGAAGATGAGCGACAGCCTCATGCGGAGGCTGCGCGCGGACTTGGCGGTGGCGGGCTCGGTGCCGGCCCGGACCGCTCCGTGGTTACTCGTCGCGTTCATGGCAGACCTCCCAGGCCTCCGGCGGTTCCCGTCGGCCACGCACGGGCGGGTGGGGGCTCGGCGCCCGGCGGCGGGGCTTCGCCGTCGGCTCGCGGCCTTCCGGCCACGCGGTTCCCCGCCGAGTCCCCCCATTGTCCGACGCGGTGCGGGACCCCGCACGTTCCGGCCGCGAGGGCGGTGTGGCCGGGGTTGGCGCCGCGCGACACCACCTTGGCGCCAGATGACACCACGTGGCACCACATGGCATCACGTGATGCCACGCGGCACCGGACCTCGCCGGACAGGGCCAGGACGGCTCCCCTTCGCCTCGACACCGCGCATGGCACCGCACTGGCACACCCGCATCTCTTCTCATTTCAGCAGCTCAGAGAGGCCCCTAAGGACTAGGCGCCACGCGAGGTGCCATTCACGCTTGCTATGGCACCACAGTGGTGTCACACTAATGCCATGGACCTCACCCCGTATGTCGACGCCCTCCGGCGAGAGCTCGCGGTGGCCGCCGAAGCCGGCGGCGACGACGCCCGCGAACTGGCCGAGCGGCTCACCGCCCCCCTGGAGTCGGCGACCCGCCTGACCATGCTCAACGTGCTCTCCGCCGCGATGGACGAGATCACCCGCGAGCTCGCCCCCGGCTCGGTCGACGTGCGGCTGCGCGGACTGGACCCGGACTTCGTGGTGACGCCGCCGCCCGCGGACGACGGCATCCGCCCGGAGCCGTCCATCCCCGTCGAGGTGGCCGCCGCGCCCGCACCGGCCGAGACCGACGACGGCGGCACGGCGCGCGTGAACCTGCGACTGCCGGCCCACCTCAAGGCGCGGGCCGAGGAGGCCGCGAGCCGCGAGGGCCTGTCGGTCAACGCGTGGCTGGTGCGCGCCGTATCGGCCGCGGTCGACGGCGGCCGGACGCGCGCACCGGAGAAGACCCGCACCACCGGACAGAGCTTCACCGGGTGGGTGCGCTAGCCGATCCGCACGCCCACCCCGGCGCGCACCCGCCCCTGCTCCCGCACCACGACTCCCGCACCACACACCCAGCCTCGTCCCACCTGCGGGGACACCCCGAAGACCCAAGAGGACGGTACAACCATGCCTTCTTTCGACACCCCCGAGCCGATCTCCGTCAACGCCTTCGTCTACGCCGGCTCCATCCGGTTCGCCGCCGCCGACCGCCCCGACACCGTCGTCGAGGTGCTCCCCCGCACACCGGCGAAGGACCTGGACGTGCGGGCCGCCGACCAGACCGAAGTGGCCTTCGTCGGCGGCACCTTGACGGTCACCACCCCCAAGGCCAACCTGCTCGGGCGCGGCGGCACCGTCGACGTGACGGTGGAGCTGCCCACGGGCTCGCGCGTCGACGTGAGCGGCTCCGGGACCAGCATCCTCAGCGAGGGCCGGCTGGGCGAGGTCCGCGTGAAGACCACGGCCGGGGACGTACGGCTGGACACGACCGGCCCGCTGCAGCTGAAGGCGTCGCACGGTTCGGTGACCGTGGACCGGGTCGAGGGCCTGGCCGAGATCACCAGCAGCACGGGCAACGTGCGCGTCGGCACCGTCGAGGGACCCGCGGTCCTGAAGAACTCGCACGGCACCACCACCGCCGGAACCGTGACCGGCGACCTCAAGGTGAACGGCGCCAACGGCGCCATCGACGTCGCACGCGCCGAGGCGTCGGTCACCGGCACCACCACCAACGGCCTGCTGCGCGTCGGCGACGTCGTGCGCGGCTCCGTCCAGCTGGAGACCTCCAACGGCTCCATCGAGGTCGGCGTGCACGAGGGCACGGCCGCCTGGCTCGACGTCAGCTCCCACCACGGGCAGGTGCGCAACGCGCTCGCCGCGTCCGGGGCCCCGGAGCAGTCCGAGGACAGCGTCCAGGTCCGCGCCCGCACCAACTGGGGCAACATCGACATCCTGCGCGCCAAGGCCTGAGCGTCCCCGCCCCCTTCACGCGCACCTCTCCCGGCTTCCCGCACCTCTCATTCGCTTCACCCTCGAAAGGGAAGGGCACATGCCCACTTCTGTCATGCCCACATCCAAACCCGAGGGCGGCCAGCAGCCCCTTGCCGCCGTCACGGCCCTCGGGCTGCGCAAGGCCTACGGCGACAAGACCGTGCTCGACGGCATCGACCTGCGGATCCCGGCCGGCTCGGTGTTCGCGCTGCTCGGCCCCAACGGCGCCGGCAAGACCACCACCGTGCAGATCCTCTCGACCCTGATCAGCGCCGACGGCGGGCAGGCCCAGGTCGCCGGCCACGACATCGCCGCGTCGCCGGACGGGGTCCGTGCGGCGATCGGCGTCACCGGGCAGTTCTCCGCCGTCGACGGCCTGATCACCGGCGAGGAGAACATGCTGCTGATGGCGGACCTCCACCACCTGCCCAGGCGGGACGGGCGCCGGGTCGCGGCCGAACTGCTGGCGCGCTTCGACCTCACCGAGGCGGCGAAGAAGCCCGCGTCGACGTACTCGGGCGGCATGAAGCGGCGCCTCGACATCGCCATGACGCTGGTCGGCAGCCCGCGGATCATCTTCCTCGACGAGCCGACGACCGGCCTGGACCCACGCGCCCGCCACACCATGTGGGCCATCATCCGCGCGCTCGTCTCCGACGGCGTGACGGTGCTCCTGACCACCCAGTACCTGGACGAGGCCGACGAGCTCGCCGACCGCATCGCGGTCCTCGACGGCGGCCGGATCGTCGCGGAGGGCACCGCCGAGGAGCTGAAGCGCCTGATCCCCGGCGGCCACGTCCGGCTGCGCTTCACCGACCCGGCCGCCTACCGGGGCGCCGCGACAGCGCTGCGCGACGTCGCCCGGCACGACGAGACGCTGGTGCTGCAGATCTCCAGCGACGGCAGCCAGCGCGAACTGCGCGCGATCCTCGACCGGTTGGACGCCGCCGGCATCGAGGCGGACGAACTGACCGTGCACACCCCGGACCTCGACGACGTCTTCTTCGCCCTGACCGGCGGTTCGGCCGGCGGCACCGCACGCCGGCACGCGCCGGACCCGCAGGACACGCCCGACCCGCGGAACGCCCCCGACCCGCGCGACACCCCCGGCCAGCCCAAGGAGAACGTCCGATGAGCTCCCTGTCCCTCGCGGTGCGCGACGCGTCCACGATGCTGCGCCGCAACCTGCTGCACGCCCGGCGCTACCCGTCCATGACGCTGAACCTGCTGCTCACGCCGGTGATGCTGCTGCTCCTCTTCGTGTACGTCTTCGGCGACACGATGAGCGCGGGGATCGGGACCGGCGGCGCGGGCCGGTCCGCCTACCTCGCGTACCTGGTCCCGGGCATCCTGCTGCTGACCATCGGCGGGACCACGATCGGCAGCGCGGTCTCCGTGTCCACGGACATGACCGAGGGGATCATCGCCCGCTTCCGCACGATGGCCATCCATCGCGGTTCCGTGCTCATCGGGCACGTCGTCGGCAGCGTGCTGCAGTGCATGGCGAGCGTCGTCCTCGTCGGGGCGGTCGGGGTGGCCATCGGGTTCCGCTCCTCCGGCGCCACGGTCGTGGACTGGGTCCTGGCGGCGGGGCTGCTGACACTGGTGTCGCTGGCGCTCACCTGGATCGCGGTCGGGATGGGCCTGTCCAGCCCGACCGCCGAGGCGGCCAGCAACAACGCGACGCCGCTGATCTTCCTGCCGCTCATCTCCAGCACGTTCGTCCCGGTCCACGCGATGCCCGGCTGGTTCCAGCCGGTCGCCGAGTACCAGCCGTTCACCCCGGCCGTCGAGACGCTGCGCGGGCTGCTGCTCGGCACGCACATCGGCCACAACGGATGGCTCGCCGTCGCCTGGTGCGTGGCGCTGACCGCGCTCGGCTACTTCTGGTCGAAGGCCCGGTACGACAACCCCGCCACGCGCTGACGGCCGGCCCCACCGCCGTCGACCGGCGGCGGCCCCGCGCGGACCGGCGCGGGGGCGCCGCCGCGCACACGCTCCACGACGCGGCGCGCACGCCCGGTCACGCCCCGCCGACGCTCCTGCACGGCGGAGGCCGCGGGCGCATGCTGAGAGGTGAGGCCCGGCCGCGTCGCCGGTATGCCCTCGGCCGGAGGTGCCCTTCACGGAAGGAGCAGGTCATGTCCGTCCTGCGTTTCCACATGAACTCCTCGATGAGCCCGTCGGAGGTGATGGGCGTGCTCACCGACTTCAGCCCGGCACGGGCGGAGCAGTGGCCCACCATCGACGCGGAGCACTTCACGGTCCACGAACGCGGCGAGAACTGGGCCGAGGTGACCGAGGGCACCGAGAGCGGCTGGGAGCGGGCGCGCTACGAGTGGGACCCGTCGGGCGACACGGTGACCGCGACGACGCTCGACTCGAAGGTCTTCGGCCCCGGCGGCGGCTGGGTGTTCCAGATGACGCCCGAAGGCGAGGGCACCCGCGTCGACATCCAGCTCGACCGGGAGCACCCCACGACGTTCAAGGGCAAGATGCTCGGCGTGATCCTCCCCTTCGCGGGGCCGGTGTTCAAGAAGTCGTTCAAGGAACCGCTCAAGAGCGCGTAGCCCCGGCCGGGCTCACGCGGGCTCCGCGCCCAGCAGCATGTGCCACCCGGGGGCATAGGCGCCGTGCAGCACCAGGGACGCCGCGCCGACGGCGCCCACCGCGTCCCCGATGAGGCTGGGCAGGACCGACACCGTACGGACCCGGCGGGCCATGGACCAGCTGTTGACGGCCGTGTCGATGGCGCGGCGGAAGTACCCCTCGCTGCCCCGCAGTCCCTCGCCGCCCAGGACGATCCGGGGCACGTCGAGGAGGTTGACGGCGGTCAGCGCCGCCCGGCCGATGTGCCCCGCGGCGGTCTCCAGCGCCTCGACGGCGCGGTCGTCGCCCCTGGCCGCGGCGGTGCACAGCCGGTTCCAGTCGGTACGGGTGCGCCCCGGGTCGAGGGACAGGCCCAGCGACTCCGCGGCGGCGCGGCCGTGCCGTTCGGCGAACGCGGCGAGGACCGCGTACGGCGCGGCGTGGGCCTCCAGGCAGCCGCGGGCGCCGCAGTGGCAGAGCCGGCCGCCGGGGTCGACGAGGACGTGCCCGAACTCGCCCGCGTTGCCGGAGTCGCCGCGCAGCACGGCGTCGGCGAGCATCACGCCGCCGCCGATGCCCGTGCCCATGTAGACGAACAGGAAGCTGCCGGCGCGGTCGGCACCACCGGCCCAGCGCTCGCCGATGGCCGCGGCCGTGGCGTCGTTGTCCATCACCACCGGCAGCTGCGTCGCCCCACCGAGGATGTCGACGAGTGGCACCTGGTGCCACGCCGGCAGGTTCGGCGGGTCCAGCACGACTCCGCGCCCGCTGTCGATCGGGCCCGGCACGGCCACGCCGAGGCCGAGGACCTTCTCCCGCGGCACGCCGGCCCGCGTGATGATCCCGTTGACGGTGCGTCCGAGCAGCCGGACGAGCTGCTCGGGGTCGCTGCCCGTCGCGGTGTCCATCCGCTGCCGGCGCAGCACCCGGCCGGACAGGTCGAGCAGGACCGCCACCGTCGAGTCCGGATCGAGGTGGGCGCCGACCGCGTAGGCGCCGTCCGGGCACAGCGACAGCAGTGTCCGGGGCTTGCCGCCGCGTGACGGGGCCTGGCCGGTCTCGCGGATCAACTCCGCCTCCAGCAGGCGGCGTACGACGTTGGAGACGGTCTGGTTGGTCAGTCCGGTCGCCTGGGCGAGTTCCACCCGGCTCACCGGCGACCGCCGGCGCACGGCGTCGAGGACGACGGCGCGGTTGTATCCCCCGACGCGAGGGAGGTTGGCCCCCGTCTGCATGGGTTCGGATGCCTCCATCCGATGATGACGGGCAACGTGGGGTTCGTCGCCGCTCGTCTCGGACCTTACCTGAGGAGTTGGTGTACACCCATTGACTTCGTAAATCCAATGGATTTACTTTCTCGAATCGGAAGGCACTGCCCTTGGTCGTCAAGGGTCTCGACTCCTCGCCAAGGAGCAACAGTGAAGGTGCACTTCAGAGCGTTCGCGATCGCCCTGTCCTGCGGATCGCTGATCATGCCGCTCTCCGCCTGCGGCGGTTCCGGGTCCGGCTCGGGGAACACGATCAAAGTCGCCTACGAGCGCAACATGGACAACAAGGTCCGTGTCATGGACGACTACCTCGCCGTGGTCAAGAAGCAGTTCGAGCAGGCCAATCCCGGCAAGAAGATCGAACTCGTCCCCATCCAGGCCGTGGAGAACGACTACTACTCGAAGGTCCAGCTGATGATGCGCTCGCCGCGCACGGCGCCGGACCTGGTCTACGAGGACACCTTCCTGATCAACTCCGACATCGCCAGCGGCTATCTGCGCCCGATCGACAGCTACCTGTCGACGTGGAAGGACTGGAGCCAGTTCCTGCCCACGGCCAAGGCCGCGGCGAAGGCGCAGGACGGGAAGACGTACGGCGTCCCGGACGGCACCGACACACGCGGCCTCTGGTACAACAAGCAGCTCTTCCAGAAGGCGGGCCTGCCG
This sequence comes from Actinacidiphila rubida, assembly GCF_900110255.1. Taxonomy (GTDB): domain Bacteria; phylum Actinomycetota; class Actinomycetes; order Streptomycetales; family Streptomycetaceae; genus Actinacidiphila; species Actinacidiphila rubida. Next base: position 122,302 of record NZ_FODD01000013.1, read on the forward strand.
ACGGACTGGCACCCCAAGACGTGGGACGACGTGCTCAACGCGGCCCGGACGGTGAAGCAGAAGCTGCCCGGCGTCACGCCGTTGAACATTTACACCGGCAAGGCCGCGGGTGAGGCCGCGAGCATGCAGGGCTTCGAGATGCTGCTGTACGGCACGGGCAAGGACCCGCTGTACGACCCGGCGTCGAAGAAGTGGGTGATCAACAGCAAGGGCTTCACCGACTCGCTGAACTTCCTCGACACGGTCTTCAAGGAGAAGCTCGGCCCGGACGCCCAGGACGCCCTGGGCGCCAACTTCGGCACCACGCTCGCGACCCAGCTGATTCCGGAGAACAAGCTGGCGATCGACCTGGACGGCTCCTGGATGGGCAACAACTGGATCAAGACCGGCGGCAAGCCGTGGCCGCAGTGGTCGCAGGTGCTGGGGCAGGCGCCCATGCCGACGCAGAACGGCCAGGCTCCCGGCAGCGTGAGCCTGTCCGGCGGCTGGACCTGGGCGATCCCGGCGAAGGCGAAGAACCCGGATCTGGCGTGGGACTTCATCACCACGCTGCAGTCGAAGCAGAACGCGGCCGACTACGACATCCGCGCGGCCAACATCGCGGTCCGTCAGGACGTCGCGACCGACCCGACGTATCTGCAGTCGATGCCCGGCATCGACTTCTTCACCGGGCTGGTGAAGTACACGAGTTACCGCCCCGCGCTGCCGGTCTACCCGCAGGTGTCCACCGCGATCCAGGACGCCATGGAGTCGGTGACGATCGGTCAGGCCAGTCCGGACAAGGCCGCGAGCACGTACGCCGGCACGGTCAAGAGCGCCACCGACGGTGCGGTCGTCGACCGCTCGGCAGGGTGATCGCACGGTGACGGCCACGTACGGTCCGGGCGCGGGCACCGTCCCGCGCCCGCCCGGCACCCTGTCCACGACGGCGCGGACCCGGCGCACCCTGGTGCGCGGGCTGCCCGTCGTGCCCTCCGTGGTGCTGATGCTCCTGTTCCTCGCCGGCCCGATCGCCTACTGCGTCTACTACGCGTTCACCGACATGCGCCTCACCGGCGCCTCGACGACGCACTTCGTCGGCTTCGACAACTTCACCAAGGCGTTCGGCGACTCGAACTTCCGCAACGCGGTCATGCTGACGCTGATGTTCACGGTGCTGTCGTCGATCATCGGGCAGAACGTGCTCGGGCTGTTCCTGGCCGCGCTGATGCGCAGCGCGTCGCGTCCGGTGCGCTCCGCGGTCAGCACCGTGGTGGTGATCTCGTGGGTGCTCCCCGAAGTCGTCGCGGCCTACCTGCTGTACGCGTTCTTCCGCCGCGAGGGTGAACTCAACGCGATCCTTCACGTCCTCCATCTACCGCAGCAGAACTGGCTGTTCACGCTGCCCATCGTGGCGGTGTCGCTGGCGAACGTGTGGCGCGGGACGGCGTTCTCGATGCTCGTGTACTCGGCGGCGCTCCAGGAGATCCCGGCCGAGATCACCGAGGCGGCCGAGGTCGACGGCGCCGGGCGGTGGAAGCGGCTGTGGCACATCACCCTGCCGATGATCCGCCGCTCCATCGGCACCAACCTGATGCTCAACACCCTGCAGACGCTGTCGGTCTTCGGGCTCATCTTCGTGATGACCCGCGGCGGACCCGGCAACCGCAGCGAGACCCTCCCGCTGTACATGTACGAACAGGCCTTCCAGGACAGCCTCATCGGGTACGGAACGGCGGTGGCCCTGATGCTCCTCATGGTGGGCGCGCTGTTCTCGGTGCTGTACCTGCGCCTGCTCCGGACGGAGGTCTGACATGGCGGTCGTCTCGTCACCGAAGCTCCAGGCCCGGCGGGAGCGCTCCCGCCCCGTGCAGGAGCGCGCCACCGCCAAGCGCTCCCGGCGGCGCACCGAACAACTCGTCGTCAACGCGATCCTTCTGGTGATCACGCTGGTGTTCCTGGTCCCGCTGGCCTGGCTGCTGCTGGCGTCGGTCAACGGCACCGCGGACCTGCGCGTGAGGATGCCCGACCCCGTCACGTTCGACAACTTCCACCGGGTGCTCAACAGCGACATCACCTACCGGCCGATCCTCAACGGCCTGATCCTGTGCGGCGGCGCGACCGCGCTGTGCGTGGTGTGCGCGGTGCTGGCCGCCTATCCGCTGTCCCGCTACGAGTCGCGCTACAAGCGGCCCTTCCTGCTGACCATCCTGTTCACCACGGGCCTGCCCATCACCGCCGTGATGGTCCCGGTGTACGCCATGTACGTGCAGGTCAACCTGATCGACACCATGTACGGGACGATCCTGTTCCTGGGCAGTTCCGCACTCCCGTTCGCGATCTGGCTGACGAAGAACTTCATGGACGGCGTGCCGCTGGTGCTGGAGGAGGCCGCCTGGACCGACGGCGCGTCGTCCCTGCAGACCCTGCGCCGCGTGGTGCTGCCGCTGATGTGGCCCGGCCTCACCGTGGTGACGATCTTCACCTTCCTGAGCATGTGGGGGAACTTCTTCGTCCCCTTCTTCCTGCTGCTGTCCCCCGACCAGCTGCCCGCCTCGGTGAGCATCCTCAACTTCTTCAGCTCCCGCGGCACCGTGGACTACGGGCAGCTCGCGGCCTTCTCCCTGCTCTACTCCGCCCCCGTGGTGGTGCTCTACGCCGTCATGTCCAAGGTCCTCGGCGGCAGTTCCGCGCTCGGCGGTGCCCTGAAGGGCTGACTTCGTCCGGATTCCGCACGTTTGCCTCAGGGAACTCGCGATAATCCGCAGGGTTCCGTACGCATCCCCGTCACCCACGCTTATGCGAGGAGCGATACATGCACGACGACCGGAGGCTGGTGGAGGACCGACTCGAGCGCGTCCTGCGCGAGAGGATCCGCCCCGCCGTCCACGCCCTGAGCGTGCCGCTGGAGGTCCACCTCTGGCACGCCCCCGGCGAGCCGGTGCCCGTGGCCGAGGGCCTGGCCGCGCCGTACGAGCCGGCACAGGTCGGCGAGGTCTGGGGCCGGCCGTGGGGAACCACGTGGTTCCGGCTGACCGGCGCCGTACCCGCCGCATGGGCGGGCCGGCACGTCGAGGCGGTGGTCGACCTCGGCTTCGGCGAGGACCACCCGGGGTTCTCGGCGGAGGGTCTCGTCTACCGGCCCGACGGCACGGCGGTCAAGGGACTCCACCCGCGCAGCCAGTCCGTGCGCGTCACGGCCGGCGCCGAGGGCGGCGAGGCCGTCCTGCTGTACGTGGAGGCCGCGGCCAACCCGATGATCGCGGGGCCGGTGACGGCGCTCGGCGACACCGCCACGGCCCCGCCCGAACCCCTGTACCGGCTGCGCCGGGCGGACCTCGCGGTCTTCGACCGCACCGTCTGGGAACTGGTCCAGGACCTCGACGTGCTCGGCCAGTTGATGCACGAGCTGCCGGTGGACACCCCGCGGCGCTGGGAGATCCTGCGCGCGGTCGCCGCCTCCCTCGACGCCCTGGACCCGGATGACGTGGCCGGTACCGCGGCGGACGCCCGGGCCGCCCTGGCCCCGGCGCTCGCGGCCCCCGCCCACGCCTCGGCACACCGGGTGTCGGCCGTGGGCCACGCGCACATCGACTCGGCGTGGCTGTGGCCGCAGCGCGAGACGATCCGCAAGGTGGCGCGCACCGCCTCCAACGTCACGGCGCTGATGGACGACCACCCGGAGTTCGTCTTCGCCATGTCCCAGGCGCAGCAGCTCGCCTGGATCAAGGAGCACCGTCCCGAGGTGTTCGCCCGGGTCCAGGAGAAGGTCGCCGCCGGGCAGTTCGTGCCGGTCGGCGGCATGTGGGTCGAGTCGGACACCAACATGCCCGGCGGCGAGGCGCTGGCCCGGCAGTTCACCCACGGCAAGCGCTTCTACCTCGAGGAGTTCGGGATCGAGACGCGGGAGGTGTGGCTGCCGGACTCGTTCGGCTACACCGCCGCGCTGCCACAGCTGGTGAAGCTGTCGGGGTCCACGTGGTTCCTGACGCAGAAGATCTCCTGGAACCAGACGAACGCGTTCCCCCACCACTCGTTCTGGTGGGAAGGGCTCGACGGGAGCCGGGTGTTCACCCACTTCCCGCCGGTCGACACCTACAACTCCGACTTCTCCGGACGGGAGATGGCGCACCTGGTGCGCAACTTCCGTGACAAGGGCGGGTCCAGCCACTCGCTGGTGCCGTTCGGCTTCGGTGACGGCGGCGGCGGTCCCACCCGCGAGATGCTCGCGCGCGCCGAGCGGCTGCGGAACCTGGAGGGCGCGCCGCGGGTCGAGATCGAGCCGCCCGCCGAGTTCTTCGCCAGGGCCGAGGCCGACTACCCGGACGCGCCCGTGTGGGTGGGCGAGCTGTACCTGGAGCTGCACCGGGGCACGTACACCTCGCAGGCCCGCACCAAGCAGGGCAACCGGCGCAGCGAACACCTCCTGCGGGAGGCCGAGTTGTGGGCGGCGACGGCGGCGCTCCGGACCGGCTTCAGCTACCCGTACGAGGTGCTGGACCGGCTCTGGAAGACGGTGCTGCTGCACCAGTTCCACGACATCCTGCCGGGCTCCTCCATCGCCTGGGTGCATCGCGAGGCGCGTGACACCTACGCCCGCGTGGAGCAGGAACTGGAGGACGTGATCGGCGCCGCGCTGCGCGCGCTGGCCGGTGAGCCGGACGCCGGGGGCACGGTGGTCTTCAACGCCGCGCCGCACGCGCGCTCCGGCGTCCCCGCCCTGGGCGGCGCGGTCCCGGCGGAACCGGCCGGCCCGGTGTCCGTCACCGAGGACCCGGGGGGCGGCTTCGTCCTCGACAACGGGCTGCTGCGCGTGCGGGTCGACCGGCGGGGTCTGGCGACGTCCGTGTACGACGTCGCCGCCGATCGCGAGGCCGTGGCGCCGGGCAGCGCCGCCAACCTCCTCCAGCTGCACCGGGACCTGCCCAACCACTGGGACGCCTGGGACGTCGACGCGTTCTATCGCAACACCGTCACGGACCTGACGGGCGTCGACGAGCTGCAACTCGTCGACAAGGACCCGTCCGTGGCGAAGGTGCGGGTGGTCCGGAGCTTCGGCGCCTCACGGGTCGAGCAGACCCTGGCGCTGCGGGCCGGCGCCAAACGTCTGGACATCGACACCGAAGTCGACTGGCACGAGCGGGAGAAGCTGCTCAAAGCGGCCTTCCCGGTCGACGTGCACGCCGACCGCTCGGCCGCCGAGACCCAGTTCGGGCACGTCTTCCGCGCCACGCACACCAACACGAGCTGGGACGCGGCGAAGTTCGAGATCTGCGCCCACCGCTTCCTGCACGTGGGCGAGCCCGACTGGGGCGCGGCCGTCGTCAACGACTCCACGTACGGCCACGACGTCACCCGCACCGTCCGGCCGGACGGCGGCACGACCACCACCGTCCGGCTGTCGCTGCTGCGGGCCCCGCGCTTCCCCGACCCGGACACCGACCAGGGCAGCCACCACTTCCGGTACGCGTTCGTGCCGGGCGCGGACCTCGCCGACGCGGTCCGCGAGGGCTACCGGGTGAACCTGCCCGAGCGGACGGTGCCGGGCGGCCGGGCGGTCCCGCCGCTGGTCGCCGTCGACAACGGCGCCGTGGTCGTGGAGTCGGTGAAGCTCGCCGACGACGCGTCCGGTGACGTGGTGGTCCGTCTCTACGAGTCCCTGGGCCGCCGGGCCCGCGCCGCCGTGCGCACCGGCTTCCCGGTCGCCTCCACCACGGTCGTCGACCTGCTCGAGCGCCCCCTGCCCGACGACGGCGCTCCCGTCGAGGCGTCGGACGACGGCCTGCGGATCGCCCTGCGCCCCTTCCAGATCCTCACGCTCCGCCTGACTCCGGCCGCTGACTGAACGACCCGTCGGGGACCGCAGGGACGACTCCCTGCCCGGACCGGCGTGCCGGCCAACCCACGGGGGTGGCCGGCACGCCGTCACATGAACGCCCCCGTCGCGTGGACGCCGGCACGTCGACGCCCCCGTGATCCTCAGCGGTGGTCCGCGACGCCCGGCGGGGCACTCCGGACCGCCACGTCCGGCTCACCGCCGTCGCCCCGAGCCGGCCCTCGCCCAGACGCCGGCCCGCGGTCGCCGCCGCGCCCGCACACCGTGACCACCGCGCGGCAGGCGGGCCGCGGGAGTCCCCGGCCGGTGCGGGCCACCGCCCGCCGGTACCTCCGGCGTCGTCCCCGCTCGACCCGGCAGGCAGAATGAGCCCCCTTCCGGACCGGAGGTGGAGATGAGTGCAGCAGCGGGCGCGGACACCCCGATACGCCCGGCGGGTCCCGGCGTCCCCCGCCTCGTCGGCCGGGACCGCGACCTGGAGCTGCTGGGCAGGGCCCTCGACGAGCGCCCGGGGCTCGTCGCGGTCGCGGGCGAGGCGGGCATCGGGAAGAGCCGCTTGCTCGCCGAACTGCTGCGGGAGCGGCCGGAACGCGTGCTGGTCGCGGTCTGCCCGCCGTTCCGCGAGCCGTACACGCTCGGCCCGGTCGTCGACGCGGTCCGCGGCCTCGCCGCCGGCGTCGCGGACCTGCCGCTGACCGCGCTGGCCGGCGCACTGCGGCCGGTGTTCCCCGAGTGGGCCGGGCAGTTGCCGCCCGCACCCGACCCGCTGGCCGACGACGCGGCCTCCCGGCACCGCCTGCTCAGCGCCCTCGCCGAGCTCGTCGACGCCCTCGGGGTGGGCCTGCTGGCGCTGGAGGACGCGCACTGGGCCGACGAGACCACGCTGGAGCTGCTACTGCTCCTGCGGGCCCGGCGGGAGCGCCCGCGTCTGGTCCTGACCTACCGGCCCGAGGACGTCCGCCCGGACTCGCTGCTGCGGCGCCTGGTCGCGCACACCGGCGTCACGCGTGTGGAGCCCGGGCCGCTGGACGCCGCGGGAACCGCGGACCTGGTGTCGTCGATGCTCGGCGGGGAGCCGGTCTCGGCGGAGTTCGCGGAGTTCCTGCACCGGCGCACCGACGGGCTGCCGCTGGCCGTCGAGGAGTGCGTCCGGCTGCTGTACGCCCGCGCGGACCTGGTCTGCGAGGACGGCGCCTGGCTGCGGCGCGACGTCGCCGAGCTCGATGTGCCGCCCAGCATCCGCGACGCCGTCCTGGAACGGGCCTCCCGGCTCGGGCCGGCGGCCGGCGCGGTGCTCGCGGCGCTCGCCGTCCTCGAAGGGGAGCATCCCCCGGGCCTGGTCGCCGAAGTCGCCGGACTCCCCGCGGGCGACGCCGAGGACGGTGTGGCCGAGGCCCTGGCCGGCGGCCTGCTGCAGGAGGACCGCGAGGCCCGCCTGGGGTTCCGGCACGGTCTGGCGGCGCGGAGCGTCTACCGGGCGCTCGGCGCCATGGAGCGGCGGCGCCTCCACCAGCGCGCCGGACAGGCCCTCGAACGGGAGCGGGTGCGACGCGTCGCCGAACTGGCCCGGCACTTCCGGGAGGCAGGCGACCGGCCCCGCTGGGCGGCGTACGCGGAGCAGGCGGCGGACCGGGCCGTCGCCTCGGGCGACCCGCGGACGGCGTTCGGGCTGCTCCACGACGTCCTCACCGGCCGTGCCGCCGAGGGCGCGGAGGTGGCGCGCCTGGTCCAGCGGATGCCGATGTACGCCGCGCCCGGCAACGGGCCGCTGCGCGAACTGGTCGCGGTGCTGCGGGAGACGGCCGGCAGCGGGCTCGCGCCGAAGGAGCGGACCGAGGTCGTCTGGCAGCTGGCCCGGTTGATGTTCCACGTCGGGGACATGGAGGCGGCCTCGGCCGAGATGGCGCGGATCGTGCCCGCCCTGGTCCGGGAGCGCCCGGCGGCCGCGGTGCGCGCGATGATGATGCTGGCCCGCCCGCTGGGCACCGCGCACCCGGCGGCTCACCACCGCGCGTGGCTGGACCGTGCCGGGGAGCTGATCGGCGCCGGGCCGGGCGCGGCGTCCGGGCCGCCCGCGGGTCCGGCCGTTGAGCGTCCGCCGGGCACCACGCCCGAGGACCGGCTGTCGTTCCTCATGGACCGCGCCGCCACCCTCCTGGTGCTCGGCGATCCCGCCGGCTGGGCGGCGGCGGCCGAGCTTCCGGACGGCGGGCGCAGCCCCGGCGAGGTGCTGCAGCGCGCCCGCGGGTTCGCCAACCTCGGCGAGGCGGCGATGCTGTGGGGACGGTACGGCGACGCGCGGCGGCACCTCGACGCCGCCGCCGAACTCGCCGCACGGCACCAGCACCTGCGCCTGCACGCCCTCGTCGGCGCGACCCTCGCCCACCTCGACTGGCTCACCGGCCGGTGGCCCGGCCCGGCGCGCTGGGCGGACTCGGCGCTCGACGCCGGCGAGCCGGTGCTCCGCGCGGACGCGCTGCTGCTGAGGGGCCTGTTCGACGCGGCGCGCGGCGACCACGAGCGGGCGCGGGAACGGGTGGCGGGCGCGATCGCGGTGGGGCGTCCGCGCGGCCCCGCCGACGGGTCGCGCGACCCGTCGGCCGTCCTCGCGCGGGTGGCGATCACGGCCGGCGCGCCCGGCGAGGCGCGCGCCGCCACCGATGCCGCGTGGGAGCTCGTGCAGGCGAAGCAGCTCTGGCTGTGGGCCGCGGAGACCGCCCCGCTGCGGATCCGCGCGCTGCTCGGCGCGGGACGCGCGGCCGAGGCCCGCCGCGCCGCCGAGGCGTTCGCCGAGGGCACCCGTGGCCTGGACGCGCCGATCGCGACGGCGGCCCGGCGGCTGGGCACGGCCCTGCTCGCCCGCGCGGACGGCGAACTGGGGGGCGCCGCCGAGCGGTTCGAGGCGGCCGCCGCCGCGTGGGACGCCCTTCCCCGCCCGTACGACGCGCTGCTGGCCCGGGAGGAGGCGGCCGGCTGCCGGCTCGCCACCGGCGACCGGGAGGCGGCCGTCGCTGTGCTCCGCACGGTCTTCGACGGCCTCACCGCCCTGGGCGCGACCGGCGACGCGGACCGGGTACGGCGCTCGCTGGCGGACGCGGGCGCGCGGGTCGCGGCACGGGCCGGCCGGCCCGGCTACGGCGACCGGCTCTCACCCCGCGAACTGGACGTGCTGCGGCTCCTGGTGGAGGGCAGGACCAGCGCCCAGATCGCCCGCGTCCTCGGACTGTCCCCGCGCACCGTCGAGAAGCACGTCCACTCCGCGATGCGCAAACGCGGCGTCCCCTCCCGCACCGCCCTCGCCGTCGCCGCCGTGGAGTCCGGCGACGTCCCGACGCCTCGCCCCACCCCCCACTCCTGAGCCCTTGAAGGGCCGCCGCCCGCACGGCACACACCCCGCCCGCCGGCCGCCGGGTTCCGGGACCCGAGAGACGATGCCGGCCACCAGCAGGAGCCCGGCCCGCCGACGGCGTGCGGACCCGCCGATGGGAGCCCGCGCTGCGGACGGCGGCGGGGCGAGGGCCCCGCGCCGGGGGGCGCGGCGAAACCCGAGGGGTTTCCCGGGTAGTTCTGCGCATTGTCCGCTCCGTGACGCGCGGCGTTCACTGCTTGCTCAGGTACAGAACGGAGCAGCCGCGATGACCTCTGGAAACGGTGCCGATCCCTCGGGCGGGGAGCCCACGGCGGCCGAACCCACCGGCGAGGTGCCGGAGTTCGGCGAGGACGTGGGCGGCGGTGCCGACACCGCCGCCGAGCCGGCCCCGGCACAGGACGCGGACCGGCCCCGCCCGCCGAGGCGGAAGGCCGGAGTGGAGTACCGGCCGGTCTGACCGGCACCCCCCTTCGCGCCGGCCCGGCCGGCGCACCCCGCTGAGGAGAACGATGCACAGACGAACACGCATGTGGGCCGCCGCGGTGGCCTTCGCCTGCGCCGCGGCGTCCGCCCTGACGGCCGTCGTGCCGGCACAGGCGGCGCCCGCCACGGGCGGCGGCGCCCCGCAGGCCACGGCTGCCTACCGGCCCGCCGCCTGCGCCACCCCCGTCCCCACCGCGGAGCGCAAGGGCACCGCGCCCTACGCGACGTGCGACCTGATGGGCGTCGCCGACAGCCACGGCGCGATCGCCGCGGGCTCGCCGACCCCGCCGGAAGGAGCCGTCACCCCGGACGCCCTCCGCGCCGCGTACGGCCTGCCGTCCGGCGGCGCCGGCGCGACCGTCGCCATCGTGGACGCCGGCGGCTACGCGACCGCCGAGTCCGACCTGGCCGTGTTCCGCAGCACCTACGGCCTGCCCGCGTGCACGTCCGCGAGCGGCTGCTTCACCAAGCTCGACCAGCAGGGCGGCCACGACCTCCCGCCGGAGAACCCCGACTGGACCATCGAGACCGCGCTCGACCTCGACGCCGTCTCGTCCGTGTGCCCCGACTGCCACATCCTGCTCGTCGAGGCCGACTCGCCGTCCATCGACGACCTCGGCCAGGCCACGGACAGCGCGGCCGCCCTGCACCCGGTGGCGATCTCCAACTCCTACGGCATCCCGGGCGAGATCAGCACCCCGGCGGCGTACGACCACTACTACGACCACCCGGGCATCGCCGTCACCGCGGCCACCGGCGACTACGGCAACGTCGTCAACTGGCCCGCGTCGGACGGGAACGTCGTCGCCGTCGGCGGCACCACGCTCACCCACGACGGGTCCACCGCCCGCGGCTGGACGGAGTCGGCCTGGTCGTCCGGGGGTTCGGGCTGCTCGCGGGTCGAGCCGATGCCGGACCGCCAGCAGGGACTCGACACCGGCTGCGCCAACCGCGCCATCGCGGACATCTCCGCGGACGCCGACCCGGCCAGCGGCCTGGCCCTCTACAATTCCGCGCACGTGGGCGGCTGGGCCCAGTACGGCGGGACGTCGCTGGCGTCGCCGCTCGTCGCCGCGATGTACGCCCTGGCCGGCACCCCGACCCCCGGCACCTACCCGGTGACGTACCCGTACGCGGACACGCACGCCGCCGACCTGAACGACGTCACGACCGGCTCCGACGGCCGCTGCGGCAACCAGCTGTGCGTCGCCCGCGCCGGCTGGGACGGCCCGACGGGTCTCGGCACGCCCTCCGGCGTCGGCGCGCTGCGCCCCGGCCCGCACGGCCTCGTGACCGGGACCGTCCGCGGCACCGGCCCGGCGTCCGCGTCCGGCCCGGTCCCCGGCGCCTCCGTGACCGCCACCGCCGCCGACGGCCGCCGCTACACGGCCACGACCGACGCGTCCGGCACCTTCACGCTCGCCCCGCCGCCCGGCCAGTACACGGTCACGGCCGCCGAGTTCGGCTACGCCACGGCCACCGCGACGGTGAAGGTCGGCGACGGCCTCACGTCGAAGCAGTCCTTCACGCTGCGCGCCCTGCCGGCCCACGTCGTCTCCGGCACCGTCAGCGACGCCTCGGGCCACGGCTGGCCGCTCGCCGCGGCGATCACCGTCGACGGCTACCCCGGCGCCGCGGTGCCCACCGACCCGGTGACCGGCCGCTACTCCGTACGGCTGCCGGACAACGGGACCTACGCGCTGCACGTCGCGTCGACGCTGCCCGGCTACACCGCGGCGGACGGCACGGTCGCCGTCGGCACCCGCGACGTGCGCCACGACGTGACGCTGGCGACGGACGTCACCACCTGCTCCGCGCCCGGCTACCGCTTCGGGTACGCGGGCACCACCACCGGTTTCGAGGGCTGGTCCGGCGCCACACCGCAGGACGGCTGGACGGTCACCGACGACAACGGGTCCGGGGTCACCTGGCGGTTCGACGACCCGGCCGGCCGCGGCAACGACACCGGTTCGACGGGCCAGTTCGCGGAGGTCGACTCCGTCGACGCGGGCATCGACACGCACGAGACCACCAGCCTGGTCTCGCCGGCCCTGGACCTGAGCGGCGACACCGCGCCCATCGTGTCGTTCGCCAACTCCTTCACCTCGCCGCTCTACAACGCCAACGCCAACGTCGAGGTCAGCGTCGACGGCGGCCAGTCCTGGACCTCCGTCTGGCACATGGCCCGCATGACCTCCTCCGGTCCGGAGGTCGTCGCGATCCCGCAGGCCGCGGGCAAGAGCGACGTGCGGGTCCGGTTCCACTACGACGCTGTCCACTCGTGGTACTGGAAGGTCGACGACGTCTTCATCGGCAACCGCTCCTGCGACACCGTGGCCGGCGGGCTCGTGGCCGGCACCGTCCGTGACGCCAACACCGGCGCGGCGCTGACGGGCGCGACCGTGAGCGTCGCCGGAGTCCCGGGCGCCACGACGGCCGCCGGCGCCTACGAGGTGTTCGCACCCGCCTCGGCCGCCGACGCCTCCGGGCGGACCGCACTCGGTGTCGCCGACGGGGCCTACACCGGCTCGACCGTGCGGACCGCGGTCCCCCGCGACCAGGTCACCAGGAGGGACTGGCGCCTCGGCGCCGGCCGGATCGCCGTAGCGGACGGCTCGTTGCGCGTCACGCAGCCGCTCGGCCGCGCGACCACCCGCACCGTGACGCTCCGCAACACGGGCACGGCACCGGTGCACGTCGTCCTCAACCCCCAGGACGGCTCCTACTCGCCGGACTCGCACTCCGGCACCGCCGCGGGCGCCCGGGGCAACGGAACGGTCCGGCACGCCGCCGGGCACTTCAGCCACGGGTCGCTGCTCGGCCCGTGGGCGCACGCCGCCGGCTCCGCTACGGGCGCGGCCGCTTCGGCGGGCACGGGCAGCACGGCCACGGCGGCCGGCGCCACGGCCTGGACGACCGCCGACGCCCTGCCGACGCCCGCGATGGACAGCGGCGCGGTGACGCTCGACGGCAAGGTGTACGCGTTCGGCGGGACCGACGGCGGCAGCCTGCTCTTCAAGTCCTCCGTCCACGAACCGGCCACGGGCGGATGGCGCCGCCTGGCGAACCTTCCGCAGGGGCTGGAGAAGCCGGGCGTGGAGGCGGTCGACGGCTCGGTCTACGTCGTCGGCGGCTGGGACGCGACCGGTCAGGCCTCGGCCGCGGCCTACCGGTACGACCCGCGGCAGGACAGCTGGGCGTCGGTAGCGCCGCTCCCCGCGGGTGTCGTCGCCGGCGGCACCGCCGTCCTCGGCGGCCGGCTGTACGTCGTCGCGGGCTGCGGCGGCAACTGCTCCCCGGCCTCGCAGGCGACCTACGTCTACGACCCGGCGGGCGACTCCTGGAGCCGGGTGGCGGACTACCCGGTCACCGACGCGTGGCAGTCCTGCGCCGGTATCGGCGGCCGGGTCGTCTGCACTGGTGGCACGGACCCGGTCACGGGCAAGGAGAGCGCGGCGACGTACGCGTTCGACCCGGTCACGGGTGCGTGGACGGCGCGGGCCCCGCTGCCGCGGTCGACCTGGGCGATGGCCGCGGCGTCCTCCGGCGGGCGGCTCCAGCTGGCCGGCGGGGTCTCCGGCGGGCAGCTGACCAACCAGGCCGAGGAGTACGACCCCGCCACCGACTCCTGGTCGGCCCTGCCCGCGGCCGACGTGCTGGCCTACCGCGCGAGCGGCGCCTGCGGGCTGTACGTCGTCGGCGGCGCGGACGCCGGCAACCATCCGGTCAGCGGCGTCGAGGAACTGCCCGGGTACGGCGACTGCGCCGCTTCGGGCGCCGCCACGTGGCTGTCGGCGCCGCACACCGTCACCGTCGCCCCGGGCGCCTCCGTGACGGTGCGGGTCACGCTCGACGCCGCCCGGGTCGACCGGGCCGGGACGTACACGAGCGGGCTGACCGTCGGGACCGACTCGCCGTACGCCGTGCCGGCACTCGCCGCCACGATGGAGGTGACGGCCCGGCACTGACGCCGCCGGCACGCGGACGACCACGAAGACCGGCGGGCCCCGGCCCGGCGCGCCGGGCGACCGGCCGATCGCCCGCCGGACACGACGAACGTCCACCGGAAACCCTCTCCGGTGGACGTTCGGCTTTCGCGGCCTCGTCGACCGCTGAGGCGGCCCGCCCCGCCCGGGCTCACGGCGGGGGTCGCCGTCACACCCGCACGGGACGTGCCGGACTCTCGACGGCGGTGACCTTCACGGGCGGGGTGCGGCGGCCCGCCGCGTGCCCCGCGGTGGTCAGCACCAGCCCCAGCACGGCCCATCCGGCCAGCACCAGCACCGGCTCACGCAGGCCGTGGCCGTGGAAGAACGCGGCGCTCCGCAGCGCCTCCGCGCCCGCGCCGGGCGGCAGCAGCCGGCCGATCGTGCGCACCGGGCCGGGCAGGAACTCGGGCGCGGACGTCACTCCGGACCACGCGTTGCCGAGCATCATGAAGAGCACCGAGCCGACGCCGATGCCCCTGGCACCCAGCAGCGCGCCCAGACCGGACACCGCGGAGCCGACGGCGAGCACGATCAGGCCCGCGACGCCGGCGTCCGCCGCGAACCGGCCGTCGAGCAGGCCCAGCCAGGTGTTGCCGATGCCGGCCACGACGGCACCGACGGCCGCGGCGCCCAGGACCAGCGTGAGCAGCCGCAGCCGCACCGACCGCACGGCGAGGGTGAACGCGCCGAGCGCCAGTCCCGCGACGATGGTGGGCAGCACGGACGAGGCGAAGGCACCGCCGCGGGGGTCGGCGGACGGCAGCGCGACCACGTCGGTCACCGGCGCGGGACCACCGGGGAGTTGCGCGGCGACCTGCTGCAGCATCGTGGCCACCGCGGGCGAGGCCGCGGACGCGGTGAGGACGTGGAGGCCGTCGGGCCGCGCCACGATCGCGCCGTAGACGACGCGGTGTTCGATGCCCCGGCGGGCGGCGTCCGCGTCCGCGTAGCGGTGGAAGGCGAACGCGCCGGTTCCCTCGTGCCCGGCCAGGCCCGCCTCGATCCGTGTCACGGAAGCGCCGGGTCCGGCGACGCCCAGCGGCAGGTCGCGGGGACCCGACCGGGCCGCCGGCCAGGTGAAGGCCCACAGCAGGAACGCGGCCAGTGCCGACAGGACGACGATCAGGAGCACGCTTCTCGCCCGCGGCGGCAGGGAGCGGGTGGCCATCGTGGAACCCCCTAGAGAATGAACATTCGTTTTAGCTACGCACAGCGTGCGCTCCCGCCGCGCCCGTTGTCAAGAAGGAACGTTCGCTTTGAGCGCCGCGCGGACCCAGCCCCCCGATGTCCTGCCAGGTCAGAGGGTCCGTCGCCGACGCGGCGTCCACAACGGGAGCGGTCCGCGCCGGCCACGGTCGGCCGGGGCCGCGGTCAGCTGCGGATCTCGGTCCAGATGGTCTTGCCGGTGGCGGTGAAGCGGACACCCCAGCGCGTGCTCACCGAGGCGACGATGAACAGGCCGCGGCCGCCCTCGTCCTCCGTGCGGGCCCGCTTGAGGTGGGGCGAGGTGCTGGAGGCGTCCGACACCTCGCAGACCAGCGTGCGGCCGTCCCGGATGAGGCGCAGCCCCAGGACCTCGCCGCCTCCGTAGCGCACGGCGTTGGTGACGAGCTCGCTGACCACCAGCTCGGTGGTGATCGCGGTCTCCATGGGGGCCTGCCAGCGCTCCAGCGTGGCGTTGGCCTTCTCGCGGGCCTCGGCCACCGCGGCCTCGCGCGCCGGGAACTCCCACGCCTGGGTGTCGTCCGGCGAGGTGGCGCGCACGCGTGCCAGCATCACCGTCGCGTCGTCGCGCAGGTTCGTCTCCCCGTCCTCGCCGGACGGCGCCAGGACCTCGACCACGCGGTCCGCGGCCTCTTCCAGGTCGTCGTGCTCCCCCAGCCCCGACAGCTCCTCGCGGAGCCTTTCCATCCCGGCGTAGAGGTCCGCGGCCGACGGCTCCACGAGGCCGTCGGTGTAGAAGGCGAGGGTGCTCCGCGGTTCCAGCACGATCTGCGTGACCTCGAACGGCAGGCCGCCCACCCCCAGCAGCGGGCCGACGCTCATGGGCACCAGTTCCGCGCGCCCGTCGGGCCGCACCAGCACGGGCGGCGGGTGCCCGGCGCTGGCCATCGCGCACGACCGGGCCACCGGGTCGTAGACCGCGAACAGGCAGGTGGAGCCCAGCGCGGCGTTGTCGTTCTCGAGCGCGAGACGCATGACGAGGTCGTCGAGGTGGGTGAGGAGTTCGTCGGGGGCGAGGTCCAGGTCGGCGAGTGTCTGGACGGCCGTCCGCATCCGGCCCATCATCGCGGCGGCGCGCACGCCGTGCCCGACGACGTCGCCGACCACCAGTCCGGTCCTGGTCGAGGACAGCGGGACCACGTCGTACCAGTCGCCCCCGACGCCGCCGCTCGCGGACGCCGCCAGGTAGCGGGCGGCCGTGCGCACCGAGGTGCCCTGGGAGAGGGACGGCAGCAGGCTCTGCTGGAGCCGCAGCGCCTCGGTGCTCTCACGGGTGAAGCGCCGGGCGTTGTCGATGCTGAGCGCACCGCGCGAGGCGATCTCGCGCAGCACGCGCGCGTCGTTGTCGTCGAAGGGCGGCGCGCCCTCGCCCCGCCAGATCTCGAGGCTGCCGAGGATCGCTCCGCGAGCGGTCAGGGTGACGGCGAGCAGGCTGCGGCCGCCGGACGGCGCCAGGCGCGACAGCAGGTCCACGTCGCCGCTCACCACGTCCAGCATCGCCGGCCGGTCGGGGACGACGAGCACCTCGCCGGCCCGGTACCTCTCGCGGTCGGGCATGGCGGGGATCGGCGGCACCTTCTCGCCGGGCTGCACGTAGGGCGGGCCGGCGGCCATGCCCGCCGACGCGACGGCCGCGCGCCGCAGCCGCACCTTCTCGGCGTCCCGGGTCGGCGGCTCGCCGCCGCTGAACAGCTCGTCGGCGAGGCTGACGCTCGCGTAGTCCGCCGCCGCCGGGACGAAGACGTCCGCGATCTGGCGTGCGGTGGTGAGCACGTCCAGCGACTCACCGATCGACTCGGCGGCGCGGAAGAGCAGGTCGAGACGTTCACGGGCGTACGAGTTGGCCGTCACGTCCACCAGGCACAGGAAGAGCGATCCGTCGCCGTCGCCCTCCAGCCGGAGTGCGAACAGCGAGACCACGGTGGTGGTGTCGCGTATCCGCTGGGTCCGGAAGAGCATCGGGCGGCCGTTCTCGAGGACGTGCCGCAGGTTCTCGGCGATGTCCTCGGAGTCCTCCGACGCCACCAGGTCGGGAAAGCGGACCCCGGGGTCGGCGACGAGATCCTGGAACTGCTCCGCGTCCAGCATGGCGCGGCGTACGCGCAGCTCCGCGTCGAGTACGAGGACACCGATCTCGCTCTGGCGGCTGAGCGCCTGCTCCAAGGCCCAGCCGACCCCGCCCTCGGCTGTCGAGCGAGGGGCGACTGCGACCGGATCACGTGGTCGCATATCTCGATCGTAGGACGGGCCGGGCCGCGTCACCCGTTGGGAGCGGCGGTGACCGGGGCTCACGGACGGTGACGGCGGCCGCGCGCTGCCGTACCGCGCCCCGACTCAGGTCAGCGCGGCCACGGCGGTGGCCGCGAGCGCGGCCTCGGCCTGGTCCCACGACCAGCCGCGGTCGACGACGAGGGAGCGCCAGCCCTCGGGGCCGAACCAGAACCACAGCAGGTCCCCGGTCTGCTCGGCGGTGAACGGGCCGGCGCCGCCCGACACCTGGTGGAGGTGGCGTGCGACCCTCTCCAGCGCCTCGGCGTACGCGGCGGTCGCGCGCCGCCACAGCGCCTCGCCGTTCTCGTGGACGGGCAGTGCCTTGCGAATGGCCTCGTGGACGCCGAACTGCCGCTCGTTGCCCAGGCGGGTGCCGCGGGCGAGCCCGCGCAGGATCACCGCCGGATCCTCCAGGCCCAGCAGCGTGCGGACGGCCTCCGTGTGACCGGACTCCGCCACGGCCCGGTCGACGATCCGGTCCAGGATGTCGGACTTGCTGCCCACGCTGGCGAACACCGTCTTCACCGCCACCCCGGCCTCGGCGGCGACGTCGGCGACGGTCACCCGCCCGTAGCCACGCGCGGCGAACAGCGCGATGGCCGCTTCCAGGATCAGCTCGCGGGTACGGGCGGCGGACTCCCTCCGCAGGGGCGAGTCGTAGGTGCGCTTGGAGGTCACGCCCTCATCGTATCCAGGGATCGCAGTGGCAGGTATTCATTAGGCAGTGAGTGATCTGAACTGATGGCGGCCCGGCGGGACGGTGCCGGGTGGATCGGAGCCGTGTTGATCGACGCCGGGTGGATCGGAGCCGGGTTGATCGGATGACTCCACCGCCCTCCAGACCTGACGAGCGAACACCCGTAACAGGGGTGGATCGGGGCGACCCACACCTCGGATGTCTGGCGTGCCGAAACCCTTGACCGTCCCCACGGCAACGTTTACGGTCCTGGTGCTCTCAGGTCCGCGCCTGCCCATGTCACCCCCTCCGGCGCGGAGTTCGACCGCGTCACCGGCTGAGCGTGCGGCACTCCCCCACCCCCCACGAAGGAGTCACCATGACCAGCAGCCCCCGTCGCCGACGGCGGACGCGTACGGCGCATCTGAGCGCGTTCTGCCTGGCGTTGGCGGTCCCCGGCGTCGCTGGTGCGGGCGTCGGCAGTGCCGCCACCCCGCAAGAGGCCGCCGCCTGCATCGGGTCCGGGGACGTCGCCGGGATCACCGCCGCGCTCCAGGGCCAGGGCGCGCAGGCGGTGTTGTGCCCCGGGGCCACGTTCAGCCTGACGGCGCCGATCGGGTTCACCGCCCCCGACCAGACGATCTCGACCCAGGGCCTGCCGACCGGCTCCGGTCGCGCCACCCTCGTGGTGACGGGCGCGGCTCAGTCCACCGCGATCCAGGGCAACGGCCAGTCGGGCGTGGTCGTGGAGAACGTCCAGATCAACGGCAACCGGGTGGCGCTGGGCCGCATCGACGGCGGCGGCGCCCTGATGGAGATGGGCGGCGCGGGCAGCGGCGAGACCGTCCGGAACGTCAACGCGTACCAGACCCGCGGCTGGTCGACGCTCCACATGACGGAGGGCACGGTCACCGACTCGACGCCGGCGTGCCAGAACGCGAAGATCCTCGACAACCGCATCGCGCAGGCCGGTACCGGCTCGCCGAGCGGCACCTGGGCCGACGGCATCTCGCTGGCCTGCGGGCACAGCGAGGTGTCCGGCAACACCGTGGAGGACGCCACCGACGGCGGCATCGTCATCTTCGGCGCGCCGGGGTCCGTCGTCGAGAACAACACCGTCACCGCGCTGACCCAGACCGAACTGGGCGCCATCAACATGGTCGACTACGCACCGATGAACGGGAACTACACCGGCACCGTGGTCCGGAACAACGTCATCGACGGCAAGAGCGCGTTCATCAAGGTGGCCATCGCCATGGGCCCGCAGGTCTGGGGCTGCGGCACCGGGACCAACTACGGCGCCACGGTGACCGGGAACACGGTCCAGGGCGAGAACGTCGGCTACGGGTACGCGGTCAACGGGGTCAGCGGCTGGACGGTGACCGGCAACACCGACACGGCCCGCCACGTCGGCGTCACGGCGGGCGCCTGCGGGGGCGCGACCTCTCAACCGGGCACTTTCCAGTACCAGTCGGCGGCCGCCAGCACGCTGCAGAGCGAGTTCGCCGGCGGCCAGCACCTGGAGTACCTGCTGGGCGTGTCCGAACCCGGCATCCTCAAGGAGGCCACGCCGTCCACCTCGTGCGGACGCCTGGATGCCCACCAGGGCCTCTACCCCGGCCAGACGCTGACCTCGTGCGACGGCCGCTTCACCCTGAACCTGCAGGGCGACGGCAACCTGGTGCTCCGCCAGGGCACCGCCACCCTGTGGTCGTCCGGCACCACCGGCCGCGGCACGGCGGAGGCCCTGCTCCAGGGCGACGGCAACGTCGTCCTGTACGACACGACCGCCGCCGGCGTGTGGAGCAGCGGCACCCCGAACAACCCGGGTGCCTGGCTGAGCGTCCAGAACGACGGCAACGTCGTCGTCTACACGTCCTCCGGCAGTCCGCTGTGGAGCACGGGAACAGCCGGCCACTGACGCACCCGGACGCGCGGCGCCCCTGCGGCGCCAAAGCGCGTGATCACCCTGCTCACCGGCCGACACGACGAGCCGTCATGCCGCCGCGGCGCCGTTCGGCGGGCTCGGGCACGCAGACTGGGAGGGCAGCTCGTGCCGGGCTGCCCGCTTCCCCCAGCCCCTGCGACAGTCACGGATGGTGCGCAACCATGACAGAGGCCGCCGACGCCGCGCCGACCGTCTGCCAGGGCCGCCCGTGAGCGCCGGGCCGGAGGGATGCGGCACGGAGGAACTGCGGACGCTGTTCCTGTTCGAGCACCTGAGCGACGACCAGCTCGACGAGCTGTGCCGTGACGGGCGGGTGGAGTGGTTCGACGCGGGGACGGTCTACCGGGAGGACGACCGGGCCGAGGCCTTCTACGTGCTGTTCCAGGGGACGGTGGTCCTCTCCCGCCGTGTCAGCGGCCAGGAGGTGGACGTCGTCCACTCCTCCGAGCGCGGGGTCTACGCCGGCGCCTTCCAGGCCTACCTCGGCGACCAGGTGCCCCAGGTCTACACCAACACGATGCGGGTGACCGAGCGGTCGCGGTTCTTCGTGCTGCCGGCGGCGGCCTTCGCGCGGATCATGCGTGACTGGTTCCCGATGGCGGTCCACCTGCTGGAGGGCCTGTTCTTCGGGATGAAGCGGACGCAGGAGGTGCTCGGCCAGCGCGAGCGGCTGCTCGCCCTGGGGTCGGTGACGGCGGGTCTCACCCACGAGCTGAACAACCCCGCGGGTGCGGCCGTGAGCGCCGCCGCCTCGCTGCGCGACCGGGTCGCCCGGGTGCGCCGGGCGTTCGGCGTCCTGGCCGCCGAGCCGCACCCGGGTGCGGACCTGGCCCACCTCGGCGACCTGCAGGACATGACGGTCGGCCTGATCGGGCAGCGTGCGTCCGCCGGCCCGTTGCAGGCCGCGGACCGCGAGGACGAGATGGGCGACTGGCTGGAGGCGCACGACGTCGACGACGCCTGGGAACTCGCGCCCGTCCTCGTCCAGGCGGGCCTGGATGTCGGCTGGCTGCAGCGGATCGCCGATTCGCTTCCCGCCGACATGCTCGGCCGCACGCTGAAGTGGCTGACCTGCACGGTCGAGGCCGAGCTGCTGCTGGGCGAGATCGAGGACGCCGTCGGCCGCGTCTCCGGGCTCGTCGCCGCGGCCAAGCAGTACACGCAGCTGGACCGGGCGCCGTACCAGGAGGCCGACGTCCACGAGCTGCTGGACAGCACCCTGCTGCTGATGAAGGCGAAGATCGGCCCGGACATCACGGTGGTGCGCGACTACGACCGCTCGCTGCCGAACCTCCCCGGGTATCCGGCGGAGCTCAACCAGGTGTGGACGAACCTGATCGACAACGCCTCCTGGGCCATGCGCAGCACGGGGGCCGGCGGCACCCTGACGGTGCGCACGACGCGGGAGCGCGGGCTGGCGGTCGTGGAGTTCCGCGACACCGGCCCGGGCGTGCCGGACGACGTGCGGGACCGCGTCTTCGACCCGTTCTTCACCACCAAGCCGGTCGGCGAGGGCACCGGGCTGGGCCTGGACATCTGCTGGCGCATCGTGGTCTACCGCCACGGCGGCGACCTGCGCGTGCACTCCAGCGGACCGGGTGACACCCGTTTCCAGGTCCGCCTCCCGATCGACCCCGCGCGCACGCCGGGCCCCGGCGACTCGCCTTAGCAGGCGCCGGGCGCGCGGCGCGCGCCACCCGCGGCCACCGCTCAGAAGTTGATCATGTGGCCGGCGAGCCCGTGCAGCGCCTCCTGGACCGACTCGCTCAGCGTCGGGTGGGCGTGGACGTTCCTGACGAGCTCGGTCACCGTCAGGTCCCACTTCTGGGCGAGGGTCAGCTCGGGGAGGAGTTCGGTCACGTCGGGTCCGATCAGGTGCCCGCCCAGCAGCTCCCCGTACCGGGCGTCGCTCACCAGCTTCACGAACCCGACCGTGTCCCCGAAGCCGTGCGCCTTCGCGTTGGCCGTGAAGGGGAACTTCGCCACCCGGACGTCGAATCCCTCGGCGCGCGCCTCGGCCTCGGTCCAGCCGAAGCTGGCGATCTGCGGCTGGCAGAACGTGGCCCGCGGGATCATCCGGTAGTCCAGCTCCATGGTCTCCGCGCCGGCGATGGTCTCGGCCGCGACGACGCCCATGGCCTCGGCCGCGTGGGCGAGCATCAGCTTCGCCGTGACGTCGCCGATCGCGTAGATGTGGGGCTGGCTGGTGCGGCAGTGCCCGTCCACGTCGATGGCGCCGCGCTCGGTGAGCCGCACGCCCGCGGCGGACAGGCCGTAGCCGCCGGTCCGCGGCTGGAAGCCGATGGCCTGCAGGACCATGTCCGCTTCGAGGATCTGCTCCTGGTCGCCGTGCCTGACGGCGACCCGCACGCCGTCCGCGCTCTCCTCGATGGACTGCACGGCGGTCGAGGTGAGCACCTGGACACCCTGCCGCCGGAACCGCTTGGCGAGTTCCGCGGAGACCTCCTCGTCCTCCAGCGGCGCGACCCGGTCGAGGAACTCGACGAGCGTGACCTCCACCCCGTAGGAGCGCAGCAGGTAGGCGAACTCCACGCCGATGGCCCCGGCGCCGGCGATGACCAGGCTGGACGGCAGGGTGTCGGAGAGGATCAGCTCCTCGTAGGTGACGACCCGCGGGCCGAGGGCCGTGCCGGGCAGGAGCTTCACGGTCGCGCCGGTGGCGATGATGCACGAGCTGAACGACAGGCGTGTCTCGGTGCCGTCCTGCATCCGCACCTGCAGGGTGTGCGGGTCGAGGAAGATCCCCATCCCGTCGAACTGCGCGATGGAGTTCTTGCGCATGAGGTAGCCGACGCCCTTGGCGCGCCCGTCGGCGACCACCCGGCTGCGCTCGTAGGCGACCCGGTAGTCCAGGCCCACCTCGCCGTTGATCCTGATGCCGAACTTCTCGGCGTCGTTCAGGACCAGCTGGGCGACCTCGGCGTTGCGCAGCAGGGCCTTCGCCGGGATGCAGCCGATGTTCAGGCACACGCCGCCCCAGAACCGGCCCTCCACGACGGCGGTGCGCAGGCCCAGCTGCGCCGCGCGGATCGCCGCCACGTAGCCGCCGGGCCCGGCTCCCAGGACGACGACGTCGAAGTCGGTGTCCATCGCTCCTCCTCGCGGCCTCGCGCGCGGGACCGCCGGCGGGCGCTGGTCGGCGGCCACCGCGGCCTCAGGGCAGCGTAACCGGGGTTCCGGCGGTCCGCCCGCCGATCGGACCGTCCCGGCACCGGGTTCTCACGCCGCGCCGCGGGGCCGGTCCGGGGAGCCGGCCGCTCCCGGGTCAGAGGCGCCGCGCGGTCCTGAAGTAGTTGGCGTAGTAGCCGTTGCCGTCGAGCCGCGAGGTCCCGCCCTTGTCGCCGATCGTCGGGCCGTCGACCTCCTCCCGGCTGGAGATGAAGATCTTGTGGCCGTCGGTGTCGTTGCCCAGGTAGATGCCGATGTGGTCCAGGCGGTTGTGCGTCCGCGCGTCCAGCTTGAAGATCACCAGGTCGCCGGGCTGCAGCACGTCGATCGCGGTGGGCCGGGTGTACCAGGGCGCGGGGCCCTGCAGCGGGATGACGGTGACGCCCTCCTTGGAGCGGGCGATGCCGTTGGCGGTGCGCGGCAGGCCGTCGCCGGAGGAGTCGGAGGGCGCCAGCGGGTAGCGGCCGCGGAAGCCGAAGACGGTCCGCACGAAGCCCGAGCAGTCGATGGACCGGTAGCGCTCACGCTCCGGCTTCATCGTCGTGCCGTTGCGGAAGGTGTACGGGATGCCGAGGTAGTCGTAGAAGTCCGACTGCTCCTTGCGCAGATCGTTGCCGATGCTGCCGCCGGGGTTGATCGGCCCGAACTTGGCGTCGCCGGCGTACGGGATGCCCTGCGCGTCCTTCTTCACCGGCGCGCCCTCGACGTACTGGAACGCCCAGGCGAAGAGGTCGTCCTCCTCGCTGCCGAAGTACTTCTTGAACCAGTCCTTGAACCAGGCGCTCGTCTCGGCGCCCGCCTTCCACTGCTGCGGCATCAGCCGCACCCAGTTCTCCGTCACGACGCGGGACTTGGTGTTGGCGGGCTCGGCGAAGGTCCGGCTGGGGCCGGTCAGGGTCGCGGTGCGGGCGCCGTCGGTGAAGGTGCCCAGCACCTGCCCCTTGGAGTCGCGCAGCACCGACCGGTCGGGGCCGGTCAGCCGCTCCCAGGTCTGGGCGCCCGGCGCCGCGACGGACGACGAGGACAGCGCCGGCTTGTCGGTGACGGCCTGCACGACCGGTGCCTTGGACTGCTCGTCCTTGCGCAGGGCCACCGTCAGGTAGCCGCTCGCGGCGAGCAGCGCGCTGACGGCGACGACGTTGACGATCTTGCGGCCGCGACCGGCCGGAGTGCTCGTGGGCATGGGGATCAGCTCCAGTCGTACGGTCAGGCGGACGGCATGACGCCGAGCAGGATGCCGGCGGTCAGCACGACATAGGTGGTGAGCGTCGCCGAACCGGTGGCGAGCAGCGTCGGGCCCTTGGGCTGGCGCACCAGCTGGTAGGCGATCAGTCCCGGCACGATGAAGCCGAGGGTCTGGTTGGTGTACATCAGCGGGTACTCGCGCTGCAGCACGATGATCAGGGTGGCCTGGAGGACCACGCCGATCAGCACGACCGCCGCGAACAGGCGCTTGCCGTAGAGGATCACGTACTTCTGCACGACGACCGTCAGCAGGTACGTCAGCACGGTCACGCCGACCACCATCGACGCGCGCTGCAGGTCCTCGACGAGGGTCAGGGCGAGCCAGCCGGGCGTGATCATGCCGCCGGGCGACAGGTTGGTGGTCAGGTAGCAGACCAGGGAGGCGAGCAGGCCCAGGGCGATGCCGATCGCGGCGATCTCCGGGGTGAGGGCGTCGGGGATCATCGGTTGTCTCCTGGGGTCTGCCATGTCGTCGGGTGCGGGTCCGCGGCGTAGGGGTCCGCGGCGTGCTGGTTCGGGGGGTGCGGGCTCGCGGCGTGCCGGTCGGTCCAGCGCGGGAGGGGCTGGCCGGGCTCCGGCCAGTCGTCCTCGGGGACCGGGCGGTAGACGTCCGGGACGACCGGGATGCGGGTCGTGTCGTCGTCCGCGACCGGGGCGGGCTGGGCGGGGAGCGTGGTGTACGCGGGCCGGGCGGTGTGCGCCCAGGCGGCCGTCGGGTCGTCGGCCGCCCGCGCCTCCTTCGCGCCCTCCTCGTCCGGGGCGAGTTCGGCGATCCGCTCCAGCAGCAGTTCGCCGCGGCCGTGGATGTTGCCGATCGCGACCAGCGAGGAGTCCGGGCCGAGCCGGTCCAGCACCTCGGTCAGCAGGCCGTCCGGGTCGCGCCGGTCGCCGCCGAGGTCGACCGCGCGGTCGCGCCACTCCGCCGGGATCGCGTCGATCGCGCTCTTGGCGGGGTGGCCGATCACGAACACCTGGTCGGGGGCGAGCCGCGGCACGATCTCGCCCATCTGGCCGTTCCGCTCGACACGGTCCGGGCGGCAGTTGATCAGCACGTTCAGCGGCCGGTGCACCGCGCCGAGGTCGAGCAGCTGCTCGATGTTCATCAGCGTCGACTCGGGGTCGTTGGCCGCGAAGACGTTGGCGAACCGCAGCCGCTTGCCGTCGGGCGTCTGGTAGCGCTCGACGGACAGCACGCCCGGGTCCGGCGGCGCGTCGTACATGCCGCGCAGCGCGGTCTGCCGGTCCACGCCGAGGAGTTCGGCGACCTTCAGCGCGATCGCGACGTTCTCCTTGAAGGTGAACCAGCTGAAGCCGCGCAGCTCCTCGTCGCTGACCGACTCGGGGTCGGCGTAGATCAGTTCGCAGTTCCGGGCGGCGGCCTCCTCGGCGAGGATGTCGTACCGCTCGCGTTCCGCGGTCACGCAGACCCCGCCGATCGGCATCGACCGGGACAGCGAGCGCGCCACGTCGTCGAGGGTCGGGCCCATCTCGGCGAGATGGTCCTCGCGGACGTTGCACAGCACGCCGATGGTCGACTTGATGAGCTTGCTCTGGTTGATCTCCTGCAGTGCCGGCATCACGGCCATGCACTCGATGACCATCGCGTGCGGCCGGTAGGAGGCGGCCCGCCGCACGATGCCGATCTGCTCGACCACGTTGGCGATGCCGAACTTGCGGTAGACCGGCTCCTCGGTGGCGTCCGGGTGGATGAACCGGGCCGCGGTGCCGGTGGTCTTGGCGACGGTCACCAGCCGGCCGCCGCGCAGCGCGCCGGCGCACAGCCGGGTGATCGAGGACTTGCCGCGGATGCCGTTGACGAGCACGCGCACCGGGATCTGCGCCAGGTTCGCGTTGTGCCGCCGCTGTTCCACGACGCCGGCGACGAGCAGCACGGTGCAGGCCACGACCAGCACCGAGTACAGGAAGAGCATGTCAGTTCCTTCCGGCGGCAGTCGTCCTGCGCTGGTCCTGGAGCCGTTGCCGGATCAGTTCGAGGCTGCGGGTGACCGCGCCGACCTCGTCGTGGTGGCGCGGGTAGAGCACCGTCCGGCGGTCGCCGTCGGCGAGCGCCTCGGCCTGCTCGGCCAGCCCGCGCAGCGGGCGCACCACCACGATGTGCAGCCAGCCCAGGCAGGCGGCCGCCAGCGTCAGGCCCAGCAGACCGGCCAGCGTGATGCGGTGCTGCAGCCGGTACTCCGGGATGTCGAGCCCGGCGGCGGGCTGCCAGCTGACCACCGACCAGCCCAGTGCCTTGGCGGCGCCGCCGCCGACGAACGGCGCCGCGGCGGCGATCTGCGCCGCACCGTGGTGCCGGTAGACGACGCTGCCCGCGTGGGCGCTGACGCCGACCTTCATCGCGGACGCCTCGACCAGCCCGTCGAGCCGGTCCGAGGGCAGCTTCGCGAAGGCGCGGTAGCCGGAGTTGCCGGCGATCACCCGGCGGTCCGCGTCGACGACCCGGACCGCGCCCAGACCGGGGCGCTTGAGCAGGGAGTTGAGGAACTCGATGCGGAACTCGCCGACCACCATGGCGCCGCCGCGCCCGGGGATCTCGGCGTAGCCGGCGATCACCGGCTCCCGCCCGGAGTCGTTGACGACCTGCACTTCCAGATTGCGCGGCTTCTGCTCCTCCAGATCCCGCGGCCGGTCGCCGGAGCGTGCCAGCACGCGGGCCTGTTCGCCGGAACCGGCCAGCACGTACAGCGACTTGTAGCGCAGGTGGTCGCCCATGGTGCGGTCCAGGACCTTCTCCATCTGGTCCTCGGGCGTGGTGTTGCCGATCAGCGAGGCCACCGACGCCAGGTCGGCCTGTCCCTCGTTGAGGGCCCGGCGCACCCGGTCGGTGAGGGTGTCGGTCCGCTCGCGCTGGTCGTTGACGACCTGCTGCGGGATGATCACCGTCGAGTCGGCGCGGTTGAACAGCAGCATCAGCGGCGCCGACCAGGCCAGCAGCAGAACCGCCACGACCGCGACGACGCTGCGGGTGCCGAACCGGCGCAGCCGGGGCGCGGGCAGCTCCGTGTCGGGTTCGGCGGGCTGGGCCTGCGCCGCCCACATCCCCGTCCGCTCCCGCGGTGCCTCGTCGCGCAGCTGGCGGCGCAGGCGTTCCAGCGCGCGGCCGATCCGGGCGGTCTCGCCGTACGCGGGCAGGTTCACCGGCCGGGCCAGGTCGCCCCGGTGCAGCCGGCGGCTCTCCAGGAACAGGCCGAGCAGCGGCCGCTGGACGACGCCGAGCAGCACCGCGATCGCCAGGGCGCCGAGGATCAGCAGGGCGCCGGCGGCGAGCAGGCCGAACAGCGGGTGGCTGCTGCGGGTGGGGTCCTCGGCGACGCTGACCATGGCGAGCACGGACAGCCGCAGGCCGGTGGCCGTGGTGCTCTCGCCGGGCTGCGGCGAGGCGAGCGTGGCGTAGCCGGCGACGGACCGGTCGCCCTGGTACATGCTGCCCGTCAGGCTCCCGCTGATGCCGAGGAAGCCGCCCTCTCCGGGCTCCCTGGTGGTGAGCGGGTCGCGGTTGGTGCGCTGGGCGACGACCTTGGCGAACGAGGCCATCTGCGCGTTGGACCGCTTGACGCCTTCGCGCTCGTCGGCGGTCAGGACCTGCTCGGGGGCGGGGATGCCGTCGGTGGACAGGACGTCGCCCTCGGCGTCGAGCACCGCGATCGCCCGGAAGTCGCCGAGGCTGATGCCCGGGAACTTCAGACTGCTGGAGGCGATCAGCAGCTCCTGCGGCTTTCCGGGCCAGGACAGCAGCGCGAACGTCAGCAGGCGGGTCTCGCCGTTGCTGAGCTTGATCATGCGCGGGCTGAGGCCGTCCTCGTCGGACAGCTTGGACCGGTCGATGGCGGTCAGCGGCATGTTCTCGCCGCGGGCGGCGAGGAGTTTGCCCGAGTTGATCTCGATGACGGCCGTGCCGAGCCACTTCTGGTAGACGCTGCCGATCTTGTCCAGCACCGCGTCGGCGGGCGCCGGCTGGCCGGCGTTGAAAAGGGCCGCGGTCCTGGTGAGGTCGGTGACGCTCTCGTCGAGCGAGGCCCGCAGCGCGATCGCGCCGTCCTCGGCGAAGTGCTGCTGCGAGGTCAGCACCGCCTTCGGCTGTCCCGTGCTGTGGATCTGCCCGATGGTCAGCGCGGTGACCCCGGCGAGCGCGAGCAGTGCCGCGGCCAGCGCGGCGATCGGCGGCCGGATGCCGCCGATCAGCGACATGTCCGCCCTGCGACGTGCTTTGTGACCCCGTGCTGTCTGCCAGACGGCCAACGGAGCGTCCCTCCCCATGGTGATGCGGTGATGCGGCTGCCGCGGGGCGCCACGTGCGGGCGCCCCGCTCGGTGCGATGTGCTGAGCGGTGCGATGTGCTGAGCGGTGCGGAGGCGCGTGCGGGGTCCCTCCCGTGCGCGCCGCGGCGGAGGGCCGCGGTCCGTGCGGACCGGGCCCTCGCGGAGCGGACCCGCGCCCCGGGTCAGTCCGGCAGGTCGAGCAGCGGCGTCAACCCGTCCTTCGCGCCGCCCCGGTTGAGCAGGGTGCCGCGGGTCCGCTCGAAGGCCAGCCGGTAGCGGGCCCGCTGCTGCTCGGTCAGCGTGTGCCGGGTCTCGTCGTCGCGCAGGGCGCGGGCGATGTCGACCAGGCGGTGGTCGCGGACCGGCTGCACGGCCGTGCCCGGCGTGGCGGTGCCGTCCGGGTCCTGGCCGCCGATGTCCTGCTCCGGCGGGAGGTCCACGAACGTCGGCACGTACTGCGCCTTCACGTCCCACTTCCCGTCGTGCTTGGAGAAGGTGAACCAGCCGATCACGCCCTCCTCGGTGAGCCCGATGGGCACGTCGTGGCGGGCGACCTGGTTGCCCAGGCCGTAGGCGATCCAGGTGCCGTTGACCTTCTCCATCGGCTGCACGACGTGCGCGTGGTGGCCGATGACCAGGTTGATGTGGGTCTGGGTGGCGATCTGACGTCCCAGCTCCAGCTGCGACTTGCTGGGGTTGGGCCAGTCCTCGCGGCCCCAGTGGATGCTGAGGATCACCACTTCGGCGCCCGCGGCGCGGGCCCGCTTCTCGGCCGCCTTGATGGCCGTCAGGCTGGTCTTGTTGACC
Source organism: Actinacidiphila rubida (assembly GCF_900110255.1). GTDB lineage: Bacteria > Actinomycetota > Actinomycetes > Streptomycetales > Streptomycetaceae > Actinacidiphila > Actinacidiphila rubida. The sequence continues at coordinate 151,596 of NZ_FODD01000013.1, forward strand.
AGCCACGGCTTGTCCTTGGGCACCTCGTGGGCGTTGTAGCCGAAGGCGAAGGAGATCTGCGCGACCTTGACGCCCTTCACGTCGATGATGTTCGGGGTGTCGTGCTCCTTCTTCGTCCGGGCCGACCCGGTGTGCTTCAGGCCCACCTTGTCCAGGGTGTCCAGGGTCCGCTTGACGCCGGCGTAGCCGTCGTCGAGGGAGTGGTTGGAGTTGGTGGAGCAGGTGTCGTAGCCGATGTCCTTGATCGTGGTGGCGATCTGCGGCGGCACCAGGAAGTTCGGGTACGACGACCACGGGCCGCCCTGGGTGCCGAGCACCGGCTCCAGGTGGCAGATCGCCAGGTCGGCCTTGCTGATCACCGGCTTGACGCCGGCCATGATGTCGCCGAAGTACGGGCCCTTGACGTGGTCGCGCTCGGCGTCCGTCATGGCCTGCTCGGTGAGCTGCGGGTGGATCAGGATGTCGCCGGCCGCGGCGACGGTGAAGGTGGGACCGTCCTGGCCCGCGGCACCCTTGCCCGCGGCACCCCCCGACGTCTTCCCGGTACAGCCGGCGATGCCGCCCAGCAGCATCAGAACCAGCAATGTCGAGCCCAGGACACGCAACGGGCCGTTTGACGTTCTCTTCACCGGGGTATTATCAACGTTTTATGGAATCGGGTTCCCTGAAACGCATAACGATTGTGGCAACGGCGATGGTTGTGCTGATCGGCGGACTTTTTCTGACCGTCTTCCGGAGCGGCACCGGAACCGCCGGAGCCCGCTCGGCAGACGGTCGAGCGGCCACGAGCGGAACGGCGGCGGCCCGCATCGACCTCGAGCACCGCGTGACGGACTTCACTGCCTCCTTCGGCCGGGACGGCGGGTACCGGCCGCCCACCGAGGCCGAGCGGGCGACCGTCGCCGGCGGCGTCGGCCTGCTCCTCGACCACCGGGAGCAGGCGGCCCGCGACCGGCTCGCCGAGGTCGGATTCGTCCTGCGCACGCTGACCGACAGTGCCAGCGGCCGCCGCTTCGCCGAGATCGCCGACTCGCACGAGGGCGGCACCGGCAACCGCGGCTGGGGCCGGATCTACGTCGACCTCAGCGCCCCGGTCCACTGGTCGGTCCAGGTACCGCACCCGGTCGCCGACGAGGACAGCGAGAAGCTGGGCGTCGGTGTGCTGCGCGGCACCCCCGGCGGCGTCATGGTGCTGGCCGGCGCCCACCGCCGGTCCGGCGAGGGCAACGCGGCGGACGTCGCGCACCGCCAGGACACGGTGTTCGACGCGGTGTGCGCCGAACTCGTGCACCGGCGCCTGCCCGGCATCCAGGTGCACGGCTTCGCCGACTCCTCGCAGCCCGGCTCCGACGTCATCGTGTCCACCGGCAAGGCCGACGACGCCCGCGCCGAGGCACGCGCCCTGGCCGCCGCGCTCACCGACCACGGCTTCGACGTGTGCCGCTCGTGGGCCCGCGACTGCTCCCTGGAGGGCCGCACCAACGAGCAGAGCGGCGTCGCCGCTGCCTTCCACGTCCCCTTCCTGCACGTCGAGTTCAGCCGATCGGTGCGGTCCGGCGACCGCCGCATCGCACGGGCCGTGCTGGCGATCGACACGGTGACGGCCCGCTGGGACGCCGCGTACGGGCAGGGCACCATCACGCCCGCCTCCCCCTCGGCGTCCGCCCGCGCGTGACGGCCCGCGGCCCCCGGGACGGGCACCGTCCGCCGGCCAGGACCGGGAGAGCTGGCGCGGCCACCGTGCCGCGGTCGACAATGGCGCGTCGGTGGCGGGACGGGGTCGGGCGGGAGGCGAGCGCGTGACGGTCGGCGCGGACGGGACGGCGGAGCCGGGACGCGCGGGCGGTGACGACGTCGGGACACCGGCGCTGGTCGGGCGCGATCGCGAACTGCGGCGCGTCGCCGACGCGTTGTCGTCCCTCCCCCGGATTCCCGCGCTCGTGCTGGTCGAGGGCGAGGCCGGCATCGGCAAGAGCCGGCTGGTCCGCGAGGCACTGGCGCGCGCCGTGCCCCGCGGACCCCGCCCGCTGGTCGCGCTGTGCCCGCCGTTCCGCGAGGCACTCACCCTGGGCCCGGTCGTCGACGCCGTGCGGCAGGCCGTGCCCGGTCCCGCGGGCCTCGGCCTGTCCGCGCTTGCCGGGGCGTTGCGCCCGGTCCTCCCCGAGTGGTCGGACGAACTCCCGCCGCCGCCCCCGGCACCGGCCGACGCCTCGGTCGCCCGGCACCGCCTGATGCGGGCGCTCGCCGAGGTGCTGGACCGGGCCGGAATCGGCCTGCTGGTCGTCGAGGACGTGCACTGGGCGGACGAGGCGACGCTGGAGTTCCTGGTGTTCCTCGCGGCCCGCAGGCCGGATCCGGTCAGCCTCGTCCTGACGTACCGGGCCGACGAGGTGCCAGCCGACTCGCTGCTGCTGCGGCTGTCGTCCCGGCCGTCGCCCGACGTCCGCCACGTCCGCGTGGCGCTGGGCGCGCTCACCGTCGCGGACACCCGCCGCCTGGTCTCGTCGATGCTCGCGGACGAGCACGTCTCGACGGCGTTCGCCGCGTTCCTCCACGACCGCACCGAGGGCGTGCCGCTGGCGCTCGAGGAGTGCGTACTGCTGATGCACGACCGGGCCGACCTGGTACGGCGGGACGGCGAGTGGGTGCGGCGCACCCTCGACGAGATCGCGGTCCCGCCGACGATCAGGGACGCGGTGACCGAGCGGGCCGCCCGGCTCCGGCCGGCCGCGCGCCGGGTGCTGCTGGCCGCCGCCGTCCTGGCCGATCCGGCCCCTTCCGCGCACCTCGCCGCGCTCGCGGAGCCGCCGCCCGGCGAACCCCGGGGTGGGCACGGGACCGCGGGCGCGGACGGCCACGAGGCCGGCGGTGCGGGCGACGGGGAGCCGGTGGCCGAGGCCGTGCGCAGCGGCCTGCTCGTGGAGGACGGCGCCGGGCGTGTCGCCTTCCGGCACGGCCTGGCCGCCCGCGCGGTCTACGACCAGGCGCGCCCGGAGGACCGCAGGACGGTCCACCGGCGCGCCGCCGCGCTTCTGGAGGGCACGCACCCGCGGCCGGTCGGCCGGCTCGCCCACCATCTGCGGCAGGCCGGCGAGATCGACGGATGGAGCCGGTACGCCCAGCAGGCCGCGGACCTCGCCAACGCCTCCGGCGACCACGCCAGGGCCGCCGCCCTCCTCCTGGACCTGATCGCGGAACCGGCCCTGCCCGCGCCGTCCGTCGCCCCCCTGGTGGCGAAGCTCCCGCTGCTGGCGTTCAGCGGAGACGCCCGGCGCTCGGAACTCCTCGCCCGGCTGCGCGGGTTGCTGGACTCCGGGGAACTGGCCCCTGGGGACCGGGCCGAAGTCCGCGGGCAGCTCGGCCGCTTGCTCCGCCACCTGGGCGACTACGCGGCCGCGGCGGCCGAGTTGGAACAGGCCGTCCCCGAGATCGGCGAACCGTCGTTCGCCGTCGCGTGGGCGATGACCGCGCTCGGCGTGCCCGTCCCGGACGACCGCGGCGCACCTGCACTGGCTGGACCGCGCCCGCCGCATGGCCGAGGAGTCGTCGCTCCCGGAGCACGACCGGATCTCGCTGTTCGTCGACCGGACGACGGCGCTGCTCGACCTCGGTGAGGAGTCCGGCTGGGAAGGGGCCGCCGCGCTGATGCGCCTGGCGGCCGCCGGCCACCTGCATCCGCGGGTCGCCGTGCAGGTGGCGCGCGGCGCGCTGAACATCGGCAACGCGGGGATGCGCTGGGGCCGTCCGGAGCATGCCGGGTCGGGACTGGCCGCCGCCGTGGAACTCGCCGAGCGGCACGACTACGTGCGGGTGCGCGACACCGCGCTGGTCACCCTCGTCCACCTCGACCTGCTCGGCGGCGCCTGGCACGGCCTCGCCGAACGTGCCGCGGCCTGGCAGGACGTGCCCGAGGAGCCGCTGCTGCGGCTGGACGCCCTCCTCGTGTCGTCGGCGCTGCGCGTCGCGGTGCGCGGACCCGACCCGCAGGTCGAGGCGGACCTGCGGCAGGTGGCCGCGGAGGGCGAGCGGCGCGGGATCGTCGACCTGTGGCTGGAGCCGGTGGCAGCACTCGCCACGCTGCGGCTGGCCGCCGGGGACGCGCGGGCCGCGCTGGACCTGACCGCGGCGCCGATGCGGCTCGTCACCGTCAAGGGCCTGTGGCTGTGGGCGACGGACGTCGCGCCGCCGCACGTCGCGGCACTGCTGGCGGCCGGGCGCACGGCCGAAGCCCGCACGCTCGTGGAACGGTTCGCGGCCGCCGAACGCGAACGCCGGGCGCCCGCCCCGCACGCCGCCCTCCTGGCCTGCACGGCCCTGCTCACCGAGGCCGGTCACGACGCGGAGGCCGCGGCCCGCGACTGGCTCGCCGCGGCCTCCGCATGGGGGCGGGTGCCGCGCCCGTACGAGGCGCTGCGGGCCCGCGAGCGCGCGGCGGCGTGCCTGCGCGCGGCCGGCAACCGGCAGGCCGCGGTCCGCGAGACCGAGGCCGTCATCGCCGGTTACGCCGCCCTCGGCGCGTCCCACGACGAGCAGCGGGCGCGCCGGACCCTCACCGGCGGCGGTCGCGGCTACGGCGACCAACTGTCGCCGCGCGAGCTCGAGGTGGCCCGTCTGGTGGCCGAGGGCCTGACGAACCGCCAGATCGCCGAGGCCCTCTCGCGCTCCCCCAAGACCGTCGCCGCCCAGCTCAACTCCGCGATGCGCAAGCGCGGCGTGACCACCCGCACGGCCCTCGCGATCTCCCTCACCCACCCGCCCGCCCTGAACCTGGAGTAGGCCCACGACGACCCCCCGACCCGCCCCCGCCAGGGGGCCACGTGGGCGTCGGGTTCGCGTGGCTCGGGCGTCACCTGGGGTTTAGGTCATTTGACCAATCGTTCCGCGGGGTCGGGCGCGGCGATACTCGCCGGGTGACGCGCCCCGTCGGGGGGCGCACGCGTGGAGAGGCCGCCGATGCCCGGTTCAGACGACGCCGACGTGGCGCTCGGAGAAGTCCGCGACGAGGGCGCGGAGTCGGGGCCCGAACAGGGGCCCGGCGCCGTGCCGGAGGAGCGGGCCGGCGAGGAGCCGGCCGCGGGTGCGCCGGCGTCCGGCTACGAACCGCTGTGAGGACGTGAAGACGCACCGCCCGCTCCGGGCCGCGCCCTGACAGGGCCTCCGGCCGTCCGCCCCCGTTCCCGCCCCCCGGCCGTACCCCGGCCGTCCCCCTCAAGGAAGGGACCCTTCCCCATGTTCGGACGTGGGCGCGTACGCGCGCCTGTCTCACTGCTGATAGCCGTCGTCCTGGGCCTGTTCGCCGTCGCGCAGGCGACCGTCGCCGCGGCCTCCCCCGCGGCGCGCCCCGCGGCGGCGCCCTCCGCCGCGAAGCCGCCGCTGCCCGCAGGCGCGGGACAGCCCGACTACGCGCCGGCCGACTGCGCCCGGCCCACCGGCGCGAAGAACGCCCGCTGCTTCGCCCTCGTGAGCACCGGCACGGGCACCGGCACCGCCCGGATGCGCGCCGACGCCTCCGGCCCCGCGGCGACCGCGCTCACCCCGGACGACATCCGCGCGGCCTACAGCCTGCCGGACGGCGGTCAGGGCCGCACCGTCGCGATCGTCGACGCCGGCGGCTACGCCGCCGCGGAGGCCGATCTCGCCGTGTTCCGCTCCCAGTTCGGGCTGCCCGCCTGCACCACCGACAACGGCTGCTTCCGCAAGACCGACCAGCGCGGCGGCGTCGACTACCCGGCGGACGACCAGGGCTGGTCGCTGGAGACCGCCCTGGACCTGGACGCCGTCTCCTCCGCCTGCCCGGCCTGCCACATCCTGCTCGTGGAGGGCGACACCGCCTCCGTCGAGGACCTGGGGGCGGCGACCCGCACGGCCGTCGCGCTGGGCGCGAAGTACGTCTCGAACTCGTACGGCCTGCCCGGCGAGGACGCCTCCCTGGTCGCGGACAGCGACTACGACCACCCCGGCGTCGTGGTGACGGCGTCGGCCGGCGACAGCGCCAACGTCGTCAACTGGCCCGCGTCCGACCCCGACGTGGTCTCCGTCGGCGGCACGCTGCTGACCCGGGCCGCGGACACCACGCGCGGCTGGAAGGAGAGCGCCTGGTCGGGCAGCGGCAGCGGCTGCTCGGCCTACGAGCAGCGCCCCGCCTACCAGGTCGACCTGGACACGGCGTGCTCCCGCCGGGCCATCACCGACATCTCCGCGGTGGCCGACCCCAACAGCGGCCTCGCGGTGTACAACTCGCTGGACCCGCGCGGCTGGCTCCAGGTCGGCGGCACGAGCCTGTCGTCCCCGCTGGTGGCCGCGATGTACGCGCTGGCGGGCGAACCCGCCGCCGGCACCTACCCGGTGACGTATCCGTACGCCTTCCAGGGCAAGCACCTGAACGACGTGACCGAGGGCAGCGCGGGCAGTTGCGGCACCGTGCTGTGCGACGCGGGGCCCGGGTGGGACGGACCCACCGGGCTCGGCTCGCCCGACGGGGTCGCCGCCCTCACGCTGGGCGCGCACGGCACCGCGAGCGGCCGGGTGACCGACACCACCGGCGCACCCGTGAACGGCGCGAGCGTGCTGCTCACCGGCAAGGACAACGATCTGCGCTACCACGCCACGACCGACGCCTCCGGCGCCTTCCAGGCCACCGTCGGCGCGGGGGCGTACGACGTGAGCGCGACCGCCTACGGCTACGCCGACGGCACCGGCGCCACCCTCACCGTGACCGGCGGCGGCACCGCCACCGGCGAACTGACCCTGCGGAAGGTGCCCACCCGCACCGTGTCCGGCAAGGTCACCGACGCGTCCGGGCACGGCTGGCCGCTGTACGCGCGGATCACCGTCGACGGCTATCCCGGCGGCGCCCTGCACAGCGACCCCAGGACCGGCGAGTACCACGTCGACCTGCCCGAACAGGCCGACTACACGCTGCACGTGACACCGGACCAGCCCGGCTACGTCGCCCGCACCGCCACCGTCTCGCTCGGCGCGCAGGACGTCCGCGCCGACCTGCCCGTCCAGGTCGAGCGGACCGGGTGCGTGGCCCCCGGCTACGCCTACCCGGCGCAGGCCGACTTCGAGGGCTGGACCGGCCCGAGGAACGGCTGGACCGCCGTCGACCACGGCTCGTCCGGCCACGCCTGGGAGTTCGGCGACCCGCACGAGCAGTGGAACCTCACCGGCGGCAGCGGTGACTTCGCCACCGCCGACCCGTACGACAACAACGGGGCCGCCGAGGACGCCGACCTGCTGTCCCCGGTCATGGACCTGACCCACGAGACCGACGACCACCTGAGGTTCAACTACGGCTTCGCCTACGCGCCCGGTTCCGAGGCGGACGTCGCGTTCAGCGTCGACGGCGGCACGACCTGGACCACGGTGTTCCGCACCGGGGAGGCCGACTCCGGCGGCAGCGCCGTCGCCGTGCCCCTGACCGGGGCCCTCGGCCACAAGGACGTGCGCGTCCGGTTCCACTACTCCGGCTCCGGGGTCACCATCTTCGAGATCGACGACGTCTCGGTGGGCACCTGCGGCACGCGCCCCGGCGGCATCGTCCAGGGCACCGTCACCGACGCCAACACCCACAAGCCCGTAGTGGGCGCCACCGTCACCGACGGCTCCGCGGTCACCGCCTCCCTGGCCACGCCGGACGACCCGGCGCTGGGCGACGGCTTCTACTGGCTGTTCACCCCGGTCACCGGCGTGAACACCGTCACCACCGCGGCGCCGCGCTACGCGACGTCCACGGCCAGGACGACGGTCGCCGCTGACACGGTCCGCACCTACGCGCCCGCGCTGGCCGCGGGCCGGCTCACGGTCTCCGGCGGCGACCTCGCGCTCAGCGCGGAGTCCGGTCACCGCGCCACCCGTGAGATCACCGTGACGAACACCGGCGGCGCGCCACTGCACGTGAACCTCCACGAGCAGCACGCGGGCGGCGACACCACCGTGCCGACCGCCGCCGGGCCCGCGACGCAACTGGTGAAGGGCACGTTCCCCGACGGCCCGGCCACCCCGGCCGCCGCCGCGCCCTCCGCCAAGGCTCCCCGGGCCGCGTCCTCGGCGCGCACCGCGGCTCCGGCCTCGGCGTCCGGGACCGTGTGGCAGGAGCTGCCGGAGTACCCGGAGCAGGTCATGGACAACGCGTCCGCCACGTACCAGGGCAGGACGTACTCCGTCGGCGGCGTCGACAAGATCCTCGGCGGGCAGTGGGTCAGGAACTCGTACGTCTACGACCCGTCGAAGGGCGCGTGGTCGACGATCGCGCCGCTCCCGGTGCCGCTGGAGTCCCCGGCGGCGGCGTTCGTCGACGGCACGCTCTACGTGGCCGGCGGCTGGGCGCTGCAGGGCACGTCCGCCGTGCCGGTGTCCACGGTGTACGCCTACCACCCGGCGAGCGACACCTGGACCCGGGCGGCCGACCTGCCGTCCCCGCTGGCCGCGGCGAGCACCGCCGTGCTGGACGGGCGGCTGTACGTGATCGGCGGCTGCCCGGACGCCTGTGACACGGTCAGCTCCCACACCTACCGGTACACCCCGGCGACCGACTCCTGGCAGCAGGTGGCGGACTACCCGCTGCCGGTGCACTGGACCGGTTGCGCGGGAACCGACGGCGCGATCGCCTGCGCCGGCGGGCTCAACGAGGCGGACGGACACGCCGACGCGATCGCCGGCACGTACGTCTACCACCCGCGTACGAACACCTGGACCAAGGGCGCCGACGTGCCCTATGTCGTGTGGGCGGAGGCGGCCAACGGCGGCAACGGGCAGTTGCAGATCGCCGGCGGCATCAGCGACGACGGGGGCATGGCCGTCGCCACCAACCGGGTCATGCAGTACGACCCGCTGAGCGACTCGTGGCGGGCGCTGCCCAACGCCGACCACCCGATCTTCCGTACCAGTGCGAGCGGTTGCGGCCTCACCCAGGTCGGCGGCGCGGTCTCGCCGGGCCCGCTGTCGTTCCCCGAGGGCAGCCGTCCGGTGCAGACCCTGCCGGGCTTCGGGCAGTGCGGCGACGACCAGGTGCCGTGGCTGTCGGAGAACCGCACGGGCTTCGACCTGGCCCCGGGTCACTCGGTCACGATCCGCGTCACCGCCGACGGTTCCGCGGTCGCCTCGCCGGGCACCTACGACGGCGTCCTGTCCCTGACGACGGACACGCCCTACGTCACCGCGCCCGTCAAGGTGACGTTCACGGTCACGGCGCGGCATCCCCGTCCCTGACCGGCGGCACGTTCGGCGGCGCCCCCACCGGCCTGGCCGGTGGGGGCGCCGTCCTCTGCGCCGTGGACCCGGGCCGCCCGGGCGGACGGCACGGACCCGCCGGGCCGCCGCCACCCCGGTCCGCGGCCCCCGCGGCGGCTAGGGTCTGTCGTGTCGGTCTCCGTGGGCGCCGCGGAGATCCGGACGGCAGACCCTGGGGCGTGACGGACCGTCAGCGATCGGAGATCGGCCATGCACCTGGTGACCGGACCCACCGGCAACGTGGGATCCGAACTCGTCGCGGCGCTCGCCGCGGCCGGAGCGCCCGTGCGGGCGCTGGTCCGCACGCCCCGGGAGATCCCGGGCGCCGAGACGGCCGTGGGCGACCTGGACCGGCCCGGCACCCTCCGCGGGGCGCTGGCCGGGGTGACGGGCGTGTTCCTGCTGCCCGGTTACGCGGGCCTGGCGGAGACGATGTCGCTGGCCGTGGAGGCCGGGGTGCGCCGCGTGGTACTGCTGTCCAGCGGTTCCGCGGCGAGCGGGGACCTCACGAACGCGGTCGCGCGCTCCATGATCGAGTCGGAGCGGGCGGTCCGGGAGTCGGGGCTGTCCTGGACGTTCGTGCGCTCCGGTGCCTTCATGTCCAACGCCCTGCGCTGGCTGCCCCAGCTCGCCGAGGGCGACGAGGTCAGGGTCCCCTTCCCCACCGTGCGGACCGCGCCCGTCGACCCGTACGACATCGCCGCCGTCGCCGCGCGTGCCCTCCTGGACGACGGGCACGACCGCGCGATCCACGCCGTGTCGGGGCCGCAGTCGCTGCTGCCCGAGGAGCAGGTCGCCGTGCTCGGCCGGGTGCTGGGCCGGGACCTGCGCTGCGTGGGCCTCAGCGACGCGGAGGCCCGGGTGGAGCTGGAGGCCGCGATGCCGGTCGCGTACGTGGACGCGTTCTTCGACTTCTACGTCGACGGCTCGCTGGACGAGTCGCGGGTGCTGCCGACCGTCGAGGAGGTCACCGGCCGGGCGCCGCGGACCTTCGAGCGGTGGGCGCGGGACCACGTGGCCGCGTTCCGGGCCCGCTGACGCCGGACGCCGGGCCGCGGCGGCGCCCGCCGAACCGCTGACACTCCTGTCGCCGTCCCCACCGGCCTCGCTGGCCTCGTTGGCCTCGCCGGCCTCGCTGACCAGGGGGAACGCCCGCCGGTGCGGTGCGGCGCCGCCGCGGGCCCCCTCCGCGTCGGCGCGACGGGCGTCGTACGGTTCCCCGGTGCAGAGAACTCGCCCGAGGAGGACCTGATGGCGGCCGTGCGGGGACCGCGTACGTCGACAGCGCTGCTGGAGTCGGCCGTGCTGGCCTGCTTCCACCCGGCGACGGCCCTCAACCGGGCGGAGATCGCCGGGCAGACGGGGCTGTCGCGGACGGTGGTCACCTCGCTGGTGAACACTCTGGTGGCGCGCGGCGATCTGGCGGTGGTCCCCGCGCCGCGGCTGGCCGGTCCCGGCCGGCCCGCGTACTCGTACCGGCTGAGCACGGCGCTGGCCCCGGTCGCGCTCGTCCGGCTGGACGGGGCGGTGACCGCGGTGACGCTGACGAACGGCAGCCGCCCGGCCGTCACCCGCACCACCACGACGCTGCCCGGCGAGCCCGGCTGGGAGGAGGAGATCCTCCGCCTCATGGCGGCGGGGCGGGGGCGGCAGCCGGAGCCGGACCCCGGCCAGGCGCCCGAACGGGTGAGCCGGAGCCCGGCGGCGGTGCGCCGCGTCGTCGTCTCCGCGCCGTTCCCGGTGATGCCGGAGGTGGCGGAGAGCCGCGCGTCCTTCCGGGAGGACATCGCCCGGACCCTGCTGCTGCGGGCCTTCCCCGGACCGGTCCACCTCGTCAACGACGCGCACCTCGCGGCCCTGGGCGAAGCCGTGTACGGCGCCGCCGAGGGGCTGCGCAGCAGCATCCACCTCGTCGTCCGGGACGGCGTCGGCGCGGGACTCGTCATCGACGGGCGGCTGTTCACGGGCGCGGACGGCGCCGCGGGAGAGGTCGCCCATGTCCAGGTGGTGCCGGACGGCCCCGAGTGCTGCTGCGGGAACCACGGCTGCCTGGCCACGCAGGTCACCCACAAGGAGGCCGACCTCGCGCTGTCCGCCCTGCACGAGCGGTCGCTGACCCCGGGCGAGGCCGACGCGCTGGTGGCGGCCGGCGATCGGCGGGCGCTGGGCTACTACCGGGAGCTGGGGGACCTGGTGGCGCGGGCGCTGGCGGGGACGCTCACGGTGCTCACCCCGGACGCGATCGTGGTCGACGCGCGGCTCGGCCCGGCCCACGTGCCGTTCGCGGCGACGCTGGCGGCGGGGCTGGCCCGCCACTGCCCGCCCGCGCAGATACAGAACCTGCGGCTGGTGCGCGGCCGGCTCGCCGACGCGCAGGCGTCCGGGGCCGCGGCCTACGACCCGGCCGCGGACGGCGGCATGTGAGACGCCCGTCCACGCGGGGATGCCGGAGTCCTTGACGCCTGGAGACACTGACGTCTGACGCTCCGCCAGCACCACGCCGGGGACGGCGTGTCAGCGCCGCGCGAGGGACGCCGCCATGGTGGCGGCGCCGACGAGTTCCGCGTCGACCCCGAGCCCGGCGGGCAGCACGGTCAGCGACCCGGCGATCGCGGGCTGCGCGTAACGCTGCACGGTGTCCGCGACCCCGTCCAGCAACGGCCCGTCGCTCGCACCGAGTTCGCCGCCGATGATGAGGGCGGCCGGGTTGAGGAGGTTGCACAGCACCGCGAGCACGCCGCCGAGCAGGCGGCCCGCGTCGTCGAGGATCCGCTGGGTGATCGGGTCGCCGCCGCGGTCGTAGCGGAGCGTGGCGCCCCGGTCGTGGGGATGGGTGTGGTCGAACTGCACCCGGATCGAGGCCACCGACACCACGGCCTCCAGGCAGCCGCGGTTTCCGCAGCGGCACAGTTCGGTGTGGCCCGGCAGCGGGGTGTGCCCGATCTCGCCGGCGAAGCCCAGCGAACCGCGGTAGGGCTCCCCGCCCAGGACCAGGCCGGCGCCGATGCCGTGGGAGGCCCTGACGTACAGGAAGTCCCGGAAACCGCGGCCGGCGCCGTCGCGCAGTTCGCCGAGCGCGCCGAGCACCGCGTCGTTCTCGACGTGGACCGTGGTCCCGAGGCGGCGCCCGAGTTCCGCGCGGGGGTCGAGGCCGACCCAGCTCGACAGGATGGTGGGCGAGCGCACGAGGCCGGTGGCGGCGTCCAGGGGGCCGGGGATCCCGGCCACGACGGCGCCCAGGTCGCCGAGTCCGGCCTCCCTGCGCAGCTCGTCCAGCATCCGGGTGCCGAGGTCGAGGGCCTGCTCGGCCTGGAGGTCGACGTCCAGCGCGGTCCGGCGCCGCGACAGGATGCGCCCCTCGGCGTCGATGACGGCCGCCTTGATGTGGGCGTGGCCGAAGTCCAGGGCGCCGGCCGGCGCTCCGTGGGGAATGATCCGCAGCGTTCCGGCCGGCCGGCCGCTGCCGCTGCCGGGCCCCTTGGCCCCCGCGTCCTCCTCGGCCACCCGGCCGGCCGCGATCAGCTGGGCGACGGCGTGGTTCACGGTGCTGCGGGACAGCCCCATGACCTCGATCAGCCGGGCGCGCGTCACCGAGCCGTGGTGCTCGATGACGCCGAAGACCTCCTCCCGCGTGCGGTTGCGGGGCGAGGAGCGATCGGATGCCACGTCCATGCCCAGAGCATAGGGGCCAGAACAAGACTTCGGCCCATCATAGGCCGAATAATAGGCGAGGATTAACTCAAAACCCTGAACCCGGCGTTGTTTTAGGTTATTGACTGACCAAAACCCGGTTCATAGCCTCCTCCTACCCGGCCCGCCCAGCGGGCCTGCGGACAGAGAGGACGCTGTCGGTGAACCCCAACCCTGCGCGCCGCCGCATCAAGCCCGCCACCGTGGCCGCCGCCGCTTCCGTGGTGGCAGCCGCCCTGATGTTCGGCGGCGTCGCCCCCGCCCAGGGCGCGACCACGGACCCCAACCCCAACGCCCTGGAGACCGCCAACGCCGCCCTGTCCCGCCAGGCGGCGGAGCAGGGCATGGTGCTGCTGGAGAACCACGACCAGGCCCTGCCGCTCGCCCGCGGCGGCAACGTGGCGCTGTTCGGCGTCGGCGCCTACCAGACCGTCAAGGGCGGCACCGGATCGGGATCGGTGAACAACCGCTCGACCGTCAACGCCCGCCAGGGCCTGCAGAACGCCGGGTACCAGGTGACCACGGGCGACGCCTACTGGTCGGCCATGACCGGCGCCTACGACGACAAGTACGGCCACTCGGCCGGCGGACTGCTCGGCCCCGCGGTCGACTACTCCTCCGTCGAGCAGCCGCTGACCGCCGACACGGCCCGGCCGACCGCCGCCACCGACACGGCCGTGTACGTGATAGCCCGCAACTCCGGTGAGGGCGCCGACCGTTCGCCGGGCAAGGGCGACTACCTGCTCGGCGACACCGAGCGCGCCAACCTGGAACTGCTGGGACGCACCTACCGGCACGTGGTCGTGGTCATCAACTCCGGCGGCATCATCGACACCACGTTCTACAAGCAGGTCAACGCCGCCGAGAAGGACCCCTCCGGCGGCACCGCACTGGACGCGATGCTGCTGATGAGCCAGGCCGGGGAGGAGAGCGGCAACGCGCTCGCCGACGTCCTCGACGGCACCACCGACCCCTCCGGCAGACTCACCGACACCTGGGCCGCCGCGTACGCCGACTACCCGGCCTCGGGCACGTTCGGCGCCAACGACGGCGACACCGCCACCGAGCCGTACCGCGAGGGCGTCTACGTCGGCTACCGCTACTTCGACTCCTTCTACCGGAGCATCAACGCCGCCGATCCCGGCTCCGTCGTCAACTACCCCTTCGGCTACGGCGGTTCCTACACCAGCTTCCGGATCAGCCCGCAGCGGGTGACCGCAGACGCCCGGCACGTCACCGTCACCGCGACGGTCACCAACACCGGCCGCGGCCACAGCGGCAGGGAGGTCGTCCAGGTCTACGTCTCCGCCCCGCAGACGGGACTCGACAAGCCGTACCAGCAGCTCGCCGGCTACGCCAAGACCGACGACCTGGCCCCGGGCGCCTCGCAGACGGTGTCCGTCACGTTCGACACGTCCTCGCTCGCGTCCTACGACGAGTCCCGCGCCGCCTGGACGCTCGACGCCGGCGACTACCTCGTGCGCGTCGGCGACTCCTCGCGGTCGACCCGGATCGCGGCCAAGCTCCGCCTCGGCGGGAAGGTCACCACTGAGCAGGACCACAACGAACTCGACGCGAAGACGCCCGCCGGCGAACTGTCCAGCGACCCGGCCGACTTCTACACCTACCCGGACGAGAGGCGGCAGGCGGCCGAGGCACCCGTGCTCCGCCTCGACCCGCACGCCTTCCGCACCGCGCAGGACGCCTCACGCTACGAGCAGGACACCTCCGTCGGCAGCGACTCGCCCTACGCTGCGATCGACGGCACCACGATCTCGTCCACCACCGCCTACCTGGACCGGGCGCAGCGCGACTGGGAGGGCACGGGCGCCCCCTACCAGCCGAAGGCCGGCGAGCACGTCCAGTACGTGCGGACCGACCCGGACGCCACGCTCTTCGACGTCGCCAAGGGCCGCCGGACGATCCAGGAGTTCGTCGCCGGACTCTCCGTGGACCAGCTGGCGAACATCGTCGAGGGCGCCAACGTCGGCGGCACCACACCGTCCGCCGTGGGCGCCGCCGGCTACACCACCGGCACGCTGGAGAAGCTCGGCATCCCCGCGATGACCCTGTCCGACGGCCCCGCCGGACTGCGCCTCAACCAGCAGGTCGCCACCACGCCGGCCACGTACCAGTACACCACCGCCTGGCCGATCGGCACGCTGCTCGCCCAGAGCTGGGACCGCGCCCTCGTGCGGAAGGTCGGCGACGCGATCGGCAAGGAGATGAACGAGTTCGGCGTCTCCACGTGGCTCGCCCCGGGCATGAACATCCACCGCGACCCGCTCAACGGCCGCAACTTCGAGTACTACTCGGAGGATCCCCTCGTCGCCGGCCTCACCGCCGCGGCCACCACCGAGGGCGTGCAGAGCAACCCCGGCGTGGGCGTCACCGTCAAGCACTTCGCGGCCAACAACCAGGAGGCCAACCGCAACGCGGACAACGCGGTCGTCGGCGAGCGCGCACTGCGGGAGATCGAGCTCAAGGGCTTCGAGATCGCCGTGAAGGCGTCCCAGCCGATGGCCGTGATGAGCTCGTACAACAAGATCAACGGCACCTACAGCTCGGCCAACTACGACCTGCTGACCGACGTGCTCCGCGGCGAGTGGGGCTTCCAGGGCACCGTGATGACCGACTGGGGAGGCAGTCACAACCCGGTCGCCACCATGTACTCCGGCAACGACCTCATCGAGCCCGGCGGCAACACCTCGGAGATCGTCAACTCCCTCAAGAAGGTCGCGCCCACCGTCGACATCGACGGCCTGCCCGCCTACAACAAGACGACGATCGTGTACGCGGGCGTCTACACCTTCACCAACTGGAACCTGAAGCTCGGCGGCCTGACGCTGGCCGCCGACGGCTCCACCACGGTGTCGACCACCGTCGACGGCTCCACCGACCTGTCCAGGACGCCGCTGTCCGGCGTGACGACCACCGACGCCATCAACAACCAGACGTTCACGCCGAATCCGAGGTTCACCTCGGTCGACGACGCCTACCAGGCCGTCCAGTCGTTCCTGTCCGGCACGGCCCTGAGCGCCGCCCAGAAGGCGGCGATCACCGTCACCGGCGTCCAGCACGCCACCCCCGGTGACGCCGCCAGCCCCGTCACCGCCTACACCGTGAACCTGAAGGGCGGTTACCCCGCGGCCGCCGCCTACACCATGCGCCTGGGCGACCTGCAGCGCAGCGCCATCCGCGTCCTCACGACGGCCACGACCACGGCGTCGTTCCAGCAGCTGGCCCAGCAGCAGGGCGTCAAGGGCATCGCCGTCGGCTCCTACACGGCCCGCTTCCACGACCTGGACCCCGCCGTCACCTCCACCAACAGCCGCATCACCCGCGGCCGCGTCCACGACTGACCCGCGCCGGCGGCCCTTCCCGGGCCGCCGCCGCGCTCCGGGGCCTGGGCACGCGTCAGGGGCGCGCCCAGGCCCCGGCGTTCGGCCCGTCCCCGCCGCCCGGCTGGAGGCGGGGGGCGCCCGGGCCGGGCCGACGCGTGGGGCGGGAGTCAACTGGTGTGGCGCCAAACCCTGGTCGTGGGGGCGTGGGCCGTTCTATGGTGTGCCGGCCCTGACATGGCCCGACCCGCAGGAGTCGACATGAGCGCACCGTTAGTGCCCGGTCCGGCAGGAGCTGGAACAGGAGCGGAGGGAACAACGCCGCGAGCGACAACGGGAGCAGGATCCGCGCCAGCAGGCGCGGCAGCTGCCCCGCACACCACCCAGCCGCCGGCGGGCGGCGGGCCCGCGCCCGCCCGACGCGCCGTCATCGCGGGGCTGTTCGGCGCGGCGCTGGGCGGCACGGGCCTGCTGCCGAGCGGCACGTCCCGGGCGGCGGCTTCAACACCCGTCGCGGGAGGTGCTGTTGTCGCCCGGCCGGCGCCCGGCGGCGGCATCGCGCCCGGCACCGCGGGCACCGTCGCCCCCGGCGTGATCACCGGCGCGAAGATCGCCGACCTCACCGGGCCCGCCCAGACCGGTCAGTTCGCCGCGCCGTGGACTGACCTCGGCATACCGGCCCGCTGCCCCGACGGCAGTCTCCTCTTCGTGTGCGGCGACACGTTCGACGGCTCGGGAGTGGGCGGGCCGGACTGGCGTGCCCCGGTGGGCCTGCGCTCGTCCAGCAGCAACCTGGCGTCGGTGCGCATCGACGGCGCCGTGGGCGGCTCGCACGCCGTGGGCCTGGTGCCCGAGGGTCACGCCGGCGGCACCACCGCGATCCCGTCCGACGTGTTCACCGTCGGCGACACGATGTACATGCACCTCATGCGGGGCGTCATCTACCAGACGGACCACTCCGACTTCTGGCGCTCGACGGACAACGGCGCGACGTGGCAGTACCTGTGCCAGTGGCCGGGGAGCCAGTACAACGGCCAGTTCCAGCAGAAGACGTACGCCGTCGCGGACGACGGCTACTGCTACGTGCTGTCGACCGCGTTCAACCGGGACGCCGTCTCCGGCCTGTTGCTGCACCGCGTCCCGCAGTCCCAACTGGGCACACCCGCCGCCTACCAGCCGTGGGGCTACGCCAACGGCGCCTGGGCCTGGGGCAACGCGCCGACGACGATCACCACGGCCCGCCGCTGGGGCGAGATCTGCTTCCGCGCCATGGACGGGCAGTACGCCTTCACGTGGCTGAACATGGACGTGCTGTCGATGCGCGCGCAGATCTTCGCGCTGCCGACCTCGAACCTGTTCACGACACCCGAGCAGACCATGATCGTTCCCACCACGCCCGGCAACGAGGGGGGCAACGCGGTGGCCAGCCCCTACGGCGGGTTCGTCTTCCCGGGCTCCACCTTCGCGGACTTCCACATCGCCGTGAGCCAGTGGTACGACTCCACCGACTACCGGGTCATGCACTACCGCGTCGACGGCCTCGACGCGGTCCCGGCCGCACGCCCCACCCGCGCGGCATCGCGCCACGCCGAAGGGGCGCGTGCACGCGCGGGGGACGTGGTCTGAGGTTGACTGATGGCCCCGACGACCGGGGCGGGCGGCCTCCCGCGCCCGGCCGTCGGCTGCCTCCCCCGACGTAGGAGTACTCCTCATGGCCGTACGTGTTGCAGTCGTCTACTACAGCGCCACGGGAAATGTGCACGCGCTGGCCGATGCCGTGGCCAAGGGTGCCGCGAGCCGTGACGCCGAGGTGCGTCTGCGGCGGGTCCCCGAGCTGGCCCCCGACTCGGCGATCGACGCGAACCCGGCGTGGCGCGCGCACGTGGACGCCACCAAGGACACTGTCCCCGAGGCGACGCTCGAGGACCTGGAGTGGGCGACCGCGTACGCCCTGGGCACCCCGACGCGTTACGGCACCCCTGCGGCCCAGCTGAAGCAGTTCATCGACACGACCGGCGGGATCTGGCAGGCCGGCGTCTTCCACAGCAAGCCGGCGACGAGCTTCACCTCGTCGATCAACCGCCACGGCGGGCAGGAGTCCACCCTGCTGGCACTCAACAACGTGTTCTACCACTGGGGTTGCATCATCGTGCCGCCCGGCTACACCGACCCGGTCCTGTACGCGGCCGGCGGCAACCCCTACGGCACCTCGTGGCCGAGCGGCGGCGGCGAGACCCCCGACGAGGCGACGCTCGCCGCGGCCAACTACCAGGGGCGCCACCTCGCCGACATCGCGACCCGACTCGCGGGCTGACACCCGCCCTGTCTCCCGGAGCGGCCGGGGCCTCGGCTCACGCCCCGCCCGCTCCGCCAGGCCCGTTCACCGCCCGTACGGGTTCCCCGTCACGGCTCACCGCGCGGGCCGGCCACGGGCGAGGAGCCCGCGGATCGCCTCCGCGGGGAAGGGTGCCGTCAGGTCCCCCTCACGGAACGCACGCGAGAAGTCGCCCATCACTGCGGCGATCGGCGCGTGCCGGGCGAGGATGTCCGCGACGGCCGGTGGCACACCCTCCGCGCCCTTCCCCCTCCGCGAGCGCGCGCACGTACGCCCGGCGTTGGTCCGCCGCGTGCCCGAACAGCTCGGCGACGAGCCAGTTCACGAGGTGCGTGACGGTGTAGCACCGGTCGTAGGCGCGGTGCAGTGCGAAGAACTCCCTTTCGTCCTGGCCGAGTTCGAAGCGGGAGGACAACGCGAGGCCGAAGTCCGCGAAGAACAGCCGCCGGCCGTCGGTCAGGATGTTCTCGAAGTGGGCGTCGAAGTGCAGCAGTCCGCGGGCGTTCATGAACGACGTTCCGGCCTCCAGCTCCTCCTCCACCATGGCGAGGGCCCGCGCGGTGGCGTCGCCGCCGGCCGCGACCTGCACGCGCAGCCAGTCGTGCAGGTTCTGGGGCACGTGCTCGAGGAACAGCGTCAGGCTCGCGGAGGAGTCCCGCAGTCCCTCGATCCGCCGGCGGACGCCCGACCCGCCTCCCCAGGCGGCCACCGCCCCGTCCACGTCGGCCAGTTCCTCGGGCAGCGGCTGCCGGGGTCCGGGCAGCACCCGCCAGTGGTACATCAGCGGGAAACCCTCGTGGTCCCCCGCGAGCACCCAGTTCGTGGTCATCACGTGCACGGCCAGTTCCCGCCAGGCCCCGAACGCCGGGGTGCCGTAGCCGTACTGGCAGAAGGCCGGCAGCCCGAACACGTTCGCCGTCGAGTGGACGTTCTCCGCCCGCCGTTCCAGGTCCGTCAGGCGCACCTGCTTGACGAAGACCGGCGTCCCGCCGACCTCCAGCCGCACCGTGCGCCCCCCGATCCCCCGGCCGATCGGCTCCCCGCCGTCCACGAGTTCCCGCAACCGCAGGTCCCCGTAGAGCGCCAGCTCCGTTGCCACCCGTCCGTAGGCCGACGCCCGCGCCCCACCCGTCACGTCCCCGCCTCCACCTTCCGCCGCGACGCCGCGGCGGCGTCGCGGCAGCGCGCGTCCATCCTAGGCCGGGCTTCCGGGAAGGCCGCGCGGTCGCTCCCCTGGGGTTGTGACAGAGTTATGGCAGTACGTATGGCCTGGGTCACAGTCACCGGGGCCGGCGGGCTGATCGACTGGGGCGATGCGCTGTCATCCACTGGTCGTGCCCGCCGCCTGCCTCGCCGTTCTGCTGCTCGCGGCATGCGGGACGCAGCCGGACGGGACCCGGCCGCTCATCGCGGTGTCCGGCTCCTCCGGCGCCGCTTCCTGCGACTCGCCCCCGACGCCCACCGCGTCGGCGGGGACGGGCAGTTCGGGCGCGGGGTCACCGGGTCAGGGCACGGAGGAGGACGGGGTGCGGCTCGTCGGGGGCGCGGCGTGCCCCGCGTTCGAGATCACGAACTCCACGGCGAGCACGGCGACGTTCACGATCACGTACGACCTCATGACGGAGGGCGGCGAGGCGCTGACGAGTGGCCAGGAGACCGTGCCGTCCGTGCGGCCGGGGGGAACGGTCCGGCGGGGTCTGGCGGAGGGCGACGGTGGGGCCGGGGGCGGGTCGCACGCGACGCACGTGCGGATCCTCAAGGTCAGGAGCGTGCCCACCGCTGAGGCGCCGTCCTCGGGTGGCCCGTGTCCCCCGTCGGGGGTGCACGTGTACGTCGACGCCGGCGATGCCGCCATGGGACTGCGCGTCGTCGGGGTGCATGTGCAGAACTGCGGGACCCGCGCCTACCGCCTCGACGACTATCCCCGGGTGCAGGTGCTCGACGCCGATCACGCGGCCGTCGGTTCGGTGCGGATCGTGCACGGCGCCGACGCCCTCGCCGAAGGAACCGGAGCGGACGCGGCGCCCACGCGTCCGGTGCTCGCCCCCGGCGAGGGCGCGCACGCCGAACTGGCGTGGCGCAACACCACGTTGATGGGCAGCGATCCCGTGAACGCCCCGTACGTGCGGGTGGTGCCCAGGCCCGGCGCCGCGGCGGTCATGGTGACGCCGGAGCTGGACCTGGGCACCACGGGCAAGCTCGCCGTCGGCGCGTGGCAGAGCGACCGCACCTCCCCGAGCTGATCCACCGGATCGACGGGCCGGCCGGGCCGGTGCGTTCACGGCAGGTCCGGCACCGGGCGCGTCATCCGCCGGCCTTGGCCTTGACGCCCTCCTGAATGCGCCGGCCGCTCCGCAACGGCGCGAGGACCACCCACACGGCCCTGAGCCCCGTGCGGCTCGCGCTCCCGGCGGCGGGCCGGGGCGGCGCCCCAGGGCTCCGGGACCGCCCGGTCCGTCCGCCCGGGCGGCGCCCGGCCCGCTTCTCCGGGGCACCTACCAGGTCAGGAGCAGCAGCGCGATGTCGTCCTGGTGGCGGCCGGCGTCCATCTCCTGGGCCGTCGTGGCGAGATGGTCGACCAGGGGACGGCCGGTCATGGGCGGGGCCGCGTCGACCAGGGACATGAGGCCGTCCGTGCCGAGCCGGGCGCTGTCCGGGCCGGTGTGCCCCTCGGTCAGGCCGTCGGTGAACAGCAGCAGCGAGCCGCTGTCCGGCAGCGGCACCGCGGTGGTGCGCCAGTCCGCGAGGCCCGGGACCAGGCCGAGGGCCATCCCCGGCTCGGCCGTGATGTGCCGGGACGTCGCCCGGCCGCCGGACGCCCGCCGCAGCAGCAGGGGCGCGTCGTGACCCGCGAGGGTGATCTTGACCCGCGCGTCCCCGGAGTCGGTGCGCGGCCGCAGCGACAGTGTCATGACGGTCGCGAACAGGGACGAGGACGTGCGTTCCGCGACCAGGATCCGCTCGATGACGGCGAGGAGTTCGGCGTCGCGGTGGCCGCCCAGGATCAGCGTGCGCCAGGCGATGCGCAGGCACACTCCCATCGCGGCGGCGTCCGGCCCATGGCCGCTGACGTCCCCGATCACCGCGTGGACGGTGCCGTCCGGGGTCTCGACCACGTCGAGGAAGTCACCCGCGAGCAGGGCCCCTTCGCGGCCCGGCAGGTAGCACGACGCGGTGGCGACGGCCGAGCCGGTACGCATGGGGACCGGCAGCAGGCCCCGCTCCAGGCGCCGGTTCTCCTGCGCCCGCTGCTCGTTGAGCCGCAGCCGGGCCGCGGTGCGCTCGGCGTGCTTGCGGTGCACGGCGTAGCGGATAGCGCGGTCCAGCAACTCTCCGTTGACGGTGCCCTTGACGAGGTAGTCCTGCGCGCCGGCCGCGACGGCCTCGGCGCCCGATCGGCTCTCGGCCATGCCCGTCAGGACGATGATCGCGGCCGACGGGCACGCCGCCTGCGTCTGCCGCACCGCGGCGATGCCCGAGGCGTCCGGCAGGTGCAGGTCGAGCAGGACGCAGTCCGGGATCTCCTCCGCCATGCGGTTCAGACCGTCGGCCAGCGTCTGCGACCAGTGCATCCGGAACCGCAGCCCCGTGTCGGAGAGGTACTCCTCGACGAGCAGCGCGTCCCCGGCGTCGTCCTCCACCAGCAGCACCCGGAACGCCTCACCGCCCGGTGCCGGTACCGGTACCGGCACCCGCTCGACGGCCGCCTGGTCCCCCGTCATCGTTCCGCCCCTTCCGCCCGCGCGTCTCCGTCCGGCACGCCCTCGGCGTCACCGGCGCCCCTGGCTCCCCCGCTGTCCGCGGCACGCGCCGCGGTCGTTCCGTCCCCACCGGCGGAGTCACCCGCCGCGCCCGCCGCGCCCGCCGGCACCGGGTCGGAGGAGGCTCCGTCCGATGAGGCGACTCCCGGCGACCCCACGTCCAGCACCCCCGCGTCCAGCACCCCCGCGTCCAGCAACTCGGCCTCCAGCTGGTCAGCGGAGGAGGCGCTGCGCGGGAGCGTGAAGACGAAGCGGGTGCCCTGCTCGTGCTCCGGGTCGATCGCGATGGCGCCGCCGTGGAAGTCGACGATCTTCTTGCACAGCGCCAGCCCGATGCCGTTGCCGGGATAGTCGTCCCGCGTGTGCAGCCGCTGGAAGATCACGAACACCCGCTCGGCGAACTCCGGCGCGATGCCGATGCCGTTGTCGGTGACCGCGAACTCCCACTCGTCCTCGGACCTCGGCACCACGGACACGTCGATCCGCGGCGGCCGGTCTGGCGAACGGAACTTGAGCGCGTTGGAGAGCAGGTTCTGCAGCAGCATGCCCAGCTGGGTGGCGTCACCGTGCACCACCGGCAGCGGATCGTGGGTGATCTCCGCGCCGGCGTCCGCGATGGCGAGGCTGTGCGACTCCACGGTCCTGGCGAACAGCTCCTCCAGGTCGACCTCGGCGGTCTCGGCGTGCACCCGGCCGACCCGGGAGAACGCGAGGAGGTCGTTGATGAGGGTCTGCATGCGGTTCGCGCCGTCGACCGCGAACCCGATGTACTGCACGGCGCGTTCGTCCAGCTGGTCCGCGTAGCGGCGCTCCAGCAGCTGGCAGAAGCTGGCCACCTTGCGCAGCGGCTCCTGCAGGTCGTGGGAGGCCACGTAGGCGAACTGCTCCAGCTCGGCGTTCGAGCGCCGCAGGTCCGCGGTCTGCTCGTCGAGCCGGGCGTGCGCCAGGTCGCGCAGGGCGAGGGCCTCGACCATCCGGTCCCGCATGTACTCCACGTCGAGGGCGAGGGCGCGGATGTCGGACGGTCCGGTCGGGGTGACGACGTGGTCGAACCGGCCGTCGGCGATGGTCCGCACGTCGTAGGCGAGCCGTCCCAGCGGCCGGGTCACCCCGCGGCGCAGGGCGACGAACACCAGCACCGCGAGCAGGGCGATCACGGCCGCGATGAAGCCGAAGATCCAGTCGCGTTCGGTGTCGGCGCGGCGCAGGTCGGCCCGGGACTTGTCGCGCCGCGTGGTGAGGGCCTGCTGCAGCCGGTCGCCGGCCGCGCGCACGGTGTCGAACTCGCGCTTGCCCTCGTCGGCGCGCTGCGCGGCCAGCGCCACCGGGGCGCCCTGCGGTGCGACCGCGATGGGCCGCGCGAACCGCGACTGCCACGTCTCGACCTGCGCGAGCAGGGCGTCCAGCTCACCGGAGGCCGGGGTGTCGTCGGTCAGCAGGGAGCGCAGGACGGCCGTCTCCCTCCGCTGGGTCACCAGGCCGTCGGTGTAGGGCTGGAGGAAGGATCGCTGCCCGGTCAGGCCGTAGCCGCGGACCGCGGTCTCCTGGCTGACCAGTGCCTCCTCCAGCTGGGCCGCGGCCACCAGGGCCGGGGTGTCCGTCCTGGAGAGACTGTCGGTGAGGCGGGTCGACCGGGCGAACTCCCAGCCGCCGGCCACCGACAGGACGAGCAGCAGGGCGAGGGCCCCGCTCGTGCCGACCGCCAGGCGGCGGCGCACGGTCCAGCCCCGCGGTGCTGGTGGCCGCCGTCTCAACCCCTGCTGGTCCGGGAGGCGTTCCGCTTGCCCGAGGGCCGGGGCGCCGTCGCCGGCGCCCTGTTCCGCCCCTGGCGGAGGCTGAACGTCCTCGCCCGCGGCCGGGCGCTCTGTGCCCTCGCCGCCCCCCGGGCCGCGTCTCGGTCCACCGCTGACCACGACCGCTCCTCGTCCCCATCGGCCGGCCGCCACGACAGCGGCGTGCGGAAACACCAGTGCGGCGAACAGCCGCAGCCGGGCAACAGTACACCGGTTCGAGCCCGTTGGTTGGTCGCCTCCGTTTGGGCACGTATACAGTGCTCAGGTGTCCTGCGAGCGGATCTTCGCCGTCGTCGGGCCCGCGTGTCCCACCGCAGCCCGCAGCACCGCGTTCCGCATCCCGCGGGACCGTCCTCCGCCCTTACGCACGACTCCCAGGAGCGCCTCGTGAACGCACTTCTCCCCCACCGCTCCTACCACGTGCTGCTCGTCGAGGACGACGCCGCGGACGCCCTGCTGATCGAGGAGGCGATGACGGACAAGGGAATGGTCCGGTCCATCTCCCGCGCCACCGACGGCATCACGGCGCTCGAGTACCTGCGCGCCCCGGACAACCCGCGCCCCGACCTCATCGTGCTCGACCTCAACATGCCCCGGATGAACGGGCGCGAGCTGCTGGGCGTCCTCAAGGGCGACCCCGACCTGGGCATGATCCCGGTCGTCGTGCTCACCACCTCGTCCACGCCGGACGACATCGCCGCCGCCTACAGCCGGCACGCCAACGCGTACGTCACCAAGCCGGTGAACCTCGACGACTTCCTGCAGGCGGTGCGCCGCATCGACGAGTTCTTCCTGGAGATCGCGAGCGTGCCCGAGCGCGAGGCCGACTGAGCACCGGGCCCGCGTCCAGGCATTCCCCCCCCCAGCGCGGGCCGGGCGCACGTCCAGGGGTCCGCGTCGGCGTGACACGCCCGACGACGAGGGCCGGGCGGCGAGCGCCGCCGGCCGGGGATCTCCGCCCTAGGATTTGTGGTGGTTCGCGCGGTACGTCGGACATGCGGCTCGTGCCGCCGGCGCGTCGCGCCCGCTCGTCCCCCTAGCGCGAAGGAACTCGCATGGAGAGCAGGCCCCCGGTCCCCCCGTTCACCCGCGACACCGCCACGGAGAAGGTGCGCCAGGCCGAGAACGGCTGGAACTCGCGTGACCCGCACAAGGTCTCGCTGGTGTACACACCGGACAGCCAGTGGCGCAACCGGGCGGAGTTCCTCACGGGGCGCGAGGAGATCGTCGCGTTCCTGACCCGCAAGTGGAACCGCGAGCTGGACTACCGCCTGATCAAGGAGCTGTGGGCGTTCGAGGGCAACCACATCGCGGTGCGGTTCGCGTACGAGTGCCACGACGACTCCGGCAACTGGTACCGCTCGTACGGCAACGAGAACTGGGAGTTCGACGAGAACGGGCTCATGCGGCGGCGCATCGCGAGCATCAACGACCTGCGCATCGACGAGTCCGAGCGCAAGTTCCACTGGCCGCTCGGCACGCGCCCCGACGACCACCCCGGCCTCTCCGACCTCGGCCTCTGACCGCCCGCGCGCGGCCCCGCTCCGGTCACCCCTTGCCGTGAGGCCCCCTGATCGTCCAGGGTGGGACGCGGTGAACGCAGAACCGAACGGCCGGTCGGGAGGCACGGTATGACCCTCACGAGCAGGCCCGCGTCGGCGGACTCGCCCGCGGCGCGGATGTTCGCCGCGGACACGGCGTCGCGCGCGCTGGGCATCGAGGTGCTGGAGCAGGGCGAGGGAACCGCGACGGTCGGCATGACCCTGACGGCGGCCATGGTCAACGGGCACGGGATCGCGCACGGCGGGTACGTCTTCCTCCTCGCGGACACCGCGTTCGCCTGCGCGTGCAACAGCGACGGCCCGGTGACGGTCGCCGCCGGGGCGGACATCACGTTCGTCGCGGCGGCGCGGGAGGGCGACACCCTGGTCGCCACCGCCCGCGAGGTCACCCGCTTCGGCCGCAGCGGCATCTACGACGTGACGGTCGCGCGCGGCACCACGGTGATCGCCGAGTTCCGCGGCCGCAGCCGCACCCTCCGCACGCCGGGCCCCGGCGAGGCCGAGTAACCCCCGCGCCGCGGGGCTCGCCCGTTCCCTCAGACGAGCCCGGCCGCCTCGGCGTGGAAGGCGTGGCGGAGCGGGGTGATGCCGGTCGTGGTGCGGGTGGGGTGGACGCGGTTGGTGAGCAGGACCGCGTAGCGGGTCGTCGCGGGGTCGACCCAGATGCTGGTGCCGGTGAAACCGGTGTGGCCGTAGGAGTGGGGGCCGAAGGAGGGTCCGACCGGGGAGCCGGCGGGGTCCTGGCCCTGCCAGGCGAGGGCGCGTCGCAGGTTCAGGCCCTCGGTGTGGACGGCCGTCATCCGCGCGAAGGTGGCGGGCCGCAGGAGTTCCCGGGCGCCGCCGGCGAGGGACCGGCCGAGGCGTTCCATGTCGGCGAGCGGGGCGAACAGGCCGGCGTGGCCGGCCGGAGCGCCGAGCACGACCGCGTTCTCGTCGTGCACCTGGCCGGTCACGATCCGGCCGCGCCACGGGCAGTCCTCGGTGGCCACGGCCCGGCGGCGCGCCTCGGGGGCCGGGTGGAAGCCGGTGCCGGTCATGCCGAGCGGGTCGCAGACCAGTCGCCGGACGAGGACGTCCAGCGTCTCGCCCGCGGCGGCTTCGGCGACCAGGCCGAGGAGGATGAAGCCCTGCGAGGAGTACTGGACGCGGGTGCCCGGCGCGGCCGTCAGCGGCAGCAGGCGGATCGCCTCCAGGAGGGCGGCGCGGGTGGGGTGTTCGCGGTAGAGCGGCACCTGGCCGGGGATGCCGGAGGTGTGGGCGAGCAACTGGTGGACCGTCAGGTCCGCCTTGTCGCCGCCGCGGTACTCCGGCAGGTGGTCGCCCACGGTGTCGGTCAGCCGCAGGGCGCCCTCGTCGACGAGGGCCATCACCGCGAGCCCGGCCACCGGCTTGGTGACCGACGCGAGGTCCCACAGCTCACTGCCGTCGAGCGTCTCGCCGCCCCAGCTCCGGGTGCCGGTGAAGCCCCGGGCCAGCGCCGCGTGGGCGTCGCCCACGGACCACGCCGCCGCGGAGTAGACCCCGCGGTCCCGGCCCGCCGAGACGAGGTCCCCCAGCGACGTCATGCGTCCTCGCCCATGGCCGGACGGCCCGACCCGTGGGGACCGCGCCGCTCCCCCGCCGTCCGTCCCGCGACGCCCAGGGCGGGCGCGCGGCCGCCGAGACCCGCGGAGACGGCGCGGGCGGAGGCCCGCACCATCGGGCCGAACAGCAGCACGCTCTCCCGGTCCAGGGTGAACGTCAGGCCGGAGATGCCGACCGCGCCGACCACGTGCCCGTCGCGGTCGAGCACGGGCGCCGCGACCGAGCGCACGTCCGGCTCGCCGTACCCGTCGTCGACGGCGTAGCCGCGCTCGGCGGCCTCCCGCAGCACCTCGCGGACGGTCGCCGCGTCGCCCAGCGGGTGCGCGGCCCACTCGTCCGCGGGCACGGCGTCGAGCACGTCGGCGCACGCGTCCGGCGGGAGCGCGGAGAGCATCGCGAGCCCGACGCCGCTGAGGTACAGGGGCGTGCGGCCGCCGGGCGGCACGCCCATGCGGAACTCGGGGGGCGACTCGGAGTGCTCCAGGTGCACCGCGACGTCGCCGTGCCGCACCGCGTAGTGGGCGAACTGGCCGGTGCGCCGGTGCAGTTCGGCCAGTACGGGACGGGCGAGGCGCAGGTCCTGGTCGTCGTGCAGGGCCGCGGCGGCGAGGCCGAGCAGGCGGGGTCCCGCCTGGTAGCGGCCGCCGTCGGCGGGCTGCGCGAAGCCGAACTCGACCATCGTCTGCAGATGGCGGTGGACGGTCGGCTTCGTCAGGCCGGTGCGCTGCGCGAGATCGCCGAGCCGGTGCGGTCCACCGGGTTCGACGAGCGCCTCGAGCACCTCCATCGCCTTGTCCGTCGGGCCTTTCACGCGGCCCTGCTCCGTGGTTCGAGTGTTGACGGTCTTCGCCATGTCGCTTAGCTTAGCGCATCATCATTCCATCTGCCGGAACGGATGTACTGTTCAATGGAACGAATACGTCAAGGGAGACGCGTGGAGCACAGCCGTCCGGCCCGCCGCGACATCCTCCGGCTCGGCGGGCTGCTCCTCCCGGCCGTCGCGGCGCCGGCCCTGCTCACCGGATGCGGTACCAGCCCGGCCGGCGGTGCCGGCAACGTCCTGCGGGTGTCCCAGCCCGGTGACCCCAAGAACATGGACCCGCACAAGCAGGGCGACATGACCTCCATGAACGCCCTGATCAACATGTTCGACACGCTCACCACGCGCGGCGCCGACAACCTCCTGCACCCCCGGCTCGCGCTGACCTGGGGGGCCCGCGGCGCGACGACCTGGCGGTTCACGCTGCGCCCCGGCGTCACGTTCCACAACGGCGAACCGTTCGACGCCGCCGCGGTCAAGTTCAGCATCGAGCGCGTCCTGGCGCCCGCGACCAAGTCGCCGATCGTCGAACTGCGTTACGTCAAGGACGTCACCGTCGTCGACCCGCTCACCGTGGACGTGCACACGACCGTGCACGACCCGATCCTCCCCGACAAGCTCTCGCTCTTCGGCGGAGTCGTGGTCCCGCCGCGCTACCTGGCCTCCGTCGGGGACGCGGGGTTCGCCGAACACCCCGTCGGCACCGGGCCGTTCACCTTCGTCCGCTGGCAGCGCGACCACGAGCTGCGCATGCGGGCCTTCCCCCGCCACTGGCAGGGGCGCCCGCACGTGGACGAGCTGGTGTTCATGCCGCAGCCCAACCCCTCGTCCTCGCTCGCCGCGCTGCAGAGCGGCCAGGTCGACCTGGTGGCCGGCCTCACCCCCGACGCGGCCCAGCAGCTGGACGGCTACGGCGGCGTGCGGCTGGACGGCTACACCGGTATCCGGACCTCCTACCTCTCGTTGAACACCCTGGAGGACGGGCCGCTCAAGGACCCCCGGGTGCGCCAGGCGCTCAACCACGCGGTGGACGTCCCGCTGCTCATCAAGGCGGTGCTCGGCGGCAAGGCCACCGAGGTGCCGGCGATGATCCCGCGCGGCGCGTTCGGCTTCGACCCCTCGATCAGGCCGTTCGCCCGCTCCGTGGACACCGCACGCGACCTCCTGGCGCAGGCCGGTTACCCGCACGGCTTCTCCACCTCGCTGACCGCCTCCAACGTCGACTCCAACGTCGCCGAGGCGATCTCGGGCCTGCTGTCCCGGGCCGGCGTGAACGCCCGCGTCACGCTGCTCGACCCCGGCACCTACGCGGACCGGCTCACCTCCGACGACCACGGCGCGCTGGGCCCGATGTACCTGGCGGCCAGCACCGTGTGGACGCTGGACGGGGAGAGCATGCTGCAGTCCAACGTGCGCAGCGACCGCCGGCAGAGCAGGTGGCACGACAAGGACGCGGACCGCCTCATCGACATCGAGGAGCTGTCCGGGGACCCCGCGGAGCGCCGGCGCGCCTTCTCCGACCTGCAGCGGCTGATCCAGCGGGAGGCTCCGTTCGTCCCGCTCTACCAGATCGACAACATCTACGCCCGCAACGACCGTCCCCGCTGGAAGCCGGGGTCCGCCGGCGTGCTGGCCATGCAGACTGCGGAGATCTCCCGATGAGCGACCTCACCCTCCGGCCGCCGCGCGCGGCGGGGCCGGCCCGGCCGCGGCCGGCGGCCCGGTCCGGGCTGCTGCGCGCCGTGCTGGTACGGCTCGGCACGGCGCTGCTCGTCCTGCTGTGCACGGCGACCGTGTCCTTCTTCCTCGTCCGGCTGTCCGGCGACCCGGTCAGGCAACTGCTCCCGCCGGACGCCACGGCCCAGCAGGAGCACGTGCTGCGGGCGAGCCTCGGCCTCGACCGGCCGCTGGTCACGCAGTACCTCGACTTCCTGTGGGGCCTGCTGCACTTCGACTTCGGCACCTCGATCTCGTACCAGGAGCCGGTGGGCCACGTGCTCGCCGACCGGCTGCCCGCCACCCTCGAACTGGCCGCGGCAGCGCTGGTGGTGACCCTCGTCATCGCCGTGCCCGCCGGCATCCTCGCGGCCATGCGGCGCGGGCGCGCCACGGACCGCGGCATCATGACCGGCGTCCTGCTCGGCCAGTCCACCCCGCCGTTCTGGGTGGGCATCCTGCTGATCCTGGTGTTCGCCGTGGGGCTGCACGCGCTGCCCGCCTCCGGATACGGCAGCTTCGCCAACCTCGTGCTGCCCGCCGTCACGCTCTCCGTCTACTCCGTCGCGGTCGTGGCGAGGCTGCTGCGCTCGTCGCTGATCGACGTGCTCTCCTCCGACCACATCCGCACCGCCCGCGCCAAGGGATTCGGCCCGGTCAAGACGGTGCTGACGCACGGCCTGCGCAACGCGTCGCTGCCGGTGGTCACCGTGATCGGGCTGGAGGTCGGCAGCCTGCTGGGCGGCGCGATCCTCACCGAACGCGTCTTCTCCTGGCCAGGCGTGGGCCAGCTGACCATCGAGGCCATCTCCAACCGCGACTTCCCCCTGGTCCAGGCGACGGTGCTGTTCTTCGCGGCCACGTTCGTCGTGGTCAACCTGCTGGTCGACCTCTCCTACAGCCTCCTCGACCCGAGAGTGAGGACCTCCCGATGACCCTGACCTCGTCAGCCCCGCCCACCGCGGGCGCCGCCCCCGAGGCGGCCCGCGGCCGGCGCCCCGCCGCCGTGCGCACCCTGCTGCGCAACCGCCTCGCCGTGGTCGCGCTCGCCTTCCTCGCGGTCCTCCTCGTCGCCGCGGTGTTCGCGCCGCTGATCGCGCCCGACGACCCCAACGCCCAGGACCTGCTGATGCGGCTGACGCCGCCGGCCTGGCAGCACGGCGGCAGCGGCGCCCACCTGCTGGGCACCGACCAGCTCGGCCGGGACATGCTCTCCCGCGTCGTCTACGGCACCCGGGTCTCACTCCTCGTCGGCGCCGGCGCGGCGCTGCTGGCCGGTGTGATCGGCACCGTGGTCGGCCTGGCCGCCGGCTACTTCGGCGGCTGGCCGGACCGGGTCCTGATGCGCCTGGCGGACGTCCAGCTCGCGTTCCCGTCGATCCTGCTGGCCCTGGCCATCGTGGGGTTCTTCGGGTCGGGGCTCTGGTACGTGATCCTCGTGCTGGGCATCACCGGCTGGGTGTCGTACGCCCGGGTGGTGCGCTCGGAGGTGATGTCGCTGCGGTCCCGCGACTTCGTCACCGAGGCGCGGGCGATCGGTGTCACCGACGTGGCGATCATGCGACGCCACCTGCTGCCCAACGTGATGGCGCCGCTGGCGACCATCGGGACGCTGCACATCGCCGCCGCGATCGTCGCCGAGGCGTCACTGAGCTACCTGGGACTGGGAGTTCCCAAGGAGACCGTCACCTGGGGCTCCATGCTGGCGGACGGCCAGCTGTACCTGGGCACCTCCTGGTGGGTCGCGGTCTTCCCGGGCATCGCGCTGATGCTCACCTCACTCGCCGTCAACATCACCGGCGACGCCCTGCGGGATGTCGCGGACCCGAAGGCGTACCGCCGATGACCACGGACAGGCCGATGACCACCGACACACCCGCAGCCGCCGGCCGGACCTCCGCCGGGCCCGTCCTGGAGATCGACGGCCTGACCGTCGACTTCCGGCTCGACACGGGCACCGTGCACGCCGTCCGCGACGTCAGCCTGAGCCTGGCGCAGGGCGAGACGCTCGCCGTCGTCGGCGAGTCCGGCAGCGGCAAGACCGCCACCGCGCTGTCCGTGCTGCGGCTCAACCCCCAGCCGCCGGCCGTCTACACGGGCGGCCGGATCCTCTTCGGGGGACGCGACCTGCTCCGCGTCCCCGACCGCGACCTCGGGCGGATCAGGGGCCAGGACATCGCGATGGTGTTCCAGGACCCGATGACCAGTCTGGACCCGCTGCGCCGGGTGGGCGTGCAGGTCGCCGAGGTCCTGCGCCACCACCAGGGCCTGTCCCGGACGGACGCGCACGCGGCGGCCGTCGAGGCCCTGGACGAGGTCGGGATCCCCGACCCCGAGCGCCGGTTCCGGCAGTACCCGCACGAGCTCTCCGGCGGGCTGCGGCAGCGCGTGATGATCGCCGGGGCGCTGGTGGGCCGGCCCCGCGTGCTCATCGCCGACGAGCCGACCACCGCGCTCGACGTGACCGTGCAGCGGCAGATCCTCGACCTGCTCGTGTCCCTGCAGCAACGGCACGGCATGGCCGTCCTACTGATCACCCACGACCTCGGAGTGGTCGCCGAGACCGCCGACCGGGTGGCCGTGATGCACCACGGCCGGGTCGTGGAGACCGGCGACGTACTGGACGTCTTCCACCGTCCGGCCGACGACTACACCCGCCAACTGCTGGCCGCCACACCCCGATTGGAGCTGGCATGACGACGCCCGATGCCCCTACGGCACCTCAGACCCGCCGTCCGCTGCTGGAACTGGCCGGACTCCGGAAGGAGTTCGGCGGACGGCACGGCAGCGTCGCGGTGGACGACGTGTCGCTGACGGTCGCCGAGGGCGAGACGCTCGCGCTGGTCGGCGAGTCCGGCTGCGGCAAGACCACGCTGACCCGGCTGCTGCTGCGGCTGGAGGAACCGACCGCGGGCAGCGTGCACTTCGACGGGCAGGACCTCGCCGCCCTCGCCCCGGCCGAACTGCGGCGCCTGCGCCGGCAGATCCAGGTCGTCCTGCAGGACCCGTACTCCAGCATGAACCCGCGGCTGACCATCGCCGCCATCGTGGCGGAGCCGATGGTCACCCACGATCCCGCGGCCCGCGGCCGGCGCGGCCGCCGGTACACGCGGGAGCGGGTCGGCGAGCTGCTGGAGTCCGTCGGCCTCGACGGCGGCATCCAGGACCGCTACCCGCACGAGTTCTCCGGCGGGCAGCGCCAGCGGGTCTCCATCGCCCGCGCCCTGGCGGTCGAGCCCCGGCTGATCGTGCTCGACGAGCCGACCAGCGCGCTGGACGTGTCGGTGCAGGCCCGCATCCTCGACCTGCTCGCCGACCTCCAGCAGCGGCGCGGGCTGACCTACTTCTTCGTCTCGCACAACCTGGCCGTCGTGCAGCAGGTGGCCGACCGCATCGCGGTGATGCGGCAGGGGCGGCTGGTCGAGGTCGGCGAGGCGGCGCAGGTGCTGAAGCGCCCCGAGCACGCCTACACGCGGCAGCTGCTGGACGCGGTGCCGGTGCCCGATCCGCGCCGGGGCCGCAGGGCCCGCGTGGTCGCGGGCGGCACCGGGAACGCGGGCGGCACCGGGAACGTGGGCGGGGCCCCTGGCCCGCAGACCCCGGACGCCGGGGCCGGCGGCGGCACGGACGGCACCGGCGGCACGGACGGCTCCGGGGGCGCGCGATGAGCCCGTACCGACCGGGACCAGGACCGGCGGCGCGCCCCCTACACCTGGGAGAGCACCATTCCCGCGCCGCCGAGCAGGGCGACGTCGTCGACGTCCGCGGTGCTCACCACGACCCGCGGCAGCTCGGCGCCTTCCCAGACCACGTCGGAGCGCAGCCGCTCCTCGATCAGCCCGCGGAACCGCTCGCCGCCCTCGCGGGCCTCACCGTGCAGCACGAACAGGCCGGGCGCGAACAGCTGCTGGATGTTGACCAGACCCAGCGCGACGTTCTCCGCGTACTCGGCCAGCACCTGCCGCGCGGTCCCGTCCTGGCGCGCCACCAGCGCGCCGAGCGACACCGCGTCGCCGAGGCCGGCCGCCCGCGCCCTGGACTGGAGCCAGCGCGTGGTGGCGACGGTCTTCCAGCAGCCGCGGCTGCCGCAGGTGCAGCGCTCCCCGCTGGCCGAGACGGTCATATGGGCGCCGCTGCGGCCGCCGGGCGGGGCGAGCACCTGGCCGGCGTACAGGATGCCGACGCCCAGCACCTCGCCGGTCGACACCGACGCGAAGGTGCGCCGGCCGCGTCCGGGCCCGAACCAGCGGTCGCCGAGCACCTGGAGCCGGGCGTGGTGCTCGACCCTGACCGGCACGCCGGTCAGGGCCCCGAGCCGCTCCGCCACCGGGTAGCCGTGCAGCGCCGGCACATCGTTGACCTCGGTGATCAGTCCCGCGTCGGGGTCGACGAGACCGGCCGCGGCCACACCGATGCCCTGCGGCCGGACGCCCGCGAACACCTCGGCGGCGCGGGCGAGCGCCGCGTCGAGGTCGGCGGGCAGCGCGGTGGCCGCGTCGTACGCGGTCTCGGTGCGTTCGAGCACCGCGCCGGACATGTCCAGCACCGCGGCCCTGACCCGGCCGGGTACCAGTTCGACCGCCCCCAGCCTGCGCCCGGCGCGCGGCGCCACCGGTTCCGGTTCGAGCGCGGGCACCAGTCGCAGGGGGAAACGTTCGTCGGTCATGGCTCGACTCTGCCACGACCGGGTTTGAGGAAGGTAGCGCTGTGATCCATTGGAATCTGACCGAGTCCACGTGGCGGGAGGTGCGCGCGGCCGGGGAACGGGGCATCGCCCTGCTCCCCATCGGGTCCCAGGAGCAGCACGCCGCCCATCTGCCGATGGGCACCGACACCCTGCTCGCGGAGGCGGTCCTCGACCGCGCCGTGGCCCTGATGGAGAGGGCGGACGGCGGCCAGGGGGCCGCGGCCACCGAACTGGTGCGCCTGCCCGCGCTGCCCTTCGGGCACAGCCCGCACCACCTCTTCGCGGCGGCGGTGTCGCTGAGCGCCGCCACGCTGGGGGCGGTCCTCGACGACGTCCTGGACTCGCTCGCCACGTCCGGCTACCGCCGGATCATGGTCGTCAACGGCCACGGCGGGAACGACGAGATCATGCGGCTGGCCGTCAAGCGGTTCGCGCTGCGCGCGGACGTCACCGTCGCGGCCTGCTCGTACTGGACGGTCACGTCCGGGGAGGACGACGGGGGGCGCCCCGAGGTCACTCCGGGCCACGCCGGCTGGTTCGAGACGTCGCTGATGCTGGCGGCGCACCCGGACCTCGTCCGGACGCCGGTCCCGGCCCGCGCCCCGATCGAACCGCCGCCGCTGTTCGACCACCCGCCGTATCCGGGCCTGACCGTGGAGCGCCACGGCGAGTGGGCCCGGGTCGGCGGATCGACCGACGACGCCTCGTCCGCGGACGCGGCGGACGGCCACCGGCTGCTGGACGCGCGAGCCCTCGGGCTGGCCCGCGCGATCCGGGCGTTCGACGCGGCCACCCGCTGACCGCGAACCCCGTCACCACCGAGCCCGTCACCACCGAGTTGGAGAGAAGAAGTATGAAGATCGTCGATGTCGACGTGTGGGTCGTCAACCTCCCGCTGGTCAATCCGTTCACCAGCTCCTTCGAGACGAAGACGGGAGAGACCCGCACGGTGGTGCGCATCCGCACCGACAGCGGCGTCGAGGGCTGGGGCGAGACCATGTGGGGCCGCCCGGTCGCCGCGATCGTCGAGTCGCTGCGCAAGGACCTGATCGGCACCAGCCCGTTCGCGCTGGAGAGCTTCCACCGCAAGCAGCACATGCTGCCGTTCTTCCACGGCTACCTGGGATACGCGGCGCTCGCCGCGATCGACGTGGCGTGCTGGGACGCGATGGGCAAGGCCACGCAGCAGCCGGTCACGGACCTGCTGGGCGGCAGGGTGCGCGACGAGGTCCCGATCACGGCCCTGGTCACGCGCGCGGACGCCCCCGGCGCGAGCGGGAGCTCGCTGGCCGGGGCGCTGGCCGAGCACGCCGTGCGGGTCGTCGAGGAGGGCGGCTTCAGCGCCGTGAAGCTCAAGGGCACCAAGGACGTCCAGGGGGACGTGGCGATCCTGCGGGCGCTGCGCGCGGCCCTGCCGGACGTGAACCTGCGGGTCGACCCCAACGCGGCCTGGTCGGTGCCGGACTCGGTGCGGGCCGGCATCGCGCTGGAGGAGCTGGACCTGGAGTACCTCGAGGACCCGTGCTCCGGCATCGAGGGCATGAGCCAGGTGAAGGCGAAGGTCCGGATCCCGCTGTGCACCAACATGTGCGTCGTCAGGTTCGAGGAGTTCGCTCCGGCGATGCGGCTGAACGCCGTGGACGTCATCCACGGCGACGTCTACAAGTGGGGCGGCATCGCGGCCACCAAGGCCCTCGCCGCGCACTGCGAGACGTTCGGCCTCGGCATGAACCTGCACAGCGGCGGCGAGCTGGGCATCGCGACCGCGGCGCACCTGGCCGTCGTCGCCAGCACGCCGGTCCTGTCGCGGGCCATCGACAGCATGTACTACCTGCACGCCGACGACATCATCGAGCCGCTGCACCTGGAGAACGGGCGGCTGCGCGTCCCGGAGGGTCCCGGCCTGGGCGTCACCGTGGACGAGGACAAGCTGCGGCACTTCGCCGCGGTCAACGAGCGCGAGGGGGACCTGACGCGGTGAGCGGCGGACACGGCAAGCAGGCGGTGCGGACCGGCGACGCGCCGAGCCCCGCCGGGGCGTACAGCCAGGGCGTCGTCGCGGCGGGACTGCTCTTCACGGCGGGGTTCGGCCCGCAGGACCCGGTGACGGGGGCGGTACCGGAGACGGTGGAGGAGCAGACCGCGCAGGTCCTGCGCAACGTGCGGGCGGTGCTGGCGGCGCGTGGGCTGACGACGGCCGACGTGGTCAAGGTGACGGCCCACCTCCAGCACCTGCGACGCGACTTCGCGGCCTACGACGCGGTCTACCGGGAGTTCTTCACCGCGCCGTACCCGGTGCGCACCACCGTCGGTTCGGATCTGATGGACATCCTGGTGGAGATCGATGTCGTGGCCGTCGTTCCCGGCTGACGAACGGGTCCGCCCGCGCCCGGTGAGCCGGGTGCGGGCGGGCGGCGGGTCAGTGCGCGGTGCCGCTGCCCAGCGCGGAGCGGATGCCGCCGTCGCCGCGCAGCAGCGCCTCGGCCGCCTCCTCGCGGGTCAGGCCCGCCAGCAGCATGACGATCGCGGTCTTGGCGTGGCCGTCCGCGGCGGAGAGGGCGCGCTCGGCGTCCGCGTCGCTCGCGCCGGTCGCCTGGACGACGATGCGGCGGGCCCGGTCGACGAGCTTGGCGTTGGTGGCGCGCACGTCGACCATGAGGTTCCCGTAGACCTTGCCGAGCCGGACCATGGTGGCGGTGGAGAGCATGTTGCACACCAGCTTCTCCGCGGTGCCGGCCTTGAGCCGGGTGGAGCCCGTGAGCACCTCGGGGCCGGTGACGACCTCGATGGCGATGCCGGCGTGCCGGCTGATCTCGGCGCCGGCGTTGCAGGCGATCGAGACGGTGGTGGCGCCGATCTCACGCGCGTACCGCAGTCCGCCCACGACGTAGGGGGTCCGGCCGCTGGCGGCCAGGCCGACGAGGACGTCGGCGGAGGAGAGCCCGGCGGCCGCGACGTCGGCGACCGCGCGCTCCGGGTCGTCCTCGGCGCCCTCGACGGCGGTGATGAACGCGCCGGGGCCGCCCGCGAGCAGGCCCATGACCTGCTGCGGGTCGGTGCCGAAGGTCGGCGGGCACTCGACGGCGTCGAGCAGGCCGATCCGGCCGCTGGTGCCCGCGCCGAGGTAGATCAGCCGGCCGCCCTGCCGCAGTGCGGCCTCGATGGCCTCCACGGCCTCGGCGATCCGGGGCAGGGCCCGGCGCACGGCGAGGGCGACGGTCTGGTCCTCGTCGTTCATGGCGGTGAGCAGGTCCGCCACCGGCATGCCGTCGAGGTCGGCGGTGTGCTCGTTGCGGGTCTCGGTGCCGAGGGTGCCCAGCGTGCTGAGGTCCGCGCTGCGGTCCGTGTTGAGTTCCACGGGACGGTCGTTCCTTTCGGGGTGGTGCGGGTGCGGCGGTCAGCCGCCGGCTTGGGTGCGGCGGGCCGCCGGGCGCTTGCGCCGTTGCACCGCGCCGTAGGTGCGCTGCAGCGCGGCGGCCGTGACGTCGAAGGAGCGCTGTGCGACTCCCACGAACAGGCAGTCCACGATGGCGAGCTGGGCGATGCGGCTGACGGTCGCGCCGGACCGGAAGGGTGTCTCCCGGGCGCAGGTGGTCAGCACGATGTCGGCGGCGGCCGCCAGGGAGGACCGCGGGTAGTTGGTGAGGGCGACGGTGGTGGCGCCCAGTTCGGCGGCCGCCTCCAGGGGTTCGACGGCGTCGGCGGTCTCGCCGGAGTGGGAGATCGCCACGGCCACGTCGCCGGGGCCCAGCAGCGCGGCGGCGGTGAGCGCCGCGTGCACGTCGGTCCAGATGAACGCGATCAGGCCGATGCGGTGCAGCTTCTGCTGGAGGTCCTGGCCGACGAAGGCGCTGGCGCCGACGCCGAAGATGTCGATCCTGCGGGCGCCGGCGACGGCGTCCACGGCGCGGCCCAGCTCGGTGACGTCGATGCCGGCGCAGGACTCCTCGAGTGCCCGGACCTCGTTGTAGATGATCTTGCGGACGACGTCTTCCAGCAGGTCGTCGGCGCTTATGTCGGTGCCGAGCGCGGGCCGGTCGGTGCCGAGCGCGTTCTCGTGCGCCGCCGCGGCGGCCAGGGCCAGTCGCAGCTGCGGGTAGTGGGTCAGGCCCACCGCGCGGCAGAAGCGCAGGACGGTGGCCGCGGAGGTGGTGGCGCGCTCCGCCAGCGCGCTGATGGCCAGGCCCGCGGCCTGCGCGGGGTCGGCCAGCACGGCGTCGGCCACGCGGCGTTCGGAGGGTGCCAGGTCGGGGAGCGCGGTGCGGATGCGCTTGAGGACGTCGACAGCGGCGGGGTCGTGCGACGACTCCGCCGGTGTGCGGCGTGAGACCTGGCCGGCCATGGCTCCTCCTGGGTGGGTGGCGTCAGCGTAGTCTCCCAGGACCCCGGTGGCAAAAAGTTACCTGCGAAGTGAGTCGAAGTTACTTATTGACATCCGGAGGATGTTGTTCCAATACTCACTCGACTGCAACGACGCGTCCAACCACAGGTCAGGGCACGCCTGTCGCAGTCCGGAACGTCAAGGGAAGGGCAGGGGACATGTCGGTGGTACTGGCCGTGGACCTCGGCAAGACCGGCTGTCGCGCCCAGCTCTGGGCCGGCGCGGCCGGCGGCGCCGGCGGTCCGGTGGCCGCGGGCGAGGCGCCCGGGGCGCCGGGCCTGGCCGAGTCGGGCGGCGTCGCGGCCGCCCTGGCGTCGGTGCTCGCCGCCGCCGGCCCGCTGCTGCCCCGGCTCGCCGGGGAACGGCTCGCCGCGGTGTGCGTGGGCGCGGCCGGTGCCGCCGCCGCGCCGGACGCCGCCCGCGAACTCGCCGGCCTGCTCCTGGAGGAGCTGCCCACCGACCGGGCCGCGGTCGCCAGCGACGCGGTGACCGCGCACGCGGGGGCGCTCGACGGGGCGGCCGGCGTCGTCCTCGCGGCCGGCACCGGTGCCGTCGCGATCGGGCTCGGCGACGGCGGGGCCTTCGCCCGCGTCGACGGCTGGGGCCCCTGGCTCGGCGACGAGGGCAGCGGCGCGTGGATCGGCCGCGCGGGTCTGCGGGCCGCACTGCGCGCCCACGACGGCCGCGGCCCCGCGACCGCCCTCACCCGGGCCGCCGCCGCGCTCCTCGGCCCGCTGGACCAACTGCCGAACGCCGTCGGCGGAACCAGCAACCCCGCACGCGCCGCGGCCTCCTTCGCGCCCTCCGTCGCCGGAGCGGCCGCGGAGGGCGACCCGGTCGCATCAGCCGTCCTGCGGGAGGCCGCCGCAGCCCTCGCCGAGGCGGTCGTCGCGGCCGCGCGAGCCGTGACCGGCACGGCCGGCGACGGCAGGGCCGTGCCGGTCGCCCTCACCGGCGGCCTGACCCACCTGGGCGCGCCCCTGACCCGCCCCCTGCACGACCTGCTGGCGCGGTCCGCGCCGCCGCTGGAGATCCGTCCGGCGCTGGGCGACCCGCTCGACGGGGCGCGGCGGCTGGCCCTCGGCGACTGCGCCCGCCACGAACCCTTCATCGTCCGTGCCGACCGGGCCGACCGGCCCGGCGGTACCGACCGCGCCGGCCGGGCGCTCGCCCCGTCGGCGTCGCCATGAGGCCGGGGCCGCACCGCTCAGGCCGGGTCATCCCGGCCGGCGGCCCCATCTGTACCCCATCGTCCCCGGTGGCACCACCGGCCAGTTGTAAGGAGTGAGCGTGCGTCAACTCGACCTCGTGGTGATCGCCGTCTATCTCGTCGCCATCGCATGGATCGGCCTCCGCCTGTCCGGACGCCAGAAGTCGGCGAAGGACTACTTCGTCGGCGAGGGCCACATGCCCTGGTGGACGGTCTCGTTCTCG
>NZ_FODD01000084.1 GCF_900110255.1 Actinacidiphila rubida
ATGATCAGAAGTCTGTGTAATTTCTTACACACTTCTTGATCGACTCCGTCGTACTCGATGCGGCGGTGAGGCCCGGCCCGTGAGGCACCTTCGCGCGAGGTGTGCCGCTCCGCTCCGATGGCGGAAGCGTGGCCGGCGGGGGCCCCGGTCGTACTCTTACGGCCGGGGCTCCCGCGCGCCCGCTCTGATCAGGCCAAATGCGAAGCGAGTTTTGACCAAGCGCCCCCGGCGAGAGTGATACCGGGAAACCGCAGGAAACCGCAGGTAAGCGCAGCGTTCGAACCGGGGTACCTTCTAAGCGCTTGGCCGCAGGTTCGAGTCCTGCCGGGGGCACCTCCACCGGGTCCGCCCGTGACACCGGGCTTCCGTAGGGCAGCCCACACCCTAGCCAGCCCCGCGTAGGGACGGCGTGAGGACATCGAGGGCCGTCCCGCCGTTCTGCCGCCTCCGGCCGCGACAGGACCGGCGCCTTCCGTCAATGGCTGAAAACCGGCCGTTCGCGGGCCGATGCCCGACGGCCCGTAGGGTGGGCGGAGTGGAACGCCGGCTCCGGCCGGCGCCCAGCGCGCGGTATCCGCGTGCCGCCAACGGCGGGAGGGAGAAGGTCCGTTGCCCCGAAAGCCATCTCGGCCCGCGGCCTCGCCCCAGCCCCCGGCCCCCCCGACAGCGGGGACGGCCCCGACGGGCTCCCCTTCATCGACGAGCATCAGCGTGTGATCGCGGCGCCTCCGAACGTCGTGTGGGAGTGCCTCACTCACCTGGTCGCGCACCGGAACCTCACCGGCACTCCCCTGCTCGTCCGGGTGGTCGGGGCTCAGCCGCGGCGCGCGTCGGGAACGCCTCTGGACACGGGTGCGACCGTGCCGGGATTCGCGGTCGCGGAGTCCGTACCGGGACGGAAGGTACGGCTCGCCGGCCGTCATCGCTTCTCCCCCTACAGCCTCGCCTTCACGCTGGCCGACCACGCCGAGGGCACGCTGCTCGCGGCACGGAGCGACGCGGAGTTCCCGGGGGTCGCCGGCTCCCTGTACCGCCGGCTGGTGATCGGC
Source organism: Actinacidiphila rubida (assembly GCF_900110255.1). GTDB lineage: Bacteria > Actinomycetota > Actinomycetes > Streptomycetales > Streptomycetaceae > Actinacidiphila > Actinacidiphila rubida. The sequence goes on from NZ_FODD01000084.1 coordinate 1,050, forward strand.
TCCGGCGCCCACCGGGTGCTGGTGCGGCGGATGCTGGAGTCGGTGCGCCGCCACGCCGAGGCGGCCGGCCCACGCTGAGCAAGGGGCCCACGGGAGCTCGGGCGGCCGCGGTCGGTCAGCGCGGGGTGAGGCTGGACCCGCGCACCACCAGCTCGGGCTGGAGCACGACCTGCCGGTGCTCGTGCGCCTCGCTGTCGCCCGAGGTCTCCTCCATCAGCATCTCGGCGGCGAGCCGTCCCATGGCCACCGCCGGCTGCCGGACCGAGGTGAGCGGGACGGCGGCGGCCGCGGCGAACTCGATGTCGTCGTAGCCCACGATCGCCATCTGCTCGGGAACGCTGATCCGGGCGGCGAACACCGCCTGCAGCACGCCCAGGGCCAGCAGGTCGTTGGCGCAGAAGACCGCGGTCGGGCGCGGGGCGAGGCCCAGCAGGCGGGCGCCGGCGTCGCGTCCCGCGGAGACGTCGAGCCGGTCGGCGGAGATCTCCGTCAGCGCCTCGGGCGGCAGGCCCGCCTCCTGCAGCGCGGCAAGCGCGCCCGCACGGCGGTCACGGACCTGGGGCAGGTCGCGTGGACCGCCGACGTAGACCAGCGAGGTGTGACCGGCGGCGATCAGGTGCTGGGCGGCGAGCCGGCCGCCGACGACGTCGTCGACCGACACCGAGCAGGCCGCGGCGTCCGCGGAGACACGGTCGACGAGGACGTAGGGGATGCGCTGCCGTCGCAGGGCGTCCAGGCTGCGGCCCGTGGGGTCGGCGGGGGTGACGAGCACCCCGCGCACCCGCTGCTCGGCGAAGAGCGAGAGGTACTCGACCTCCTCGCTGGTGCTCTGGGCGCTGTTGCAGACCATGACGCCCAGGCCCGACTGGCGGGCGGCGCGCTCGGCGCCCTTGGCGACGTCGACGAAGAACGGGTTGCCCATGTCCAGGACGAGGAGGGCGACGATCCGGCTGGCGCCGGCCCGCAACTGCCGTGCGGACTCGCTGCGGATGTAGCCCAGCTTGTTGATGACCGACTGCACACGGGTCCTGGTCTCCTCGGACACCAGGTCGGGCCGGTTGATCACATTGGACACGGTCCCGACCGACACACCGGCCTGCCGTGCCACGTCCTTGATGCCAACCATGGACTCCACCGCTCCGTTCCGGCCACCCGGGCCGGTTCCATTGAAACCGTCATTCAATCACAGGGCACTGGCCGCCCAGGCACCCGTCATGAATCGATTCATGCACGTCAGGGGAGGTGGAACACCTCCGGCAGGGGGGTCATCGCGGCATCCGGCGCGACGCCGTCCAGCTCCTCGAAGAAGTCGCCCATCGCCGCCTGCCAGCGGGCGTTGACCTCGGTGGCGTCCATGGCCGCGCGGGCCTGCTCGAAGTCGTCCGTCTCGAGGTAGCCGACCAGCAGGCCGTCGTCCCGCAGGAAGAGGGAGTAGCGGTGCCAGCCGGCCGCGGACAGGGCCGCGCGCATCTCCGGCCACACCTCGCGGTGGCGCTCCCGGTACTCCTCCAGGCGGTCCTTGCGGACCCTCAGCACGAAGCAGACACGCCGCACGGCGGAACCCACTCTCCTTCCCGGCCGCCCCGCGCCGCGGTCCCGGGCGGGCCGGGCCGCCCGGGAGGGGGCGGTCCGGCCGGCTCCGGCGGCGCGCGGGCCGGCGACTCGTCGCTGGCGGCTCAGAAGTTGAACTGGCCGATGTTGGACTTGTCGAAGACGGTCGGCTTGCCGAGGACCACGACGCTGTCCTGGCCGACGGTGAACGAGCCCAGGTCACCGGCCGTGAAGGTCTGGCCGGAGGCCCCGGTGATCTGCCCGGAGGCCAGGGCGACCGCGGCGTAGCCGGCGAGGGCGCCGAGCTTGGCCGGGTCCCACAGCTCGAACGCCTGCACCGTGCCGTTGTTGACGTAGGCGCGCATGTCGTTCGGGGTGCCGAGGCCGGTGAGCTGGACCTTGCCCTTGTAGCGGGAGCCGCTCAGGTACTGGGCGGCGGCCTTGATGCCGACGGTGGTCGGGGAGATGATCCCCTTCAGGTTCGGGTACTGCTGCAGCAGGCCCTGGGTCTGCTGGAACGACGTCTGGGCGTCGTCGTTGCCGTACGCGACCTTGACCAGCTGGATGTCCTTGTACTCCGGCTTCTTCAGCTCGTCCTTCATGAAGCCGATCCAGGTGTTCTGGTTGGTGGCGGTCTGCGCCGCCGACAGGATCGCGATCTGGCCCTTGTTGCCGATCTGCTTGGCCATCAGCTGCACCTCGGTGCGGCCGAGGTCCTCGGAGCTGGCCTGCGAGACGAACAGGTCGCGGCAGGAGGCGTTGGTGTCGGAGTCGTAGGTGACGACCTTGACGCCGTTCTTGCGGGCCTGGTTCAGCGCCGTGCACAGCGCGCCCGGGTCCTGCGCGGACACCGCGATGGCGCTGACCTGCTGCTGCGTGAGGGTGTTGACGTACGACACCTGGCCGGCGGTGTCGGTGCCGCTGCTGGTACCGACCTCCTTGTACTTCTCGCCCAGCGCCTCCACGGCCTTCTTGCCGCCGGTGTCGGAGATGGTGAAGTACGGGTTGTTCACCTGCTTGGGCAGGTAGGCGACGGTCAGGCCCTTCTTGGTGGCGGCGCTCGGGTTCGCGGACGCCGAGGACTTGGGCCCGCTGGAGTTGGCGGCGTCGTCGGTGGACTTCTTGGTGGTCCCGCCGCACGCGGCGACGGTCAGGGCGAGGGCCGTGGCGGCGACGACCGCGGCCGCGGCGCGACGGGCGGGGGCGGTTCTGAAGGACATGCCGGTTTCCTTTCGCTGCCGCACCGCGGCAGATGACCTGGTGACAAGGAGGGTGCGGAGATACGTGCGGGGGGGTGCGGGGGTTCGGGGTGGGCCGGGGGGTCAGCCCGTGGCGGGCAGTGCTCCGGGCGGCGGCGCGGCGGACGCCTTGCGGCGTGCCCGGGCCCGTCCGGCCTGGCGGGCGACCCGTGGAGCCAGTACCGAGATCACCAGCAGGACACCGGTGACGACGGTCTGGGACTGGGCGGAGACGTTGACCAGGCTCATCACGTTCTGCAGCGCGCCGAGCAGGAAGACACCGGCGACAGCGCCGCCCAGCGTGCCCTTGCCGCCGTCGAAGTCGATGCCGCCGAGCAGCACCCCCGCGATGACGGACAGTTCGAGCCCGGTGGCGTTGTCGTAGCGGGCGCTGGCATAGTGCAGCGCCCAGAAGACGCCGGTGAGTGCGGAGACGGTGCCGGTCGCGACGAACATCGACAGCTTCATCCGCTTGACCCGGATGCCGGCGAAGCGCGCCGCCTCCTGAGAGGCGCCGACCGCGAACAGCGACCGGCCGACGGGCGTGGCGTGCAGTACCACCGCCGCCACGACCAGCAGCACCACCCAGGGCAGTGCGGCCTGCGGGACGAACGTGCCGCCGAGCCGGTCGGAGGCGAAGTTCAGGTACTGCTGAGGGAAGTCCGTGACCGAGTTGGAGCCCAGCACGATCTGCGCGATGCCCCGGTACGCGGCCAGCGTGCCGATGGTCACGGCCAGCGAGGGCAGTCCCAGCCGGGTCACCAGCAGACCGTTGACGAGCCCGCACACCACGCCGAGCAGGATGCACAGCGGGATGATCGTCTCGATGGACATGCCCTGGTTCCAGAGCTTGCCCATGACCGCGCCGGCCAGACCGGCGGTGGAGCCCACCGACAGGTCGATCTCGCCGGACACGACGAGCATCGTCATCGGCAGCGCGATCATGGCGATCGGCAGGGTGTTGCCGATCAGGAACGACAGGTTCAGCGCGTTGCCGAAGTTGTCCACGAAGGAGAAGGAGCACAGCAGCAGCACGACGAGCAGCGCTCCGACCACGGTGTCCCAGCGCAGCGCGTCCCTGGCCCAGGCGCGCGCCCGCCCGTCCGGTACGGAGGTGCCGGCGCCGGCCTGCGGCGTGCCCGCCTGAACCTTCGCCGTGCCCGTCCCGGCCTTCGGCGTGCCCGCACCGGTCTTCGCCGGGGCGGTCTCGCGGGAGCTGTCAGCCATGGTGGGCACTCCTTGTCTGTGCGGCCCGCTTGCGCAGCAGTCCCGCGACCCGCAGGGCCACCACACGGTCGACGGCGATGGCGAGCAGCAGCAGGACGCCGTCGATGGCCTGCACCCACACCGAGCTGACGCCGATCGAGGGCAGGACGCTATTGATGGAGGTGAGGAGCAGCGCGCCCAGGGCCGCGCCGTAGAGGCTTCCGGAGCCGCCGGTGAAGGCGACGCCGCCGACCACGACTGCGCTGACGACGGTGAGTTCGTAGCCGTTGCCGGTTCCGGAGTCGACGTTGCCGAACCGCGCCAGGTACAGCGCCCCGGCGAGTCCCGCCAGCGCGCCGCAGGTGACGTAAGCCGCGAGGATCCGCTTGCGGACCGGGACACCCGCCAGCCGCGCGGCCTCCGGGCTGGAGCCCAGCGCGTACATGTCGCGCCCGCTGCGGTAGCTGCGCAGGTAGTAGGCGGCGGCGACGAGCACCACCGCGGTGAGCAGCGCCAGGTAGGGGACGACGCCGATCCCGTCGTGGCCGAAGCTGGTGAAGCCGGACGGCAGGTCGGCCGCGGTGATCTGGCGCGAGCCGATCCAGATGGAGTCGAGCCCGCGGATGATGTAGAGGGTGCCGAGGGTCACGACCAGCGCGGGCACCTGACCGAGGCTCACCAGCAGGCCGTTGACGACGCCGAAGGCGGCGCCGACGGCGACGGCGACCACCACGGCGAGCACCGGGTTCCCGCCGCCGTGCAGCAGGTCGCCGGCCGCGAACGCGCTGATGCCGAGGACCGAGCCGACGGACAGGTCGACGTTGCGGGTGATGACGACGACGGCCTGGCCGACCGCGACGAGCACCAGGATCGTGGCATTGAGCAGCAGGTCCTTGATGCCCTGCTGGGACAGGAACGCGCTGTTGTCCAGCTGGGTGGCGGTCAGCATGACCACCAGCACGACGGCGATGGCCAGTTCGCGGACCTTCAGCACCCGGTCGAGCACGCCGGTGGTGGACGGCGCCTCGGGAGCGGTGGCGGGCGTGGGTTGTTCTGCGGTCATGGTCATGCGGTGCTCCTCCCGCGCCGCGCGGTCACGGGCGTGGCGTCCGTGATCGTGGTGGTCATGCCGCGCTCCTTCCGCGACCGGTGGCGGCCGCCATCACCGACTCCTCGGTGGCGTCCTCCCGGGCGATCTCGGCGGTGAGCCGGCCCTCGTGCATCACCAGCACGCGGTCGGCCATGCCGAGGATCTCGGGCAGGTCGGAGGAGATCATGAGTACCGCGAGCCCGTCGGCGGCGAGTTGGGACAGCAGCCGGTGCACCTCGGCCTTGGTGCCGACGTCGATGCCGCGGGTGGGCTCGTCGACGATCAGCACCCGGGGCCCGGTGGCCAGCCACTTGGCCAGCACGACCTTCTGCTGGTTGCCGCCGGACAGGGTGCCGACGAGATCGGCGAGGCGGGCGTACTTCACCTGAAGGCGCACCGCCCAGTCGACGGCGCGGCTGCGCTCGGCGCCGCGGTCCATCAGTCCGGCGCGGGCGGTGGTGCGCAGGCCCGTGAGGTTGATGTTGCGCTCGATGGACATGTCCATCACCAGGCCCTGGGCACGCCGGTCCTCCGGCACCAGGGCCAGGCCCGCTGCCATCGCCAGGCTCGGCGCGCCGGGCTTCAGCGGCCTGCCGTCGAGATGGACCTCGCCGGCGTCCCAGCGGTCCACGCCGAACACGGCGCGCGCGACCTCGCTGCGGCCGGCCCCGACGAGCCCGGCGAGGCCCACGATCTCGCCGCGGTGCACGTCGAACGACACGTCGGTGAAGACCCCTTCGCGGGTCAGCCGCCGCACGCTCAGCGCGACGTCGCCGACCTCGGCGTCCTGCTTGGGGTACAGCTCGTCGAGGTCGCGGCCGACCATGCGGCGGACGAGGTCGTCCTCGGTGAGTCCATCGACCGGCTCGGAGGCGATCAGCCCGCCGTCCCGCAGGGTGGTGACCCGCTGGCACAGGGCGAACACCTCCTCCAGGCGGTGCGAGATGAACAGCACGGCGGCGCCGCCCTCGCGCAGCGCGCGCACGACGCCGAACAGCCGCGCGACCTCGCTGCCGGTGAGGGCCGCGGTGGGCTCGTCCATGATCAGCACCCGGGCGTCGAAGGACAGCGCCTTGGCGATCTCGACGAGCTGCTGGTCGGCGATCGACAGCCCGCGGGCGGGCTGTTCGGGGTCGAGGTCGACACCGAGCCGGGCGAACAGCGCGGCGGTCGCCTCCTTGACGGCCCGGTGGTCGACGCGGCCGAAGGAGCGTCGGGGCTGGCGGCCGACGAAGATGTTCTCGGCGACCGAAAGGTCGGGGAACAGTGTCGGCTCCTGGTAGATGACGGCCACCCCGGCGTCGCGGGCGTCGGCCGGGCCGTGGAAGACCACGGGGGCGCCGTCGAGCAGGACCGTGCCGGAGTCCGGCCGGTGCACGCCGGCCAGCGCCTTGATCAGAGTCGACTTGCCGGCGCCGTTCTCGCCGGCCAGCGCGTGCGCCTCTCCGGCGTACAGCTGCAGCGAGACGTCGCGCAACGCCCGCACCGCGCCGAAGGACTTGCTCACCCCCTCCAGCGCGAGGACCGGAGTCCGTTCCGGTTCGGGGTCGGTCATGGTGTCTCCTGGGTCTCCCGGTTCTGGACCGGTTGGCTGGGGCCACGAGGTGAATTGTTTCAATGGAGTTGCCGGGACGTTAGCCCCGCGCGATCAGGTCGTCAAGGGTTCCCGCCCCCCACGCCACCGACCCGGCCTCGGTAAAGCCTCAGCGCCTGGCAGCAGAAGTGCCGACCAGCGAGCCGTTCCACCTCTATGACACGATTCAATAACGGCGTACTCTGCACCCCGGGGGCACCTCCCCGACACATTGACAGGGCGTATCGCGGCCCCTAGGGTTGCGGCCAAATGAAACGATTCACAGAGGTTGCCATGACTGATCTGTCGGCCGTGAAGGCGGCGCTGACGTCCCAGCGGATCGAGACCCCCTCGTGGGCGTACGGCAACTCGGGAACGCGCTTCAAGGTGTTCGCGCAGCCCGGTGTGCCGCGTGATCCGTACGAGAAGCTGGACGACGCCGCGCAGGTCCACGCGGTGACGGGGGTGGCGCCCGTGGTGGCGCTGCACATCCCGTGGGACCGGGTCGACGACTACGCGGCGCTGGCCGCCCACGCCGCCGACCGCGGCCTGGAGTTGGGCGCGGTCAACTCCAACGTCTTCCAGGACGACGACTACAAGCTGGGCTCGGTCTGCCACCCGGACCCCGCGGTGCGCCGCAAGGCCCTGGACCACCTGCTGGAGTGCGTCGACATCATGGACGCGACCGGCTCGCACGACCTGAAGCTGTGGTTCGCCGACGGCACCAACTACCCGGGCCAGGACGACGTCACCGGCCGCCAGGACCGGCTCGCCGAGGCGCTGTCCGCGGTCTACGAGCGGCTGGGCGACGGCCAGCGGATGCTGCTGGAGTACAAGCTCTTCGAGCCGTCCTTCTACACCACCGACGTCCCGGACTGGGGCACCGCGTACGCGCACTGCCTCAGGCTCGGCCCGAAGGCGCAGGTCGTCGTGGACACCGGCCACCACGCGCCGGGCACCAACATCGAGTTCATCGTGGCGATGCTGCTGCGTGAGGGGAAGCTCGGCGGCTTCGACTTCAACTCGCGCTTCTACGCCGACGACGACCTGATGGTCGGCGCGGCGGACCCGTTCCAGCTCTTCCGGATCATGCACGAGGTGGTCAAGAACGGCGGTCTGGCCCGGGAGACCGGTGTCGCCTTCATGCTCGACCAGTGCCACAACATCGAGGCGAAGATCCCCGCGATCGTCCGCTCGGTGATGAACGTGCAGGAGGCCACGGCCAAGGCGCTGCTGGTGGACATCCCCGCGCTGGCCGCCGCTCAGCGGACCGGTGACGTGCTGGAGGCCAACGCGGTGCTGATGGACGCCTACAACACCGACGTGCGCCCCCTGCTGGCCGGGGTGCGCGAGGACATGGGGCTGGCGCCCGACCCGATGGCCGCGTACCGGGCCACCGGCTGGGCCGAGCGCATCGTCGCCGACCGGGTCGGCGGGGAGCAGGCCGGCTGGGGCGCCTGAGGCGTCACCAGCACGACGCGCCCCGGACCGGGAGGTCCCGGTCCGCGCGCAGGCTTCCGCTCCGGCGCTCACCCGCCGGCTGAGGGCTTCGTCCGAGCCGCACCGTCGCGCCCGCTCCGGTACGGGCCCGCGGCCCGTGACCTGCGGCCATGCCGGCCGCACCGCCTCGTACCCGCACCGCGCCGAACCGCCCCCGAACCAGCACGTACCCGCACCCGAACCAGCACGACCCGCACCCGCATTCGCCCCCGCACAGCGAAGGATCAGACTCCATGTCTTCCGCCCCCACCCCCGAGGTCGCCGCGCTGCTGGAGCGCTCGAACCGGCTGGGATCCGACCCGCGCAACACCAACTACGCCGGCGGCAACACCTCCGCCAAGGGCACCGCGCCCGACCCGGTCACCGGCGCCGGCACCGAGCTGATGTGGGTGAAGGGCTCAGGCGGTGACCTGGGCACGCTGACCGGGCCGGGCCTGGCGGTGCTGCGCCTGGACCGGCTCCGCGCCCTCGTCGACGTCTACCCGGGTGTCGAGCGCGAGGACGAGATGGTCGCGGCCTTCGACTACTGCCTGCACGGCAAGGGCGGCGCGGCCCCGTCCATCGACACCGCGATGCACGGCCTGGTCGACGCCGCCCATGTCGACCACCTGCACCCCGACTCCGGGATCGCGCTGGCCTGCGCGGCCGACGGCGAAGCGCTCACGAAGGAGTGCTTCGGCGACTCGGTGGTGTGGGTGCCGTGGCGCCGCCCCGGCTTCCAGCTCGGCCTGGACATCGCCGCCGTGAAGGAGGCCAACCCGAGGGCGATCGGCTGCGTCCTGGGGGGCCACGGCATCACCGCGTGGGGCGCGACGTCCGAGGAGTGCGAACGCAACTCGCTGCACGTCATCCGTACCGCAGAGGAGTTCCTGGCCCGGCGCGGCAAGGCCGAGCCGTTCGGCCCGGTGCTGGAGGGCTTCGAGGCCCTGCCCGCGGAGGAGCGCCGCTCCCGCGCCGCCGCACTCGCGCCGCTGCTGCGGGCCGTCGCCTCCCAGGACCGGCCGCAGGTCGGCCACTTCACCGACTCCGACGAGGTGCTGGACTTCCTGTCCCGCGCCGAGCACCCCCGGCTCGCCGCGCTCGGGACGTCCTGCCCCGACCACTTCCTGCGCACCAAGGTGCGGCCGCTGGTCCTGGACCTGCCGCCCGCCGCGTCGCCGGAGGAGGTGGCGGCCCGCCTGAGCACGCTGCACGAGGAGTACCGCGCCGAGTACGCCGCCTACTACCGGCGGCACGCTGCGCCCGACTCGCCCGCGATGCGCGGCGCGGACCCCGCCATCGTGCTGATCCCCGGCGTGGGCATGTTCTCCTACGGCAAGGACAAGCAGACCGCCCGCGTGGCCGGTGAGTTCTACGTCAACGCGATCAACGTGATGCGCGGCGCGGAGGCCGTCTCGTCCTACCGTCCGATCGAGGAGTCGGAGAAGTTCCGCATCGAGTACTGGGAGCTGGAGGAGGCCAAGCTGCGGCGGATGCCGAAGCCCAAGCCCCTGGCGACCCGCATCGCGCTCGTGACGGGCGCCGGCTCGGGCATCGGCCGGGCCATCGCCCACCGGCTGGCCGCCGAGGGCGCGTGCGTGGTCGTCGCCGACCTCAACGCCGAGGCCGCCACGCAGGTCGCGGCGGAACTGGGCGGTCCCGACCGCGCCGTGGCCGTGACGGTGGACGTCACCTCGGAGGAGCAGATCGCCGACGGGTTCAGGACCGCTCTGCTGGCGTTCGGCGGCGTCGACCTGGTCGTCAACAACGCCGGCATCTCGATCTCCAAGCCGCTGCTGGAGACCACCGCCCAGGACTGGGACCTGCAGCACAGCATCATGGCGCGCGGCTCGTTCCTCGTCGCCCGTGAGGCCGCCCGCGTGATGACCGAGCAGAAGCTCGGCGGCGACATCGTCTACATCGCCTCGAAGAACGCGGTGTTCGCGGGCCCCAACAACATCGCCTACTCCGCGACGAAGGCCGACCAGGCCCACCAGGTAAGGCTGCTGGCCGCGGAACTCGGCGAACACGGCATCCGTGTCAACGGCGTCAACCCCGACGGCGTGGTGCGCGGCTCGGGCATCTTCGCCGGCGGCTGGGGGGCCAAGCGGGCCGCGGTCTACGGGGTTCCCGAGGACAAGCTCGGCGAGTTCTACGCCCAGCGCACGCTGCTCAAGCGGGAGGTGCTGCCCGAGCACGTCGCGAACGCGGTGTTCGCGCTGACCGGCGGCGACCTCACCCACACCACCGGCCTGCACGTGCCGGTCGACGCCGGTGTGGCCGCCGCGTTCCTGCGCTGATCCGGGCCGGGGCGCCACCGCGCCGCACCACCCACCACCGCGCGTCCCGCACCGCTGGCGCCCCACCCGGCGTGCCCTCCGCGCCGCCGCCGTCCGCATCCCCCACGCCCCGCGCGCGACCACCCCGCGCCGTACCGCCGAGGAAGCCATCGTGACCACGACCTCACCGCCCTCCTCCGCCGCCGCGACCGTGCCCTCCACCGGCGTGTTCGCCGCGGCGGACCTGGGCGCGACCAGCGGCCGCGTGATCGCCGGCCGGGTCGGCAGGGACCACCTGGAGCTGACCGAGCTGCACCGGTTCGCGAACACGCCGGTGCGCCTGCCGACCGGCCTGCACTGGAACCTGCCGGGCCTCTTCCAGGGCGTGCTGGACGGGCTGCGGTCCGCCGCCGGCTCCGGCCTGCGGATCGCGTCGGTCGGCGTCGACACCTGGGCGGTGGACTACGGCCTGCTCGACGCGGACGGCGCGCTGCTCGGACTGCCGCACCACTACCGCGACAGCCGCACCTCAGGCGTCGCCGAGAAGGTGCGGGACACCGTCGGTGCCCAGGAGCTGTACCGGGCCAACGGGTTGCAGCACCTGCCGTTCAACACCGTCTTCCAGCTCGCCGCCGCACGCGGGACGGCCCAACTGGGCGCTGCCCGGGCGCTGCTGCTCATCCCCGACCTGATCACGTACTGGCTGACCGGCAGCATGGGGGCCGAGGTCACCAACGCCTCGACCACCGGCCTGCTCGACGCCCGCACGGGAACCTGGTCGCCCGAACTCGCCCGCCACGTGGACCTCGACCCGGCGCTGCTGCCGCCGTTGCGCGCACCAGGCGCGGACGCGGGCCGCCTGCTCCCCTACGCCGCCGCGTGGACGGGGCTGCCCGCGACCACGCCGGTCACCGCCGTCGCCTCGCACGACACGGCCTCCGCGGTCGTCGCCGTGCCCGCGACCGAACCCGGCTCCGCGTACATCTCCTGCGGGACGTGGTCGCTGGCCGGTCTGGAACTGGACGCCCCGGTGCTCGGCGAGGAGTCGCGCACCGCGAACTTCACCAACGAGCGGGGCGTCGACGGCACGGTCCGCTACCTGCGCAACATCATGGGCCTGTGGCTGCTGGAGGAGTGCCGCCGGGTCTGGTCGGAACGTGGCCTGCCCGCCGCGCTGGACGCGCTGCTCGACGAGGCGGCGCGGGCCAGGCCATTCGCCTCCCTCGTCGACCCGGACGCACCGGAGTTCCTGGCCCCGCCCGACATGCCCGCGGCCCTCGCCGGTTTCTGCGCGCGCACCGGACAGCCCGCGCCCGACAGCCCGGGGGCGGCGGTGCGCTGCGTCCTGGAGAGCCTGGCCCTGGCCCACCGCCGGGTGCTGCGCCGGGCCGCCGTGCTCGCGGACCGCGAGATCACGCACGTCCACCTGGTCGGTGGCGGCAGCCGCAACGCGCTGCTGTGCCAGCTCACCGCGGACGCGACCGGCCTGCCCGTCATCGCCGGGCCCACCGAGGCGACGGCGCTCGGCAACGTCCTGGTCCAGGCCCGCGCGCACGGGCTCGCGGGCGACCTCGCCGACATGCGGTCCCTCGTGGCCCGCACCCAGCACCTGCGCCGGTACGTGCCGAGCACCGGCGACGCGCGGGCCTGGGACGCCGCGGCCGCACGGCTCGAGGCCGCGTGAACGGCGCGCCGGCCGGGCCTCCCGTCCGCAAGCCCTCTGAAGTACCGATGCCGAGACCGTCTCTGGAGCCGCGATGCGGGTAGCGCTGTTTGTGACGTGTGTGAACGATCTGGTGTATCCGCGGACGGGTCAGGCCGTGGTGCGGTTGCTGGAACGCCTGGGCGTGGAGGTCGACTTCCCGTCCGGTCAGACGTGCTGTGGGCAGGCCCACTACAACACCGGCTACCGGCACCAGGCCGAACCGCTTGCCGCCCGCTACACCACCGTGTTCGCCGGCTACGACGCGATCGTGACACCCTCCGGCTCCTGCGCGGCGATGGTCCGCCACCACTACCCGCGCATGGCCCGCCTGGCCGCCGGCGAGGGCCGCCCGCACGCCCTGCCCGAACAGGCCGTCCACGACCTGCCCCACACCTACGAACTCACCGAGTTCCTCACCGACGTCCTGCACGTCACCGACGTCGGCGCGTACTTCCCCCACACCGTCACCTACCACCCCACCTGCCACGGCCTGCGCATGCTCGGCCTGGGCGACCGGCCCCGCCGGCTCCTGCA
>NZ_FODD01000008.1 GCF_900110255.1 Actinacidiphila rubida
TCCCGCAGACGGGGACGGGCCGGAGGGGGACGATCCGGGTGTGTCCCCGCAGAGCTTTGCAAGGCCCCGGGCAAGGATCTGGAAGAAGCCGCCATGCAAAGGTCGAGGAGACACTCCCGGAGTGGCCCCTGACCCCACCCACGAACCTGCACCGCCAGGGGCGCGGGGAACTGCGCGACCAGCCACGACGGCGCAGCAGACGGGCACGGCGCCCCGGGGGCACCCCGGAAGCCGCAGGGGCGCGGGGAACTGCGCGAGCAACCACGACGGCGCGGCACAGGCCGGAGCAAGCCCCGGGGGCACCCCGTTGGCGCGACAAGCCACGACGAGACCGGCAGACGGCAGCGCGCAGCGCGGGGCAGCCCGTTGGAGGGTGCGGGCGGAAGGCCCGAGGTGAGTGGGGGTCAGGAAGGATGGCCCGCGCGCGAGCGGGCCTTGAACGCGGACTTCCGCGCGTCCTTCGCGACGCCGCGATCCGGGTGGAGCCGCCCCATCGCTTCGAGGACCTCCGCGGTGGCGGGGTGGTCGACGCGCCACGCCGCGTCGAAGAACCCCTCGTGGCGGGCCACGAGATCGCGGACCAGCTCACGGACGAGCTCGACGTCGTCGTCCGCGGCGAGCTGCGCCGCCACCGTGTCGATGGTCAGCCAGAAGACCATGTCCGCGTCGGGCGCGGGCACGTCGGGGGCGCCGCGCTCGGTGAGCCAGACCCGGGCGAGTCCGCCGAGCTCGCGGTCGTCCAGGACGGCCCGGATCTCCGGCTCGGCCGCGGGGCCGAGCAGGGCCAGGGCCTGCTGGCCCATCAGGCGGCGCCGCGGCGCGTCCTCGTCGTCTCCGCGCCCGGCGGCCAGCAGGTCGCGCGCCGCGTCCGCGTCGTCGCGGCCCGCGAGCCACAGCTCCGCTTCCGCGCGGGCCGCGTGGTCGGGGTAGCCGGCGAGCACGGCGAGCAGTTCGGCGGCGGGCCGCCCGGTCAGGTCGCCGAGGGCCGGCGCCAGCGCGCCGGAGTCGCTGAGCCGCTCGCGCATGCCGTGCACGCCCAGCGGCGTGAGGCGGACCATGCCGTAGCGGGAGATCTCCTCGTCGTCGAGCTCGTCGGCGCCGTCCGCGGCACCGACGGCGTCGCCGTCACCGTCGTCCTCGATGAGCGCCTCGTCGACGGGCTGGTAGTCCAGCAGTCCGGTCGGGGCGAGCAGCCGGAAGTGGTCGTCGAGCCGCATCATGACCTCGGTGACCTCTTCGAGGACCGCGTCGCTGGGCTGCTCCATCTCGTCGGGGACGACGAGGGACGCGGCGAGCACCGGCAGCGGCACGGCGGCGCCCTCGGGCTGCCCGCTGTCCGCGGTGTCCATCGCCATCAGCGCGTAGAGGTTGGCGAGCGCGGTGTCGAGGAACTCCGCCTCCTCCTCGGGGTCCCAGTCGAGCTCGTCGAGCAGGAGCTGCTCGCCGTCGTCCATGACCTCGCGAAGCGCCTCGTAGTCCGGCGAGGCGGCCTCGGCGAGGGCCGACTCGGCGGCGGTCAGCCAGAGGTCGAGGATCTCGTGCGGGTCGCCCTTGGCGATCCGCTCCAGCGCCTCGCCGGGGACGGCACGGCCCGCCGTCTCACCGGGCGCGGTGGCCTCGGCGGCCTCCTCGTCGATCTCCAGGGACACCAGGCCGGTGTCGACGGCGACGCCCCAGGCCTGTGCGGTGTGGGCGAACCCCTCCTCCGCCTCGTCCGTGCCCTCCTCCGCGGCCAGCCCCAACTCGGCGGCGGCCAGCGCCAGGTCGCCGTCGAGCAGCTCCCCCATGGCGTCGACGTCGCGGTGCGGCGCGGCCCACCGGGCCAGCCGCAGCGCCCGGTCCAGCAGCGGCACGGCCAGCGCCAGTTGCGCCAGGTCGTCCGCGGGAAGCAGCCGTACGGGCGGCAGGACGAGAGGACTTGCGGACATCGGACGGGCTCCCATTCGGCGTTCTTCTGGGGACTGCGGGCGCGACGGCGGGCGGGCGCCCGGCGGGGCCGGCGTATGCGCCCGCGGGAGGTGCGGGGCGTACGCGTGATTCCCAGACTATTGCCTTGACGGGTCCGGCCGGTCGCGTCCGCACGTACGGAACGCGGCCGGCCGCCGTATTCCGGTCGTCACCAGGCCGCGCGGCCCCCACGCAACGCCCCGGCGAACCCGGCAGCCCCGCCCGGCCCCGGTCCGGCGGACCCCGTCCCCCGGCCCGCGGTCCGCCGGACGCGGGTCCTGGAGCAGGCGCGGGACCGCCAGGTCGGGGCGCCGGGACGCGGGACGACCGGCACCGCGCCGCACGCGGGCCGCCCCCGGTCACCCGGGAATCAGCGGACCCCGTCCCACAGCTCACGCTCCGCCGCACGCGGGTCCTGGAGCAGACGGGGGGCCGCCGGGTCGGGGGCGCCGAAGTGCTGGACCGCGCGCTGTCGCGGCGTGTACGCGGGCCAGCCGGGGTCGCCGGTGGTGGCGAACGCGACCCACGCGGCGTGCATGCCGTCGGCGAGGGCCTGCGGCGCGGGGACGGGGCCGAGCAGTCCGCCGACGCCGTCGCCGAGCGTGTCGAAGACGAACGGGATCTCGCTGCCGTGGCAGGCGCCCAGCCTGCCGTCGTAGGCGGACGAGCTCCAGCCGAACTCGTAGACGTGGGCCTGCCGGGCCGCTTCGGCCAGGCGCAGCGCGGGGATGCGGAAGAACCAGTCGGTGAGGATCGCCGACAGCAGGTCGCCGGGGGTCGCGTCGGGACGCCCGGCGGCGTAGACCTTCAGGGCGGCGTCCGGGTCGAGTCCGTAGCCGGCGGCGGCCTGCCGCAGCCGGTCCGCGCCGACCAGGCCGATCGCGCCGGTGGGCACGGTGAACAGCCGGTACTCCTCGGTGGTGCTGCCGACCAGCAGCGGGACGCCGGGGTCGGTGGCGGCCTGCAGGGCGGCGGGGTCGTCCGCGACGGGCGCGAACGGGATCATGGTCCGCGCCGCCTCGCCCCACAACGCGGGGTCGGGGCGCGCTCCGGCTTCGGCGCGCAGCGCGGTCTGCGCGGGCCCGAGGCGGTCCAGCGGCACCGCGGCGAACGCCTCCGCCGTCGGCTCGATCCCCAGGCCGGCGGCGAAGTGGGCGGCGATCCGGCGCGCGGTGCCGGGCCGCACCGTCAGGCCGTGCGCGCCGCTCTGCAGGATCGCCCGGTGGAACAGGCCGCGGGCGGCGGGCGCGGCGAGCAGGAAGGCGATGCTCATCGCGCCCGCGGACTCGCCGAAGACGGTGACGCGGTCCGGATCGCCGCCGAAGGCCGCGATGTTGTCGCGTACCCACGCGAGCGCGGCGATCTGGTCCAGCACGCCGCGGTTGTCGGGGGCGCCGTCCAGGGCGAGGTAACCATCGGTGCCGAGGCGGTAGTTGACGCTGACGCAGACGACGCCGTCGCGGGCGAACGCGGTGCCGTCGTAACTCGGCACGGCACCGGAGCCGTTGAGGAACGCGCCGCCGTGCAGCCACACCATCACCGGCGCCCGGCCGTCGAGGGCGGGCGTCCAGACGTTGAGGTTCAGGCAGTCCTCGCCGGGGATCACCGGGTCGGGCAGCAGGGCGTCGAACGGCGGCGCGTAGCCGCCCTTGGGCGCCGTCGGCCCGAACGCGACGGCCTCGCGCACCCCGTCCCACGGCGCGGGCGGCCGCGGAGCGGCGAACCGCAGCGGTCCGAACGGCGGCGCGGCGTAGGGGATTCCGCGGAACACCGCGGTCCCGTGCGGGCCTTCGGTGCCGCGCACCCGGCCGTGCCGGGTGTCCGCCACGGGCCCCGCCGGCCGTGCTGACCGGGCTGACTGAGCTGTCACGTCCCCGCTCCTCCCACCTCGTGGGCGGCGGCCTGCCGCGCCCAGCCGGTTCCCTGCGGTGTGCGCCCCGTGGTGCCGCGGCTCGCGGTCCCGCGTACGGTAACCCGCCGCGGCGGGCGTCCGCGAGAGCTGTGCGCCAGGTGGCCCACGGCTCCCCGGACGCACGCGTCAGCGGTCCCGCGGCGGGCGGTGGCCGGCGAGGGCGCGTCCCATCCGGGCCAGGGCCTCGCGCAGGATGCCGGGCGACGTCGCGAAGTTGAGCCGGACGCAGTCGGCGCCGCCGGTGCCGAAGACGTGTCCCGAGCTGAGCGCGACGCGCGCCTCGTCGAGGAACATCGCGGCCGGGCCCGCGAGGTCGCTGACGACGCCCAGCTCCCCGGGAGCGGCGCTGCCGTCGTCCTCGTCGTGCAGGCCGAGCGCGGTGCAGTCCAGCCAGGCGAGGTAGGTGCCCTGCGGCGGGACGTAGCCGATACCGGGAAGGTGCCGTTCGACGAGCGCGCCGAGCAGCGCGCGGTTGGCGTCCAGGCCGCGCAGCAGGTCGTCGAGCCAGTCCGTGCCGTCGCGGAGCGCCGCGGTGTGGGCGAGGATGCCGACGTGGCTGGGGCCGTGGCCGACCTCCTCCGGCATCCGGGCGAGGTCGTCGGCCGCCTCGGGGCCGGCGAGGGCGAGCGCCGCCTTGAGCCCGGCGAGGTTCCACGCTTTGGACGCGGAGGTGAGCGCGAAGGCGTTCTCGGCGCCCGGGACGCCGAGGAACGGCGTGAAGCGGGCGCCGGTCAGGACCAGGGGCGCGTGGATCTCGTCGGAGACGACCCGGACGCCGTGCCGTCGGGCGAGGGCGGCGACCGCTTCGAGCTCGGCCCGGGTGTGGACGACGCCCGTCGGATTGTGCGGGTTGCTCATCAGGAACGCGGCGCGGCGGCCGCCGCGCCGGGCCCGGGCGAACGCGTCCTCCAGCGCTGCGGGGTCCAGGCGCAGGCCGGGGCCCAGCGGCGCCTCGACGACCTCGCGGCCGCTGTGCGCGACGAACGCGTAGAACGGCGGGTAGACCGGCGGGCTGACCACGACGGCGTCGCCGGGGCCGGTGAGCAGCCGCAGCACCTCGACGATGCCGAGCATCACGTCGGGCACGATCGCGGTGTGCTCCACGCGCAGACCGTCCCACCCCCAGCGCTCGGCGGCGAACGCGGCCAGCGCCTCGGCGTACGCGGTGCCGTGGGGGTAGCCGGTGTCGCCGAGGTCGGCGACCCGGTGCAGGGTCTCCGCCACGGCGGGCGCCAGCGGCACGTCCATCTCGGCCACCCACAGCGGGAGGACGTCGGCGGGGTGGGTCCGCCATTTCATGCTGCTGCGCTGCCGCAGCTGGTCGACGGTGAGCCGGACGAGCGGGTCGGTCCTGGCGGCGTCGGCGGCGGCGTCGGCGCTCTCGATGGTGGTCGCGGTCGTGCCGGTGGTCGCGGCGTTCTCGCTGGTCGCCGGCGGGTTCACGGGTTCACTCACGCGATGCTCCCCTTCTGCGCAGGACACGGACGGTCGCTCCGCGGGCGGCAGTTCGACGGCCGCGGGCGGAAACCCCCACGGTAGTGTGTGGGTTCCGGTCGGGGACCGACTCGGGACGGCCCCGCAGGCGCGAAGGGCGGTACCCGCGGTGCAGGAGATCACCAGCGAGGCGGAGCTCCGCGAGCTGATCGGCGAGCCCCATCCGCGCGACGCGGGCAAGGTCCGGCACACGCTGGACGCGCTGGACCGGGAGTGGCTCGCGGCGGCGCCGTTCTGCCTGGTGGCCACGTCGGACGGCGCGGGCGCGTGCGACGTGTCGCCGAAGGGGGACCCCGCGGGGATCGCCCTGGTACTGGACGACCGGACGCTGGCGATCCCGGAACGGCCCGGCAACCGGCGGGCGGACGGCTTCCGCAACATCCTCGCGAACCCGCACGTGGGCCTGATCTTCCTCGTCCCCGGCCGCGGCGACACCCTGCGTGTCAACGGCCGGGCCCGGCTGCTGCGCGACGCCGACTTCTTCGACCGGATGGCCGTCAAGGGCCACCGCCCGCAGCTGGCGCTGCTGGTGGAGGTCGACGAGGTGTTCTCGCACTGCTCCAAGTCGTTCCTGCGCAGCGCCCTGTGGAAGCCGGACACCTGGCGTCCGGACGCGGCCCCGTCGCGTGCGCGCATGGCCGCGGGCCAGGAGCGCAAGGGCCAGTCCGTGGAAGAGCTGGAGGTCTACTACGGCCCCGGCTACGGCAGCCGGCTCTACGGCTGACGGGCGCGGCCGGGGCCGCCGTGACGGCTCAGTTGTGGCTGTGGAGCACGGCGTTGAGGCCGCCCCAGGAGCCGCTGCGCTGCAGCACCTCGACGGTGCCGGTGGTGGAGTTGCGGCGGAAGAGCAGGTTGTCGGCGCCGGACAGCTCGACGGCCTTGACGATGTTGCCGTCGGGCAGCGTGACGCGGGTGCCGGCCGTCACGTAGAGGCCGGCCTCCACCACGCAGTCGTCGCCGAGCGCGATGCCCAGGCCCGACTCGGCGCCGAGCAGGCAGCGCTCGCCGACCGAGACGATCTGGGTGCCGCCGCCGGACAGGGTGCCCATGATGGACGCGCCGCCGCCGACGTCGGAGCCGTCGCCGATGACGACGCCCTGGGAGATGCGGCCCTCGATCATGGAGGTGCCGAGCGTGCCGGCGTTGAAGTTGCAGAAGCCCTCGTGCATCACGGTGGTGCCGGTGGCCAGGTGGGCGCCGAGGCGGACCCGGTCGGCGTCGGCGATGCGGACGCCCGCGGGGGCGACGTAGTCGGTCATGCGGGGGAACTTGTCGACGCCGTTGACCGACAGGTGCAGTCCCTCGGCGCGGGCGGCCAGCCGGGCCTGCTCCAGCCGTGCCACCGGCACCGGGCCGATGGAGGTCCAGGCGACGTTGGCCAGCAGGCCGAAGACGCCTTCCAGGTTCTGGGTGTTGGGCCGGACCAGGCGGTGGCTCAGCAGGTGCAGCCGCAGGTACACGTCGTGCGTGTCGAGCGGCTTGTCGTCCGTCGAGGCGATGACGGTGCGGACGGCGATGACCTCCACGCCGCGTCGCGGGTCGGGGCCGAGGGCCTGGGGAGCCACCGTGCCCAGGGCCACCGCGGCCTCGTCCGCGGTGAGCCGCGTGGTCCCGGCGGGGCCCGGCTCGTCCGAGAGCCCGGGGGCGGGGTACCAGGTGTCGAGTACGGTGCCGTCGTCGGCGACGGTGGCCAGGCCGACGCCGATGGCGCCGGGGGCGCGGTTCTCAGTCATGGCAGCACGCTAACGCCTGCGGCGCGCCCCCACCCAACGGGCTCACCCTGCGCAATCCCCCGCCCTCCCCCACTCCCTCCCTGGTCGGCCGTATCCGGCCGCCCGGCCCGGCCGGTTCAGGTCACGGTCCGCTCCGACGCCGGGTCCGGCCCGGGGCGCGGGTCCGCGACCGGCCCCGTGCTCGGGGCCGGCACCGGCCCGGCGGGCGTGTCCGCGGTGTCCGGCACCGCTGCGGCACCACCGCGGGCGTGGACGGCCAGGAGGCCGAGGGCCGCGGCGGCGGCGAGGGCGGCGCAGGTCGGCCAGAGGGCGGAGGGCGCGGCGGAGTAGAGGGCGGCGCCCAGCGGCGGGGCCAGGACGGTGCCGGACACCGACGCGCCCGCGTACAGGCTCTGGAAGCGGCCCTCCATTCCGGGCGGGCTGTGGTCGGCGACGTAGGCCGTGGCGGGAGTCTTGTAGAGGATCTCGCCCGCGGTCAGCAGCAGCATCAGCGCGAGGGCGGTGCCGACCGTGGCGCCGGGCAGCAGCGCGGCGTAGCCGAGGCCGACCAGCGCGAGGCCCGCCGTGATGATCCGCAGGCCCGGCGCCCGGCGCAGGGCGAGCGTCACCGGGATCTCCAGGCAGAGGATGACCCCGCCGTTGACGGCGAGCAGCCCGCCGTAGAAGGCGGTGGAGAACCCGTGGTCGGTGAGGTAGACGGGAAGGGTGCTGTACTGCTGGCGGTAGACCGTGTCGGTGACGACGAGCGCGGCGAGCAGTGCGGCCACGGCGGGCCTGGCCCGCAGTTCGGCCGCCAGCCGGCCCGGCGCGCGGGACGCCGCGCCCGCGGGCCCCGCGCCCCGGCCGGCGGGCTCGGCGCGGCGCGTGCCCCGGGCGGGCAGGATGCGGGACGCGTACGCCGCGAAGGCGAGGGTGCCGGCCCCGTCGGCGACGAACAGCCAGCCGTAGGAGAAGTGCGCGGCGAGCAGCGCGCCGAGCGGCGGCCCCAGGGTGAAGCCGGCGTTGGACGCGAACCGCATCACGGCGTAGCCCTGGCGCCGCGCGCCCGCCGGCACCGAGACGGCGACCAGCGCCGAGTTCGACGCGCGCACCGCGCCGGCCGCGTACTGGGCGGCGGGCAGCACCAGCAGCAGCCCGGCGACCGGCAGCAGCGGCAGGCACATCAGCCCGGTCCCGCTGACGGCCGCGGCGGCCACCAGGGTGCGCCGGTGCCCGTACCGGTCGCCGAACCAGCCGCCGGTGAAGTTGCCCGCGACCAGTCCGGCGCCGCCGAGTCCGGCGATCAGGCCGGCCTGGGCGACGGGCAGTCCGCGCGGCCCGGTCAGGTAGAGCACCAGGTAGACGAACGTGTAGGCGACGACCATGTTCGCGAAGGAGCCGGCCGCGAGCAGCCACACCACCTTCGGCACCGCACGCAGGGCCGCGGCCCGGGGTGCCCTCTCGTGCGGGCCCCCGACGCCCTTGCCGGTTCGGGCCGTTCCGGCCTGCCGTCCCCCCGCCGCTCGCATGTCCCGCCACCCCCGCCGAGTCAGTTCCCTTTCGGAACTGACAATCCCAGGCGCCGGCGGTTATCGTCAACCGCACGGCGGGGAGGGAGGGGCGAGATGACACACGGGAGCGGGCGGGCCGACCCGCACTGCGCGATCGCGGCGGCGCTCGACGTCGTCGGCGACACCTGGACGCTGCTGATCGTGCGCGACATCGCCCGCGGGGTACGGCGGTTCGACGGTCTCCGGGCCGAACTCGGCGTCTCCCGCAAGGTGCTGGCCGAGCGGCTGAAGGCGCTGGTGGCCGATGGCGTGCTGACCCGCGAGCCGTACCAGGAGCGCCCCGTCCGTCACGAGTACCTGCTGACCCCGCGCGGCCGCGCGCTGCTGCCGGTGCTGGTCGGCCTGCAGGACTGGGGCGACGGCTGGGTGCTGGGCGACGGCACCACCACCGCGACCGCCGGCCCCGGCTCCGAGGAGGCCGCGCGGGTGCGGGAGTTGACGGGGACGCGGCTGCCAGGGCTGCGGCTGCCCGGCGCCGCGGGCCTGGTGGACCCGGTGAGCGACCGGCAGCCGTTCACCGTCCTGTACTGCTTCCCCGGCGCCTACGCGCGACCGGAGTCCTACCCGCCCGGCTGGTCCGCCATCCCGGGGGCGCCGGGCTGCACGCTGGAGTCCTGCACGTTCCGCGACCGGCTCGCCGAGTTCACCGCCGCGAGCGCCGCCGTGGTCGGCGTGAGCACACAACGCCCGGACGAGCAGGCGGAGTTCGCCGCCAAGGAACGGCTCGGCTTCCCGCTGCTCTCCGACGACGGGGCGGCGCTGAGCGCGGCCCTGCGGCTGCCGGTCTTCCGCACCGGGGGCGCGGTCCGCCTCAAGCGGCTGACGCTCGTCCTGGACGCGGACCGCACGGTCCGGGCCGCGCTCTACCCGGTCACGGACATCGCGGCGAGCGTCGGGGCCGCCCTGACGGCCGTGCGGGACGCGGCGTCCTGACCCGCCGCACCCGCGCCGCGCGTCCGGCCGCGGGCTCCCCCCCGCGCAGGGCTCTCACCGCGCAGGGCTCTCCTCCTGTCCCCCTCAGTGGCGCGCCGCCGGCGGCTCCTGCTCCCACGCGGCCGCCTGAGCGGGCCCGGCGCCGAGCACCGCGCAGCGCAACCAGTGCTCGCCGGGCGGCAGGGAACCGGTGAGCGTCGGCAGGACGGTGCGCCGGGCGAGGACGTTGGTGCCGGGCAGGCACTCGATCACCGTGCCGGTGCGCCCGCCGTCGAGGTCGCGCAGCCCGCTCAGGTCGCCGGCCGCCGACACCGCGACCGCCGCGCCCTCGGCCTCGGTGCGCGGCCCCGGGCCGCCGTCGCGGTCGACGGCGAAGCCGCCCTCGGCGGTGTACAGCGCCCGGCCGGTGCGGATGCGGTGGGTGCGCAGGTGCCAGGGCGCGGACGCGCTGATCCAGCTGGTGATCTCCACGTCCGGCCAGGGGTGCCAGGTGGCGCACACCGTGCCGTCGGCCTCGGTCACCGCGTCCTCGCAGCGTTCACGCACCCGGAAGTGCACCGGCTCGCCCTCGTCGTCGCTGACCGCGAGCATCGAGTCGTACGCGCCGTGGACCAGGCCGAGTTCGTCCGCGGGCAGGCTGAAGCCGAAGCGGGTGGAGTAGGCGAACTTGGCGTACTTCGCGGACCCGCCGCGCACCCAGGCGTTGGACTGGCGGCCGCCGAGCAGCGTGACGTCGCCGCCGGAGCGCATCAGCACCGCGCCGGCGGGCGGCTGCACGAGCGTGGCGGGCAGCTCGGCCGGCGGCTGCTCCTCGGCGGTCCAGAACGGGTCGCCGGCGGGCAGCGCCAGCGGCAGGAACGCCTTCATCGCCCAGTACGGCGACCCGGGCCCGTTGTACTGCTCGGCGACGCCGGGCTGCGGGTAGCCGTAGCCGATGGTCAGTACGCCGTGCGGCGAGGTCTGCGCGGTGCGCTCCCGCCACCACCTCAGGTGCCGCAGCAGCTGGCCCTTGACCTCGCCGGCCGGCAGGACGCCGACGCCCGCGTAGGGCAGCCCGCCCCAGAACGCGCCCTGCGCGAAGCGGTAGGTGAGGCTGCGGCCGAACGGCACGGCGGCACCGTCGTCGGCGAACCAGTGCCGGAAGCCGAGGGCGAACGCGGCGGCGCGCTCGCGGAACCGGGCGGCGCGGGCCGGGTCCTCGGCGCCGGCGAGCGCCGCGTAGACGAGGCCGTAGAAGTGCATGGCCCAGGGGATGTAGTAGTCGCGCTGCTCGGTGGCGCCGTCGGAGTACCAGCCGTCGGCGAGCGCGTAGGTCTCCAGCCGGTCCAGGCGGGCGTGCCGGGCCTCCCGGTCGTGGGCGACGCCCACCCGGTCCAGGCCCAGGCTGACCATGACGGGGAAGAAGTCCCAGTTGTTCGGGGCGTGGGTCCGGTCGAGGGCGGCGGTGAGCCATGCGGCGACGCGGTCGCGCTCCGCGCCGCTCAGCGGGTCCCACAGCCGCTCGGGGACCAGCGCGAGGGCGAAGCCGATCGCGGCGGTCTCGACCAGGCGCTGGTCGAGGTGGCCGGGGCGGCCCCAGTGGTCCGGGTGGGCGGGGTCGGTGCCGGCGGCCAGGCCCTGCGCCCACACGTCCCAGTGGGCGAAGTCGCCGCCGCCCGCGCCGAGCGGCGCCAGCCCCCACAGCGGGCGCGCGTAGCCCTCCAGGTCGGCGGCAGCGTCGTCGTGGTGGGCGATGTTCACGCCGAGGCGGATCCGGGCGCCGCTCTCCCCCGCGAACGGCACGAGGGGCTCGGCGAGTTCGCGCACGTAGTCCTGCAGGTCCTCGCGTGCCGCCGCCGGCCGTCCGTCCGCGCCCTGGGCCATTCCGGCCGCCTCTCTCGTCGGAATCAGAAGTTGCGACAACTTTCGCAACGTCTCGCGCCCGCCGTCAACGCCCGCGCCCCGGGAGCCTCCGGCCGCCCGGCGCCCCCGGCGGCCGCGCACGCGAAAGGCCGGTGGCCACCGCGTGCTGCGGTGGCCACCGGCCTTCGGAGAACGGACGGGCGGGCGCCCGGGGGCACCGCGCCGGAAGGGACGCCTCAGACGTTGAAGCCCAGGGCGCGCAGCTGCTCGCGGCCGTCGTCGGTGATCTTGTCGGGACCCCACGGCGGCATCCAGACCCAGTTGATCTTCAGGTCGTTGACGATGCCCTCGGTGGCGGTCTTCGCCTGCTCCTCGATCACGTCCGTGAGGGGGCACGCGGCGGAGGTCAGGGTCATGTCCAGGGTGGCGACGTTGCCGTCGTCGACGTGGATCCCGTAGATCAGGCCCAGGTTGACGACGTCGATGCCCAGCTCGGGGTCGACGACGTCGTACAGCGCCTCGCGGATCTCTTCCTCGGAGGCCGGCTTGAGGGCGACCTCGGTGTTCTCGCTCATGCGGTCTCCTTTACTTTCCCGCCGTGCCGGACAGCGCCTGCGCGGTCGCGTCCTTCCACGCCATCCAGCTCAGCAGCGCGCACTTCACGCGCGCCGGGTACTTGGAGACGCCGGCGAACGCCACCGCGTCCTCCAGCACCTCCTCCATCGCGTCGTCCGGCTCGATCTGCCCCTTGGACTGCATCAGCTCCAGGAAGGTCTCCTGGATCTTCTGCGCTTCGCCCACGTCCTTGCCGACCAGCAGTTCGTTCAGCACCGACGCGCTGGCCTGGCTGATGGAGCAGCCCTGGCCCTCGTACGACACGTCGCCGATCACGGTGCCGTCCATCCGCACGCGCAGCGTGATCTCGTCGCCGCAGGTCGGATTGACGTGGTGCACCTCGGCCTGGCCGTCGCGCAGGCCGCGGCCGTGCGGGTGCTTGTAGTGGTCCAGGATGACGTCCTGGTACATCGAGTCGAGCTTCACAGCAGCACCGCCATCAACCGAAGAAGTTCCGGACCTGCTCCAGCCCGTCGACCAGGGCGTCGACCTCGCCCGGGGTGGAGTACAGATAGAACGACGCCCGCGTGGTCGCAGGAATTCCGTAGCGCAGGCACACCGGGCGGGCGCAGTGGTGGCCGACCCGCACCGCGATGCCCTGCTCGTCCAGCACCTGGCCCACGTCGTGCGGGTGGATGTCGCCGAGCGTGAAGGAGATCGCCGCGCCGCGGTCCTCGCCGGTGGCGGGGCCGACGATCTGCAGCGTCGGCACCTCCAGCAGCCGGCGCACCGCGTACTCGGTGATCGCGTGCTCGTGCGCGGCGATGTTCTCCATGCCGATCGCGGTCAGGTAGTCCACGGCCGCGCCCAGGCCCACGGCCTGCGCGATCGGCGGGGTGCCGGCCTCGAACTTGTGCGGCGCGGGCGCGTAGGTGGAGGAGTGCATCGACACGGTCTCGATCATCTCGCCGCCGCCGAGGAAGGGCGGCAGGTCCTCCAGCAGCTCCTGGCGGCCCCACAGCACGCCGATGCCCGTCGGGCCGAGCATCTTGTGGCCGGTGAAGGCCACGAAGTCGGCGCCGAGCGCCTGCACGTCCAGCACCATGTGCGGGGCGGCCTGCGAGGCGTCGATGAGCACCAGCGCGCCGACGTCCTGGGCGCGGCGCACGATCGCCTCGACCGGGTTGACGGTGCCCAGGATGTTGGAGACCAGCACGAAGGAGACGATCTTGGTCTTCTCCGTGATGACCTGCTCGATGTCCGACAGGTCGAGGCGGCCGTCGTCGGTCAGGCCGAACCACTTCAGCTTCGCGCCGGTGCGCTGCGACAGCAGCTGCCACGGCACGATGTTGGAGTGGTGCTCCATCTCCGTGATGACGATCTCGGTGTCGCGGTCCACCCGGTAGGGCTCGTCGGCCCAGCCGAGCATGTTCGCCACGAGGTTCAGCGACTCGGAGGCGTTCTTGGTGAAGATGACCTCGTCGCGGCTGGGCGCGTTGATGAACGCCGCGACCTTGTCGCGGGCGCCCTCGTAGAGCGCGGTGGCCTCCTCGGCGAGCACGTGCACGCCACGGTGGACGTTGGCGTTGTGCCGTTCGTAGTACGCGCTGAGCACGTCGAGCACCTGGCGCGGCTTCTGCGAGGTCGCCGCGTTGTCCAGGTACACGAGCTTGCGGTCGCCGTGGACCAGGCGGTCCAGCACCGGGAAGTCCTTGCGGATCGCCTCGGTGTCGAGGAGGCCGGGCAGCGCCAGGCCGGCGGACGAGGTGGTTGTCACGCGGAAGCGCCACCCTTCACGTAGGACTCGTAGCCCTCTTCCTCGAGCTTGTCGGCCAGCTCGGCGCCGCCGGACTCGGCGACCCGGCCGCCCACGAAGACGTGCACGAAGTCGGGCTTGATGTAGCGCAGGATGCGCGTGTAGTGGGTGATCAGCAGGGTGCCGGTCTCGCCGGTCTCGCGCACCCGGTTGACGCCCTCGGAGACGATGCGCAGGGCGTCGACGTCGAGGCCGGAGTCGGTCTCGTCGAGGATCGCGACCTGCGGCTTGAGCAGTTCGAGCTGGAGGATCTCGTGGCGCTTCTTCTCACCGCCGGAGAAGCCCTCGTTGACGTTGCGCTCGGCGAAGGAGGGGTCCATGTGGAGCCGCTCCATCGTCTCCTTGACCTCCTTGACCCACGTGCGCAGCTTGGGGGCCTCGCCGCGGATGGCGGTGGCCGAGGTGCGCAGGAAGTTGGAGACGGAGACGCCGGGGACCTCGACCGGGTACTGCATGGCGAGGAAGACGCCGGCCCGGGCACGCTCGTCGACGGTCATGGCGAGGACGTCCTCGCCGTCGAGGGTGACGGTGCCGCTGGTGACGGTGTACTTGGGGTGACCGGCGAGCGAGTAGGCGAGAGTGGACTTGCCTGAGCCGTTCGGGCCCATGATGGCGTGCGTCTCGCCCTGCTTCACGGTCAGGTCGACGCCCTTGAGGATCTCCTTCGTGGCGTTGTCGGCCTCGACGGTGACGTGCAGGTCGCGAATTTCAAGCGTGGCCATGGGTGACTCAGGACTCCTGGGTGACGGAGACGAGCACGTCGTCCCCAATGATCTTGACGGGGTAAACGGGGACCGGCCGCGTGGCGGGCAGCCCGGACGGCTTGCCGGTGCGCAGGTCGAAGCTGGAGCCGTGCAGCCAGCACTCGATCTGGCAGTCCTCCACCTCGCCCTCGGACAGCGACACGTTGGCGTGCGAGCAGATGTCGTTGATCGCGAACACCTCGCCCTCGGTGCGGACGACGGAGACGGGCACGCCGTCGACCTCCACCCGGTGCGGTGTGTCGTCCTCGAGCTGGCTGAGCGCGCAGACCCGGGCGAAGCCGACCGGTGCGCCCTGCTCCGTGCTGGTCATCCGACCGACGCCTCCAGTTCGGCGTCGATGCTCGCCATCAGGCGCTCCTCCAGGTCGGCCAGGCCGATCTGCTGGACGAGCTCGCCGAAGAAGCCGCGGACCACCAGGCGGCGGGCCTCTTCGGCACCGATGCCGCGGGACATCAGGTAGAACAGCTGCTCGTCGTCGAAGCGGCCGGTCGCGGAGGCGTGGCCGGCGCCGACGATCTCGCCGGTCTCGATCTCCAGGTTCGGCACCGAGTCGACCCGCGCCCCGTCGGTGAGCACGAGGTTGCGGTTCAGCTCGTAGGTGTCGGTGCCCTCGGCGGCGGCCCGGATGAGCACGTCGCCGATCCACACCGCGTGCGCGTCCTGGCCCTGCAGCGCGCCCTTGTAGGCGACGTTGGACCGGCAGTGCGGGGTGTCGTGGTCGATGAAGAGCCGGTGCTCCTGGTGCTGGCCCTGGTCGGTGAAGTACAGGCCGAACAGCTCGGCCTCACCGCCGGGCGCGCCGTAGATCACCCGCGGGTGCAGCCGGACCACGTCGCCGCCGAAGGTGACGACCACGGACTTGAACGTGGCGTCGCGGCCGATCAGCGCGGTGTGCTGGGCGACGTGCACCGCGGTGTCGTCCCAGTCCTGCACGGAGACCACGGTGAGCTTGGCGCCGTCGCCGACGAGGAACTCCACGTTGGCCGCGAGCGTGGCGTCGCCGGTGTGGTCGATGACGACCACGGCCTCGGCGAACGCGCCCAGCTCCACGACCTGGTGGCCGAAGACGACGCCGCCCTCGCCGTGCACGGCGATCCGCACCGGCTCGGTGAGCACCGCGTCCTTGGGAACGGTGATCACCGACGCCTTCTCGAAGGCGCTGAACGCCTGGGCGACGACCCGGTCGACGGGCTTGCCGGCCTTGCCGATGCGCGGGTCGGTGCGGTCCACGGTCTCGACGGTGACGCCGTCGGGCGCGGTGACCTCGACGCGCAGGCCGCCGGTGGCCTCGGCGGTGCCGTCGTGCAGGCCGCGCAGCCGCTCCAGCGGCGTGAACCGCCACTCCTCCTCGCGGCCGTGCGGCACGGGGAAGTCGGCGACGTCGTAGGACGGGGCCGCGCTGACCCGGGCATCGGTGGGCTGGGCCGGCGTCTCGGCCGGCCGCCCCACCGTGATGGCACCGTCGGTGGTGCTGCCCGCCGCAGGGGTGTTCTCAGCCATGGCGTGTCGTACTGCTCTCTTTCCGGGTGTACGTCGAAGGTGAGGGGGCGGGTGCCGGCTAGCCGACCGCGCCTTCCATCTGCAGCTCGATCAGGCGGTTGAGCTCCAGGGCGTACTCCATCGGGAGCTCCTTGGCGATCGGCTCGACGAAGCCGCGCACGATCATCGCCATGGCCTCGAACTCGGTCATGCCGCGGCTCATCAGGTAGAAGAGCTGGTCGTCGGAGACCTTGGAGACGGTCGCCTCGTGGCCCATGGACACGTCGTCCTCGCGGACGTCCACGTAGGGGTAGGTGTCCGAGCGCGAGATGGTGTCCACCAGCAGCGCGTCGCACAGCACGTTGGACTTCGATCCGGCCGCGCCCTCGCCGATCTCGATCAGGCCGCGGTAGGAGGTCCGGCCGCCGCCGCGCGCCACCGACTTGGAGACGATGTTCGACGACGTGTTGGGCGCCATGTGCACCATCTTGGCGCCGGCGTCCTGGTGCTGGCCCTCGCCGGCGAACGCGATGGACAGCGTCTCGCCCTTGGCGTGCTCGCCCATCAGGTACACGGCCGGGTACTTCATGGTGACCTTGGAACCGATGTTGCCGTCGACCCACTCCATGGTCGCGCCCTCGTACGCCACGGCGCGCTTGGTGACCAGGTTGTAGACGTTGTTCGACCAGTTCTGGATCGTCGTGTAGCGGCAGCGGCCGCCCTTCTTCACGATGATCTCCACGACCGCGGAGTGCAGCGAGTCCGACTTGTAGATCGGCGCGGTGCAGCCCTCGACGTAGTGGACGTAGGCGTCCTCGTCGACGATGATCAGCGTCCGCTCGAACTGGCCCATGTTCTCGGTGTTGATCCGGAAGTAGGCCTGCAGCGGGATCTCGACGTGCACACCCTTCGGCACGTAGATGAAGGAGCCGCCGGACCACACCGCCGTGTTCAGCGACGCGAACTTGTTGTCGCCGGCCGGGATGACGGTGCCGAAGTACTCCTGGAACAGCTCGGGGTGCTCCTTGAGCGCGGTGTCGGTGTCCAGGAAGATGACGCCCTGCTCCTCCAGGTCCTCGCGGATCTGGTGGTAGACGACCTCGGACTCGTACTGCGCGGCGACACCGGCGACCAGGCGCTGCTTCTCCGCCTCGGGGATGCCGAGCTTGTCGTAGGTGTTCCTGATGTCCTCCGGCAGGTCCTCCCAGGACTCGGCCTGCTTCTCGGTGGACCGGACGAAGTACTTGATGTTGTCGAAGTCGATGCCGGTGAGGTCGGACCCCCAGGTCGGCATCGGCTTCTTGCCGAACAGCCGCAGGCCCTTGAGCCGCAGCTTCAGCATCCAGTCCGGTTCCGACTTCTTCGCGGAGATGTCGCGGACGACGTCCTCGGAGAGACCGCGCTTGGCGGCGGACCCGGCGACGTCGGAGTCGGCCCAGCCGTACTCGTAGGTGCCGATGCCCTCGAGCTCCGGGTGAGTGGTCTCCGTGGGAGCAGTCATGCGGGGTTCCTCCCGGACGTGCTGGCGGTTTCAGGTTCTGGTGCTGGTGCTGCTGCTGGTTCAGGGTCGGCCGCGGGGGCGGCCGCGCCGGGCCGTGGGACCCGGCCGGTGCCCGGTCCGGAACCGGTCCCGGATTCGGTGCCGGCCGTGGGGCCGGCTCTGGTCGCGGTCTCGGGGCCGGTCCTGGGGATGAACGTGGTGCACACCCCGTCGCCGTGGGCGATGGTGGCCAGCCGCTGGACGTGCGTCCCGAGCAGGCGGGAGAAGACCTCGGCCTCCGCCTCGCACAGCTGCGGGAACTGCTCGGCGGTGTGCGCCACCGGGCAGTGGTGCTGGCAGAGCTGCTCCCCGGCCGGGCCGGGGGTACTCGCGCTGCGCGCGGTAGCAGCGTACCCGTCCCCGGACAGGGCGCGGGCCAGCGCCTTGGCACGGTCCTCGGGGGCGGCGGAGTCCACGATCGCGCGGTACCGCTCGGCCTGCGCGGCGACGCGGGCGCGGGCGAACGCGGTGACCGCGGCCTCCCCGTCCTCGCCGCCGCCCGCCGACTCGGCGATCCAGCGGAGCGCGTCCGCCGCGAGCTGGTCGTAGGACTGGTCGAAGGAGTCGCGGCCGCAGTCGGTCAGCGCGAACACCTTGGCCGGGCGGCCGCGGCCGCGGTGGCCGTACACGCGCTGCTCGCGGGCCTCCACCACGTTCTCCGCGGCGAGGGCGTCCAGGTGACGGCGTACCGCCGCCTGGGTGAGGCCGAGGCGCTCGGCGAGGTCGGCGGCCGTGGAGGGCCCGTGGTCCAGGATGGACCGGGCGACCCGGTTGCGGGTGCGCCGCTCCCCGGTCGTCTGCTCCTCCGCCGCCCCCTGAGCGGCACCACCGACGTTTTTCACAAGCCCATTGTTGCGTAATTCGCCAGACGCGGGCAAGCGGCTCCACTCGCCGACACGGTGTGCTGCATCACTTAGGGTCACCTAATTCCGCCCTGCCGCCCAGCGGGCCGCGACGGCTCCCTAGACTCGTCCGCATGCGATACGAGCCCGCGGTCCAGGTGACCGGACTGGTCAAGCGGTACGGCGCCAGGACCGCGGTCGACGGCCTGGACCTCGCGGTGCCGCGCGGCTCGGTCACCGCGGTGCTCGGCCCGAACGGCGCGGGCAAGACCACCACGGTCGAAATCTGCGAGGGCTACCGGCGCGCCGACGGCGGCACCGTCCGCGTGCTGGGCCTCGATCCGGTGGCCCAGGGCGGCGAGCTGCGGCCCAGGATCGGCGTGATGCTGCAGTCCGGCGGCGTCTACCCGGGCGCGCACGCCGCCGAGATGCTGCGGCACACCGCCACGATGTACGCCGACCCGGTGGATCCGGGCCTGCTCATCGAACGGCTCGGCCTGCAGGCGTGCGGCCGCACCCCCTACCGCCGGCTGTCCGGCGGCCAGCAGCAGCGCCTCGCGCTGGCCATGGCCGTGGTCGGCCGCCCGGAACTGGTCTTCCTCGACGAACCCACCGCCGGCCTCGACCCGCAGGCCCGGCACGCCACCTGGGACCTGGTGCGCGAGCTGCGCGGCGACGGCGTCACCGTCGTGCTGACCACCCACTTCATGGACGAGGCCGAGCAGCTCGCCGACGACGTGGTGATCATCGACGGCGGGCGGGCGATAGCCGCCGGCACGCCGGAGGAGCTGTGCCGCGGCGGTGCCGAGAACACGCTGCGCTTCTCCGGCCGCCCCGGCCTGGACGTCGGGTCCCTGCTCAACGCGCTGCCCCAGGACTCGCTGGCCGCCGAGCTGACCCCCGGCAACTACCGCGTCGAGGGCAGGATCGACCCGCAGCTGCTGGCCACCGTCACCTCCTGGTGCGCCCAGCACGGCGTCATGCCGGACCACCTCGCGGTGGAGCGCCGGACCCTGGAGGACGTCTTCCTCGAACTGACCGGCAAGGAGCTGCGGGCATGAGCACTGCGACCACGGACCGGGCCTTCGCCCGGGGCGCGTTCACCCCGCGGCCGGGCGCGGCGCCGCTGCCGCGGATGATCCGGGCGCAGGCGCTGCTGGAGACCCGGATGCTGCTGCGCAACGGCGAGCAGCTGCTGCTGACCGTGGTGATCCCGGCGCTGCTGCTGGTGCTGTTCAGCGCGGTCGACATCGTGGACACCGGCAAGGGCAGGTCGGTGGACTTCCTCGCCCCCGGCATCCTGGCGCTCGCCGTGCTGTCCACCGCGTTCACCGGCCAGGCCATCGCGACGGGCTTCGAGCGGCGCTACGGCGTACTGAAGCGGCTGGGCGCGTCGCCGCTGCCGCGCTGGGCGCTGATGGCCGCGAAGACCTGCTCGGTGCTGGTCACCGAGGCGCTTCAGGTGGTGCTGCTCACCTTGATCGCGCTGGCGCTGGGCTGGTCGCCGCACGGCGACCCGCTGGCGGTGGTGCTGCTGCTCCTGCTGGGCACCGCCGCGTTCTCCGGCCTGGGGCTGCTGATGGCGGGCACGCTCAAGGCCGAGGCGACGCTGGCCGCCGCCAACCTCGTCTTCCTGCTGCTCCTGGTGGGCGGCGGCGTGATCGTGCCGATGGACAAGTTCTCCGGGCCCGTCCGCGCGGTGCTCGACCTGCTGCCGATCTCCGCGCTCTCCGGCGGCCTGCGGGACGTGCTCCAGCACGGCGCGGGCATGCCGTGGGGCGACCTCGGCATCCTCGCGGTGTGGGCGGTCCTCGGGCTGGCCGCGGCAGGGCGCTTCTTCCGCTGGGAGTAGCCGCCGCCCCACCGTCGAGCCTCGGCCCGCGCCGCTGACCCGGGCGCCGGCGGTCCGGTGCGATACGGCGAGGGCATCAGATGCGGCGAGGGACCGGCCGGGATACGGTCCCGGCATCCGCGGGGGGCGCGGGCCAGGGCACACCGCCGGCCGTCGGGCCGGGAAGGGGGCGGGCATGACCGTGCGGCAGGAGGCCGGGGCGGAACGGCCGGAGGCCTCGGGACCGTCTTCGTTGGCACCGCTGCGGCTGCGGACGTTCCGCGGGCTGTGGCTGGCCCAGCTCGGTTCCAACGTCGGCACCTGGATGCAGACGGTGGGCGCGCAGTGGATGCTGGTGCACCAGCCGAACGCGCCGACGCTGACGTCCCTGGTGCAGGCGGCGTCCCTGCTGCCGGTGCTGTTCCTGTCGCTGCCGGCCGGTGTCCTCGCCGACGTGCTCGACCGGCGGCGGCTGCTGATCGCCCTGTCGGTGGCGATGACGGCCGTCAGCGCGGCTCTGGCGATCCTCACCGCGGCCGGCCTGACCACGCCCGCGGTCCTCATCGCCCTGGTCTTCCTGATGGGCTGCGGCAGCGCACTGACCGGCCCCGGCTGGCAGGCGATCCAGCCCGAGCTGGTGCCGCGCGAGCAGATCCCCGCCGCCGCGTCGCTGGGCAGCCTCAACGTCAACCTCGCGCGCGCCGTCGGGCCCGCGCTGGCCGGCGTGCTGGTCGCGGTGACCGGGCCGGGAGTGGTGTTCGGCATCAACGCGGTGTCGTTCCTCGGCGTCGTCGCCGCCCTGTTCGCCTGGCGCCGCGCCGCGCCCCCCGCTGGGAGCTCCCCGGAGCGGATGCGCGCCGCGCTGTCGGCCGGCACCCGCTACGTGCGCAACGCCCCCGGAGTGCGCCGGGTGATGCTGCGCGCCGCGCTGTTCGTGCTGCCGGCCTCGGCCCTGTGGAGCCTGCTGCCGGTGGTGTCCTCGCGGCGGCTCGGGCTCGGCGCGGGCGGCTACGGCCTGCTGCTGGGAGCGCTGGGCGTCGGCGCGATCGCCGGGGCCGTCACGATCAAGCGGGTGCGGAACACGGTGGGGCGCAACCTGCTGCTCGCGCTGAGCAGCGTCGCGTTCGCGGCCGGCAGCGCGGTCGCGGCGGTGGTGACCGTGCCCGTGGTGGTGGCGCTCGTCCTGGTGGTGACCGGCGTGGGCTGGCTGTACGCGCTGTCCACCCTCAACACCACCCTCCAACTCGCCCTGCCCGCCTGGGTGCGGGCCCGCGGGCTCGCGGTCTATCTCATGGTCTTCCTCGGCGGCCAGGGCATCGGATCCCTGGTGTGGGGCCTGCTGGCCCAGGCCGCCGGCACCCGCCCGGTGCTGCTGGCCGCCGCGGGCCTGCTGCCGCTCACCGCGCTCTCCCTCACACGCTGGCCGATGTACACGCGCACCGGCACCTTCGACCGCGAGATCGTGGCGCCCTGGCCGGAGCCGATGATCGCCCTCGGCACCGACATCGACTCCGCCGGCGGGCCGGTCATGGTCCAGATCGCCTACACCGTCCCGGCCGGCCGCACCGGCGCGTTCCGCGACGCGATGACGGCCCTGTCCGTCTCCCGGCGGCGCACCGGCGCGTCCCACTGGTCGCTCTACCAGGACGCCGGGGAACCCACCCACTGGGTCGAGGTGTTCGACGTCCCGAGCTGGGAGGAGCACCTGCGCCAGCACCAGTCGCGGCTCACCGCCTACGACGCCTCCCTCGCCGACCGGGCCCGCGCGCTGTCCACCACCGAACCCGTCGTCCACCACCTCGTCACGCCTTCCGGGGGACGCGGGACACCCTCGTGAAAGCGTGCACAAGGCGGGCGCCTACGATGTCCCCGTGCCGAAGCTGCCCGAAATCGCGCGAAACCCGCTCGCCTTCATCGCCGCCAGGTGGACCCCGAACCCCGTGACGGTCCGCCGTGCGGCGCTGGCCGCCCTGGCGATGTCCGTGGTCATCGTGATCACCGGCGGCGCGGTCCGCCTGACCGCGTCAGGTCTGGGCTGCCCGACCTGGCCGACGTGCAGTGGCGACAGCCTGCTCGGCACCCGCGAGATGGGCATCCACCACGCGATCGAGATCAGCAACCGCATGCTCACGTACGTGCTGTGCGCGGCCGTCGGCTGGGCGATCATCGCGATCCGCGCCATGGAGCCGCGCCGCACCGGCCTGTACCGGCTGGCCTGGGCGCAGTTCTGGGTGGTCGTGGGCAACGCGGTGTGGGGCGGCCTGACCGTGCTCACCAAGCTCAACCCGTACGTGGTCTCGCTGCACTTCCTGCTCTCCGCCGCGCTCATCACGGTCGCGGTGCTCACCTGGCAGCGGGTGGGCGAGGGCGACGCGTCGCCGCGGCCGCTGGTCGGCAAGGCGGTGCGGCAGCTGGGCCAGGTCATGGGCGCGGCGACGGTGGTGCTGATCGTCGTCGGCACCCTCGTCACCGGCGCCGGGCCGCACCCGGGCGACTCCAGCGCCGCGCACAAGGTGCAGCGCATCCACGTCGACTGGCGGACGATCGCCCAGCTGCACGCGGACTTCGCCTGGGTGGTGGTGGGCCTGTCCGTCGCCCTGTGGTTCGTGCTGCGCGCGGTCGACGCACCCGCCGGGCCGCAGCGCCGGTCCACCGAACTGTTCCTGGTGCTGATGGGCCAGGGCGTCATCGGCTACGTCCAGTACTTCACGCACCTGCCGGCCGCGCTGGTCGACCTGCACATGTTCGGCGCCTGCCTGGTGTGGATCGCGACCCTGCGCGTGCTGCTGTCGTTCCGCGAGCGGCCGTCGGCCGAGCCGGGCCGGGTGCCCGCCGCCGCTTCAGCGGAGGGTGTCGGCGTGCGGGAGGCG
Source organism: Actinacidiphila rubida (assembly GCF_900110255.1). Lineage (GTDB taxonomy): Bacteria > Actinomycetota > Actinomycetes > Streptomycetales > Streptomycetaceae > Actinacidiphila > Actinacidiphila rubida. The sequence goes on from NZ_FODD01000008.1 coordinate 23,109, forward strand.
GGGGTGCGGGACGCGGCCGGCGGCGCTGGCCGGCAGCCGGTAGACGCGGCGCGCGTTCCCCTCGCCGACCAGGGCGGCGACCCGCTCTCCGTCCGCCGCTGACCACTCCCCCGCCGCCACCCGCCCGTCGATCAGGTGGGCGAGCCCGGCCCGGAACGCCCGCGCGCCGGTGACGTACAGCTCGGGCAGTCCCGCCGCGCCGCTCGCGTACAGCACCTTGCCGAACGGGGTGCGGGCGAGCACCGCCGACGGGTCGCCGCCCAGCGCCACGTAGACGTGCGGCAGCACGGCGGCCAGTTCCGCGGCGGCCGCCTGGTGGCGCGTCCCGGGGGTGAGCACGACGTCGGTGCCGAGCCCGGCCGTCGCGTGCAGGAACTCCGCCGCGGCCCGCGGGCCGGGACCGTCCGGGCCGTACCTCAGCGACAGCGGCAGCCCGGTGGCGACCGCGTGCCACACCAGGTGCCGGCGCAGCACCTCGTCGGTGAGCCGGCCGCCGACGGTGCGTTCGGCGAGCCAGCGGGCGGCGGCCGTGCGGACGTCGTGCGGGCCCGGTGGGCGGGGACCCCCGGCGGGGCCCGGCTCGTCGGCGTGCCCGTCGCCGTGCTCGTCCCACGGCCGCGCGTGCCGTCCGCGGCCCGCGGAGCCGCCGGCCGGCTCGGGCCAGGGCGGGGGGACGCGCGGCGGCCCGGTCCTGGCGTGGCGGCCGCCGGGCTCGTGGCTCGCCGCGGTGCCGGTGCCGTAGGAGAAGCCCGCGGCCTCCTGCGCGGCGGCGTGCACCGCCTCGGCGAGGTTGGCCAGGAAGCCGTCGACCGTGCCGGAGGTGTCGGCCACCTGCTGGGCCAGCGGTTCCAGGCGCACGATCTCGAACGCGACGCCGCCGCCGGCCACCGCGAGGTCCTTGGGCGCGCCCAGGTCGCCGGGCTCGCCGGTGTCCACGAGGTAGGCGGTGACGCCGGTGCTGCGCAGCAGGCGCCGGGCGGACTCGTACGCGCCCAGCTCGCGGCGGCGCGCCAGGTAGCGGGCCGGCGGGCAGTGCGGCTCAAGACCCAGCAGCGGCGGGCACCAGCGGCGCACGGCGAAGCCGGTGGGGCTGTCGAAGAGAGTGGTGTGGGGGGCCGCCGTCCCCGGCAGCCGGGCCTCGAACGAACCGAGGCCCAGTTCTCCCTGGAGCACCCCGTGGCACTGCGCGTCCACGAGGTGTCCCTGCGCCCCGTCCATCGGCTCCCCTCCTCCTGCGTCACGACCCTGCCACGGTCATAACGGCCGGAGGTGCCGTCAGGTGTTGGCGGGACCGCCCATCTGGAACCCGGCCATCCGGGTCCACTCGTACGGGCCGGTGCGGATGCGGTGGGCGATCTCGCCGCCGAACTCGTCGTGGAGGGTGACGCCGGCGCGCGCGACGGCCTCGGCGGCGACGGCCGGGCTCGGTGCGACCAGGTCGCCCCACTCCCCGTTCTCGCCGACCAGCACGATGCGGGAGCCGCGGGCGCCGATGTACTCGACGACGGCGTCGGCGGAGCCGCCGTGGGTGGCGGCGAAGGTCCTGATCTGCCGCGCCAGCCGGTTCGCCCGTCGTTCCGCCCGGGCCTTCTCCTGCGGAGTGCTCTCAGCCATGACTCCACCCTACCCGCGAGTAACCCCCACTCCAAGGCCCTCCCGGGCACGCCCCGGCACCGGGCGGCCACTGGCGGGGCCGGTGGCGGGGTGCGGGCGCGCGCGGGGACGGTGAGGCGGACCCGCGAAGGCGGGTCAGTGGAGGAAGGGGTCCACCGCGACGGCGACGAAAAGAAGCGTCGCGTAGGTGATCGACCAGTGGAACAGCCGCATCTCCTTGAGCTTCGCGCCCGTCACCCCGGCCTTGGCGCGGGCGTGCAGCCCGTGCGCCTCCTTGAGCCAGAACCCGCCGAGCGCCGTGGCCACCACCGGGTAGAACCACGACGTCTGCCCCAGCGGCCACCACAGCGTGAGCGACGTCAGCACCATCACCCAGCTGTAGAGCACGATCTGCCGCGCCACGACCTGGTTGCCGGCCACCACCGGCAGCATCGGCACGCCGACCCGCTCGTAGTCGTCCTTGACCTTCATGGACAGCGGCCAGTAGTGCGGCGGGGTCCAGAAGAACAGCACCAGGAAGAGCACGAACGGCGCCCACGCCAGCTCGTCGCGCACCGCGGACCAGCCGATGAACACCTGCAGGCAGCCGGCCACCCCGCCCCACACGATGTTCTGGGAGGTGCGGCGCTTGAGCCACAGCGTGTAGACGAAGACGTAGTAGAGGATCGCGGTGAGGGACAGCGCCGCGGACAGCGGGTTGACCAGCAGTGCGAACCAGGCGGTGGAGACCACCGAGAGCGTGATCCCGAAGACCAGGCCCTCCCTGGGCGACACCAGGCCGGTGACCAGCGGCCGCTGCTCGGTCCGGTGCATCAGCGCGTCGATGTCCCGGTCGATGTACATGTTGAGTGCGTTCGCGCCGCCCGCCGACAGGTAGCCGCCGACCACGGTGGCCACGACCCGCCACAGCGACGGCACCCCCCCGGCCGCCAGGAACATCACCGGGACGGTGGTGATCAGCAGAAGCTCGATGATGCGCGGCTTGGTGAGAGCCACGAACCCCATGACACGGGCCCGAAGCGGCCGGTGCGCTGAGCCCGTCCCGATGACCCCTGCGGGTCGGGTTTCGACGGCCGTCACGAACACCCCAAGAGAGACGAGTCAGCAAGCACGGGCCACCGGCGGGTTTCAGCGGGGCCCAGGGACGCTTGCGCGTACCACGCCACTCTAGAGGTAGGGAATACCCGGCTTTCGCCCGGGGGTGGAACGTGTCCGCCGTGGCGCGGTCGCCCGGGCCGGGGACCGGGGTTCACCCCGTGTTCACGGGTTCAGCGAGCGAAGCGGCCGGTACGGGGGCAGGATCGAAAAGGTGAGCGCCCTGCGGCGGTAGGCTCGACGCGTCGGGTAGGCACCATGTCACCGGCGCTTTCGACATTGTGGAGAGGAGCCCTGACCCAGGGTGAGCAAGCAGCCGACCACCACAGACCTTGAGTGGAGCGAACTGGACGAGCGCGCGGTGGACACCGCCCGAGTCCTCGCCATGGATTCCGTGCAGAAGGTCGGCAACGGCCATCCAGGCACGGCGATGACGCTGGCCCCCGCGGCCTACCTCCTTTTCCAGAAGGTCATGCGCCACGACCCCGCGGACCCGAACTGGACCGGCAGGGACCGCTTCGTGCTCTCCGCGGGCCACTCCAGCCTGACCCTCTACACGCAGCTCTACTACGCGGGCTACGGCCTGGAGCTGAGCGACCTGGAGTCGTTCAGGACGTGGGGCTCGAAGACCCCGGGCCACCCCGAGTACGGCCACACCACCGGCGTCGAGACCACCACCGGGCCGCTCGGCCAGGGCGTGGCCAACGCCGTCGGCATGGCCATGGCCGCCCGCTACGAGCGCGGCCTGTTCGACCCGGACGCGGCGCCCGGCACCTCCCCGTTCGACCACATGGTCTGGGCGATCGCCGGTGACGGCTGCCTGCAGGAGGGCATCTCCTCCGAGGCGTCCTCGCTGGCCGGCCACCAGAAGCTCGGCAACCTCGTCCTGATGTGGGACGACAACCACATCTCCATCGAGGGCGACACCGAGACCGCGGTCTCGGAGGACACCTGCAAGCGGTACGAGGCGTACGGCTGGCACGTGCAGCGCGTCGGCATGCTGGAGAACGGCGCGCTGGACGTCCCCGCGCTGTACGAGGCGCTGAAGGCCGCCAAGGCCGAGACCGAGCGGCCGTCGTTCATCGCGGTCCGCTCGATCATCGGCTGGCCGGCGCCGCACGCGCAGAACACCGAGGCCGCGCACGGCTCGGCGCTGGGCGAGGACGAGGTGCGCGCCACCAAGGAGGTGCTCGGCTTCGACCCCGACCAGCACTTCGCGGTGGCCGACGACGTGATCGCCCACACCCGCGCGGTCGGCGACCGCGGCCGGGACGCGAAGGCGGAGTGGGAGAAGTCGTTCGCCGCGTGGCGCACCGCCAGCCCCGAGCGCGCCGAGCTGTTCGACCGCGTCGCCGCGGGCGAGCTGCCGCAGGGCTGGGAGGACCACCTGCCGACCTTCGAGACCGGCAAGTCCCTTGCCACGCGCGCCGCTTCGGGCAAGGTCCTGGAGGCGCTCGGCCCGGTGATCCCCGAACTGTGGGGCGGTTCCGCCGACCTGGCCGGCTCGAACAACACCACGTTCGACAAGACGTCGTCGTTCCTGCCGTCCGGCAACCCGCTGCCGGGTGCCGACCCGTACGGCCGCACGATCCACTTCGGCATCCGCGAGCACGCGATGGCCGCGGAGCTCAACGGCATCACGCTGCACGGCAACACCCGTGCGTACGGCGGCACGTTCCTCGTGTTCTCCGACTACATGCGCAACGCGGTGCGGCTGTCCGCGCTGATGCACCTGCCGGTGACGTACGTGTGGACGCACGACTCGATCGGCCTCGGCGAGGACGGCCCGACGCACCAGCCGGTGGAGCACGTGGCGGCGCTGCGCGCGATCCCGGGCCTGAACGTGGTGCGCCCGGCGGACGCCAACGAGACGGTCGTCGCCTGGCGCGAGATCCAGCGCCGGTGGACCAAGGTCTACGGCAAGGGCGCCCCGCACGGTCTGGTGCTGACCCGCCAGGGTGTGCCGACGTACGAGCGCAACGACGAGGCCGCGCGCGGCGGTTACACGCTCTTCGACGCCCAGGGCGCCGACGGCGCGCCGGCCGAGCCGAAGGTCGTGCTCATCGGCACCGGCTCCGAGGTGCAGCTGGCGGTCGCCGCCCGCGAGGACCTGCAGGCCGCCGGCATCCCGACCCGTGTGGTGTCGATGCCGTGCGTGGAGTGGTTCGAGGAGCAGAGCCAGGAGTACAAGGACAGCGTGCTGCCGCCGTCGGTGAAGGCGCGCGTCGCGGTCGAGGCCGGCGTCGGCCTGACCTGGTACCGGTTCGTCGGAGACGCGGGCCGGATCATCAGCCTGGAGCACTTCGGCGCCAGCGCCGACGGCAAGGTGCTCTTCCGCGAGTTCGGATTCACGGCGGACGCGGTGGCCGCCGCGGCACGGGAATCTCTCGCCGCCGCAGATCGCTGATCCGGGTAACGACTAGTAGGAGATGCAATTCCGATGACAGACGCACTCAAGCGCCTCTCCGACGCGGGCGTGGCGATCTGGCTGGACGACCTGTCCCGCAAGCGCATCACGTCCGGCAACCTGGCCGAACTCATCGACCAGCAGCACGTGGTGGGCGTGACCACCAACCCGTCGATCTTCCAGAAGGCGATCTCCCAGGGCGACGGCTACGACAGCCAGCTCGAGGACCTGGCCGCGCGCCGGCTGACCGTCGAGGAGGCGCTGCGGATGATCACCACCGCGGACGTCCGCGACGCCGCCGACATCATGCGCCCGGTGTACGACGCGAGCGAGCACCAGGACGGCCGGGTCTCCATCGAGGTGGACCCGCGGCTCGCGCACGACACCAAGGCCACCATCGCCGAGGCCAAGCAGCTGGCGTGGCTGGTGGACCGGCCGAACACGCTGATCAAGATCCCGGCCACGAAGGCGGGCCTGCCGGCCATCGCGGACGTCACGGGCCGCGGCATCAGCGTCAACATCACGCTGATCTTCTCGCTGGACCGCTACCGCGAGGTGATGGACGCGTACCTGACGGGTCTGGAGAAGGCGAAGGCCGCGGGCCTGGACCTGGCCGAGATCCACTCGGTGGCGTCGTTCTTCGTGTCCCGGGTGGACACCGAGATCGACAAGCGCCTGGAGAAGATCGGCTCCGACGAGGCCAAGGCGCTCAAGGGCAAGGCCGCCGTCGCCAACGCGCGGCTGGCGTACCAGGCGTACGAGGAGGTCTTCTCCTCCGACCGCTGGCTGGCCCTGGAGAAGGCCGGCGCGAACAAGCAGCGCCCGCTGTGGGCCTCGACGGGCGTGAAGGACCCGGCCTACCCGGCCGACCTCTACGTCTACGAGCTGGTCGCGCCGAACACCGTCAACACCATGCCCGAGGCGACCATGGACGCCGTCGCGGAGCAGGACCGGATCGACGGCGACCAGGTGCACGGCACCTACGAGCAGGCCCGCGCCGAGCTCGACGCCATCGAGGCGCTCGGCGTCTCGTACGACGACGTGGTCCAGGTGCTCGAGGATGAGGGCGTCGAGAAGTTCGAGGCGGCCTGGAACGAGCTGCTGGACTCGACGAAGGCGGAACTCGAGCGGCTCGCTCCTTCGGAGGCGTGACGTGGCCACCGAATCTCCGGCTTACGCCGGCAATCCCCTGCGGGACCCGCTCGACCGGCGGCTGCCGCGCATCGCGGGTCCCTCGGGGCTGGTCATCTTCGGCGTGACGGGTGACCTGTCCCGCAAGAAGCTGATGCCCGCGGTGTACGACCTGGCCAACCGCGGTCTGCTGCCGCCGGGCTTCGCCCTGGTGGGCTTCGCCCGCCGCGACTGGGCGGACGAGGACTTCGCGCAGGTCGTGCACGACGCGGTCAAGGAGCACGCGCGCACGCCCTTCCGCGAGGAGGTCTGGCAGCAGCTCGCCGAGGGCATGCGGTTCGTGCCCGGCGAGTTCGACGACGACTCGGCGTTCGAGACGCTCAAGTCGACGATCGAGGACCTGGACAAGGCGCGCGGCACGGGCGGGAACTTCGCGTTCTACCTGTCCGTCCCGCCGAAGTTCTTCGCGAACGTCGTGCAGCAGCTGAAGAAGCACGGCCTGTCGCAGGGCACCGGCAGCTCCTGGCGGCGCGCGGTGATCGAGAAGCCGTTCGGCCACGATCTGCAGAGCGCGCAGGAGCTCAACAAGACCGTGCACGACGTCTTCCCGCCCAACGAGGTCTTCAGGATCGACCACTACCTGGGCAAGGAGACCGTCCAGAACATCCTGGCGCTGCGGTTCGCCAACACGATGTACGAGCCGATCTGGAACCGGTCCTACGTGGACCACGTGCAGATCACCATGGCCGAGGACATCGGCATCGGCGGCCGCGCCGGGTACTACGACGGGATCGGCGCGGCACGCGACGTCATCCAGAACCACCTGCTGCAGCTGCTGGCGCTGACCGCGATGGAGGAGCCCGGCTCCTTCCACCCCAAGGCGCTGACGGCGGAGAAGCTGAAGGTGCTGGGCGCGGTCGTGCTGCCCGAGGACCTCGGCAAGTACACGGTGCGCGGCCAGTACGCGCACGCGTGGCAGGGCGGGGAGGAGGTGCTCGGGTACCTGGAGGAGGACGGCATCGACCCCAAGTCCAAGACCGACACCTACGCCGCGATCAAGGTGGAGATCAACAACCGCCGCTGGGCGGGCGTGCCGTTCTACCTGCGCACCGGCAAGCGGCTGGGCCGGCGCGTGACCGAGATCGCGGTGGTCTTCAAGCGGGCCCCGTACCTGCCGTTCGAGTCCGGCGCCACCGAGGAGCTGGGGCAGAACGCCCTGGTCATCCGGGTGCAGCCGGACGAGGGCGTCACGGTCAGGTTCGGCTCGAAGGTTCCGGGCACCTCCACCGAGGTGCGGGACGTGTCGATGGACTTCGCCTACGGCGAGTCGTTCACCGAGTCCAGCCCGGAGGCGTACGAGCGGCTCATCCTGGATGTGCTGCTCGGCGACGCGAACCTCTTCCCGCGCCACCAGGAGGTCGAGCTGTCCTGGACGATCCTCGACCCGATCGAGCAGCACTGGGACAAGCACGGCAAGCCCGCGCAGTACGCGTCGGGCACCTGGGGCCCGGCCGAGGCGGACGAGATGCTCGCACGAGACGGCAGGAGCTGGCGCCGGCCATGAAGATCGATCTGACGGACACCACGTCGGCCCGCATCAACGCGGGGCTGATCCAGGCCCGGAGGGCCATCGGCACACCGGCCGTCGGCATGGTGCTGACCCTGGTCATCGTCACCGACGAGGGCAGCGCGTACGACGCGCTGAAGGCCGCCACCGAGGCGTCCAAGGAGCACCCGTCGCGGATCCTGGTCGTCGTCAAGCGGCCCGGCCGCTCGCCGCGGGACCGGGCGCTGACCCGGCTCGACGCGGAGGTGATGGTCGGCTCGGAGGCGGGCACCGGCGAGACGGTGGTGCTGCGCCTGCACGGCGAGCTGTCCCACCACGCCGAGTCCGTGGTGCTGCCGCTGCTGCTGCCGGACGCCCCCGTGGTCGTCTGGTGGCCGGAGTCCGGTCCGGACAACCTGGCGGACGACCCGCTGGGCAGGCTCGGGCAGCGCCGGATCTCCGACGCGGCCTCCGCCGAGGACCCGGTCGGCGCGCTCGGCCTGCGGGCCGCGACGTACGCGCCGGGCGACACGGACCTGGCCTGGACCCGGATCACCCCCTGGCGCTCGATGCTGGCGGCGGCCCTGGACCAGAAGCACGCCAAGATCTCCGCGGCCATAGTGGAGGGCGAGGCGTACAACCCGAGCACCGAGCTGCTGGCCCTGTGGCTGGCGGACCGGCTCGGGGTGCCGGTGGAGCGCAAGGTCTCCGGCGGTCCGGGGATCACCGGCGTCCACCTGAACAGCGAGGACGGCGACATCTGCCTGGACCGCCCGGACGGCGCCCTGGCGGAGCTGGCCATGCCGGGCCAGCCGGACCGGCACGTCGCGCTGAAGCGGCGGGAGACGTCCGAGCTGATCGCCGAGGAGCTGCGGCGGCTGGACCCGGACGACATCTACCGGGCGACCGTGCAGTTCGGGGTGAAGCACCTGGTGCCGGCGAGTTCCGGCAGCGCCCACACGGACGGGGAGCCGACTCCCGCGGCGCAGAAGGCGTCCCCGGAGCCGGCCAAGGCCCCGGCGAAGAAGGCGGCCCCCAGGGCGGGTTCGGGTTCGGGCAAGCCGTCCTCGAAGTGAGGGCGGAGGAGCGGAGTGAGGTCGACGTGAGCACACCCCAGGTCGTGGTCCACCGGGACAAGGAGCTGATGGCGCAGGCCGCGGCGGCCCGGCTGATCACGAAGGTGGTGGACGCGCAGGCCGCGCGCGGGTCCGCCTCGGTGGTGCTCACCGGCGGCCGCAACGGCAACGCGCTGCTGGCGGCGCTGGCCCGGTCCCCGGCGCGTGACGCCGTGGACTGGGCCCGCCTGGACCTGTGGTGGGGCGACGAGCGGTTCCTCCCCGAGGGGGACCCGGAGCGCAACGTCACGCAGGCCCGGGAGGCGCTGCTGGACTCGGTGCCGGTCACGCCCGAGCGGGTGCACGCCATGCCCGCCTCGGGCGGCCGGTACGGCTCGGACGCGGACGCGGCCGCCGAGGCGTACGCCGCGGAGCTGGCGGCCGCGGCGGGCGCCGAGGACCACGTGCGGGTGCCGTCGTTCGACGTGCTGATGCTCGGGGTGGGGCCGGACACGCATGTGGCCTCGCTCTTCCCGGAGCATCCCGGGGTGCGGGAGCGGTCCCGCACGGTGGTGGGCGTGCACGGCTCGCCCAAGCCGCCGCCGACCCGCGTCTCGCTGACCCTCCCGGCGATCCGGGCGGCACGCGAGGTGTGGCTGCTGGCGGCGGGTGAGGACAAGGCGGGCGCGGTCGCGGTCGCGCTGTCCGCGCCGGGGGAGCTCCAGGCTCCGGCGTCGGGCGCGTACGGGCGCTCGCGCACCCTGTGGCTCCTGGACCGGGCGGCCGCGGCCAAGCTCCCGCCGCAGCTCTACCCGCCGGCCTCCTCGTAGGAGGACGGCGCCGCGGCACTCCCGCGGCCGGCGCACACGAAGGGGCGCGGGGAACGGCACCAGTGGCCGTTGCCCGCGCCCCTTCGGTCCGCTCAGCGGCCGCGCAGCTCGCGGTACTTGGCGACCAGCGCGGTGGTGGACGCGTCCAGGCCCGGCACGTCGGCGCCCTCGGTCAGGGCCGGCTCGACGCGCTTGGCGAGCACCTTGCCCAGCTCGACGCCCCACTGGTCGAAGGAGTCGATGTTCCAGACGGCGCCCTGGACGAACACCTTGTGCTCGTAGAGGGCGATGAGCTGGCCCAGCACGGACGGGGTCAGCTCGGTCGCCAGGATCGTGGTGGTGGGGTGGTTGCCGCGGAAGGTCTTGTGCGGCACCAGCTCCTCGGACACGCCCTCGGCGCGCACCTCCTCCGGCGTCTTGCCGAAGGCCAACGCCTGCGTCTGGGCGAAGAAGTTCGCCATCAGCAGGTCGTGCTGGCCGGCCAGCGGCCCCAGTTCCGCGATCGGGCGGGCGAAGCCGATGAAGTCCGCGGTGATCAGCTTGGTGCCCTGGTGCAGCAGCTGGTAGTACGCGTGCTGCCCGTTGGTGCCGGGGGTGCCCCACACGACCGGCCCGGTCTGCCAGGCGACCGGGTTGCCCTCGCGGTCCACGGACTTGCCGTTGGACTCCATGTCGAGCTGCTGCAGGTACGCGGTGAACTTGCTGAGGTAGTGGCTGTACGGCAGGACCGCGTGGGACTGCGCGTCGTGGAAGCCGCCGTACCAGACGCCGAGCAGGCCGAGCAGCAGCGGGACGTTGCTCTCCGGCGGGGCGGTCCTGAAGTGCTCGTCCACCAGGTGGAATCCGGCGAGCATCTCGCGGAACGCGATCGGGCCGATGGCCAGCATCAGCGACAGGCCGATGGCCGAGTCGAAGGAGTAGCGGCCGCCGACCCAGTCCCAGAACTCGAACATGTTCTGCGGGTCGATGCCGAAGTCGGAGACCTTCTCGGCGTTGGTGGACAGCGCCACGAAGTGCTTGGCCACCGCGTCGTCACCCGCGCCCAGCCGGTCCAGCAGCCACTGGCGGGCCGAGGTGGCGTTGGTGATGGTCTCGATGGTGGTGAAGGTCTTGGAGGCGACGATGAACAGCGTCTCGGCCGCGTCGAGGTCGCGCACCGCCTCGTGCAGGTCCGCACCGTCCACGTTGGAGACGAACCGCACCGTCATGTCGCGGTCGGTGAAGGAACGCAGCACCTCGTAGGCCATCGCGGGTCCGAGGTCGGAGCCGCCGATGCCGATGTTGACGATGTTCCGGATCCGCTTGCCGGTGTGGCCGGTCCACTCGCCCGAGCGGATGCGGTCGGCGAACTGCGTCATCTTGTAGAGCACGGCGTGCACGCCGGGGACGACGTTCTGCCCGTCGAGCTCGATCGTCGCGGACTGCGGGGCGCGCAGTGCCGTGTGGAGGACCGCGCGGTTCTCCGTGACGTTGATCCGCTCACCCCGGAACATCGCGTCCCGCAGGGGGAACACCCCGGTGGCGACGGCCAGTTCACGCAGGAGCTCCAGCGTCTCGTCGGTGACGAGCTGCTTGGAGTAGTCCAGGTGGAGGTCACCGACCTGGAGGGTGTAGCGGCTGCCCCGCTCGGGGTCGCGGTCGAACAGGTCCCTCAGGTGGACGCCGGCCAGCTCGTCGCGGTGCTTGGCGAGCGCGTGCCACTCCGGGCGCTGGTCCAGCCTGGTCTGCGTGTTGGTTCCGGACATCAGTCCACTTCTCCTCGTCCTCGCTGCGACACCAACGCTAGTTGATGGCGCAGCGAGACGAGCTGAGGGGACTTCAGAAGCCGCCGCGGTGCAGCCGCCCGGCGTAGCGCTCCTCCAGGACGACGTTGCGCTCGTGGCCGCCGGGCAGGTTCGCCGACACGTACACCGGCGCCTCACGGCCCTCGGCCTGCAGCAGGCCGACGGCCTCGGCGAGCACCATCTGCACCAGCAGCGCGGAGGTGATGGTGGACACCCCGCACAGCGCGCCGCCGTCCGCCAGCGGCAGGATCGCGTCGCCGGTGGGGGCGCAGTTGTCGAGCACCGCGTCCGCGACGTCGGCCAGCCGCTTGCCGCTGGGGTGCAGCGCCGGCACCGCGCGGGTGTGGGTGAGCGAGGTGAGCGCGATCAGCGGGTGGCCGGCCTCCTTCACCTGGAGCGCCATGTCGACGATCGAGTTGTTGACGCCGGAGTTGGAGACGATCACGAACAGGTCCTGGGGGCGCGGCGCGGCCAGCTCGTAGAGGCGCCGGGCCAGGCCCGGGGAGCGCTCCAGCAGCGGGTCGGTGAGCACCGAGCGGTCCTCGCCGCCGCGCAGCACCAGGTCGGACAGCCCGATCCGGTTGGTGGGGATGAGGCCTCCGGCGCGGCCGACGATCTCCAGCACGGTGGCCTGCGAGTGGCCGGTGCCGAAGCCGTGGATGACGCCGTCGGCGGCCACGCAGTCGGCGAACAGGCGGCCGGCGGCCGCGACGGAGTCCTTGTTCGCCTCGATCGCGCGCTCCACGGCCGCGCGGCCCTCGTCGGCGAACGCTGCGGCGCTGATCTGTCCTGCGGCCATGGCCGGGGCTCCTTCGCAGACCCGTGGTCGCGGGTGACCACGGAGATGAAGATGATCTTTGGTTGAGCCAACCACACTGTCGGCACGATGATGAAACAACGAACCGAGGAGCGGCGTCAAGGCTCCCCCGGCGTTCAGCGGGGCCGCTCAGATGAACAGCGGGTGCGCGCCGGGCCCCGCGCATCGGCGCGCGGGCCGAGGGGCGCCCGGCGGGTCAGAGCAGCGTGCGGGCCAGCGCCGCCGCGCCGGGGGCGCCGTCGGCCGTGGGGTAGAGGTGCAGCCCGAGACCGGACAGCCGTGCCTCGACGCGCGACAGCAGCGGCCCGCCGGGCCCGAGCAGGCCGCCGGTGAGCACCAGCGGCTCCCCCGGCCGCGGGTGCAGCGCGCCCACCGTGGCGGTCAGCAGTGACGCCGCCTCGTCGAGCAGCCGCAGCGCGACCGCGTCGCCCCCGGCGGCCGCGGCCACCGCGGCCGGGCTGAGCAGCGCGAGCTGCGGCGGAGGCTGCCCGTAGGCGCTGGTGACGACGGCCTCGCTCAACTGCCAGCGCTCCTCCGGCCGGAGCTGCCCCGCGGCCGCTCGGCCCGCCTCCTCGCCCAGGTAGTGGGCGGCGACCGAGGCGACCAGGGATGTCCACGGCCCGCGGCCGTCCAGCGCCTCCAGGGCCGCCCGCACGGCGCGGCCGCCCAGCCAGTAGCCGCTGCCCTCGTCGCCGAGCAGCCACCCGTGGCCGTCGATCACCGCGGACCGCCGGCGGCCGGCCAGCCGGGTGGCGATCGCGCCGGTTCCGGCGATGAGCACCAGCCCGCTGGTCGGCGCCCCGGGTGCGGCGGCGAGCGCCACCTCCGTGTCGCCGCCGACGTCGACCGCCGCGCCGGAGATCCCGTTCGCGGCCAGCGCGTCCCGCACGCACGACAGCGCGAGGCCCTTGCCGCGCTCGTCCCCCAGGCCCTCCGCCGCGCCCGCGAACCCGCCGAAGGCCGCGACCACCCGCCCCCGGGCGGCGGGCGGCACGGCCTGCGCGATGGCGTCGGTCAGGTGCCGGGTCAGGTCGGCCCGGCCGACGCTCAGCGCGTTGCCGGGGCCTCCGCTGCCGCGTCCCAGGACCGCGGCGGCGGGATCGGCGGGACTCGCGGGACCGTCGGAACCGGTCACCGGGGGCGGGTCGGCGAGGGCCAGGCAGGCCCGGCTGCGCGTGCCGCCCGCATCGATACCGATCACCAGCGGCTGGCTGTAGATTTCACTCATCAACCCGCATGGTGGTTGATGGATTCACTCCGGCACAAGACCCGACGGGACGCGCGTTCATGATCACCGCACTGATCCGCTCCGAACTTCCGCGGATGTCCGGTTCCCTGCGCAAGGTCGGCGAGCTGGTCCTGGCCGATCCGGCGGCCGCCACCCACGGCTCGGCCGCCGAGCTGGGACGCAGGACCGGCACCTCGCAGGCCACCGTCACGCGCTTCTGCCGGGCACTGGGCCTGGAGTCCTACCAGCAGCTGCTGATCGAGCTGGCACAGGAGCAGGGCCGGGCGGGGGCGGACCAGCGGGCCCAGCGCGGTGCCGCCCTCGGCCCGCAGATCGGGCCCGACGACGACCTGGAGCACGTCATCGGCGTGGTCGCCGAGGCCGATCTGGAGGCGCTGCGCCACACCGCCGAGCTCCTGGACCGGGAGGCCCTGGAACGGGCCGCACAGGCCCTCGCACGGGCCCGCAGGATCGACGTCTACGGCGTCGGGGGCTCGGGCATCGTCGCGCACGAGACGCAGGCCCGCCTGTTCGGCATCGGGTGCGCGGCCCACGCCTGGACCGAGGTGCACGCGGCGGAGACCTCGGCGGCGCTCCTGACGCCCTCGGACGCCGTGGTGGCGGTCTCCCACTCGGGCACCACCCGGGAGGTCCTGGAGCCGCTGCGGCTGGCCGCCGAGCGCGGCGCGGCCACGGTGGCGGTCACCGGCGACCCGCGCTCACCCGTCGCCCAGGCCGCGGACGTCCGCCTGACGTCGTTCTCGGGCGAGACCAGCTTCCGGCGGGGCAACTTCGGCACCCGCCACTCCGTCCTGCTGATCGTGGACTGCCTCTACGCGCGCGTGGCCCAGCTGACCTACGAACGGGCCACCGCGTCCATCGCGTTGACGTCCCACATCGCGCAGGGCCACAGCACGAGACGAGCCCCCGGCCGCCGGGCGGGCTCAGCGGGCTGAGCCTGCCCCGGAACCGGGGGCGCAGTCGTCAGATCTCGCCGCGGAGCTTCGCGAGCGCCTCGGCGAGGATCGCCTCGCCGTCGGCGGCCGAGCGGCGCTCCCTGACGTAGGCCAGGTGCGTCTTGTAGGGCTCGGTCCGCGGCGGTGCCGGCGGGTTCTCCTCGTCCTGCCCCGCCGGGAAGCCGCAGCGGGGGCAGTCCCAGGTCTCCGGGATCTGCGCGTCGCTGGCGAAGCTCGGCTGGGTCTCGTGCCCGTTGGAGCACCAGAAGGAGATGCGCAGCCTGGGCGCGGACTCGCCGCGCTCCGCCTCTCCCATCGGCCCCGCTCCGACCCGACTGCCACGGATCGCGTTGCCACTTGCCACGGTCGTAACTCCCTGCGTGATGGTGCTGCGAGGTCGCCCATTGCCGGAGACCGGTTCGCCCCCGCGCGTGGCGGGAAAGGGCACGGTATCCCAAGACGCGGCTCCATGATAAGTCGTGGATGAGCCGCGTCGCCGACGAGGCGTCAGTTCGGCGCGAACGGACGGGACTCGACGCAGGCCGGAGCAGTGGCGGCGGCCGCTACTTCTGGAACTTCATCACCAGGCCGAGCACGATGATGCAGGCGAACCAGAGCAGGCCGACGACCACGGTGATGCGGTCGAGGTTGCGCTCGGCCACCGAGGAACCGCCGACGGAGGACTGCATGCCACCGCCGAACATGTCCGACAGGCCGCCGCCCTTCCCCTTGTGCATCAGCACGAGCAGCAGAAGCAGCAGGCTGAAGATGATGAGGGCGATGGAGAACCCGATGACCACGGCTGGACCAACTCTCTCGACTACACGACGGCACTGAGGGACTACGGTGCGGGGCCGGTGGCGGCGTCTGCGCACCGCACCGGCCCCGACAGGGTACTTCACACGGGTCGGGAGTTCACTGGTCCCGGAAGCGGACGATCTTCGTGAACTCGTCGGCGTCCAGCGAGGCGCCCCCGACGAGCGCGCCGTCGATGTCCGGCTTCGCCATGATCTCCGCGACGTTGCCGGCCTTGACCGAGCCGCCGTACTGGATGCGGACCTGGTCGGCGACCTCCTGCGTGTACAGCTCGGCGACCTTGGCACGGATCGCCGTGCAGACCTCCTGGGCGTCGTCGGCGCCGCAGACCTTGCCGGTGCCGATGGCCCACACGGGCTCGTAGGCGATCACGATCGTCGCGGCCTGCTCGGCCGGCAGGCCCTTGAGACCGCCCTCGACCTGCGCGAGCGTGTGCTCGACGTGGTTGCCGGCCTCGCGGACCGCCAGCTCCTCGCCGACGCACATGATCGGCGTGAGGCCGTGCTTGTACGCGGCCTTGACCTTGGCGTTGACGATCGCGTCGTCCTCACCGTGGTACTGCCGGCGCTCGGAGTGGCCGACCGCGACGTAGGCGCACTTCAGCTTGGACAGCATCGGCCCGGAGATCTCGCCGGTGTAGGCGCCGGAGTCGTGTGCCGAGATGTCCTGGGCGCCGTAGCGGATCTTCAGCTTGTCGCCGTCGACCAGGGTCTGCACCGACCGCAGGTCGGTGAACGGCGTCAGGACCGCGACCTCGACCGCGTCGTGGTCCTTGTCGTTCAGGGCGAAGGCGAGCTTCTGGACGTGCGCGATGGCCTCGAGGTGGTTGAGGTTCATCTTCCAGTTGCCGGCCATCAGCGGCTTGCGGGTGTTCTGCTCGGTCATGGTGTTCGGTTCTCCATGCTCGGGGTCGGGCTTCCTGCTCGCTCCCGGACCGGCCGGCCGGGTTCCTCGGCCGGCGGCTCCGGGGAGTTCGGGCGTCAGCCCTCAAGCGCGGCGAGACCCGGCAGGGTCTTGCCCTCAAGGTATTCGAGACTGGCGCCGCCACCGGTGGAGATGTGGCCGAACGCGTTCTCGTCGAAGCCCAGGATGCGGACCGCGGCCGCCGAGTCGCCGCCGCCGACCACGGTGAAGGCCGGGGAGTCGATCAGGGCCTGGGCGACCGCGCGGGTGCCGTCGGCGTAGTCGGGGTGCTCGAAGACGCCCATCGGGCCGTTCCAGAAGACCGTCGCGGCGTCGGCCAGCTTGGCGGCGAACAGCTTCCGCGACTCGGGGCCGATGTCCAGGCCGATCATGTCGGCCGGGATGGAGTCCACCGGCGCGGTGGCCGGGGAGGACGGCGCCTTGGTCTTCAGGTCGGGGAACTCGGTGGCGCCGACCACGTCGACCGGCAGCACGAACTCGACGCCCTTGGCCTCGGCCCGCGCCAGGTACTCGGTGACGACCGGCAGCTGGTCCTCCTGCAGCAGGCTCTTGCCGACCTCGTGGCCCTGGGCCTTGAGGAAGGTGAAGACCATGCCGCCGCCGACCAGGATGCGGTCGGCCTTCTCCAGCAGGTGGTCGATCACGCCGAGCTTGTCGGACACCTTGGAGCCGCCGAGCACCACCGCGTAGGGGCGCTTCACGTCCTCGGTGAGCTTCTTCAGCACCCCGACCTCGGTGGCGATCAGGCCGCCCGCGGCGTGCGGGAGCCGGGCCGGCAGGTCGTACACGGAGGCGTGCTTGCGGTGCACCGCGCCGAAGCCGTCGCCGACGTAGGAGTCGGCGAGGGCGGCGAGCTGGTCGGCGAACGCGCCGCGCTCGGCGTCGTCCTTGACGGTCTCGCCCGGGTTGAAGCGGAGGTTCTCCAGCAGCGCGACCTGGCCGTCAGCCAGCCCGGCCACCGTGGCGGCGGCGCTGTCGCCGACCGTGTCGGACGCGAACGCCACGTCCGTGCCCAGCAGTTCACCGAGGCGGGCGGCGACGGGCGCGAGCGAGAACTGCGGGTCGGGCGCGCCCTTGGGGCGGCCCAGGTGCGAGGCGACGATCACCTTGGCGCCGGCGTCGGCGAGCCGGGTGATGGTCGGTACGGCGGCGCGGATCCGGCCGTCGTCGGTGATCGTGCCGTCCGAGAGCGGCACGTTGAGGTCGGCGCGGACGAACACCCGCTTGCCGGCCACCTGCCCCTCGGCGAGAAGGTCGTCGATCGTCTTCATGAAAGGCGGGTCTCCTGTGGTGAGCTGGACGTCGGCATGCGGACAGGGCCCGGGAGGTGCGTCGTCGCACCCCTCCGGGCCCTGTCCCTCACATCGCGGTGCGCTGCGGCAGCGCGGTCAGAGCTTGTCGCCGACGAAGACCGTGAGGTCCACGAGGCGGTTGGAGTAGCCCCACTCGTTGTCGTACCAGCCGATGACCTTGACGGTCTTGCCCTGGACCATCGTCAGCGACGAGTCGAAGGTGCAGGACGCCGGGGTGTTGACGATGTCCGAGGAGACGATCGGGTCCTCGGTGTACTCCAGCAGGCCCTTGAGCTGACCCTCGGCCGCCTTCTGGAACGCGGCGTTGACCTCGTCCTTGGTGACCTCGCGCTCCAGGTCCACGACCAGGTCGGTGACCGAGCCGGTCGGGACCGGCACGCGCATGGCCAGGCCGTCCAGCTTGCCCTTGAGCTCCGGGATGACCAGCGCGGTGGCCTTCGCGGCACCCGTGGTGGTCGGGATGATGTTCTCCGCGGCTGCGCGGGCGCGGCGCAGGTCCTTGTGCGGGAAGTCCAGGATGCGCTGGTCGTTGGTGTACGCGTGGACCGTCGTCATCAGGCCCTTGACGATGCCGAAGTTCTCCAGCAGCACCTTCGCCATCGGCGCCACGCAGTTGGTGGTGCACGAGGCGTTGGAGATGATGTTGTGCTTGGCGGGGTCGTAGGCGTCCTGGTTGACGCCCATGACGATGGTGATGTCCTCGTTGGTGGCGGGCGCCGAGATGATGACCTTCTTGGCACCGCCCGCGAGGTGCTTGCCCGCGTCCGCGGCCTTGGTGAAGATGCCGGTCGACTCGATCACGATGTCGACGCCCAGCTCGCCCCACTTGATGGCGGCCGGGTCGCGCTCGGCGAGCACCTTGATGGTGTGGCCGTCCACGGTGATGGTGTCGGCGGTGTGGGTCACCTCGGCCTTGAGGCGGCCCAGGATGGTGTCGTACTTCAGCAGGTGCGCCGTGGTCGCGGTGTCACCCAGGTCGTTGACCGCCACGATCTCGATGTCCGCACCCTGCTCCAGGATGGCGCGGAAGAAGTTACGACCGATACGGCCAAAGCCGTTGATGCCTACCCGGATCGTCACGAACCGATCTCCTCGCTCAGTTGCCGGAGTCCCTCTCCGGCTGCGAAATATGGGATGTCCCCGACCACTGCTGAGCCTACCCGCCCCACGGCGCGGTCGCGTCACGGGGCTCTGCCGCCGTGCGGCGTGCCCCTCCGTCACGTTCGCCGCTCCCGGGCGGGGGCCGCCCACGGGTGCACGGGCTCGCCCGGACTCCGTCCGGGAGGCGCCCTGACCAGCGCGGCGGCCGTCGGCGCGCGACCCGTCGCCCACCACCCCGCGGCGCCGCGCCGAGCGCGTCCCGACGCCTCCCGGCCCAACACGCCGGGAGCCCCCGCACCCCCGGGACCGCGGCACACCGCCCGCGGAGGGCGAACCGTCCGCGCCGGACGGAACGCCGCCCGCGGAGGGCAGGCTGTTGACTGTGCGGGGAGAGCGGCTGAGGTATCAGCCGACCATCTCGTCGGTGAGGTTCGACTCGGTCCCCGGCATCCCGAGATCGGACGCGCGCTTGTCGGCCATGGCCAGCAGCCGGCGGATCCGCCCGGCCACCGCGTCCTTCGTCAGCGGCGGCTCGGCGAGCGAGCCCAGCTCCTCCAGGGACGCCTGCTTGTGGTCCATCCGCAGCCGGCCTGCGGCCGCGAGGTGCTCGGGGACGTCCTCCCCGAGGATCTCCAGCGCCCGCGACACGCGCGCGCCCGCGGCCACCGCGGCCCGGGCGGACCTGCGCAGGTTCGCGTCGTCGAAGTTCGCCAGCCGGTTCGCGGTGGCCCGCACCTCGCGCCGCATGCGGCGCTCCTCCCAGGCCAGCACCGAGTCGTGCGCGCCGAGCCGGGTCAGCAGCGCGCCGATCGCGTCGCCGTCCCGCACGACCACGCGGTCCACGTTGCGGACCTCGCGGGCCTTGGCCGGGATCTGCAGCCTGCGGGCGGCGCCGACCAGCGCCAGGGCCGCCTCGGGACCCGGGCAGGTGACCTCCAGGGAGGACGACCGGCCGGGCTCCGTCAGCGAGCCGTGCGCCAGGAACGCGCCGCGCCAGGCGGCCTCCGCGTCGCAGGTGGCACCGGACACGACCTGCGGGGGCAGGCCGCGGATGGGCCGCCCGCGGCCGTCGACCAGGCCGGTCTGCCGGGCCAGCTGGTCGCCGCCGGCGACCACGCGGACCACGTACCGGCTGCCGCGGCGCAGCCCGCCCGGCGCCATGACGACCAGGTCGGAGGCGTGGCCGAAGATCTCCAGGATGTCCTTGCGCAGCCGTCGCGCCGCGATCCCGGTGTCCAGCTCCGCCTCGATCACGATGCGCCCGCTGACCAGGTGCAGGCCGCCCGCGAAGCGCAGGATCGACGAGACCTCCGCCTTGCGGCAGCAGGTCCGGGTGACGGGAAGCCGGGAGATCTCGTCCTTCACCGCTGCCGTCATCGCCATGGGCCGATCCTTCCACGCATACGAAAAATCCTGTCATACGCGGCGGCCAACAACTCCGGGTCGTGCCGGGGCCCGTCAGGGGCCGCGACCTTGGCCAGCTCCACCGTGCCGCCCAACTTCTCGGCGGCCTCGTCGAGGCTGTCCCGGTCGGGCACGGCGGCCTCGTCGGCAAGCACCACGTCGATGGTGAGTTTAGGGGCGTGTCGGCCCAAAACCTCCAAGTGACGCTGCGGAGAAAATCCTTCGGTTTCTCCGGGCTGCGGCGCGAGGTTGAGGGTGAGCACCCGGCGGGCCCTCGTCGTCATCAGGGCTTCGGCCAGTTCGGGCACCAGAAGATGCGGCATCACCGAGGAGAACCACGAGCCGGGACCCAGCACCACCCAGTCGGCGTCCAGCACGGCCTGGACGGCCTCGGGCACCGCCGGCGGGTCGGCCGGCACCAGCTGGACCTCCTGGACCTCGCCGGGCGTCAGCGCCACCGTGGCCTGGCCGCGGACCGTCGAGATCTCGTCCGGCCGATCCGGGTCGTGGCCCCGGACGATGGCGTGCAGATCCAGCGGCACCGCGGACATCGGCAGCACCCTGCCGTGCGCGCCGAGCAACCGGCCGACCCACTCCAGCGCGGCCACCTCGTCGTCGAGCTGCTCCCACAGCGCGACGATCAGCAGGTTGCCGACGGCGTGGCCGTGCAGGTCGCCGCCGCTGACGAAGCGGTGCTGGACGACCTTCGCCCAGGTCCTGCCCCACTCGTCGTCGCCGCACAGCGCCGCGAGGGCCTTCCTGAGGTCGCCGGGCGGCAGGACGCCCATCTCGCTGCGCAGCCGTCCGCTGGAGCCGCCGTCGTCGGCGACCGTGACCACGGCGGTCAGGTCCCCGGTGATGCGGCGCAGCGCCGACAGGGAGGCGGACAGTCCGTGGCCGCCGCCGAGGGCGACCACCTTCGGCGGCACCCCGCCGCGGCGGCCGCGCGCCGCCGGGCGGCTGGAACGACGCAGCCGCCGACCCGTCATGATCACTCGCGCCCCATGTCCCTGTGCACCGTCACCGTCTCCACTCCGTCCGCCGCGAGGCGCTGCGCCAACCGCTCCGACATGGCCACGCTCCGGTGCTTGCCACCGGTGCAGCCCACCGCGATCGTCACGTACCTCTTGCCCTCGCGCCGGTAGCCCGCCGCGATGATGTGCAGCAGCTCGGCGTACCGGTCGAGGAACTCCTTGGCGCCGGGCTGGTTGAACACGTACGTGGCCACCTCGTCGTTGAGCCCGGTGAAGGGGCGCAGCTCCGGAACCCAGTGCGGGTTCGGCAGGAAGCGGCAGTCCACCACCAGGTCGGCGTCGACGGGCAGCCCGTACTTGAATCCGAACGACATGACGGTGGCCCGGAGTTCCGGCTCCTCCTCGCCGGCGAACTGCGCGTCCAGCTTGGCCCGCAGTTCGTGCACGTTGAGGCTGGAGGTGTCGATCACGAGGTCGGCGTCGCCGCGCAGCTCGCGCAGCAGGTCGCGCTCGGCGGCGATGCCGTCGACGATACGGCCCGAGCCCTGCAGCGGGTGCGGGCGGCGGACGGACTCGAAGCGGCGCACCAGCGCGTCGTCGGACGCCTCCAGGAAGATCACCCGGCGCTTGACGCTGCGGGTGGCGAGGTCGGCGAGCGACTCGCGCAGGTTGTCGAAGAACTGCCGGCCGCGGACGTCCACGACGACGGCGATCCTGGCCACGTTGCCCTGGGAGCGGGCGCCGAGGTCGACCATGGTCGGGATGAGCGCCGGCGGCAGGTTGTCCACGACGAACCAGCCGAGGTCCTCCAGGCACTTGGCGGCGGTGCTGCGGCCGGCCCCGGACATGCCCGAGATGATCACCAGTTCGGGGATGGCGGCCATCGGCTCGCCCGCTCCCGTCGCCGTGAGGTGGCTGCCGCCGGCCCGGTGGCCGGTGTCACCCCCGTGCGCGTGGCCGTGCTCCTCCCCGGGCTCCGTCCCGGGCCCGTCCCCGGGGTCCTGGCCCGGGTCCTGGCCCGGGTCCTGGCCGAACTGCTGGGCGGGGCCGGCGGGATCCTGCCCCGGATCGCCGGGGTTCCGTGGCTGGGCGGCTGCCTCCGCCCTTTCCGGTTCCGGTTCCTGCGCCTGTGTCCGTCGCTGTGCCGACTGTTCCATGCTGGTCGCGTCCTGCTCGCTCATGTGCTGTTCCCCCGATGGTCGGACGGGACCGCAGTCAGCGGCGCCGCGTCGCTGTCCTCGATGATCTCGCCGGTCGCGGTGTTGACCGCGGGTGCGGCCGGGGCCGCGGACGCCAGGGCCGCGGCGACCGTCTCCGCCGTACGGCGGCCGATGCCGGGGACCTGGCAGATCTCCTCGATGGTCGCCGCGCGCAGCCGCTTCAGCGAGCCGAAGTGCTTCAGCAGCGCCTGCCGGCGCGTCTCGCCGAGGCCGGGGACGGTGTCCAGGGCGCCGGCCTTCATGGACTTGGAGCGCTTGCTGCGCTGGTAGGCGATGGCGAAGCGGTGCGCCTCGTCACGCACCCGCTGCAGCAGGTACAGGCCCTCGCTGGTGCGGGGCAGGATCACCGGGTCGTCGTCGCCGGGCAGCCACACCTCCTCCAGCCGCTTGGCGAGGCCGCACACGGCGACGTCGTCTATGCCCAGCTCCCGCAGCGCCCTGCTCGCCGCGGCCACCTGCGGCTGGCCGCCGTCGACCACCACGAGCTGCGGCGGGTAGGCGAACTTGCGCGGGCGCCCGGTCTCGGGATCGATGGGTCCGCCGGCCACCTCCGGGGTGTCCCGCTCCCCCGGGCCCCGCGCGGGGCCGCCGCCGGGCGGCCCGCCGTCCGGGCCCGCGCCCTCGGGCAGCCCGTCGCCGGGCAGCCCGTCCTCCGGGACGTCGCCGTCCCACTCGCCGGTCCGCTGCTTCTCCTGCAGGTAGCGGCGGAAGCGGCGGGAGATCACCTCGTGCATGGAGCGCACGTCGTCCTGGCCGGCGAACGACTTGATCTGGAAGCGCCGGTACTCGCTCTTGCGGGCCAGGCCGTCCTCGAAGACCACCATGGACGCGACCACGTCGTCGCCCTGCAGGTGGCTGATGTCGTAGCACTCGATGCGCAACGGCGCGGTGTCCAGGTCGAGGGCGGTCGCGATCTCCTCCAGCGCGCGGGACCGGGTCGTCAGGTCCGAGGCGCGCTTGGTCTTGTGCAGGGCCAGCGCCTGCTGCGCGTTACGCTGCACGGTGGCCAGCAGGTCCTTCTTGTCGCCGCGTTGCGGCACCCGCAGGCTCACCTGGGAGCCGCGGCGCTCCGACAGCCACTCGGCGAGCGGTTCGGCCGGCTCCGGCAGCGCGGGCACCAGCACCTCCTTGGGCACGCCGCCGCTGCCGCCGGACTGCTCGGCGTCGCCGCTCTCGTCGCCGTACAGCTGCTGCAGGGCGTGCTCGACCAGTCCCGCGGTGTCGACCGCCTCGACCTTGTCCGTGACCCAGCCGCGCTGGCCGCGCACCCGGCCGCCGCGGACGTGGAAGATCTGCACGGCGGCCTCGAGTTCGTCCTCGGCGACCGCGATCAGGTCGGCGTCGGTGGCGTCCGCGAGCACCACCGCGTTCTTCTCCATGGCGCGGCGCAGCGCCTCCAGGTCGTCCCGCAGCCGGGCCGCCTGCTCGTACTCCATGTCCGCGGCCGCGTCCTTCATGCGCTGTTCGAGGCGGCGCAGATAGGTGCCGGTGTGGCCGGCCATGAAGTCGCTGAACTCCTCGGCGAGTTCGCGATGGTCCTCGGCGCTGATCCGGCCGACGCAGGGCGCCGAGCACTTGCCGATGTAGCCGAGCAGGCAGGGCCGGCCGATCTGCGCGGAACGCTTGAACACCCCGGCGGAGCAGGTGCGGACGGGGAAGACGCGCAGCAGCAGGTCGACGGTCTCGCGGATCGCCCACGCGTGCGCGTAGGGGCCGAAGTAGCGCACGCCCCTGCGCTTGGGACCGCGCATCACCTGGACCCGCGGGAACTCCTCGTTCATGGTGACGGCGAGCGAGGGATAGCTCTTGTCGTCCCGGTACTTGACGTTGAACCGCGGGTCGAACTCCTTGATCCAGGAGTACTCCAGCTGGAGCGCCTCGACCTCGGTGGTGACGACCGTCCACTCCACGGAGGCCGCGGTGGTGACCATGGTCGCGGTGCGCTGGTGGAGGTTGGTGATGTCCTGGAAGTACGACGACAGGCGCGACCGCAGGCTCTTCGCCTTGCCCACGTAGATGACCCGGCCGTGCTCGTCCCGGAACTTGTAGACCCCGGGAGAGTCGGGAATCTGGCCCGGCTTCGGTCGGTAGCTTCTGGGGTCTGCCATGCCTCCCACCCTACTGGCGGGAAGTGACAATCCTGCCTCCGGCGCGGTACGGGAGGCTGGCCCGGAGACGAGTGCCCGGCGGCCGCCCGTGGCCCGCCGTCCCGAGGGTGGTCCGGGGGTGGTCCGGGGTCAGGACGAGGCGGGTCCCGCGGTGAGCTTCCCGCCCGCCTCGGTGACCGGCACGGCGGGCAGCGCCCGGGTCGCGGGCCCCTGTACGACGGCACCGGTGAGGGCGTCGAACTTGCTGCCGTGGCAGGGGCAGGAGGCCGTGGTGCCGTCCACCGTGTCCAGCACGCAGCCCTGGTGCGTGCAGACCGCGCTGAACGCCTTGAAGGCGCCCTGGGAGGGCTGCGACACCAGCACCTTGTCGTCCCGGTAGAGCTTGGCGCCGCCCACCGGAACCTCCGAGGCCGCCCCGAGGTCGGCGGCGGCCGTCGGGCCGGCGGACGAGCCCTTCTTGGCGCCGCAGGCGGTCAGGCCCGCTCCGGCGGCCGCGGCGGCCCCGGCCAGCGCCGCGCCCCGCAGGACGGTACGGCGTCGCGCGGTGGGGTCCGTCGTGGGGTCCGTCGGCTCGCTGGACATGGGCTCTCCCGGGGTGGGGCGGGCGCACCGCGGCGCCGGCCCGTCCACCCGGGACGCGCCGGCGCCGGCGTGGCGCCCGCGACGATCTCGCGAACCGACTCTACGGGCCGCGGCTGTCGATCCCCTCTGAGCCCCCGCCCGTCAGGCCCGGCCGGCCGCGCGCTTGCGCGGCGCGGACTTCTTCGCCGCCGCGCCCGTCTTGGCGCCGGTGCCGGACTTGGCCGCCGCGGTCTTGGCGGAGCCGCCGGAGGCGGCCCGCTTCCTGGGCGCGGGCACCGCCGCGTCACTGACCGCCTCGGGGCTGAGGATGTCCCGCAGGAACTTCCCGGTGTGGCTCGTCGGAACGCCGGCGATCTGCTCCGGGGTGCCCTCGGCGACCACCAGGCCGCCGCCGCTGCCGCCCTCGGGGCCCATGTCGATGACCCAGTCGGCGGTCTTGACGACGTCCAGGTTGTGCTCGATGACGATCACCGAGTTGCCCTTGTCGACCAGGCCGGACAGCACCTTGATCAGCTTGCTGATGTCCTCGAAGTGCAGCCCGGTGGTCGGCTCGTCCAGCACGTAGACCGTGCGGCCGGTCGAGCGCTTCTGCAGCTCGGAGGCGAGCTTGACGCGCTGCGCCTCACCACCGGACAGCGTCGGCGCGGACTGGCCGAGCCGCACGTAGCCCAGCCCGACCTCGTTGAGGGTGCGCAGGTGGCGGGCGATCGTCGGCACCGCCTCGAAGAAGTCCAGCGCCTCCTCGATCGGCATGTCCAGCACCTCGGCGATGGACTTGCCCTTGTAGTGCACTTCCAGCGTCTCCCGGTTGTACCGGGCGCCGTGGCAGACCTCGCACGGGACGTAGACGTCCGGCAGGAAGTTCATCTCGATCTTGATCGTGCCGTCGCCGGAGCAGTTCTCGCAGCGGCCGCCCTTGACGTTGAACGAGAAGCGCCCCGGCAGGTACCCGCGGACCTTCGCCTCCATCGTCTCCGCGAACAGTTTGCGGACGTTGTCGAAGACACCGGTGTACGTCGCCGGGTTGGACCGCGGGGTGCGGCCGATCGGCGACTGGTCGACGTGCACGACCTTGTCGACCAGGTCGTCGCCGTCCACCCGGGTGTGGCGTCCGGGGACGCTCCTGGCGCCGTTCAGCTCGCGGGCCAGGTGCGTGTAGAGGATGTCGTTGACCAGGGTCGACTTGCCGGAGCCGGAGACGCCGGTCACGGCGGTGAGCACGCCGAGCGGGAAGGACACGTCGATGTCCTGGAGGTTGTGCTCGCGGGCGCCGTGCACGGTCAGCCGCCGCTTGCGGTCGATCGGCCGCCGGATCTCCGGCGTGGGGATCGCCCGCTTGCCGGACAGGTACTGGCCGGTCAGCGACTCGTCGTTGCGCAGCAGCTCCTTCAGGGAGCCGGAGTGCACGACCTTGCCGCCGTGCTCGCCGGCGCCCGGGCCGATGTCGACGACCCAGTCGGCGGTCTTGATGGTGTCCTCGTCGTGCTCGACGACGATCAGGGTGTTGCCCAGGTCCCGCAGCCGCACCAGCGTCTCGATCAGCCGGTGGTTGTCGCGCTGGTGCAGGCCGATGGACGGCTCGTCCAGCACGTAGAGCACGCCGACCAGGCCGGAGCCGATCTGCGTGGCCAGCCGGATGCGCTGCGCCTCGCCGCCGGACAGGGTGCCCGCGGCGCGGTTCAGCGACAGGTAGTCCAGGCCGACGTCGACCAGGAAGCGCAGCCGCTCGTTGACCTCCTTGAGCACCCGCTCGGCGATCTTGCGGTCGCGGGCGTCCAGCTTCATCGCGCCGAGGAACTCCGCGCAGTCGCTGATGGACATCGCCGAGACCTCGGCGATGGACCGGCCCTCGACGGTGACCGCGAGCACCACGGGCTTGAGCCGCGCGCCGTGGCAGGTCGGGCACGGCACCTCGCGCATGTAGCCCTCGAAGCGCTCCCGGCTGGAGTCGCTCTCGGAGTCCTGGTGGCGCCGCTTCACGAACGGGATCGCGCCCTCGAACTGCGCGTTGTAGACCCGCTCGCGTCCGTAGCGGTTCTTGTAGGCGACGCGGACCTCGGACTTGTGGCCGTACAGCAGGGCCTTCTTCGCCCGCGCGGGCAGGCCGGCGAACGGGATGTCGGTGCGGAAGCCGAGCTCCTGCGCCAGGCCGTCGACCAGGCGGTCGAAGTAGCCCTTGGACATGCCGCCGGTCCACGGCGCGATGGCGCCCTCCTCCAGCGACTTCTCCTCGTCCGGCACGACCAGCTCGGGGTCGACCTCCATCCGCGAGCCGATGCCGGTGCAGTCCGGGCAGGCGCCGAAGGGCGAGTTGAAGGAGAAGGAGCGCGGCTCCAGCTCCTCGAAGGACAGGTCGTCGTACGGGCAGTACAGGTGCTCGGAGAACATCCGCTCACGCTGCGGGTCGTCCTCGGGCAGGTCGACGAAGTCCAGGATGACCATGCCGCCGGACAGTCCGAGCGCGGTCTCCACCGAGTCGGTGAGGCGGCGCTTGGCGGAGTCCTTGACGGTGAGGCGGTCGACGACCACCTCGATGGTGTGCTTCTCCTGCTTCTTCAGCTTCGGCGGGTCGGTGAGCTGGACGGTCGCGCCGTCCACCCGGGCCCGGCTGTACCCCTTGGTCTGCAGGTCCGCGAAGAGGTCGACGAACTCGCCCTTGCGCTCGCGCACCAGCGGCGACAGCACCTGGAAGCGGCTGCCCTCCTCCAGCTCCAGCACCCGGTCCACGATCGCCTGCGGCGACTGCCGGGAGATGGGGCGCCCGCAGACGGGGCAGTGCGGCTTGCCGATCCGGGCGAAGAGCAGCCGGAGGTAGTCGTAGACCTCGGTGATGGTGCCGACGGTGGAGCGCGGGTTGCGCGAGGTGGACTTCTGGTCGATCGAGACGGCCGGCGACAGGCCCTCGATGAAGTCCACGTCCGGCTTGTCCATCTGGCCGAGGAACTGCCGGGCGTAGGAGGAGAGCGACTCCACGTAGCGGCGCTGTCCCTCGGCGAAGATCGTGTCGAACGCCAGCGAGGACTTGCCGGACCCGGAGAGCCCGGTGAACACGATGAGCGAGTCCCGGGGCAGGTCGAGCGACACGTTCTTCAGGTTGTGCTCGCGAGCGCCACGGACGGTGAGTCGATCGGCCACGCCAGTGCGCACCTTTCATAGAGAAGCAGGGGGTGGTCTGTGTGAGGGACCCTCGGGATTCCGTGGTGATCCGGAAGCCTGGAGCCGGCACCCCCCAGTCAGCGTAAACGGGGTGCCCTCGGCATTTCTTCCTGTTGCGGTACCTGCGTGCCCTCCCGGGCCCTGCAACGCCGTCCGGGATGGCATGTCCGAGCGTATAGCACGCGCATTCGATTTACGCGCCCGCGCCGCCGGGTTCACCCGATCGTGTGCGGCGCGCTAGCGTCGGGGGACGGCGCGACGGCGTCGACGTGCAGGCCCGCCGTGCAAGGACGCACCCAGGGAGGCCCCGTGACCGTTCAACGACCCGACCCCGAACGCGACACCGTCGCCGTGACGAAAGCCACGACGGAACTGCTGGAGGCGGTGTCGGCGCTGTCCCCGGACGCGCTCGCCGAACCGTCGCTGCTGCCCGGCTGGACCCGCGGCCATGTGCTGGCCCACGTGGCGCGCAACGCGGACGCGCTGGTCAACCTGCTGACCTGGGCCATCACCGGTGTCGAGACACCCATGTACGGCGCGGGCGACGCCCGGGACCGCGCGATCGGCGAGGGCGCGGACCGACCGCTCGCCGACCACCTCGCCGACCTGCGGGAGTCCGCCGACCGCTTCGCGCGGACCGCCGCCGAGGTGCCCCCCGCGGGATGGGCGGTGCAGGTCACCGGACGCACCGGCCTGGTCTTCGCGGCCGCCGAGATCCCCTGGCGGCGGCTGGTCGAGCTGCGGCTGCACCACGTGGACCTGGGCATCGGCACCACCTGCGGGGACCTGCCCGCGGACTTCGCGGCCCGCGAGCTGGAGTGGCTGATCGACCGGCTCTCCGGGCACGAGGGCATCGCCGCGGTACGGCTGCACGACACGGCCGCCGGGCTGAAGTGGACGATCGGCGCCGCCACCGAGCCCGATCTCACGGTGAGCGGCGACACGGCGGCGCTGCTGGCGTGGGTCGCGGGCCGCGGCACGGGCGACGGCCTGTCGGCGAGCCCGCAGCGCCCGCTGCCGGTGCTGCCGCCGCTAGGCTGAGGCCATGGCGTACACGGGAGAGGTCACGGTCGGCGGCACACCCGACGTCCACGAGCTGGGCGACCTCATCATCACCAAGGTCGCGGTCGGCCCGATGGACAACAACGCGTATGTGCTGCGTTGCCGGGCCACCGACGCGCAGTTGCTGATCGACGCGGCGAACGAGCCGGCGACCCTGAGGGAGGTGGTGGGACCCGACGGCCTGGAGGCCGTGGTCACCACCCACCAGCACGGCGACCACTGGCAGGCGCTGGCCGAGATCGTGGACGCGACCGGCGCCCGCACCTACGCGGGGCGGCGTGACGCCGACGGCATCCCGGTGCCCACCGACGTCCTGGTGGAGGACGGCGACACCATCTCCTTCGGCCGCATCCGGCTGACCGCCCGGCACCTGGTCGGCCACACCCCCGGCAGCATCGCCCTGGTCTACGACGACCCGCACGGCCACCCGCACGTCTTCACCGGCGACTGCCTCTTCCCGGGCGGCGTCGGCAACACCCACGACGACGCGGCGGCCTTCACCGCCCTCCTGGACGGCGTCACCACCCGCCTCTTCGACGTCCTCCCCGACGAGACCTGGGTCTACCCCGGCCACGGCAAGGACACCACCCTCGGCACCGAGCGCCCGCACCTCAAGGAGTGGCGCGAGCGCGGCTGGTGACCACCCGCGCACCCGCGAAGGCCCCCGGCACCCGCCGGGGGCCTCTTCCGTGCCATCCCTGCCGACGGGCCCTCGGCGCGGACCGGAGGATACGTCCTCATGGCGCCCGGGCGGGTCCGCACGGAGCCGGGCGGGGCCGGGCTGGAGTACCTGGACCACCAGGGCCGCACCGCGCCCTGCTGACGGCCCGTCACCTCCGGGTGAACTCCATGATCCAGTTGGTGACCCAGGTGGTGCCGCCGTCCTGGGAGAACGCCTGCTCCCAGCGGGCGGTGGTCTCGGTGATGCCGGACCACACGAAGCGCGCGGTGACCGGCTTGCCGGCGTGCGTGTCCTCGCCGTGGAACTCGCCGCGGCCGTCGGTGAACCGGCCGGTGACCGGCGGGAAGAGCGTCCCGGTGCGCTTGCTCGCCCAGTACAGCGACCACTCCTCGCGCTCGGTGTCGAACAGCCGCAGCGTCAGGCCGGAGAACCCCTTGGTCGGGAACTCGATCTCGTCGAAGCCGGCGCCGCCGTCGAAGTGGCGGGAGGCGTGGCTGACGCCGGGGAACTCCTCCCAGCCGCTCGCCGCGTCGAGGAAGTCGGTGCGCCAGCGGTTGGCGACGTCCCAGGTGCCGGCGAGGAAGTCGAAGTCGTTCATGAGCGGTCTCCTGTGGTGCCGTCGGGAAGCGAGTCGGTGAGGTAGGCGGGCAGGTCGGGCCGTTCGGGCGCGAGCATGTGCCGCACCCAGGCGTCGCGTTCGTGCAGCAGCGGCGGCAGTTCCCAGACGCAGCCGATGAGCCGCGGCTCGAGGACGACGAAGTGCGCCGGGTCGCGGTCGGGGCAGCCCAGGACGGGCTGGCCGGCCGCGGCGCCGCGGAAGTGGAGGGCGTTGTCCCAGGCCCAGGTGTAGGCGTTGAGATAGGCGCCGTCGTCCCCTCCCCGGTGGAGGACGACGAACGCGGCCGGCGGCGTGCCGTCGGGCTCGGGCAGCAGCCGGGGCAGGATCGCGTAGGCCGCCTTCTCGACGTCCGGCTCGATGCCGGCCGGGTCGGCGGTCACGTGGTAGCGCTTGATGTGGCGGCCCGCCACCTCCACCGGGGGCGGCGCCGTCAGGAACTTCTCCGTGAAGGGCATGGCTGGACGCTACGGCGACTTCACTGACAGCCTGTGTCAGTGAAGTCGAGCCGGCTGCTGTCGATCCTGCTGCTGCTCCAGACCCGCGGCCGGATGACGGCCGAGGACCTGGCGGGCGAGCTGGAGGTGTCGGTCCGCACGGTCTACCGGGACATCGAGGCGCTGCACGCCGCCGGGGTGCCGCTGTACGGCGACGCCGGGCACAGCGGCGGCTACCGGGTGCTGGACGGCTACCGCACCCGGCTGACCGGGCTGACCAGCGGTGAGGCGGAGGCACTGTTCCTGTCGGGCGTGCCGGGGCCGGCCGCGGAACTGGGCCTGGGGCCCGCGCTGGCGGCCGCGCAGCTGAAGCTGACCGCGGCCCTGCCGGCGCCGCTGCGCGCCCAGGCCGAACGCATCCGCTCCCGCTTCCACCTCCAGGCGCCGGGCTGGTACGCCGAGGACGACCCGGTGCCGTTCCTCGAACAGGTCGCGGACGCGGTGTGGCACGGCAAGGTCCTGCGGGTGCGCTACCGCCGGTGGAAGGAGCCGACCGACGTCGACCGCCGGCTGGAACCGTACGGGCTGGTCCTCAAGGCCGGCCGCTGGTACGCGGTGGCGGGCCCGGGACCGCGCACCTACCGCGTCGACCAGATCCTCGAACTGGCCGCCACCGGCGAGCGGTTCGAGCCGCCCGCGGACTTCGTGCTGGCCGAGCACTGGGAGCGCTACGAGGCGGACTTCCTGGCGCGGCTGCACCGCGGCGAAGCGGTGGTCCGGCTGTCCCCGGCCGCGGCCGGGCGCCTGGCGGGGGCGGCGGCGCGGGCGCTGGCGGCGACCGGGCGGCCCGGACCCGACGGCTGGACGCGCGCCGTGCTGCCCATCGAGTCGCTGGAACAGGCCCACGGCCACTTCCTGGCCATGGGCGCGGACGTCGAGGTGCTGGAACCGCCGGAGCTGAGGGAGCGGCTGGCGGCGACGGCCCGGGCGCTCACCGCCGTGTACGGCGGTGGATGAGGCTCAGCGGCGGCGGCGCATCCGCGTGCCGACCTCGCCCTGGTCGGTCTCCCACCAGGGGCGGGTCATCCCGGGCGCGACGGCGGGCCCGTCGGCAGGGGCGTCGGCGCCGGTGCCGGCGGCGGGCCCCGCGGTCCCGGGCGCGGTGGCGGGGGTGGCGGTGGCCGGGGTGGCCGTGGCGGTGGCCGGGCCGGCGGGGGCGGGGACGGTCTGCGCCGCGAGCGCCTCGCGATCGAGCCGGGCGTCCAGCTCCGCGGTCCTGCCCCGCTCGGCGCGGGCCCACTCCAGGAAGACCAGCAGCAGGAAGGGCAGGGCCACGAGTTCGGCGAGGGTGAGCATCAGGCCGCCGCCGAGCATCTGGTCGTGCCGCACCGACGGCCCCCACGTCCGGGGATGCGCGGCGTACCAGTGCCCGGCGACCAGGGTGCCGCTGGTCATGACGACGATGCCGGGCACGGAGTCGAAGAGCCCGTCGAAGAAGACCAGGGCGGCGCGCACCGGATGGCTGCACCAGGCCGGCAGCAGCTCCTGGCGGCTGAGCATGGGCAGCACGAACAGGCAGCCGGTGAGCAGCAGTTGGAGGTGCATCAGCTGCAGCACCAGCCCGTTGCCCAGCGCGGTCGCGAAGTAGGGCGTGAAGTAGATGCTCAGCTCGGACGCGAGCACCAGCACCGAGCTGACCAGCGGGTAGGTCAGCGCGCGGACCGCCCGGGAGCCGAACGCGCGGCGCATCCGCCCGTCGGGGTCGGCGAGGGCGAGCGGGTCGCCGAGCGCCAGGCCGAGCGGGGCGAACAGGTCGAGCAGGATGTTCTGCACGGCGGCCGGCCAGAACAGCACCTTGTCGTAGACCGCGAGCGAGGACATGGTGGCGACGGCCAGGGTGCCCAGGCCCAGGACGAGGAACGCGGCGGTCCGCCACAGCGGCCACGGCTCGCCGTTCCGCCGCCGGCGCCGGACGCCGTAGGCGTAGCCCGCGCCGAGCAGCACGATCACCGCGAGCGCGGGCAGGTCGAGCTGCCAGGCGTCGAAGAACCGGGATCCGGTCAGCTCGGGCAGAGCCTGGGTGCTGGCCACAGCCGCGCCTTTCCACGTGAACCGTCCGCTACGGGGGCCACGGTAGCCCCCGTGCGGCGGCGGCCCGCGCGCAGGGCGGGGTGGTCACTGGCGCGCGTCACGGCGCGCGGGCCGCGTCGCGCGCCGTCCGGGGGACGGCGCACACACGCGGCCCGCGCGGGACCGGGCCGGGCTCAGGGCGGCGCGGGGCCGCCCGGCGCGGTTCAGACGTCGACGGTCTGCCGTTGGCGCTCCTCCTCCGCGGCCGCCTCCTGGCGGCGGGAGGCCATCAGGCTGGTGACCGTGGTGACCGTCAGGACGCTGCCGATGACGCCCAGCGAGACCGGGATGGAGATCTCGGGGACGTGCACCCCGGCCTCGTGCAGGGCGTGCAGCACCAGCTTCACGCCGATGAAGCCGAGGATCACCGAGAGACCGTAGGACAGGTGGACCAGCTTCTTCAGCAGCCCGCCGATCAGGAAGTACAGCTGCCGCAGGCCCATCAGCGCGAAGGCGTTCGCGGTGAAGACGATGTACGGGTCCTGGGTGAGGCCGAAGATCGCGGGGATCGAGTCCAGCGCGAACAGCACGTCGGTGGTGCCGATGGCCAGCATCACCACGAGCATCGGGGTCATCAGCCGGCGGCCGTTCTCCCGGACGAACAACGCGGTGCCGTGGTAGCGGTCGGTCGACGGCACGCGCCGCTCGACGGCCTTGAGCAGCCGGTTCTCCTCGAACTCGGCCTCCTCCTCGTCGGCCCGGGCCTCCTTGACCAGCTTCCACGCGGTCCAGATGAGGAAGGCGCCGAAGAGGAAGAACACCCAGCTGAAGCTGGCGATGACGGTAGCTCCGGCGGCGATGAACACCGCGCGCAGCACGAGAGCGATGAGCACGCCGACCAGCAGCACCCGCTGCTGGTACCGCGACGGCACCGCGAACTTCCCCATGATCAGGACGAAGACGAAGAGGTTGTCGACACTGAGCGACTTCTCGGTGATGTAGCCGGCGAAGAACTCGCCGGCCGGCTGCCCGCCTCCGAAGAGGTACAGCCCGAGGCCGAACAGTGCGGCGAGGGCGACCCAGACTCCCGTCCAGATCCCGGCCTCGCGAAGGGACACGTCGTGCGGAGTGCGGCCGATGACGAAGTCGGCGGCGATCAGGGCACACAGTCCTGCGATGGTGAGCGCCCAGAGGGTGAGGGAGACGTCCACAGATCCTCCGGCAGATTCAGTACGTCTGAAGAACGGTACACGAATCACCAAGGAAAGGTAAAGGTAAACCCAAGTGCGCAGGTCAGCGCCGCGCCTCAGGGTCCATAGGCCGGACGGGCAGCGGCGAGGCGCCGCAGCACCTGGGTGAGCACCCGGCTGCCCGGTGGGACCGGCGACGGCTCGTACGTCCAGGCGTGGCCCACCCAGGGGTCGGCCAGATGGTCGCTGGGCAGCGGGGTGAGCCGCAGCAGCGACCGCCACAGCGGGTCGAGCACCGGACCGTACGCCGCGGCGTCCTCGCGGTCGGCGACCAGCAGCAGGTGCACGCCCGCCGCCGGCCCCTCGTCGGCGAGGTACCGCAACTGGTTCACCGTCCGGTCGTCGAAGGCGTACGGGAACTCGTTGACGATCAGCAGCTGCTCGGCGGTGTCGAAGCCGGGCGGCAGCGCGTCGGGGGCGCCGGCGCGCATCGCCATCTGCAGCAGGTCCACCCGTTCGGTGAGCCGGCCGAGCACCTCGTTGACGCCCGCGACGCCGGACGACGGCGGCGGCAGCACCAGCGCCCCGCCGGCCTGCAGCGGCGCCAGCGCCTGCGCACCGGATCCGGCGGGGTCCAGGGCGTGCACCGCGAAGCCGCCGGCGGGATGCGAGGCGAGCAGCCGCGCCGCGATGGACACCGCGGTGTCCATCGCCACCCGCCGGTCGTCGGCGCTGTCGATCCACAGCCCGCGGTTGAGCGGCAGCCGTGCCAGCAGCGGGATCCGCAGCTCGGGCGCCTCGGGCAGGCTCAGCGTGCCGAGCCGCACCGCGAGCGGCCGCTCGTCGGGCACTTCGTAGGCGTGCCAGCACGGGTTCTCCCAGCCGGCGAACGGCGGCGGCAGCGCGGGCTCGACGACCTCGGCCTCCGCGGTGAGCTGCGCCAGGTCCCGGTCGAGCACGGCGCGGGCCTGGTCGACCAGGGCCATCTGCTTGAGCTCGGCCGCGTCGCGCGCGGCGTCGGCGGCCGTCCCGCCGCGGGTGCGGGGGTCGGCGAGCAGCCGGTCCATCTCCTGGTCGTAGCGGGACTGCGCGAAGTCCTCGGCGCTGCGGTAGGCGGCGACGGTCCTGGCCAGGTCCTCGAACATGCCCCAGATCTGGTTGTGCAGCCGCTCCTCCATCGTCCAGCCCGCGGCGTCACCGGCGACGGGCACCGGCGGACCCGGCGGGTCCTGCCGGTCCGCGCCCTGCGGCTGCCCGCCGCCGGGCGCCGGCGCCTGGGCCTGGCCGGGGAGGGACGGCGGCCGCGCGGGGGCGGCGGGAGCGGTCCCGGAGGCGGTCGCGGAGGCGGTCGCGGCGGCGGCGGCGGTCGCGGCGGCGGCCTTGCGGCGGGGGTGCTGGTAGTCGATGCGGCCGCCGCCGGGAGCCGTGGCAGGATCCGCCGCCGTGCTTCCGGCCGCGCTCGCTGCCGTGTGCGCCGGCGCGCCTCCTGCCGCGCTCGCTGCCGTGCTTCCGGCCGCGTGGGCCGGCGTGGTCGCTGCCGCGCCCGCGGCGGGAACGCGGCGGGGCGGGGCGGCTGGCAGGGGGGCGGGCGGCGCGACCGAGCGGGCGAGTTCGCGCTCGGCGGCGTGGTGGATGCGGCCCGCGGTGGCCGCCGGCTCCGGCACGCCCTGGTCGGCGAGCAGGGCCTGCAGCCCGCCGGCGTAGCCCTGGCCGACCGCCCGGATCTTCCACGCGCCCTGCCTGCGGTACAGCTCCGCGGCCAGCAGCGCGGTCTCGGCGCTCAGCCCGGTGATGGTGAAGCCGGCGATCCCGGTGCCCTCGGGGGTGGTGACGGCGATGTGCGGGGCGGGGACCGCACCGAAGTCGGTGGCCGAGTCGGGGCGCCCGCCGGGCAGTGCGAGCAGGACGTGCACCCGGTGCACGGAGTCCGGCATGGCGCCGAGGTCGACGGCCAGCCGGTGCTCGGCAGCGGCCTGCCGCGGTACCTCCACCCCGGGCAGCTGCGGTTCGCCGGGGTGCGCGAGCCACCCCTGCTGGCCGCTGACCCGCCCCTGGTCGTCTCCGAGAGTGACCGCGGCCACCACGGGGGTGCCCGCCGACACCCGGATCTCCAGCCGGTTGCCGGGCAGCGGATGGTTCTGCCCGCGGACCAGTTCGGCCGTCATGGCCGCCCCCCGTTCCCGTCGTCGGTGTGGTGTGTCCGGCCCTCGGGCGCGGGCCCGGCCGGCGCGTCGCCGGCGCCGGCCGGTGCGCGTGCCGGCCCGCCGCTACAGCGAGGGCAGGATGGCCGGCATCAGGTCCTGGAAGGTGCGGCCGTTGGCGGGCGTGCCGATGGCCGTCATCGTCCAACCGCCGGAGCCCCGCTGCACCTTGGCCATGATCTGGGCGGTGTAGGAGCCGCCGCCGGTCAGGGTGTAGCGGGCCAGTTCCTGGCCGTTGGTCTCGTCGACCAGGCGGCAGAAGGCGTTCTGCACCTCGGCGAAGCTCTGGCCGGTGAACGAGTTGACGGTGAAGACGATCTGGTCGACGTGCACCGGCACGCGGGCCAGGTCGACGAGGATCGACTCGTCGTCGCCGCCCTGCCCGGCGCCGCCGACGAGGTTGTCGCCGGTGTGCCGGACCGAACCGTCGTCGCTGGTGAGGTGGCGGAAGAACACCACGTCCACCGGCTGCTTGTCGGCGAAGAGCACAGCGGAGGCGTCGAGGTCGATCTCCCGGGTGCGGCTGCCGAACAGCCCGCGGCGCGGCGCGGCCTGCCAGCCCAGCCCCATCCTGACCGCGGTCAGCGATCCCCCGTCCGCCTTGCTCAGGCTGATCTTCTGGCCCTTGGTCATGTTGACCGTCACGCGCTGTCCCCTCTCACCCGTCACTTCGTGTGCGTGTCCCGCACCATAACAAGACGCCACCGAAGGGGGTCCCGGTTCGCCGGCGGGAGTTCTCCCGGGGCGATCAGGCCATTCCCGCCTCCCGCATCTGGCGCAACTCCTTCTTCAGATCGCCGAGTTCGTCGCGGATGCGGGCGGCCACCTCGAACTGCAGCTCGGCCGCCGCCGCGTGCATCTGCTCGGTCAGCTGGGCGATGAGGTCGGCCAGTTCGTCGGCGGGCAGCTTGGCGCTGTCCCGCTTGCCGCCGGCCTTCCCGGACAGGCCCGGCACCGGCGCCTTGCCACGGGAGCGCTGCCGGCCGGAGCCCAGGAGCTCCTCGGTGTCGGCGTCCTCACGGGCGAAGGAGTCGAGGATGCCGGCGATCCTCTTGCGCAGCGGCTGCGGATCGATGCCGCGCTCGGTGTTGTACGCGACCTGCTTCTCGCGGCGCCGGTTCGTCTCGTCGATGGCCTTCTCCATCGCGGGGGTGATCCGGTCCGCGTACATGTGGACCTGGCCGGAGACGTTACGGGCGGCGCGGCCGATGGTCTGGATCAGGGAGGTCCCCGAGCGCAGGAAGCCCTCCTTGTCCGCGTCCAGGATCGCGACCAGGGACACCTCCGGCAGGTCCAGGCCCTCGCGCAGCAGGTTGATGCCGACCAGCACGTCGTACTCGCCGGCCCGCAGCTCCCGCAGCAGCTCGACCCGGCGCAGGGTGTCGATGTCGCTGTGCAGGTACCGCACCTGGATGCCCAGTTCCAGCAGGTAGTCGGTCAGGTCCTCGGCCATCTTCTTGGTCAGCGTGGTGACCAGGACGCGCTCGTCCTTCTCCGTGCGCAGCCGGATCTCGTGCACCAGGTCGTCGATCTGGCCCTCGGTGGGCTTGACGATGACCTCGGGGTCGACCAGGCCGGTGGGGCGGATGATCTGCTCGACCACTCCGTCGCCGCGGGACAGCTCGTACGCGCCGGGGGTCGCCGACAGGTAGACGGTCTGGCCGACCCGGGTGAGGAACTCCTCCCACTTCAGCGGCCGGTTGTCCAGTGCGGAGGGCAGCCGGAAGCCGTGGTCGACCAGGGTCCGCTTGCGGGAGGCGTCCCCCTCGTACATCGCGCCGATCTGCGGCACGGTGACGTGGGACTCGTCGATGACGAGCAGGAAGTCCTCGGGGAAGTAGTCGATCAGGGTGTCGGGCGCGGAGCCGGACTCGCGCCCGTCGATGTGGCGGGAGTAGTTCTCGATGCCGGAGCAGGTGCCGATCTGCCGCATCATCTCGATGTCGTAGGTGGTGCGCATCCGCAGCCGCTGGGCCTCCAGCAGCTTGCCCTGCTTCTCCATCTGGGCGAGCTGGACCTCCAGCTCCTTCTCGATGCCGGTGATCGCCCGTTCCATCCGCTCGGGTCCGGCGACGTAGTGGGTGGCGGGGAAGACGTAGATCTGCCGGTCCTCGGTGATCACCTCGCCGGTGAGCGGGTGCAGGGTGTAGAGGGCCTCGATCTCGTCGCCGAACATCTCGATGCGCACGGCGAGTTCCTCGTACACCGGGAAGATCTCCACGGTGTCGCCGCGGACCCGGAAGGTGCCGCGGGTGAACGCCACGTCGTTCCGCGTGTACTGGATGTCGACGAACTTGCGCAGCAGCTGGTCGCGGTCGATGACGTCCCCGACGTTCAGCCGGACCATGCGGTCGATGTACTCCTGCGGGGTGCCCAGGCCGTAGATGCAGGACACCGAGGCGACCACCACCACGTCGCGCCGGGTGAGCAGCGAGTTGGTCGCCGAGTGCCGCAGACGCTCGACCTCCTCGTTGATGGAGGAGTCCTTCTCGATGTAGGTGTCCGTCTGCGGGACGTACGCCTCGGGCTGGTAGTAGTCGTAGTACGAGACGAAGTACTCGACCGCGTTGTTCGGCAGCAGCTCGCGGAACTCGTTGGCGAGCTGGGCGGCCAGCGTCTTGTTGGGCGCCATCACCAGGGTGGGGCGCTGCAGCCGCTCGATCATCCAGGCAGTGGTGGCGGACTTGCCGGTGCCGGTGGCGCCGAGCAGGACGACGCCCTGCTCGCCCGCGCGGATCCGGCGGTCGAGGTCGTCGATGGCGGTCGGCTGGTCGCCGCTGGGCTGGAAGGGGCTGACGACCTCGAAGGGCGCCACACTGCGTTCGATGTCTGAAACGGGCCGCATGAGACCACGGTACGGCCAGCCACCGACAATCGGCCGGGGCCGCCGGCGGCGGCCCGCTGTCGGACCCCCGCCCTAGGGTGGGGGGCGTGACTGAGGTGGCTTGGACCGTGGCGTGGACCGTGGTGGACGCGCCGATCGGGCCCCTGCTGGTGGCGGGGACGCGGCAGGGCCTGGTGCTGGTCGGCTTCCGGGCCGGCCCGGAGTACGTGGAGCGGACGGTGGCGGCGCTGGGCCGCCGGCTGGGCGCCCCCGCGGTGGCGGACGCGGACCGGCTGGCACCGGTCACGGACCAGCTGGCCGCGTACTTCGACGGCCGGCTGCGCGCCTTCGACCTGCCGCTGGACTGGTCGCTGGCCACCGGGTTCAACCGGCGGGTGCTGCGCGAGCTGGCCGCGAGTGTGCCCTACGGCACGGTGGTGGGCTACCAGGACCTCGCCGACCGGGTCGGCGAGGGGCGCGAGGCACTGGCGGCCCGCGCGGTCGGTTCCGCGATGGGGGCGAACCCGCTGCCGGTGGTCGTGCCGTGCCACCGGGTGATCGAGAGCGGCGGCGGCATAGGCGGCTTCGGCGGCGGCCTGGAGATCAAGCGGCAGCTCCTGGCGCTCGAGGGCGTGCTGCCCGCTCCGCTGTTCTGAGCCCTCCCGCCACGGACGACTGTCCGATCTATTGACAGGTTCCGCTCACCTCTCCAGGATCACTCATCGGATGTCTCAGCCGTTTCAGTCGGCGTCGGGTCGATGTCGATCGGTGTCCGTCGATGTCGATCGGTGACGCTTGGTGTCGGTGGGTGCCGGTTCGGTGACGGGCCGCCTCCGGCCTGTTGCGGGCCGTTCCGCGCTGCCGCCCCGCGCGGCACGCCGCCGGCCGCGCGGCTGAGGCCCTTGCGGATGGCACCCCATCCGCGACGAGCCGCTCCATGGACGAGGAGGGCACAGATGACCACGTTCCCACGACGCCACGTGCTGGGTATGGCAGCGGGCGCAGCCGTGGGTTCCACCCTGCTCACCGCGCAGAACGCGGTGGCAGCACCCGCCGGCACGGCCGGCGGTCCGACCGCCGGTCGGTCCGCGGGACCGGCGGGGTGGGGCTCGGTGCCCGACGCGGTGCCGGTCCCCCTGGACGGCTGGTTCGACAACGACGGCATCGACACCGCGGACGCCCGCGGCGGCGACTTCGACGGATCCGGTTACTCCTTCCCCGGTGAGGAACTGCCCTCCGGCACGGCAGTCATCGGAGGGGTGAGCTTCATCATCCCGTCGTCGGCGGCCGGCGCGAAGAACAACATCGTGGCGAGCGGCCAGCGCGTGGACCTGCCCGCGGGCCGCTACCTGTCGGCGTCGTTCCTGGTGTCGTGCAGCTACGGCGCGGCCTCGGGCACCGCGACCGTGCACTACGCCGACGGCAGCACCTCCGACGCGGCCCTCGGCGGGGACGACTGGTACTCGGGCGGCGGCGAGCTCACCACGTCGTTCCGCTACTCCCCCGGCGGCACCGACCCGCACCCGGTCGCGATGAGCGTCACCGAGCTGTGGCTGGACCCGTCCCGCGACGCGGTCGCCGTGACGCTGCCCACCACCGGGCCCGCGACGGCCGGCACCTCGGCCCTGCACGTCTTCGCGCTGACCCTGCAGCCCCCGGCCGCC
This sequence comes from Actinacidiphila rubida, assembly GCF_900110255.1. Lineage (GTDB taxonomy): Bacteria > Actinomycetota > Actinomycetes > Streptomycetales > Streptomycetaceae > Actinacidiphila > Actinacidiphila rubida. Next base: position 63,916 of record NZ_FODD01000008.1, read on the forward strand.
GGCCGCGCGCTGCTGCTGCGCTCGGCCGCGTCGACCAACGCGCTCACTGGTCCGAAGGCCACCCAGAGCGTCGAGGCGACCGTGCTCAACGCCGGCACCGCCTGGATCACGGAGGCCGACGAGGTGCGGGTGGACGTGCAGGTGCCCGGCGGCCTCACCGTCGCGCCGGCGTCCGTGCCGGTGCTCGGGCCCGGCGAGCAGGCGCGGCTGCGGATCGGCATCCGCAACGCGGCCGGCACCGCGCCGGGTACCGCCGCTACCGGCAGCGTCCGGGCCACCGGACGCGGCGGCACCGCCGCGACCCGCGGCGCGTCCCTCGTCCTGGGCACCCCCGACTACCAGCCGACCGACGCGTCGCTCTCCACCCACCAGGCGCCCTACTGGTTCAGCGACGCCAAGTTCGGCATCTTCATCCACTGGGGCGTCTACTCGGTGCCGGCCTGGTCGCCGGTCGGCGGCTCGTACGCCGAGTGGTACTGGAACTCGATGCAGAGCCCCGGCGATCCGGTGTACCAGTACCACGCGCAGACCTACGGCGAGGACTTCGCGTACGACGACTTCATCCCGATGTTCACCGCGAGCCGCTTCGACCCGCGGTCCTGGGTCGAGCTGTTCCGCGACGCGGGCGCCGAGTACTACGTGCTGACCTCCAAGCACCACGAGGGCTTCGCGCTGTGGGACACCAAGGTCTCCGACCGCAACGCGGTGCGCATGGGCCCGCACCGGGACCTGGTGAAGGACCTGTTCACCGCCTCGCGCACGTACACCCCGGAGCTGCGCAACGGCCTCTACTTCTCGATGCCGGAGTGGTTCAACCCGGACAACCCGTGGATGGGGCACGCCCCGCGCAACCCCTACACGCAGGCGCCGGTGCCGTACACCGGCTACACCGCCGGCAAGGACTACGTGTCCGAGTACCAGGCCCCGCAGATGGAGGAGCTGATCCACGGCTACGACCCCGACGTCATCTGGTGCGACATCGGCGGCGTCAACGACAGCCACCACGTGCTGACGGACTACTTCAACCACGCCAAGAACCGCGGGCGCCCCAAGGACGTGACGGTCAACAACCGCTCCGGCATCGGCCCGCACGACTTCAGCACGCCGGAGTACACCACCTACGCCAACACGGTGGTCGCCAAGTGGGAGGCGAGCCGCGGCCTGGACCCGCACTCCTACGGCTACAACAGCGCCACCCCGGACGACCGTTACATGACGGCCGAGGAGGTCGTGCAGACCCTCGTCGACATCGTCAGCAAGAACGGCAACTTCCTGCTGGACATCGGGCCGAAGGCCGACGGCACCATCCCGGCGATCATGGAGCAGCGGCTGCGGGAGACCGGGCAGTGGCTGCGGGTCAACGGCGAGTCGGTGTACGGCACCACGTACTGGTCGGCGATGGCGCAGCTCGGGTCGCTGCGGTTCAGCGTCCAGCAGGGCAGGGCGTTCTACATCTCGTCGCTGGAGGACCCCGGCAGCACGCTGGTGGTACGGGCGCCGGTGCCGGTCCGCAAGGGCGACAAGGTGACGATGCTGGGCCACGACCGGCCGCTGGACTGGGAGTTCGACGGCGGGACGCTGACCGTGCAGGTGCCGGCCGCCGCGCGGGCGGCCGGCCGGTACGCCTGGGTGTTCAAGGTCGACTGGTCGCGCTGAACGCGCGGGCGGGGCGGCCGGTGCCGGGCACCGGCCGCCCCGCCGGGCGCGTCAGACGTCGCACCGGGACCGGCGGTGAGCCGCGCTCACTCCTCCGAGGAGCGCGGGTCGGGGATCTGCGGGCCCACGGACTTGGGCAGTTCGGCCCGCTCGTCGGCGGGCTCGACCGCGGGCTGCGGATCCGCGGGCGCCACCGCGGGCGGCGCGGCCGCCGCGGCGGGCTTGTCGTTCGCGGCACCGGTGCCGGCGCCCGCCCGGTCGAAGAAGCGCAGCATCTCCACCGGGAACGGCATGACGAGCGTGGAGTTCTTCTCCGCGGCGACCTCGACGACCGTCTGCAGCAGGCGCAGTTGCAGGGCCGCCGGGTTGGCGTCCATGGTCCGCGCGGCCTCGGACAGCTTCTGCGACGCCTGCAGTTCACCGTCGGCGGTGATGATGCGGGCCCGCCGCTCCCGGTCGGCCTCGGCCTGCCGGGCCATCGACCGCTTCATGGACTCCGGCAGCGCGACGTCCTTGATCTCGACGCGGTCGATGTGCACGCCCCAGCCGGCGGCGGGGGTCGCGAGCATCAGCTCCAGACCCTCGTGCAGCTGCTCGCGCCCGGACAGCAGGTCGTCCAGGTCGCTCTTGCCGATGATCGACCGCAGCGAGGTCTGCGCGACCTGCAGCATCGCGAACTGGTAGTTCTGCACGTCGACGGTGGCCCGGATCGGGTCGACGACGCGGAAGTACAGCACCGCGTCCACCCGCACGGACACGTTGTCGCGGGTGATGCCCTCCTGGGACGGCACCGGCATGGTGACGACCTGCATGTTGACCTTGGTCATGCGGTCGATGAACGGCACGAGGAACCGCGGGCCCGGCTCCTTGGGCAGCCGGTTGACCCGCCCCCACCGGTAGATCACCCCGCGCTCGTACTGCTTCACCACCTTGACGCTGCTGGACAGCACGATGAGGCCGAGCACCGCGAGGATGACCAGCAGCACGACGACGACTTCCATTGTCCCGCTCCCCTTCGATGACAAGGGTGTGAACGTAGCGGCGGAAGCCCGCCGCCGCACCGCTACCGCGGTTTCCTTGACGGGAGTTTGACGCTTGCCGCACCGCCGCCGGTTCCCGGGGCGGGAAGCGGCCGCGTCCGGGGCTCAGTCGCCTTCGAAACGGGCCGCGGCCAGGTAGTCCGGGCGCGGGTCGAGGGCGGCGGCGAGCCGGAAGTGACGCTGGGCCTCGCCGGGCCGGTTGGCCCGCTCCAGCGTGCGGGCCAGAGCGAAGTGCGCGAAGGCGTTGTCGGGCTCGCGTTCCAGGACGAGCTGGAACTCCAGCTCGGCCGGGCGCAGCTGGGCCGCGGCGAAGAACGCGCGGGCGCGCAGCAGGCGGGCCGCGGTGTTCTCCGGGTGCGCCGCGATCACCGGGTCCAGCAGCTTGACGGCACCGCGCGGGTCACGCGCGGCCAGCAACTGCTCCGCGGCGCGGTAGTCGATGATGTGCGTCTCTGGAGTCCGCTCGGGCAAGGCCGCCTCCCTGAATCGGGACGGGTGACGACTGGTCGTCTGGTCAGACATACCCAACGCCCTGACCGGCAACCCCATTCCCGGCCCGCCGCGGGCGCCGGCACCGCAGCGCATAGGGTGTCGCCCATGCTGACAGTGGGGCTGACCGGCGGCATCGGCGCCGGCAAGAGCGAGGTCGCGCGGCTGCTGGCGTCCTACGGCGCGGTGCTGGTCGACTCCGACCGGATCGCGCGGGAGGTCGTCGAGCCCGGTACCGAGGGGCTGGCCGCGGTGGTCGCCGAGTTCGGCACGGAGGTGCTGGCGCCCGACGGCAGCCTGGACCGGCCGCGGCTGGGCGCGATCGTCTTCGCCGACGAGGAGCGCCGCAAGGCGCTCAACGCGATCGTGCACCCGCTGGTCGGCAGGCGGTCGGCGGAGCTGCAGCAGGCCGCGGGACCGGACGCGATCGTCGTCCACGACGTGCCGCTGCTCACCGAGAACGGTCTGGCGCCGCTGTACGACGTGGTGATCGTGGTGGACGCGGCACCGGACACCCAGCTGGACCGCCTGGTGCGGCTGCGCGGCATGACCGCGGACGAGGCGCGGGCACGGATGGCCGCGCAGGCCACCCGCGAGCAGCGGCTCGCGGTCGCCGACGTCGTCATCGGCAACGACGGGCCGCTCGATGAGCTGGAACCCCAGGTCCGGGCCGCCTGGGACGGTCTGGTGGCGCGAGCGGCCACCGCCTGACCCCGGCCGGGGCCGGGGCCGGGCGGGTCAGCGGCCGTCGTCCTCGCGGTCGGCGAGGAAGCGCTCGAACTCGGCGGCGAGGTCGTCGGCCGAGGGCAGGTCGACGGGCTCGGCGATGAGGTTCTCGCGCGTCTGGGAACCGGCGACCGCGTCGTACTGGCTCTCCAGCCCGCGGACCACGGAGACCAGTTCCCCGTCACCCTCCGCGACCTGCCGGTCGATCTCGACGCGCACCGTGTGGGCCTCGTTGCGCAGGGCGTGCGCGACCTCGGGGAGCACCAGGCCCGTCGCCGCGGTGATCGTCTCCAGGACCATGAGCGCCGCGTCGGGGTACGGGGAGCGGGCGAGGTAGTGCGGGACGTGGGCGGCGACGCCCAGCACGTCCCGGCCGGCCTCGGCCAGGCGCAGCTCGATCAGCGAGGCGGCGCTGCCGGGGACCTCCGCCTCCTCGAACCAGGCGCGGTGGCCGGGCATCAGGTCGACGCGGTTGCCGTGCGGGGTGACGCCGACCGGGCGGGTGTGGGGCACGCCCATCGGGATGCCGTGGAAGTTGATCGCCAGGCGCACGCCCAGGCGTTCGATCACCTGGAGCACCGCGCGGCTGAAACGCTCCCACTCCACGTCCGGCTCGGGGCCGGTGAGCACCAGGAACGGCGTGCCCGTGGTGTCGCGCACCAGGTAGAGGTCGATGGCCGGCTCTTCGTAGGCCGTCCAGTGGTCGCGCTCGAAGGTCATCAGCGGGCGGCGGGCCCGGTAGTCGACCAGGCGGTCGGCGTCGAAGCGCGCGATGAGCTGGTTGTCGAGGCGGTCCAGCAGCTTCTCGGTGATCTGCTCGCCGGTCGCCCCGGCGTCCATGTACCCCTCGAAGTGGTACAGGAGCACCGGGCCGGTGTCACCGACCGCCTCGTCGACGGCCTCGGCCCCGCCCGGCACGTACTCGTACAGTCCCTGGGGATCCAGCACGGTCATCGTCCTCCTCGCTCTCTGTGACTTCCAACGAACAGCGCGAGCCCGCCATTCCCGGCGCGCGGGGGAATGGCGTGAACCCGCGCCCGGACACGACGCGTCCGGGTGCGTGCGAGGCGGGCGTCTTGACGGGCCGTCGGCGGGCGCCCTACCGTCCAGGCGCCGCCCTTGTTCATGTCAGCGTCCCACGTTCACATTCATGAAAGGCGTTCCGGATGCGACCCCACGCGCTCCTGACCCTCCCCACCGCGGCCGCCCTGCTGGCCGCCGGCCTGCTCGCCCACCCGGCCCCGGCCGGCGCGGCCGGCACGACCGTCGAGGTTGCCACGGCCAAGGACCTCAAGGCCGCGCTGGCCGCCGCGGCCCCCGGCCAGACCATCCACCTCGCCGACGGCACCTACGTCGGCAACTTCAAGGCGTACACCCCCGGCACGGCCGCGGCCCCGATCACCCTGACCGGCTCGGCGAACGCCGTGCTCTCCTCCAGCGGCGGCTACGGCCTGTACCTGGACGGCGCGAGCTACTGGACGGTTCAGGGCCTGACCGTCACCGGCGGGCAGAAGGGCATCGTCACCGACACCGCCTCGCACGTGGTGATCGACGCGGTGACCGTCCACGACCTGCAGATGGAGGGCGTGCACTTCCGCACCTCCAGCACCGACGACGTGATCAGGAACTCCCGGATCTACAACACCGGCCTGCAGCGGCCCGGTTACGGCGAGGGCGTGTACGTCGGCACCGCCAACACGCTCAGCGACACCAGCGACCGGGTGCAGATCCTCGACAACGTCATCGGCCCGAACGTCGGCGCCGAGAACATCGACCTCAAGGAGGGCACCACCGGCGGCCTGGTCTCCGGCAACACCTTCGACGGCAGCGGCCTGAGCATGACGAACTACGACGACTCGTGGGTCGACGTGAAGGGCAACGACTACGTGATCACCGGGAACCACGGCACCCGCACCCTGAACGACGGCTACCAGACGCACACCCAGCAGCCGGGCTGGGGCTGCGGCACCGTCTTCCGGGACAACGTCTCGGACCTGACCGGCGCCACCGGCGCGACCCAGCTCGCCATCGACGTCACCAACAGCGGCGCCGACTGCCCGACGACCGTCTCCGGCAGCAACACGGTGACCGGCGGCAAGGGCCTCACGAACGTCCCCGTCACCCCGTAGAGCACCCCGGCAGGCCCCGGACACGGCGGTGGGCCCGCACCCCCGAAGGGATGCGGGCCCACCGTGCAGTGGCCTGCCTCAGCGCGGAGCCGGTGTCAGCTCTGGCCGCCGGCGAGCTTCTCGCGGAGCGCGGCGAGCGCCTCGTCCGACGCCAGGGCGCCGGAGTTGTCGTCCGACTCCGAGGAGTACGAACCGCCGCCGGTGCCGGCGCCCGCGGCGGGCGCGGCGTTGCCGGCCTCCGCAGCAGCCTGCTCGTCCGCCTCGCGGGACTTGATGACCTGCGCCTGGTGCTGCTCGAAGCGGGCCTGGGCGGTGGCGTACTGCCCCTCCCACTCCTCACGCTGCTTCTCGTAGCCGTCCAGCCAGTCGTTGGTCTCCGGGTCGAAGCCCTCGGGGTAGATGTAGTTCCCCTGGTCGTCGTACGACGCGGCCATGCCGTAGAGGGTCGGGTCGAACTCGACCGACGCCGGGTCGGCACCGAAGGACTCGTTCGCCTGCTTGAGGGAGAGCGAGATCCGGCGGCGCTCCAGGTCGATGTCGATGACCTTGACGAAGATCTCGTCGTTGACCTGGACGACCTGCTCCGGGATCTCCACGTGGCGCTCGGCCAGCTCGGAGATGTGCACCAGACCCTCGATGCCCTCGTCCACGCGGACGAACGCACCGAACGGAACCAGCTTGGTGACCTTGCCGGGAACGACCTGGCCGATCTGGTGGGTGCGGGCGAACTGCTGCCACGGGTCTTCCTGGGTCGCCTTCAGCGACAGGGAGACGCGCTCGCGGTCCATGTCGACGTCCAGGACCTCGACCGTGACCTCCTGGCCGACCTCGACGACCTCGGAGGGGTGGTCGATGTGCTTCCAGGACAGCTCCGAGACGTGCACCAGACCGTCGACACCGCCGAGGTCCACGAACGCACCGAAGTTGACGATGGAGGAGACGACGCCGGAGCGCACCTGGCCCTTCTGCAGGGTGGTGAGGAAGGTCTGGCGGACCTCGCTCTGGGTCTGCTCCAGCCAGGCGCGGCGGGACAGGACCACGTTGTTGCGGTTCTTGTCCAGCTCGATGATCTTCGCCTCGAGCTCCTTGCCCACGTAGGGCTGCAGGTCGCGCACGCGGCGCATCTCGACGAGCGAGGCGGGCAGGAAGCCGCGCAGGCCGATGTCGAGGATGAGGCCACCCTTGACGACCTCGATGACGGTACCGGTGACGATGCCGTCCTCTTCCTTGATCTTCTCGATGGTGCCCCAGGCACGTTCGTACTGGGCACGCTTCTTCGAGAGGATCAGGCGGCCCTCCTTGTCCTCCTTCTGGAGGACCAGGGCCTCGATCTCGTCACCGACGGCGACGACCTCGTTCGGGTCGACGTCGTGCTTGATGGAGAGCTCGCGGGACGGGATGACGCCTTCGGTCTTGTAACCGATGTCGAGCAGGACCTCGTCCCGGTCGACCTTCACGATGACGCCGTCGACGATGTCGCCGTCGTTGAAGTACTTGATCGTCTCGTCGATCGCGGCGAGGAAGGCTTCCTCGTTGCCGATGTCGTTGACCGCCACCTGCGGGGTGGTAAGGGGGGACTCGGTGCTGCTCGTCATTAGGGAAAGGACTCCGGTACGGACAGTAAGTCGTAGGTACTGCTACGCCGGGAGCCGTTTTCGTCCTGCCGTACCCCTGCGGGCCCGGCCGCGAGGACCGCAAGCCGCTAGGCCCAAGGGATCTGCAAAGTCGAGCGTGGCCTGCTCCGTCTGAGGCGCGCAGGCTGCCAGCGCAACTTGTAGCATACGGGGGCAGCCGGGCATGGTCAATGCGCGAAGAGCGCACCACGCGCATAAGGGACCTAACCGGCGCAACTCGCCCACCCCGCAGGTCTACGCAGAGAGTACGACGACTGCCGCGATGATCCAAGGACCCGAACCCGAAGCTACCCGTCGTATTGCCGGTACCACGGAGAGCAGCCGGGCCAATCGCCGCTGGTGGGACGGCAACGCCGACGAGTACCAGCTGGAGCACGGCCGCTTCCTCGGCGACGACCGCTTCGTCTGGGGCCCCGAGGGGCTCGACGAGGCGCAGGCCGCACTCCTGGGCCCCGCGGCCGAACTCAAGGACAAGGCGGTGCTCGAGATCGGCGCGGGCGCCGCACAGTGCTCGCGGTGGCTGGCCGGGCAGGGCGCCCGCCCGGTCGCCCTCGACCTCTCGCGGCGGCAGCTGCAGCACGCGCGCCGCATCGACCAGGCACTGGCCGACGGGACCGGCGGCGCGCACCACGGCGGGACCGGCGGCGGGGCGGGCGTGTCCGTGCCGCTGGTGCAGGCCGACGCGGGGCGGCTGCCGTTCGCCGACGCCTCCTTCGACCTGGCGTGCTCCGCGTACGGCGCGCTCCCCTTCGTCGCCGACTCGGCGACGGTGCAGCGCGAGGTGCGGCGGGTGCTGCGGCCCGGCGGCCGCTGGGTCTTCTCGGTCACCCACCCGGTGCGCTGGGCGTTCCCCGACGAGGCCGGGCCCGAGGGCCTGACCGCCGTCGCCTCCTACTTCGACCGCACCCCTTACGTCGAGCAGGACGACCGCGGCCTGGCCGTCTACGTCGAGCACCACCGCACCCTCGGCGACCGCGTCCGCGAGATCACCGCGGCGGGCCTGCGCCTGGTGGACCTGGTCGAGCCGGAGTGGCCGGAGTGGAACGAGCAGGAGTGGGGCGGCTGGTCGCCGCTGCGCGGCCGCCTGCTGCCGGGCACGGCGATCTTCGTGTGCGTCGCGGAGTGAACGCTCGCGACGTGAGCTGCAGCGGAACGGGCCGTCGCGGTGCGGGCCGCGCGGGAGCGGGCCGTCACGACGGGCGCCGGTCCTCGCGGCGCCGGTCCTCGCCGCACGGGTCCTCGCCGCACGGCTCCTCGCCGCTCGGGTGCCGGGAAGTGAGAGGCGCGCGGTGAGTGCGGAGATCCGCGCGGAGGGCCGGGCGCTGCCGGTCGCCTCGGTCGTGCCCGAACTGCTGGCGGCGCTGCGCGACGGCGGGACCGCGGTGCTGGCGGCACCTCCCGGCACCGGCAAGACGACGCTGGTGCCGCTGCTGCTGTCCGACGCGTTCGGCGACGCCGGCCGGGTGCTGGTGGCCGAACCGCGGCGGATGGCCGTGCGGGCCGCCGCGCGGCGCATGGCCTGGCTGCTCGGTGAGCGCGTCGGGGACACCGTCGGCTACACCGTCCGCGGCGAGCGCCGGGTCTCGGCCCGCACGGCCGTCGAGGTGGTGACCACGGGCGTGCTGCTGCAACGGCTCCAGCGCGACCAGGAACTTCCGGGCGTCGGCACGGTGATGCTCGACGAGTGCCACGAGCGGCACCTCGACGCGGACACCTCGATGGCGTTCCTGCTGGACGTGCGGGCGGTGCTGCGGCCCGGGCTGCGCCTGGTGGCGGCGTCGGCGACCACCGACACCGCGGCCTGGGCGGGGCTGCTGGACGGGCCCGCGATCGAGGCGGCGGGGGTGCTGCACCCGGTGGAGGTGCGGTGGTCGCCGCCGCCGCGACCGGTACGGCCACCGCACGGCATGCGGGTCGACCCCGCGCTGCTGGACCACGTCGCCGCCACCGTGCGGCGGGCGCTGGCCGAGCGCGACGGCGACGTGCTGTGCTTCCTGCCGGGCGTCGGGGAGATCGGCCGCGTGGCGGGGCTGCTCGGCTCCCCCGCGGGCGCGGAGGTGCTGCACCTGCACGGGCGCGCGCCGGCCGCCGTGCAGGACGCGGCGCTCGCGCCGGGCGAGGGACGGCGGGTGCTGCTGGCCACGTCGGTGGCCGAGTCGAGCCTGACCGTGCCGGGCGTCCGGGTCGTGGTGGACTCCGGGCTGGCCCGCGAACCGCGCACCGACCACGCGCGGGGCCTGGGCGCGCTCACGACGGTGCGGGCGTCGCGGGCCGCCGCCGAGCAGCGCGCCGGCCGTGCGGGCCGCGAGGCCCCGGGCACCGTCTACCGCTGCTGGGCGGAGGCCGAGCACCCGCGGCTCCCGGCGCGCCCCGCGCCCGAGATCGCGCTGGCCGACCTGACCGCGTTCGCGCTGCAGGCCGCCTGCTGGGGCGATCCCGAGGTGTCCGCCCTGGCGCTCCTCGACGCGCCGCCGGCCGGCGCGCTGGCCGCGGCACGTTCCGCGCTGCGCGACATCGCCGCGGTCGACGCCGCGGGCCGGGCCACCGACCGCGGCCGCGCCCTGTCGCTGCTGGGCCTCCACCCGCGACTGGCCCGCGCCCTGCTCGACGCGGCGCCCTTGATCGGTCCCGACCGGGCCGCCGAGATCACCGCGCTGCTCTCCGAGGAGGTGCCGTCGTCGTACGGCACCGACCTGGCCGGCGCCTGGCACACGGCCCGCCGCACCACCGACGCGTTCACGGCCCGCTGGCGCACCGAGTCCCGCCGCCTGCGCACCGCACTGCCCGCGGTCGCGCGCGGGGGCAGCACCGGCGGCCACGGCGGCCGGACGTGGGGCGACGAGGACGCCGCCGGGCTCGTGGCCGCGCTGGCGTTCCCCGAGCGGGTCGCGCGGCGGCGGCCCGGCGGCGGCTACCTGATGGTCGGCGGCACGGCGGCGGCCGCCGGCGGGGCGCTGGGGGACGCGGAGTGGGTGGCGATCGCGGTCGCCGAGCGGGCGGCGGGGAGCACCGACGCCCGGGTGCGGCTCGCGGCGGTCACCGACGAGGAGACGGCGCGGCTGGCGGCCGGCGGCCTCCTGGAGACGTACGAGGAGGTCCGCTGGAGCGGCGGGGACGTCGTCGCGCGGCGCGTGGCACGCCTGGGCGCCGTGGAGTTGGCCGCGGCGCCGCTCAAGTCGCCGGACCCGGCGGCGGTGCGTGCGGCCGTGCTCGGGGGGCTGCGCGCCGAGGGCACCGGCCTGCTGCACTGGACGCGGGAGGCCCGCGAGACGCGGCAGCGGATCGCGTTCCTGCACCGGGCGCTGGGCGAGCCGTGGCCCGACGTCTCCGAGGGGGCTCTGCTGGAGCGCGCCGAGGAGTGGCTGGGCCCGGAGCTCGGGCGGGCCCGGCGCCGCGCGGACCTGGCGCGCGTCGAGGCGGGCGCGGCCCTGCCGCGGCTGCTGCCGTGGGCGAGCGGGGAGGCGGCGCGTTTCGCCGAGCTGGCGCCGGAGCGCCTGGAGGTGCCGAGCGGGTCCCGGGTGCGCGTCGACTACAGCGGCGAGCAGCCTGTACTGGCCGTGAAACTCCAGGAGTTGTTCGGCCTGCGGGAGACCCCGCGGGTCGGGACGCTCCCGGGCGCGGCCCCCGGCGACGGCGTTCCGGTGCTGGTGCACCTGCTGTCTCCCGCGGGCCGCCCCGCCGCCGTCACCGCGGACCTCGCGTCGTTCTGGCGCGAGGGCTACCGCGCGGTCCGAGCCGAACTCCGCGGCCGCTACCCCCGCCACCCCTGGCCCGAAGACCCCGCGACAGCTGCCCCCACCCGCCGCACCAACCCCCGCAAGAGCTGACGCCACCCAGCCGCCCCGCCACCCAGCCGCCCCGCGCCGGATCCTCCCCGCACGACCCCGTCCCCGATCTGACCCCGGGCCCAACGGGCGGGCGCGGGGCGCCTGGTGGACTGGAGGAGCGGGTCCCGGAAACGCACCCGGCGCCGGGCCCGTGGAGCGGGCGCGGCGCCGGGCGGCGACGAGTCGGGGCGTGGGGCCCGTCGGCGGCCCCGGGTCTCAGCCGGTCGTGACGGCGTTCGCCGACGGGGTCAGCGCCGCGCCCGTCGCCGCGCCCGCGGTGTCCGAGGGACTCGGGGTGGGCGTGTCGGTGGCGCACGGGTCCGGCGAGGTGCTGTCCGACGGCGACGGCGACGGGCTGGCGCTGTCCGTCGGCGACGGCGAGTCCGTCGGGCAGCCCGGCGTCGTCGGGTCGGTGGTCGGCGGCGTCGTCGGCGGGGTCGTGGTCGGCGGCGTCGTCGGCGGCGTGGTGGGCGGCGTCGTCGGAGGCCCGGACGTCGGCGGCGTGGTGGGCGGGGTCGTCGGCGAGCCGGTGGGGCTCGTGGTGGGGGGCGGCAGGGTGCCGTGCGAGGGCGGGGTGACCGATCCGCCCGGGTTCACCCCGCCGTGCGGCGGGACGCCGCCCGCGGGGGACGACGGCGAGACCGGGGCGACCGGCGTCGTCGACGGGTCGGGCACCGGGGCGATGCCCTGGCCGTTCTTCCCGGTCTTCCCGCTGCTGTCCGGCACGCTCACCGCGCCGCCCTGCAGGAAGTGCGTGTACCAGGCCCTGACCAGGTTCAGGTACGCCTGCGAGTGGTTGTAGCCGAGGATCGCCCGGTCCATCTGCTGCGGCACCGCGAGGTCGCGGTTGCCGGCGCACAGGTAGTCGCCGGCGGCCAGCGCCGCGTCGAAGACGTTGTTGGGGTCCTTCACGCCGTCACCGTTGCCGTCGGCGCCCCACGTCGCCCACGTGGAGGGGATGAACTGCATCGGGCCGACCGCCCGGTCGTGCACCGGGTCGCCGTCCCAGCGGCCACCGTCGGTGTCGGAGATGTTCGCGAAGCCCTTGCCGTTGAGCACCGGGCCGAGGATCGGCGACAGCGTCGTGCCGTTCGCGTCGACCGCACCGCCACGCGCCTGGCCGGACTCCACCTGCCCGATACCGGCGAGCAGTTGCCACGGCAAGTGGCAGCCGGGCTGGGACAGCCGCAGCGCCGCCTCGGCGCGCTGGTACGCGGCCAGCACCGTCGTCGGCAGGCTCGCGCCCGACGGGACGCTCACCACGGGACCGCCACCCGGCGGCGGGGCGAACGGCCCCGTCTGGGTGTTCAGCGGCGGCACATCCGTGATGTACGGCGAACCGCCGTCGATGGGCGGCCCCGGTGCCGGCACCGCGGGCGGCGACTGCTGCTGCCCCTGCTGGGTGCCGCTCTGCGCCGTCGCGTGCGCGACCCCGAACAGTCCGGGTGCCTGCGAGGCGCTGAGGGCCGCCATCACCGCGGCGGCCACCGCCGTCCCCGCCGCACCCCTGCGAAGCCTCCGGCCGTACCTCCGCGCTGCCATCGCGGTCCCCTCCCACAAACGAGATGCGCACCGTCCCCGGCGCCACAACTCGGTCGACCCTACGGCAACTTCAGCCCCTCGACCACAGGCCCACGGCAATACACAGGGGACGAAAGAACGCAATTCACCGCCAGGCCGCATCCCCCCGGTGATCCTTTAACCAAGGAGACGCGGCACGTTCACACCCCGCCGGCGGCCCGGCGCGAACCGGACGCGGAACACAACCCGTCAGTGCGCCGCCGACTCCCAGTCCCGGCCCCAGCCCACCGACACGTCCAGCGGAGCACGCAGCGGATAGGCGCCCGCCATCTCCCGGCGGACCAGCTCCTCCACCTGCTCCCGCTCGCCCGGAGCCACCTCCAGCACGATTTCGTCGTGCACCTGCAACAGCATCCGCGACGCCAGCTTCTCCCGCGTCAGCGCCTCGTCGACCCGCAGCATCGCGATCTTCACGATGTCCGCGGCCGACCCCTGGATCGGCGCGTTCAACGCCATCCGCTCGGCCATCTCCCGGCGCTGCCGGTTGTCGCTCGTCAGATCCGGCAGATACCGGCGCCGCCCCAGCAACGTCTCGGTGTACCCGGTGATCCGGGCCTCCTCCACCACGCGGTGCAGATAGTCCCGCACACCGCCGAACCGCTCGAAGTACGTCTCCATCAGCGCCCGCGCCTCGGCCGCCTCGATGGCCAGCTGCTGCGACAGGCCGAACGCCGACAGCCCGTACGCCAACCCGTACGACATCGCCTTGATCTTGCGGCGCATCTCCGCGTCCACCGCGTCCCGCTCCACGGAGAACACGTGCGAGCCCACCGTCGTGTGCAGGTCCTCACCGGAGGTGAACGCGGCGATCAGCCCCTCGTCCTCCGACAGGTGCGCCATCACCCGCAGTTCGATCTGGCTGTAGTCCGCCGTCAGCAGCGACTCGAACCCCTCACCGACCACGAACCCCCGGCGGATCGCCCGCCCCTCGTCCGTCCGCACCGGCACGTTCTGCAGGTTCGGATCCGTCGACGACAGCCGGCCCGTCGCCGCGACGGTCTGGCTGAACGTGGTGTGGATCCGCCCGTCCGCCGCGATCGTCTTCACCAGGCCCTCCACCGTCACCCGCAGCTTCGCCTGCTCGCGGTGCCGCAGCATGATCACCGGCAGCTCGTGATCCGTCTGCGCCGCCAGCCACGCCAGCGCGTCCGCGTCCGTGGTGTAACCCGTCTTCGTCTTCTTCGTCTTCGGCAGGCCCAGCTCCCCGAACAGCACCTCCTGCAACTGCTTCGGCGACCCCAGGTTGAACTCGTGCCCCACCGCGGCGTGCGCCTCCGCCACCGCATGCTGCACCGCCGCGGCGAACTGCTGCTCCAGACCCTCCAGATGGGCCCGGTCCGCGGCGATACCCGCCCGCTCCATCCGCGCCAGCAACGCCGACACCGGCAGCTCCACGTCGTGCAGCAACTCCGCCGCACCCACCTCCGGCAGCCGCTGCGCGAACACGTCGCCCAGATCCAGCACCGTACGGGCCTGCACCATCAACGCCTCGGCCGCGGCCGCCTCGCCGTCGTCCTCCTCACCGAACGCCAGCTGCCCGCTGCCCCCGTCCGCCGGCGCCAGCTCCCGGCCCAGGTACTCCACCGACAGCACGTCCAGCGCGAACGACCGGCGGCCCGGCTTGATCAGATACGCCGCCAGCGCCGTGTCCATCGACACGCCGGCCAGCCGCCAGCCGTGCTCCGCGAACACCCGCGCCACGTTCTTCGCGTTGTGCAGCACCTTCGGCCGGTCCGCGTCCGCCAGCCACGCCGTGAACGCCTGCTCGTCCGCCTCGCCCACCTGCGACGGGTCGAACCACGCCGCGCCCTCCGCGGACGCCAGCGCGACCTGCGACACACCGCCGCCCCCCAGCGACCACGTGTCCACACTCGCCAGCCCCAGCGGCTCCCCCGCACGCTCCGCCAGCCAGCCCGGCAGCTCACCCTCCGCCAGCATCACACCGTCGACCGCCACACCCTCGGCGACCTCCGCGGCCTCCTCCTCCGCCCCCGGATCCGCCGCGAACAGCCGCTCCCGGAAGTTGGGGTTGCGGAACTCCAGCGCGTCCAGCACGCCACCGACCTTCTCCCGGTCGTACGCCGGCCGCGCCAGCCCCTCCGGCCCCGCGTCCAGCGGCACGTCCTTGACCATCTCGGTCAGCCGGCGGTTCAGCTTCACCGCCTCCAGATGCGCCCGGAGGTTCTCCCCCGCCTTGCCCTTCACCTCGTCGACCCGCTCGCACAACTCCGCGAACGACCCGAACTGCGTGATCCACTTCGCGGCGGTCTTCTCCCCCACCCCCGGAATGCCCGGCAGATTGTCCGACGGGTCACCGCGCAGCGCCGCGAAGTCCGGGTACTGGCGCGGCGTGAGACCGTACTTCTCCTCCACCTTCTCCGGCGTGAAACGCGTCAGCTCCGACACGCCCTTCGTCGGATACAGCACCGTGACGTGATCCGACACCAACTGGAACGCGTCCCGGTCACCCGTGACGATCAGCACCTCGTACCCCAGCGCCTCCGCCTGCGTGGCCAGCGTCGCGATGACGTCGTCCGCCTCGTAGCCGTCGACCGCGAACCGGCTCACCCGCATCGCGTCCAGCAACTCGCCGATCAGCCCCACCTGGCTGCGGAACTCGTCCGGCGTCTTCGACCGCGTCGCCTTGTACTCCGGGTACTCGTCGAACCGCCACGTCTTGCGCGACACGTCGAACGCCACCGCCAGATGCGTCGGCTGCTCGTCACGCAACGTGTTCGACAACATCGAGGTGAACCCGTAGATCGCGTTCGTCGGCTGCCCCGTGGCCGTGCTGAAGTTCTCCACCGGCAGCGCATAGAACGCCCGGTACGCCAGCGAATGCCCGTCCAGCAGCATCAGCCGGGGGCGGTCGGTCGTCGTCTTCGTCGCTTTCTCTGCCACAGCCCGATCCTCCCACGCAGCACCGACAACCCCCGACGCTCCCCGCGCCGCCGGGCCGGCATCCGCAGCCGCGGCCGCGGCCGCTGAGCCGAAGGGTCCAGGACCCGGAGGCGATGAGGCGCCGAAAGAGTGGCAGGATCGATCGCATGGCAACGAAGCCCCCGGCCGGAGACCCCGTCCAAGACGCCCCGCACGTCACCGCGCCCAAGCAGAGCGCCGCGGGCCTGCCCGCGATCGGACACACCGTGAAGGTCGCCGGCGCCCAGATGGGAGCCCGCCGCGCCACCCTCACGCTCCTCAAGGTCAACCAGAAGAACGGCTTCGACTGCCCCGGCTGCGCCTGGCCCGAAGAGGACAAACGCCACACCTTCGAGTTCTGCGAGAACGGCGCCAAAGCCGTCGCGGAAGAAGCCACCCTGCGCCGGGTCACCCCCGACTTCTTCGCCGCCCACCCCGTCACCGACCTCGCCGCACGCAGCGGCTACTGGCTCGGCCAGCAGGGCCGCATCACCCAGCCCATGTACCTGCCCGAAGGCGCCGACCACTACGAGGCCATCCCCTGGGAACGCGCCTTCGCACTGATCGCCGACGAACTCGCCGCCCTCGACGGCCCCGACGAGGCCGTCTTCTACACCTCGGGCCGCACCAGCAACGAAGCAGCGTTCCTCTACCAGCTCTTCGCCCGCGCCTACGGCACCAACAACCTGCCCGACTGCTCCAACATGTGCCACGAGTCGTCCGGCTCCGCCCTCACCGAAACCCTCGGCGTCGGCAAGGGCAGCGTCCTCCTCGACGACCTCCACACCGCCGAGCTCATCATCGTCGCCGGCCAGAACCCCGGCACCAACCACCCGCGGATGCTCTCCGCCCTCGAGAAGGCCAAGCGGGCCGGCGCCACCATCGTCAGCGTCAACCCCCTGCCCGAAGCAGGCCTCGAACGCTTCAAGAACCCCCAGACCCCCGGCGGCCTCGCCGGCCGCGGCACCCCCCTCAGCGACCTCCACCTCCCCATACGGCTCGGCGGCGACCAGGCGCTCTTCCGCGGTCTCGGCCGCCTCCTCATCGAGAACGACGACCTCGACCACAAGTTCCTCGACGCCCACACCCACGGCTACGAGGACTACAAGGCCACCGCCCTCGCCACCGAATGGGACCAGGTCGAACGCGCCACCGGCCTCACCCGCGCCCAGGTCGAACACCTCCACACCCGGCTCCGCAACGCCAAGAGCACCATCGTGTGCTGGGCCATGGGACTCACCCAGCACAAGCACGCCGTGCCCACCATCCGCGAAGTCGTCAACGTCCTGCTCCTGCAGGGCAACGTCGGCCGCCCCGGCGCCGGCGTCTGCCCCGTCCGCGGCCACTCCAACGTGCAGGGCGACCGCACCATGGGCATCTTCGAACGCCCCGCCGCCCCCTTCCTCGACGCCCTCCGCGACGAGTTCGGCTTCGAACCCCCGCGCCACCACGGCCTCGACGTCGTCCGCGCCATCCGCGCCCTGCGCGACGGCACCGCCAAGGTCTTCTTCGCCATGGGCGGCAACTTCGTCGCCGCCACCCCCGACAGCGCCGTCACCGAAGCCGCCGTCCGCCAGGCCCGCCTGACCGTGCACGTCTCCACCAAACTCAACCGCTCCCACGCCGTCACCGGAGCACGCGCCCTCATCCTGCCCACCCTCGGCCGCACCGAGAAGGACCACCAGGCAGGCGGCGACCAGTTCGTCACCGTCGAGGACTCCATGGGCATGGTCCACGCCTCCCGCGGCAACCTGCCCCCCGCCTCACCCCACCTGCTGTCCGAACCCGCCATCATCAGCCGGCTCGCCCGCACCGTCCTCGGCCCCGACAGCACCATCCCCTGGGCCGACTTCGAAACCGACTACGACCTCATCCGCGACCGCATCGCCCGCGTCGTCCCCGGCTTCGACGACTTCAACACCCGCGTCCGGCACCCCGGCGGCTTCACCCTCCCCCACGCCCCCCGCGACAGCCGCACCTTCCCCACCGCGACCGGCAAGGCCAACTTCACCGCCGCGCCCCTGGAATACCCCCACGTCCCCGAAGGCCGCCTGCTCCTGCAGACCCTCCGCTCCCACGACCAGTACAACACCACCATCTACGGCCTCGACGACCGCTACCGCGGCATCAAGGACGGCCGCCGCGTCGTCCTCGTCCACCCCGAGGACGCCGCCGCCGCCGGCCTCACCGACGGCGACTACACCGACCTCGTCAGCGAATGGACCGACGGCAGCGAACGCCGCGCCGAAGGCTTCCGCGTCGTCCACTACCCCACCCCCCGCGGCTGCGCCGCCGCGTACTTCCCCGAGACCAACGTCCTGATCCCGCTGGACCACACCGCGGACACCAGCAACACCCCCGCGGCCAAGTCCGTCGTCATCCGACTCGAACAGCACTGAACGGAGTCCCCCCTCCCATGGGCGAGCAGACCACCACCACGCACTTCCCCCCGGAGATCCTGGAGCAGTACGCCGGCCTCGGCATCGACCTCCCCGCCCTGTTCTCCGCCGGCCACCTCGGCGAGCGCATGGGCATCCGGATCCTGGAAGCGGCACCCGACAAGGTGGTCGGCACCATGCCCGTCGAAGGCAACACCCAGCCCTACGGACTCCTCCACGGCGGCGCCTCCGCCGTCCTCGCCGAAACCCTCGGCTCCGTCGGCGCGATGCTCCACGGCGGCCCCAGCAAGGTCGCCGTCGGCGTCGACCTCAACGCCACCCACCACCGCGGCCTGCGCTCCGGCACCGTCACCGGCACCGCGACCCCCGTCCACCGCGGGCGCTCCTCGGCCACCTACGAGATCACCATCACCGACGACGCCACCGGCAAGCGCGTCTGCACCGCCCGCCTCACCTGCATGCTCCGCCCCGCCACCCCCACCACTTCCACCAACGGCACGGCCTGACCCCGCGCCGCCCCGCCTCAACTCTTCGGCCCGACGTGCGCGTCCATCAGCGCGACGGACGCGCGCCGGGCCACGGAGACGTTGTAGGCACCGCCCCGCCGCCGGGACTCCGTCCACTCGACGCCGAGCGCGTCCAGCGTGCCGGTGAAGAGCCGCCGGATGTCGGCCGAGGTGTTGGTGAAGAAGTAGCGCGGGTACTCGTAGCGCTTCCGGACGCCGTTGACCGCACGTTCGGTCCAGTTGGTGATCCGGCACCCGTCCGAGTGGATCAGCCCGCTCACGAACTCCCAGGGGCGGGCGTCCACGATGTCCTGCTGCCAGGGCTCCAGTTCGATCTTCCGCTCGTGCTTCTTGCCCGGACCGTGCTGCGGGAACACCACGGGCCACTGCTTGCTCGTCGACGTGATCTCGGTGCACCCCTGACGCTGCACCCGCGAGACCGCACCTCCGGGGCGCACCCCGTGAACGGCCCGCTCGCAGGCGTCGGCGAGACCCGGCCAGGCGTCGGCGCAGGAGATACGGAGGACGTACACCCCACGGCGATGGGCGCTCAGGCAGCCGTCGCCCAGGTAGAGACCGAGTAGATAGGGGTACGCCGGTCCCTCGGTGCGAAGGGGCTGGGCACCGATGCTGGTCGG
Source organism: Actinacidiphila rubida (assembly GCF_900110255.1). Lineage (GTDB taxonomy): Bacteria > Actinomycetota > Actinomycetes > Streptomycetales > Streptomycetaceae > Actinacidiphila > Actinacidiphila rubida. Next base: position 83,460 of record NZ_FODD01000008.1, read on the forward strand.
CGTGATTCCGTGGGTACGCCAGTGGCGAAGTGTCGCACGGGATATCCCGGTTTCCCGGCTGACACTGTTGAGGCTGCGGTCGGACGCGACCAGGCGCATGGCTTCGCGGCGAATATCGAGATCGTGCATGACGCAACTCTGCGCGAGACCGGTGACAAACCGAGCGAATCGCCCGGAAGTTCACCATGTTCAGCGTTCGCTAGAAAGAATCATTTACCTTCGATTGGAAGGTGAAGTGCCCCGAGTCGGACTCGAACCGACACTGTATGGGTTTTGAATCCATTGCCTACTGCCAATTGGGCTACCGGGGCCTCAGAATCAGAGGATAGCGCACATCCTCCGTGCTCAAACTCTACCGGAGCTAGGTAGGCTCAGGGGGCAGCACCCCTCCACCGCCCGAGGAGCACAAGGAGCATCGTGAGCGCCCCCGAAGAGTCCCCGACGCCCCAGGATGAGCAGGCTCAGGACGAGCCGTCGCACGTGCCTCCGTCCACGACGAAGGTCGTGATCGCTGAGGACGAGGCGCTGATCCGGCTGGATCTGAAGGAGATGCTGGAGGAGGAGGGGTACTCCGTCGTCGGTGAGGCGGGCGACGGCGAGACGGCGGTGAAGCTCACGGAGGAGCTGCGGCCGGATCTGGTGATCCTGGACGTGAAGATGCCGGTGCTGGACGGGATCTCGGCGGCGGAGCGGATCGCCGGGGAGAAGCTGGCGCCGGTGCTGATGCTGACGGCGTTCTCGCAGCGGGAGCTGGTCGAGCGGGCGCGGGATGCCGGGGCGATGGCGTATCTGGTGAAGCCGTTCACGAAGAGTGATCTCGTGCCGGCGATCGAGATGGCGGTGAGCCGCTTCCAGGAGCTGCGGGCGCTGGAGGAGGAGGTCGCGGATCTGGCGCAGCGGCTGGAGACGCGGAAGCTGGTGGACCGGGCGAAGAGCGTGCTGCAGACGAAGTACGGGTTGTCGGAGCCGGCGGCGTTCCGGTGGATCCAGAAGACGTCGATGGATCGGCGGATGTCGATGCAGGCGGTGGCGCAGGCCGTGATCGACGAGGTCACGGAGAAGTAGCCGCTCTGGTCTCTTTGAACGCGGAAGCCCCGGCACGGTGTGCGTGCCGGGGCTTTCCCGTGGTGCCGGGGGCGCCGTGCGGGTCAGTCCTCGCCGAGGTAGGTCTTGCGGACGCCCTCGTCGTGGAGGAGGTCCTGGCCGGTGCCGGAGAGTTTGATGGTGCCGATCTCCATGACGTGGGCCTGGTCGGCGAGGGAGAGGGCGGCCTGGGCGTTCTGCTCGACGAGCAGGATGGTGGTGCCCTGGGCCTTGAGTTCGACGATGGTGGCCATGATCTTCTGCATCATGATCGGCGAGAGTCCCATGGAGGGTTCGTCGAGCATGAGCAGTTTGGGCTGGGACATCAGGGCGCGGCCCATGGCGAGCATCTGCTGTTCGCCGCCGGAGAGGGTGCCGGCGGCCTGCTTGCGGCGTTCTCCGAGGATGGGGAAGAGGTCGTAGGCGCGGTTGATGTCCTTGGTGATGCCGGCGGTGTCCTTGCGGAGGTAGGCGCCGAGCTTGAGGTTCTCCTCGATGGTGAGGCGGGGGAAGATGTGCCGGCCTTCGGGTGAGTGGGCGAGTCCGAGGGCGACGATCTTGTGCGGGGGGACGCGGGTGAGGACCTTGCCGTCGAAGCGGACGCGGCCGCCGACGGGCTTGAGGAGTCCGCTGAGGGTGCGCAGGGTGGTGGTCTTGCCGGCGCCGTTGGTGCCGATGAGGGTGACGACCTGGCCTGCGTCGACGGAGAACGAGATGCCCTTGACGGCTTCGATCTTGCCGTAGGCGACGCGGAGGTCCTCGACTTCGAGGAGTGCGGTCATCGGTCGTTCTCCTGCTCGCTGGTGGTGCCTTCCGCCTGGTCGGTGCCGGGGGTCTCGCGTGCGGCGGTGTCGTCCTGGGACGTGGCGTCGAAGGGTTCGCCGAGGTAGGCGGCGATGACGCGTTCGTCGTTCTGGACGACGTCGGAGCTGCCTTCGACGAGTTTCTCGCCCTGGACGAGGACGGCGACGCGGTCGCAGAGGTTGAAGATGAACCGCATGTCGTGCTCGATGACGAGGACGGCGATGCCCTGGTCGCGGATGGCGAAGACGAGTTCCTCGGTGGCGCGGGTCTCCTGGGGGTTCATGCCGGCGGTGGGCTCGTCGAGGAGGAGCAGGCCGGGTTCGCTGGCGAGGGCCCGGGCGATCTCGAGCTTGCGCTGTTCGCCGTAGGGCAGGTTGCGGGCGAGGTGTTCGGCCTTGTCGGCGAGGCCGGTGAACTCGAGGAGTTCCATGGCGCGGGCGCGGGACTGTGCTTCGGCGCGGTGGTAGCCGGGGCCGCGCACGATGGCGGAGAGGAGGCCTTCCTTGGTCCGGGTGTGGCGTCCGACGAGGACGTTCTCCAGGACGGTCATGTTGGCGAAGAGCCGGATGTTCTGGAAGGTGCGGGCGACGCCGGCCTTGGTGACGAGGTGGGGCTTGGGCGGCAGGACGGTGCCCTGGTAGCTGACGGTGCCTTCGGTCGGCACGTACAGGCCGGTGAGGCAGTTGAAGAAGGTCGTCTTGCCGGCGCCGTTGGGGCCGATGAGGCCGACGATCTCGCCCTTGTTGACGGTGAGGTCGACGTTGCGGACGGCGGTGAGGCCGCCGAACCGCATGATGACGCCGCGGGCTTCGAGGAGGGCGCCGCCCGGTTCCGCACCCGCGGGGGTGGGCTGCTGGGGGATGGTCGTGGTCATGGTGTGCCTCACGCCCCTGCCGTGGTGGCGGGGACGGTGTCGTCGCCCATCGGACGGTTGCCGGGCGCCGGGGCGTCGTCCTCGTGGAACTCCAGCTGGCGGCGCCGGTTGGGGATGATGCCTTCGGGCCGGAACCGCATGATGAGGATGAGGGCGATGCCGAAGGCGAAGAGTTCGTACTTGGACAGGAAGCCCAGCTTCTGCGGGATGACGTAGAGCAGTGCCGCGCCGAGGATGGGTCCGCTGACGGTGCCCATGCCGCCGAGGACGACGGCGGCGAGCAGGAAGGCGGAGTTGGGGGGTACCGGTCCGGAGAACTGGTAGGGGTCGGGCACGACGCTGTTGGTGACGTGGGCGAAGACGGTGCCGGCGAGGCCGGCGAGGGAGGCGCCGAGGGCGAACGCGACGAGCTTGACGCGGAAGCCGTTGATGCCCATGGCGGTGGCGGCGGTCTCGTCCTCGCGGATGGCGATCCAGGAGCGGCCGATGCGGGAGTCGGCGGCGCGGGTGAAGACGAGGACGACGATGACGGTGATGACGAGCATCAGCAGGTAGTAGTTGGCGAACCGGCCGAGGGTGAAGGATCCGACGGAGTGGGTGTCGCCGAGGTTGTACCCGAAGATGGACAGGTCGGGGATCTGCGCGATGCCGTTGGGGCCGTTGGTGACCTTGGGTCCGCTGACGCCGTCGAGGTTGCGGACGACGATGCGGAAGATCTCTCCGAAGCCGAGGGTGACGATGGCGAGGTAGTCGCCGCGCAGGCGCAGGGTGGGGGCGCCGATGAGGACGCCGAAGACGCAGGCGGCGATCATGCCGGCGAGGGCGGCGGCCCAGAACGGGAACTGGGTGCCGGACCAGATGGAGAACGGGGAGCCGGAGACGAGGGCCGCGGTGTAGGCGCCGACGCCGAGGAAGGCGACGTAGCCGAGGTCGAGGAGGCCGGTGAGGCCGACGACGATGTTGAGGCCGAGGGCGACGGTGGCGACGATGAGCACGTAGACGCCGAGGTTGGCCCACAGTTCGTTGTTCTGCGCGAACGGGTAGGCGATGGCGGTGATGACGCCGATCGTTCCGGCGAACCGCTTGTTGTGCTGGGTGAGTTGCTGGAACTGCTTGATGAGTCCGCTGGCGCTCAGGCCCCAGACGCCGATGGCGACGACGATGAGGTAGCCGATGAAGATGTCGCTGTAGTCGGTGGCGAGGCCGAAGGTGAGGATCTTCAGGCCGAGTGCGTAGACGACGACGATGACGAGGCGTTGCAGCCAGGGGTTGAGCTTGCGGGTGTCGGGGACGCGCAGTTCGCTGTGGTGCAGGCGGGCTTCGCGCAGCCAGGCGTAGCCGCGGACGACGGGCGTGACCTGTTCGAACCAGCCGAGTTCGTAGTACTCGGTGTCGGCGGCTTCTTCGGGGTGCCGGTCGAGGGGCAGCGCGAGGGCGCCGGCGAACAGGACGAGTGCGCCGATGAAGGCGACGATGCCGCCGGGGTCGAGGTTGGCGAAGCCGCCGAGTTTCGCGGCGATGTCGATGACGGTGTACCAGGTGGTGCCGAGGGTCGCGAGGGCGAGCAGCAGGACACCGTTGTTGGTGCGCGCGGGGTTGAGCCAGCGCAGGCCCTTGAGGCCGAAGGTGCCGAGGGCGACGACGCCGGTGAGGAGGGCGCCGATGAGGGTCATGACCTGGAGGCCGCCGGGGTAGCCGCTGACGGTGAGGTCGCCGGGGAAGTCGGTGGTGTAGGTCCACGACATGAACGTGGAGGCGGTGGTGATGACGGCGCCGGCGAGGGTGGTGGCGCGGGCGGCGGTGACCGGCAGGGGGATGAAGGGGGCGGTGCGCCGGGTGCTGTGGCCGGCGGTGGCCGCGGCGGCTTCTTCGGCTGCTGCGATGGGGAGGTCGGTCATGGTGTGATCACGCCCTGTCCGCGACGCGTTCGCCGAGCAGGCCCTGGGGCCGGACCAGCAGGACGACGATGAGGAGGACGAAGGCCCAGACCTGGGCCCAGGCTCCGCCGCCGAACTGTTCCATGCCGGGAACGTTGGCGATGTAGGCGGTGGCGCAGGCTTCGGCGATGCCGAGGACGAGGCCGCCGAGCATGGCGCCGTAGATGTTGCCGATGCCGCCGAGGACGGCGGCGGTGAAGGCCTTGAGGCCGGCCTGGAAGCCCATGTTGTACTGGATCTGGCCGTACTTCAGGCCGGAGGCGAGGCCGGCGACGGCGGCGAAGAAGCCGCCGATGGCGAACGCGATGATGATGATGCGGTTGGTGTCGACGCCCATGAGCTTGGCCGTGTCGGGGTCCTGCGCGGTGGCCTGCATGGCGCGGCCGGTGCGGCTGGAGCGGACGAAGATGCCGAGGGCGAGCATGCAGATGACGGCGGCGCCGAGGAGGAAGAGGTCTCCGCTCTGGACGTCGACGGAGCCGATGTGGAAGGGGCCGCCGGGGAGTTGCGGGAATCGCTTGCCGCTCTTGGCGTCGGGGTACCAGTTGAAGACTGCCTGCTGCAGCGCGAGGGAGAGGCCGATCGCGGTGATGAGGGGTGCCAGCCGTGGCGCGTTGCGCAGGGGCCGGTAGGCGAGCCGTTCGGCGCCTACGGCGATGACCACGGAGACGAGTGCGCCGCCGATCAGCATCAGCGGGAGCGCGGCCCATATGGACAGGCTGCTCGGGAGATTGGTGTAGATCGCCAGCGCGCCGAAGGCGCCGGTCATGTAGATCTCACCGTGGGCGAAGTTGATGAGCTGGACGATGCCGTACACCATCGTGTAGCCGATGGCGATGAGCCCGTACATCGAGCCGAGGAACAGCCCGTTGGCCAGCTGTTGCGGCAGGGTGTGCACCGCATGGCCTCCATGTCGCTGGGGAGCAGGTGAGCGGGTGACGGGGGTGGTGTCGGTGGTCTTCGTCTGGCGGTGGTGCGGGGTGGGCGGGGTGGGCGGGTGATACGGCGGGCCGCGCGGACGGTGGTGTGACCGGCCGCGCGGCCCGAGGTGGTGCGGTGTCGATCAGCCGTTGTAGACGCCGGTCTTGACGGCGGTCCACTTGCCGCCCTTGACCTGGTACACGGTCAGCTGCTTGTTGGTGGTGTCGCCGTACTGGTCGAAGGCGACGTGGCCGGCGATGCCGTCGAAGTCGGTCTTCTGGACGGCGTCGACGAGCTTGGCGCGGGCGTCGCTGGGCAGCTTGCCGCCGTTGGCGTCCATCACGGTCTTGACGGCCTTGATGATGGCGGTGGCGGCGTCGTAGGAGTAGCCGCCGTAGGTGCCGTAGTCGCCGGGGTAGCCCTTCGACTTGTAGGTGTCGATGAAGGTCTTGGCGGCGGGCAGGGTCTCGACGGGCACGCCGACGGAGGTGGCGAGGTCACCCTCGGCGGCCTGGCCGGCGGTCTTGATGTAGGTGTCGGAGTACATGCCGTCGCCGCCCATCAGCGGGATGTGCACGCCGGCTGCCTTGAGCTGCTTGGTGACCAGCTCGGACTCGTCGTACTGGCCGCCGTAGTAAACCATGTCGGCGTGCGAGTTCTTGATCTTGGTGACGAGGGCCGAGAAGTCGGTGTCGCCGGTGTTGACGTGGTCGGTGCCGGCGACCTGGCCGCCGAGCTCCTTGAACTTGCCCTGGAAGATGCCCGCGAGGCCGGCGCCGTAGGTCTGCTTGTCGTCGACGACGAACGCGGACTTCTTCTTCAGGGTGTTGACCGCGTAGTCGGCGGCGAAGTTGCCCTGGTTGGCGTCGGTGGTGGCGGTGCGGAAGTAGGTGGTGAAGGGGCGGGTCTTGGTGCCGGTCGCCCAGTCCTTGCCCTGGGTCAGGGCCGGGTTGGTGTTCGACGGCGAGATCTCCACCATCTTGGCCGACTCGAAGACCTGCTGCATCGACTGCGCGACGCCGGAGTTGAGCGGGCCGACGGTGGCGATGACGTCCTTCTCCTGCACCAAGGCAGTGGCGTTCGTCTGGCCGGTGGCGGGCTGCGCCTTGTCGTCGAGCGGCTTGATCTTGAAGGTCACGCCGGGGACGAGGTTCTTGGCGTTGGCGTCGTCCACCGCGATCTGCACGCCGTACTGGATGCCCAGGCCGGTGGCGGAGTTGGCGCCGGTCAGCGGGGCGTCGACGCCGATGACGACGGTGGTCTTGGAGCCACCACTGCTGTCGGATCCGCCCTTCTTGCTGTCGTCGCTGCGGGAGCCGCACGCGGTGAGGGTGAGGGCTCCGGTGGCGAGGACGGAGGTCAGAATCAGCAAGGAACGGTGTCGCACGATCAGTCCTTTCCCCTGGCGCGGCCGTCTCTGATGAGAGGCCGAGTCGCGCGCTGGTGCCGAACTGACAAATCCGGTGGCGCGGTGACTGGCCGTGACTCTAGGCGCGTCACGTCACATCAGGCAGAGGGGTGGGGAAGAGTGTGACTGTCTTGTTATGCCGATCGGAAACTCTTGAGGTTCCGCTGAGGTTCAGGACGGGGTTTGGGCGCTTTGCGTCGGCGTCCGCATGATGAGAACGCGCACTTCCGGAATGGCGCGCGGGGGCCGTGCGGGCCGCCTGCGGCAAGGGACCGGCAAGACCGGCGGGCCCGGGAATAGGCCCGGGCGGCGGCCTGGCGGGCGCGTCCGGCGGGCCCCTTTGGGGCTGTATTGCGTGCGCGTTACACAGCGTTAATTGCCCGGGGCGCGGGTTTACGAAAAGGCGGTCCCCGCCCGGCGGCTGCCGAACGGGGACCGGTATGCGTCAGGACCAAAATTCCCGATACGCATTACGCCTTCGGGGAGTCGTCCTCGCCGATGCGGTGGACGCGGACCATGTTGGTCGTGCCGGGCATTCCGGGCGGGGATCCGGCCGTGATCACCACGACGTCGCCCTTCTTGCAGCGGCCGATCCGCAGCAGTTCCTCGTCGACCTGCTGGACCATCTCGTCGGTGGTCTGCACCATCGGGCCGAGGAAGGTCTCCACGCCCCAGGTCAGGCTGAGCTGGGAGCGGGTGGCCGGCTCGGGGGTGAAGGCGAGCACCGGGATCGGCGAGCGGTAGCGCGACAGCCGGCGGACGGTGTCGCCGGACTGGGTGAACGCCACGAGGAAGCGTGCGCCGAGGAAGTCGCCCATCTCGGCGGCGGCGCGGGCGACCGCACCGCCCTGCGTGCGCGGCTTGTTGGAGTCGGTCAGCGGCGGGAGTCCGGCGGCGAGGACGTCCTCCTCGGCGGCGGTCACGATGCGGGACATGACCTTGACGGTCTCGATCGGGTACTTGCCGACGCTGGTCTCGCCGGAGAGCATCACCGCGTCGGTGCCGTCCATGACCGCGTTGGCGACGTCGCTGGCCTCGGCGCGGGTGGGGCGCGAGGCGTCGATCATCGAGTCGAGCATCTGGGTGGCGACGATGACCGGCTTGGCGTTGCGCTTGGCGAGCTTGACCGCGCGCTTCTGGACCATGGGGACGTCTTCGAGGGGCATCTCGACGCCCAGGTCGCCGCGGGCGACCATGATCCCGTCGAACGCGTCGACGATCTCCTCGAGGTTGTCGACGGCCTGCGGCTTCTCGATCTTGGCGATGACCGGGACGCGGCGGCCCTCCTCCTCCATGACGCGCAGCACGTCCTGGACGTCGCGTCCGGAGCGGACGAAGGACAGCGCGATGACGTCGGCGCCGACCCGCAGGCCCCAGCGCAGGTCGCGGATGTCCTTCTCGGACAGGGCGGGCACGGAGACGGCGACGCCCGGCAGGTTGAGGCCCTTGTGGTCGGAGACCATGCCGCCCTCGATGCACATGGTGTGCACGCGCGGCCCCTCGACGTCGGTGACCTCCAGCGTCACGCGGCCGTCGTCGACGAGGATCCGCTCGCCGCGGGCGACGTCGGCGGCCAGGCCCTTGTAGGTGGTGCCGCAGATGCTGCGGTCACCTTCGATGTCATCCACGGTGATGGTGAACTCGTCGCCGCGTTCAAGGAGTACCGGGCCCTCGGCGAAACGGCCGAGCCTGATCTTCGGCCCCTGAAGGTCCACCAGGATGCCCACGCTGCGGCCGGCCTCGTCGGAGGCCTTGCGGACCCTTCGGTAGCGGTCCTCGTGTTCGGCGTACGAACCGTGGCTCAGGTTCAGGCGTGCCACGTCCATGCCGGCCTCGACCAGTGCCTTGATCTGGTCGTAAGAGTCGGTGGACGGACCCAGGGTGCAGACAATTTTGGCTCGGCGCATGTATCGAGCGTATGACTTACTCGTTGGTAGGGAACGCGACGCCGGCAACAGTCCAACGACGTCTGGATTAAAGCTTGTTGACAACAATCGAACTGTGCAGGGGTCCGCTCGGATGAGCGCTGCGGTAACACTCCGTGGCCAGGAGCGTGACGTACACCCGTCCGGCGCACCTCCGCCGCGCCTCCGGCGGCCCTCCGCCGCCACTCCGGCGCCGCTCCGGCATCACCTGCCCCGCCCCGGTCCGACACCCCTGCGACACCTGCCGGTTACGCGCGGAGACTGTTGCCCGCCGGCGCCGTGGTCCAGAATCTACGCGCGTTGTTCGTTGCTCGACGCGCCACAGGACCTCAGGGAGAACAGATGCCGCTCAACCGCAGGGACTTCATCAACCGCTCGGCCGCCACGGGTGCCGGCGTGGCGCTCGCCGGCGCGGCCGGCGCGGTGGTGGCACCGGCCGCCCAGGCCGCGGAGCCGGCCGGCCACGGCTGCCCGCCGAAGACCTTCGGCCTGCGCGTGCTCGGCACCACCGACCTGCACGGCCACGCCGTGAACTGGGACTACTTCACCAACGCCGAGTACGACGACGCCGCCCACAACGACGTCGGCCTGGCCAAGGTCGCCACGCTCGTCGCGCAGGCCCGGGCCGAGAAGGGCCACGACCGCACGCTGCTGATCGACGCCGGCGACATCATCCAGGGCACCCAGCTGTCGTACTACTACGCCCGGGTGGAGCCCATCACCGGCGCGCACGACGGCCCGCGGCACCCGATGGCGCTGGCGATGAACCACATGCGCTACGACGCGGCGGCCCTCGGCAACCACGAGTTCAACTACGGCATCCCGCTGCTGCGCGCCTTCCAGGAGCAGTGCGACTTCCCGCTGCTGGCCGCCAACGCCGTCGATGCCACGACCCTCAGGCCCGCGTTCCCGCCGTACCTGGTCAAGGAGATCGAGGTGCACGGCGCCAAGCCGGTGAAGGTCGGCATCCTCGGCCTGACCAACCCGGGCATCGCCATCTGGGACAAGGCCAACGTGCAGGGCAGGATGGCCTTCCCCGGCCTGGTCGAGCAGGCGAAGCTCTACGTGCCCAAGCTGCGGGCACTGGGCTGCGACGTGGTGATCCTCACCGACCACTCCGGCCTGGACGGCGCCACCTCCTACGGCGACGCCGTCCCCTACCCGGAGAACGCCTCCTCGCTGGTGGCCGCGCAGGTGCCCGGCATCGACGCGATCCTGGTCGGCCACACGCACCGCGAGGTGGCCTCGCGGACCGTCGTCAACGAGGAGACCGGCCGGTCCGTGGTGCTGTCCGAGCCGCTGTGCTGGGGCGAGCGGCTGAGCGTGTTCGACATCGACCTGGAGTTCGACCGCGGCCGCTGGCACGTCGCCTCGGTCACCGCCGAGGTGCGCAACGCCAACACCGTCGCCGAGGACCCGGTCGTGGCGCAGCTGGTGAAGGACGAGCACGACAAGGTCGTGGCGTACGTCAACCAGATCATCGGCACCTGCAAGGAGGCGATGTCCGCCGCGCAGTCCACCTACCTGGACACGCCGATCATCGACTTCCTGAACCTCGTGCAGTCCGACACGGTCAAGAAGGCGCTGGCCGGCACCTCCTACGCGTCGCTGCCGGTGCTCTCGGAGGCGTCGCCGTTCTCCCGGACCGCGGCGATCCCGGCCGGCGACGTGTCGCTGCGCGACGTGGCGGGCCTGTACGTCTACGAGAACACGCTGGACGCCAAGATCCTCACCGGCGCCCAGGTCAAGGACTACCTGGAGTGGTCCGCGGCCTACTTCGTGCAGACCGCGCCGGACGCCCCCGTGGACGTCACGAAGCTCACCAACGCGAACAACACGCCGGACTACAGCTACGACGTGCTCAGCGGGGTGTCGTACGACATCGACATCGCGCAGCCGGCCGGCTCCCGGATCGTGAACCTCACGTTCCAGGGCGCGCCGATCGACCCGGCCGCGCAGTTCGTGCTGGCGGTCAACAACTACCGCTCCAGCGGCGGCAGCAACTACCCGCACGTGGCGGCCGCGCAGTCGGTGTGGTCGAACTCCGACGAGATCCGCAACACGATCATCGCGTGGGTGCAGGCCCACGGCACCATCGACCCGGCCACGTTCGGCGGCGACCAGTGGCGCCTCACCCGCGCCGGGGTGCCCCTGTTCGCGTGAGGCCCTGCTCGGCGGCGCCCGGCCCGGTGCCGGGCGCCGCCGGGTGGCCGCCGAGGCCGAAGGTGGTGAACGCGGTCCTGGCCGGCAGGGGGTAGTGCTCCTCGCCGGTCAGCAGCCCCGTCAGGTCGTTGAGGATCACCGCGGACCGCCAGGCCGCCAGCCCCAGGTCCGGCGCGCCCACGCCGTGGGTGTGGCGCTCCGCGTTCTGCACGTAGATCCGGCCGGTCACCGCCGGGTCCAGTTCCAGGCGGTGCAGCGCGTCGACGGACGGACGGCCCGCCGTGTCGCGGCGCAGGTACGGCGCGAGGGGCGCCAGCAGCCGGTCGAGCGGCCGCTCGCGGTAGCCGGTGGCCAGCACCACGGCGCCGGTCACCAGCCGGCTGCGGGTGCCCTGTTCGACGTGTTCCAGGTGGAGTTCGACCTCGCGGGTGCCCAGGCGGCCCGCGGTGCGCACCGCGACGCCGGGGGTCAGTACCGCGTCGGGCCAGCCGCCGTCCAGGGTGCGGCGGTACAGCTCGTCGTGGATCGCGGTGATCGTCTCGGTGTCGATGCCCTTGTGGAGCTGCCACTGCCGCGGCACCAGCCCGTCGCGGACGGCCTCCGGCAGCGCGTGGAAGTAGCGGGTGTAGTCCGGGGTGAAGTGCTCCAGGCCCAGCTTGCTGTACTCCATGGGCGCGAACGCCGGTGTGCGGGCCAGCCACGTGATGCGCTCGCGGCCGGCCGGACGGGCCCGCAGCAGGTCGAGGAACACCTCGGCGCCGGACTGGCCGGAGCCGATGACCGTGATGTGCTCGGCGGCCAGCAGCCGCTCCCGCTCGTCGGTGTACCGCCCGGAGTGCACCACGGGGACGGCCGGCGCCTCGGCCAGCGGCCGCAGCGGCTCGGGCACGTACGGCTCGGTGCCGATGCCCAGCACCAGGTGGCGGGCGTAGGTGCGGCCCAGGGCCTCGGCCTCACCGTGCGCGTCGAGATGCGTGTGGTCGACCTCGAAGGCGGCGCGGCCCGGGTTCCAGCGCACGCTGTCGGCCTGCTGGCCGAAGCGGGTGCTGGGCAGCGACTCGGCGACCCACCGGCAGTACGCGTCGTACTCGGCGCGGTGCACGTGGAAGCGCTCGGCGAAGTAGAACGGGAACAGCCGCTCGCGGGACTTGAGATAGTTCAGGAACGTCCAGCGGCTGGCCGGGTCGGCGAGGGTCACCAGGTCGGCGAGGAACGGCACTTGCAGCGTGGCGCCGTCGATGAGCAGGCCCGGGTGCCAGTGGAAGCCGGGCCGCTGGTCGTAGAAGGCGGCGGTGAGGCCGGGCAGCGGGTCGGCGAGCGCCGCGAGCGACAGGTTGAACGGGCCGATGCCGATGCCCAGCAGGTCGAACGGCTCGGCGTCGGCGGGTTCGGCGTCGGGCACATGCGTACGGGCGGGCAGCCCGTCCGGGGGCCGGGCCGGGAGCTGGGCGGGTACCCGTGCGGGTTCGGGGACGGCGGTCATGGCGCGGTGGTGCCTTCCGTGGAGCCGGTGGGGTGCGGGGGGCCGGCGGCCAGGGCGAGCAGGCCGTCCAGGTCCTCGGGCCGCAGACGGGGGTTGAGCAGGGTGGCCTTCAGCCACAGCCGGCCGTCCGCGCGGGCCCGGCCGAGGACCGCGCGGCCCTCGTACAGCAGGCGGCGGCGCAGCTCGGCGACGTCCTCGTCGGAGGCGTCCGCGGGACGGAACAGCACGGTGCTGATGGCTGGCGGCCCGTAGAGGGTCAGGCCCGGATGCGCGTCGGCCTTCGCGGCGAGCGTCTGGGCCAGCTCGCACACCGTGTCCACCAGCGCGGCCATCCCGTCACGGCCGAGTGAGCGGAGGGTGACGGCGATCTTCAGGATGTCCGGGCGGCGGGTGGTGCGCAGGGACCGGCCCAGCAGGTCGGGCATGCCGGCCTCGGTGTCGTCCTGCGCGTTGAGGTAGTCCGCGCGGTGGTCCAGCGGGCGCAGCGCGCCGCCGTCGGGCACCGCGAGGAGGCCGGCGGCGACCGGCTGCCAGCCCATCTTGTGCAGGTCGAGGGTGACGGACACCGCGGACTGCAGCCCGTCGAGCTTCGCGGCCTGGCGACGGCTGAACAGCAGCGGGCCGCCGTACGCGGCGTCGACGTGCAGCTCCACTTCGTGCCGGGCGGTGACCTTGGCGATGTCCGCCAGCGGGTCGATCGCGCCGGTCTCGGTGGTGCCGGCGGTGGCCACCACCAGCGCCCGCCGCACCGGCAGTTCGTCCAGCGTCCGGTCGAGGACGACGGGGTCCAGCACGCCGGCCGGGGTGGCCAGCACCACGGGGTTGGGCAGGCCCAGCAGCCACGCGGCGCGCTGCACGCTGTGGTGCGCGTTCGCACCGCAGATGGTCTGCACGCGGGGGCCGCCGGCCGCCCGCTCCCTGGCGAGCAGCAGGGCGAGCTGGTTGGACTCGGTGCCGCCGGTGGTGACGAGGGCGTCGGGCGCGGGCAGGTCCGGGTACACCACGGCGGCCAGCGCCGCGGTGGCCCGCGCCTCCAGTTCGCTGGCCGCGGGCGCCTGGTCCCAGGAGTCCATCGACGGGTTCAGCGCGGACGCGGCGAGGTCCGCGGCGGCCGCGACGGCCAGGGGCGGGCAGTGCAGGTGGGCCGCGCAGTGCGGTTCCGCCGGGTCGGCCGCGCCCTCCGCGAGGACGTGCACCAGCGCGTACAGGGCTTCGCGGTCGCCGGTGCCGCCGCGGGGCAGCACGTCGCCCACGGCCTTCGCGACGCGTTCCGCGACGGATTCCGGGCCGCCCCTGGGTGCCGCGCCCGCGCGGTCCCGGGCGCCCTCCGTGAGTGCGGCGTACACCGTCTCGACGAGCGGTCGCAGTTCGTCCGCGCCGTGGCGGCCGCCGGCCAGGCCGGGCATGGGCATCCGCGGCTCCCTCCCTCCAACGTTCCCTCCCCCACCCCAACGATCACCACCCCCCCAAGGGCACGACGGGTTCCCTCCCGGAGGGTTGGGGGTGGCTCGCCCTGCCCGGGCGCCGTTGCCGTCCACCGGCCGGCGGGGTGCCCCCGGGGCTTGCTCGTGTCCACCTGCCGGTGGGTGGTTCGGCTTCCGGGGTGCCCTGCGCTGCGCGCTGCCGTGTGCCGGTCTCGTCGTGGTTGTTCGCGCAGTTCCTCGCGCCCCTGATTTTCGTGCCCTTTGTTCGTGGGGTCGGGGGCGCTCCGGAAGCGTCTCCTCGGAAATGTGCATACGGGTTCGTACGTATCCGCACCCGGGGGCCGCGCACATTTCTCTGCGGGGAGCACTTCCTCCCCACCCCCTCCCGCTCACCCACCGTGCCGCGGGGGACATGAGACACAGCCAACGCCCTCCAGCAGACGGGGACCGGCCGGAAGGGGACGATCCGGGTGTGTCCCCGCAGAACTGTGCATCCACCCGGGCAAGGACACGGAAGAACGGTGCACGCACAGTTCGAGGAGACACACCCGGAGTGGCCCCTGACCCCACCCACGAACGTGCACCGCCAGGGGCGCGAGGAACTGCGCGAGCAACCACAACGAGACCCGCGGACGGCAGCGCGCAGCGCCGGGCACCCCGTAGGCCGAGAACACCACCGGCCGGTGGGCGGCCGACAAGCCCCGGGGGCACCCCGTAGTCAGGGGGCCTGCCGGAGGCGCAGCGCACGCGCCCCGTCGTCGAGGCGGTCCGCCAGAGCGCGGCGAAGAGCCGGCGTCACCGCGCCAGCGGTGACCGCCTCCCGGCCCAGCGCCAGCGTCCCCGCGTCGACGGCCGTGAACGGGAACGCGTACCGCCCGATCGCCTCGGCGATGGCCGGCCCGCGCCGCGCGGCCAGCGCCGCCGCGTCGGGGAAGAACCGCCCCGCGAACGGCGCCAGCAGCTCCGCCTGTTCGGGATGCCAGAACCCCTGCGCGGTCGCGGCGAACAGGTAGTTGGACAGCGAGTCGTCGTGGAACATCGCCTGCCACGCCGCCTCCTTCGCCGCCTCGTCCGGCAGCGCCGCCCGGCAGCGCGCCGCGCCTTCCAGCCCCTTCGCGCTTCCGTCGCGGGCGAGTTCCGCCTCGATCTCCGCGGCTCCGGCCGCGCCGAGCACGCACAGCCTGAGCAGCATCCGCCAGCGCAGTTCCGGGTCGAGTGCGGGTGCCCCGGGGATCGCCCCGTCCTCGTACCAGCCGCGCAGCTCCGCCGCGTCCTGGCCGGTGACCGCGCAGTCGATGAGCGCGCGCGTCGCGGACAGCGCGGTCTCCGCGCGCCCGGTGGCGAGCACCGCGCGGCTCGCCTCGCCGAGCGACCCGAGCGCCTCGGTGCGCAGCGACGGCGCGAGGTAGCGGTCGGCGAGGACGGTCCGGGCGAACGTGAGGACGCCCTCGACGAGGTACGGGTCGCTCTCCGCCGGCAGGTGCCGGCAGGTCAGCGCGAGGTGCTCGCGCGGCGCGATCCGCCCGTCGCGCACCAGGTCGCGCGCCGCGTTCCACGCGACGGCGCGGCTCAGCGCGTCCGGCAGGCTGCTCAGGGTCGCGGAGAGCGTCTCCCAGGAGCGTTCGTCGAAACGGATCTTCGCGAACGTCAGGTCGCCGTCGTTGAGCAGGATCAAGTCGGGTCGCGGCCCGGACAGTTCGCGCTTCTCCACGACCGCGGTGGCGGTGATGTCGAGGGTGCTGCGGTCCCGTTCGACCAGCCGCCCGGCGTCGGCGACGGCCCGGTCGTACAGGCCGACGCCGATGCGGTGCGGGCGGCCGCCGGAGTGGTTGACCTCCAGGCGCCAGCCGTTGGGCGCCGGCGACGCGGCGGGGGTGAGCGTGTCGAGGCCGCTGGTGCGCAGCCACGCGTCCGCCCACGCGGGCACGTCGCGGTCGGTGGCCGTGGACAGCGAGTCGATGAAGTCGGCGAGGGCGGCGTTGCCGAAGCGGTGCCGCGCGAAGTGCTCGTTGATGCCGGCCAGGAACTCCTTGCGGCCGAGCCACGCGACGAGTTGGCGCAGCGCGGACGCGCCCTTGGCGTACGAGATGCCGTCGAAGTTGGTGAGGGCGGAGGCGGTGTCGGGCACGGCCTCGGGGGCGGGCGCGACGGGGTGGGTGGAGGGCCGCTGGTCGGCGTCGCTCCCCCATGCCTTGCGGACGACCGCGAAGTCGTTCCAGGTGCCGGTGAACCGGGTGGCCTCGCTGACGACCTGGTAGCCCATGTACTCGGCGAACGACTCGTTGAGCCAGATGTCGTCCCACCAGCGCAGGGTGACGAGGTCGCCGAACCACATGTGGGCCATCTCGTGGGCGATGACCACCGCGCGGAACTGCGCCTCGGTGGGCGTCACGGCCGACCGGCTGACGTACTCGTCGCGGAAGGTGACCAGCCCCGGGTTCTCCATGGCGCCGGCGTTGAACTCCGGCACGAACGCCTGGTCGTAGGAGTCGAACGGGTAGGGCTCGTCGAAGAGTTCGTGGTACCGGTCGAAGCACGTGCGGGTGATGTCGAACAGGTCGTCCGCGTCGCGGTCCAGGTAGGGGGCGAGCGAGCGGCGGCAGTGCAGGCCGAAGGGGATGCCGGCGTGCTCGGTGCGCACCGAGTGGTAGGGCCCGGCGACCACGCACAGGAGGTAGGTGGCCAGCGGCGGGGTGGTGGCGAGCTTCCAGCGGCCCGGCGCGGTCCGGGTGCCCAGCGCGTTGCCGAGGACCGTCCACTCCTCGGGCGCGGTGACCTCGACGTCGAACACGGCCTTCAGGTCGGGCTGGTCGAAGGCGGCGGCGACCCGCTGCACGTCGTCGAGGAACAGCTGCGTGTAGACGTACACCTCGCCGTCGGCGGGGTCGGTGAAGCGGTGCATGCCCTCGCCGGTGCGCGAGTAGCGCATGTCGGCCTCGACCCGCAGTTCGTGCTCGCCGGCCGTCAGGCCGGTCAGCGGCAGCCGGTTGCCGTCCAGCAGCGCCGGGTCCAGCGCGCGGCCGTCGAGTGCGACGCGGTGCAGCGCGGCGGGTCTCACCTCGGCGAAGGTGTCGCAGTCCCGCAGTGCCGTGAACCGGATCACCGTGGTCGAGCCGAACACCTCCTCGCCCCTGGTGAGGTCGAGGTCGATCGCGTAACGCTGGACGGACAGGTCGCGGGCGCGGGTCTCGGCTTCCGCGCGGGTCAGTGCTGGCATGCGGCTCATGCTGCCTCACGTGCGTGTCGGTGGATACGGATTTCCCGGTCAGTCGTGCGATTCCCCTGCCCGCACGGCGCGAAGTGAGTCCCCGGCGCCGCCGGTCAGGGGCTCGCCGCGGCCGTGCGGGGCGGCGCCGGGCGGATCGGGAAGCGCGGCCTGGTGATCGTCGCCGTCCCGGGCGTCACTTGTACGGTGGCCCCACCCGCGCGGACGGGCGGGGGCACGCGCGGCCCGCGGGACATCCGCCCGGCAGGGCCCGGTGCTGCGAACGGCTGCCGTACCGGGCGCGGTACGGCACGGTAAGGGCGAGGACAGGCAGGAACCGGCGACGGCACAGGGGGCTCGCGATGACGGAGCGAACGGACGGGGCGGCCGGCGGGGACGGCGGGGACGGCGGGGATGTCCGGGGCGCGGCCGCGCGGACCGCCGGGAGCGCGGCGGTGTCTCCCGCCCGGTACGCGGTGGCGGTGCGGGAGTTGGCCGCACGCTGGCTGCCCGCGGTGGCCGGCGCGGGCTCGCCGGACGGGCCGGCGGAGGCCGGCGACCTGGCGTGCTCCCCGGCGGGGCTGTGGCTGGCGCTGGCCGCGCTCGCCGCCGGCGCCGCGGGCGACACCGCGCGGGAGCTGCGGGCCCTGCTGGGCGTCGCGGGCCCCGAGGCGGCCCCGGCGGTCACTGACGCGGCGCGCGCCCTGGCGGCGACCGACGCGCTGGCCGCCGCCACCGGTGTGTGGAGCCGGGCCGAGGTGCGGCCGGGCTACCGGGCGGCGCTGCCCGATGTCGGCTTCGGACCGCTGACGGACCGGGCGGCACTGGACGCGTGGGTGCGGCGGGCCACCGGCGGCCTCATCGGGCGGCTGCCGCTGGACGTGCCCGCCGACGCACGTCTGGTCCTCGTCAACGCCCTCGCGCTGCGGGCCCGTTGGGTGACCCCGTTCCCCGAGAGGGACACCCGGCCGCGGGACTTCACGGACGCGGCGGGACGGGTGCGGCAGGTGCCGACGATGCACGGCGACGTCCCCGTCGACGCGGCATGGACCACCGCGGGCGGCGCGACCGTCGTCGAACTGCGGTGCGAGGCGGGGCCCGGCGGCGCTGCGGGTGCCAGGGTGCGCTTCGTGCTGGGGCCGCCCGGCACGGGCGCGGCCGCGGTGCTGCCCGAGGCGTGGTCGGACGTCCGCACGCCCGTCGGGGCCGGGCGGGTGACCGTGGCGCTGCCGCGCCTGACCCTGCGCGGCACCGTCGACGTCACCGCGCACTTCGGCGCGCTCGGGCTCCGGCACGCGGCCGGGCCGGGCGCCGACTTCTCCGGGCTGTCGCCCGAGCCGCTGCACGTGTCGCGGGTGGCGCAGGAGTGCCTGCTGCGGGTCGGCGAGCTGGGGGTGGAGGCCGCGGCGGTGACCGCGGTCGCGGTCCGGCGCACGGCGGTCGCGCGACGGCCGGCGCTGCGCGTCGCCTTCGACCGGCCGTTCGGCGTCGTCGTGCTGCCCGCGGAGGGCGCCGGCGACGTGCCGCTGCTCGCCGCGTGGCAGGCGAGCGCGCCCGCCGGCCCGGAGCCGCCGGCGTACGCGCTGGACGAGGAGGAGCCGCCGGAGGTGCGGCGGATGACGTTCGTGCCGTTCCTGCCGAACGGGCACTGCGTGGCCGTGGAGCACCCCGACGGATCGGTGCGGCTGCCGGCGGGCGAGGTGCGGCCGGGCGAGGTGTGGCTGCGCGACACCGCGCTGCGCGTCCCGCTGGAGACGGCCGGTTTCCGCATCCAGCTGGTGCGGCCGTTCGCGTACCGGGCGGTCGGCCGGCACGTGTACGTCCGTGTCGAGGGCGACCGTTACCAGGGCCGGCGCCGGCACGCCGACGTGCCGTGGCGCACCGGCACTCCGGAGGAGCTGGCGCCCGCTCTGACGGACCCGGTCGAGCGGTCGGCGGTGCGGGACGCGGGCGCGTCGCGGGCCTCGCAGAGCGAGGCGTCGTACTTCGCGGCCGTGGTGCGGCAGATCGAGCTGTCGTACCTGCGGGAGGGCAACCCGCCGGAGAGCGGTTCCGGGTTCGGCGCGGGCCCGGAGCAGTGGCGGGTGCAGCGGCGCATGGTCGTGGACGGACTGCACCGCGACGGCACGTTCCTGGACGTGGGCTGCGCCAACGGCCTGCTGATGGAGTCGGTGGCGGCGTGGGCCGCGGAGGACGGCCGGGCCGTCGAACCGTACGGGGTGGACCTGTCCCCGGGCCTGGTCGCGGAGGCGCGGCGGCGGCTGCCGCGGTGGGCGGACCGGATCGCGGTCGGCAACGCGCTGGACTGGACGCCGGGGGACGGCCGCCGCTTCACGTTCGTGCACGTCCTGGCGGACTGCGTGCCGCCGGTCCGCTTCCCCGACGTGGTGCGGCACGCGCTGGACCGGCTGGTCGAGCCGGGCGGCCGGCTGCTGGTGAGCGTCTACCAGCCGGTGGGCGGCACCGCGCCGCGCGCGGCCGAGCGGCTGGCGGCCGCCGGTGCCGTGGTCGCCGGGCACAGCGAGAGTGCGGGCGTTCCCGGTACGGCGACAACCGCCTGGTGCGACGCGTAGGCTCGATCACCAGGGGAGGTGTTCATGGCCGAGCCAGTGGAGCCCGGGGCGTCCGCCGCCGCGAGCGAGCCGATCGTGCACGGTTTCCCGCACCTGGTGACGATCCAGTCCGCGCTCACCGCGCTCTACCGGCGGCTGTCGGCGGACGGAGTGGCCCGGTTCGCCGCGAGCGTGCATCCCGAACTGGTGGACTTCCCCGACGGCGACGACCTGTATCTGGGCGCGCAGCGCATCGCCCGCGTCATGGTCCAGCACTTCCGGCTGCCGGACGCCCGGATGGTGGTGGGCTTTCGCGACATGGTGCACGCGGGGAACGTCGAACTCGCCGCGGGGCCCGAGTACTTCATCGAGCTCCACGCGCGGTTCCGCACCGACCGGCGGGACGTGGGCGCGGCCCTCGCGCACGAGGTCATGCACGTCTACCTGCACCGGCTGGGCCTGGAGTTCCCCGGCACCCGCGACAACGAGATCCTCACCGACACGGCGACGGCGTATCTGGGCGCCGGATGGCTCCTGCTGGACGCCTACCGCGAGGAGGCGGCGATCCGCGGCGAGCGGCTGATGATGTCCGCGTACAAGCTGGGCTATCTCACGCCGGAGGAGTTCGGGTACGTCCTCGCCAAGCGGGCGCTGGCGTTCGGCGACGACATCGAGCCGTGGTTCCGCAGCGCGCAGGCGCGGGACGCGTACCGGGAGGGGCTGACCCGGGCCCGCCAGGACCTGCACCGGCCGCCGCTGGCCGCGGCCGGGTGGGCGGCGCGGCGGCGCTACGCCAGGGACCGCCGGGGGTTGGCCTCCGGCCCGGACTACGCGTTCGACGGCACGCCGTCCGCCGTGCGGGTGTCCTTCCCCTGCCCCACGTGCCGGCAGCGCATACGGCTTCCCAGCAGGGGCCGCGTCCGCGCGAGGTGCACGCTCTGCCACTCCGTTCTGGACTGCGACACGTAGCCACGCACCGCTCGCCGGCAACGCGCCCTTCCGGGCAGGGCGAGCTCCGGGCACGGGGAAAAGATGGGCGCCCGCCGGGGTCGGGGTGGCGGGCGCCGCATCGCGTTCCGCACGCCGTTGTGCGGGACGACAGGGGAGGCGGGACGCCTCAGACGGTCAGGGGCCGGTCGGTGGGCCGGATCGGCGCGGGCAGCGCGGACTGCACCCCGGTGAGGTACGCGTCGACCGCCCGCGCGGCCGAGCGCCCTTCGGCGATCGCCCACACGATGAGCGACTGCCCGCGTCCGGCGTCGCCGGCCACGAACACGCCGTCCACGTTCGTCGCGTAGTCCGCGTCGCGCGCGATGTTGCCGCGCGCGTCCAGGGCCAGACCGAGCTGCTCGATCATGCCGTTGGCCTGGTCAGTGCCGGTGAAGCCCATCGCGAGCGTCACCAGGTCCGCGGGGATGATCCGCTCGGTGCCCTCCTGCGGGACGAACGTGCCGTCCTCGAAGACCACCTCCACCAGGTGCAGTTCGCGGACGTTGCCGTTCTCGTCACCGGTGAACCGCACGGTGTTGACGGCGTAGACCCGCTCGCCGCCCTCCTCGTGCGCCGAGGTGACCTTGTAGACCATCGGCATCGTCGGCCACGGCTGGTGCACGGGCCGGTCGTCGGACGGCCGCGGCATGATCTCCAGCTGGGTGACGGACAGCGCGCCCTGGCGGTGTGCGGTGCCGACGCAGTCCGCGCCGGTGTCGCCGCCGCCGATGACCACGACGTGCTTGCCCTCCGCGGTGATCGGGGGCTGCACGAAGTCGCCCTCCTGCACCTTGTTGGACAGCGGCAGGTACTCCATCGCCTGGTGGATGCCGGCCAGTTCGCGGCCCTCGACGGGCAGGTCCCGCCACTGCGTGGCGCCGGCCGCGACGACCACCGCGTCGTAGCGCTTCGCGAGCTTGCCGGCGTCCAGGTCGGTGCCGATCTGCACGCCGGTGCGGAACTTGGTGCCCTCCGCGCGCATCTGCTCGATGCGGCGGTTGATGTGCCGCTTCTCCATCTTGAACTCGGGGATGCCGTAGCGCAGCAGCCCGCCGATGCGGTCGGCCCGCTCGTACACGGCCACGGTGTGGCCGGCCCGGGTGAGCTGCTGGGCGGCGGCCAGCCCGGCGGGGCCGGAGCCGATCACCGCGACGGTCTTGCCGGACAGCCGCTCCGGCGGCTGCGGGGTGACGTCGCCGCTGTCCCACGCCTTGTCGATGATGGTGACTTCGACGTTCTTGATGGTGACGGCCGGCTGGTTGATGCCGAGCACGCACGCCGACTCGCAGGGCGCCGGGCACAGCCGCCCGGTGAACTCCGGGAAGTTGTTGGTGGCGTGCAACCGCTCGGACGCGGCCTTCCAGTCCTCGCGGTAGGCGTAGTCGTTCCACTCGGGGATCAGGTTCCCCAGCGGGCAGCCGTTGTGGCAGAACGGGATGCCGCAGTCCATGCAGCGGCCGGCCTGCTTGCTGATGATCGGCAGCAGGCCGCCGGGGACGTAGACCTCGTTCCAGTCCTGCCTGCGCTCCTCGACCGGACGGGACGGCGCGCCCTCGCGGCCGGTGGTGAGGAAGCCCTTGGGGTCAGCCATGTGCCGCCTCCATCATCTTCGCGGTGGTCTCGGACTCGGAGAGCCCGGCCTGCTCGGCGGCGTTCTTGGCGGCGAGCACTGCCTTGTAGTCCCTCGGCATGACCTTGCCGAAGCGGGTGAGGGCCCCGCCCCAGTCGGCGAGCAGCCGCTCGGCGACGGTGGAGGCGGTCTCCTCGAAGTGGCGGCGCACGACGTCGTGCAGCCACGTGATGTCGTCGGCGTCGAGCGGCTCGACCCCGACCAGGCCGGTGTTGACGTTGTCCGCGACGAGGTCGAGGACGTACGCGATGCCACCGGACATGCCGGCCGCGAAGTTCCGCCCGGTGCTGCCCAGGACGACGGCCCGGCCGCCGGTCATGTACTCGCAGCCGTGGTCGCCGACGCCCTCGGCGACCACGGTGGCACCGGAGTTGCGGACGCAGAAGCGTTCGCCGGTGCGGCCGCGCAGGAACAGTTCGCCGCCGGTGGCGCCGTAGGCGATGGTGTTGCCGGCGATGGTGGAGTACTCGGCGAGGTGGTCGGCGCCGTGGTCCGGCCGGACCACGACGCGGCCGCCGGACAGGCCCTTGCCGACGTAGTCGTTGGCGTCGCCCTCCAGCCGCAGCGTGATGCCGCGGGGCAGGAACGCGCCGAACGACTGGCCGGCGGAGCCGGTGAGCGTGATGTCGATGGTGTCGTCGGGCAGGCCGGCGCCACCGTACTTCTTGGTCACCTCGTGGCCGAGCATGGTGCCGACGGTGCGGTTGACGTTGCGTACCGGCACCTGCGCGCGGACCGGGGCGCCGGACTCCAGCGCCTCGGCGGCGAGCCGGATCAGCTCGTTGTCCAGGGCGCGGTCCAGGCCGTGGTCCTGCTCGGTGGTGCGGTGCATGGCCGCGCCCTCGGGCAGCTCCGGCACGTACAGCAGCGGGGCCAGGTCCAGGCCCTGCGCCTTCCAGTGGTCGACGGCGCGGGTCGCGTCGATCAGCTCGGCGTGGCCGACGGCCTCCTCCAGGGAGCGGAAGCCCAGCTCGGCGAGGAGCTCGCGGACCTCCTCGGCGATGAACTCGAAGAAGTTCACCACGAACTCCGGCTTGCCGGTGAAGCGTTCGCGCAGGACGGGGTTCTGGGTGGCGACGCCGACCGGACAGGTGTCGAGGTGGCACACGCGCATCATGACGCAGCCGGACACCACCAGCGGGGCGGTGGCGAAGCCGAACTCCTCGGCGCCGAGCAGCGCGGCGATCACCACGTCGCGGCCGGTCTTGAGCTGGCCGTCGGTCTGCACGACGATGCGGTCGCGCAGCCCGTTGAGCAGCAGCGTCTGCTGCGTCTCGGCCAGGCCCAGTTCCCAGGGGCCGCCGGCGTGCTTGAGCGAGGTGAGCGGCGAGGCGCCGGTGCCGCCGTCGTGGCCGGAGATCAGCACCACGTCGGCGTGCGCCTTGGAGACGCCGGCGGCGACGGTGCCGACGCCGACCTCGGAGACCAGCTTGACGTGGACGCGGGCCCGCGGGTTCGCGTTCTTCAGGTCGTGGATGAGCTGGGCGAGGTCCTCGATGGAGTAGATGTCGTGGTGCGGCGGCGGGGAGATCAGGCCGACGCCGGGCGTGGAGTGCCGGGTACCGGCGACCCACGGGTACACCTTGTGGCCGGGGAGCTGGCCGCCCTCGCCGGGCTTGGCGCCCTGCGCCATCTTGATCTGGATGTCGTCGGCGTTGACCAGGTACTCCGAGGTCACGCCGAAGCGGCCGGAGGCGACCTGCTTGATCGCCGAGCGCCGCGCCGGGTCGTACAGCCGGTCCGGGTCCTCGCCGCCCTCGCCGGTGTTGGACTTGCCGCCGAGCTGGTTCATCGCGATGGCCAGCGTCTCGTGCGCCTCGCGGGAGATCGAGCCGTACGACATCGCGCCGGTGGAGAACCGCCGGACGATCTCGCTGACCGGCTCGACCTCGTCGATCGGCACCGACGGCCGGTCGGAGGCGAGGCCGAACAGGCCGCGCAGCGTCATCAGCCGCGCCGACTGCTCGTTCACCCGGTCCGTGTACTGCTTGAAGATGTCGTAGCGCCGGGTGCGGGTGGCGTGCTGCAGCCGGAACACGGTGTCGGGGTCGAAGAGGTGCGGCTCGCCCTCGCGGCGCCACTGGTACTCGCCGCCGATCTCCAGCCGGCGGTGCGCGGCGGGGATGCCGGAGGCCGGGTAGGCCTTGGCGTGGCGGGCGGCGACCTCGGCCGCGACGACGTCGATGCCGACCCCGCCGATCTTGCTGTCGGTGAGGTGGAAGTAGGTGTCGACGAAGTCGGTGTCCAGGCCGACGGCCTCGAAGACCTGCGCGCCGCGGTAGGACGCCACGGTCGAGATGCCCATCTTGGACATGACCTTCAGGACGCCCTTGCCGAGCGCCTTGATCAGGTTGGCGATGGCCGCTTCCGGCTCGACGCCCTCCAGGAACGTGCCGGCCCGCACGAGGTCCTCGACGGACTCCATGGCCAGGTAGGGGTTGACCGCGGCGGCGCCGTAGCCGATGAGCAGCGCGACGTGGTGCACCTCGCGCACGTCCCCCGCCTCCACGAGCACACCGACCTGGGTGCGCTGCTTGGTGCGGATCAGGTGGTGGTGCACCGCGGAGGTGAGCAGCAGCGACGGGATCGGGGCGTGCTCGGCGTCGGAGTGCCGGTCGGACAGCACGATCAGGCGCGCGCCGTCCTCTATCGCGGCGTCGGCCTCGGCACAGATCTCGGCGAGGCGGGCGGCCAGTGCGCGGCCGCCCCCGGTGACCCGGTACAGGCCGGACAGCGTCGCGGCCTTCATGCCGGGCATGTCGCCGTCGGCGTTGACGTGGATGAGCTTGGCCAGCTCGTCGTTGTCGATCACGGGGAACGACAGGGTGATGTTGCGGCAGGACGCGGGGCTGGGCTCCAGCAGGTTGCAGGACGGCCCGATGGTGGAGATCAGCGAGGTGACGAGCTCCTCGCGGATGGCGTCCAGCGGCGGGTTGGTGACCTGCGCGAACAGCTGCGTGAAGTAGTCGAACAGCAGCCGCGGCCGGTCGGACAGCGCGGCGATCGGCGAGTCGGTGCCCATCGAGCCGATCGGCTCGGCACCGGTCCTGGCCATCGGCGCGAGGATGACGCGCAGCTCCTCCTCGGTGTACCCGAAGGTCTGCTGGCGGCGGGTGACCGACGCGTGGGTGTGCACGATGTGCTCGCGCTCGGGCAGGTCGGCCAGGTCGATGAGGCCGCCGTCGAGCCATTCGCTGTACGGGTGCTGCGCGGCCATCTCGGCCTTGATCTCGTCGTCCTCGACGATCCGGTGGCTGACGGTGTCGACCAGGAACATCCGGCCGGGCTGCAGGCGGCCCTTGCGGACGACCTTGCCCGGGTCGATGTCGAGCACGCCGGACTCGGAGGCGAGCACGACCAGGCCGTCGTCGGTGACCCAGTAGCGTCCGGGGCGCAGGCCGTTGCGGTCGAGCACCGCGCCGACGACCGAGCCGTCGGTGAAGGTCACGCAGGCCGGGCCGTCCCAGGGCTCCATCAGCGTGGAGTGGTACTGGTAGAACGCGCGGCGGGCCGGGTCCATGGACGCGTGGTTCTCCCACGCCTCGGGGATCATCATCAGCACGCTGTGCGGCAGCGAGCGGCCGCCGAGGTGCAGCAGCTCCAGCACCTCGTCGAAGGACGCGGTGTCGGAGGCGCCGGGCGTGCAGACCGGGAAGATCCGCTCGAGGTCGCCGGAGAACAGCTCGCTGGCCAGCTGCGACTCGCGGGCCCGCATCCAGTTGCGGTTGCCCTTGACCGTGTTGATCTCGCCGTTGTGGGCGACGAACCGGTACGGGTGGGCGAGCGGCCAGCTCGGGAAGGTGTTGGTGGAGAAGCGCGAGTGGACCAGCGCGATGGCGGTGGCGAACCGCTCGTCGGACAGGTCGGGGAAGAACGGTTCGAGCTGGCCGGTGGTCAGCATGCCCTTGTACACGATCGTGCGCGCGGACAGCGACGGGAAGTACACGTCGGCCTCGCGCTCGGCGCGCTTGCGCAGCACGAACGCGGGGCGGTCCAGGGCGATGCCGGAGCGGGTGCCCTCGCCGTCGGCGACGAACAGCTGGGAGATGTACGGCATCGTCGAGCGGGACGTGGCGCCCAGCAGGTCGGGCCCGAGGGGGACCTCGCGCCAGCCGAGGACGGTCAGGCCCTCTTCCGCGGCGATCCGCTCGATGGCGTCGACGGCCTTGGTGCGGTCCTCGTGCTCGACGGGCAGGAAGGCCAGGCCGACCGCGTACTGCCCGGCGTCGGGCAGCGCGAAGCCGGTGACGGCCCGCAGGAAGGTGTCCGGGATCTGGACAAGGATGCCCGCGCCGTCGCCCGAGTCGGGCTCGGCGCCGGTGGCGCCGCGGTGTTCCAGGTTGCGCAGGACGGTGAGCGCCTGCTCCACGAGCCCGTGGCTCGCCTCGCCGCTGAGGGTGGCGACAAAGCCGACGCCACAGGCGTCGTGCTCATTGCGGGGGTCGTACATCCCCTGCGGGGCGGGGTGCCCGTCCATGAACGCGGAACGCGAACGCATGGCTCTCCCGTCGTCGTCTTGGCTGATATGCATCGCCCGTCATAGGCATGCGCAACAGGGACGACGTTGGCCCTCTGCGATTTCGTGCAGGTTACATGATGGCCGAGTGTTCGAGAAGCGGATATGTGATTCCAGCATGTGGACACACCGGGGGCGTGGGGCGATGATTTCAGGCCAGCCTGGAGCGGCTGTCCGGGTCGAGGGTGCGGAGGTCGCGCTGCCTGGCGGCTCTGCCGGCGTGCGCGTTCCCCAGTAATGCCCGGTCGCCACGTCGCTGAAACAACCCGACCGGCCTCAGCCCTCACTCCCGGCACGAGGTGCGCAGTACTTCGCCCTCATCCGGCGGGGGCGGCTCTCAAGGCGGGCGACCCCCGGCTTTCGGGGCACGCACTGGACCCCCGGGCAGGCGGCAGGCGGTGTCAGCCGACCGCAGTGCCGATGACGGCGCCGATGCCGAAGGTGATCGCCGCCGCGGCACCGCCCAGCACGAGCTGGCGGACACCGCTGAACCACCAGGAGCGCGCGGTGACCCGCGCGACCGCCGCGCCGCAGGCGAACAGGCCGGCCATGGCGAGCAGCACCGCCGGCCACAGCGCGGTCGCACCCAGAAGGTAGGGAAGCACCGGCAGCAGCGCGCCCAGGGCGAAGGACGCGAACGAGGACACCGCGGCGACCAGCGGCGACGGCAGGTCCGTGGGGTCGACGCCCAGCTCCTCCCGCGCGTGGATCTCCAGCGCCTGCTCGGGATCGGCGGACATCTGCCGGGCCACCTCGTGCGCCAGCTCGGGGTCCACCCCGCGCGCCACGTACAGCGACGCCAGTTCGCGCAGCTCGTCCTCGGGGTTCCGGTCCAGCTCGATGCGCTCGACCGCGAGCTCCGCCTCGACCAGCTCGCGCTGGGAGGCCACCGACGTGTACTCGCCCGCCGCCATGGAGAACGCACCCGCCGCCAGGCCCGCCAGGCCCGTGACGACCATCGTGCGGGAGCTGACGTCGCCGCCGGCCATGCCCGTCAGCAGCGCCAGGTTCGACACCAGGCCGTCCATCGCGCCGAACACCGCGGGCCGCAGCCAGCCGCCGCTGACGTCGCGGTGCGAGTGGTGCGAGACGTGCTCGGGGGCCGGGGCCTCAGCGGTGGTGGTGGTGCCACTCCCCGCGACTGCCGTGCTCATGCCTGCCCCTCCCCCGGGCACACCGCGCCCGCGTCACTTCGGAAACCTCAGTCACCGTACGCGGGACACGCAACCGCCGCCAGCAAGGAAAGGCTGCCCTGACCTGCGGTTACGTGGAAGAAACAAACGGACTAGCGGGGCTTGGCAGCGGTCGTGGACTGCTGGTCGGCCGCTTCCGCGGCCTCGCCGTCGCCCGCCTCGGCCGCGGCCACGGCGGGTTCCGCGTCCTTGGCCGGGGCATCCGACGTGGCGGACGTCTCAGCGGAGGCGACGCTTCCGGAGGCCACGGCACCCACGGCCTCGGGGGACCCAGCGGAGTCAGCACCCTCGACGGGCTCCGTCGTCCCGGCTGTGTCCATGCCGTCCATGCCGTCCATGCCGTCTGCGCCGTCCGCGGCGACGGCCGCGGCCGCCTTCGGCTCCACGATCTCCTCGCGGCCCGGGCGCAGGCGCAGGCTCAGCACGATGTAGGCGACGGCCGCCAGGAAGACGAGGATCGCTGTCCAGTCGTTGAGACGCAGTCCCAGGATGTGGTGCGCGTAGTCGGACCGCATGTGCTCGATCCAGAAGCGTCCGGTGCAGTACGCGGCGACGTAGAGCGCGAAGGCCCGGCCGTGGCCCAGGCGGAAGCGGCGGTCGGCCCAGATGACGAGCAGGGCGACACCGACGCACCACAGCGACTCGTACAGGAACGTGGGCTGGTAGATGCCGGGCACCCGGTCACCGCCGGAGCTGGTGATCTTCAGGCCCCACGGCAGCTTCGTCGGGTTGCCGTACAGCTCCTGGTTGAACCAGTTGCCCCAGCGGCCGATGGCCTGCGCGAAGGCGATGCCGGGGGCGATGGCGTCGGCGTAGGCGGGCAGGGCGATGCCCCTCCGGCGGCAGCCGATCCAGGCGCCCAGCGCGCCCATGGCGATCGCGCCCCAGATGCCGAGCCCGCCCTCCCAGATCTTGAAGGCGTTCACCCAGTCCTTGCCGTGGGTGAAGTACAGCTCGTAGTCGGTGATGACGTGGTAGAGCCGGCCACCGACCAGGCCGAACGGCACCGCCCACACGGCGATGTCCGCGACCGTTCCTGCCGTGCCGCCGCGGGCGATCCACCGCTTGTTTCCGAGCCAGACGGCCACGAAGACACCGATGATGATGCAGAACGCGTAGCCGCGCAGCGGAACGGGTCCGAGGTGGACGACTCCGTGCGACGGGCTGGGAATGTATGCGAGGTCCATGGCATCACCGACGCTACCGTGCCGGGCGGGTGATACGGCAACCCGCCCGGCTACGGCTGGATAACGTCACACGCCTCAGGGCGACGGCGTCGCGGTGACCTTGCCGGCCGGCTTGCCCTTGTTGGCCGCCTGCACCATCTGCGTCAGCGAGGCGGGGGTCAGGTTGTTGTTGCCGCCGTAGATGCTCTTGCCGTTGAGCAGCACGGTCGGGGTGGAGTTGAAGCCGGAGTGGTTGAAGGCGTCGTTGGACTTCTTCACCCAGGAGTTGTGCGTGCCGTCCGTCACACAGGCGGTGAACGCCGGCGTCTTCAGCCCGGGGACCTTGTCGGCGAGCGTCAGCAGCGTGTTCTTGTCGGCGAACTTGTCGTTCTGCTCGTCGGGCTGGTTGCTGTACAGGACGTCGTGGTACGCGCGGAACTTGCCCTGGTCCTGCGCGCAGGCGGCGGCGTTCGCGGCGTTCAGCGAGCCGGTGCCGCCGAGGTTGCCGTCGATCAGGGTGACGAGGTGGTACTCGGTGCGGATCTGGCCGCTGTCCTCGAGCTGGTGGATGGTCGGCGTGAACGACTTCTCGAAGGCGTCGCAGGCCGGGCAGCGGAAGTCCTCGTAGATGGTCAGCGTGGAGGGCGCGTCGGCGGCGCCGACCGGGATGACCAGGTTGTCCGTCCCGGTCGCGCCCTTGGGCGGGGTGACCGGTCCGGAGGAGGACGAGCTGCTGGTGCTGCTGTTACTGCTGTTGCCGGCGACGGCAAGCCCGATCCCGGTGCCGATGGCCAGGACGGCGACCACGGCGCCCGCGACCACCAGGGTCCGCTTCCGCTTGTCCCGCGCCTGATCCTTCGCCCGCTGTTCCCTGAGCGCCTCGCGTGCGCTCCGCTTCCCGTCACGATTCCGTTGGCTCACATCCCTGAACAACGGCCCGGACGGCCCCGCGGAGCCGCGGCGGGCGCAGATTCGCCGGAACGGATGACGGACAGCTGTGCGGTCGCCCGCACGGGCCGGCACCGGACGCGTCCGTGCCCGGACCGGCGGGGCCGGTCCGGGCACGGACGGAGTGGTGCGTTGCCGCAGGCGGGGGCCTCAGCGCTTGCGGACGCCCGCGGCCAGGTCGGCGGCCAGCTCGCGGACGGCGGCGAGGCCGGCCTCCAGGTCGCCCTCGTGGTCCAGCAGGCGCTTGACGAACGCCGAGCCGACGATCACGCCGTCGGCGAAGGCCGCCACCTCCGCGGCCTGCTCGGCGTTGGAGACGCCGAGCCCGACGCAGACCGGCAGGTCGGTGGTGGCCCGGGTGCGCCGCACCAGGTCGGCCGCCTGCGCGCCGACGCTGACCCGGGTACCGGTGACGCCCATCAGGGACGCGGCGTAGACGAAGCCGCTGCCGGCCGCGGTGATCTTGGCCAGCCGCTCGTCCCGGCTGGACGGCGCGACGACGAACACGGTGGCCAGGCCGTGCGCCTCGGCGGCCTTCCGCCAGGCCGTGGACTCCTCGACCGGCAGGTCGGGCAGGATGCAGCCGGCGCCGCCGGCCTCGGCCAGCTCCGCGGCGAAGCGCTCCGCGCCGTAGCGGTCGACCGGGTTCCAGTAGGTCATCACCAGGACCGGCTTGCCGGTCGCCGCGTGCGCCTCGTGGACCGTGCGCAGCACGTCGGCGATCCGCACACCGTTGCGCAGCGCGATGTCGTCCGCGGTCTGGATGACCGGGCCGTCCAGCACCGGGTCGCTGTGCGGCAGGCCGACCTCGACGACGTCGGCGCCGCCGTCGAAGGCGGCCCTGATCGCGGCGATGCCGCCGTCCACGGTCGGGAAGCCGGCCGGGTGGTACGCGATCAGCGCGGCCCGGTTCTCCGCCCGGGCGCCCGCCAGGGCCGCTTCCAGGAGTGCGATGTTCCCGCTCACTGCCCGTCCCCCGCTCCCGCGCCCTTGGCGGCGTCGTCGTACAGCCCGAAGTAGCGGGCCGCGGTGTCCATGTCCTTGTCGCCGCGCCCGGAGAGGTTGACCAGGACCAGGCCCTCCGGGCCGAGCTCGCGGCCGACCTCCAGGGCGCCGGCCAGGGCGTGGGCGCTCTCGATGGCGGGGATGATGCCCTCGGTGCGGGACAGCAGGCGCAGCGCCTGCATGGCCGCGTCGTCGGTCACCGCGCGGTACTCGGCGCGGCCGGTGTCCTTGAGGTAGGCGTGCTCCGGGCCGACGCCGGGGTAGTCCAGGCCGGCCGAGATCGAGTACGGCTCGGTGATCTGGCCCTCGTCGTCCTGCAGGACGTACGAGCGGGAGCCGTGCAGGATGCCGGGCTCGCCGGCCGTCAGGGTGGCGGCGTGCTCGCCGGTGTCCACGCCGTGCCCGGCCGGCTCGCAGCCGACCAGCCGCACGTCGGCGTCGGGCAGGAACGCGTGGAACAGGCCCATCGCGTTCGAGCCGCCGCCGACGCAGGCGACGGCCGCGTCCGGGAGCCGCCCGGTGCGCTCCAGCAGCTGGCGGCGGGCCTCGACGCCGATCACCCGGTGGAAGTCGCGCACCAGCGCGGGGAAGGGGTGCGGTCCCGCGACGGTGCCGAAGAGGTAGTGGGTGCGGTCGACGTTGGCGACCCAGTCGCGGAACGCCTCGTTGATGGCGTCCTTCAGGGTGCGGCTGCCGGACGTCACCGAGACGACCTCGGCGCCGAGCATCCGCATCCGGGCCACGTTCAGGGCCTGGCGGCGGGTGTCGACCTCGCCCATGTAGATCGTGCACTCCAGGCCGAACAGGGCGCAGGCGGTCGCGGTGGCGACGCCGTGCTGGCCGGCGCCGGTCTCGGCGATGACGCGGGTCTTGCCCATCCGCCGGGTCAGCAGGGCCTGGCCGAGCACGTTGTTGATCTTGTGCGAGCCGGTGTGGTTGAGGTCCTCGCGCTTGAGGAAGACGCGGGCGCCGCCCGCGGACTCGGCGAACCGCGGCACCTCGGTGAGGGCGCTCGGCCGGCCGGTGTAGTTGGCCATGAGGTCGTTGAGCTCGGCGGCGAAGGACGGGTCGCCCTTGGCCTTCTCGTACTCGGCGGCGACCTCGTCCACGGCGGCGACCAGCGCCTCCGGGATGAACTTGCCGCCGAACGCGCCGAAGTAGCCCTCCGGGCTGGGGACGGCGCCGTCGGGGTCGGGCAGGAAGAACTCGTGTTTCTCTGACATGGGGTGCCCCTGGCAGGTGAAGGTACGTGCGACGGACGAAGGTCCACCTGCCGGTGCGCGCGTCATCACGGCGCGTGGCGCGCCGGTCGGCTCCTGGGCAGGTGGTGGGTGCGGCTCAGCCGCGGCGCCATCGCCTGCCGTTCACCTGGCCGGGCTCGCACCCGATCACGTAGCGCACCCGCCGCCCCAGCACACGCCGCGCCGGCGCGCGGCAGCCGCGGGGGCGGCAACCGGGAGCGAGGCGCGAGGCAACGGGCATGCACCGATTCTATCCACCCGCCGGCGGTGCCCCCGCCCCAAGGGTCCGCACCTTGCGGCGCACGGCGCTCCCCCGCCTCCGGCCGGGGGGGGCCTCCAACCCGCCCAGCCACCACGGCGCCGCACTCCGCGAGCCGCCCCGAAGGGGCGGTTGCTGTCGCTCCCGACCCACCGGCCGGCGGCCCGCACTGAAGGCACCCCAGACGGAGTCCGGGCGAACCCGCCGCCCGCGCAGGGCGAACCGCTGCCCGCGCGGGGTGGAGGGCGAGGAGGGAGTGGGGGCCGAGCCGGAGGCTAGTTGCGGCCGAAGCGGAGTGCCGGGTGCGCGCCCGCCGCGACGAGGTCGGCGACCGCCGTCCTGGGGTCGCGGCCGGTGACGAGCGACTCGCCGACGAGCACGGCGTTCGCCCCGTCGTTCGCGTAGGCGATGAGGTCGTGCGGCCCGCGCACCCCGGACTCGGCGATCTTGACGATGTGGTCCGGGATCTCCGGGGCGACCCGGGCGAAGGTCCCGCGGTCCACCTCGAGCGTCTTGAGGTTGCGCGCGTTGACGCCGATCACGCGCGCGCCCGCGTCGACCGCCCGCTGGACCTCCTCCTCGTCGTGGACCTCGACGAGCGGCGTCAGCCCGATGGACTCCGCGCGCTCGATGAGCGACTCCAGCGCCGGCTGGTCCAGGGCCGCGACGATCAGCAGCGCGATGTCCGCGCCGTACGCGCGGGCCTCCCACAACTGGTAGGCGGTGACGATGAAGTCCTTGCGCAGCACCGGAATGTCGACCCTGCCGCGGACGGCCTCCAGGTCCGCCAGCGACCCGCCGAAGCGGCGCTGCTCGGTGAGGACGCTGATCGCGGCGGCGCCGCCCGCCTCGTAGTCGGCGGCCAGCCCGGCCGGGTCGGCGATCGCGGCCAGCGCGCCCTTGGACGGGCTGGAGCGCTTGACCTCGCAGATGACCTTGACGCTGTCCCCGCTCAGCGCCGCGACCCCGTCCTGGGCGTCGCGGGCGTGCGCGGCCCGCTCCTTGAGTTCGTCGAGGGACACCCGGGCCTGTCGCTCGGCGAGGTCAGCCCGGACTCCGTCGATGATCTCGTCGAGCACACTCACGCGAGAACTCCCCTTCCGGCCGGGACGAGCAGCGAAATGATCAAGCCAGTGGCGGCGGCCGCCGGCACTCCCGATGGTATCGGGCATGGGGCGGAGTGCCCGAATCCACCGCTCGGCAGTCCCACCACCTGGACAAACGCCGGCGCGGGCGGCGCACCGGGGCCCCGCCCGTCACGGCACGAGGGCCCTGCCGAAGGGCAGGTTCCGGACAACTCCGAAGGCGATGAGGAGCGTCCAGAACGCCCAGCGGTGCGCCCGGGTGAGGGAGGGCGCGAAGGTCCGGCCGCGCAGCGCCGCCGCGCACCACGCGGTCCAGACGACGGCGAAGAACGCGAAACCGGCGACTGCCAGCGCGTTGTCCCCGAGGGCCGTGCCGAGCCGGCCGTGCGCGAGGGCGTGGGCGCAGCGCAGCCCGCCGCACCCCGGGCAGTACAGGCCGGTGTAGGTGAGCAGCGGGCAGGCCGGGTAGTGGCCGGGAACGTTCGGGTCGACGGCGGCGACGTACGCGAACGCCGCGGCCGCGCCGCCGAGCACGGCGGCCGGGACCGCGGCGCGCCGCAGCG
The DNA here is from genome assembly GCF_900110255.1 of Actinacidiphila rubida. GTDB lineage: Bacteria > Actinomycetota > Actinomycetes > Streptomycetales > Streptomycetaceae > Actinacidiphila > Actinacidiphila rubida. The sequence goes on from NZ_FODD01000008.1 coordinate 117,835, forward strand.
CGTGCGCGGCGGACCAAGGTGCGCCGGACGAAGGTGCGGCGGGAGTCGGCGCGGCGGGCAGGCCGGGCGCCGGCCGGGGCCCGGGAGGGGTGCGGGGCGCGCGCACGGGGTGCAGGCTCACGCCTCGAGTCTGCGGTGGGCGCCCTCAGGACGCAGCGGGGCGCAGCCGCGGACGGGGCTGTCCGGCGGGCTGCGCCCGGGGTGAGCGACCGCGGGGGCGGCGGGAAAGGCCGCCCCAGGGGCTGTCGGTGATCAGACGGCCCTGTTCACGCGTTCGCGTGAACCGGCGGCTTCTCCTCGGTCTTGGCCGGGGTGAGGACCAGGGGCTCTTCCTTCTTGCCGAGACCCATCACGCGCATGATGCCGCCGACGGCCGCGCCGAGCAGGATGACGCCCATGCCCACCCAGAAACCGACGGGCTGAGCGGCGACCGTGAAGACGCCGGCCACGCAGAAGCCCACGAAGGCGATGATCACGCCGGTCCAGGCGGCGGGGGTGTGTCCGTGGTCGTGCTCTGCCGCCATGAGTGCTCCCTCAGAGGTTCGCGGTCGGGTCCGTCCCGGTCGTGGACGCCCACGGCGTCCCCTACGTCACCATTGTTGCGCGTCCACCCGGCGAACCGTGCACGGGGGCCCCGTGCGCGGGGCGTCAGCCGGGTGACTGCGTCGGGTCCTCGCCGCGGTCGAGCGCCTTCCACAGGTCCTCGGCCCGGTCCGGGTCGACGGGGGCCGGCGCCCGCGTGGCGGCCGCGGGGCCGCCCTTGCGGTCGTAGCGGCTGGACATGGCCGGCCACCGCTGCCCGTGACGCAGCGCCAGCAGGCCCGCGAGGAGCAGCAGGACGCCGCCGGCGGCGACGACCAGCGGCCACGCGGTGATGGTGGCGTGGGTGGCGACGGCGTGCCGCAGTCCGGTGGCGCGGGCGGCCTCGGAGTCGAGGGCGTGGTGGTCGGCGCGGCTGGCGAGCGTGGTGACGACGACGCCGAGGCCGCTCAGGGCGAGCAGCGCGGTCACCACGTAGCGGCCGGCGCGGCGGACCGCGAACACCGCGACGAGGGAGGCCAGTCCGACGAGGGCGAGGGCGCCGGGCAGTGCGGTGGTGGAGGTGCCCGAGGCGTGGACGGACAGTCCGGTGCCGGAGAACTGGGCCAGCCCCTTGCTCCAGGTCTTGCCGGAGCCGAGCAGCACGAGTGCGGAGCCGATCGCGCCCAGTGGCAGTGCCACGGCCAGCGCGCGCATCGCGGAGCGCCGTGCGGCGTCCGGCGCCGCGCCGGCGCCGGGCGCGCCCGCGGTGGCCGACGGGTCGGCGGCGGCCTCGGTCGGTGCGGGTTCCTGTTCCGCGCGCGGCGGTGGTACTGCGGTCACCCCACCACTATCGCCTGCCGCCCGTGAAGCCCCGCGCCCGGGGTGCGCCGGGGCGGTCGGCGAGCGCGCGTGACGGCCGTACACAGGATCTGCACACAGGTTCCATGGCTGCCGCATCTATCCGCGTCCACCAGCGGGCACGTCTCCGGGAAAGCGCTTCGGCCGGACCTACCCGCAGGTAAAGCGGAGGTATAGCTTCCCCCCTCCCTCTTGTTGACGTGTGCTCGTCAGCTCTACCGTCCCACTCGTCCCTGTGCTCACTCTGCGCATCAGGGTCATCACGCCACCCGCACGCACCATGCCCTACCCCACAGAGAGGCATCAGCTTGCGATCGATCCCCACCCCGGCGGCGGTCCGCCGCGCCGGCATCGCGCTCACCGCGGCGGCCGGCCTGGCCGCCACCGGTTTCGCCCTGTCCCCCGCCGCGGGCGCCGCAACGGCCGTACACGGCCTGACGACCGCCCGCTCCTGCGCCGTCAGCACCCACCCCGGCGTCATGGCCTGCAAGGCGCTGAAGGTCACCAGCGGCGCCAACTCCCTGGCACCGTCCGCCCGTTCGGCCAACCCGGCGGCGACCCCGTCCGGATACGGCCCGTCCGACCTGCACAGCGCCTACGCCCTGCCGTCCAGCGGCGGTTCGGGGGCGACGGTGGCGATCGTCGACGCGTACGACGACCCGAACGCCGAAGCGGACCTCGCGACGTACCGCTCGACGTACGGGCTCGCGGCCTGCACCACGGCCAACGGCTGCTTCAAGAAGGTGGGGCAGAGCGGCACCTCGTCGCTGCCCAGCGCCGACGCCGGCTGGGCCGAGGAGATATCCCTCGACCTGGACATGGTCAGCGCGACCTGCCCGAGCTGCCACATCCTGCTGGTCGAGGCCAGTTCGGCGACCATGGCCAACCTGGGCAAGTCGGTGAACACCGCGGTGTCGCTGGGCGCGAAGTACGTGTCGAACAGCTACGGGGGCGGCGAGTCCTCCTCCGACACCTCGTACGACACCTCGTACTTCAACCACCCCGGGGTGGCCATCACCGTCAGCGCCGGTGACAGCGGCTACGGCGCCGAGTACCCGGCGGCGTCCAAGTACGTCACCGCGGTCGGCGGGACCTCGCTGAAGAAGTCCTCCACCACCCGCGGCTGGACCGACACCGTGTGGTCCGGCACCGGCTCCGGCTGCTCGGCGTACGACGCCAAGCCCACCTGGCAGAAGGACACCGGCTGCAGCCGGCGCACCGTCGCCGACGTGTCCGCGGTCGCCGACCCGGCCACCGGTGTCGCGGTCTACGACACCTATGGCGGCGACACCGGCTGGGAGGTGTTCGGCGGCACCAGCGCCTCGTCGCCGATCATCGCCTCGGTGTACGCCCTGGCCGGCACGCCGTCCAGCGGCTCGACCCCGGCGTCCTTCCCGTACGCGCACACCGGCTCGCTGAACGACGTGGTCAGCGGCTCCAACGGCTCGTGCTCCGGGTCGTACCTGTGCACCGCCAAGTCCGGCTACGACGGCCCGACCGGCCTCGGCACCCCGAACGGCACCACGGCCTTCGCGGGCTGACCGTTCCTCTCCACGAGCAGGGGCGCCCCTTCACGGGGCGCCCCTGTGCGTGGTGGGCCGGGCCCGTCAGGCCGCACGGGCCCGGACGTCAGGCGGTGCCCAGGCGGTTGGCCGCGGCGACCGCGCGGAGCACCGCGGCGGCCTTGTTGCGGCACTCGGCGTCCTCGGCCTCGGGGTCGGAGTCGGCCACGATGCCGGCCCCGGCCTGCACGTAGGCGGTGCCCCCGCGCAGCAGCGCGGTGCGGATGGCGATGGCGGTGTCGGAGTCGCCGGCGAAGTCCAGGTAGCCGACGCAGCCGCCGTACAGGCCCCGTCGGGTCGGCTCCAGCTCCTCGATGATCTGCATCGCCCGCGGTTTGGGCGCGCCCGACAGGGTGCCGGCCGGGAAGCACGCGGTGAGCACGTCGAAGGCCGTGCGGCCGTCGGCGACCCGGCCGGTGACCGTCGACACGATGTGCATCACGTGCGAGTAGCGCTCGATCGACATGAAGTCGACGACCTCGACGCTGCCCGGCTCGCACACCCGCCCCAGGTCGTTGCGGCCGAGGTCGACCAGCATCAGGTGCTCGGCCCGCTCCTTGGGGTCGGCGAGCAGTTCCTCCGCCAGCGCGGTGTCGGCCTGCGGGGTGGCGCCGCGCGGCCGGGTGCCGGCGATCGGGTGCACCATCGCCTGCCCGTCCTCGACCTTGACCAGCGCCTCGGGGCTGGAGCCCACCACGTCGAAGCCCTGGTCGCCGCCCTCGGGATCGGGGAGGCGCAACAGGTACATGTACGGGCTGGGGTTGGTGGCGCGCAGCATCCGGTAGACGTCGAGGGCGCTCGCCCCGCACGGCATGTGGAAGCGCTGGGAGGGCACCACCTGGAACGCCTCACCGGCCCGGATGCGCTCCTTGATGTCCTCGACGGCGGCCTTGAACTCCTCGCCGCCCCAGGACCAGTCGACGTCGAACTGGACGTCGTGCGGCAGCGCCGCGGGCACGGTCGGCACGGGCCTGGCGAGGTCGGCCTCCATGACGTCGAGCCGGGCGACCGCGTCGGCGTACGCCTCGTCGACGCCGCTGTCCTGGTCGTTGTGGTTGATCGCGTTGGCGATCAGCAGCACGCTGCCGTCCCAGTGGTCGAGCACGGCCAGGTCGGAGGTGAGCAGCAACGTCAGCTCGGGGAGGCGCAGTTCGTCGTCGGTGCGGTCGCCGATGCGCTCCAGGCGGCGGACGATGTCGTAGCCGAGGTAGCCGACCATGCCGCCGGTGAACGGCGGCCGTCCCCCCGGCGTGTGAGGGGTCAGGTCGCGCGGGGTGTGCAGGACCTCCAGGGTCGCCCGCAGTGCCTCCAGCGGGTCGCCGTCGACGGGCACGCCGACGGGCGGGGTGCCGAGCCAGTGCGCCTGCCCGTCGCGGACGGTCAGCGTGGCGGCCGAGCGCACCCCGACGAAGGAGTAGCGGGACCAGGAGCGTCCGCCGCTGTCGGCGGACTCCAGCAGGAAGGTGCCCATCCGCTCGCCGGCGAGCTTGCGGTACAGGCCGACGGGGGTGTCGCCGTCCGCGAGGAGCCGACGGCTGACCGGGATGACCCGGCGGTCGACCGCGAGCTTGCGGAACGTCTCAAGGTCCATGGCGTCCATGGCCGCTGACCCTACTGGCCGGCGGGCGCGGACGCGGCGGTGCCCGAGGAGGGCAGCAGCACGTCCGCGTCGAAGCAGGTGCGGTCGCCGGTGTGGCAGGCGGCCCCTTCCTGGTCGACCTTGACCAGCACCGTGTCGCCGTCGCAGTCCAGCGCGACGGACTTGACGTGCTGCACGTGCCCGGAGGTGTCGCCCTTCACCCAGTACTCGCTGCGGCTGCGGCTCCAGTAGGTGCAGCGGCCGGTGGTCAGCGTGCGGTGCAGCGCCTCGGCGTCCATCCAGCCCAGCATGAGTACCTCGCCGGTGTCGTACTGCTGGGCGATGGCCGGCACCAGGCCGTCGGCGTTGCGCTTGAGACGGGCGGCGATGGCGGGGTCGAGCGAGGTGGCGGGCATGGCCCCCATTGTGCCGCCGATCTCCCCCAATGAGAAAAGCCGCAAGAACTGGCAAAGCAGGCGGCGGTGTTGTCCGCTCTCCGGTACTGGCTCGCCCTTGTCACCCTCATGGGGCATTCTGCGTGCATGGGTTTTCCACCGCCTCCGCCGAACGGACCGACGCCGCCCCCTGAGCAGGGTGGCGGGTTCGGCCCGCCGCAGGGGTTCGGCCCCCCGCCCCCGCCCCCGCCGGGCGGTGGCTACGGCTACCCGCAGCAGGGTGGCGGCGAGCAGTACGGCCATCCGCAGCAGGGCGGCAACGAGCAGTACGGCTACCCCCAGCAGGGCGGCGGGCAGTACGGCTACCCGCAGCAGGGCGGCAACGACCCCTACGGCTATCCCCCGCAGGGCGGCGGCTACGGCCCGCCCGGACCCCCCGGACCGCCGGCCCCGCCCGGTGGTTTCGGCTACCCGCCGCCCGGCCCAGGCGGTTACCTGCCGCCGCCCCCGCCGCCGAACAACAGCAAGCGCAACGCGTGGATCGCCATCGGCTCCATCGTGGCGGTCGGCGCGGTCGTCGGCGGCATCCTGGTGGCCTCGAACAGCGGCGGCGACAAGAAGGACGACGCCAAGCCGACGGCCTCGCTGACCACCGTGCCGACGGTGACGCTGCCGACGCCCACCGTCACGGCGCCCTCCGACGACCCGACGCTGGACCTGCCGACGGACGAGCCGAGCGACACCGGGCTGCCCACGCCGACCGAGAAGCTCGTGCCCTACGTGGTGCTCTCGCCCGGCAAGTGCTTCGACGCGCCGACGCTCAGCCCCTCGGTGTCCAAGGTGACGACGCGCTCGTGCAGTTCCGCGCACGACGCGCAGGTCGTCGCCAACGAGACGCTGTCCGGCACGTTCGCCAGCGACCTGGAGATCCAGAACAAGGCGCTGACGCTGTGCGAGGCGGACGCCCGCAAGCACCTGCCCGCGGACGGGCGCACGTACTACCCGTACGCGCTGTTCCCCAAGCTGGTCACCTACCAGCTGCAGAACCGCAAGACGGTCACGTGCTCGCTGACCCGCAACAACGGGCACAACGGGGTGAAGCTGTACAGCAAGCTGGGCTAACCGCGGGCCCGGTTCGGCGCGGGCCGCGGTGCGACTCCGGCGCAATCCGGCCGCCAGGGCCTAGCCTGACGGTATGTCGACCCATGCGCAGCGTGAACGCCTGCTCCTCGCCGACCTGCTGGAGCAGGCGGGTCCCGACGCCCCGACCCTGTGCCCGGGATGGCGGACCCGTGACCTGGCCGCGCACGTCGTGGTGCGCGAGCGCCGCGGCGACGCGGCGGCCGGATTGGTCATCCCGCAGCTCGCGGCCCGCCTGGACCGGGTGCGCGAGGAGTACGCGGAGCGGCCCTACGAGGAGCTGATCCAGCTCATCAGGACCGGCCCGCCGCGGATGTCGCCGTTCAGCCTCAAGCAGCTGGACGAGGCGTCCAACACCGTCGAGTTCTACGTGCACGCCGAGGACGTGCGGCGGGCCGCGGACGACTGGACGCCGCGGCCCATCGACCCCGTCTTCGGGGACGCCCTCTGGAGCCGTCTGGAGCGCATGGGCCGCATGCTGGGCCGCCGCTCCCCCGTCGGCCTGGTGCTGCGGCGCCCCGACGGCCAGACGGTGGTGGCCCATCGCGGTTCTCCCGTCGTCACGGTCACCGGGGAGCCCGCCGAGCTGACGCTGTACGCGTTCGGCCGGCAGTCCGTGGCCAAGGTCGAGGTGGCCGGCGAGGAGAGCGCGGTGACCGCGGCCCAGAACTCGCGGCTCGGCCTGACGTGATCGGCGCCCGGCTCAGCGGCCGGTTCAGCGGCCGGGCGGGCGGTCCAGTTCGGCGCGGCGCACCGTGGGCGAGGCCAGGCTCGGCACGCCGCCCAGGCACGCGACGCCGGCGCTCACCAGGAACACCGGGGTCGGACCCCACGCGGCGACGGCCGCGCCGAACACCGGGTAGGCCAGGGGCGCGAGGCCGAAACCGGTGAGGCTCATCACGGCGGAGACCCGGCCGAGGTAGGCCGGGTGCACGGCGGACTGGATGAGCGCGATGGTCAGCCCGCCGCAGACCCCGCCGACCAGGCCGGCGAACAGGGTCACGGCGGCCGCCACGGTGGGCGATCCGGCGAGCGCGGCCAGGCCCAGCGCGGAGGAGCTGACGAAGAGCGTGCCGATCGAGACGGCGCCGGCCCGCGGCAGCCAGCCGCGCACCGTGAGCAGCAGCGCGCCGCCCGCGGAGCCGACGCCGAACGCGGCGATGATCCAGCCGTAGCCGGTCGAGCCCCAGCCGCGCTCCTGGCACAGCAGCACCATGCCGACGTTCAGGGGCCCGGCCAGGCCGAGTTCGCACAGCGCGCCGGACACCACCAGCGGCCCGGCCAGCCGGTTGCTCCGCAGGTGGCGCAGCCCGTCCCGCAGTTCCTGCCAGGCCGTGGCGGACCGGGGCCCGGCTCCCGCGCCGCCGTCCCGCGCGCCGTCCACCGCGCCGTCCGCGGCGTCCGGGCGGGGCAGCGCGCCGATGCGGGTGGTGACCAGCAGCGGCACCGACGCGGCGAAGAGCACGCCGGCGGTGGCGAACGCCGCGGAGGGTCCGCCCAGGCCCATCGCCAGCCCGCCGGCCGGTGGTCCGGCGATGTTCCCGAACCGCATGGCCAGGGCCCGCAGGCCCTGCAGGCGCATCATCTGGTCGGGTCCGGCGAGCCGCGGCGGCAGGGCGCCCACCGCGGGCAGGAACAGCGCGTCGACGACGCCGAAGGCGAGGGCCACGGCGATCAGCAGCCACAGCCCGGGCGAGGACAGGGCGAGGGTGGCGGCCGCGGCGAGGATGAGCACGCAGCGCACGGCGTCGCTGCCGATCACCACCCGGCGCGGACCGAAGCGGTCGGCGATCACGCCGCCGCCGAGCATCAGCGCGGCGCGCGGCACCGAGCCGGCCGCCATCACCATGCCGACCTCGGCGGGCGGCAGGGACTTGGCGGCGGCGAAGCCGAGCGCGAGGAAGTAGACGCCGTCGCCGAGCGTCGAGGCGGTGTAAGCGGCCAGCCAGCGCAGCACGTTGGCGTCGCGGTGGGCGGGCCGGGCCGCACGGGTCGCGGTCGCGGTGGTCGTGGTGGTCAACGCGTAACCCTCCAGCAAGGGAGCGGACGTACGGACGGCCCCACGGGCACGCGGGCGAACGCCTGCGCACGGACGGGTGCGCGGGCGAACGGGCGGGCGGCGCCGGGGAGTTCAGGAGCGGGTCGGGAACCCGTACATCTGCACCGCGACGTGCTCGCGCCCCTCGGTGTCGCCGGCCGCCTCCGCGGCCCGCCCGACGTCGGTCCACCGCTGCATGAACGCGCCCAGCTCGTCGGCCATCTGCTGGAGTTCGGCGGCGGTGAGCAGCGGCACGAACTCCGAGGAGAAGGCCGCCTCGGTCCACTCCCGGGACCAGGCCACCTGCTCGTCGAGGTAGCGGGCGTAGCGCTCGGTGCGGGTGCCGAGGAGTTGCCGGTTGATCTGGCCGATGACCGCGACACCCTCTGGCCGGTCGGCGAAGTCCGCGTCGTGGAAGGTGAATCCGCGGTGCGAGGACAGCCTCCACCAGCGTTCGCGCCCATCGTCGTCGTGGCCCTCGGCCTCGACGATGAAGCCGTGTGCGGCCATCTTCCGCAGGTGGTAACTGACCAGCGAGACGGCCTCGTCGACCTGGTCGGCCAGGTGCGAGGCGGTGGCCTCGCGGGCGGTGTGGAGCGCGTAGTAGAGGCGGATCCGCAGCGGGTGGGTGAAGACCTTCAGCGCGTCGACGTCGGTGATGCGCTGCGGCCCGGAGGCGGCCTGCTTGTCGTCCATGCCATCAGACTAGATACGCAAGAAAAGTTGCGCAATATAATGTGCGCAACTTTTCTTTCGTACAGGAAGGGCCTCGCGGCCACCGCCGGCCCGGCAGTATGGCCGGCATGTCCCTCGACGGCACCCGAGCCCACCTCCGCGGCACGGGCGACCTGCCGCCCCTGGTCGAGCAGGCCGCGCGGACCGCCTGGCGGATGGGTTTCCGGTACTCCTGCCGGCCCGAACACGGGCGGCTGCTGCGGGCCCTGGCGGGCGGTGCGCGGCACATCGGCGAGACCGGTACCGGCTGCGGCGTGGGCCTGGCGTGGCTGGTGTCCGGCATGCCGCCGGGGGCACGGGCGGTGAGCGTGGAGCGCGACCAGGGCCGCGCGGCAGCCGCCGCCGCGCTCTTCGCCGGGCTCGCTCCGGCGGTCGCCGTGGAGTGCGCGGACTGGACCGCGATCGCCGAGCACGGGCCGTTCGACCTGCTGGTGCTCGACGGCGGCGGGCAGGGCAAGGGCGGGCCGGACGATCCGCCGGCCGACCCGCTGGCGCTGCTGCGGCCGGGCGGCGTCGTGGTGATCGACGACTTCACGCCGTCGCGCGGCGGCCCGCCGGTCCACGCGGGCCGGCCCGACGAGGCGCGGCTGCACTGGCTCGACCACCCCGCGCTGCACACCGTGGAGGTGCCGCTCGCCCCGGACCTGGCCGTGCTCATCGGCGCCCGCCGGGCGCGGGTCGGCTGAACGGCCCTGGTCCGGGCGGGGGTTGGGACCGGGTCAGCGCACCGGGTGCCCGGCCTCACGCAGCGCGGACTTGACGGCGCCGATCCGCAGATCGCCGAAGTGGAAGACGGACGCGGCGAGGACCGCGTCCGCGCCCGCGGCGACGGCCGGCGGGAAGTGGCCGAGCGCGCCCGCGCCGCCCGAGGCGATCACCGGCACCGTCACGTGCTTGCGCACCGCCGCGATCATCTCGGTGTCGTAGCCGTCCTTCGTGCCGTCCGCGTCCATGGAGTTGAGCAGGATCTCGCCGGCGCCCAGCTCGGCCGCCTCGTGCGCCCACTCCACCGCGTCGATGCCGGTGCCGCGGCGGCCGCCGTGCGTGGTGACCTCGAAGCCGCCGGAGGGCGTGCGGCGCGCGTCCACCGACAGCACCAGCACCTGCCGCCCGAAGCGCTCGGCGATCTCCCGGATCAGCTCGGGGCGCGCGATCGCCGCGGTGTTCACGCCGACCTTGTCGGCGCCGGCCCGCAGCAGCTTGTCGACGTCCTCCGCGCTGCGCACCCCGCCGCCGACGGTCAGCGGGATGAAGACCTGCTCGGCGGTGCGGCGCACCACGTCGTAGGTCGTCTCCCGGTCACCGGAGGACGCGGTGATGTCCAGGAACGTCAACTCGTCGGCGCCCTCGGCGTCGTAGAGCCGGGCCATCTCGACCGGGTCCCCCGCGTCGCGCAGGTTCTGGAAGTTGACGCCCTTGACGACCCGTCCGGCGTCCACGTCCAGGCAGGGGATGACTCGGACCGCGAGGGTCATGCGGGATCTCCTCGGAATTCTTCTCGGTACGCGGCTCGATAGGCCTCGAGCTCCACCTCGACCAGCACGCGGGAGTCGGTGAACCCGGCCACCACGACCATCGTCGTGGCGGGGCGGATCGCGGCGAACAACTCGCGGTGCGCCCGGCCGACCTCCTCGACGTCCCGGGTGTGGCTGAGGTACATGCGGGTGCGCACCACGCTCTCCGCGTCGAGCCCGAAGGGCTCCAGCGCGGCCAGCGCGTTGCGGAAGGCGAGCAGGGTCTGCTCGTAGGGGCTGCCCTCGGCCCGCACCAGCCCGCTGGAGACGGGCATGGTGCCGGAGACCAGCACCAGGTCCCCCGCCGCCACGGCACGCGCGAATCCGAGGGTGTCCTCCCACGGGCTGTCCGACTGCGTGCGCCGCACCGCGGCGGGGGTCTCGGTCATCGTGTCACTGCCTCCAGGGCTTCTTCGAGCGTGAACGCCTTCGCATAGAGCGCCTTTCCGACAATGGCGCCCTCCACACCCAGCGGGACCAACGTCGCGAGGGCGCGCAGGTCGTCGAGGCTGGAGACACCGCCGGAGGCGACGACCGGGCGGTCGGTGGCGGCGCACACGCCGCGCAGCAGTTCGAGGTTGGGGCCCTGCAGGGTGCCGTCCTTGGCGATGTCGGTCACCACGTAGCGGGCGCAGCCCTCGGAGTCGAGCCGGGCGAGCGTCTCGTAGAGGTCGCCGCCGTCGCGCGTCCAGCCGCGGCCGCGGAGCGTGGTGCCGCGCACGTCGAGGCCCACCGCGATGCGGTCGCCGTACTCGGCGATGACCTTCGCGACCCACTCCGGGGTCTCCAGCGCGGCGGTGCCGAGGTTGACGCGGGTGCAGCCGGTGGCGAGGGCCGCGGCGAGCGTGTCGTCGTCGCGGATGCCGCCGGACAGCTCGACCTTGATGTCCATGCTGCGGGCGACCTCCCCGATCAGCTCCCGGTTGTCCCCGGTGCCGAAGGCCGCGTCGAGGTCGACCAGGTGCAGCCACTCCGCGCCCGCCTGCTGCCAGGCCAGCGCGGCCGCCAGCGGCTCGCCGTACGACGTCTCGGAGCCGGACTCGCCGTGCACCAGGCGGACGGCCTGGCCGTCGCGGACGTCGACGGCGGGGAGGAGTTCGAGCGTGCTCATCGGAATGCGGTCCTCAGGTGATGGGCGGGCGGGGGCGTCGGGGACGTGGCGTCGGGGGTGCCGGCACGAGGAGCGGGCGGCTCGGGACGGCGGGGTCCCGGCAACGGTCTACAGCGTGCCGAGCCAGTTGGACAGCAGCTGCGCGCCGGCGTCCCCGGATTTCTCCGGATGGAACTGGGTGGCCCACAGCGGGCCGTTCTCGACCGCGGCCACGAAGGGCTCGCCGTGGGTGGTCCAGGCGACCTTGGGGGCGCGGATGGCGGCGTTGTGCGTCTCCAGGTCCCAGTCGCGCACCGCGTAGGAGTGCACGAAGTAGAACCGCGCGTCGTCGTCCAGGCCGGCGAACTGGGTGGAGTCCGCAGGGGCCTTGACGGTGTTCCAGCCCATGTGCGGGACGACGGGCGCGCGCAGCGGCTCCACCGTGCCGGGCCACTCGTCCAGGCCGTCGGTCTCCACGCCGTGCTCGATGCCGCGGGCGAACAGGATCTGCATGCCGACGCAGATGCCCATCACCGGACGGCCACCGGACAGCCGGCGGCCGATGATCCAGTCGCCGCGGACGCCCCTGAGCCCGGCCATGCAGGCCTCGAACGCGCCGACGCCCGGCACCAGCAGCCCGTCGGCGGCCATCGCCTTGTCGTAGTCGGCGGTGATCTCCACGTCCGCGCCGACGCGGGCCAGCGCGCGCTCGGCGGAGCGCACGTTGCCGAACCCGTAGTCGAGCACGACCACGCGCTTGGTGGTCGGGGCGGTGCCGCCGCTCGCGGTGCTCTGCGTCATGCCGTTCCCCTCACAGCTGGAGCAGCCCGGCCGCCAGCGACATCACGGAGCCGATGGCCAGGATCGCGATGAGGCTCCTGGACTGCTTCTGCTTCCAGAAGGAGTAGACCCCACCGGCCAGGAACAGGCCGAGCAGGATGAAGAGTGAGGATCCCTTGTTCACGGTTACAGCGCGCCCTTCGTCGACGGCAGGATTCCCGCGGCGCGCGGATCGCGCTCGCTGGCGTAGCGGAGCGCCCGGGCGAGCGCCTTGAACTGGCACTCCACGATGTGGTGCGCGTTGCGGCCGTAGGGCACGTGGACGTGCAGCGCGATCTGCGCCTGCGCGACGAACGACTCCAGGATGTGCCGGGTCATCGTCGTGTCGTACGTGCCGATCATCGGCGCCATGTTCTCCGGCTCGGTGTGCACCAGGTAGGGCCGGCCGGACAGGTCGACGGTCACCTGCGCCAGCGACTCGTCCAGCGGGACGGTGCAGTTGCCGAAGCGGTAGATGCCCACCTTGTCGCCGAGCGCCTGCTTGAAGGCGGCGCCGAGCGCGAGGGCGGTGTCCTCGATGGTGTGGTGGGTGTCGATGTGCAGATCGCCCTCGGTCTTGACGCTGAGGTCGAACAGGCCGTGGCGCCCCAGTTGGTCGAGCATGTGGTCGTAGAAGCCCACGCCGGTCGACACGGAGACCTGGCCGGTGCCGTCGAGGTCGATCTCGACGACGACGGACGTCTCCTTGGTGGTGCGCTCCACGCGCCCCAGGCGGGTCATGCGGACTCCTCGGCTGTGCTGGTGTGCTGGATGTCGTGTGCGGGCGGCGCCGGTTCGGCGGCCCCGGTCGCTGTGGGCTCGCCGTGGGCGAGGGCGCCGGCCGCGTCGAACGCCTTGCGGACGCTCTCGGCCGCGGTGAGGAACGCGTCGTTCTCCTCCGGCGTCCCCGCGGAGACCCGCAGCCAGCCGGGCACGCCGTTGTCGCGGACGAGCACGCCGTGGTCGAGGATCGCCTGCCAGGCGGCGTGGCTGTCGGCGAACCGGCCGAACTGCACGAAGTTGGCGTCGGAGTCGACGACGTCGTATCCGCAGGCGCGCAGGCTCTGGACCACCCGGTCCCGCTCCCGCTTGAGCTGCGCGACGTAGCCGAGCAGCGTGTCGGTGTACTCCAGGGCGGCCAGTGCCGTCGCCTGCGTCACCGACGACAGGTGGTAGGGCAGCCGAACGAGCTGCACGGCCTCGACCACCGCGGGGTCGGCGGCCAGGTAGCCCAGCCGCAGCCCGGCCGCGCCGAACGCCTTCGACATGGTGCGGGTCACCACGAGGTTCGGCCGGCCCTCGATGAGCGGCAGCAGCGACGGGTGGTGCGAGAACTCGCCGTACGCCTCGTCGACGACCACCAGGCTCGGCCGGGCCGCCTGCGCGGCGTCGTACAGCGCCACCACGGTCTCGGCCTCGACGGCGGTGCCGGTCGGGTTGTTGGGCGAGCACACGAAGACCACGTGCGGGCGGCGCTCGGCGATCTCGCGGACCGCCGCGGCGACGTCGACGGTGAAGTCGGGGTTGCGCGGCCCGGAGATCCAGCCGGTGCCGGTGCCGCGGGAGATCAGCGCGTGCATGGAGTACGACGGCTCGAAGCCGATCGCGGTCCTGCCGGGGCCGCCGAAGGCCTGCAGGAGCTGCTGGATGATCTCGTTGGAGCCGTTGGCCGCCCACACCTGGCCGGTGCCGACGGCGTGGCCCGCGGTCCGGCTCAGGTAGGCGGCGAGCTCGGTGCGCAGCTCGACCGCGTCCCGGTCGGGGTAGCGGTTGAGCCCGCGGGCCGCCTCGGCGACCCGCTCGGCGATCCGCGCCACCAGCGGCTCGGGCAGCGGGTACGGGTTCTCGTTGGTGTTCAGCCGCACCGGCACGTCGAGCTGCGGCGCGCCGTAGGCGGTCTGGCCGCGCAGTTCCTCGCGCAGCGGGAGGTCGTCCACGCGTGTCACAGGGCGCCTCCGAAGCGCGCGGTGACGGCCTCGCCGTGGGCGGGCAGGTCCTCGGCGTTGGCGAGGGTGACCACGTGCCCGGCCACCTCGGCGAGCGCGTCGCGGGAGTAGTCGACGACGTGGATGCCGCGCAGGAAGGACTGCACGGACAGGCCCGAGGAGTGGCAGGCGCAACCGCCGGTGGGCAGCACGTGGTTGGACCCGGCGCAGTAGTCGCCGAGGGAGACGGGCGCGTGCGGGCCGACGAAGATCGCGCCGGCGTTGCGCACCCGGGCGGCGACCGCGGCGGCGTCCCGGGTCTGGATCTCCAGGTGCTCGGCGGCGTAGGCGTCGACCACGTCCAGGCCCTGGTCGAGGGTGTCGACGAGCACGGTCGCGGACTGGCGGCCGGACAGCGCGGCGGTGATCCGGTCGCGGTGCTTGGTGGCGGCGACCCGCGTCGCCAGCTCACCGTCGACGGCGTCGGCCAGTTCGGGCGAGGTGGTGACGAGCACCGCGGCGGCCAGCGGGTCGTGCTCGGCCTGGCTGATGAGGTCGGCGGCGACGTAGCCGGGGTCGGCGGAGGCGTCGGCGAGGATCGCGATCTCGGTGGGCCCGGCCTCGGCGTCGATGCCGATCCGGCCCTTGAGCAGGCGCTTGGCGGCGGCCACGTAGATGTTGCCGGGGCCGGTCACGAGGTTCACCGGGCGGCACTCGTCGGTGCCGTACGCGAACATCGCGACGGCCTGGGCGCCGCCGGTGGCGTACACCTCGTCGACGCCCAGCAGCGCGCACGCGGCCAGGACGGTGGGGTGCGGCAGGCCGCCGAAGTCCTTCTGCGGGGGCGAGGCCACGGCGACGCCGCCGACCCCGGCCTCCTGCGCGGGCACCACGTTCATCACGACGGACGACGGGTAGACCGCCAGGCCGCCGGGCACGTACAGCCCGACGCGCTGGACCGGCACCCACTTCTCGGTGACCGTGCCGCCGGGCACGACCTGCGTCGTCACGTCGGTGCGCCGCTGCTCGCGGTGCACGATCCGGGCGCGCCGGATCGACTCCTCCAGGGCGGCCCGGACGTCGGGGTCCAGGCCGTCGAGCGCCTCGGCGATCGCCTTGTCGGCGACCCGGAGCCGCTCGACGCGCACGCCGTCGAACCTCTCCCCGTAGTCGATCACCGCCTCGCCGCCGCGATGGCGCACGTCGTCGCAGATGGGCCGCACCGTCTCCAGGGCGGCTTCCACGTCGAACTCGGCACGAGGCAGCAGGTCGCGGTCGATCCCGCCCTCCGGGAAGGCGGCACCGCGCAGATCGATTCGGGAGATCACGCTGCCAAGTGTAGAGACCCGGGCATGCGGGACGGTCCGAGGTTCCACTCCGTGATACGTGCCGCGGACGCCGCGTGGCCGCCACGCGCTAGCGTGGGCGCGGCGATCACCCGGTGGGCGCGCGGGCGGCCGGGCCGGCCGGGCGACGGGGATCACACGTGCGACGGGCACGACGGGGAGGGCGGGATGACCGAGCGGGACGCGGGCACGGGGCTCGACGGGCGGGGCGCACCGGGCGACGCCGCCCCGCCGGGCGGCTGGACGGCGCCCGAGATCCGGATGTGGCGGGCGTTCCGCGCCGGTGAGACGTGCGACCTGCACCCGCAGGGCCGCCGCACCGTGCCGCGCCCGCTGGACCCCGAGGCCGCGTCGGCCCCGGAGTGGGGGCCGGAGCGCACGGTGCGGGCGCAGGCCGTCGCGGAGCTGCTGCTGAATCCTCCCGCGTCGCTGCCCGGGCGCGTCGCGGCGCTGAAGCTGTCCGGGGTGCGGATCAGCGGCCGGCTGATGCTGTCCGGCGGCACCATCACCCCCTACGTGCAGATGGACGACTGCCGCTTCGACGACCAGCTGATGCTGCAGGAGTGCCGGGCCGGGAGCATGCGGCTGGTGCGCTGCGTGATACCCCGCCTGGAGGCGGCCCGCCTCCAGGTCAGCGGCGACCTCCACCTCCCGCAGTGCTACGTCCCCGGCGGGATCCGGATGACGGACGCGCAGATCGGCACCGACTTACTCCTCAACCAGATGACGGTGCGCCGCGACCGGCACAGCCGGGCCATCGCCGCCGACGGGCTGGTGGTGGGCCAGGACGTCGATGCCGAACTCGTCGACGTCATCGGCGAGTTCAGCCTGCGCAGCGCCAGGATCGGCGGCCGGCTGAGCCTGCGCGGCGCCCTGCTGCGCAACCCCTACGACCGCTACGCCCTCAACGCGGCCCGGGTGCAGGTCGAGCACACCCTGTATCTCAGCGCCGGCT
This sequence comes from Actinacidiphila rubida, assembly GCF_900110255.1. Classification (GTDB taxonomy): domain Bacteria; phylum Actinomycetota; class Actinomycetes; order Streptomycetales; family Streptomycetaceae; genus Actinacidiphila; species Actinacidiphila rubida. Next base: position 134,313 of record NZ_FODD01000008.1, read on the forward strand.
GGGACACGCCGGCCGGCGTCGCCGGCGACACCCCGCCGCCGACCGGCGCCCGCACCCGGGACTTCGTGTGCGAGGGCGGGCTGCGGCTGGACGACGGGCGGTTCGGCAACGCGGTGGTCATCGCCCGCGCCCGCTTCACCCTGGAGGGCGAGCAGCAGCTCTCGCTGCGCCGCATCCAGACCCCCGAGCTGCGGTTCACCCCGGGCCGCCCGCCGACCGGCGGCCTGGTGTCGCTGGCCGGCGCGCGGGTCGGCAAGCTCGCCGACACGCCGGACAGCTGGCCGGATGCGGGCCTGCTGTCGCTGCGCGGCTTCCAGTACGACAGCCTCACCCCGCCGGAGGACTTCCCGCTGCGCGCCAGGATCGCGTGGCTGCACGCGGCCACCCCGGAGTTCAAGCCGGAGCCGTACGAGCGGCTGGCCGCCGCCCTGCGGGCCAGCGGCGAGGACGCGGAGGCCCGCGAGGTGCAGCTGGCGCGGCAGCGGCGGCGCCGCGAGTCGCTGACGGTGGCCGGACGGGCCTGGGGCTGGCTGCAGGACGTCACCGTCGGGTACGGCTACCGGCCGGGCCGGGCGGCCGTGTGGATGGCGGTGCTGTGGGCGGTCGGCGCGGTGTACTTCGCCGCGCACCGCCAGCCGGCGCCGGCCGACAGCGGCTACGTCCCGCACTGGAGCCCGGCCCTGTACGCGCTCGACCTGCTGCTGCCGGTCATCGACCTCGGGCAGGACAACGCGTGGCGCGAGGTGGGCGTGAGCCAGTGGGTGGCGTCGGCACTGACCCTGCTCGGATGGATGCTGGCGACCACGGTCGCGGCGGGCGCCTCGCGCCTGCTGCGGCGGGGGTGACGCCGCGAGCCGGATGCGGCGGGGGGTGCGGAGCGTCACCGGCCGTCCGGCGCGTACGGGCCCCCTCGTCCGGACCGACCTGGGGCGCAGTGCGCACAGCGGGTGACGAACGGGGGCACGCTGCCCGTACCCTGGCTCACTGTGACCGATCGCCTTCCGCTCTTCCCGCTCAGCTCGGCGCTCTTCCCCGGCCTGGTGCTGCCGCTGAACGTCTTCGAGGAGCGGTACCGCGCCCTCGTCGGTGATCTGACGGCGCTGCCGGAGGACGCCCCGCGCCGGTTCGGCGTGGTGGCCATCAAGCGCGGCCAGGAGATCTCGCCGACCGGCCAGGACGGCCTGGACGCCGGCCCGCTCGCCGGCCTCGGCGACGATCCGATGGAGGCCCTCTACGGCTACGGCTGCGTCGCGGACGCGGCCGGCATCGCCGAGCGGGACGGTGGCGGCTACGAGCTGGTGGCGACCGGCATCCAGCGGTTCCGGCTGGTGTCGGTCGACGCGTCGGGGCCCTATCTGACGGCCGAGGTCGAGGACGTGCCGGACGAGGCGGGCCAGGGCGCGGGCGCGCTGGTGACCGAGGTCGTGCGGACCTTCACCGCCTACCAGAAGCGGCTGGCCGGGGCGCGGGAGCGGTCGCTGTCCGGCCAGGAGTTCCCCGACGACCCGACGGTGCTGTCGTACCTCGTGGCGGCCGCGGTGATCGCCGGCACCGACCAGAAGCAGCAGCTGCTGGAGGCGACGGACGCGGCGGCCCGGCTCACCGCGGAGCTGCGGCTGCTGCGGCGCGAGACCTCGATCATGGACAAGCTGCCGTCGCTGCCGGCGGTGGACCTCACCCAGCAGCCGATCTGCGCGAACTGAAGGACGGGGCGCCGCGAGCATGGCGAAGAAGTCGCGGTCCGGCGGGGGGACGCCGGCCACCGTCGCGCTGGAGAAGGCCGGGGCGGCCTTCACCCTCCACGCCTACGAGCACGACCCCGGCTCGGAGCTGTCGTACGGCCTGGAGGCGGCCGCGGCGATGGGCACGTCGCCCGACCGGGTGTTCAAGACGCTGGTCGCCGAGGTGGACGGAGCCCTGACCGTCGCCGTCGTGCCGGTGTCCACGAGCCTGGACCTGAAGGCGCTCGCCGCCGCGGTCGGGGGCAAGCGGGCGGCCATGGCGGATCCGGCGGCGGCCGAGCGCTCCACCGGTTACGTCCGGGGCGGGATCTCGCCGCTGGGCCAGCGGCGGCCGCTGCCGACCGTCGTCGACGTGTCCGCTGCCGCGTTCGCCACGGTGTTCGTCTCCGCGGGCCGGCGCGGCCTGGAGGTCGAGCTCGCGCCCGCCGTCCTCACGGCCCTCACCTCCGCGACGTCCTCCCCCATCTCCCGCGCGTAAGCCCTCCCGGCGGGTCCCCGTTCCACCTCCCCCGCCCAGACGGTCGCCCTGCGCGGGCGGCGGGGTGCGCGGGTTCCCCTCCTCGGCGCGGCGCGCGGGTTCCCCTCCTCGGCGGGGCGCGCCGTGGCGCCCTTCCCCGGCGAGGAGGCTCGCCCTGCGCGGGCAGCCGGGTGCGCCTGCGGCGCGGACTTCCTACCGGTCCGTGGGCCGGAGCGGAGCGAGCAGCCCCCTCGGGGCCGTGACGATCCGCGGCGTCCGCGTGGCTTGTCGCGCAGTTCCCCGCGCCCCTGTGGGGCACCCCAGTGCAGGGGCTCGCCCTACGCGGGCAGCCGGGTGCGCCTGGGGCGCGGACTTCCCACCGGTCCGTGGGCCGGAGCGGGCCGAACAGCCCCGCCGGGGCCGTGACGATCCGCGGCGTCGTCGTGGCTGGTCGCGAGTACCCCTCGTCAGGAGGTGGGGGGTGGCGGGGGCGGAGCCCAGTGCGGGGGCGCGGGCGTCGGCTCGGGATCGCGCGGGCCGAACGCGGAGGTCAGGCAGAGATGGACCAGCATTCCCGCCGCCGCCCAGGCCACCAGCGCACTCTTCGCCCGCAACTCCAGCGGCCCGTCGAAGACCTTCTTCGGGCCGACGGCCTTCGCGTGGGCGACGATGTCGGTCGGCGGCCCGAGCCACACCCCGATCCGCCAGCCGATCACGGACGCGAGCAGCCCGCCGACGGCCAGGCCGGCCACGACGGACACCCCGCCGCGGCGCCAGCGCCAGAAGACCAGTGCCGCCGTCACCGCGCCCAGCCCCGCCGCGATCAGCGCGAACGTCCCGTCGGCGCCGATCGCCTCCTCGCCCTCGGTGTCCTTGAGGTAGACGGCCTGACCGTCGGACACCATGGGGATGCGCGGCGCCAGCCACAGCCAGAGCAGCCCGAGGGCCACGCCGCACACGGCGACGAGCAGGGCGATCAGCGCTCCCCTGGCGATCTCCGCCCGCAGCGGCTCCTTGTCGCCCTTGGTACCGCCCGTTCCGCCCCCGTCGGCGGGGTACGGCGGGAACTGGGGCTGGTCATGCGGCGTCAGGGGTGCGGTCACCTGCCCATCGTGCCAGGTCTGTCTGTCAATCGCGCTATCGGGCGAATCACCGGCAGGCGGCTCTGCGGTAGGCGCGGGTGGCGAGCGCCAGCGAGAGGACGCCCACGGCCCCGCACACGCACAGGTCGGCGGCCACCGCGGCCCAGTGGGTGGCGCCCGGCCCGCCCAGGGTGCGGGCGAAGGCCTCGACGCCGTAGGTGGACGGCAGCACGTCCCGGGCCCAGCGGATCGGCTCGGGCATGTGCGAGGCGGGCAGCACGCCGAGCAGGAGGGCCGCGGACATGCCGAGCTGGCCGAGCAGTGTGGCGATCTCCTGCCGGGGCGCGAGCAGCCCCAGCGCGGCGCCCAGCCCGGACAGCGCGGCGCCGGCCAGCGGGATCACCAGGATCAGCACCCACAGCCCGGCGGGCGTCAGGTGGAAGAGCGCGCACCCGGTGGCCGCGGTGACCAGCGTGCCGGGCACGGTGAAGGACGCGTACGCGGCGGCGGTGCCCAGCACCACCGAGGCGGGCGGCACCGGCAGCGTCGCGTAGTGGTCGAGGCCGCCGGAGGCCCGCAGCTGCCCGAAGTACTGGGCGAGCAGGTTGAGGGCGACGAACGCGACGACGAGGACGCTGGAGCCGGCGACGACGGAGCGCGCCGCCTCGCCGTCACCCGCGTGGACCACGCCGCGCATCATGATCATGATCCCGATGGACTGGAACGTGGCCACGAACAGCAGGGGGATGCGGGCCACACGGGCCCGGGACAGCTGCGCGCGGTAGACGGCGGCCAGCGACGGCCACAGCCGGGCGCGGGGCGCGAGCGGCGCGGGCGCGGGCGCCTGCCCGGGTCCGGCCTGCTCGGGGCCGGCGGCGACGACGGTCATGCCTTCACCAGCCCGGTGCCGCGCCCGCCGAGCGCGAGGTAGACGTCCTCCAGGCTCGGCACGGCCAGGGTGAAGTCGTCGAGGGCGGCGAACGCCGGCCCGCCGGTGACGTCGGCCACGGCGGCCCTCGCGCGGTCCTGGGGCAGCCGCAGGGTCCAGCGGCGCCCGGAGACCTCGGCGAGAGGCCGCAGCGCGGCGACGGCGGGCACGCCCAGCGGCGCGTCCTGCCGCCAGACCAGGTCCAGCCGCACCTCGTCGGCGACGAGGGCGCGCAGCGCGGCGGGGGTGTCGCAGGCGATGACCCGGCCCTGGTCGAGCACGGCGACACGGTCCAGCACGGTCTCGGCCTCGATGACGTTGTGGGTGACCAGCAGCACGGTCGTGCCGTGGGCGGTCCTGCGCCGGTCCACCGCGGTCCACACGGCACGCCGGGCGACGGGGTCCATGCCGGTGGTGGGCTCGTCCAGGACCAGGACCGGGCGCTCGCCGACCAGGGCGGTGGCGAAGCAGGCGAGGCGGCGCTGGCCGCCGGAGAGCCGCTTGAGCGGCCGACCGGACAGCGCGCCGAGGTCCAGCTCGTCCAGGACGGCGTCGCGGGCGGTCCGGGCGGCGGCGGCGTCCAGGCCGCGCAGCCGCGCGGTGGTCTCCACGGCGAGCGCGACGGTCAGCTCGTCCAGCGCGGTGGACTCCTGCCCGAGGTAGGCGATCAGCCGGGCCGCGCGGTCGGGGTGCCGGACCAGGTCGTGGCCGAGGAGGTGGATGCTGCCGGCGTCGGGGCGCAGCAGGCCGGTGAGCTGGCGGACCAGGGTGGTCTTGCCGGCGCCGTTGGGGCCGAGGAGGCCGAACAGCTCGCCGCGGCGGACGTCGAGGTCGATGCCGTCGTTGGCGCGGATCGGCGTGGCGGCCAGGCCCGCCTCGACCGTGCCGCGGGTGCCGCGCAGGGACGGGCGGCGGGACGCGCGGCGTGCCCGCGACACCGCATACGTCCTGACGAGACCGCGCACGGTGCACACCGCATCGCGGGCGGTGGCCGCCGTGGGGGCGGCCGTCTCCTCCGTGCCCGTACTCACGAACATCGAGAGTACGCGTAACGCCCGCCGCGCGGGCCAACGGGGGCCCGGCGCGGCCCGCCGGGCGGGCTCAGTCCGGGGGCGCGGGGGCGGCCGGGCCGCGGATGCCGAACTCCCGCCAGAAGCCGGCCCTGATCGCGTAGCGGTCCTGTTCGTCGATCTGGTCGTCCTTGTGGGCCAGCAGCCCGAACCGGGCTGCGTAGCGCAGCAGCTCCCCGTCGATGCGGTGCGGGACCCGCGGGTAGTGGCCGGACAGCTGCTGGCGGTGGGTGGGATCGGCCACCCGGGCGATCCAGCGGCGGGCGAAGACCTGGCCGACCTCGAAGGGGTCGCCGCTGACCGCGGTGATGTCGTCCTCCCGGTCGGCCCAGCGCTGCTCGGCGCTGGTGAGCTGGGCGAGCGTGGGCAGCCCGCTGCTGTCCTGCTCGTGGCCCCGGTCGGTCCAGCCTTTCTCGGAGGACCAGCGCAGGGTCGCGGCCGCCACCGGGTGGTGGTGCGGCGCCGGGTGCGGGCGGCCGAGGTCGGCGAGGTCCTTGGGGGTGGGGACGCCCTTGTGGTGCGGCGGGGGGCCGGGGGCCGGGCCGGAACCGTTCCTGGCCGGGTGCGGGGGTTCCGGCGGGGCCGGGACGGATCCGGCGGGGGGCGCGGACTCCGGCAGCGGGGCGGCCAGGATCGCGGCGATCTCGGGGCCGAACTCGGGGCCGAACTCGGGCGCCGGGCCGGCCGGCGCGCACACGCCCGAGATGTCGCGGGCGCGGATCGCGGCGGTGATCCACGCGCGGTCGAGCACGCGGCGCTCGTCGGCCTCGGCGACGAGGTCCTCGGACTGGTTGTAGTCGCCGTCGGCGGCCTGCACGGCCCACAGGTGGACGGCGACGCCGTGCTCCTTGGCGGACATCATGCCGGGCAGCAGGTCGCCGTCGCCGGTGACCAGGACGACGTCGGAGCAAGCGCGGTTGCGGGCCAGCTCGGACAGTTCGGCGTGCATGGCGGCGTCGACGCCCTTCTGCGCCCAACGGCCGTCCGTCCGGGTGAGGGCGCCGAGACGCACGGTGACTCTGGGCATCACGCGCAGCCTGCGGTGCTCGGGTTGCGGAACCCGGTCGGGCGCTCCGTCGAACCAGTAGATCCGCAGCAGCGGGCGGCCGGTCTCCCTTTCGGCGCGTTCACGCAGGCCAGCGACCACGGCGGCATGATCCACCAGAATCCGGGACCGGGAGGGCTCGCCGGCCAGCAAGCTGGCCGCTGCGCCCAGCAGGTATCCGGCGTCCACCAGGACGACGCAGCGATCCATGTCGCACCTCTTCCGGTCGCCCCCCGGTGAGTTCGTCCAGGGCTCTGCCTGTGATTTCCCCCGAGTCTGCCCGAATTCCCGGTGGTTATGACCGCGAAACGGATCTTCGGCGTGGCGGCGGTCACGGTTACACAGGGCTCTCACCGGTCAACTGCCCGAAATGCGCGCTTTGTACTCACGTGCAAATCTGATGGCGGCCCATCGGCCAACAATCCCCACACTAGGAAGGCACGATCGTGGCTAAGAACAAGAACAACCAGAACCGCCAGCGCGAGCAGCACGACCACCGGTCCGACCCGGCCACGGAGGCCCAGGAGCCCGTGAAGACCGCGGTGGGTGGCGAGGAGCACGGCATGCCGGCCGCGACCCCGGTCGCGCGCAAGCAGCAGAAGAGGTTCGGCCACAACTGATCGCGCCGCACCCGCACTTCTCACGCACGCGGGGGTGCCCCATCGGGGGGCGCCCCCGCGCTCGTTTTCCGTCCCGTGCGCAACGGGCGCCCGAGGCGCCCGGGGGCGGTCAGCCCGCCTGCTGCCCGGCGCCCAGACAGGCCGGCCCCAGCAGGGCCTTGAGGTCCCCGAACAACGAGGGGTCCGCGGTGACCCGGTGCCGGTCGAGCCGCAGCACGGTGGTGGACCTGGCGCCCTGGAGCCGCACGCGCACCTCGGTGTTGCCCCGGTGGCTGTCCAGCACCTCGCCGAGCCTGGCCACCAGCGGCGGCGTGACCTTGACCGTCGGGATGGACAGCACCACAGGGGCGTTGGTGCCCACGTCGGACAGGTCCGGCACCATCAGTTCCATCGCGACCAGCCGCGGCACGTCCTCCCGCTTGTCGAGCCGGCCCTTGACGAACACCACGGCGTCCTCGACGAGTTGGGTGGACACCAGCTGGTAGGTCGCGGGGAAGAACATGCAGTCCACCGAGCCCGCCAGGTCCTCGACGGTGGCGATCGCCCAGGCGTTGCCCTGCTTGGTCATCTTGCGCTGCAGGCCCGAGATGATGCCGCCGATGGTGACGATCGCGCCGTCGGAGTAGTCGCCGGCCAGGGCCGCGATCGCCGCGTCCGTCTTGTCGTTGAGGATGTGCTCGATGCCGAACAGCGGGTGGTCGGACACGTAGAGCCCGAGCATCTCGCGCTCCTGGGCGAGCAGGTACGTCTTGTCCCACTCGATGTCGGAGAAGACCACGTCCATGCCGAACGCCGGGCCGTCGTCGCCCTCGTCGCCGCCCATCCCGCCGAACAGGTCGAACTGGCCCTCGGCCTCCTTGCGCTTGACCTGCACCACGTTGTCGATCATCGACTCGAAGTGCTCGGTCAGACCACGCCGGGTGTGCTTGAGCTCGTCGAACGCACCGGCCTTGATCAGCGACTCGACGGTGCGCTTGTTGCAGACCACCACCTCGACCTTGTCGAGGAAGTCCGGGAACGAGGCGTAACGGCCCTTGGACTTGCGGCACTTGACGACGGACTCCACCACGTTGGAGCCGACGTTGCGCACCGCGGTGAGGCCGAAGACGATCGTGTCGTCGCCGCTCGGCGTGAAGTTGGCGTTGGACTCGTTGACGTCGGGGGGCAGCACCTTGATGCCCATCCTGCGGCACTCGTTGAGATAGAGCGCCATCTTGTCCTTGTCGTCCTTCACCGAGGTGAGCAGTCCGGCCATGTACTCGGCCGGGTAGTTCGCCTTCAGGTACGCGGTCCAGTACGACACCAGGCCGTAGGCCGCGGAGTGCGCCTTGTTGAAGGCGTAGCCGGCGAACGGGACCAGCACGTCCCACACCGACTGGATGGCCTGGTCGGAGTAGCCCCGCTCCCGCATGCCCGCCTGGAAGGGGATGAACTCCTTGTCGAGGACCTCCTTCTTCTTCTTGCCCATCGCGCGGCGCAGCAGGTCGGCCTGGCCGAGCGAGTAGCCGGCGAGCACCTGGGCGGCCTTCTGCACCTGCTCCTGGTACACGATGAGGCCGTAGGTGATGTCCAGAACCTCCTTGAGCGGTGCCTCCAGCTCAGGGTGGATCGGGGTGATGTCCTGCTGCTTGTTCTTGCGCAGCGCGTAGTTGATGTGCGAGTTCATGCCCATCGGGCCGGGCCGGTACAGGGCCGAGACGGCGGAGATGTCCTCGAAGTTGTCGGGCTTCATCATGCGCAGCAGCGAACGCATCGGGCCGCCGTCGAACTGGAAGACGCCCAGGGTGTCGCCGCGGCTGAGCAGCGCGTAGGTGGCGGGGTCGTCCAGCGGCAGGGCGAGCAGGTCGATGTCGATGCCCTTGTTGGCCTTGATCGACTTGACCGCGTCGTCCATGATCGTCAGGTTGCGCAGGCCCAGGAAGTCCATCTTCAGCAGGCCGAGCGACTCGCAGCTCGGGTAGTCCCACTGCGTGACGACCGCGCCGTCGTTCTTCGGCGAGAAGATCGGCACGTGGTCGATGAGCGACTCGGACGACATGATCACGCCGGCCGCGTGCACGCCCATCTGCCGGACCAGGCCCTCGATGCCCTTCGCCGAGTCGATCACCTTGGTGACGTCCGGCTCGTTCTCGTACATGCCGCGGACCTCGGCGGCCTCGCTGTAGCGCGGGTGGTCCTTGTCCGTGATGCCGGACAGCGGGATGCCCTTGCCGAGCACGTCGGCGGGCATCGCCTTGGTGACCCGGTCGCCCATGGAGAAGGGGTAGCCGAGCACGCGGGCCGAGTCCTTGATCGCGGCCTTGGCCTTGATGGTGCCGTAGGTGGCGATCTGCGCGACCTTGTCGGAGCCGTACTTCTCGGTCACGTAGCGGATCACCTCGCCGCGCCTGCGCTCGTCGAAGTCGATGTCGACGTCGGGCATGGAGATGCGCTCGGGGTTGAGGAACCGCTCGAAGATCAGGCCGTGCGGCACCGGGTCGAGGTCGGTGATGCCCATCGCGTAGGCGACGATCGAGCCGGCCGCCGAGCCGCGGCCCGGGCCGACCGCGATGCCGTTGTTCTTCGCCCACATGATGAAGTCGGCGACGACGAGGAAGTAGCCGGGGAAGCCCATCTCGATGATGGTCTTCATCTCGTACTCGGCGAGTTCCTGGCGGTCCTGCGGGACGCCGCCGGGGAAGCGCCGGGCCATGCCGCGGGCGACCTCCTCCCGGAACCAGGACACCTCGTCGTAGCCCTCGGGCACGTCGAACCGCGGCATCAGGTTCTTGAACTGGAACATGCCCTCGGTGTCGACCCGGTCGGCGATCAGCAGCTGGCTGTTGCGGCAGCCCTCCTGCCACGCGTCGGAGGAGTCGATCGCGTACATCTCGGCCGCGGACTTGAGGTAGTAGCCGGATCCGTCGAACTTGAACCGGTCCGGGTCGGACATGTTGGAACCGGTCTGGATGCACAGCAGGGTGTCGTGCGCGGACGACTCGTGCGCGTACGTGTAGTGCGAGTCGTTGGTGACGACGAACGGCGCCTTGAGCTTCCTGCTGATCTCCATCAGCCCGTCACGGGCCCGGCGGTCGATGTCGATGCCGTGGTCCATGATCTCGACGAAGAAGTTCTCCTTGCCGAAGATGTCCTGGTACTCGGACGCGGCCTTGAGCGCCTCGTCCATCTGCCCCAGCCGGATGCGGGTGGAGACCTCGCCGGACGGGCAGCCGGTGGTGCCCATCAGTCCCTCCGCGTACTCGCTCAGCAGCTCGCGGTCCATCCGGGGCTTGCGGAAGAAGCCCTCGAAGGAGGCGCGGGACTGGGCGCGGAAGAGGTTGTGCAGCCCCGTCTTGTTCCTGGCCCAGATCGTCATGTGGGTGTAGGCGCCGGCACCGGAGATGTCGTCGTTCTTCTGGTGCGGGGCACCCCACTTGACGGGCTTGGTGTAGCGCCGCGACTCGGGCGCCAGGTACGCCTCGATGCCCATCACCGGGGTCACGCCGGCCGCCTGCGCCTGGTGGAAGAAGTCGTAGGCGCCGTGCAGGTTGCCGTGGTCGGTGATGGCGACATGGGACATGCCCATCTCGTTGCACGCCTTGAACATGTCCTTCAGTCTCGCCGCGCCGTCCAGCAGCGAGTACTGGGTGTGGACGTGCAGGTGAGTGAAGGGCTGGTCGGTCACGGGGAGCGACACCTCCGGCAGGAGAGGGCGGATGACGAGGCGATCGCAACTCTACGACCCGCCTCTGACAGCCGTGGCCCGATCAGGGGGGAAGCCGTTCTCCGGGGGTTACCCCACCTTTAGGCCACTCCTACGCCTCGCCATGGCACACTCTGTCGCCATGGAGGAGATACGACCGCGGCTGGGCGCGCTTCGTGCTGCCCTCTTCGCCGCGCTGTGCGTCACGCTCTCCTCCACCTCCCATGTGCTGATGTCCCACGAGCCGCTGCCGCCGGCGGTGGTCGCGACCGCGTTCGCCGCCGTCTTCGCCGTGGCCTACCTGGTCGCCGGCCGGCGCGAGTGCGGCTTCCGCCTGATCGCCGCCCTGATGGTGCCGCTGGAACTGGCCATGGACACCTGGTTCACCTCCGGCCAGCGCCTCTGCTACGGCGCCTCCGGCGGGCCCGTGACCGGCTCCTGGCGCTCCTTCCACGAGGCCGTGATCTGCCACGGCGCCCCGGCCGGCGCCCGGCTGCCCGGCGTGCCCACCGCCTCCGCCGCGCAGGTGCCGATGCCCTCGGCGACCCTGCCGTGGCTGCTGCTGGCCCTGCACGTGTCGGTCGGCCTGCTGGCCGCCTGGTGGCTGCGCCGCGGTGAGGCGGCCCTGCAGCGTCTGCTGCGGGCCGCGACCGCCGCCGCGTTCCGGCCGCTGCTGTTCGCCGCGGCCGCCGTGCGCGCCGCCGCCCTGCCGGCCCGCCGGGTCCGCCCGGCCACCGCCCTGCCGCACGCCGGAGCCCCCGGCGCCCGGAACCTGCTGCACGCCGTCGTACGCCGTGGTCCGCCCGCGCCGGTCGCCGCCTGACCGCACCGAGCACTCCCCCACACCACCACGCGTACCCCGGAGAACCCATCATGAGCAGCAGGAACAGCAAGGCCAGCAAGGAAGCCGCCCGCGAGCGGCTGCGGATCCAGCGCGAGAAGGAGGCCAAGCGCGCGAAGATACGCCGCCAGGTCTTCGTGGCCACCGGCATCGTCGTCGTGCTGGGCATCGCCGCAGCCGTCGCCGTCATCGTCAACAACGCCAACAAGCCCGGCTACTGGGACGCGGCCGCCAAGGACACCCTGGTGAAGCCGGCCAACACGGACGGCACCGACGGCACCACGCTGATCATCGGCGACAAGAACAACAAGAACACGCTGCACGAGTTCGAGGACATGCGCTGCCCGATCTGCGCTGCCTACGAGCAGACGGCCGGCGACCAGGTGCTGCAGGGCGCCAAGGACGGCAAGTACAGGATCCAGTACACCTTCGGCACGTTCCTCGACGCCGGCCAGGGCGGCTCGGGTTCGAAGAAGGCGCTGAGCGCGCTCGGCGCGGCCCTGAACGTCTCGGTGGACGCCTTCGAGCAGTACCACACGCTGCTGTACTCCAAGGCCGTCCACCCGGACGAGAAGAAGGACGACTTCAACAACGCCGACCACCTCATCGCGGAGGCCCAGAAGATCCCCGCGCTGAAGGGGAACGCCAAGTTCTCCGACGCGGTGAAGAAGGGCACCTTCGACAAGTGGGCCCTGACGATGAGCAAGTCGTTCGACGACAGCGGCGTCAACTCCACGCCGACCGTGAAGCTCAACAACAAGGACATCCAGGTCGCCGGTCTGCCGGCGACGCAGGTGATGGCGTCGATCGAGGCGGGCCTCACCAAGTAGCGGCCGTGCCGCGGGCCTCCTTCCGGTGCCGGGCCCTGTGCCCGGCACCGGAACGAACGCGGCTACCGATCGGCGGCGTCGGCGGGATCGTCGGCGCCGCCACGGCCGTCACCGAGGTCGGTCGAGTCGCTGAGGTCGGCGAGGAAGTCCAGCGCGATCGCCCAGGTCCGCTCCGCGGCCTCGGCGTCGTAGTCGGGCAGGTCGGGGTCGGTGTAGAGGTGGCCCGCGCCGCGGTACCGGTGCACCTCGACATCGGCGCCGGCCCTGCGCATCCGCAGGTACCAGGCGTTCAGCCAGTCGTCGGGCTCGAACGGGTCGGGGTCGGCGACGTGCAGCTGGACCGCGACGTCGGTGGCCGCGTCGTCGGCGATGTCCGAGGTGCCGTGCAGGAGCAGCAGCCCGCGGGCCCGCTCGTCGCCGAGGGCCAGGTTCTGCGCGATGGAGCCGCCGAGCGAGAACCCGGCGTACACCAGGCCCCGCGAGGAGTAGGGCGCCGCGGCCGTGACGGCGCGGCGCAGCAGTTCGTCGCGGCCGATCTCGTCCTTGATCCGCATGCCCTCCTCCGCGTCGTCGGCGGTGCGGCCGTCGAACAGGTCGGGGGTGTGCACGTCGTGGCCGGCGGCACGCAGCCGGTCGGCGGCGGCGAGCACGGCGGGCCGCAGCCCGTACATGGAGTGGAACAGGACGATCGTCACAGGGCTGCCCTCTCTGGGCTCGGGTACGCGACCATCGTGCCAGGTGACGCGGACATTCTCCGCGCGGAGACATGAGGGAAGGCGAGGGAGGGACGGCATGGAGAACGTGCTGCGGCCGGTGGCCGTCCTGGGTTCGACGCTGCTGCTGACGCTGGCGGTCGGATGGACGGTCGACCGGGCGCTGCGGTCGGTGGACGCCCGGCACCCGGAGACACCGCTGTGGGACCTGCTGCGGCGCTGCCGGCTGCCGCTGCAGGTGGTGCTGTGCACCGCGATCCTGCGCGGCGCGTTCCCGACCGCGCACGTCGCCCACGGGCATCCGGAGGCCGTGGGCCAGGTGCTGACGCTGGCGCTCATCGCCGCCTCGGCCTGGCTGGTGGTCCGGGTGGCCGCCGCGGTCATCGACTCCAGTTACGCGCGTTATGCGGCGACGGCCAGGAGCGTGCCGAAGATACGCCGGCTGCGCACCCAGGTGACGCTGATCCAGCGGGTGTTCACCGCGGTCGTCGGGGTGATCGCGGTCGCCTCGATGCTCTTCACGTTCCCGGAGATGCGCACGCTCGGCGCGTCCGTGCTGGCGTCGGCCGGCATCATCGGCATCGTCGCCGGGGTGGCCGCGCAGTCGACGCTGAGCAATCTGTTCGCCGGGCTGCAGATCGCCTTCGGCGACATGGTGCGCATCGGCGACACCGTGGTGGTGGACGGCGAGTGGGGCGAGGTCGAGGAGATCACGCTGACGTTCCTGAGCGTCCGCACCTGGGACGAGCGGCGGATCACCATGCCGGTGTCGTACTTCACCAGCAAGCCGTTCGAGAACTGGTCGCGCGGCGACCCGCGGATGACCGGCACCGTCTTCCTGCACCTGGACCACTCCGCGCCGGTGGACCTGATGCGCAAACGGCTGCTGGAGATCCTCGAGCAGTCCCCGGAGTGGGACCGCAGGGCGTGGGGGCTGGTGGTCATCGACTCCACGCCGACGACGATCCAGGTGCGGGCGCTGCTCACCGCGAAGGACGCCGGCGACATCTTCACCCTGCGCTGCATCGTGCGCGAGCAGCTGGTGGACTGGATCCGCTGCGACCACCCCTACGCGCTGCCGCGGATCAGCACCGCGCCGGCGCCCGGCATCAGGCACGAGGGCGTCTCCAGGGACGCGGCGCCGATGCCGGAGGCCAAGGACCTCGGGCCGGGGCCGGGAGCCCGCTGAGGGTCCCCCGCGGCCCGCTCACGGCGCTCCGGCGGGGCTCCGGCGGCAGAGCCGGGGGAACGGGGACGGAGGGCCCGGGCGACGGTCCGGGGCGTGCGGACCGGCCGTCAGCCGCGCATCGAGCGCAGGTCGAGCGAGCGCAGCACCCGGTCGACGATCTCCGGGTCGGCGCCCGGCTCGCTGCGCGCCGCCAGGATCTCGTGGCGGGCCGCGGACAGCATGTCCTCCTGGATCCGGCGCAGTTCCCTCAGCCGCTTGAGGCGGCGCCCGTGGCTCTCGCGGCGCTCGTCGTCGAGGATGTCCGGCGAGATGCGGGCGCCGAGGTCGACCGCGCGGTGGTGCAGCATCTCCGCGAGGTCCTCGTCGAGCGTCTCGGCGACCTCGATCTCCTTCAGCCGGGTCCTGGCCGCCTTCATCGCCCGCAGGGCGAGCTGCCGCTCCAGGTCGTGCTCCAGCTTGGTGTCGGCGCCCACGTCGAGCCGCCGGACCAGCCAGGGCAGCGTCAGGCCCTGCACCACGAGCGTCGCGAGGACCACCGCGAAGGCGATGAACAGCAGCTCCGGGCGGGCCGGGAACGGCCCGTGGTGGTCGGTGCGCAGCGGGATGGCCAGGGCGAGGGCCACCGACGCCACCCCGCGCATCCCGGCCCACCACATGATCACCGTCTCCCGCCAGCTCAGCGGGATGTCCTCGTCCATGTCCCGGACCTTGTGCAGCCGCTTCGCGATCCACGCGGCGGGCAGCAGCCAGAGCAGCCGCACGCCCACCACGACCGCGACGATCAGGGACGCGTGCCGCAGCATCGGCCCCCAGTTGCCCCGGCCGACGCTGAACACCTCGTGGAGTTCGAGGCCGATCAGGCCGAAGGCGATCCCGGTGACCAGGGTGTCGATGATCTCCCAGAAGGTGTTGCCGGCCAGCCGGGCCGTCACGTCGTCGGCCTCGAAGGCGTGTTCCGCGAGGTACAGCGCGGTGGTGAGCACCGCGAGCACCCCGGACCCGTGGAACTCCTCGGCGAGCGCGTAGGAGGCGAACGGCACGAGCAGCGACAGGCCGATCTGCAGGGTCGCGTCGCCGACGATGCTCATCAGCTTGTTGGCGCCCCAGCCGAGCACCCCGCCGACGGCCACCGCGACCACCGCGGACAGCAGCAGCTCCAGCGCCGCGTGCCCGAGTGAGAACTCGCCGGAGACCGCCGCCGCGACCGCGACGTGGTACAGCACGATCGCGGTGACGTCGTTGAACAGCCCCTCGCCCTCCAGGATGGAGATCATGCGGCGCGGCAGGCCCAGGGAGCCGGCGACCGCGGTCGCCGCCACCGGGTCGGGAGGGGCGACGAGGGCGCCGAGGGCGAACGCGGCGGCGAGGGTGATGCCGGGCACCACGGCGTCGGCGACGGCCGCGACCGCGGCCATGGTGACGAACACGAGGGCCACGGCGAGCAGGAAGATGGCCCGCCGGTTCGCGGCGAACTGGCGCCAGGAAGTGCGCTGGGCGGCCGCGTACAGCAGCGGGGGCAGCAGCAGCGGCAGGATCAGGCCGGGGTTGATGCGGACGTTGGGGACCTGCGGGATCAGCGCCAGCACTCCGCCGCACAGCGTCATCAGGACCGGGGACGGCAGACCGATCCGGTCGCCGACCGGCACCATGATGATGGCCGCGAGCATGAGCAGGAAGAAGAGGGCGAGCTGATCCACGCCGTCAGATTGTCACGAATGCCCGCTTCATGGCCCGATGCGCGATGCCCGCGTCCTGGAACTCGGGGCCGTACGCGGTATATCCGAGCTTCTCGTAGAACGGGACGGCGTGGACCTGGGCCTCCAGGTACACCCCGGCCAGGCCCAGCCGCCGGGCCTCCTCCTCCAGCGCGCGGACCAGCCGCGCGCCGTAGCCGCCGCCGCGGGCGTCGCGCAGCACCGCGAGCCGGCCCAGCACCGCGAGCCGCGAATCGCCGCCGTTCTTGCGGGCCGCGTCCTCGCCGAGGAGCAGCCGGCCGGTGCCGACGCCCTCGGCCAGCACGTGCACCGCCCGCCCGTCCTTGCCGTCCCACTCCAGCTCGGACGGGACCTCCTGCTCGACGACGAACACCGCGTGGCGTATCGCGTGGACGGCGGCCATGCCCTCGGGGTCGTCCGCGGGCACCACCCGCACCGGTGCGGCGGCCGGGCTCACTGGCTGTCGGCCCTGACGACGTCCAGCGCGTGCCGCAGGTCCGCCGGGTAGGGGCTCTCGAACTCCACCCACGAGCCGTCCGCGGGGTGCTCGAAGCCCAGCCGCACCGCGTGCAGCCACTGCCGGGTCAGGCCCAGGCGCTTGGCCAGCGTGGGGTCGGCGCCGTACGTCAGGTCGCCCGCGCAGGGGTGGCGGTGCGCCGCCATGTGCACCCGGATCTGGTGCGTGCGGCCGGTCTCCAGCTTGATGTCGAGCAGGCTGGCGTGGCGGAACGCCTCGATCAGGTCGTAGTGGGTCACCGACGGCTTGCCGTCCGCGGTCACCGCCCACTTGTAGTCGTGGGTGGGGTGCCGCCCGATCGGCGCGTCGATGGTGCCGCTCAGCGGGTCGGGGTGGCCCTGGACGAGGGCGTGGTAGCGCTTGTCCACCACGCGCTCACGGAACTGCTGCTTGAGGGAGCTGTAGGCCCGCTCGGACTTGGCGACCGCCATCAGCCCGGAGGTGCCGACGTCCAGCCGGTGCACGATGCCCTGGCGCTCGGCGGCGCCCGAGGTGGAGATCCGGTAGCCGGCCGCGGCCAGGCCGCCGATCACCGTGGTGCCGGTCCAGCCGGGACTGGGGTGGGCGGCGACGCCGACCGGCTTGGAGACGACCACGACGTCGTCGTCGTCGTGGATGATCTCCATGCCCTCGACCGGCTCGGCGACGATCTCCACCGCGACGGCGGGCGCCGGCATCTCGACCTCCAGCCACGCCCCGCCGTGCACCCGCTCCGACTTGCCCGCGGCCGCCCCGTCCAGCGAGACCTTGCCGGAGGCCGCGAGCTCGGCGGCCTTCGTGCGCGAGAAACCGAACATGCGGGCGATGGCGGCGTCGACGCGCTCGCCTTCGAGGCCCTCGGGCACGGGCAGGGAACGGACTTCGGGAAGCGTACTCACCTGATCGAGTATGCCGGACGCGGCGGACCCCCCGGTCCGCGTCCGGCGCGCCTCAGGGTCCGGCGGGCCCGCGGACGTCTCGCGAGCGGTCCCGTCACGCCCTGACGAACGGGCCCGGCCGCGGCCCGGTCAGTCCTCGTGGCGGGAGCCGTCGGGGTCCACACCCCGGAAGGACAGCAGCACGATCAGGGCGCCGCCGCAGCAGATCGCCGAGTCGGCCAGGTTGAACACCGCGAAGTGCTCGGGCGCGATGAAGTCCACCACGCGCCCCTGGAAGCCGCCGGGCGCGCGGAACACCCGGTCGGTGAGGTTGCCGAACGCGCCGCCGAGCAGCAGGCCCAGGGCGATCGCCCACGGCGTGCTGTAGAGGCGGCGGGACAGCCGCACGATCACGGCGATCACGCCGACCGCGATCAGCGTGAACACGATCGTCATGCCCTGGCCCATGCCGAAGGCGGCACCGGCGTTCCGGGTGGCGTCGAGCTGCAGGTAGTGACCGAGGACACGGATCGGGTCGTGGTCCTCCAGGCTGTGCACGACCCAGAGCTTGGAGAGCAGGTCGAGCAGGTACGCGAGGGCGGCCACCGCTATCAGCACCGCCACGCGGCGGCTGCGCCGGCGCGCAGCGTCGGGATCCGCGGCGGGATCGGCCGCGGAGCCGGCGGCGGGCCCGACGGTGGGATCGGCGGCGGAATCGGCGGTGGGCGCACCGGACGCCGCGGCCTCCGCCGTCGTGTCCGGGGCCTCATCCGGGGTGTCCGGTGTGGTGATGGTGCGCTCCGCTTCCGTCACGTGAGTCCCTCAGCCCTTGTGCTCCGTGCCCGCCAGGCCGAATCCTGACTGATGACGAGGGTACGGCACCGGCGCGCGCCAAGGCCTCCCGCGTGAGCGGGGTGACATGAGGGCGCGCGCCGCCGCCGCGGGGCGCCCCCGCGGCGGCTCGGCGGCGGTCCGCCGCGGTCCGCGGCGGCCCTCAGCGGCGCTCCTGCCGCTGCTTGTCGTCCAGGCACAGGGTGGCCCGCGGGAACGCCTGCATCCGGGCCTTCCCGATCGGGTTGCCGCACACCTCGCAGAGGCCGTAGGTGCCCTCGTCGAGGCGCTGCAGCGCGTGCGTGGCCTGGGTGAGGGTCTCGCGCGTGTTGGCGGCCAGTGCCATCTCGTACTCGCGGGTGATGTTCTTCGTGCCGGTGTCGGCGTCGTCGCCCGCGCCGTCCCCGGTGTCCCGCAGCAGGCCGGCGACGGCCGCCTCGGAGGAGGCGATCTCGGCCTTGAGCCGCTCGACCTCGCCGAGCAGCTCGGCACGCGCCTCCTCGACCTCCTCGGCCGTCCACGGCTCCTCCCCGGGGAGGACGGCCAGCGTGCCGGGCTCGGCCGCGGTGCGGGCGGCGGGGACCGGGGACCCCGATGTCGCGGCCGACTGGGCCACGGTCTTCTTCGCTGCCACCTTGCGGGCTCCTGTCTTCTTGGCGGCCGGCTTCTTCCCGGCCGTGCTCCTGCCGGCCGGCGCCTTCCCGCCCGGGCTGGGGGTCGATGGGGTGGAGGGTGCTGAGGGTGCCTTCGCGGCCGCCGCCCTGCCGGCGGACGGCTTCACGGCGGCGGACTTCCTGGCTGCGGACTTCTTGGCGCCGGTCTTCGGAACGGTGGCCTTCTTGGCCGCCGCCTTCTTGGGGGTGGCCTTCTTGGGGGTGACCTTCTTGGCGGTGTCCTTGCGGGCCGCGGTTGCGGCGGCCGCCGCCTTCTTGGCCGGGGCTTTCCTGGCCGGGGCCTCCTTCGCGGTGGTCCTCTTCGCGGTGGCCTTCTCGGCCGGGGCCTTCCCGGCGGCCGCGGACGTCGTGGTGGTCTTCCCGGCCGCGGACTTCGCCGCCGCCTTCTTCGCTGCCTTCTTCGCCCCGGCCTTCGCCGGCGCCTTCTTCCCGGCGGCCTTCTTGGCGGCCGCCGCCTTCGCGGGCTTCGCGGCCGCGGGATCGGCCGCCGTCCGCTTCCGGGCCGCGGGCTTCGCCGCCTTCGCCGCCTTGCCCGCGGCGGGCTTCCCGGCCGGGGCCTTCTCCGCGGTCACCGTCGCTGCCGCCTCCTTCGCCGCGCCGCCCTTGGGCGAGGCCTTGGTGGCCCCGCCGGACTTCGCGGCCTTCTTGGCCCCCCTGGGCTCGGGTGCCGCCTTCCTGGCCGTGGCCGGCGTGGCCCGGGTGGCCGCTGCCGTCCTCCGTGCCGCCGGTTTCTCGGCGGCTTCCCTCACGACCATGGCCGCGACCCCTTCACATCCGTGATCTTGTTCGCGAATCGTGCCGGAAACGGTAAGTCGGGCGTCGATCCGCGGCAACGGGGCGCGCTGCCCGGTCGACCCGTACCCCCTGCGGGAGACCGGTCTGCATCCGTTGTGCCCAGCTCACGGCCAGGTATTCCGTCCGGGGGACCGCAATGGCCCCCTGGGGGGGCCGCCGACCGCCATTCGGGTCAGCGCGGCCCGGGCGGCGGGGCGGCCCGCCGGGCAAAACCGTGCGGCTCCCGGACACCGGGCCCCGTACACTGGCCGCAGCGAAAGGCGTGGATGGGACGAGTAGCGCCGCACGCAGCCATGAGCGACCCGGGGACGGTGGAAGCCCGGGGGTGTGCGCGACGTGAAGATCACCCCGGAGCCGCCGGAGGAACACCGCGAGGGGCAGCCCGCGCGGTCGGTAGAACCGGCGTCGCGACCCCAATGAGGGGGCGGCGGGACCCGCGAGGGTGCCGTACCGCCAAGGAGGGTGGTACCGCGGGAGCGATCGTCAGCAGCTCTCGTCCCTCCGACGGAAGTCCGCCACGAGCGACGAGTGTCCGCCGGAGGAAGAGCGCAGATGAGCCCGCAGCACGAGCCGTCCCAGCAGCAGTACCGCCAGGTGCCCGCCCAGGTGGACCTGCCCGCCCTCGAACACGAGGTGCTGTCCCTGTGGAGTGAGCGCAAGACCTTCGCGCGCTCGCTGGAGCAGACCGCCGGCCGCCCCGACTGGGTGTTCTACGAGGGCCCGCCGACCGCCAACGGCATGCCCGGTGCCCACCACATCGAGGCCCGCGTCTTCAAGGACGTGTTCCCCCGGTACAAGACCATGCAGGGCTTCCACGTGACCCGCAAGGCCGGCTGGGACTGCCACGGCCTGCCGGTCGAGCTGGCCGTGGAGAAGGAGCTCGGCTTCACCGGCAAGCAGGACATCGAGGCGTACGGCATCGCGGAGTTCAACGCCAAGTGCCGCGCGTCGGTGACCCGCCACACGGACGCGTTCGCCGAGTTGACGACACGCATGGGCTACTGGGTCGACCTCGACGACGCGTACCGCACGATGGACCCCGAGTACGTGGAGTCCGTGTGGTGGTCGCTGAAGCAGATCTTCGACAAGGGCCTGCTCGTCCAGGACTACCGGGTCGCGCCCTGGTGCCCCAAGGACCAGACGGGCCTGTCCGACCACGAACTCGCGCAGGGCTACGAGACGGTCGTCGACCCGTCGGTGTACGTGCGCTTCCCGCTGACCTCCGGCCCGCTGGCCGGCCAGGCGTCGCTGCTGGTGTGGACGACGACGCCGTGGACGCTGGTGTCCAACACCGCGGTCGCCGCGAACCCCGACGTCACCTACGTGGTCGCCACCGACGGCACCGAACAGGTCGTCGTGGCCGAGCCGTTGCTCGGCAAGGCGCTGGGCGAGGGCTGGGAGCCGACCGGGCAGCGCTTCACCGGCCGTGAGATGGAGCGCTGGACCTACGAGCGCCCGTTCGGCTTCGTCGAGATCCCGGACGCGCACTTCGTCCTCAACGCCGGGTACGTGACGACCGAGGACGGCACCGGACTGGTCCACCAGTCCCCCGCGTTCGGCGAGGACGACCTCAAGACCTGCGCCGCGTACGGGCTGCCGGTGGTCAACCCGGTGCGCCCCGACGGCACGTTCGACACGGACGTGCCGCTGGTCGGCGGCGTCTTCTTCAAGAAGGCCGACGAGCTGCTGGTCGCCGAGCTGAAGTCCACCGGGCGGCTGTTCCGGCACCTGCCGTACGAGCACAGCTATCCGCACTGCTGGCGCTGCCACACCGCGCTGCTCTACTACGCGCAGCCGTCGTGGTACATCCGCACCACCGCCGTCAAGGACGCGCTGCTGCGCGAGAACGAGCGCACGAACTGGTACCCGGAGTCGGTGAAGTACGGCCGCTACGGCGACTGGCTCGACAACAACGTCGACTGGGCGCTGTCCCGCAACCGCTACTGGGGCACGCCGCTGCCGATCTGGCGCTGCGAGGACGGCCACCTCACGTGCGTGGGCTCGCTCGCCGAACTCGGCGACCTGACCGGCACCGACCAGTCCGGCCTCGACCCGCACCGCCCCTTCATCGACGAGGTCGTGTTCCCCTGCCCGACCTGTGCGCAGACCGCGACGCGGGTGCCCGAGGTGATCGACGCCTGGTACGACTCGGGGTCGATGCCGTTCGCGCAGTGGGGCTACCCGTACCGCAACAAGGACGTCTTCGAGCGCACGTACCCGGCGCAGTTCATCTCCGAGGCGATCGACCAGACCCGCGGCTGGTTCTACACGCTGATGGCGGTCGGCACGCTGGTCTTCGACCGGTCCGCCTACGAGAACGTGGTGTGCCTCGGCCACATCCTCGCCGAGGACGGCCGCAAGATGTCCAAGCACCTGGGCAACATCCTGCAGCCGATCCCGCTCATGGACCAGCACGGCGCCGACGCGGTGCGCTGGTTCATGGCCGCCGGCGGCTCCCCCTGGGCCGCGCGCCGGGTCGGTCACGGCACGATCCAGGAGGTGGTCCGCAAGACGCTGCTCACCTACTGGAACACCGTGGCGTTCCAGGCGCTGTACGCCCGCACGTCGGGCTGGGCCCCCTCGGCGGCCGACCCGGCCGTCGCGGACCGCCCGCTGCTGGACCGCTGGCTGGTCGGCGAGCTGAACGTGCTGGTGCGCGATGTCTCGGACGCGCTGGACGGGTTCGACACCCAGCGTGCCGGGAAGTTGCTGTCCGGGTTCGTCGACGACCTGTCCAACTGGTACGTGCGACGCTCGCGCCGGCGGTTCTGGCAGGGCGACGCGGCGGCGCTGCGCACCCTGCACGACGTGCTCGAGACGGTGACGCGGCTGATGGCGCCGCTGGTGCCGTTCATCACCGAGCGGGTGTGGCAGGACCTGGTGGTCCCGGTCGTGGCCGACGCGCCGGACTCGGTGCACCTCGCGTCGTGGCCGGAGGTCGCCGGGGAGTGGATCGACCCGGCGCTGTCCGAGCAGATGCAGCTCGTGCGGCGGCTGGTCGAACTGGGCCGGGCGACCCGGGCGGAGTCCGGCGTCAAGACCCGGCAGCCGCTGTCGCGCGCGCTGGTCGCCGCGGCCGGCTTCGAGAACCTCTCGGCGGAGCTGCGCGGGCAGATCGCCGAAGAGCTCAACGTCTCGTCCCTGGCCTCGCTCTCCGAGGTCGGCGGGTCACTCGTCGACACCAGCGCCAAGGCCAACTTCCGTGCGCTGGGCAAGCGGTTCGGCAAAGGCGTGCAGGCGGTGGCGGCGGCGGTCGCCGCGGCGGACGCGGCGGCGCTCTCGGCGGACCTGCGGGAGCGCGGCAGCGCGACGGTCGTGGTGGAGGGCGAGGACGTGGTCCTCGCGCCCGAGGAGGTCATCGTCACCGAGACGCCCCGCGAGGGCTGGTCGGTGGCGTCCGACGCGGGTGCGACGGTCGCGCTCGACCTGGAGGTCACGCCGGAACTGCGGCTGGCCGGGCTCGCCCGCGACGTGATCCGGCTCGTCCAGGAGGCCCGGAAGAACTCCGGCCTCGAGGTGACCGACCGCATCGACGTGCGGTACGCCGCGGGCGAGGACGAGTTGGGCACGGCGCTCGCGCGGCATGCGCGGCTCATCTCCGACGAGGTCCTGGCGGACAGCTTCGAGGCCGGCGCGCCCGCCGCGGGCGACGGGTTCGGCTCCGCCTTCTCCGACGAGGCGCTCGCGCTGACGTTCCACCTCCGCAAGTCCCGCTGACCCCCTCGCCCCGCCCGGGCGCCGGTCCGCCCTTCCCGGGCGGGGTTCTGCCCTCCCCGGGCGGGGGTTCGCCCTCCCCGGGCGGGGCCCTGCCCGGGGCTGGGACTCGCCCTGCGCGGCCGGGGGTTCGCCCTGCGCCGGCGGCGTTTGGCCCTCCCCCGGGCCGGGGGTTCGCCCCGTCCGGGCGGGGGGGTTCGCCCCGTCCGGGCGGGGGGGTTCGCCCTGTCCCGGCGGGGGTTCGCCCTGTCCCGGCGGGGGTTCGCCCTCTGCCCGGGGCGGCGGTCCGCCGTGTCCGGGCGGGGGTTCGCCCTCCCCGGGCGGGGGATCCGCCCTCCCCGGGCGGGGGTTCGCCCTGTCCGGGCGAAGGGTCACCGTCAGGGGCGCGGGGTCCCCCAGCCTCCGGCCGGGAGGTGCCCCCAGCGCGCTCAGCCCGCGCGGCGGCGCGGTTCGTCACCGGCCCGAAGGGGCTGTTCGGTTCGATCCGGACCACCGGCCGGTGGCCGGTTCCTCGCGCTGAGGGACCCCGCGCCCATGATGGTTGCCGTCCGCCCGCACAGGGCGAACCCCAGGCCGCACCGGGCGAAGCGCCGCCCGCACAGGGCGGACCCCCGCCCGGGGAGGGCGAACCGTGCGTCGGGGGGGACAAAAGGGCCGGGCCTCCTGGGGAAACGGTTCCCCGGAGGCCCGGCCCTGGTGCAGGCAGCCCGCGCGCTAGGCGCGTTTAGTTGTCGTCCTCATCGATGAGGAACCCTCGCATCGGCGTCGGCGCCTGCTGCAGCGGCGACGGCCCCTGCGGCCGCACCGGTGCCATCGGCTGCGTCATGGCCGGCGACATCTGCTGCTGGCCGCCGTAGGTCGGGCCGGGGTTGTGCCCGCCCATGCCCTGGCCGCCGCCGTAGGACGGCGCCGAGCCGTGGCCCATCGCGCCGGCTCCGGCCGGAGCCATGCCGCCCATGCCCTGGCCGCCCATCGTGCCGCCGCCCATGGAGGGCGCGGCCGGCAGGGACGGCGCGGGCGGAGACGTCCGCGGCGGGGCGAGCGAGTCGTCCGCCTGGTTCTCCAGCTGGCGCAGCTGCGACTCCAGGTAGGACTTCAGGCGCGTGCGGTACTCCCGCTCGAAGCCGCGCAGGTCCTCGACCTTGCGCTCCAGCGTGGCGCGGGCGGACTCCAGGGAGCCCATCGCGACGCGGTGCTTCTCCTGGGCGTCCCGCTCCAGCGCGTCCGCCTTGGCGCGGGCGTCCCGCTCCAGGCCCTCGGCACGGCTGCGCGCCTCACCGACGATCTTGTTGGCCTCGGAACGCGCCTCGGCGATCGCCTGGTCGGCGGTCTGCTGCGCGAGCGAGAGCACGCGGGCGGCACTGTCGCCGCCGGGCCCCTGCTGCTGCATCGGGTGCCCGCCCATGGGGCCGGGACCCTGCTGCTGCATGGGGTGACCCTGCTGCTGCATGGGGTGCTGGCCCATCGGACCGGGACCCTGCTGCTGCATGGGGTGACCCTGCTGCTGCATGGGGTGCTGCTGGGCGCTGGGCCCCGCGGGCAGCTGAGGTGCGCCTCCGGGCAGCTGGGGCGGACCCATCTGCTGCTGCGGCACCGGCTGCGGTCCGGATATGGCAGCGGGCACCGGCCGGTCCTGCGGTTCCGGCTTGCGCATGCCCTGCTGCTGGTTCTGGGCGGCGGCACGAGTGGCCGCGGCCAGTTTGGCCCGCAGATCCTCGTTCTCGCGGAGCAGACGTGTCAGCTCCGACTCCACCTCGTCGAGGAAGGCGTCGACCTCGTCCTCGTCATAGCCCTCTCGGAGCCGGACGGTCGTGAACTGCTTGTTCCGAACGTCCTCGGGGGTCAGCGGCATCTCTTCACCTCAACGTGATCGTCGACATATCGGGAGCCCACACCGTTCACATCAAGCCCCCCACGACGGAGATCAGGATGTACACGATGATCATCAATACGAAGAAGGACAGGTCGAGCGCCACGCCCCCGAGACGTAGCGGCGGGATGAACCGCCGCAGAAGCTTGAGTGGCGGATCGGTGACAGTGTAAGTGCCCTCCAGAACCACCACCATGGCCTTCCCAGGATGCCACGATCGTGCGAACTGGAAGACCCAATCCATCACCAACCGGAAAATGAGGACGGCGAGGAAGCAGAACAGCGCGATGTACAGCACCTGGAGTGCGACACTCATCGCGCTTCCCTCTCCCCTGCTCGTCCGCCGGCCTGTCGACCGGGTCCTGCGGTTGCGTCTGGCTCAGCTCTGGTTGAAGAACCCGCCCTCGGCAATCCGGGCTTTGTCCTCCGCCGTGACATCGACGTTAGCAGGCGACAGCAGAAACACCTTCTGCGTCACCCGCTCGATGCTCCCGTGGAGGCCGAAGACCAGACCCGCGGCGAAGTCGACCAGACGCTTCGCGTCGGTGTCGTCCATCTCCGTCAAGTTCATGATCACCGGGGTGCCCTCACGGAAGTGTTCCCCGATGGTACGGGCTTCGTTGTACGTCCGGGGGTGGAGTGTCGTGATCCGGTACGGCTCCCGTTCCGACACGACCTTGGGCATGATCACGGGTGGGTTCTTCTCCAGGGTGTGACGTTCGGGTGTGATGGATGCCACTGGGGCGATCCTCGGTTCGCGGGGCGCCGGAGCGTGCACGAGCCGCGGCGGCTCGTCCTGGGGGGGCTGGTGCTGGCTGGGCGCCACCAGCTGGCTGTGCGGTCGACGGGGAGCCACCCGCTCCGGCTCCGGAGCGGTGCGCCCGCTCGGCGGCGTGGGCAGCTCGGGCTCGAACTCGTCGTCGGAGTCGAAGCCGGGTCCGTCGTACCCGTCGTCCTCCACGAGGCCGAGGTAGACCGCCATCTTGCGCATCGCGCCGGCCATGCTCTGCGTCCTCTCAGCGGGGTTGCGGTCCTCGGCCGCCTGCGAACGGCCGCCACACCATATTTATGCTGTGGTCCGACTTGTTTGGTGACGTTACCGGAGCCGTGCACGGACTCCGAGTACCGCCGTACCGACGCGGACGTGTGTCGCTCCGGCGGCCACCGCTTCCTCGAGGTCCTGGCTCATCCCTGCCGAGACCATGTTCGCAGCCGGATGCGCTTCGCGCAGGCGGGATGAGATTTCCATCAACCGATCGAAGGCAGCGCGGGGTTGGCCCGCGTAGCGGCCGGCGAGCGGTGCTACGGTCATCAGCCCGTCGAGACGCAGGCCCTCGGCCGCCGCGATGGCGTCGGCGAGGGCCTCGACCCCGTCGGGTGCGACGCCGCCGCGTTCGCCCTGCGTCCCCGACTCGGCGTCCAGCGCGACCTGCACCAGGCAACCGAGCCGCCGCCCTTCGGCGGTGGCCGCGTGGGACAGCGCGCCGACCAGCCGGGACCGGTCGACGGAGTGCACGTGATCAGCGTAACGGACCACGGAGCGGGCCTTGTTGGTCTGCAACTGGCCCACGAAGTGCCAGTTGAGCGGCAGGTCGGCGGTCTCCGCGGCCTTCGCTCCGGCCTCCTGGTCGCGGTTCTCCGCGACCTGCCGTACGCCGAGCCCGGACAGCAACCGCACGTCGGAGGCCGGGTAGGTCTTGGTGACCACGATCAGGGTCACGTCCGCGCGGTCGCGTCCGGCGTCACGGCAGGCCGCGGCGATCCGCTCCTCCACCTGCGCCAGGTTTGCCGCGAGTTGTCGCTGTCTGTCCGAACTGCCGGTGGCAGCTGTGTCGTTCACGCGGTTCCGTCCAGCCAGACATAGCTCGCGAGCCGGCCGGTGACGGACTCGCGACGGTAGGAGAAGTGGTCGGGGGACTCCAGGGTGCACACGGAGGGCGCGTCGGCGACCCGCACGCCCGCGTGCGCGAGTTGGGCCCGCACCCCGGCGCCCACGTCCACCGCCGGCGTGCCCCAGCCGGTGGTGGCGAACGCCTCCGGTACGACCGCGGCCACCTCCTCGCGCAGGGCCGCCGGAACCTCGTAGCACTTCCCGCACACCGAGGGGCCGAGCAGCGCCGTGATCCGGTCGGGGCGGGCGCCCCGCGCGGTCATCGCCTCGACGGCCGCGGGGACGACGCCGGCGACCAGGCCGGGACGGCCGGCGTGCGCGGCGGCGGCGACCCCGGCGACCGGGTCGGCCAGCAGCACCGGGACGCAGTCGGCGGTCAGCACCGCGAGCGTCACGTCGCCGCGGGTGGTGACGAGGGCGTCGACGGCCGGCACCGGCCCGTCGCCCCAGGGACCGTCGGCCACGGCGACGTCCCGCCCGTGCACCTGGTTCATCCACACCACGCGCTGCGGGTCGCGGCCGAGCGCCTCGGCGGCGCGGGCGCGGTTGGCGTGCACGGCGGCCGGGTCGTCGCCGACCGCGCCGCCGAGGTTGAGGCTGTCATACGGAACGGCGCTCACTCCGCCCCACCTGTCGGTGAAGGCGAAGTGCGCGCCGCCCACTGCTGTGCGGTGCCCTATCACTGCCGGGCGGTCACTTCAGGAAGTCGGGGACGTCGAGCTCTTCGGCCGAGTCCTGGTACGGGCGGGCCGGCGGCACGATCGGCGGGATCGCCGGCGGCGGGACCGGGGTCTCGGCGGCCGGGGCGGGCTTCGGGTCCCGCTCGGCCGGGGCGTGCGGGATGCTGCCCATGCCGTCGAACGGCGCGCTGGTGCGGGAGGGCTCGCTGCGCGGCAGCGGCGCGTCGTCGCGCGAGGCGTAGCCGCCCGCGGCCTTGTCGCGGCTGCCCTTGGTGGGCGGCTGGCCGCCGTCGAAGCCGGCGGCGATGACGGTGACCCGCACCTCGTCGCCGAGCGCGTCGTCGATCACCGCGCCGAAGATGATGTTGGCCTCCGGGTGGGCGGCCTCGCTGACCAGCTGGGCGGCCTCGTTGATCTCGAACAGCCCGAGGTCGGAGCCGCCGGAGATGGACAGCAGCACGCCGCGGGCGCCGTCGATGGAGGCTTCCAGCAGCGGCGAGGAGATCGCCATCTCCGCGGCGGCGACCGCCCGGTCGTCGCCGCGGGCCGAACCGATGCCCATGAGGGCGGAACCCGCCTCGGACATCACGGACTTCACGTCGGCGAAGTCGAGGTTGATCAGGCCCGGCGTGGTGATCAGGTCGGTGATGCCCTGGACGCCGGAGAGCAGCACCTGGTCGGCGGACCGGAACGCGTCCAGCACGCTGACCTGGCGGTCCGAGATGGACAGCAGCCGGTCGTTGGGGATGACGATGAGGGTGTCGACGTTCTCGCGCAGGCCGGCGATGCCGTCCTCGGCCTGGTTGGCGCGGCGGCGGCCCTCGAAGGTGAACGGCCGGGTGACGACCCCGATGGTCAGGGCGCCCAGCGAGCGGGCGATGTTGGCGACGACGGGGGCGCCGCCGGTGCCGGTGCCGCCGCCCTCGCCCGCGGTGACGAAGACCATGTCGGCGCCCTTGAGCACCTCTTCGATCTCCTCACGGTGGTCCTCGGCGGCCTTGCGGCCGACGTCCGGGTTGGCGCCGGCGCCGAGCCCGCGGGTCAGCTCACGGCCGACGTCGAGCTTGACGTCGGCGTCGCTCATCAGCAGGGCCTGCGCATCGGTGTTGATCGCGATGAACTCGACGCCCTTGAGACCGACCTCGATCATCCGGTTGATGGCGTTGACGCCACCGCCGCCGATGCCGACGACCTTGATGACTGCGAGGTAGTTCTGCGGTGCTGCCACGTCGAAGGCCTCTCGCCTCGAGTTACGAATCGGGTGGGACGGTCGGTGAGTTCGCCGTTGCCGTTCCGAACCCTAACCCTGAGGTTTAGGGTTACCAGTATGCCTGTCCCCGTGTTCCTTTGGGACGAGACACTAAGTCGACAAGCGGTGATGGTTCAACGAACACGCCGAACCTCCCGTTTTTCTTTTCACCCTATGTGATCACGCCGTACGCCGTGCGGCCAGGGGTCCCGGGCCGTCCCGGCGCCCTCCGGTCCGGGCCCGAGGAAGCGTCAACTCCCCGAAGCCGCAGGTGCGGTGGGTGCGCTGACGTCGAAGTGTCGGGCACGGGGCTCCGCCTTCATGAGCGCGGCGAGCACCGACGCCTTGAACGCGCCCTGTTCCGCGCTCCCCCACATCACGTCACGTCCGCCCGCGAGTTCGACGGTGATGCCGTCCCAGGAACGCACCCGGATCGCGGTCGCGTGACCCTTGAGGGAATCCGGAAGATCGCCGGAGACGGCAATCGCGGACTGCAGCAGCCGGCTGGTGCCGAATACCCGCAGACTCGCCGCCGCGCCCTTGGCGTCGGGGGCCAATTCGACCAGCGGAACGCCGGCCGGCGCGCGGTCGACGGTGGCGAACCGCACCCCGTCGCGGTCGACTTCGGTGAACTTCGGGCCGTTCTCCAGCACCGCGGAAGGCACCCGTTCGGTCACCGTGACCGTGACCGTGTGCGGCCAGGAACGGCTGACGTCGACCCGGTCGATCCGCGGCAGCGCCGCCAGCAGCCGCCGCCGGACCGCGCCGGTGTCGACGGAGACCAGCGGCCCGCCGAGCGGTACGGCCGCGGCCCGCTCGATCTGGTCGGCGGTGAGGACCTGTTCGCCGCGCACCGTCACACGGTTCGCGCGGAACCAGCCCGACCCGTACACCGCCCACGTGCCGCCGCCGGCCAGCACCGTCAGCAGCACCAGGGCGATCAGTGAAGTCCTGCGCGAGGGCGGAGTGATGCGGAGCCGGACGCGGCCGCGCCGGCCCCCGTCGCCGGCCGCGGGCGGCGGTCCCCCGGGACCGGTGCCCCGCGGCCTGGCCTCGATTCCGGCCACCCTGACTCCCCACGTCGACGCCTGCGGAGCGGCGTGCCCCCGCCGCTCTCTGCCGACCCATCGTGCCAGCCCGGGCCGGGAACTCCGCGGGACCACCCCCGGCGCGCCTCACGGCGGGCCGGGCGGCGTCCCGCGGAGCGGCGGTCACCCGCGGCGTGCGGCGACCGCCTCGTAGACCATGGACACCAGGAGCTCGTCCGCGTCGCGGCGGCCGAACTCCGCGGCGGCGCGCGACATCGCGTAGAGCCGGTGCGGGTCGGTGAGCACCGGCAGCACGTTGCCGAGCACCCAGTCGGGGGTGAGTTCGGCGTCGTCGACCAGCAGGCCGCCGCCGGCCTTGACCACCGGCTGGGCGTTGAGCCGCTGCTCGCCGTTGCCGATCGGCAGCGGGACGTAGGCGGCCGGCAGCCCGACGGCGGACAGCTCGGCGACGGTCATCGCGCCGGCCCGGCACAGCATCATGTCGGCGGCGGCGTAGGCGAGATCCATCCGGTCGACGTAGGGCACCGGGCGGTACGGCGGCATGCCGGGCATGTTGTCGGACCGCGGCAGCTCGTTCTTCGGGCCGACCGCGTGCAGGATCTGGATGCCGGACTGCTGCATGCGCGGGGCGACCGTGGCGATCACCTCGTTGAGCCGCCGCGCGCCCTGGGAACCGCCGGACACCAGCAGGGTGGGCAGGTTCTGGTCGAGGCCGAAGACGTGCCGGCCCTCGGGGCGGGCCGCGGCCCGGTCCAGGGTGGCGATGCTGCGGCGCAGCGGGATGCCGATGTAACGGGCGTCGCGCAGCTTGCTGTCGGGGGTCGAGACGGCGACCGCGTGGGCGTAGCGGGAGCCGATCTTGTTGGCCAGTCCGGGACGGGCGTTGGCCTCGTGCACCACGATCGGCACGCCGAGCCGCTTGGCGGCCAGGTAGCCGGGCAGCGCGACGTAGCCGCCGAAGCCGACGACGCAGTCCGCCTTGGTGCGCTCCAGCACCTGCTCGGCGGCCTTGATCGTGCCGCGGAGCCGGCCGGGCACGGTGATCAGTTCGGCCGTGGGCCGGCGCGGCAGCGGGACCGCGGGAATGAGCGCCAGCTCGTAGCCGCGCTCCGGTACGAGCCTGGTCTCCAGGCCCTTCTCGGTGCCCAGGGCCGTGATGCCCACGGTCGGGTCCTGCCTGCGCAGGGCATCGGCGAGCGCGAGCGCCGGCTCGATGTGGCCGGCGGTCCCCCCACCGGCGAGTACGACATGCACCGAAATTCACCGCTCTCCGGACGGCCGCCGTCTGGCGCGCCGTCGCATCGTCCGTCTCACTACCCCCGTCAGGGAGTTGTTCCGGCCCCGCACGGCCAGGGCCGCTCGCGCCGCGGGCTCGCTCCTGGCGAAGGAGATCAGCAGCCCGATCGCGAACATCGTCGGAAGGAGGGCGGATCCTCCGTAGGAGAACAGCGGGAGCGGGACCCCGGCGATCGGCAGCAGGCCGAGCACCGCACCGATGTTGATCACGGCCTGCGCCGTGATCCAGGTGGTCACACCACCCGCTGCGAACCTGACGAAGGGGTCCTCCGTACGACCGGCCACGCGGATACCCGCGTAGCCTAGTGCCGCGAAGAGGGCGAGCACGGACAGCGTCCCTGCCAGGCCCAGTTCCTCCCCGGTCACGGCGAAGATGAAGTCGGTGTGCGGCTCCGGGAGTTCGCCCCATTTCTCCACGCTCGCCCCGAGTCCGGTGCCGAACCAGCCGCCGGACGCCAGCGCGTAGATGCCGTGCACGGCCTGCCAGCACCGGTCGTCGCTGCCCGGCGAGGTGGCGGCGATGCAGTGCAGCCGGCCCATGCGGTTGGGGTTGGTGGCGATCGCCAGGGTGGCCAGCGCGAGGGCGCCGGCGAGCACGCCGGCGAACAGCCGGGTGGGGGCGCCGGCCAGCCAGAGCATGCCGAACAGCACGGCGGTGAGGATCATCGTGGTGCCCATGTCGCCGCCGAGCATGATCAGTCCGAGCAGCAGCACGGTCACCGGCACCAGCGGCACCAGCAGGTGCTTCCACTGGACGAGCAGGTGCCGGTCGTTCTTGCGGGCCAGCAGGTCGGCCCCCCACAGCACCAGGGCGAGCTTGCCGAACTCGCTGGGCTGGAGCTGGAAGGGGCCGCCGATGGAGAGCCAGTTGGTATTGCCGTTCACCGTCTGCCCTATCCCCGGCACCTGCACCAGGCACATCAGGAACACCGCGCCCAGCAGCAGCGGGTAGGCCAGCGCCCGGTGCAGCCGCACCGGGGCGCGTGCGGCGAACCACAGCAGCACCGCGCCGATCGCGACGGCCAGCAGCTGCTTGCGGAAGTAGAACGTCGACGGCAGCCCGTAGCGCAGGGCCTGGATCTGCGAGGCGGAGTACACCATCACCAGGCCCAGCACGGTGATCAGCAGGCTCGCGCCGAGGATGACGTAGTAGGCGGTCAGCGGGCGGTCCCAGGCCGTGCGCAGCCGCCCCGGCAGCCGGGCGGCGCCGCGCAGCGCGCTGCCGCGCGGCCGTACCGAATAGCCGCTCAATGCGCCCCCTCTTTCGTGCGCGGCTCCCGCGCCCGGGAGCGCTAGCCCTCGGCCGCGCCCGCGCCGGGCGCCGGGCCGGCCGACGCGTCGGCCAGCGCCCGCACCGCGTCCGCGAACATGTCGCCGCGCTGGTTGTAGTTGGTGAACATGTCCATCGACGCGCAGGCCGGCGCCAGCAGGACCGTGTCGCCCGGCTGGGCCAGGTCCTGTGCCATGGCGACGGCGGCCGACATCGCCCCAGTGTCGGTCCGGTCCAGCTCGGTGACCGGGACCTGCGGCGCGTGTCGCGCCAGGGCTTCGCGGATCAGCGCGCGGTCGGCGCCGAAGAGCACGGCGGCCCGCAGCCGCCCGGCCGCGCGCGCGGCCAGCTCGTCGAACTCCGCGCCCTTGGCGAGGCCGCCGGCCAGCCACACGATCGACGGGTAGGAGGCCAGCGAGGCCTCCGCGGCGTGGGTGTTGGTGGCCTTGGAGTCGTCGACGTAGGTGACGCCGCCGACCGTGGCGACCTCGGCGATGCGGTGCGCGTCCGGCGTGAAGGCGCGCAGGCCCTCGCGCACCGCGGCCGGTGCCACGCCGAAGGCGCGGGCCAGGGCCGCGGCGGCCAGGGCGTTGGCGATGTTGTGCGGGGCCGGCGGGGTGACGTCCCCGGTCTCGGCCAGCTCCTGCGCGTTGTTGGCCCGGTCCTCGACGAAGGCCCGGTCGACGAGGAGGCCGTCGACGACGCCGAACTGCGAGGGACGGGGGGCGTCCAGGGTGAAGGCGATGGCCCGGCAGCCCTCCTCGACGTCGGCTTCGCGGACCAGCCGCTCGGTCTCCGGATCGGCCGCGTTGTAGACGCAGGCGACCGTGTTGCCGTGGTAGATCCGGCCCTTGTCGGCCGCGTACGCGGCCATCGAGCCGTGCCAGTCCAGGTGGTCGGGCGCGAGGTTGAGCACGGCCGCGGAGTGCGGCCGGATGCTGGGCGCCCAGTGCAGCTGGTAGCTGGAGAGTTCGACGGCGAGCACGTCGTACTCCTGCTCGCCGAGCACCACGTCCAGCAGGGAGACGCCGATGTTGCCGACGGCCGCGGTGCGCAGGCCCGCGGCGGCCAGGATCGCGGCGAGTATCCGGGTCGTGGTGGTCTTGCCGTTGGTGCCGGTGACCGCGAGCCACGGCGCGGCGCCGGGCTTCCGCAGCCGCCAGGCGAGTTCGACGTCGCCCCAGACCGGCACACCGGCCTCCTCGGCGGCCAGGAACAGCGGGCTGACCGGCTTCCAGCCGGGCGTGGTGACGACCAGCTCGGTGCCCTCGGGCAGGGTGTCGCCGTCGCCGAGGCGCACGGTGACGCCCAGCGCCTCCAGTTCGGCGGCCTCGGCGCGCTGCTTGTCGCCCGCGGTGCCGTTGACCACGGTGACCCGGGCGCCGAGGCCGTGCAGCACCGTGGCGGCCGGCACCCCGGAGACGCCGAGGCCGGCGACGACGACGGCGACGCCCTTGAACTCCTCGGCGCTCTGGGGTCCGTGCGCGGCGGCGGTCACGAGGCGGCCACCCACGCCGCGTAGAAGACGCCCAGCCCGAGGGCCATGCACATGCCCTGGATGATCCAGAACCTGACCACGACCAGGACCTCGCTCCAGCCCTTGAGTTCGAAGTGGTGCTGCAGCGGTGCCATCCGGAAGACCCGCTTGCCGGTCAGGCGGAACGAGCCGACCTGGATGATCACGGACATGGTGATGAGCACGAAGAGGCCGCCGAGGACGGCCAGCAGCAACTCGGTGCGGGACAGGATCGCCAGTCCGGCGAGCGCGCCGCCCAGCGCCAGCGAACCGGTGTCGCCCATGAAGATCTTCGCCGGCGAGGTGTTCCACCACAGGAAGCCGAAGCAGGCACCCATCAACGCGGCGGCCACCACGGCCAGGTCGAGCGGGTCGCGCACCTCGTAGCAGGCGCCGTTGGCGCTCACCGGGGCGCCGCACCACTGGCCGTACTGCCACACGCCGATGACGGTGTAGGCGGCGAAGGCCATCACGCAGGCGCCGGTCGCGAGGCCGTCGAGGCCGTCGGTGAGGTTCACGCCGTTGGACATCGCCAGGATCATGAACAGCGCCCAGACCACGAAGATGACCGGGCCGATCGACCAGCCGAAGTCGGTGGTGAAGGAGAGCTTCGTCGAGGCCGGGGTCTGGTTGCGCGAGTCGTGGAAGTTCAGCGCGAGCACGGCGAAGGCGATGCCGACGATCAGCTGCCCGGCCATCTTCGCCTTGGCGCGCAGGCCCAGGCTGCGCTGCTTGACGATCTTGATGTAGTCGTCGAGGAAGCCCACCAGGCCGAGGCCCGCGGTCAGGAAGAGCACCAGCACGCCGGAGATCGACGGCTTGTCGCCGGTGATCAGCTTCGTGGCCGCGTAGGCGACGATCGTCGCCAGGATGAAGGCGATGCCGCCCATGGTGGGCGTACCGCGCTTGCTGTGGTGGGCCTTCGGGCCGTCGTCCCGGATCATCTGGCCGTAGCCGCGCGAGGCCAGCAGCCGGATCAGCAGCGGGGTGCCGATCAGGGAGAGGAAGAGACCGAGGACGCCGGAGACGAGGATCTGCTTCATCGGGCGGCACCCTCGATCAGCGCGAGCGCGACCGCTTCGAGCCCGACCGACCTCGATGCCTTCACCAGCACGACGTCCCCCGGGCGCACTTCCCTGCGCAACAGGTCGATCGCCGCCTCAGCGTCGGACACGTGCACCGACTCCTCACCCCACGAACCCTCGTTATAGGCGCCCATTTGCAGCCAGGCGGCTTCGGTACCACCCACGGCCACGAGCTTGCTGACGTTGAGCCGGACGGCCAGCCGCCCCACGGCGTCGTGCTCGGCCAGCGACTGCTCGCCGAGTTCGGCCATCTGTCCCAGCACCGCCCAGGTACGGCCCCCCCGAGCCCGTGCCGGCGTGCCCATCGCAGCCAGTGCGCGCAGGGCGGCCCTCATCGATTCGGGGTTCGCGTTGTAGGCGTCGTTGACGACCGTCACGCCGTCGGGGCGCTCGGTGACCTCCATACGCCAGCGTGAGAGCGAGTCCGCTTCGGAGAGCGCGGTGGCGATCTCCTGTGCGGGCATGCCGAGTTCACCGGCGACGGCGGCCGCGGCGAGCGCGTTCGACACGTGGTGCTCACCGTACAGGCGCAAGGTCACGTCGGCGCACCCGGTGGGTGTGCGCAAGCTGAAGACCGCCTGTCCCCGGTCGTTGAGCCGGACATTCTCGGCGCGGTAGTCGGCCTTCTCGCTCTCCCCGAAGCGCACCACCCGCGCCGTGGTCCGGCTCGCCATCTCCCTGACCAGCGGGTCGTCGGCGTTGAGGACGGCGATGCCGCCGTCCTCGGCGGACGGCAGCGCCTCGACCATCTCGCCCTTGGCGATGGCGATCTGCTCGCGGCCGCCGAACTCGCCGATGTGGGCGCTGCCGACGTTGAGCACCATGCCGATCCGCGGCGGCGTCAGTCCGGTGAGGTAGCGGATGTGGCCGATGCCGCGGGCGCCCATCTCCAGCACCAGGTGCCGGGTCTTCTCGTCGGCCTGCAGCGCGGTCAGCGGGAGCCCGATCTCGTTGTTGAGCGAGCCCGGGGTCCACACCGTGGGCGCCAGCCGCTCCAGCAGCTGTGCCAGCAGGTCCTTGGTGCTGGTCTTGCCCGCGGAGCCGGTGAGCGCCACCACGGTGGCGCCGAGCAGCTCGATGACGTGGCGGGCGAGGGCGCCGAGGGCGGCCTGCACGTCCTCCACCACGATCGCGGGTACTCCGACGGGCCGGGCGGCGAGCACCGCCACCGCCCCGTCGGTGACCGCGCCCGCGGCGTAGTCGTGGCCGTCCGCGCGTTCGCCGGCGAAGGCGACGAAGAGGGCGCCGGGCACCACCTCGCGGGAGTCCCTGACGACGGGTCCGGTCACCCGCACATCACTGTCCGGTATGTCGTGCATGCTCCCGCCGACCGCGCGTGCGACCTCGGCGAGGGTGAGGGGGATCACAGCTGTTTCTGGTCCTTCTCGATCGCGGCGCGCAGCACCTCACGGTCGTCGAAGGGGCGAACCTCTCCGGCGATGTCCTGGCCCTGCTCGTGGCCCTTGCCGGCCACCAGCACGATGTCGCCGGGCCGCGCCTGCGCGACGGCCACGGCCACCGCGGCGGCCCGGTCCGGTTCGACGATGACGTGGCCCCGCTCGGCGGCGGGGACGCCCACTGCTCCGTCCAGCATCGCGGCGACGATGGCCAGCGGATCCTCCGACCGCGGATTGTCCGAGGTCAGCACCGCGGTGTCGGCGAGCCGGGCGAGCGCGGCGCCCATCGGCCCGCGCTTGGTCCGGTCGCGGTCGCCGCCGCAGCCCAGCACGGCGTGGATACGGCCCTCGGTGGTGGTCCGCAGCGCCCGCAGCACCGACTCGACCGCGTCGGTCTTGTGCGCGTAGTCCACCACCGCCAGGTACTCCTGCCCGGCGTCCACCCGCTCCAGGCGGCCCGGCACGCCCGGCACCGCAGCGATACCGTCGGCGGCGGCCTGCGGGTCGACGCCCGCCGCGGCCAGCGCGGTGATCGCGGCGAGCGTGTTGGCCACGTTGAACGGGCCGGGCAGGGGGGCCACCGCCTGCACGTGCTCGCCCTTGGGGCCGATGACCGTGAAGCGGCTGTCCATCAGCCCGGCCCGGACGTCCTCGGCCCGCCAGTCGGCGTCCAGCCGGCCCTCGGCGGAGTACGTCACCAGCGGCACGGTGGCCTCGGCGACCAGCCGGCGGCCGTACTCGTCGTCGAGGTTGACCACGCCCAGCAGGCTGCGGCGCGGGGTGAACAGCTGCGCCTTGGCCTGGAAGTAGTCCTCCATACCCGAGTGGAACTCCATGTGCTCGGGACTGAGGTTGTTGAAGACCGCGACGTCGAACACGGCGCCGTCGACCCGGCCGAGGACGAGCGCGTGGCTGGAGACCTCCATGACCACGGACTCCACGCCGCGCTCGCGCATCACCGCGAACAGCGCCTGGAGGTCGGTGGCCTCCGGGGTGGTCCGCTCGCTCTTGATCCGCTCGTCGCCGATCCGGGTCTCCACGGTGCCGATCAGCCCGGTGAGGCCGTGGCGTGCGGCACGCAGGCCGCCCTCGACGAGGTACGAGGTCGTGGTCTTGCCGGAGGTGCCGGTGACCCCGATCCGCAGCAGGCCCTCGCCGGGCCTGCCGTAGACCTCGGCGGCCAGCTCGCCCATCACGGCGCGCGGGTCGGGCACGGTCAGCACGGGCAGGCCGGTGGCGGCGGCGCGCTCGGCGCCGTCCGGGTCGGTGAGCACCGCGACGGCGCCGGCCTGCGCGGCCTGGGCGGCGAAGTCCGCGCCGTGGAAGCGCGCGCCCGGCAGCGCCGCGTACAGGTCGCCGGGGCGCACCGCGCGCGAGTCGTGGGTGATGCCGGTGACGTCCGTGACGCCGGAGACGCCGGTGACGTCAGCCGGGCCGCCGGTCGCGGGCACCCCGAGCCGGCCGGCGAGCGCGGCCAGCGGCTGGGGGCTCGGATGCGCCGGGCGCGGCGCGCCAGGCTGTCTGAGGGTTTGATCAGCGTTGGGCACGGCGGTGAGATTACCCGGCTGCCGGGGCCCCGGGTCAAAAGCGCCCGGTGGCGGCCCGAGCGGGTCACCACCCCGGGCGCCCCGGCCGCGATGCTGGTCAGCGAGGTCGTTCATCCGGATCACGGTGCTTTCTGCCCTGCCGCGGGCGCCGGTTCCGCGGGGTCGAAGGTGATCGGCAGATCGGGCGCGGGTTTGCCCGAAGGCGCCACGCCGAGGGACTTCAGGCCGAACTCCATGACCTTCTTGAAGACCGGGCCGCAGATCTCGCCGCCGAAGTAGCTCCCCCTGGTCGGGTTCTGGATGACGCAGGAGACGGTCAGCCGCGGGTTGTCGGCGGGCGCGAACCCCATGAACGACGAGGTGTAGCCCTTGTAGCGGCCGGTGTCGGGGTCCACCCGGTTGGCCGTACCGGTCTTGCCGGCGACCCGGTAGCCGTCGATCCGGGCGTAGACGCCGGTGCCCTGCTCGCTGCCGACGACGGACTCCAGCATCTGCGAGAGGGTCGTGGCGGTCCGCGCGCTGACCACCCGGGTCTTCTTCGGCGCGGGGGCGGGCACGAACCGCCCGTCGGGCCCGGTGATGCCGCGGATCAGCGAGGGCTGGACGCGCACGCCGCCGTTGGCGATGGTCGCGTACACCGAGGTGGCCTGCAGGGCGCTCAGCGACAGGCCCTGGCCGAAGGGGATGGTGAACTGCTGGGAGGCGTTCCAGTTCTGCGGCTTGGCCAGGATGCCGGGGGTCTCGCCGGGGAAGCCGACGCCGGTCGGCGAGCCGATGCCGAACTTCTTCAGGTAGGAGTACAGGACCTGGTTGGCCTGCGCCTGCGTCTTTCCCAGCTGCTGGCTGGCCAGGATCGTGCCGATGTTGCTGGACTTGGCCAGCACCCCGTTGAGGGTCAGGTACCAGGTGCCGTGGTCGACGTCGTCGTGGAAGACCCGGTCGGCGCGCGGCAGCGTGCCGGGCACGGTGACACGGGTGGTGGGCGTGGCCGTGCCGGTGTCGAGGATCGCGGCCATCGACATCAGCTTGCTGACACTGCCCGGCTCGTAGGCGTCCTGCACGGCGGCGTTGCCGAGCGCATGGGGGTCGGCGTGGGCCAGGTCGTTGGGGTCGTAGCCGGGGGCGTCGGCCATGGCCAGGACCTCGCCGGTCCGGTTGTCCATCACCGTCACGTAGCCGCGGTCCGCGTGGGACTTCTGCACCTGGGCGGTGATGGCGCTCTGCGCGGCCCACTGGATGTCCCGGTCCAGTGTCAGCTCCACGTCGTCGCCGGGGACCGCGGGCTGCTCCTGGCTGCCCGCGGTGGGCACCTGGCGGCCGTTGGACTGCGCGTAGCGGATCTTGCCGTTGGTGCCGGACAGCTGCTTGTCGAGCATCGACTCCAGGCCGCCGGCGCCCTGCCCGTCGCCGTTCACGAAGCCGATCACGCCCGCGGCCAGGTCGCCCGCCGGGTAGACCCGCTTGGAGTGCGGCTCGCTGAAGATCCCGGCCAGCACGTCGGCGCCCTGGCCCTTGGCGGCCTTCGCTGCGAACGCGGCCTTGAGGTCCTTGATCTGGTTCCAGGCCTGCGGCGACTGCTGCCTGGCGATGATCTGGTAGCGGGAGCCGGGCGCTGCGAGCTGCTGGGCGATCTTGGTGGCGTCGCCCCCGACGATCGGCGCGAGCAGCTCCGCGGCCTGCTGGGGGGCGTCCTTCACCTTGGCCTGCGCGGGCGTGAACAGGTACGGGTCGGCGGTCACGTCGAACGCGTCGACGGTGGTGGCCAGGTCCGCGCCGGTGCGGTCGGTGATGGTGCCGCGGTCGGCGGTGACCTCGTGGGTGACCCAGCGGTTGACGGCGGCCTTGGACGCGTACGCGGACGCGTCGACCGCCTGCACCTGCAGCAGCCGCACCACGAACACGGCCATCACGATCGTCAGGGCCGCGCCGACCAGCCGCAGCCGCGGCCGCGGCCGGCCCAGCCGTACCGGGCCGCGCGGCGCGGGCCGGCCGGGGCCGCGCAGCGAGCGGGCCCCCGCGGGCCGCCGCGGCGGCCCGACCCGGCCTGGCTGCGCCTGCGCGTGGCCCGGCGCGTGACCCTGCCCGCGTGGCTGCCCGGAGCCCTCCCGGTGCCCCTGGCCCTGTCCGCCGCCCTGCGCGGGGCCCTGGCCCTGGCGTTCGCGCCGCGCGGGGCCGCGTGCCGCGGCGCCCTGGCCGCCCACGGACCGCGCGGCGCCCCTGCCGCCGGGCGGCGGGACCGGGCGGCGCGGGCGGCCGCCGCCCGCCGGGCGTCCGTGCGGGTCCCTGTCGTCGTCGCGCCCGGTCACCTGCTCACCTGCCCGAGGTCGGGTCGGACGTCCCCGGGGAGGGCGTGGACGTGCCGGCGGTCGTGCCCGGCGCACCGGACGCCGGGGAACCGGCCTGCGGCTGCCCGGAGGGCGTGGCCGACGAGCCGGCGGACACCGCGGGCGAGGCCGAGCCCAGGGTGGGTGTCGGTGTGGGGCTGGGCGGCGGCGCGGTCGCGGCCTGCGGGGTGCCGTGCACGCCCCCGGCCGGCGTCAGGAACGCCGGGGCGCCGCCGGGCACCATGCCCATCTGCCGCGCCCGCTCCTCCAGCGCGCCGGGCGCGGACAGGCCGTCCACCTCCTGCTGGAGCTCCTGCTGCTCGTCGGTGTAACCGGTGGTCTCCTTCTGCAGCTTGTTCAGCTGGAACGAGTCCTGGTTGACGGCCGAGTTCAGCAGCAGGAGCGAGATCAGGCCCCCCGCGAGCAGCGTCACGATGAGAACGACGAACGGCGTGCGTGCCGCGGTTGCACCCGCCCCCCGCGGCGATCCCCTCCTCCCCGCCTGCGCCCCGATCACCGCATGTCCTCCCTGATGCGTTCCGCGCCGCGCAGCCTGGCCGGCGCCGCGCGCCGGTTCTCCGCGATCTCGTCCTCGGTGGGAAGTTCCGCGCCGCGTGTGAGCAGCTTCAGGCGCGGCTGGTACTGCTCGGGCACCACGGGCAGTCCTGGGGGCGCGGTGTTCGCCGCGCCGGCCGCGAAGACCTGCTTGACCAGCCGGTCCTCCAGCGAGTGGTACGACAGCACCGCGATCCGGCCGCCGACGGCGAGCGCCGCCACGGCCGCGGGGATGGCCCGCTCCAGCACCGCCAGCTCCCCGTTGACCTCGATCCGCAGCGCCTGGAAGGTCCGCTTCGCCGGGTTGCCGCCGGTGCGCTTGGCGGCCTGCGGGAGGGCGTCGCGGATCAGCTCGACCAGCCGGGCGCTGGTGGTGAAGGGCTCCCGCTCACGCTCCCGGACGATCGCGTCGACGATCTTCCGGGCGAACTTCTCCTCGCCGTACGTCCGCAGGATGCGTACCAGTTCACCCGGCGGATACGTGTTCAGGACCTCGGCGGCGCTGATGCCCGACGACTGGTTCATCCGCATGTCCAGCGGCGCGTCCTGGGCGTAGGCGAAACCGCGCCCGGCCTCGTCGAGCTGCATCGAGGACACGCCCAGGTCGAACAGGACGCCCTGCACGCGCGGGATGCCCAGGTCCTCCAGCACCTCGGGCAGTTCGTCGTACACCGCGTGGACGAGCGTGGCGCGGTCGCCGAACGGGGCCAGGCGCTTGGCGGCGAGTTCGAGTGCCGCCGGGTCGCGGTCGACGGCCACCAGCCGGGCGGCGGGGAAGGTCTGCAGCAGCGCCTCGCTGTGCCCGCCCAGGCCCAGCGTCGCGTCCACCACGACCGCGCCGGGCTCGGCGAGGGCCGGCGCCAGCAGATCGAGGCAGCGCCGCAGCATCACCGGGACGTGCCGCGGTTGCGCGGGCGGCGTGGCGGACGGGTCGTTCATGTGGCCCTGGTTTCCTGTCGGGGCTGCGGCGCCGCGGCGGCGCTCTTCCTGCCGGGTGCGATGGCCGCGCTCGGCGACGGATGCCTGGACGTAGAACCGGGTCCCCGCCCGCTCGCGGAATGCGCCCCTCTGGCACCGGGGAAGTGGTGCCAGCGGAGCGCTGAGCGGGAGGAGGCCGGGCCGTACGTCCGCGCGGTGGTGCGGAGTGGTGCGCGGTGGGGGTGCGCGGCGGTACGGGCCGCGCTCACAGTAATCCGGGCGGAACCTCCTGTGACAGGGCCGAAAAGGTGTCTTCCTGCGCGCCGAGGTACTGCTCCCAGGCGTCCGCCGCCCAGATCTCCACACGCGTGTTCGCGCCGATGACCGCGCAGTCGCGGACCAGCCCGGCGTAGTCGCGCAGGGCCTGCGGCACGGTCACCCGGCCCTGCTTGTCGGGGACCTCGTCGTGGGCGCCGGCGAACAGCACCCGCAGGTAGTCCCGGGCGGCCTTGGAGGTGAGCGGGGCCGTCGACAACTGCTCGGTGGCGGCGGTGAAACCCGCGACGGGCCACACGCACAGGCAGCGCTCCTGCCCGCGGGTGATCACCAGGCCGTCGGCGAACGCGTCCCGGAACCGGGCGGGAAGCACGAGCCGGTTCTTGTCGTCCAGCCGCGGTGTGTACGTCCCGAGGAACATCACACCTCCCGCCAGACGCCACCACTTCGCGCCACTTTACTCCACCGCTCTCCACGGGCAACGTTGCCGCGACGCACCGGGCGCGCCCCTGCTCCTGGCAGCCGCTCGCGCTACCGTCATAGACATGTCGATACCTGCAAGCAGCGCGGCCGGACAGGCCGAGCGCACCCAGCCGTCGCCGGACGCCTCCTCCGAGTCCGTCATCGACCGGCTCGTCACCGCCAACGAGCGCTACGCCGCCGAGTTCCAGGACCCGGGCATGGGCGCCGCGCCCGTGCTGCGGGTGGCGGTCGTCG
This sequence comes from Actinacidiphila rubida, assembly GCF_900110255.1. Lineage (GTDB taxonomy): Bacteria > Actinomycetota > Actinomycetes > Streptomycetales > Streptomycetaceae > Actinacidiphila > Actinacidiphila rubida. Next base: position 177,255 of record NZ_FODD01000008.1, read on the forward strand.
CGTGCATGGACGCGCGCATCGACCTGCATAAGGCCCTCGGCCTGCAACTGGGCGACTGCCACACCATCCGCAACGCCGGCGGCGTGGTCACCGACGACACCATCCGTTCCCTGACCATCAGCCAGCGCGCCCTGGGCACCCGCTCCGTCGTCCTCATCCACCACACCAACTGCGGACTGCAGACCATCACCGAGGATTTCAGGACGGAACTGGAGGCCGAGGTGGGGCAGCGTCCCACCTGGTCCGTCGAGGCGTTCACCGACGCCGACCAGGACGTCCGGCAGTCCATGGCCCGGGTCCGCACCTCCCCCTTCCTCACCCACACCGACGACGTGCGAGGCTTCGTCTTCGACGTCCACACCGGCCTGCTGCGGGAAATCACGAACAAGTAACGGCAGGCGAGTGACGTGGGCGGTCCCGTAAGGGAAGAATGCAAGGTGCGGCACGTCTCGCCCGAAGCGAGCGTTGCGCATTCGGGGAGGGCCGGTCCGGGATGACCGCGACCCTGCGGTCCCAAGGAACAGGCCGAGGAGTACCGGGTGACGACCTTTGACGCACGAGCAAGCCTGAGCGATCTGACCACGACTGCGGAACGGATCCGCCACAGCGTGGAGAACGTGATCGAGGGCAAGCCCGAGGTCGTACGCATCGCACTGACCGTGTTGCTCGCCGAGGGACACCTGCTGATCGAGGACGTGCCGGGCGTCGGTAAGACAATGCTGTCCAAGGCGCTGGCACGTTCGATCGACTGCACGGTGCGGCGGATCCAGTTCACGCCCGACCTGCTGCCGTCGGACATCACCGGTGTGAGCGTCTTCGACCAGCAGCAGCGGGACTTCGAGTTCAAGCCGGGCGCGATCTTCGCCCAGATCGTGGTGGGCGACGAGATCAACCGCGCGTCGCCCAAGACCCAGTCGGCGCTCCTGGAGTCCATGGAGGAGCGCCAGGTCACCATCGACGGCACCACGTACGAGCTGCCGACGCCGTTCATGGTGATCGCCACCCAGAACCCCGTGGAGATGGAGGGCACCTACCCGCTGCCCGAGGCGCAGCGGGACCGCTTCACCGCCCGGGTGTCGGTCGGCTACCCCAGCCCCGACGCCGAGTTGCAGATGCTCGACGTGCACGGCGGCGTCTCGCCGCTGGACGACCTGCAGCCGGTGGCGCACGCCCACGAGATCGTCAAGCTGATCGAGGCGGTCCGCCAGGTGCACGTCTCCGAGCCGGTCCGCCGGTACGCGGTCACCCTGGTCGGCGCCACCCGCAACCACCCCGACCTGCGCCTGGGCGCCTCGCCCCGGGCGACCCTGCACCTGATCAGGACGTCCCGGGCGTGGGCCGCCCTCGACGGCCGGGACTACGTGCTGCCCGACGACGTGCAGTCGCTCGCGCAGTCGGTGCTCGCCCACCGCCTGCTGCCGACCGCGCAGGCCCAGCTGAACCGGCGCACGCCCGAGCAGGTCGTCAGCGAGATCGTCCAGCGGGTGCCGGTGCCGAGCGCGCAGCCCGGCCCGGGCGCGGGCGCCGGCTGGCCGGCCCAGCCCGCCTCCGCCCCGCAGCCCGGCAACCGGGGGCTGTGATGCCGGCGAGGCCGGCGAGGCCGGAGCCCCCGCCACCGCCGCGCGTGCCGCCGGGTGCCCCGCCAGGGGCGCCGGCCGCCGGCGGGGCCCAGCAGGGCGGCGGCCTGCGCTCGGCGCTGGGCGGGCTCACCACCCGCGGCCGCTCCTTCGTGGCCGCGGGCCTGGCGGCCGCGGTCTGCTCCTACGTGCTGGGCCAGTCCGACCTGCTGCGGGTGGGCCTGCTGCTGGCGGCGCTGCCCCTGGTGTGCGTCGCGGTGCTCTACCGCACCCGCTACCGGGTGGCCGGCAGCCGCCGGCTGTCGCCGTCCCGGGTGCCGGCGATGTCCGAGGCCCGCGTGCACCTGCGCATCGACAACGTCTCCCGGATCCCGTCCGGCCTGCTGATGCTGCAGGACCGGGTGCCGTACGTGCTGGGACCGCGCCCGCGGTTCGTGCTGGACCGGGTGGAGCCCGGCGGCCACCGCGAGGTGTCCTACCGGGTCCGCTCCGACCTGCGCGGCCGCTACCCGCTGGGCCCGCTGCAGCTGCGGCTCACCGACCCGTTCGGGATGGTCGAGCTGACCCGGTCGTTCAGCGCCTTCGACACCCTCACCGTGGTGCCCAGGGTCGAGCCGCTGCCGGCGGTCCGGCTGGCCGGCGAGTCCTCCGGCTACGGCGAGAGCCGCACCCGCGCCCTCGCGCTGGCCGGTGACGACGACGTGATCCCGCGCGGCTACCGGCACGGCGACGACCTGCGCCGGGTGCACTGGCGATCCACCGCCAAGTACGGCGAGCTGATGGTGCGGCGCGAGGAGCAGCCCAACCGCGCCCGCTGCACCGTCCTGCTGGACACCCGGGAGAACGCCTACTTCGGCGCGGGACCGGACTCGGCGTTCGAGTGGGCGGTGTCCGGGGCCGCCTCCGTCGCCGCCCACATGCTGGAGCGGGGCTTCGCGGTACGGCTGCTCACCGACACCGGCAGCAGCGTGCCGGGCCCCGAGAGCGGGTCCGGGTTCAGCGGCGACACCTCGGACATGGCGGGGCTGCTGCTGGACACCCTCGCGGTCGTCGAGCACTCCGACGGCGAGGACCTGGCGCCCGCCTACGAGGTGCTGCGCACCGGCAGCGAGGGCTTGATCGTGGCGTTCCTCGGCGACCTGTTCGAGGAGCAGGCCACGACCCTGGGGCGGATGCGGCAGCGGGCCGGCGGCGCGGTGGCGTTCGTGCTGGACAGCGACGACTGGCTGGCCCGCGAGGCCGGCGTGCACCACGACGTGCCGGGGGCGGCCCTGGCCGCCGACGGCGGGGGCGCCGCCCCCGAGGACACGGACACCACCGAGCACGCGGTGCAGATGCTGCGCGAGTCGGGGTGGACGGTGGTGCAGGTGCACCCCGGCGAGCCGCTGTCCGAACTGTGGCGGCAGGCGGACCGGTACCGGTCCGGCGAGGACACTGCGGGCGAACGGCGCGAAGCGGGGGCGAGGCCATGACCGGCCGGGGACGGCTGACGGTGTGCGGGGCGGCGGCCTCGCTGATGGCCGCGGCCTCGCTGCTGCCGCTGACCGCCACCAGCGAGTGGATCCTCAAGGCGTTCCTGCTGGTGTGCCTGCAGGCCGGCGTCGGCGCCGGCGCACGGCGGATCCCGCTGGCCAGGCCGCTGACGGTGCTGGCGCAGGCGGTGGTCTCGCTGATCGCGCTGACCATGATGTTCGCGCCGCACCAGGCGCTGGGCGGCATCCTGCCCGGCCCCTCGGCGATCCGCGAACTGGGCCAGGTGCTCCAGGACGGGCTCAACGACGTCGGCAACTTCGCCATCCCGGCGCCCGTCACCCCGGGCATCCGGCTGCTGCTGGTGGGCGGCACGCTGGTGGTCGCGCTCGCCGTCGACGCGATCGCGGTCACCTACAACAGCGCGGCCCCGGCCGGGCTGCCGCTGCTGGCCCTGTACTCGGTGGCCGCCGGCCTCTACGACGGCGGTGCCGCCTGGCCGTACTTCCTGATCGCCGCGGCCGGCTACCTGCTGCTGCTCCTGGCCGAGGGCCGGGACCGGCTGTCGCGCTGGGGCCGGGTGTTCGGCGGCGGTCCCGCGCAGGGCGGGTGGGCCGCGCCCTCGGGCGGCACGGCGACCGCACCGGTGCGCACCGGCCGGCGCATCGGCGCCATGGCGCTGGGCATCGCCCTGATCGCCCCGCTCGTGCTGCCCTCCCTGGGCACCGGGCTGCTGGACACCACCGGGCACGGCGGCGGGGGCGGCGGCGGGGGCGGCGGGGGCACGGGCGCGGTGAACCTCGTCGCGGCCCTTCAGGACAACCTCAACCAGCCCGACAACCGCGAGGTGCTGACCTACCGCACCGACTCCACCGACCTGCCGGGCATGTACCTGCGGATCGCGGCGCTCGACAAGTTCGACGGCAAGGCGTGGACGCCGTCGAACCTCCCGGTCGAGGACATCCCCCAGCAGCTCCCGCAGCCGCAGGGCATGGCCACGGACGTGAAGTTCAAGCCGGTGACCACCCAGGTGCAGGTGGACTCCGACTACGGCCAGGGCCTGCTGCCGATGCCGTTCCCCGCGCTCAGCGTGCAGGCTCCCGGCAACTGGAAGTTCCAGCCCGAGGGCCGGATGATCATCGGCCAGCACGGCCAGAACACGTCCGACGTGCGCTACTCCGTCACGAGCATGCAGGTCATGCCGACCCCGGCCCAGCTGGCGGCCGCGCCCCCGGCGACCGGGCGGATCGCCGACACGTACACGCAGGTGCCCAAGTCGCTGCCGCCGGTGGTCGCCGCGACCGCCCGCAGCGTGACGAAGAACGCCACCAACGACTACCAGCGGGCGCTGGCCCTGCAGCAGTACTTCACCTCGGGCGAGTTCGTGTACAACACCGAGGCCAAGGCGGGCACGGGCGTCGACGCGATCGCGCGCTTCCTGCAGACGAAGGAGGGCTTCTGCGTCCACTTCGCCTTCACGATGGCCGCGATGGCCCGCACCCTGCACATCCCTGCCCGGGTCGCGATCGGCTTCACCCCCGGCTCCCAGACGTCGGACGGGAGGATGTCCGTCGGGTTGAAGGACGCCCACGCCTGGCCCGAGCTGTACTTCGAGGGCGTGGGCTGGACCCGCTTCGAGCCGACGCCGTACCGGGGATCGGCCCCGTCCTACACCTCGTCGAACACCCCGAGCAACGGCGACAACACCACGGACACCGCCCCGCACGGCGCCACCTCGGCCCCCGCGGTGGCGCCCTCGCAGACCGACAGCTGCGCCCCCGAGAACCGGGCGGCCCCGGCCGACTGCACGCTGCCCTCGGCGGCCGCGGGCGGCGGCGGGGGCGGCGACGCGGGCCGGATCGCCCTGTACGCGGTGCTGGCGCTGCTGGTGCTGGCCATCCCCACGACGCCCCTGCTGTGGCGGACCCGGCTGCGGGCCCGCCGGCTCGGCGGCGGCCGGGGCAAGGCCGAGGGGCTCACGCTGTCCGCGTGGCGCGAGGTGATGGACACCGGCTGGGACTACGGCATCCTGCCCGACGAGTCGGAGACGCCGCGGCGCGCCATGGCACGCCTGGTGGAGGAGGGCAAGCTGACCGGCGAGGGCGCCGCGGCGGCCGGAGCGCTGGCCGGCGCGGTGGAACGGGAGCTGTACGCGCCCAACCCGCGGCCGACGCCGGGGCTGGCCGACGAGGTGCACCGGGTGCGCAAGGGACTCCACGCGTCGGCGTCCCGCGGCACCCGTCTGCGGGCCCTGCTCCTGCCGCGCTCGGCGGCCCGGATGAGCTGGGCCGTGTCGGCTCGCTGGAGCAGCGCGGCCCAGCGCGTCTCCCACCGCTGGACCCGCCTCACCACCCCCCTCCGCCGCCGCCACCCCGCCTCCTCCTGACCCCGCGCCCCGCGCCCGCGGCCCCTGGTGGGGGCCGCGGGCAGGGGGGCACGGGCGAGATGGTCAGGCGCAGGGCATACAGGACCGCAGTCCTGGGGGTCGCGGGCCGTCAGAGCCGCGACCGGGGCGGGCGCGGCTCGGCTCGGCGAAGGCTGCAGGCCTGGTAGGCACGGGCAGTAGGCCGCAGGCCCGCCAGGGGGCGGGGTCCCCGGCCTTCGGCCGGGAGGTGTCCCCGACGCGGCCGGCCACGACGCGCCGTCCGACGGCCGAGGACCCTGGGGGCCCGCACGCGCCCCGTCAGGGAGAGGGCCGGAGCCCGCGAGCGGGCCCGCCGTCTCCGGGGATGGCGAAAGGGCCCGCGAAGCGGGCCCTTTCGAAGAATGCGGAACCGAGCCGGAGGCTACTGTCCCTGCTCGTCACGCCGCCGCTGCCACCGCTCCTCGATGCGGTCCATGACCTTGCCGCGCCGCGGCTGCCGGCGGCCGATCCGGCGTCCGGCGGGGGCCGGCGGGTGCTCGCCCGGCCGCGTGGCCCGGCGCCAGCCGGTCACGGCCAGGACCGCGCACGCCAGCATCACCAGGAACCCGACGACGCTCACCCAGGTCTGCTTCGCGACCATCCCGGCCATGAGCAGCCCGATGCCGATCAGGAAGCCGGCAATCGCCAGGTACACGCGGCGGCGGGTGAACGTACGCAGCCCGCCACCCTCAAGCGCAGACGCGAACTTGGGATCTTCGGCGTACAGCGCCCGTTCCATCTGCTCGAGCATGCGCTGCTCATGCTCCGAGAGCGGCACGGCGACCTCCTACTCGTCGGTCGCGCGAGACGACCGATCCGACCCTTTCAGGATAGGCAGGGAATCGCCCCGGTGAAACCCGCCCCACTGTGCCTTGTCCGACGGGGCTGTCCTTCCCCGTCCGCCCTTACGTCATGCCAGCATACGGTCACGAATGCGGCTTCGGGCGGCGTGTGACGGACTCCCCTCGCGAGGCCCCCCGCAGGGGCCCCGGACTCGCCCGTTCGGCCCTGCCCCGAGACGTCCCCGGTCCGCCTCCGGTCCGTTACCGGACCCGTTCGCCGGCCCGTTCCTCAGTCACGTTCCGCGAGCACGTGCAGCTGCGTGGCGACGGCGTGGAAGCCGGGCTCCTCCGCCGCGGCCAGCTCCAGCCGCAGCAGTGCCTCCAGGGCGCCCGGCTCGGTGTCCACCAGCACGCCGGGGACGAGGTCGGAGAAGACCCGCACCCCGTGCACGGCCGTGGCGCGCAGCCCCGTCCCGCCGACCAGCCCGGTCAGCTCCTCGGCGGTGAAGCGGTGCGGCAGCGAGTCTCCGGCGCCCCACCGGCCGTCGGGGTCGCTCAGCGCGTACTGGGCCTCCGCGAAGTGCCCGGCCAGCGCGCGGGCCAGCACCGCGCCGCCGCGCCCGGCCGCGAGCAGGCTGAGCGAACCGCCGGGGCGCAGCGCGCCCACCACGTTGCGCAGGGCCTCCGCCGGGTCGTCGACGTACTCCAGCACGCCGTGGCACAGCACCACGTCGTAGGCGCCGGGTTCGACGTCGCCGAGGAGGCCGTGGGTGTCGCCCTGCACGCCGGTGACCCGGTCGGTGACCCCGGCCTCGGCGGCGCGCCGCTCGAGGGCGAACAGCGCGTCGGGGCTGGGGTCGACGACGGTGACGCGGTGGCCGAGGCGGGCGACCGGCACCGCGAAGTTGCCGGTGCCGCCGCCGGTGTCGAGGACGTCGAGCTCCGGACGGTCCGCGGCTTTGGCCCGCCGTTCCAGCGCGCCGCGCAGGACCTCCCAGACCACGGCGGTACGGAGGCTGGCACGGGGGCGGATCGGGTCCACCCCTCCTTCACGGGACATGGCGGGCGGCTCTCCTCGCGGACGGCGTACGTCTGGGCAGCGACCGGCAACGGTCGGCCCTCACTCTAGGGCCTGCGGTGCCGGCCGCCGGGGCAAGGTGCGGCGCAGGTCAGCACCGGCCGACTCCGCGCCCCGGCGGCCGGGCCGCGGCGCCGCCCTCCCCGTACGCGCCCACCGGCATCCGGCCGCCGGGCAGGACTGACGGTTCAGCCCGCGGCCGGCGGGGCCGACGCCCCCTGCGACTCGCCCTGGAACGCGGGCCGCAGCAGCAGGGCCCGCTCGACCAGCCGCAGGAACATCGAGGCCGACCGGACCAGGTCGTCCGCGTCCCGCGCGCTCGCGGCCCCGGTTATGCCGGCCTCGGCGCGCGCCCGCCGTTCGGCCCCGGCGGCGAACAGCACGCTCCACTCCGACAGTTCGGGCGCGATCTCGGGCAGCACCTCCCAGACGCTGCGGATCCGGCGGCGGCGCCGGCCGGTCTCCTCGGGACGGCCGCGCACGGCCAGCACGGCCGCCGCGGTGCGCAACGCGGCGAGGTGGGCGGTGGCGTAGCGCTCGTGCGGAGCCTGCAGGGCCGCGGCCTCCTCGAGGCCGATGTGCGCCTGGGTGAGCAGGTCGAGGGCGGCGGGCGACGCGGCGGCGCGGCGCAGTACGGGATGGATGTCGCTGACGGGGACTGCCATGACGAGCCTCCTTCTCTCCGTGCACCCATACTGGGGCCCACCACTGACAATCACCCTGACCAGCGCAAACACCCCAGCTGTGGCGGATCGTGCGGACGTGTCCCGCCGCGGGCGTGCAGAATCGGGTCCATGACCACCGCACGTCGTGAGGCCACCCGGCGCAAACTGTACGAAGCCGCCGTCACCCTCATCGCCGAACAGGGCTTCTCCGCCACCACGGTCGACGAGATCGCCGAACGGGCGGGCGTCGCCAAGGGGACCGTCTACTACAACTTCGCCAGCAAGAACGACCTGTTCGAGGAGCTGCTGCGGCACGGCGTCGGCCGGCTCACCGTGTCCCTGCGCCGCGCGGCGGAGGAGACCTCGGACCGCGGCGGCAGCCGGGTGGACGCGCTGGACGCGATGATCCGGGCGGGCCTGGCGTTCATCGTCGGCAACCCGTCCTTCACACAGCTGTACGTCGCCGAACTGTGGCGCACGAACCGCACCTGGCAGGAGACGCTGATGACGGTCCGCCAGGAGGCGGTGGCCGTGGTCGAGCAGGTGCTGGGCGAGGCGGTGACGGCGGGCGAGGTGAGTCCGGAGACGGACGTGCCGCTGACCGCGTCCGCACTGTTCGGCATGGTGCTGGTGGCCGCCCTGGACTGGCAGGCGTTCCAGCCGGAACGCAGCCTCGACGAGGTGCACGCGGCGCTGTCGCTGCTGCTGCAGGGCAGGGTCGGGGGCGGCGCGGGCGCGACCGCCCCCGCCTGAGCCCGGCCCGCGCCTCGCCCGCACCTCCCGGGCCCCGCGCGGGACATGCCCGCACGGGGGGGTGCGCCGCTCCGGCACGGCCCGGTTCCCCCGTCGGCCGGACCGCAGCGGCGCCTCCCCCGTGCGCCCCCCGTTCGCGGTGGGCCGGGTCGACCGCCGCCCCGTGTCGGCGGTCGGGGTCCGCGCCCGTCCGCGGTACCACTGTCCCCGTTTGCGCAGGTCGCGCCCATCCGTGCGGATACTCAACCCCGCGGCTGAGTACGGGTACTCAGCACTGGGCGGTTTCACCTCCCGCCGCGCGTGGGGGCCTAGACTCGCGCTCGTGTCCGTCCTCCCCCTCGTGTTCACCAGCGGCTGGGCCAGCGGCATCAACGCCTACGCCGTCGTGCTGCTGCTCGGCGTGCTCGGCAGGGCCGGGGTGAGCGACCAGGTGCCCGCGTCGCTGGAACGCGCCGACGTGCTGGTGGTGGCCGGCGTGCTGTTCCTGTGCGGGGCGGTCGCGGACAAGATCCCCTACGTCGACTCGGCGTGGGATGCGGTGCACACCGTGATCCGCCCGGTGGCCGGCGCGGTGGTGGCGGCGCTGCTGGCCGGGCAGCAGGGGTCGCTGTCCCACCTGGCGGCCGGCGCGATCGGCGGTTCCACGGCCCTGGCCAGCCATCTGGTGAAGGCGGGCACGAGGATGGCCGTCAACACCTCGCCCGAGCCGTTCAGCAACATCGTGCTGAGCACGCTGGAGGACCTGGCCGTCGCCGGCATCGTGGTGCTGGCGCTCTTCCACCCGGTGGTGGCCGCGGCCGTGGCCGCGGTGCTGCTGACGCTGGGCCTGACGACGCTGGTCCTCCTGTTCTCGCGCATCCGCCGCTTCTTCCGGCGCCGCAGGCAGCGCCGTCGCGGCGGCGTCGGGCCGGGCGGCGGCGTGACCCGGGCCCCGGCGGCCACCTGACCGCGAGGGCGCCGCTACAGTCCTGGTCATGGCACGAATTGCGGTGATCGGCGCGGGCATGGCCTCGATGGCGACGGCTGCCCGGCTCGCCGTCGGCGGCCACCAGGTGGTCGTGCACGAGCGGTCGGACACCTACGGCGGCGGCGTCGGGCTGCTGGCCCGGGACGGCTTCCGCTTCGACACCGGGCCCGGCGTGCTGCTGCTCCCCGCGGTCCAGCGGGACCTGTTCGTGAAGACGGGCAAGAAGGCGCTCGAGGACCTCGTCGGCCTGGAGCAGGTCGACCCGGCGGCCCGCCATCTGCTGCCGGGCGGCGTGGACGTCACGCTGCCCAACGCCTCCCGCTCGGGCGTCGTCGAGGCGCTGGACGCGGCCTTCGGCAAGGGCAGCGGCGACCGCTGGAGCCAGGTGATGGTGCGGGCCCGCGAGGTGTGGGAGGCCACCCGCAGGCCGCTGCTCGAGGACGTGCTGCACGATCCCGCGACGTTGGCGCGCGACCCCTACCCGGCGGCCGCCCGGCGCGGGCTGTTCCGGCGCGGCGGCCCGCCCGGCCTGGCGGGCGTGGCCGCGGGCGAACTGGGCGGCGGGGGCCTCGGGACGCTGCTGGAGAGCTGGGCGCTGGCCTACGGCCTCGACCCGCGGCGCGCCCCGGCCTCGGCGACGGTCCTGCCGTACGTGGAGCAGACGTTCGGCGTCTGGTACGTGCGCGGCGGCATGCGGGCGCTGGCGGACGCGCTGTACGAGCGCTGCCTGGAGCGCCGCGTGGAGTTCCGCTTCGGCACCGCCGTGACCGGGCTGCTGCTGGACGGCGGCAAGGCCGCCGGTCTCGAACTGTCCGGCGGCGACAGCACACCCGCCGACGTGGTGGTGGCCGGGGCGCCGCTGCCCGCCCTGTACCGCGACGGCGTGCTGCCGCCGGATGCCGGCGGCTCCGGCCCCGGGGGCGAACCGGGACGCTGCACGGTGCACCTCGCGCTGCGCGGGGCCCGCCCGGCCGGGACCGCGCACCGCACCGTCGTGCACGCCGCGGACCGTGGTGCCGAGGCGGCGTGGGTCTTCGGACCGGAACGCCGGCCGCTCCCCGGGACCGGCGCGCTCACCGTGACGGTGCTGCGCCCCGACGACCCCGCGGTGCGGCCCGACGGCCACGAGGCGGTGACGCTCACCGCGACCGTGCCCTGCCACGACCCGAACGGCACCGGCCGGGGTCTGGACTGGAGTGCGGGCGGCGCGGCCGAGGCGTTCGCGGCGCGGATGACCGAGGCCGCGGAGGCGGCCGTACCGGGCCTGCGGGGGCGGGAGTTGTGGCGCGAGGTGCGCACCCCCGCGGACACCGCCCGCCAGACCGCGGCCCCCGGCGGTTCGGTGCCGGCCCCGGCCCTGGCCGGGGCCTCCGGCACGCTGCTCCGCCCGCCCAACCGCCCCTCCCTGCCCGGCCTCTACCTCGTCGGCGGCTGGGCCCACCCCGGCGGCGGCCTCCCGCACGCGGGCATGTCCGGCGCGATCGTCGCCGACCTGATCGCCGGCGGGCCTGGCGGCAGCCGCTAACGGGGTGCCCCCGGGGCTTGTCGGCCGTCCACCGGCCGGTGGTGGGGGTTCCTCGCGTTGGGGGGCACCTCCCGGCCGAAGCCTGGGGGACCCGCGTCCCCTGCGGCTCCCGGGCTGCCCCCGGGCCGCCGTACCCGTCTGCTGCGCCGTCGTGGCTTGTCGCGTTGGGGGCACCTCCCGGCCGAAGGCTGGGGGACCCCGCGCCCCTGCGGCTTCCGGGGTGCCTCGCGCTGCGCGCTGCCGTCTGCCGGTCTCGTCTCGGCTTGTCGCGCAGTTCCCCGCGCCCCTGGCGGTGCAGGTTCGTGGGTGGGGTCAGGGGCCACTCCGGGAGTGTCTCCTCGAACTGTGCGTGCACCGTACTTCCGTGCCCTTACCCGGGCGGATGCACAGTTCTGCGGGGACACACCCGGATCGTCCCCTTCCGGCCGGCCCCCGTCTGCGGGAGGACGTTGGCCGTGTCCCATGTCCCCCGCCGCACGGTGGGTGAGCGGGAGGGGGTGGGGAGGAAGTGCTCCCCGCAGAGAAATGTGCGCGGCCCCCGGGCAACAACACGTACGAACCCGTATGCACATTTCCGAGGAGACGCTTCCGGAGCGCCCCCGACCCCACGGACAAAGGGCACGCACACCAGGGGCGCGAGGTCCCCCAGCCTTCGGCCGGGAGGTGCCCCCAACGCGAGCAACCCACCACCGGCCGGTGGACGGCAACGCACCGCAAGGGGCTGGGCGGAAGCCGCAGGGGCGCGGGGTCCCCCAGCCTTCGGCCGGGAGGTGCCCCCAACGCGACAAGCCACGACGGCGCGGCAGGCGGCCGAACAAGCCCCGGGGGCACCCCGTAGGCCGAACCCGTCCACCGGCCGGTGGACGGCCGAGCAAGCCCCAGGAGCACCCCGGAGATCCTTAACCCCCCGCCGGGGACGTTCAACCCATCGAGCGGAAAAGCCCGTTGACCTCGACTGGGGCCCAGCGCCAGCGCCTAGCGTGATCCGCGGCCCGTGATCTCGCCGACCGGAAGGCCCGACCGCCATGCCGCAGCCGTTCGAACTCCCGCGCTTCTACGTGCCGTACCCGGCGCGACTCAACCCGCATCTGGAAAGGGCGAGGACGCACACCAAGGCCTGGGCCCGGACGATGGACATGCTGGAGGGCTCGGGGATCTGGGAGGAGTCGGACCTCGACGCGCACGACTACGCGCTGCTGTGCGCGTACACGCATCCCGACGCCTCGGGGCCCGAACTCGACCTGGTCACCGACTGGTACGTGTGGGTCTTCTTCTTCGACGACCACTTCCTCGACACGTTCAAGCGCACCCAGGACATGGCGGGCGCGAAGGCGTACCTGGACCGGCTGCCGGCGTTCATGCCGGTCGACCCGGCACAGGAGGTGCCGGAGCCCGCCAACCAGGTGGAGGCGGGGCTCGCCGACCTGTGGGCCAGGACCGTGCCGTCGATGTCCGACGGCTGGCGCCGGCGCTTCCACGAGAGCACCCGGCACCTGCTGGAGGAGTCGCTGTGGGAGCTGTCCAACATCAGTGCGGGGCGGGTCTCCAACCCGATCGAGTACATCGAGATGCGCCGCAAGGTGGGCGGCGCGCCCTGGTCGGCGAACCTCGTGGAGCACGCCGCGGGGGCCGAGGTGCCCGACGCCGTCGCGGCCAGCCGCCCGATGCGGGTGCTGCGCGACACCTTCTCGGACGGCGTGCACCTGCGCAACGACCTGTTCTCGTACCAGCGGGAGACGGAGGAGGAGGGTGAACTCGCCAACGCCGTCCTGGTGCTGGAGCGCTTCCTGGGCCTGAGCCCGCAGGGGGCCGCGGATCGGGTCAACGACCTGCTGACATCGCGGCTCCAGCAGTTCGAGCACACCGCCCTCACCGAAGTCGAGCCCCTGGCTGCCGAGTTCGGGCTCGACCCGCACGAGCGGCTGGCCGTCGCCGCGTACGTCAAGGGCCTCCAGGACTGGCAGTCCGGCGGCCACGAGTGGCACATGCGCTCCAGCCGGTACATGAACGGCGCCCACGGCACGGCCGGCGCGGGTCTGCCGGCCGGCCCCTCCGGGATGGGCGGTTCGGCGGCGCAGATCCTGCGGTCGCTGGCCGCGACGATGCCGCAGCGTGCCCGCGCCTTCAGCCACCCCACGCACCGGCCCGCCGCGGACGTGCCGCTGCCCGGCATCCCCATGCCGTTCGACCTGGCCCTGAGTCCGCATCTGGAGGCCGCGCGCGCGGCCAACGCCGCGTGGGCGGAGCGCGTCGGCATCGTCGGGCCCGAGCCGGACACCCCGCCGCCCGGCGGCCTGTGGACCGCCCGCGCGCTGGAGGGCTACGACTTCGCGCTGTGCTCCGCGGGCATGAAGCCCTCGGCCGGCCAGGAGGCGCTGGAACGGTCCGCGGGCTGGCTGACCTGGGGCACGTACGCGGACGACTTCTACCCGGCCGCCTTCGGCCGCACCGGCGACCTGGCCGGTGCACGGCTCGCCAACGAGCGCCTGGCGCTGTTCATGCCGCTGGACGCCGGCGAGGTGCCCGCGCCGCTGACCGCGCTGGAACGCGGGCTCGCCGACCTGTGGCGGCGCACCGCGGGCCCGATGGAGCCCGGGGCCAGGGCGGCCTTCCGGGCGAGTGTCGAGGACATGCTCGAGAGCTGGCTGTGGGAGCTGACCAACCACCGCCAGCACCGGGTGCCCGATCCGGTCGACTACATCGAGATGCGCCGCAGGACCTTCGGCTCCGAGCTGACGCTGGGCCTGGCGCGTGCGGCCCGCGCCGCGCTGGCCGGCGAGATCGCCGGCGCGCGGCCGGTGCGGGCCATGCAGACCGCGGCCATGGACTTCGCCTGCCTCGTCAACGACGCGTTCTCGTACCGCAAGGAGATCGAGTTCGAGGGCGAGCTCCACAACGCGGTGCTGGTCGTGCAGAACTTCCTGGACTGCACCCCGCGGGAGGCGATGGCGGTGGTCGGTGACCTCGTGGCCGCCAGGATGCAGGAGTTCCAGCACATCACCGACGCCCAACTGCCGTCGCTGTTCGAGGAGTTCGCGCTGGACGAGGCCGACCGGGCGGACGTGCTCGGGTACGCCCAGGACCTGCGTGACTGGATGGCCGGCATCGTCCACTGGCACCAGCGGACCGACCGGTACACCGAGGAGGCGCTGCTGCGGGACTTCCCGCGCGGGGCGGGCGCGTCCGGCCGGTCCCGCTGGACCGCGGCGCCGGCCGGTCTGGGCACGGCGGCGGCCCGGCTGCCGTCCCTGCTCGCCGGACGCTGACCGCACACCGGCCGGCCGGGCCCCCGCCCGCCGGCCCCGCGGGCCTCAGGACCGGTACGGGTCGTACGGGTCGTAGTGCTGGGCGGGCTGCTGCACCTGCTGCTCGTACGGCGACTGGTGCGGCTGCGGCGGGATGTACGGCTGCGAGTGGGGCTGGGCCGGGGCCTGCGGCGGCGGCTGCTGCCCGTAGCCGTACGACGCGTAGGGATCGCCCTGGTCGCCCTGGTCCTGCCGGCCGTTCGGGGAGTGCGCCTGGGGCGTCCAGTCGCCGGTGGCCTGCTGGCCGTACCCGCCGTCCTGGTAGCCGCCGCCGTAGCCCTGGTCGTAGGACGTGGCGGCGGTCGTCTGCTGCGGGTACCCGTATCCGGCTCCCTGGCCCTGGTCGGCGGCGTAGCCGTAACCCTGGTCGCCGGTCCAGCCGCCGGACTGCTCGTACCCGCCGCCGTAGCCGCCGGAGTCGTAGGAGGCGGCGGCCGCCGCGGGCTGCGGCTCGCCGGTGCCCCACTCGTAGCCCCGGGTGCCGTAGCCGTCGTAGCCGCCGCTGGTGTAGGGGTCGGGGGTGTACGAGGACTGGCCGTCGTACAGCGGGTACTCGCCGCTGTCCTCGTGCATCGGGACCGGGCGGTGGAGCGCCGCGGGGTCCGACTCGTCGGCCAGCACGTCCTGCCCGGCCGGGGCGCCCTGCCCGAAGTCCGGCTCGACCGCGGTGACCTCCAGGACCGGTTCGCGCGCCTCGCCGGCCCTGCGGCGGCGGCTGGCACCGGGGCGCCCGCCCAGCGCCCAGCCGGTCGAGAAGCCGCGCTTGTACGACAGGGTGACGAACGTCTGGCCGGTGCCGAAGGCGGCGGCGCCCAGCACGATCAGGAGGACCTGGCGCTCGTACACCCCGGCGACGACGCCGAGGAAGCCGGTGAAGGCCAGCACGCGCCAGCGCAACCGGGCCTTGTACTGCAGCAGCACCTCACCGAGCAGCCACAGTGCGACGATGCCGAACGCGACGTAGAGCAACGAGTAGCCCATGTGCTGCTCACCTCCTCGCCTAGGGTGTCACGCCGCCCGCTGGTGAAGTCCGAGGTTCTCGTAGATCTCCAGCGAAGCGGTGGAGTGGTTAAGAGTAATGAAGTGCAGCCCGGGAATGTCCTCGGCCATCAGACGCCGGCACATCTCGGTGGTGAACTCGATGCCGATCTCGCGCACCGCGGCCGGGTCGTCCTGCACCGCGAGGATGCGGGACGCCAGTTCGGGCGGGAAGGGCGCGTTGCCCAGCTGCGAGAAGCGCTCGATCTGCCGGACGTTGGTCACCGGCATCACCTCGGGAATGATCGGGATGGTGCAGCCGGCGGCGTCCACCCGGTCGCGCAGCCGCAGGTAGGCGTCGGCGTCGAAGAACATCTGGGTGATCGCGAAGTCGGCGCCCGCGTGCACCTTCTCCAGGAAGTACCGGGTGTCCTCGGCCGGGTCGGTGGACCGCGGGTGCATCTCGGTGAACGCGGCGACGCCCACGCAGAAGTCGCCGGACTCCTTGATCAGCCGGACCAGTTCCGCGGCGTACGTCAGGCCCTGCGGGTGCGGAACCCAGGCGCCCAGCGGGTCGCCGGGCGGGTCGCCGCGCACGGCCAGCATGTTGCGGATGCCGGCGTCGGCGTACTGCCCGATGATGTTGCGCAGCTCGGCGACGGAGTGGTTGACGGCCGTCAGGTGCGCGCACGGGGTCAGCGTGGTGTCCGAGACGATGCGGTCGGTGGCGCGCACGGTGCCCTCGCGGGACGAGCCGCCGGCACCGTAGGTGACCGACACGAACGTCGGCTGGACCGCCTCGATCCTGCGGATCGCGTTCCACAGCGTCCGCTCGCCCTTGTCGGTCTTGGGCGCCGCGAACTCGAACGAGTACGAGCGCCCGCCGCCGGCGAGCAGCTCACGAATCGTGACCGCCCGGTCGGTGCGCGTGGATGAGGTGCCCAGAGCCATGCCTGAAGGCTAACCTCGGTCGGCGACCGTGCGTCACCGCGTGGGCCCATATGCCCGCCTCGGTACGATTCCTGTCCACCTGCTGGACACCGCGGCCACCCGCGGCCACCCGCGGCCACCCGCGGGGCGGGTCAGTCCCGGGACCTGACCGCCGCCGCGAGGGCCGCGGCCGCGGTCGCCGGGTCGGCGGCCTCGGTGATCGCGCGGACCACCACGATCCGGCGGGCGCCGGCGTCCAGCACCTGCTCGACGGTGCCGAGGTCGATGCCGCCGATCGCGAACCAGGGCCGGCCGGTGCCGAGCGCCGCGGCGTAGCGGACCAGGTCGAGGCCGGGCGCCGGGCGGCCGGGCTTGGTGGGGGTGGGCCACACCGGGCCGGTGCAGAAGTAGTCGGCGCCGGGCTCGACGGCCGCCGCGTCGACCTCGGGCTGCGCGTGGCAGGAGCGCCCGATGAGCACCTGGCTGCCGAGCAGGGCCCGCGCGGCCGGCACCGGCAGGTCGCCCTGCCCCAGGTGCAGGACGTCCGCGCCGGCCGCGTGGGCCACGTCGGCCCGGTCGTTGACCGCCAGGAGCCGGCCGTGCCGGCGGCAGGCCGCCGCCAGCACGGCCAGCGCGGCGAGCTCCTCGCGGGCCTCGATGCCCTTCTGCCGCAGCTGGATGACGTCCACCCCGGCGCCGAGCACCGCGTCCGCGAACCCGGCGAGGTCGCCGCGCTCGGTGCGGGCGTCGGTGCACAGGTACAGCCGGGCGTCGGCAAGCTGCTCGCGGGCCGTGGCGCTCATCGGGCTCCCCCAGAAGGTCGGGCTACACGGCGAGCGCCTGCGCGCGGCGCTTCACCTCGGTCCCGCGATTCTCGCGCAGCGCCTGGACCGGGGTGCCGGGCAGGGTCGAGTCGGCGGTGAAGAGCCACTCCAGCGCCTCGTCGTCCGAGAATCCGTCGTCCTTCAGGACGGTGAGGGTGCCCGAGAGGCCCTTGATGATCTTTCCGTCCCCGAGGAAATCGGCGGGGACCATCAGAACCTTGTTCTCACCACGGCGTACCGCGATGAGCTGCCCTTCCTTGATCAGCGGGCGGATCCGGGTCACTTCGAGTCCGAGACGCTCGGCGACCTCCGGCAGGGTGAGCCAGGAGGGGACCAGGGCGTCGATGTGTGCGTCAACCGACGAGAAAACAGTCACAGGGCAAGGGTGCCACCTGGGGCCGACAACCGCTGCGGCACACCGCCGAACGGCCCGCCGTCCGGGGGGCGGGCATCCGGCGTCCCCAGGTCAGCGGACCGCGCCCGCCACGACCCGCACGGCCGTCAGCGGCGCGGCGGCGGCAGCGGCGTCCCCAGCGGCGCGGCGGTGTCAGGGGACCACCGGCGTCAGCGGACCGCGGCCTTCAGCGGCACGGCCGGGTCGGCGGCCGCCGGCGGGTCCAGCACCGCGGACGCGGCGATCAGCTTGCGGGCCTGCGCCATGTCGCGCGGCCGGCCCACGGCCAGGACCGCCCGCAGCGCGCCGTCCCGCAGCCACACCACCGACCACGCGGGGCCCGACGGGTCGCCCCTGAGCACCATGGTGTCGCCCTCCTCGTGCTGCCCTGCGTACTGCACGAAGCGGCCGAACTGCTCGGACCAGAAGTACGGCACCGGGTCGTAGGCGACGTCGCCGCCGAGCAGGTTGGCCGCCGCCGTGCGCGGGCCCTGCACCGCGTTGTCCCAGTGGTGGATGAGCATCCGGCGGCCGTAGCGCGCGGACGGGAAAGAGGCGCAGTCGCCGACCGCGTAGACGTCGGGCGCGGTGGTGCGCAGCCGGTCGTCGGCGCGCACCGCGCCCTGCGCGTCGAGCGCGACCTCGGAGCCGCCGAGCCAGCCGGTGGCCGGCCGGGCGCCGATGCCGACGACGACCGCGCCGGCCGGCAGCCGCGACCCGTCGGCCAGCACCACGGCGCCGGGTTCGACGGCGGCGACCGGTGTCCCGGCGCGCAGCTCCACGCCGGCCTCGTCGTACCAGCCGGTCATGTGCCGGGTGACGTCCTCCGGCAGCACCTCCGCCAGCGGCCGCCGCGCGGCCTCCACGACGGTCACCTCGCAGCCCGCCTGCCGGGCCGCGGTGGCGAACTCCGCGCCGATCCAGCCGGCGCCGACGACCACGATCCGCTCCTGGGCCTCCAGCACCGGGCGCAGCGCGGCCGCGTCGTCGAGGGTGCGCAGCGGGTACACGCCGGGCAGTCCCTCGGTGCCGGGCAGTGCCATCGCGTAGGCGCCGCTGGCGATCACGAGCCGGTCGTAGCCGACCGGGCCGGCGTCGGTGACGATCTCGTGGTCGGCGGCCCGCAGCGCCTCCGCGTGCACGCCCAGGCGCAGTTCGACGCCGAGGGCGGCGAAGTCGACGTCGAACCGCACGTCGAGGAGGGTGTCGGCGCCCGCGCCGCCGAACAGGACCGCCTTCGACAGGGGCGGGCGGTCGTAGGGGGCGTGCGGTTCGGCGCCGAGGATCGTCACGGGCGAGCGCCAGCCCTGCTGGCGGAGTTCCAGGGCGGTCTGGACGCCGGCCATCCCTGCGCCGACGATCACCGCGTGCAGCTCGTTCACACCGGTCACGTTAGCTCTCCGCCCCGGACCCGTTCCTCCCCCGCGCCGCCGCGCGCCTCGTCCGGCCCGGCCCGTCGCGCCGGGCGGGCGCACGCGGCCAAGGCCCCGGCGGGGGCGTGGGGATAGAGTGAGGGCCGCACACGCGGGAGCCCGGGCGGACCGGGCTGAGAGGGCGGCTGGCCGGCTGCCGACCGTACGAACCTGATCCGGGTCATGCCGGCGAAGGGAGAGCACAGGCGTATGCCCCTACCCCCGTCCGTTTCCACGACCGGTGCCCCGCCCCGTTCCGCGCCGGCGTCCGGTCCTGCGCGGCGTCCGGCGGACGCCTCGGCCGCCCCACCGTTCCCGGCTCCCTCCCCGGTGCCGTCCCCGACGCCTTCGCCGGACGCGGGCCCGCCCGACGTCCTCGTCGTCGGCGGCGGCCTGATCGGCCTGGTCACGGCGTGGCGCGCGGCCCAACGGGGCCTGCGGACGGCCGTGGTGGACCCCGCGCCGGGCGGCGGTGCGGCGCGCGTCGCCGCCGGCATGCTCGCCGCGGTCACCGAGCTGCAGTACGGCGAGCAGACGCTGCTGGACCTCACCATGGCCTCGGCGGCCCGCTATCCGGCCTTCGTCGAGGAACTCACCGAGCTGACCGGCCTGGACACCGGCTACCGCCGCTGCGGCACGCTGGCCGTCGCGCTCGACGCCGACGACCGCGCGCATCTGCGCGACCTGCACGGGTTCCAGGAGTCGCTGGGACTGGAGTCGCAGTGGCTGGGCGGCCGGGACTGCCGCCGGCTGGAGCCGATGCTGGCTCCCGGGGTGCGCGGCGGGCTGCGCGTCGACGGGGACCACCAGGTCGACCCGCGGCGGCTGGCCGCGGCCCTGCTGCGGGCGGCCGAGCGGGCCGGGGTGGCGTTCGTGCGGGCGGCGGCCGCCCGGATCGAAGTGGCCGGCGACCGGGTGACGGGCGTGCTGCTGGCGGACGGGACGCGGGTCGCGGCCGGCCGGACCGTGCTGGCCGCGGGCAGCGAGAGCGGCCGCATCGCGGGCCTGCCGCCCGAACTGCTGCCGCCGGTACGCCCGGTCAAGGGCCAGATCCTGCGGCTGCGGATCCCGCCGGGCCACGCGCCGTTCCTGTCCCGCACCGTGCGCGCGGTGGTCCGCGGCAGCCATGTCTACCTCGTGCCGCGGGAGAACGGCGAGCTGGTGCTCGGCGCGACCAGCGAGGAACTGGGCTGGGACACCACGGTCACCGCCGGCGGCGTCTACGAACTGCTGCGGGACGCACACGAGTTGGTGCCCGGCATCACCGAACTGCCGCTCACCGAGACGCTGGCGGGGCTGCGGCCCGGCTCTCCGGACAACGCGCCCCTGCTGGGCGCGACCGGCCTGGACGGCCTGCTGCTGGCCACCGGCCACCACCGCAACGGGGTGCTGCTCACCCCGGTCACCGGCGACGTGCTGGCCGAGGTGCTGACCTCGGCCGACGGCGCGCTGCCGTCCTACGCCCGGGCGTTCGGCGCCGGGCGGTTCGCACGCGTCCGGGAGGGGCAGCCGGCATGACGATCACCGTGCACGTCAACGGGGAACTCCGGTCGCTGGAGGCGCCGGTGGCGCTGGCCGGGCTGGTGTCCGCGCTGACCGCCGCCCCCTCCGGGGTGGCCGCCGCCGTCAACGAGACGGTCGTGCCGCGCACCCGCTGGGCGGCCACGGCGCTGGCCGACGGCGACCGGGTGGAGATCCTCACCGCGGTGCAGGGAGGCTGACGATGGACGATCCGCTGCGGATCGCCGGGACGGAGTTCACGTCCCGGCTGATCATGGGCACCGGTGGCGCCCCGAGCCTGGAGGTGCTGGAGCAGGCGCTGCTGGCGTCGGGCACGGAGCTGACGACGGTGGCGATGCGCCGTCTGGACCCGTCGACGAAGGGCTCGGTGCTGTCGGTGCTGGCCGAACACGGCATCCGGGTGCTGCCGAACACCGCCGGCTGCTACACGGCGGGCGAGGCGGTGCTGACCGCGCGGCTGGCCCGGGAGGCGCTGGGCACCGACTGGGTGAAGCTGGAGGTCATCGCGGACGAGCGGACGCTGTTGCCGGACCCGGTGGAGCTCCTGGACGCCGCCGAGACGCTGGTGGACGACGGCTTCACCGTGCTGCCGTACACCAGTGACGACCCGGTGCTGGCCCGCAAGCTGGAGGACGCGGGGTGCGCGGCGATCATGCCGCTGGGCTCCCCCATCGGCTCGGGCCTGGGCATCCGCAACCCGCACAACTTCCAGCTCATCACCGAGCGGGCGGGCGTGCCGGTGATCCTCGACGCGGGCGCCGGTACGGCCTCGGACGCGGCGCTGGCGATGGAGCTGGGCTGCGCCGCGGTGATGCTCGCCTCCGCGGTGACGCGGGCGCGGCACCCGGTGCTGATGGCCCGGGCGATGCGGGACGCCGTGACGGCCGGGCGGCTGGCCCACCGGGCCGGCCGCATCCCGCGCCGCCACCACGCGCTGGCGTCCTCCCCGGCCGACGGCACCGCGGCCCTGGACCCCGAGCGCCCGGCGTTCTGACCTGCGGGCGAGCGGCGGCCGAGGTCACGGAAATGTTCCGGAACGCCACGGGTGCGGTACAGAGCGGGCGCGTACCGCCGGATGGGGCAACTCGGACTCGTAGAATCGGGCGTCGTGGACATCAGCGTGCAGGACCCGCTTGTCGGGCAGGTGCTCGACGGGCGGTACCGGGTCGAGGGCCGCGTCGCCGTCGGCGGGATGGCCACGGTCTACCGGGCCGTGGACACCCGGCTCGACCGCGTGCTGGCGCTGAAGGTGATGCACCCCGCGCTGGCCGCGGACACCGGTTTCGTGGAGCGGTTCATCCGCGAGGCCAAGGCGGTCGCACGACTGGCGCACCCGAACGTGGTGGGCGTCTTCGACCAGGGGCAGGACGGCGCGTACGTCTACCTGGCGATGGAGTACGTGGCCGGCTGCACCCTGCGCGACGTGCTCAAGGAGCGCGGCGCGCTCCAGCCGCGGGCGGCCCTGGACATCCTGGAACCGGTGCTCGCCGCGCTCGGCGCCGCGCACCGCGCGGGCCTGGTCCACCGCGACATGAAGCCGGAGAACGTCCTGATAGGGGACGACGGCCGGGTGAAGGTCGCCGACTTCGGCCTGGTGCGGGCCGTCGACACGCAGACCAGCGCGTCGACGGGCGCGCTGCTGGGCACCGTCTCGTACCTCGCGCCGGAGCAGATCGGGCACGGCACGGTGGACCAGCGCAGTGACGTGTACGCGTGCGGCCTGGTGCTCTACGAGATGCTGACCGGCCGCAAGCCCTACCCCGGCGACACCCCGATGAAGGTGATCTACCAGCACCTCAACGAGGACGTGCCGGCCCCCTCGGCGCTCGTGCCGTCGGTGGCGCCGGGTCTGGACGCGCTGGTGGCACGGGCCTCCGCCCGGCCCCCGCAGGAGCGGCCGGCGGACGCGGTGGAGATGCTCGCCGAGGTGCGTGCGGTGCGCGCCGGGCTGACCCCCGACCAGCTGGACGGGCGGCCCGGGGACCCGCGCGCCGCCGCGGCGTTCGCGGCGGGCGCCGCGGGCGGGGACGACGAGGGCACCGTGCAGATGCGGCTGCGGGCGGCCGCGGCCGACCCGGTGCCGGCCGGCTCGGAGGAGCTGACCAGCGTGGTGCCGCTGCCCGTGACGGGCGGCACGGGTGTCGCGGGCGGCACGGATGTCACTGGGGTCGCCGGGGAGCACGGCGCCGCTCAGGACCCGCTCGACCGCACGAGCCGGCTGGTGATGCCGGCGCCCGTCCGCGACGAGCCGGAGCACGCCGCGCCCCCGGTGCGGCGCGGCCGCCGCGGCCCGCTGGCCCTGCTCGTGGCGCTGCTGGTCGTCCTCGGTGTCGCCGGGGGCGTCTGGTACATCAGCGACGGCCAGTTCACCAAGGTGCCGGGCGTGCTCGCGCTGCCGCAGGCACAGGCCCAGCAGAAGCTCTCCTCGGCCGGCCTCGGCACCAAGGTGAAGCAGGCGTTCTCGCTGACCGTGCCGCGCGGCAACGTGATCTCGACCGATCCCGCGCCGGGCCGGCGGGTCCGCTCCAACGCCACGGTGACGCTGACGGTGTCCAAGGGCCCGCAGGTGGTGCGCGTCCCCGACGTGACGGGGAAGTCCCTGGACGACGCGCGGCGGGCGCTCACCTCGGCGGGCCTGACGCCGGGCACGGTCACGCGCGTGTTCAGCTCCGACGTGCCCAACGGCCAGGTGGTGTCCACCGATCCGGCGGGTGCCGCGGACCGCGCGCCGGACAGTCCGGTGGCGCTCACGGTCTCGCGCGGCGAGCCGGTGGAGGTCCCGGACGTCGTCGGCGACTCGGTGGCCGACGCGCAGCAGCAACTGGAGGACGCGGGCCTGAAGGTGGTCCTGGCGCCCGGCAAGGTGTTCTCGGACAAGGCCGACCCGGACAGCGTGGCGCTGGAGTCCCCCGGCGCGGGCGACCAGGCCGGCACCGGCGACACGGTGACGCTCACCGTCTCGAAGGGCCAGCAGATGGTGGACGTGCCGGACGTGAAGGGCAAGCACGCGGACGAGGCGAAGCAGATCCTCCAGGACGCCGGGTTCGACGTACGGGTGATCACCGTGTTCTTCGGCGACACCGTGTTCAGCGAGTCACCGGACGGCGGCGGCCAGGCCCCCAAGGGCGCCACCATCACCCTCTGGGTGCGCTGAGTGGGTCCGGGCGCCAAGGGAGCGGGGACGGCGGCGGTGCCGCGCAACCCGGTGGGCAGCCACGTGCCGGTGGCGGGCGGCCTGGCAGCCAAGGGCCTCGGGTACGCGGCGGAGATCGGCGCCGAGTGCGTCCAGGTCTTCGTGGCCAACCCGCGCGGCTGGGCGACGGGGCCGGGCGACCCGGCGCAGGACGAGGCGTTCCGCACCCGGTGCGCGGATCTGGGCGTCCCCGCCTACGTGCACGCGCCGTACCTGATCAACTTCGGCTCGCACACGCCCGCGACGGTGGACCTGTCGGTGGCCTCGCTGCGGCACTCGCTGCGCCGCGGCCGGCAGATCGGGGCGCTCGGCGTGGTGGTCCACACCGGCTCGGCGACCGGCGGGCGGGAGCGGGTGACCGCGCTGGCGCAGATACGCGAGCGCGTGCGGCCGCTGCTGGCGGAGCTGACGCACGACGACGATCCGTGGCTGCTGCTGGAGCCGACGGCCGGGCAGGGCGCGTCGATCTGCTCGCTCGCCGAAGACCTCGGCCCCTACCTGGACGCCCTGGACCGGCATCCACGGCTGGGCGTGTGCCTGGACACCTGCCATGCGTTCGCCGCGGGCCACGACCTGGCGGCGCCGGACGGGCCGGCCCGGCTGCTGGACGAGCTGACCGCGGTGGCGGGCGAGGGCAGGCTGAAGCTGGTGCACGCGAACGACAGCAGGGCGGGCTGCGGGTCCCGGCTGGACCGGCACGCGAACATCGGTTCCGGCGCCATCGGCCCCGAGGCGTTCCGCGGGCTGCTGCACCACCCGGCGACGGCGGGCGTGCCGTTCGTCATCGAGACGCCGGGCGGCCAGGAGGGCCACACGTCCGACATCAAGCTGCTCAAGGACCTGCGCCTGGCGTAGCTACAGTTCGGGCCCGTCGCCGGGCTCCTCCTGGTAGGAGTAGCGCTGCTCGCCCCACGGGTCGCCGATGTTGTGGTACCCGCGCTCCTCCCAGAAGCCGCGGCGGTCGGCGGTCATGTACTCCACGCCGCGCACCCACTTCGGGCCCTTCCAGGCGTAGAGGCGGGGCACCACCAGCCGTGCCGGGAAGCCGTGCTCGACGGTCAGCGGCGCACCGCCCTTGTGGGTGGCGAATATCGACTTGTCGTCGAGGAAGTCCTCGATGCGCAGGTTGGACGAGAAGCCGTACTCGGCCCACACCATGACGTGGGTGACGTCGTCGGCGGGCGGCGCGAGCTTGACCACCGTGGAGGTGGACACGCCGCCCCACTCGACGCCGAGCATCGAGAACTTGGTGACGCAGTGGAAGTCGGCCACGACGCTGGCGTACGGGAGCGCGGAGAACTCCTCGTGGTTCCAGCAGGTCTTGTCGCCGTCCGCGGTGGCCCCGAACACCCGGAACTCCCAGCGGTCGGGCTTGAAGCGCGGCACCGGGCCGTAGTGGGTGACCGGCCAGCCCCGCTGGATCCGCTGGCCCGGGGGCAGCTCCCCCTCACGACGCTCGGACTGGCCCATGCCTCCATGGTGACAGACCTGACGCAGTGCTTCCGACCCGGCCACGGAACGTGATCCTCCACTTACTGGATCGAATCGGGGCGCGGTGGAAGGATGCGGGCGACACCTGCCACACCCCGACGGCACCACCACGTGCGGCACCCACCCCCACGTCCAAGCACGTAAGCACCCGGAAGGACGGCGCTGCCATGCAGGGCGACCCCGAGGTCCTCGAGTTCCTCAACGAACAGCTGACCGGCGAGCTGACCGCGATCAACCAGTACTTCCTGCACTCGAAGATGCAGGACAACTTCGGCTGGGTGAAGCTCGCGCGCTACACCCGGTCCGAGTCGTTCGACGAGATGCGGCACGCGGAGCTGATCACCGACCGCATCCTGCTGCTGGAGGGCCTGCCCAACTACCAGCGGCTCTTCCACGTCCGCGTCGGGCAGACGGTCACCGAGATGTTCCAGGCGGACAAGCAGGTCGAGGTCGAGGCGATCGACCGGCTGCGCCGCGGCATCGAGATCATGCGCGCCAAGGGCGACGTCACCTCGGCCAACATCTTCGAGTCGATCCTCGCCGACGAGGAGCACCACATCGACTACCTCGACACCCAGCTCGACCTGATCGAGAAGCTGGGCGAGCCCCTGTACATCGCCCAGCAGATCGAGCAGCCGGACGGCGACGGGGACTAGGGGCGGAGACTGGGCGGCGGGGGCGAAGACTAGGCGGCGGGGGCGAGCGGCACGATCGGCGCCACCGGGACGACCGGCGCGACGGGAGCCGCGCTGGGCTCGGGGGCCGTGGCGGGAGCGTCGGGCCCGGCGGGCGCCTGCGCGGGCGACGTGGCCGCGGGCTCCAAACGGTCGCGGGTGGCGCAGCCCGAGCCGCGGCCCAGCAGCGCCTGGATCCGCTTCACGCAGGACCCGCAGTCCGTCCCCGCCTTGCAGGCGGAGGCTATCTGCCGGGGAGTGCAACGGCCGCTGTCGGCGTGCTGCCTGACCTGCTGCTCGGTGATGCCGAAGCAGGAGCACACGTACACGCGGTCACCGCCTTCCGGGGGCCCTGGGGGACTGAGGTAACCCTTACCTTACCTGGGCCCGGAACGGGCGAACAGCACCGAGGGGGGCGAAGGGGTGTGATCCGCGCCCCTTCGGCGCGGGCGGCCGTGTTCAGGTCACCACTCGGCGCGCCGCTCAGCGCGCCGCGGTGAGGCGTTCCGCGAGTTCCGTCAGGCTGCCGACGCGCCAGTCCGCGGTCAGCGCCACCTCGGAGTCGTCGGCCCACAGGTACCCCCACGGCCCGCGCCGCAGATGCGCGGCCTGCAGCCCGGCGGCCTTCGCCGGGAAGACGTCCCTGACGGGGTGGTCCCCGACGTAGAGGATCTCGTGCGCCTCGCAGGCGGCCGCCCCGACGACCTGGGCGAAGAAGAGCGGGTCGGGCTTGGCCACACCCCACTCGCCGGACGTGGCGATGGCATGGGCGGGCAGGTCGAGATCGCGCAGCAGCTCCCCGGTGCGGGCGGTCTGGTTGCCGGCCACGACGACCCGCAGCCCGGCGGCGCGCAGCGCCTGGAGCGCCGGGCGGGCGTCCGGGTAGAGGTCGCCGTCGTCGAGCCGCTCGCCCCGGCCGGCCGCCTCCATGGCCGCGCGTTCCGCGGCGATGTCGATGCCCGGCCGGATCAGGCGCAGGGCGTCCGCACTGTCGCGGCCCTGCGCGACGACGGCGCCGACCAGCGCCGACACCGTGTGCGGCGGGACGCCGAGCCAGTCGGCCCACATCGTCCAGAGGCGGCTGTCGTGGACCAGGGTCTCGCCGATGTCGAAGGCCACAGCGCGGATCACGCGGGGAGCCTACCCGCGCCGGGCCGCCGCCCACCGCTGCCGTACGGGTGGGCTCGCCGCGGCCGGCGTGGCGCGGGGCGCAACGCGCGCGGGGCGGGGGTCACCGGGTGACCCCCGCCCCGCGGGGACGAACGCGCAGGGGCTACTGGCCCCGGTACATCTCGGCGACGAGGAACGCCAGGTCCAGCGACTGGCTGCGGTTGAGGCGCGGGTCGCAGGCGGTCTCGTAGCGCTGGTGGAGGTCGTCGACGAAGATCTCGTCGCCGCCGCCGACGCACTCGGTGACGTCGTCGCCGGTGAGCTCGACGTGGATGCCGCCGGGGTGGGTGCCCAGGCCGTGGTGGACCTCGAAGAAGCCCTTGACCTCGTCGAGCACGTCGTCGAAGCGCCGGGTCTTGTGCCCGGAGGCGGCCTCGAAGGTGTTGCCGTGCATCGGGTCGCTGACCCAGGCGACCTGCGCGCCGGACGCGGTGACCTTCTCGACCAGGGTCGGCAGCTTGTCGCGGACCTTGTCGGCGCCCATGCGGACGATGAACGTCAGCCGGCCGGGCTCGCGGTCGGGGTCGAGCCGGTCGATGTACGTCAGGGCCTCCTCGGGCGTGGTGCCCGGGCCCAGCTTGATGCCGATCGGGTTGCTGATGCGGGACGCGAACTCGATGTGCGCGCCGTCCAGCTGCCGGGTCCGCTCACCGATCCACACCATGTGGCCCGAGACGTCGTACAGCTTGCCGGTCCGCGAGTCGGTCCGGGTCAGCGCCGTCTCGTAGTCGAGCAGCAGGGCCTCGTGGGAGGAGAAGAACTCCACCGTGCGGAACTCGGCGGGGTCGGTGCCGCAGGCCGCCATGAAGTTCAGCGCGTTGTCGATCTCCCGGGCCAGCGCCTCGTAGCGCTGGCCGGACGGGGAGGACTTCACGAAGTCCTGGTTCCAGGCGTGCACCTGCCGCAGGTCGGCGTAGCCGCCGGTGGTGAAGGCCCGCACCAGGTTCAGCGTGGACGCGGACGCGTGGTACATCCGCTTGAGCCGCTGCGGGTCCGGGATGCGCGCGTCGGCGGTGAACTCGAAGCCGTTCACCGAGTCGCCGCGGTACGTGGGCAGCGTCACGCCGTCGCGGGTCTCGGTCGGCTTGGAGCGCGGCTTGCTGTACTGCCCGGCGATCCGCCCGACCTTCACGACCGGCACGGACGCGGCGTAGGTGAGCACCGCGCCCATCTGCAGCAGCGTCTTCAGCTTGTTCCGGATCTGGTCGGCGCCGACGGCGTCGAACGCCTCCGCGCAGTCGCCGCCCTGGAGCAGGAACGCCTCACCCTTGGCCACCGCGCCCATACGGGCGCGCAGCTGGTCGCACTCCCCGGCGAACACGAGCGGCGGATACGAGGCGAGCTCGGCGGTCACATCGCGCAGAGCATCGGTGTCGGGCCACTCGGGCTGCTGCGCCGCGGGAAGGGAGTGCCAGGTGTTGCCACCGGCGAGGAGTTCTGCGTTCACGGTCACACGAACCAGGTTAAGGGTTCGCCTGGCGTGATCTTCTCTCGGCCCAGTGGGTGAGACATCGCGTCCGAAACCCATGGTGTCAACGGAACGTCAGACACGGCTGATAGCGTCTGCGCCTTCGGAGGCGATCACCGTCCGGGAGATCGCCAAGGGGAGGGCGCGCCCCAGGCGTGCCGGAGAGCCAGGGGCAAGGTGGCCCGCAGCAAGCACCGCAGAAGGAAATCACTGATCGCGTACGGAGCGGGGGCGGCCGTCCTGGCCACCGTCGCGACCTACGGAACGATCGCGCTGGCGTCGCCGTCGAACGGCGACACGACCGCGCAGAACAGTCCCCACGCGCTGCAGGACGCGTTCGCGTCCGCCGCGGCGGAGTTCAAGGTCCCGCAGAGCGTCCTGATGGCCGTGTCGTACCGGCAGACGCTGTGGGACGCGCACAACGGCGAGCCGAGCTCGACCGGCAACTACAACGTCATGGGCCTGACCCAGATCAACCCGCAGGACCTGTCGCAGCCGACGGACGCCGAGCGTCTCTCCGAGATGAACCTCAGCGGCGACCCAGCCGTCAGCAAGCACTTCAACGCCAAGCGGGCGCTGGCGGCGATTCACAACGAGGTGAACACCTCGGACCCGCGGCTGCACACGCTCGACGAGGCCGCCAAGCTGACCGGCACCTCCGCGAGCGACCTCAAGAAGAACTCCGAGCAGAGCGTCCGGGGGGCCGCGGCGCTGCTCGCGCAGTACGAGAAGGACTCATACGGCTCGCTGCCGGCGAACGCGGGCAACTGGTACGGGGCGATCGCCCGCTACAGCCAGTCCCCCGACGCCGGCGGCGCCGACCAGTTCGCGAAGCGGGTCTTCCAGTCGATCCACACCGGCGAGAGCCGGGTGACCGACTCCGGTCAGATCGTGACGCTGGCCGCCGACCCCTCTGTGACGCCCGTCAAGCCCGCGAAGACGCCGCTGGCGGCCCAAGCGGACACGAGCACGACGACGACGGCGGACTGCCCGTCCGGGCTGAGCTGCAACTTCGTCAAGGCGGGATTCGGGCCGGACAGCGCCACGCCGCCCACCATCGAGGGCAACTACAACCCGGCGAAGCGGCCGGCCAGCGGCGAGGACATCCGCTACATCGTCATCCACGACATGGAGGGCACCTTCGAGGGGTCCATCCAGGAGTTCCAGAACCCGGCGGCCATCGCCAGCGCTCACTACCTGGTCGCCGACGACGGCCGGGTGACGCAGATGGTGGCGACGACGGACGAGGCGTGGCACGCGGCCAACAAGACCGTGAACATGCACTCGATCGGCGTCGAGCACGAGGGCTACGCGATGAAGGCCGCCAGCTGGTACGCCGAGCCGGAGTACGACTCCTCGGCCGCCCTGGTGAAGTACCTCGCAGGCAAGTTCGGCATCCCGCTGGACCGCCAGCACATCATCGGGCACGACGAGGTCCCGGGCGTGATCGACAGCCTGGTGTCCGGTCAGCACTGGGACCCGGGTCCGTACTGGGACTGGAACCACTACATGGCGCTGCTCGGCAGCCCCGTGGGTGACCAGGGCGCCGGTGGCCCGCTGCGGGTCGGCGAGCTGGTCCGCATCGTCCCGCCGTACACCACGGCCTACGAGCCGAGCCTGAGCAATGGCGGCACCACGTTCGCGGCACACCCGGCGAACTTCGTGTACCTGTACACGACGCCTTCCACCTCGGGCGCCCAGCCGAACGACCCGTACCTGGGCTCGGCGGCGGCGAACGACGGGTCCAACTGGGAGAACAAGGCCGTCACGGGCAGCGAGTACGTCGTGGCCGGCACGTCCGGTCCGGACTGGACGGCGATCTGGTACAGCGGCCAGAAACTGTGGTTCCACAACCCCGGCGGCCAGTACACCGCGCCGGTGAAGAGCTCCAGCGTGATCACCCCCGCCGGTACCGGCGCGATCGCCGTCTACGGGCGCGCCTACCCGGAGGATGCCGCGTACACGGGCACCGGCGTGGCCGTGCAGACGAACAACAACGCGAGCCTCACCAAGTACTCGATCCCGGCGGGCCAGGCCTACGCGCAGGCGGGCCCGGAGAAGGTCGGCGACTACTTCAACGGCGGTACCTACGCGGGCACCGCCGCGGGCGACCGCACCCTGGTCACCGGCACCGACGAGTTCTACCCGATCCAGTACAACCACCGGATCGCGTGGGTGAAGGCGTCGGACGTCAAGCAGATCAGCACCACCGCGCCCGACCCCGGCACCACGCGCAACAACCTGCTGGCCCGGGACTCCTCCGGCGTGCTCTACCAGTACCAGGGCACGGGCAGCGCGGCCACGCCGTTCTACACGCGGTTCAAGGTCGGCGCGGGCTGGGGCGTGTACAACTCCCTGGTGCCGCTGACGGACCTGAAGGCGAGCGGCACGGGCGACATGGTCGCGCGGGACACCTCCGGGGTGCTCTGGTACTACCAGGGCAGCGGCAACCCGTCGGCGCCGTTCAAGGCGCGCCTGAAGGTGGGCGCGGGCTGGGGCGTCTACAACACGATGGCCGGCGTCCGGGACGTGAACGGGGACGGCAAGCCGGACCTGGTCGCCCGCGACTCGTCGGGCACGCTGTGGTTCTACCAGGGCACCGGCACCCCGGCGACGCCGTTCGCCGCCCGGGTGAAGGTCGGCGCGGGCTGGGGGACGTACAACTCCCTGGTCGCGGTGGGCGACCTGAACGGTGACGGCAGGGGCGACATGGTCGCGCGCGACACGGCCGGCACGCTGTGGCTCTACCAGGGCACCGGCAACGCGGCCGCTCCGTTCGCCCCGCGAGTGAAGATCGGCGCGGGCTGGACGATCTACAACGCGATGACCGGCACCGGTGACGTGAACGGCGACGGCAAGCCGGACATGGTGGCCCGCGACTCGTCGGGCACGCTGTGGCTCTACAAGGGCACCGGCTCCATGACGGCGACCGCGTTCGCCGCCAGGACCCAGATCGGCACCGGCTGGCAGATCTACGGCTCGCTGGTCTAAGGTCGGGTCCATGCTCGCGTCCGCGCCGATGAACCAGAACTGGTGGTGGCCCCCCTCCCGGGCGGCCCACTGACCTCGCGCGCGACGCATCCGATTCACGCGAAGGCCGCCCCACACGGGGCGGCCTTCGGCGTTCCCGGGCCCGGCCGCCCCTTCCGTCCACGGGACTTCCGGAAGGAGCACCGACGTGCCCTACTCCCCCGCCCAAATGGTGCAGCGCCTCACCGCCGGCGACTGCCCGCCGTTCGCCCTGCTGCACCGCAGGACCCCAGGCCACCCCGCGGACGTGGTGGAGGTGCTGCTCGGCCCGGTGCTGACCGCGCCGTCGCTGTCCGGCATCCCGCTCCCCGCCGGTGCGCCCGCCGGCGGGCCGTCCCTGGACGCCCTGGCCCTCGTCCCCTTCCGGCAGATCCGCGAGCGCGGCTTCGACGTCCGCGACGACGGCACGCCGCTGGCGGTGCTGCTGCCGCAGGAGGTGTGCGCACTGCCACTGGACGGCCTGCTGGCGGCGCTGCCCCAGGACGACGTAAGCGTCGAGGGCGGCGCGTTCGACGTGGACGACGACACGTACGCGGCGGTCGTCGAGCGGGTGGTCCGGGACGAGATCGGCCGCGGCGAGGGCGCGAACTTCGTCATCCGGCGCACGTTCCGCGGCTCGGTGCCCGGCTACGGCCCGCGGGCCGCGCTGGCCCTGTTCGGCCGGCTGCTGCGCGGCGAGCGCGGCGCGTACTGGACGTACGTGGTGCACACCCCGGAGCGGACGCTGGTCGGCGCGAGTCCGGAGGTGCACGTGCGGATGTCCGGCGGGACCGTCGTGATGAACCCGATCAGCGGCACGTACCGCTACCCGGCGCAGGGCCCGAGCGCCGAGGGCCTGCTGGCGTTCCTGCACGACCCGAAGGAGGTGGAGGAGCTGACGATGGTCGTCGACGAGGAGCTGAAGATGATGTGCACCGTCGGCGACCTGGGCGGTGTGGTGGTCGGGCCGCGGCTGAAGGAGATGGCCCATCTGGCGCACACCGAGTACGAGTTGCGGGGCCGCTCCACGATGGACGTGCGGGACGTGCTGCGGGAGACGATGTTCGCGGCGACGGTCACGGGCTCACCGGTGCAGAACGCCTGCCGGGTCATCGAGCGGTACGAGCCCGCCGGGCCGGACGGTGCCGGCCGCGGCTACTACGCGGGCGCCCTCGCGCTGATCGGCCGGGACGCGGGCGGCGGGCAGACGCTGGACTCGCCCATCCTGATCCGCACCGCGGACATCGCGCCGGACGGTCGGCTGCGGGTGCCGGTCGGGGCGACGCTGGTGCGGCACTCGGACCCGCGCGCGGAGGTCGCCGAGACGCACGCGAAGGCCGCCGGGGTGCTGACCGCGCTCGGCGTGCTGCCCGCGCCCGCGGCGGCCGCGGCGGGTCCGCGGCCGCGCCTGGCGGACGACATCAGGGTCCAGGCGGCGCTGGACGCCCGGCGCCGGCACCTGGCGCCGTTCTGGCTGCGGATGCAGACCGGTCCGGCGGCCGCGGCCGGCGGGGCGCTGTCCGGTCACGCGCTGGTCATCGACGGCGAGGACACGTTCACCGCGATGCTGGCGCACCTGCTGCGCTCGTGCGGCCTGGCGGTGACGGTGCGGCGGTTCGACGAGCCGGCGCTGCGGGACGCGGCGCTGGCGCACCGGGGCCCGGTGGTCCTGGGGCCCGGCCCCGGGGATCCGGCGGACACCGCGGACCCGAAGATGCGGCTGCTGCGCGCGCTGGCGGCCGACCTGGTGGCGGAGCACCGGCACGGGCTGCTGGGGGTGTGCCTGGGCCACGAGCTGCTCGCCGCGGAGCTGGGCCTCGACCTGGCGCGCAAGGCCAACCCGGCGCAGGGCGCGCAGGAGCGCATCGACTTCTTCGGGCGGCCGGAGACGGTGGGCTTCTACAACACGTTCACGGCCCGCTGCGACGAGGCCGCGGCCGAGGAACTGGCCATGCACCAGGTGGAGTTGAGTCGTGACCCGGTGACGGGCGACGTCCACGCGATGCGCGGTCCCGGCTTCGCCGGGCTGCAGTTCCACCCCGAGTCGGTGCTGACGCTGGACGGCCCGGCGATCGTCGCGGAGGTGCTGGCCGCGGTGACCGTGCGCTGAGCGGCGGCACGGGCCGGGAGGGACCGCCCGGCCCCGGGAACGGGGTCAGGCGGTCTCGCCGAAGCTGCTGGCGTCCAGGGCGGGTTCGCCGCGCAGCGGCGCGGCGAGCACCGGGCCGATCAGCATGGCCACGGCGGCGATCATCGCGTACTCGTCGGCGGTGCCGTCGACCACCAGGTCGGCGACCGCGCGCGAGGGCGCGACGTGCGCGGCGTGCCGTTCCCGGCCGGTCATCAGGTAGTTCCGCAGGGACAGCGCGGGGTCCTGCCGCTGCACCTCGATCTTGCGCAGGATCTTGCGGGCGAGCCGGATGTCGTCGGGGGTGTCGACGTAGACCCGCCAGGTGGCGCGGGCGGCCACCACGGGCAGGGTCAGCGCGAACAGGCCCTCGACGACGACCAGCCGGCGCCGGCCGGCCGCCGTCGCGGCCGCGTCGACCGCGGCGGCGACGGCGGTCTGGTCGATGGAGCCGGGGTGGTTCCAGTCGAGGATCTCGGCGCCGGTCGCGGACACGGTCCGCACCCCGCGCAGCGGATCGTGCGCGGGGACGTAGAAGTCGTCGAGCCGGACCAGGCCGACCAGGCCGGGATGGTGCCGGACCAGTGCGTCGGCCAGTGTCGACTTGCCGGAGGCGGTGCCGCCTGCGACCGCCAGTACGGGCACGCGGTGCCCTCCCGCAACACCCGTCATACGGGCGCTCCTCATGTGCTCAGAAAGGGGGATCCCCGAGGGGACGGCGAAGCCGCCGGACCGGCCGCCTCCGGACCGGTGGAGGGAGAATAGGTCGCGGGGATCACCTACGGCAAGCGCCGTCGGTCAAGGGAAGGACAAGGGAATTTCCGGCACACCGGGGACGGCCGCGAGGCGTCCCACGGCTAGCCGAAGAAGACGCCCGCCTCCTGGTAGAGGGCGGGGTCGACGGTCTTGATGCGGGCGGTGGCGTCGCCGATCGGGACGCGGACGATCTCGGTGCCGCGCAGTGCGACCATCGTGCCGAAGTCGCCGTCGCGGACGGCCTCGACGGCGTGCAGGCCGAAGCGGGTGGCGAGCCAGCGGTCGAACGCGCTGGGGGTACCGCCGCGCTGGACATGCCCGAGCACGGTGGTGCGGGCCTCCTTGCCGGTGCGCTTCTCGATCTGCTTGGCGAGCCACTCACCGATCCCGGACAGCCGCACGTGGCCGAACGAGTCGAGGGTGCCGTCCTTGAGGACCAGGTCGCCGTCGACCGGCATGGCGCCCTCGGCGACGACCACGATCGGCGCGTAGCGGATCTTGAACCGGTTCTCGACCCACGCGCACACCTGGTCGAGGTCGAAGCGCTGCTCGGGGATGAGGATGACGTTGGCGCCGCCGGCCAGTCCGGAGTGCAGGGCTATCCAGCCGGCGTGGCGGCCCATCACCTCCACCACCAGGACGCGCATGTGGGACTCGGCGGTGGTGTGGAGCCGGTCGATGGCCTCGGTGGCGATGTTGACCGCGGTGTCGAAGCCGAAGGTGTAGTCGGTGGCCGACAGGTCGTTGTCGATGGTCTTGGGCACGCCCACGCAGGGCACTCCGTGCCGGGAGGACAGTTCGGCGGCCACGCCGAGGGTGTCCTCGCCGCCGATCACGATGAGGGCGTCGACGTCGTTCTCCGCCAGGGTGCGCCTGACGCGCTCGACGCCGCCTTCGGTCTTGAGGGGGTTGGTGCGCGAGGAGCCGAGGATGGTGCCGCCGCGCGGCAGGATGCCGCGGACCGCCGGGATGTCGAGGCGCACGATGTCCCCTTCGAGGGGGCCGCGCCAGCCGTCGCGGAATCCGGTGAAGTCGAACCCGTACTCCTGGACGCCTTTACGGACGATGCCGCGGATGACCGCGTTGAGGCCGGGGCAGTCTCCGCCGCCGGTCAGGACTCCGACCCGCATGGGCTCTTCCCTTCGTCGCAAGCCAGCTGTGCCGGATGTTGCAACCTCCGCCAAGCTAGCGTGACTTGGGTCACATGTCGCCGCCCCTGCGACCGCCGCCGGTGCCGGTCGCCCCTGCCGCGCCCCCGGTGTCGTCGGCCGTGTCGAGCCCGCGCTCGATCGCGTACCGGACCAGCTCCACGCGGTTGTGCAACTGGAGCTTGCCGAGGGTGTTCTGCACGTGGTTCTGCACGGTGCGGTGCGAGATGACCAGGCGCTGCGCGATCTGCTTGTAGCTCAGGCCCTTGGCGACCAGCCGCAGCACCTCGGTCTCGCGCTCGGTCAGCCGGGGCGCGGCCGGCTCGTCCGGCGCGGCGGCCGCGGCCGGCACGGTGGCCAGCCGGCGGTACTCGCCGAGCACCAGCCCGGCCAGGCCGGGCGTGAAGACCGGGTCGCCCACCGCGGTCCTGCGGACCGCGTCGACCAGCTCCTCGCGGCCCGCGGACTTCAGCAGGTAGCCGGTCGCGCCGGACTTCACGGCCTCCAGCACGTCGGCGTGCTCGCCGCTCGCGGACAGCACCAGGACGCGCACCGCGGGGTCGTGGGCGACGACCTCCTTGCACACCTGCACCCCGGACGCTCCCGGCAGGTTCAGGTCGAGCACCAGCACCTGGGGGCGGGCCGCACGGGCCCGCCGGACCGCCTCGGGCCCGTCGCCCGCGGTGGCGACCACGTGGATGCCGGCCTCGGTGAGGTCGCGGGCCACCGCGTCGCGCCACATCGGATGGTCGTCGACGACCATCACCGTCACGGGTGCCTCCCGCCCACCGCCGGTGTCCGCCGTCCCCACCGTGCCGCCCGTGCCGCCCGCACTGCCCGCACTGCCCGCACTGCCCGTCATGTTCTGCCTCTTCCGTCGGCGTCCGTCAGTGCCGCCCCCGATTCTGCCGCGCCCGGCGCCCGGTACTCCCCGGGCCCGCGCGGCAGCCGCAGCTCCACCTCGGTGCCCTGGCCGGGCACCGACAGCAGCTCGGCAGTGCCGCCGAGGTCCCGCAGCCGCCCGCGGATCGACTGGGCGACCCCGAGGCGGCCCTCGTCCGCGGCCGCCACGATCCGGCCCTCCGCGATCCCGGGACCGTCGTCCCGCACCGTCACCAGGACGGCTTCGGGCTCGTCCTCGACGAGGATCCAGGCGTGC
This sequence comes from Actinacidiphila rubida, assembly GCF_900110255.1. Lineage (GTDB taxonomy): Bacteria > Actinomycetota > Actinomycetes > Streptomycetales > Streptomycetaceae > Actinacidiphila > Actinacidiphila rubida. The sequence continues at coordinate 214,036 of NZ_FODD01000008.1, forward strand.
GCCCGCTCCCCCGCGTGCTGGTGGACGTTGTCCAGCGCGGCGCCCACCGCCGCGGCCAGTTCGGCGGCGGCGTGCGGGGCCAGCAGCACGGGCGTGCCGGGCGCGGACAGGGTGACGAGGGGCGAGGCGTGCGGCGCCAGCAGCGTCCGCAGGTCCTGCGGGCCGTCGGGGGCGGCGGGCCCGCCGTCGCCGGGGGCACCCGGCCGGGGGGCGGGCGGCGCGGCGCTGATCAGGGTGCGCAGGGCGGCCTCCTGCTCGCCGGCGAGCCGGCCGAGTTCCGCGGCCTCGCCGCCGGCCTGGTTGCCGCGGCGCTGGACCATCGCCAGCACCTGGAGGACCCCGTCGTGGATGTCGCGGGCCAGGCGTTCGCGCTCCCGCGTCGCCGCCTCGATCTGCAGGGCGCGCGCGAGGGTCCGCTCGCTGGCCCGGGCGACCTCGACGACGTAGCCGATGGCGATGCTGGCCACCCACACCAGGATCACGTTGTGCAGGGTGTCGCGGCTGGGGCTGCCGCGCTCCACCAGGTCCGCGGCCGCCACGAGGCTGGAGGCGGCCGCCGCCCAGCGCCAGCCGCCCTTCACCGCGAAGGCCAGCACGGCGCCCGCGGTCCATATCGACGGCAGCGTGAACGCGCCCGACTCGACGCGCTCCATCGTGTCGACGTAGCGGGTCAGCAGGATGCCGCCGACGGCGACGGTCAGGTCGGCGGCGAGGAAGGCGCGGGTGCAGCGCTCGGCGTTCCTGACCCGGCCGATGGTGGCGAGCGTCCATCCGGCGAGCAGGGCCATGTACACCCCGCCCGGCAGCGGGTGGCGCAGGTGGCCGTACGCGTGGACGTACAGGGCGACCGCGTAGGCCGCGGTGAGCAGGCGGTAGGCGAGCAGGGCGCGCCACAGCGGCTGCTCGACGGACATGCGCACGGCCACGCGTGCTTCTCCCCTCCCCCGCCGTCCCGGGCGCTCCGCGGCCCCCTGGACGGCCTGCCCGGGCCCGTTGCGGCCCGGTCCTGCCCCTTGCGGCCGGTCCTACGCCTTCCGGCCCGGTGCCGGACCCGGACGGACGGCCCGGCTCAGGACCCGGACGCCTCCGCGGCGCGCTTGGCGGCCTCGGCGATCTGCCGCTTGGCGGCGGTGGCGTAGATGTCGACGTACTCCTGGCCGGACAGCCGCATGATCTCGTACATCACTTCGTCGGTGACCGAGCGCAGGATGAACCGGTCGCTCTCCATGCCGTGGTAGCGGTCGAATTCCAGCGGCTTGCCGATCCTGATGCCCGGGCGGATCGAGAACTTCGGCATCACCTGGCCGACCGGCTGCACCTTCTCCGTGTCGATCATCGCGACCGGGATGACGGGCGCGCCGGACGCGAGCGCCACCCGGGCCAGCCCGCCGGGCTTGCCCCGGTACAGCCGGCCGTCGGGCGACCGGGTGCCCTCGGGGTAGATGCCGAACAGCTCGCCGCGCTCCAGCACGGCCAGGCCGCTCTTGATCGCCGCCTCGCCGGCGCCCCGGGCCCCCGAGCGGTCCACGGGCAGCTGGCCGACGCCCTTGAAGAACGCGGCGGTCAGCTTGCCCTTCACTCCCGGCGAGGTGAAGTACTCCGCCTTCGCGATGAAGGTGACCTTGCGGTCCAGCACCGCGGGCAGGAAGAAGGAGTCGGAGAAGGACAGGTGGTTGCTCGCCAGGATGGCGGGTCCCTCCTCGGGAATGTTCTCCAGCCCCTCCACCCACGGACGGAACGCCGCTTTGATCGGGTGGCCGATAACGATCTTCATCGCGCCGTAGAACAACCCTGCCTCCTGTTTCCGACGCAAAGACCTTAACGCCAACCGGGCGCGCATCCGGCCCCAGGCGGCCACACATGAGCACGCACGTCGGCTGGGGCTTACCGCTTGGTACGGGTCCCGCGTACGCTGAACCTCCGAACTCCCGTGTACCCGCAATCGCGCGCCCGAACAGGAGAACCACGGTGCCGCTCATCCCCGGAGCCGAGCCGTACCGCCACGACGGCGGCGACACCGGCGTCCTGCTGTGCCATGGATTCACCGGCACCCCGCAGTCCCTGCGGCCCTGGGCCGAGTACCTGGCCGCCCGCGGGCTGACCGTCCGGCTGCCGCTGCTGCCCGGCCACGGCACCCGCTGGCAGGACATGCAGGTCACCGGCTGGCAGGACTGGTACGCCGAGGTGGACCGGGAACTGCGGGAGCTGACGGAGCAGTGCGAACGGGTCTTCGTGTGCGGCCTGTCGATGGGCGGGACCCTCGCGCTGCGGCTCGCCCAGAAGCACGGGTCGCGGATCAGCGGGCTGGTGCTGGTGAACCCGTCGGTGAAGGCCGACAGCCTGCAGCTGAAGGCGGTGCCGGTGATCCGGCACGTCGTGCCGTCGGTGCCGGGCATCGCCAGCGACATCGCGCTGGAGGGCGCGGAGGAGGTCGGCTACGACCGGACGCCGCTGCACGCGGTGCACTCGCTCACCCGGTTCTGGCGGGTCGTGCAGCCGGGGCTCCCCCAGGTCACCCAGCCGCTGCTGCTCCTGCACAGCCGTGTCGACCACGTGGTGCACCCCTCGAACTCCGCTGTCGTACTCTCGCGGGTGTCGTCCACGGACGTGACCGAGCGGGTGCTGGAACGCAGCTACCACGTGGCCACGCTCGACCACGACGCGGACCGGATCTTCTCCGAGTCCTACGACTTCATCCAGCGGCTGTCCGCTCCGGCGGCGGTCGAGGAGGGCATGGCCGGTGGCTGACCGCGAGGACGAGGGCGCCGCTCCGCTCGACGAGGACGCGGCGTGGGCCGCGCTGATCGCCGGCTTCGACGAGGAGCCGGCGCCCGGCGCGAAGTCCGCGTGGCCGGACGCGGAGAACGTGGCCGAGGAGCCCCCGGTGCCGAAGGCGCCGCCGCCGGCCCGCAGCATCGTCGTCCACCCCGTGATCCAGGGGCCGCGCGACTACGAGCTGGAGGACGACGACGAGGACGCGCACTTCGTGCCGCCCGAGCCGCCGCCGCTGCCGGAGACGGACGTCACCACGAAGTTCGCGTGGATCGCGGTCCTCGGCGGCCCGCTCCTGCTGCTCGCGTTCGTCCTCTTCCAGCTCGAACTGACCTGGTGGGCCATCCTCGTCGGCGTCGGCGGCTTCCTCGGTGGCTTCGCCACGCTGGTCGCCCGGATGCGGACGGGTGAGGACGACGACGATCGCCCCGGCGGCGGCGCCGTCGTCTGACCCACCCCGAACACCGGTCCGCCCCCGACGGAGTGGGCTCCGCCCCGGTCAGGCGCAGGGGTCCGCCCTGTGGACGCCCAGGGCGAACCGTTACGCGGGGACGCGGAGTGCGGCGAGGACGGGGAAGTGGTCGGACGCGGAGCGCAGGTCCGCGTCCGAGACACCGGGCAGGCCGTGGGGAACACCGCACCCGAGGACGTCGACGGACCGCGTGGCGAACACCGCGTCGATCCGCTGGAACGGCGGCCGCATGTTCGTGATGTCGCCGCCCCACGGCTTCACCACGTGCCCGTCCTGCAGCTCCGCGGCGATCCGGGCGAAGCCCCTCCGCTCCGGCGGCTCGTTGAAGTCGCCGCCGAGGACGACGTGCGGCTCGCCCAGCGACGCGACGCGGTCCAGGACCAGCCCGGCCTGGACGTAGCGCTCGGCGGGGCTGAGGCTCAGGTGGGTGCTCACGGCGGCCAGCCGCGCGCCGCCGATCCTGAGCACCGCCGCGGCGAACCCGCGCTGGTGCAGGCCCGGGGTGCGCGGCATCAGGCTGTCCTCGGTGCGCTCGACGTGCGCGCGCAGCCCGGACAGGATCATCGGCCCCGTCGCGGTCGCTCCGCCGGTGACGTAGGTGAGGTCCGTGGCGTCGGCGAGCCGGACCGCGGCCTTGCGCCACCGGAAGAACCGCGGGGCCTCCTGGATGAGGACGAGGTCGGGGGCGCAGGCACGGATCACCCGGACCAGCGCCGCCCTGTCGTCCCGCAGCGAGCGGATGTTGTAGCTGAGCACGCGGATGACCGCCGAGCCGTCAGGCTCGGTGACGGAACCCGGCAGATCGTCCATGGTGCGCCTTTCCTCGTGAGCTCTCAGCCCTGGCGTGCCAGGTCGGCCGCTCCGACCAGCCCTGCCTTGCCACCCAGCTGTGCGGCCAGCACCTGCGCGTGCGGGCGCCACTCGCCGCCGATCAGCCAGCGCCGGAACGACTTGCGGATCGGGTCGAGGACCAGCTCGCCCTCGTCCGAGACGCCGCCGCCGACGATGAACGCCGAGGGGTCGAAGAGCGAGGCCAGGTCGGCCAGTCCCGCGCCGGCCCAGCGGGCCAGCTCGCGGAACGAGTCGACGGCGACCGGGTCGCCCTGCCGCGCCGCCGCGCTGACGTGCCGGCCCTCGATGCCCTCGGCGGTGCCGTCGCCGAGGCTCAGCAGGACCTGGGCGTTCTCGGGAGTGGCGTTGGCGCGCTGCCGTGCGTAGCGGACCAGGGCGCGGCCGGAGGCGTACTGCTCCCAGCAGCCCTGGCTGCCGCAACCGCACAGCAGGCCGTCCGGCACCACACGGATGTGCCCGAACTCGGCCGCGACGCCGAACCGGCCGCGGCGCAGCTTGTTGCCGATGATGATGCCGCCGCCCAGACCCGTGCCGAGCGTGATGCAGATCACGTCGGAGTGGCCCTGGCCGGCGCCGAAGCGGTACTCGCCCCACGCCGCCGCGTTCGCGTCGTTCTCCACGACGACGGGGAGGCCGACCCGCTGTTCGACCTTGTCCTTGAGCGCCTCATGCCGCCAGTTGATGTTCGGCGCGAACAGGACGGTGGCGCGCTTGTCATCGACGTAGCCTGCCGCGCCGATGCCGACCGCTTCGATCTGGTGACCCGTGCTGACCTGGCGAACCGCCTCGACGATCGCGTCCACGACGCCTTCGGGAGTCGACGGAGTCGGCACCTTGACGGTCTCGAGGATCGAACCTTCCTCGTCGACCACTCCAGCCGCGATCTTGGTGCCGCCGATGTCGACGCCGATGGTGAGTCCCATGTGTCCCTCAGTTTTCGGTCGTTCCCCGCTAAGAGAACCGTACCGGAGGGGAGGTCAGTCGAGGTCGATGTGTTCAGCGGTTGAACGCGAGGACGGGTCCCCGGCGGTCCAGTGGGCCTCCGCGGAGGCCACCGCGGAGCGGTAGGCCGCCAGAAGTTCGGCCCCCGCGCTCGCCAGGTGGTCGAAGACGTCGGGGTTGCGGTCCACGATGGGTTCGACAACGGAACGCACCTGGGACACCACGGACTGGGCGGCGACCTGGACCGCGGGGTGGTTCAGCGCGGCCAGCCGGTCGGTGACGGCCTCGCCCACCGCCTCGGCCAGCCGGCGCAGCTCGTCGACGGCGCTGCCCGGCTCCTGCCCGGCCTGCGCCCGCCGCCGGGCGTGCTCGGCGGCGATGTCCTCGGCGCTGGCCTTGGCCCACGCGTCGGCGTCGGGACGGTCCGTGGCTTCGCTCATGATCGGCTCTCCAAACACCCGCTCAACACCTCACCGCGGCACGTGGCCCCGGTCCGTCTCCTTCGCTTCCCCTTCGACGGTACCCGAACTCCCGCCGCGCGCCGGGCGTTCGCGCGCCCGTGCGGGACCGGGGCCCGGTCCGGCTGATCCCGCGGGGGCCTGCGGGCCCGCAGCCGGACGGCACTCCTCGCGGGGCGGGTCTAGCGGGGCCAGACCTCTGGGTCGGGGGTGAAGCGGACGGCGAGGGCGCCGTCGCGGAGCGCGGCGCCGGCCACGGTGCAGCGGCGGAGCGCGGACGGCAGCGGCACGATCCGGCGGAATCCGCCCGCGTCCAGGACGAGTTCGTCGCCGCGGCGGACCAGGTCGAGGCCCTCGCGGGTGGCGCCGGGCAGCGGCAGGGTCCAGACGAACCAGCCGTCGGCGGCGAGCCGGTCGGTGACCGTCCACGGCGCGGACGGGGGGTGCGGCCCCGGTGCCGCGGGCTCGGGCGGGGCGACGGGCACGGCCGGGCCGTCGCCGAGGCCGGCCTGCGGGGCGCGGCCGAGGTGCGGCAGCTCGTACAGGGGGACGCCGTCGGTGGCGCACTGGTCGGCGAGCTGCTTGAGCGCGTCCTGCTGGTCGGCGGAGAGCCCGGCGAGGAAGGGGTCGGCGGAGCCGGTCGGCAGCACACGGTTCGCGGCCACGGCGGCCAGCCGGTGGCCGTGCAGGGCCAGGCCGGTGCGGGCGGTGCGCAGGGTCGCGGGGGCGGTCGCGCCGGGGGTGAGGACGACCGCCACGGCCGTGCCCGGGTCCTCGATCACGGCCTGGACCGCGTCGAGCTCGTGGTCGGCGCGGGAGGCCGCCTCGTAGGCCCACTCCGCGGGCATCGGCACTCCCGCGAGCTGGGCCAGGACCGGGCGCAGGGCGCGCGCGGCCTGCCGGTCCTCGGGTAGCAACCGCCGCAGGTAGCGCCGCAGTTGCTCGGGGAGGGCGAGCAGCCGGACGGCTTCGGCGACCGGCGGCAGGTCCACCACGACCAGGTCCCAGACCGCGTCGGCCCCGGCGGCCTCGCGCAGCGCGCGCAGCATCGCGAGGGCGTCCGCGCCGGGCAGTGCGGTCAGCTCCTCGGGGTCGAGGGGGGCCGCGCCGAGCATGGCCAGCAGGCTGCCGATGCGCCCCTGGAGGTCCAGCGCCCCGGCGCGGAACGACGCCGCCGGGTCGATCCGGGCGACGTACAGGGAGTCGAAGCCGTCCACGCCGTAGGGCTGCGGCAGCCCGGCGGCCGAGACGGCGGGGCCCTCGGTGCCGGCCGGCGGCAGCAGCGGGTCCAGCGCGGCGCCGGCGGCGCCGGTCAGCAGCAGGGTGCGGGTGCCGGAACGGGCGGCGGCCGCCGCGGTGGCCGCCGCCACGCAGGTGCGGCCGGCGCCGCCCGCTCCGGTGACGAGCAGGGTGCGGACGGCGGTCAGCGCGGCCACGCGGTCAGGCCGGTTCGCCGGTGTCGCCGGCGTCCGGCTGCGCCGGGGTCTCGACCCGCTTCTTCAGGCCGGCCAGCGCGCGGTCGATGATGACCTTCTCGGCCTTGCGCTTGATCATGCCGAGCATCGGGATCTTGACGTCGACGGTGAGCTGGTAGGTGACCTCGGTCCGGGCGCCGCCGTCGAGCGCGACGAGCGCGTAGGAGCCGTCGAGGGTGCGCAGCATCTGGGACTTCACCAGCGACCACTGGACCTCGTTGTCGCCGATCCAGGTGTACGCCAGGGTGTGGTCGTCCTTGATGGCGCCGGCGTCGAGCAGCAGTCTGACCTGCTCGGCGCGGCCGGCGGCGTCGGTGGCGAGGACCTCGGCCTCCTTCACCTCGCCCGTCCACTCCGGGTAGCGGCCGAAGTCGGCGATGACGCCCATGACGGCGGCGGGCTTCGCCTCGATGGTGATGCTGGACCTCGTGTGTTCCGCCATGGCCGTGGCCTCCTGAACAGTGCTGCTGGCTGCTGGTGCAGGCTACCGCGCTCCGGTGTGGCGGCGGTCACCGCGGCGGACCGGTGTCACCACTCCAGCGCCCAGGGAGTGCGCGTGTGGTTGAAGTGGCCGACGTTGACGCATTCGGTGCGGCCGATCCGGGTCCTGGCCACCAGCGGCTGGTGGACGTGGCCGAACAGCGCGTACTTCGGCTGCAGGGTGCGGATCGCCTCCAGCAGCGCGTGGCTGCCGCGCTCGAACCGCCGGGCGACGGTGTCGTAGCAGAGGTCGGGGACGGCTGGCGGGATGTGCGAGCACAGCACGTCGACCGGGCCGAGCGCGTCGACCTTGGCCGCGTAGGCGTCGTCGTCGATCTCGTACGGCGTGCGCATGGCGGTGCGCAGGCCGCCGCCGACGAATCCGAACGTACGGCCGCCGATGTCCGCGGTCGCGCCGTCGAGCACGGTGGTACCGGGGCCTGCGTACTCCGCCCACAGGGACGGGATGTCGACATTGCCGTAGGTGGCGTACGTGGGGGTCGGGAAGGCCGCGAAGAGCTCGGCGTACTGCTTGCGCACCGCGGTCTCGATGGCGGCGCGGCGGTCGATGCCGTCCCACAGCCGCCGGTCGAGGTCGCGGGCCTCGTCGAACCTGCGGGCGGTGCGCAGTTCCACCATGCGGTCGGCGTTCTCGACGCCGAACAGGTCGGGGAAGATGCCGCGCGCGTGGTCGGCGTAGTCGAGGAAGAGCACCAGGTCGCCGAGGCAGACCAGCGCGTCGGCGCCGTCCTTGGCCCGGGCCAGGTCCTCGGCCGCCCCGTGGACGTCGCTCACCACATGCACCCGCATACCGTCACCCTATAGCGGGCACCTTATGGGGGGTCATCGCCGGGCGCGGGGCGCCCTGGTCTAGTGTGCGGCAGGCGGTGCGCCGATCCCACCGGCCTGGCTGCCCTCCGGTGTGTGATGCTGAAAACATCTGCACTGCCCCTCTACCGCCGGAGCTTTACCGATGGGTAACGTCCAGGCCGTCCCTCTTCCCTCCGGGTGCGCCGTGGCACCGATGAGGAGCAGTCGCCTTGCGTGAGTTCAGCCTTCCCGCCCTGTACGAGGTCCCCGCGGACGGCAACCTGACGGACTTGATCCGCCGCAACGCCGCTCAGCATCCGGACATCCCCGTGCTCGGCCGCAAGGATCCGGCGGGACGCTGGCAGGACGTGACGGCGGCGGCGTTCCTCTCCGAGGTGCGGGCGGCGGCCAAGGGCCTGATCGCCTCCGGCGTGCAGCCCGGCGACCGGGTCGCGCTGATGTCCAGGACCCGCTACGAGTGGACGCTGCTGGACTTCGCGGTGTGGTGCGCCGGCGCCGTGACCGTGCCCGTGTACGAGACGTCCTCGGCCTCGCAGGTCGAGTGGATCCTCGCCGACTCCGGCGCGGTCGCGGTGGTGGTGGAGTCGGCCGGGCACGAGGCCGTCGTGGAGTCGGTACGCGAGCGGCTGCCGCACCTCAAGCACGTGTGGCGGATCGACTCCGGCGCGGTGGACGCGCTGGTCGCGTCCGGCACCGACGTCTCCGACGCGGTGGTCGACGAGCGGGCCGCGTGGGCCAACGCGGACTCGCCGGCCACGATCGTCTACACCTCGGGCACCACCGGCCGCCCCAAGGGCTGCGTGCTCACCCACCGCAGCTTCTTCGCCGAGTGCGGCAACGTGGTGGAGCGGCTGGCGCCGCTGTTCCGGACCGGGCACTCCTCGGTGCTGCTGTTCCTGCCGCTGGCCCACGTCTTCGGGCGGCTGGTCGAGGTGGCCGCGGTGATGGCGCCGATCCGGCTGGGCCACGTGCCCGACATCAAGAACCTCACCGACGACCTGCAGGGCTTCCGGCCCACCCTGATCCTGGGCGTGCCGCGGGTGTTCGAGAAGGTCTACAACACCGCGCGCGCCACCGCTCAGGCCGGCGGCAAGGGCCGGATCTTCGACAAGGCCGCGGCGACCGCGATCGAGTACAGCAAGGCGCTGGACGCCCCCGGCGGCCCGTCGCTGAAACTGCGCCTGTCCCACCGGGTCTTCGACCGGCTCGTCTACAGCCGGCTGCGGGCGGTGCTCGGCGGCCGGGCGACCCACGCGATCTCCGGCGGCGCCCCGCTGGGCGAGCGCCTCGGCCACTTCTACCGCGGCATCGGCTTCACGGTCCTGGAGGGCTACGGGCTCACGGAGTCCTGCGCGGCGACCGCCTTCAACCCGTGGGACCGCACGAAGATCGGCACCGTCGGCCAGCCGCTGCCCGGCTCCACCGTGCGCATCGCCGACGACGGCGAGGTGCTGCTGTACGGCGAGCACCTGTTCACGGGCTACTGGAACAACGAGGCGGCGACCGCCGAGGCGATGGCCGACGGCTGGTTCCACACCGGTGACCTGGGCACGCTGGACGAGGACGGCTACCTGTCCATCACCGGCCGCAAGAAGGAGATCATCGTGACGGCCGGCGGCAAGAACGTCGCCCCCGCGGTGATAGAGGACCGCATCAGGGCGGACGCCCTGATCGCCGAGTGCATGGTCGTCGGCGACGGGCGGCCGTTCGTCGCCGCGCTGATCACCCTGGACGAGGAGTTCCTGCCGCACTGGGCCGAGCAGCACGGCAAGACCGGCCGCACGGTCGCCGAACTGGCAGGCGACCCGGACCTGGTCGCGGCCGTCCAGCACGCGGTGGACGAGGGCAACGCGGCCGTCTCCAAGGCCGAGTCGGTGCGCAAGTTCCGCATCCTGCCGACCCAGTTCACCGAGGAGTCGGGCCACGTGACGCCCTCGCTGAAGCTGAAGCGCACCATCGTCCTGCACGAGTTCGCCGCGGAGATCGACGCGCTCTACCGGCCGTAGCACGGCACGCGGCACGGTCCGGGCCCCGCCCGGGCCGTGCGGGCTCAGAGCAGGGACGTCAGACGGGTCGCCAGCAGGTCCCAGCGCCAGTCGCGTTCGACCCACTCGCGGCCCCGCTCGCCCATCCTGCGGCGCAGTTCGGGGTCGCGCAGCAGCGTCAGGACGCGGTCGGCGGCCTGCTCGGGCGAGCCGCCGGGCACCACCCAGCCGGTCTCGCCGTCGAGCACCGCGTCCGGCGCGCCGCCGGAGTCCCCGGCGACGACCGGCAGTCCGGTCGCGGACGCCTCCAGGTAGACGATGCCCAGGCCCTCGACGTCCAGGCCGCCGCGCCGGGTGCGGCACGGCATCGCGAACACGTCGCCCGCCCCGTAGTGCGCGGGCAGTTCCTCCCACGGCACGGGACCGGTGAACGTGACGGCCCCGGCGACGCCGGTGCGCTCGGCGAGTGTCTCCAGCTCGCCGCGGTAGGGGCCGCCGCCGACGACCAGCAGCGCCGCGTCGGGGAACTCGCGCAGGATCCGCGGCATCGCCAGGATCAGCGTGTCCTGCCCCTTGCGCGGCACGAGCCGCGACACGCACACCACCACGGGCCGGTCGGACAGGCCCAGCCGGGCCCTGACCACGGCACCGCCGGAGCCGGGGTGGAAGGTCTTCTCGTCGACGCCGGGCGGGAGTTGGACCATGCGGGCGGCCGCGTCCCCGGTGAGCGCCGCGGCGATCCGGGAGCGGGTGTACTCGCCGAGGTAGGTCAGGGTGTCGGTGCCCTCGCCGATCCTGCGCAGCAGCCGTCGGCTGCCCGGCAGTTGGGCCCAGCCGGCCTCGTGGCCGTGCGTGGTGCCGACCAGCCGCCGCGCCCCCGCCCTGCGCAGGGCGGGCGCCATCAGGGCGAGCGGCGCGGCGGCCCCGAACCACACGGAGGAGCAGCCGTGTTCGCGCAGCAGCCGGGCGGCGGTCCTGGTCACCCGCGGGGTGGGCAGGAGCATCGAGGTGCGGTCGCGGACCACCGGGAACGGCTGCTCGGCGTCGAACGCCGCGACCTCCTTGCCGTCCTTCCACGTGGAGGCGTAGACCACGACCTGGCCGGGGTCCAGGCGCAGCGCCATGCTGTGCACGAAGGACTGGATGCCGCCGGGGCGCGGCGGGAAGTCGTTGGTGACGATGAGGGTCTTGTCCACGCCGGGGTGTCCTCGCTGACCTGATGCGCAGGCGGGCAGGGAAAAAGGGAGTCTATCCGACTGGCGCTGACGGGCGCTGAGGGGCGCTGACAGCCGCGGACGGCGGCCGCGGGCGGGCGGGGACGGGCGCAGGGCGGCGGCCGGACGCGTTCACCCGGGGCTCCGCGGGTCGTTCACCCGGCCGGGCGTGCGGATCGCGTCCGTACAGGAGCGCGGGCGCGGCGGCACGCATGATGCATACCGTGACAAAGCCCCGTATCGGCGGTCCTGGCGGCGCCGTCGCCGCCTGGGCGGCCACCCGCGCCGCCCTGCTGGTCTTCGTGTTCCAGGTGGTCCGCTTCCCTGGCCAGGTGGTGGTGCACGACGTCGAGGACATCTACCGCGGGTGGTACCCGGTGCTGCGGACGGGCGCGTTCCCCGCCCACGACGTGGCCTGGCAGTACCCGCCGGGCGCGGCCGTTCCGCTGCTGGCGCCGGGCGGGCTGCCGTTCCTGGGCTACGCGTCGGCGTTCTTCGTCCTGGCGCTGCTGGCCGACGCGGTGGTGCTCGGCGCCCTGCTGCGCGACGCCCGGCACTCGGGGCGCATGGCCGGGGTCTGGGTGTGGATCGGGGGCACGACCCTGCTCGGCCCGATCGTGTACGCCCGCTACGACGTGATGGTGACCGCGGTCGCGGTTCCCGCGCTGCTGGCGCTGCGCCGGCGCCCGGCCCTCGCCGGCGCGCTCGCCGGGTTCGGCGGGCTGCTCAAGCTGTGGCCGCTGCTGGTGCTGATCGGCGCGCCCACCTCCCGCACGCTGCGCCGCTCCTGGGCGGCCGCGGCGGCCACCGTGGCGGTGCTGCTCGGCCTGTCGGCCGCCCTGATGCGCAACTCGATGTCCTTCCTGGCCTTCCAGCAGCACCGCGGCACCGAGGTCGAGTCCCTGGGGGCCATGGTCTTCCACGTGGCGCGCCACCTGGGCTGGCACGGCCGGGTCGAGATGCACTACGGGTCGATGGAGTTCCTCGGGCCGCACGTGCACCTGGTGAGCGCCGCGGCGCTGGGGCTGAGCGTGCTCGGCGTGTGCTGGCTGGCCTGGTGGCGGCTGCGCGCGCGGCGGTTCACCGCCGCCACCCCGTACGACGCGGCGTTCACCGCGCTGCTGGTCTTCACCACCACCAGCCGCGTGATCAGCCCGCAGTACATGGTGTGGCTGGTCGGCGCCGGCGCGGTGTGCGCGGCGGCCCGCGGCACCGTGCTGCGCCTGCCGCTGCTGCTGACGCTGGCGGCCGCGCTGTTCACCACGCTGGAGTTCCCCCCCTTCTTCAGCCACGTGACGGCCGGCGACGCCTGGGGGCTGCTGCTGCTCGGCACCCGCAACGCCCTCCTGGTGACCGCGTCGGTGATGTCGTGCCGCCGCCTGTGGGCCGCCACCGTCCCGGCCCGCACCCCGGGCCCCACCCGCCCCGAACCGGCCGAACCCGACCCCCGTTCCACGGTCCTCACCCCGTGACCGCCCCCGCCGCACAGGACGCGCGCCCGCGGATCGCCTGACGTGGGCCGACACCGCATCGCCGACCCGGCACCGCCCGAACCCCGGCGGGCTCAGGCCGGTGGCCGGTCCTTCGGGGCGTGCTCCGCCTCGGTGGTGGGGGGACGCCACGCGCGGGCGAGGCGGATGCGTTCGGCGGGGGCGGGGTGGGTGGAGAGCAGCAGGTGCAGGAGCCGCGGCGGGTCGGGATGGCCGACGTTGACCACGGTCAGCCGCCGCTGCATCGCCGCGAACGCGGCCGGCGCGGCCGTCAGATCGAGCGCGTGCACGTCCGCCCGGCGTTCCACCCGGCGGCTCACGGCCCGCCAGAGCGGGCCGGACAGCACCTCGCCCACCCCGGCGACGGCCGCCAGCAGCCACGCGGATCCGGGGTCGGCGAACCGGTCGACGCCCGCCGCGTCGAGCAGCGCCCGCCAGGACACCACGGCCGCCAGCACGCACACCCCGGCCGCCGCGCCCACCGCGCCGAGCACGGTGCCGCGCAGCACGTCGCGGTGCACCACGTGCCCCAGCTCGTGGGCGACGACCAGCTCGACCTCGCGCGGCTCGGCAGTGGTCAGCAGCGTGTCGTAGGCGACGATCCGGCGCGTGCGGCCGAACCCGGAGACGTACGCGTTCAGCGCGGTGGTCCGGCGCGACGCGTCGGCGACCAGCACGTCGCGCACGACCACGCCGTCACGGGCCGCCAGGGCCAGCAGCGACTCGCGCAGCGGCCCGGCCTCCATGGGCGTGAACCGGTTGAACAGCGGCTCGAAGACCAGCGGCGCCAGGAACGACATCAGCACGGTGAGCGCGGCCGCGCCCAGCGCCGCCCAGGCCCACCACCAGCGGGTGGTGCCGGCCAGCGCGTACACGGCGAACAGCGCGCCCGCCGCGAGAGGCAGCGAGATCAGCAGGCCGCGCAGCCGGTCGACGGCCCAGCCGCCCCAGCCCTGGGTGACCAGGCCGAAGCGGGCCCGCACCACGCGGCCGCGGGCCGCGAACGGCAGCCCGAGGAGCATCGGCAGCAGCACCAGCGTGACCGCGCCGCCGGCCACCCGCGCCGCCCAGGCGTCTCCGAACGCGCCGATGAGCCCGGTGCCGGCGGAGGTGAGCCCCAGCGCCAGGGACAGGGCCAGGGACGCCGCGGACGCGCCGAGGGCCAGCGGCCACACCTGCCGGAAGAGGGCCTGGCCGCGGGACGCCTCCTCCTCGCTGAAGTCCGCGCCGTCCGCGCCCGCCTTCTCCCCGGCGACCGCGCCGCCATCGCCGCTCGTGCCGCCCCCCGACGTCTCCCCGTCCCCCGGCGCCCCGCCGTCCCGCGGTGCCCCGCCCTCCGTGCCGGTGCTCACGCCAGCTCCTTCCGCAGATAGGCCTGCCATCGCGCGGTGAACTCGGCGGTGCTCAGGCCCAGCGCGCCGTGCAGGTGCGCGTCCAGGGTGCCGCCCTGCGCCACCGCCCGGTAGAAGGCGGTCAGGGTCTGCGGCGACCACTGGTCGGCGATCATCCGGCAGGCGAGCCAGGCGCCCTCGTACGCCTGCGCCAGTTTCGCCGAGCCGGCCTTGAAGTCCGCGGCGTCCGGCAGCGCGCCGGGCACCCGCCCGGCCCGCACGTCACCCGCGAGTTCCGGCGCGATCTCGGGGGCGCCGCGGCCCGAGTCGCGGTAGGCGACCCAGTCCGCGGTGCCCTCCGACAGCCACAGCGGGGTGTGGTCGTCGGTGGACCGGCGGGTCGCCACGTGCGTGGTCTCGTGGGTGAGGACGACCTGCTTGCCGAAGGCGGACAGCAGCCCGAACGCCTCGGGGTTGACCAGGACCCGGTCCGCGGGCGCGGCGCTCACGCCCAGCTCGCCCGTGGTGACGGCCGCGATGCCCTGGTAGGCGGTCGCGCCGACGTTCAGCAGCGCGGCCATCTGGGCGAGGGTGGCCGGCGCCTCCACGACGACCCTGCGCGGCCAGTCGGTGCCCCAGGACCGGGTCACCGCGGGCACCGCGCGGTCGGCGTCGGCCGCGTACTCCCGCAGGGCCCGGTCGGGGGCCAGGCCGAGCACCAGGCTGTGCGCGCCGTGCGCCACGCGGACCGGGCCCTGGTCCCACAGCTGGACGTCGGAGCGGTGGCCGCTGGACGTGCCGTCGTCGTCACCGGCGAAGTACCAGTGGCCGGCCCGTCGTGTGAGGGTCACGTACTCGGTGGTCTCGACCGGCTGGGTGTCGTAGCCGGACAGCCGGTAGTCCAGGCGGACTTCGGCGGCGGTACGCCGCACGCCGTCGGCGGCCGGGGGCAACGGGAAGGCGTCCGTGCGCACCAGGCCGTACGACCAGGACGCGAGCGGCACCTGCGCCAGGTTCGCGAACACCGCCTGCTGCCGGGCGCGGTAGCGCCGCGCCTGCGGGTCGATCCCGGCGAGGAAGGCGGTGCGGTCGCGGTGCAGCAGCGCCGAGGCGTGCGTGTCGAAGAGGTGCCGCAGTTCGGGGTCGGTGACCGCCGGCGACGGAGCGGTGCTGTGCGAGGCGTCGCATCCGGCGACCCCGGCGGTCAGCCCGAGCAGGACGGCGGCGGCCACCGCACGCACGGCCGCGGCAGCCCTGAGTCGTGTTCGGCGCACCACGGCCATGCCCTGATCGTACGGCCTGGTCGGGAAGTGTTCCGGCCGTGCGAGGGGCGTGCGGCGGCCGAGCTCCGTGAGCGATCCGTCCCGGCACCCCGTGCGGTCCGCGCCGCGCCGCCCGCCGCGCGGGTTCAGGGGCGTGTCACGGCGGTGACCGGCATCATGCCGACCGGGTCGTAGCGGACCCGGGCGCCGGGGTAGGGCGCGTGGATCACCATCCCGCCGCCGACGTACATCGCCACATGGCTGGCGTCGCCGCGGTAGATGACGAGGTCACCCGGGCGGGCCTGGTCGAGCGGGACGTGCGGCCCGGCGTTCATCTGCTCCTGGGAGGTGCGCGGCAGGGCCACCCCCGCCTGCCGGTAGGCGTAGAGCATCAGGCCGGAGCAGTCGAAGGCGTTGGGCCCGGTCGCCCCCCACACGTAGGGGGCGCCCAGCGCCCGCCGTGCCGCGGCCACCGCGAGCGCGGCCCGCCCGGTGGGCGCCGGCAGGTCGGGGATGACGGGGAGCACGCGGTCGCGGGAGGCCCGCTGGCCCGCGTCCGGGGTCCACACGGCGCGCTGCGCGGGCGGGAGCGTGGCCAGCAGCCGCTGTGCCGCCCCCAGGGCCCGCTGCACCCGCTGCTTGCGCCCGTGCAGCAGGGCCCCCGCCCGGTCCAGGTCGGTGAGCTTCTGGGCGGCCTGGTCGCGCTCCTGGTGCAGTTCCCGCTGGGCGGACCGCAGTTGCCGCAGCCGGGCGGCTTCCTGCCCGCCGAGCCGGTCGAGCGTGCTGAGCCGGTCGAGGTAGTCCCCGGGATCGTCGGACAGCAGCAGGTCGAGCGACGGGTCGATGCCGCCGCTGCGGTACTGCGAGGCGGCCAGCGTCCCGAGTTCGTCCCGCAGGTCGTTGACGCGCTGCTGGGCCCGCGCCGCCCGGTCCTGCAGGGTCGTCAGTTCCCCGTGCAGCCGCTGCGACTGCTCCTGCGCCGCGTCGTACGCCTGGGTCGCCTGCTCCGCCTGCTGGTACAGGTCGTCGATCCGGGCGGAGGTGTCGCCGCCGGCGGGGTCGGCCGCGGCGAACTGCGCGGCCGGGCCGGACAGCGCCGCGGTGACCGCGGCCGCCGCGGACAGCACGGTCACGCGGGTGGTGCGGGCGGCCGGACCGGCCTGCGGGGGGCGTCGATGGGAAGGCACGGCAGCAGACAGTAGCCACGCCGTGCCGGAGAGTTCAAAGATCGCGCCGCCCGTACGTGTGAGCGGCGGCCGGTCGCCCGGCCCGCACCGCAGGTCACACGCGCCGCGTGGGAACCCCCGTCCAGGGGTTCCCTCACCCGTACGCCGTACCGGGGTTGCTCAGATCCGGACGCCGAACTCGAAGGTCATGTCGCCGATCGACTCGTAGCGCACCGACGCACCCGGCTTCGGGGCGTGCAGCACCATGCCGTTGCCCGCGTACAGGCCGACGTGGTGGTAGTCGCCGTAGAAGATGACCAGGTCGCCCTGGCGCAGGTCGGACATCGAGTAGATGCGCGTGCCGGCGTTCGCCTGCTCCTGCGAGGTCCGCGGTATGGACACGCCGGCCTGCCGGTAGGCCCAGGAGGTCAGGCCGGAGCAGTCGAAGGAGCCGGGGCCGGTGGCGCCGTAGACGTACGGGACGCCGATCTTCGACTGCGCGGCGGCGAACGCGGCGGCCGCGTACTTCGAGGCGGCGGGCGCGCTGCCCAGGTTCACGCGGGAGCTGGCGCGGCTGGCGGCGAGGGCGTCGTCGCGCTGCATCTGCGCGCGCTGCGCGGCGGTCAGCGAGTTGAGGACCTGCTGCGCCTGCGAGAGCTTGTCCTTGGCCTCGGACTTGCGCTGCGCCAGTTCGGTGCGGGTGGACTGGAGTTCGGCGAGCTTGGTGGTGGCCTCGGCCCGCTCCTGGTCCAGGGTGCGCTTGGCGTTCTGCAGCTGCTCCAGGGCGTTGGCCTGGAGGGAGCCGAGCTGGTCCAGGGTCGTCGCCTGGGCCAGGTAGCTGTCCGGGTTGGAGGACAGGAAGAGCTGGAGCGACGGGTCGATGCCGCCGCTGCGGTACTGCGAGGCCGCGATGGTGCCGAGGCCGTCCCTGAGCTGGTTCAGGTGCTGCTGCTGCCGGGCCACCTGGTCCTGAAGGCTTGAGGCGTCCTTCTGGAGGGTATGCAACTTCTCGTTGGCGGCGTCGTACTTCTCGGTGGCCTGCTCCGCCTGCGTGTAGAGGGCGTCCACCCTGGCCTTGGCGTCCTTGACGGAAGGCTTGGCGGGGGTCGCGTTCGCGGCCTGGGCGGAAAGCGCGACGGCCGCAGCGGCGGTCGCGGTCAGCACGGTCACGCGAGTGCGGGTTGCCGGCTTGGGACGACGGTGGGACGCCACGAAGGCGAGCTCCTTCTTCCTCAGCCGCCTACCGGTTCAGCTGGCGGGCGGCCCCCGAGCGCCATCCGGGTTGGATGATCGACTGCTTGGAGGTTCGACGCCCGACCTTAGTGACCTTTCTGTGATCGGTTCAAATCCTTGTAGGCAAAATCTCGACCGCATCGCACATTCTTTACGGGTTCCGTACGCGCGGTGAGGACGACACGACACCCGGTAGCGCCCAAGTGGTGAACAGCCATGTCATGTACGGGCGTTCGACGTCATCCGGACCTAATCCGACACTCCGGGCACAACCCCTGAACGGTCCGGCGCCGGCGCCGGACGGGGTGGGACCGCACAGGAGTGCCGGCGGCCCGGCGGACCGGAGGCACCGGGGCGGGCGTCCTCAGACGCGGGCGAGGCGGCGCAGCAGCAGCGTCGAAGCCACCGGCCGGGCACCGGCCTTGGCCACGCCGTCGGCCACCTCGCGGTCCGCGGAGACCACCACGATCTGCCGGCCGGGCGGCTCGGCCCGCACCAAACGGCGGATCAACTCGTCCGCGGTCTCACCGGACTTGGAGAACAGCACCCGCACCCCGCGCGGTGGCGCGAGCAACACCGGCCGGTCCAGGTCGGCGCCGTCGAACACACAGGTCACCTCGGCGCCGCTCTGCGCGGCGAGCGCGGCGAGCCCGCCCAGCAGCCGCAGCCGCTGTTTCTCCAACGGCATCGACGGATAGCCGGTCTTGGTGACGTTGTAGCCGTCGACGACCAGGTGGGCCTGCGGCAGCGCGAGCAGCTGGTCGAGCAGGGCGGGATCGGTGTCGGACAGGGCCCGGGTGGCGATGTCGCGGGCGCTGAACTGCCCGGGGGCGACCGCGTCCACGGTGTCGGCGGGCAGCACGCCCAGGGTGTCCCGCGGCGGCAGGGCCAGTTCGCGGCGCAGGCCGGCGGCCGCGTCGAGCACGGTGTCCAGCAGCAGCCGCAGCCGCACGTCCTCGGTGCTGCGGCCCTCCCGGGCCGCCTTGCGCCCGGCCTCCACCACCGACTCGGCCTCGGCCAGGCGGGCCCGCAGCCGGCGGGCCTCACTGTCCGCGGCCGCCTTGTCGCGGGCGGCGGCCGACCGCGCCTCGTCCAGCTCGGTCTGCAGTTTGCGCTGCGCGGCCTCGGCGCGTTTGACGTCGCTCTGCGCGGCCCGCAGCTTGCGGTGCAGCGCGTCGCTCTCCTTGCGGGCCGCCTCCAGTTCGCCGCGGGCGCGGGCGGCCTCGGTGCGGGCATGGGTGTGCAGGTGCTCCACCTCGCCGCGCAGCGCCGCGAGTTCGCGCAGGGCCTCCTCGTCGGCGCGTTCGGCGTCGGCGCGCTGCGCCTCCTCGCCGGCGGTGGCCACGAGCTTGGCCCAGCCGGCCGGGCGCAGCAGGTACGCGGCGGCGGCGACGTCCAGCGGGTCGGCGGCGGGCGGCGGGGTGCCGGCCTCCAGCGCGCCGGTCAGCTCCGGCTGCGCCTCACTGAGCTTCGCGGCCACCTTCTGCCGGAACGCGGCGTCGGACTCCAGCGCGGCGGCGAGCGCGGTCGCCGCGTACTTCACACGTCTGGAGGGGGTGAACCGGGCGTAGGGGCGCAGCGAGACGGGCAGCTCGGGGTAGGTGAAGCCGCCGAACGCGTCGGCGGCGAGGGTCACGACGCGATGCCGGACGCCCTCGGGCAGCGGTCGGTCCAGCAGGGGCTCGCCGTCGCCCGGCTCAGCCTCGTCCGGCTCAGCCTCGTCCGGCTCAGCCTCGTCCCGCGTCCGCTCCGCGCCCGCTTCGGCGCCCGGAACGCCGTCGCTACCGTCCACCACTCACTCCCGTCCGAGGTCCGCACCGAGCGGATGCCCGTCGGTGCCGGTCGGATCGGCAACGGACCTCCTCGCGGTACCGCCCCCCCTTCGATCCCTGCGGCCGCCGCCTCCCGATTCCATTGTCCCCGTTAACCGCCGTCAACCGTGCCCGGACGGGTTCTCCGCGCCGTCAGCACGGGCGCGTGTCCCGGTCACCCTATGGCCTCGGCGGTCCGGCGCGCTGCGGCGAGGCGACCTTTGCCGGTTCCGCCCCATCCGTCATGATCAGTGCATGGTCATCCCGGTGTACGACAAGAACCCGGTCCGCCGCACGCCGGTCGTGACGTACACGTTGATCGCCCTGTGCACCGCGGTGTTCCTGCTCGGCCCGCTGTCCGGCTTCACCCCGTCGTACGGGCACGGCCACGCGCTCCAGTGCGAGCAGGCGGCGTACTTCGACCGCTGGGGCGTGATCCCCGGCGAGCTGTTCCACGGGCAGTTGCCGGTCGACCGGCTGCCGTTGCCGCAGGGGTGCCCGGTGCCCGCGCCCTACACCAAGGTGCCGTTCCTGTCGGTGTTCACCGCGATGTTCCTGCACGGCGGCTGGCTGCACCTGATCGGCAACATGCTCTTCCTCTACGTCTTCGGCGACAACGTGGAGAACCGCATGGGCCGCGTCAGGTTCGCGCTGTTCTACCTGGCCGCCGGGTACCTGGCCACCTACGGCTTCGCGCTGGCGCACACCGAGGACACGCAGAGCCTCGTCGGCGCCTCCGGCGCGATCTCCGGGGCGCTCGGCGCCTACCTGTACCTGTATCCGAAGGCGCGGGTCACCAGCCTGTTCCCGTTCCTCTTCTTCATCCCGCTGCGGTTCCCGGCGTGGATGGTGCTGGGCTTCTGGTTCGTGCTGCAGTGGCTGGCCGCGCAGACCGCGCGGGGCGGGCCCGGCGTCGCCTATCTGGCCCACGTGGTGGGCTTCGCCTTCGGGTTCCTGTGCGCATGGGTCTGCTACCGGCCACGGCGTAAGGTGAGCCTCGTCATCAGGTCGACCCAAGGAGACATCCCGCCGTGATCACCGCGATCGTTCTCATCAAGACCTCCGTCGACCGGATCCCGGAGATCGCGGAGGCGATCACGGCGCTCGACCACGTCAGCGAGGTCTACTCGGTGACCGGCACGTACGACCTGGTCGCGATGGTGCGGGTGGCCCGGCACGACGACCTCGCGGACGTGATCCCCGGCCGGATCAGCAAGATCCCCGGCGTCGAGGTGACGGACACGCACGTCGCGTTCCGCACCTACAGCCAGCACGACCTCGAGGCCGCGTTCGCCATCGGCCTCGACGCCTGAGCCCTCACCGATCCGCCGCCGCTCCTGCCCCCGCGGCAGGGGTCACGCCTTGACCGGGACGCAGCGGCCGGCCTCGGTGCGGTAGCGCCAGGCGGCGCCGTCCCGGACCAGGGAGCGTGCCGCCTCGACGAAGCGGACCACGTGCTCCTCGGGCGTCCCCGCGCCGAAGCTGACCCGGATCGCGTTCAGCGAGGTCTCGCCGGGCGCGGCGTCCGGCGCCCCGCACTCCCCCGGCTCGCCCTCCGCCGCGTCCAGCAGCACCCGCACCAGAGGGTGCGCGCAGAACAGCCCGTCCCGCACGCCGATGCCGTGCTCGGCGGACAGCGCGGCCGCGAAGTGCGAGCTGTTCCAGCCCTGGACGACGAACGACAGCACGCCCACGCGCGGTGCGTCGTCCCCGAACAGCGACAGCACCCGCACCTCGGGGATCCCCGCGAGCCCGTCCCGGAGCAGCCCCAGCAACCGCTGCTCGCGGTCGGCCAGCCGGTCCAGCCCGGCCTCGGTCAGCGCCCGGCAGGCGGAGGCGACGGCGTACGCGCCGATGACGTTGGGCGAGCCGGCCTCGTGCCGGGCTACCGAGGTGTGCCACTCGACGTCCACCGTGCCGTCGGCGGCGCGGCTGACGGTGCGGGTGGCGCCGCCGCCGGCCAGGTACGGCTCGGCCTCGCGCAGCCAGTCGGCGCGTCCGGCGAGCACGCCGGAACCGAACGGCGCGTAGAGCTTGTGGCCGGAGAACGCCGCCCAGTCGACGTCGAGTTCGGCGATGTCCACCCGGTGGTGCGGCGCGAGCTGCGCGGCGTCCAGCACGATGCGGGCGCCGTGCCGGTGGGCGGCGGCGGCGAGTTCGCGGACCGGCCAGATCTCGCCGGTCACGTTCGAGGCCCCGGTGACGCACACCAGCTTGGGCCCCTTCGGCGCGCCGTGCAGCGCCACGTCGAGCGAGGCCACGGCCTGCTCGGGCGTGCGCGGCGCGGCCAGACAGGTGACGTCCGCGCCCCTGCGCCGCCACGGCAGCAGCGAGGCGTGGTGCTCGGTCTCGAAGACGAAGACCTGCGTGCCGGCGGGCAGCGCGGCGGCCAGCAGGTTCAGCGAGTCGGTGGTGGACCGGGTGAACACCACCTGGTCGTCCTCGCGGCAGCCGAGGAACCGCGCGACGGTCTCGCGGCTCTGCTCGAACAGGTCGGTGGACAGCTGGGAGAGGTAGCCGGCGCCGCGGTGCACGCTGCCGTAGTAGGGGGCGTAGGCGGCCACGTCGTCCCACACGCGCTGCAGGGCGGGCGCGCTGGCGGCGTAGTCGAGCGCGGCGTAGGTCACCTCGCCGCCGGTGACCAGGGGCACGGAGACGTCCCGGCCGAGGACGGGAAGGGGCGCACCGATCTCGGTGGCGACGGGGGCGGCGGTGGTCACGGTCATGGCGAACTCCCGGAGGAAGGCAGGCCGAATCAGCGCCCGCCGGGGCACGCCCGGACATGCGGCGGCACGCGCGGCGGCGCTGAAAGCACTGGATGAAGGCGAGATGGACCAGAAACGCTGGACGGCGGTAACGCGGTGAAGACGCGGAAGCCGGGGCCGACAGGCCCTATCGCATTCGCTTGCTCAAGACAGAACTCCCCATGTCCGGCTTGCTGCGAGCCTTGCTGCTCACAGCCTGGTCATCACCCGGGGCACCCCGCCTCGGACGGAGGGTTGCCGGACAGCGAGCCGGGGCCTTTGCGCTGTCACTCGTGACCTGAAAAGCATTGTGCCATACACGTGCCCGCGTGCAAGGTGCCGTCCGTACCGTGGACGGACGGCACCTGGGGCCGCCGTGGGCGGCCGGCACGCGTCAGACCTGGGTGGCCGCCGCCCAGCGTTCGAGGACCGCGGCCGCCGCACCGGAGTCGATGGACTCCGCGGCCTTGCCGAGGCCGGCCGCGATCTGCTCCTCCAGCGGCACGTCCCGTGGCTCCAGAGCGGCCAGCGCCGCCGCGGAGTTGAGCAGCACGGCGTCCCGCACGGGCCCGGTCTCCCCCGCCAGCAGGCGGCGGGCCACCTCCGCGTTGTGGGCCGCGTCGGCGCCGCGCAGCGCCTCCACCGGCACCAGGGGCAGGCCGACGTCCCGCGGGTCGAACGCGCGCTGCTCGACCTTGCCGTCGCGCACCACCCACACCTGCGAGGTGGCCGTGGTGGTCAGCTCGTCCAGGCCGTCGTCGCCGCGGAACACCAGCGCGGACGAGCCGCGTTCGGCCAGCACGCCGGCCATGAGGGGCGCCATGCGGAGGTCGGCGACGCCGGTGGCCTGGGCCCGTACCCGCGCCGGGTTGGTCAGCGGCCCGAGGAAGTTGAAGCTGGTGCCCACACCCAACTCGGCCCGGGCCTTGGCCACATGGCGCAGCGCGGGGTGGAACCTGACGGCGAAGCAGAAGGTGATGCCGGCCTCCTCGGCGACCTGGACCACCCGTTCCGCGGACAGTTCCAGGTTGACGCCGAGCTTCGCCAGCACGTCGGAGGCGCCGCTCGCGGACGAGGCCGCGCGGTTGCCGTGCTTGACCACCTTCGCTCCGGTGCCGGCCACCACGATCGCCGACATCGTCGAGATGTTGACGGTCTTCGCCCGGTCACCGCCGGTCCCGACGATGTCCACGCTCGGACCGGGCACCTCGATGGTGTGGGCGTGCTCGTACATCGCGCGGACCATGCCGGAGAGTTCGTCGACCGTCTCCCCCTTGGCGCGCAGCGCCACCGCGAACCCGGCGATCTGCACGTCGGTGGCCTCGCCGCTCATGATCCGGTCCATGGCCCACGCGGTGTCGTCCGTGCTCAGGTCGCGGCCGGCCATCAGGGCGCTCAGCACCTCCGGCCAGGAACGAGAAGCCGTCGTCTCGCCTCCGGCGGGTGTCACAACGCTCATGGGTCACGCTCCTGAAAGGGCGGCGGAAGGGTCATCGAAGGGTCCGGTACCGGTCCTCTCACCCTATCGGCCCGGCCCGCCCCGCAAGAGCGGGCCGGCCCGGCACCCCTCGCGGGATGCCGGGCCGGCCCGGTGTGTGGCGACATGGCGCCGATGCGGCGCCGAGGTGGTCCGGTCAGTGGCTGCCGGAACCCGAGGTGATCTCCTCGTGGTGGCCGTGGCCCGCCAGGACCTCCTCGTACTCCTCCGCCGTCGGCTTCGGAATCTGGCTGTGCTCGCCGTAGAAGTTGCGGGACATGCGGGCCTGCAGCTTCTCGACGGGGTTGGTCTTGCGGGCGACACCGTTCTCGTCGACCGCGGGGCCGAGCTCGATCGGCGCCGGCTGGGCGTGCGCGGTGAGCACGTGCAGCTGCTGCTGCGAGAGCGGCTCGTGCACCTCGATGAACTCACCGTGCGGCAGCCGCTTGATGATGCCGGTCTCGCGACCGTGCAGCACCTTGTCGCGGTCGCGCCGCTGCAGACCCAGACAGATCCGCTTGGTGATCCAGTACGTCAGCACCGGCAGCACGAAGAAGCCGATACGGACGAACCAGGTGATCGCGTTGATCGACAGATGGAAGTGGGTGGCCCAGATGTCGTTGCCGCCACCGACGAGCAGCACGAAGTACAGGGTCAGCCAGGCCACGCCGAAGCCGGTGCGCACCGGGCGGTTGCGCGGCCGGTCCAGGATGTGGTGCTCACGCTTGTCGCCGGTCACCCAGGACTCGATGAACGGGTAGACGGCGATGGCGAGCAGCACCAGCGGGAAGATCATCAGCGGGATGAAGACGCCGAGCACCAGGGTGTGGCCCCAGAGCCTGATCTCCCAGCCTGGCATCACACGGATCAGGCCCTCGGAGAAGCCCATGTACCAGTCGGGCTGTGCTCCGGTGGACACCTGGTCCGGCCGGTACGGACCCATGGTCCAGATCGGGTTGACGGTGACCATCGCGGCGATCGCCGAGATGACGCCGAAGACCAGGAAGAAGAAGCCGCCCGCCTTGGCCGTGTAGATCGGCAGCAGCGGGGTGCCGACGACGTTCTTCTCGGTCTTGCCCGCACCCGGGAACTGGGTGTGCTTGTGGTAGAAGATCAGGATCAGGTGGGCGGTCAGCAGACCGGCCATCAGACCCGGCAGCAGCAGGATGTGCACCGAGTAGAACCGGGACACGAAGTCGTGGCCGGGGAACTCGCCGCCGAAGAGGAACATCGACAGGTAGGTGCCGACCAGGGGGGTCGACAGGATCGCGCCCTCCATGAACCGCACGCCGGTGCCGGACAGCAGGTCGTCCGGCAGCGAGTAGCCGGTGAAGCCGGTGAACATGCCGAGGAACAGCAGCGTCCAGCCGAACAGCCAGTTGATCTCGCGCGGCTTGCGGAACCCGCCGGTGAAGAAGACGCGCATCATGTGCACGATCATGCCGGCGATGAAGATCAGGGCGGCCCAGTGGTGGATCTGCCGGACGAGCAGACCACCGCGGACCTCGAAGCTGATGTGCATGGTCGACGCGTACGCATCGGACATCCGCACGCCCTGCAGTGGCGCGTACGGGCCGTGGTAGACGACCTCGTTCATGCTCGGGTGGAAGAACAGCGTCAGGTACACACCCGTGAGGATGAGGATGACGAAGCTGTAGAGGCAGACCTCACCGAGCATGAAGGACCAGTGGTCCGGGAAGATCTTGCGCAGGTTCGACTTGGCCAGCTTGTAGAGGCCGAGCCGGCCGTCGGTCCACTCGGCGATCCGCTCACCGGGGTGGGTGGCCTGCCGGCTGGACGGCGATTCGGTCGTAGTACTCATGAGCGCTCCCAGAAAGCCGGGCCGACGGGCACCGCGAAGTCACCGAGGGCGACGAGGTTGCCATCGCCGTTCACACTGATCCGCAGCTGCGGCAGGGGGTGACCCGCCGGGCCGAAGATCACTCGGGCACCGTCGGAGAGGTCGAAGGTCGACTGGTGGCAGGGGCACAGTACGTGGTGCGTCTGCTGCTCGTAGAGGCTGATCGGGCAGCCGACGTGCGTGCAGATCTTGGAGAAGGCGACGATGCCCTCGTGTCCCCACTGGGCCTCGCGCTTGTCCTTGATGTCCTCCGGCTTGAGCCGGACGATCATCAGGGCCGCCTTCGCGATCTGCTGCTGGAAGTCCTCGTCGCTCTCCTGGAGCCCCTCCGGCTGAGCGAAGGTCAGGGAGCCGACGACGACGTCCTCGGGACGCAGGGGCTTGTTCGTGTTGCTGTTGATCAGCACCTTGCCCTTGGCCCACAGGGTGTGGAAGAGCTTGTCCTCCGGCAGCGGTCCCAGGTCGCGCAGCAGGACCACTCCGGCGAGCGGGACGAGAGCCATCGCGCCGTACATCGTCGTCCGGATGAGCTTGCGCCGGCCGAAGCCGCTCTCCCGGGCGCCGGTGATCCACTGCTGGCGGATGTTCTCGCGCAGTTCGTCGTCGGCGTCGGCGCGGTGCCGCTCGTCGACGATCTCCTCGTCGCTCATCAGCGTCCGGGCCCAGTGCACGGCACCGACGCCGATGCCGAGCAGGGCGACCGCCAGCGTCAGGCCGAGCGAGAAGTTCAGCGCGCTGACATGCCCGAACGGGAAGATGTAGACGATCTTGTCCACCGGGAAGATGACGAAGCACGCGATGAACGCGATCGTCCCGAGCATCGACAGGGTGAACA
The DNA here is from genome assembly GCF_900110255.1 of Actinacidiphila rubida. Taxonomy (GTDB): domain Bacteria; phylum Actinomycetota; class Actinomycetes; order Streptomycetales; family Streptomycetaceae; genus Actinacidiphila; species Actinacidiphila rubida. The sequence continues at coordinate 240,727 of NZ_FODD01000008.1, forward strand.
GGCCCGCGACCACTCGCTCGGAGTGCTTCGCGGCCTTCTCGTCGATGTCCTGGCGGCGGTACTCGTGAGGCGGCAGGCCCGGGTTGGCGAACGGGTCGTGCTGGACCGCGTCGCCGGAGTGGGCGCCGTGCGCACTCGGCAGGTTCTCTGACACGTCTTTGTGGGATCCGAATTCGTCGCTCATGACTTCTTGGCCTTAGCTGTCCGTGCGGCCATCCAGACGGCGATGGCGATCAGCGTGCCCAGGCCGAAGACCCAGGCGAACAGGCCCTCGGACACCGGTCCGATGGTACCCAGCGTGAAACCGCCGGGGTTGGGGCTGTTGGCGCTGTCCACCTCGTGCAGGTACGCGATGATGTCGGCCTTCGCGTCCTGCGGCATCGTCGAGTCGGGGAACGACGGCATGTTCTGCGGGCCGGTCTGCATCGCCTCGTAGACGTGCTTGGGATCCACACCCTTCAGGCTCGGCGCGAACTTGCCGTCCGTCAAGGCACCGCCCTTGCCAACGAAGTTGTGGCACTGCGAGCAGTTGGTGCGGAACAGCTCGCCGCCCTTGGCGGCGTCCGCGCCGGCCGGGCTGTACTGGTCCTTGGTGGGAGCCGCCGGACCGGGACCCAGCGACGCGATGTACGCGGCCAGCAGGTCGATCTGGGGCTGGGTGTAGATGTTCTTCTTCTTCGGGATCTGCGCGCCCGGCTGCTGGGCCGGCATGCGGCCGGTGCCGACCTGGAAGTCCACCGCCGCGGAGCCGACGCCCACCAGGCTCGGGCCGTCGGAGCTGCCCTGGCCGGACTGGCCGTGGCAACTGGCGCAGCCGACGGAGTACAGCTTCTTGCCCTGCGTGATGGCCAGGGACTGCGCGGAGTCGTCGGCCTGCGCCTTGGGCGCGGGCGCGAGCGCGGCGTACAGCCCCCCGGTGGCCACGAGCGCGAAGAGTAGGACGACAAGCGCCGCCAGCGGGTGGCGCCGTCGTGCGGAGAGCTTTTTCACGATTACCCCGGTGTCAGGATCTCTTGTGTCGATGCTTCTGGATGGGTCCGTCCCGCGTGGGGGCGGCTGTTGACGGACGCGGCCGACTACTTGATCAGGTAGATCGTGGCGAAGAGGCCGATCCAGACGACATCCACGAAGTGCCAGTAGTAGGACACGACGATGGCCGCGGTGGCCTGCTGGTGCGTGAACCGCTTGGCTGCGTAGGTACGCCCGAGTACCAGCAGGAACGCGATCAGACCGCCCGTCACATGCAGCCCGTGGAACCCGGTCGTCAGGTAGAACACCGAGCCGTACGGGTCGGAGCTGAGCGAGATCCCGTCCTTCTTGACCAGGTTCGTGTACTCGAAGATCTGCCCTCCGATGAAGATCGCGCCCATGATGAAGGTCACGATGAACCAGGAGCGCAGCTTCTTCACGTCACCGCGCTCGGCGGCGAAGACGCCCATCTGGCACGTGAAGGAGGAGAGCACGAGGATCGTGGTGTTCGTCGCGGAGAACGGCACGTTCAGCGCGTCGGCGTGTGCCTTCCAGAAGTCGGCACCCGTGACCGACCGAAGGGTGAAGTACATCGCGAAGAGGGCCGCGAAGAACATCAGCTCGGAACTCAGCCAGATGATGGTTCCGACGCTGGTGAGGTTCGGCCGGTTGACCGACGGGTGCGCGTGCCCGGTTTCTACTGCTGTTGCTGTCGCCACGTCCGACATTATGTCGGTCGCTTATCTGGCACTCACTCCGGGGGGTCCCCTTCGGTGTGTCAAGGCCCCTGTGGGACCCGCTCGGCCTAGTCAGCCGTTCGCTCGAACGAAGGATGACGCCTCGTCGGACACTTCCGCGCGGTCCCGCGCCGCTGCCGCGCGGCTCCCGTGAAGGGCACGGCGAAGACCCCCGTGAGGGCCGTCGCGACGGCCCTCACGGGGGCCCTGCGCGGGCGTGGATCTCCGTGCTCCGGGATCTCCCTCCGGGCCCCCGGGCGGAGTAGCATCCGAGAGAGCTTGAGAATGCGTTCACGAGGGTGTGTACGAGGAGGAGAGCCAGATGCAGGCGACCGCCACGGTGCTGGTCTACAGCGACGACGCGAACACCCGGGAGCAGGTCCGGCTCGGCGTCGGCCGCCGGCCCGCCGCGGATCTGCCGCCGGTGGAGTACGTCGAGTGCGCGACGCTCCCCGCGGTCCTCACCGAGCTGGAGCGCGGCGGCATCGACCTCTGCGTGCTCGACGGCGAGGCGAACCCCGCCGGAGGCATGGGCGTGTGCCGCCAGATCAAGGACGAGATCTACCAGTGCCCGCCGGTCCTGGTGCTGATCGGGCGCCCGCAGGACGCCTGGCTGGCCACCTGGAGCCGGGCCGACGCGGCGGCCACCCACCCGGTGGACCCGGTGGCGCTGAGCGAGACGGCCGCGGAACTGCTGCGCTGGCGGGTCGCGCCGACCGGCAAGGCCGTCGCGACCCGCTGACCGCCCGCTCGGGGCGGCGTGAGCGCTGCTGAGGGGCCGGCCGGCCCGCTCAGAGTGCCTGCGGCTGCAGCCGGGCGGGGTCGGTCGTGGGCCGGCTGCCCGCGTCCAGCTCGCCCGGGTCCTGGCTGGGACTGGGGCTCTGGCTCTGGTCCGGAGTCGGGCTCTGGCTCTGGCCGGGGTCCGGCTCCTGCTGCTTGGGCGCGCCGGTGACACCGCCGCCGCCGCTGAGCGCACTGCCCTGCTTCCACTGGGACCAGCTGAGGTTCCAGTCGCCGAAGCCGTTGTCGAACGGCGTCATCGTCGGGCCGTGGCTGTTGACCACCCGGACGATGTCGCCCTGGCGCACGTGGTCGAAGAACCACTCGGCGTTCTCGGTGCTCATGCCCGTGCAGCCGTGGCTGACGTTGGCGACACCCTGCGAGCCCTCGGACCAGGGCGCGGCGTGCACGTACTCACCGCTCCAGGTGACCCGGGTCGCCCAGTACACGGGCAGGTCGTAGGCGTCGGCGCCGCCGATGCCGACGGTCTCGCTCTTCATCTGGACGAACTGCTCCTTCTCCAGCACGACCTTGATGCCGTTGCGGGTGTCGAAGCCCGGCTTGCCGGTGGTGACCGGCAGCGTCTTGACGACCTTGCCGTCGTCCTTGAACGTCATCTGGTCGGTGGCCGCGTCCGTGATCGCCTCGATCCGGTCGCCGGTGTGCACGGTGAGCGGCTTGTCGGCGCCGCCGTACAGCTTGTCCTGGACCTTGACGCCGCTGAGCGTGCTGCTCACGGTGATGGCGGCGTTGGTGGGCCAGTACGTCTGCGGGCGGTAGTGCAGGGTCTTGTCGTCGACCCAGTACCAGGAGCCCTGGGAGGCCCTGGGAACGGAGCTGACCCGCAGGTTGGCCTCCACGGCGGCGCGCGCGGCACGGTCGTGGACCGGCTTGCTGAGCGTGGCGGTGATGGGCTGGCCGACGCCGTAGGTGCCGGCGTCCGGGCCGAACGTGACGTGCAGGCCGGCCCCGGCGGAGGTGGTGTCGAAGCTGAGCACCTTGCGGCCGGGATGGCCGTCGGAGTCCTCGGTGCTGACGCGCACGGTGTAGTGGGTTCCGGCGGCGAGCGGGGCGGTGGAGTGCCAGCGCAGCCCGTCGGCGCTCAGTTCACCGCGGACGAAACGCCCTGCGGTGTCGGTGGCCGTCACGTCGGTGATCCGGCTGCCGTCGTCCTTGACGGACACGTCCAGTGGCTTGTTCGGGTCTGCCTTACCGCCGGCGGCGGTCCCGTACACGACCTTGGCCGCGGCGTCGTACGGGGAGGCGGCGAGCGGGTTGCCGCCGCTGCTGCAGGCGGCGAGTCCCACCGCCAGCGGGGATATGGCTATCAGGAGCGCGCAGCGCGACGCCAACCGCGCCCCGCGGGGGTTGTCCCCGGTGCGAATGTGGGTCATACGGACACGCTAGGAACGGACCGGGCGGGGCGCGCGCCGAGCGGGTGCAAACGGGGGGCGGGGCAAGGGGACACGCCGTGGAATCCCCCGGACGGCCGCCGCCACCGCGGGGCACGGGCACCGTGGTGGGCCGCCGGCGGCACCGTGGTGGGCCGCCGGCGCCGTCCCCGCACACCCCGGGTACGACGCGGGCGGGCCCGGACACCGAGGTGGTGTCCGGGCCCGCCCGCTATCGCCTGTCGGGTGCCCCTACTGCGTGCGGTCCTCGCCGCGGTAGTACTCGAACACCCAGCCGTACACGCCCACCAGGATCACCGGCAGGGAGAAGAACAGCAGCCACCAGCCGAAGATGATGCCGAGGAAGGCCATCGAGCCGCCGACGCCCAGGGCGAGCGGCTGCCAGCTGTGCGGGCTGAAGAAGCCCAGCTCACCGGCGTCGTCGGCGACATCGGCGTCGTCCCGGTCCTGCGCGCCGTTGTCGGCTCGCCGGGCGGTGAACGCCAGGTAGAAGCCGATCATGGTGCACAGGCAGAACGCGAGCACGAGCGCGGTGGTGCCGGCCGGCTCCTTGGACCACAGACCGTAGATCACGGCCATGACCAGGATGAAGAGGGCGAAGCCGGCGAACATCTTGCCTTGGATCTTCACTCTCCGGCCTCCTTGCCCTCAGTGCCGGACAGCGACGCGCGGCCCGCGCCGTGCGCGGCCAGCTCGTCCACCGCGGCGATCTCCGGGTGGTGCAGGTCGAACGCCGGGGATTCGGACCGGATCCGCGGCAGGGTGAGGAAGTTGTGGCGCGGCGGCGGGCACGAGGTGGCCCACTCCAGCGAACGGCCGTAGCCCCACGGGTCGTCGACCTCGACCTTCTTGCCGTACTTGGCGGTCTTCCAGACGTTGTAGAGGAACGGCAGGATCGACAGGCCGAGCAGGAAGGACGAGATGGTCGAGATGGTGTTCAGCGTGGTGAAGCCGTCCGCGGCCAGGTAGTCGGCGTAGCGGCGGGGCATGCCCTCGGCGCCCAGCCAGTGCTGGACGAGGAAGGTCCCGTGGAAGCCGAAGAACAGCGTCCAGAAGGTGATCTTGCCGAGCCGCTCGTCGAGCATCTTGCCGGTCATCTTCGGCCACCAGAAGTGGAAGCCCGCGAACATCGCGAACACCACGGTGCCGAACACGACGTAGTGGAAGTGCGCCACGACGAAGTACGAGTCCGAGACGTGGAAGTCCAGCGGCGGGGCCGCCAGGATCACGCCGGTGAGACCGCCGAAGGTGAAGGTGATCAGGAATCCGATCGCCCACAGCATCGGTGTCTCGAAACTCAGACTTCCCTTCCACATGGTGCCGATCCAGTTGAAGAACTTCACACCGGTCGGTACCGCGATCAGGAAGGTCATGAAGGAGAAGAACGGCAGCAGCACACCGCCGGTGACGTACATGTGGTGCGCCCACACCGTCACGGACAGACCGGCGATGGAGATCGTCGCCGCGACGAGGCCGATGTAACCGAACATCGGCTTGCGGGAGAAGACCGGAATGACCTCGGAGATGATGCCGAAGAACGGCAGCGCGATGATGTACACCTCTGGGTGGCCGAAGAACCAGAAGAGGTGCTGCCACAACAGCGCTCCGCCGTTGGCGGCGTCGAAGACATGCGCCCCGAATTTCCGGTCGGCCTCCAGGCACAGCAGCGCGGCGGCCAGCACCGGGAAGGCGAGCAGGACCAGGACGGCGGTCAGCAGCACGTTCCACACGAAGATCGGCATGCGGAACATCGTCATGCCCGGTGCGCGCATGCAGATGATCGTGGTGATGAAGTTGACCGCACCGAGGATGGTGCCGAAGCCGGACAGCGCCAGGCCCATGATCCACATGTCCGCGCCGACGCCGGGCGAGTGCACCGCGTCCGACAGCGGGGAGTACGCGAACCAGCCGAAGTCCGCCGCGCCCTGGGGCGTGACGAACCCGCCGACCGCGATCAGCGAGCCGAACAGGTAGAGCCAGTAGGCGAACATGTTCAGCCGCGGGAACGCCACGTCGGGCGCGCCGATCTGCAGCGGCATGATCCAGTTGGTGAACCCGGCGAACAGCGGGGTCGCGAACATCAGGAGCATCACGGTGCCGTGCATCGTGAACGCCTGGTTGAACTGCTCGTTCGACAGGAACTGGTTGCCCGGCCGGGCGAGCTCGGCCCGCATGAGCAGCGCCATGACGCCGCCGATGAGGAAGAAGGCGAACGACGTCACCAGGTACAGGCTGCCGATGGTCTTGTGGTCGGTGGTGGTGAGCCACTTGACCACCACCGAGCCGGGGCTCTTGGTGCGGACGGGAAGCTCGTCCTCGTACGAGTCGTCGGCCTCGGCCGCACCGTGAGGTTCGTTGAGAATACTCATGTGGTCTTGGGCTCCGAGTTCTTCGCGTTGCCCGTGGTGGGAATACCTGCCGGGATGTATCCGGTCTGGCCCGCCCTGGCCAGGTCCTTGAGGTGCTGCTGGTACTGGGCGGGTGTCACGACCTTCACGTTGAACAGCATCCGCGAGTGGTCCTGCCCGCACAGCTCGGCGCACTTGCCCTTGAAGATGCCGAGCTTGTCGGGCGTCACCTGGAACACGTTGGTGTGGCCCGGGATGACGTCCATCTTCATCAGGAAGGGGATGATCCAGAACGAGTGGATCACGTCACGCGAGGTGAGCACGAAGCGCACCGACTGACCCTCGGGCAGCCACAGCGTCGGCCCCGGCAGACCCGTCTCCGGGTTCTTGCTGGCCGGCGTGCCGACCTCGTAGACGCCTTCGGCGCCGGGCGGCAGGTCCAGCTTGTTGGCCGGGATCTCGCGCAGGTTCGGCGGCACGCCGACCGGCGTCGCCGGGTTCCCGTCCACGTTCTCGACGTAGTTGAAGCCCCAGCTCCACTGGAAGCCCACGACGTTGATGACGTGCTGGGGCTTCTTCGAGGTGTCCAGGATCTTCGACTCGTCGCGTGCGGTGAAGTAGAACAGCACCGCGACCACGAGGATCGGGACGATCGTGTACAGGGCCTCAAGAGGCATGTTGTAGCGGGTCTGCGGAGGAACCTCGACCTTCGTCCGGCTGCGCCGGTGGAAGATCACGCTCCACAGGATGAGGCCCCAGACGAGCACGCCTGTCGCCAGCGCGGCGGCCCAGGAGCCCTGCCAGAGCGCGAGGATCCGCGGTGCCTCTTCCGTGGCCGGGCTGGGCAGGCCGAGGCGGGGATAGTCCTTGTAAGAGCAGCCAGTGGCGGTCGCCAGGACCAGGCCCGCGGCCAGCGCCCGCGGCAGCCATCGCCGCACCGGGCGCCGCGACGTGGGGGTACCGCCCACGCCCGTGGGGCCGTGGGGGAGGTCGGAGCCGTTGGGACTCACGTAGCGCCTTCCCGAGAGTCTCGCCCGCGCGTCCGAGTGTTCCGGCCGTCTGCTGGTCGGTCGGCCCGAGCGCGGGCACTGAGGTGTGGATGTTTATGCGGACCAAACCCTACTGGACGCTATTTGGCGCCACGCGGGGAGGGGGTCCAACGCGCCGGGCGGCACCCCGAAGGGATGGAAACCCGCGCTCCGGACGCCTTCTGACACCTCGCCCGCCCCGCGCTGTAGCGTGCTGACGTGTCCTATTTCGACGTGGCTTCGGCCGCTCCGCTGCATCCCGTGGCACGTCAGGCGCTGGTCGCCGCTCTCGACGAGGGGTGGGCCGACCCGGCCCGCCTCTACCGCGAAGGGCGCCGTGCGCGGCTGCTGCTGGACGCCGCCCGGGACGCCGCCGCGGAAGCGGTGGGCTGCCGTCCCGACGAACTCTCCTTCACTCCTTCGGGGACGCGCGCCCTGCACTCCGCGGTCGCCGGGGCCGCCGCCGGCCGGCGCAGGACCGGCCGGCACGTGGTCGTCTCGGCCGTGGAGCACTCCGCGGTGCTGCACGCGGCCGCGCCCTACGACACCACCGAGGTCGCGGTGGACCGCCGGGGGCGGGTGGATCCGGCCGTGTTCGCCGCCGCGCTGCGCCCCGACACGGCACTGGCCTGCCTGCAGTCCGCCAACCACGAGGTGGGCACGCTGCAGCCGGTGGCCGAGGCCGCCGCCGCGTGCCGTGGGGCCGGGGTGCCGCTGCTGGTGGACGCGGCCCAGTCGCTGGCCTGGGGACCGGTGTCGGGCGACTGGTCGCTGCTGGCCGGAAGTGCCCACAAATGGGGCGGACCCCCCGGAGTCGGACTGCTCGTGGTGCGCAAGGGGACCCGTTTCGCTCCCCAGGAGCCCGCGGACGAAAGGGAGTCGGGCCGCGCGCCGGGCTTCGAGAACCTGCCGGCGATCGTCGCGGCCGCCGCGTCGCTACGCGCGGTACGGGCGGAGGCGGCCGCCGAGGCGGCCCGGTTGTCCGCCCTGGTGGACCGGATCCGGGCGCGGGTGCCGCAACTCGTCCCGGACGTCGAGGTGGTGGGGCACGAGCGGCTGCGGCTGCCGCACGTCGTCACCTTCTCCTGCCTCTACGTGGACGGCGAGGCGCTGCTGTCGGGCCTGGACCGGGCCGGGTTCTCGGTGTCCTCCGGCTCGTCGTGCACCTCCAGCACCCTCACCCCGAGCCATGTGCTGAAGGCCATGGGTGTGCTGTCCGAGGGCAACGTGCGGGTGTCGCTGCCGCCGGGCACGGCGGCCGAGGACGTCGAGCGCTTCCTCGCCACGCTGCCGCGGGTGGTGGCGGACGTCCGCGCCCAGACGGGGGCGGACACGGTGCCGGGCGCCGCGAACGAACCAGCCGCGACGGGGAGTTCGGACGACGCGGGCGCCACGGAGCCGGGCGCGGGTCTGGTGGTCGACTCGCTCGGCAAGCGGTGCCCGATCCCGGTGATCGAACTGGCCAAGGTGATCGGCGAGGTACCGCTGGGCGGGCTCGTCACCGTGCTCTCCGACGACGAGGCCGCCCGGCTCGACATCCCCGCCTGGTGCGCGATGCGCGAGCAGGAGTACGTCGGGGAGCGGCCGGCCGAGCGCGGCGCCGCCTACGTGGTGCGGCGCCGCGTCTGAGACCGGCCGGGTCCGGGCCTCCGGTCAGCGGCCGAGGTGCTGCTGCACCTCGGCGGCGGCCGCGTCGCCGTACGCCTTGGTGAAGCGCTCCATGAAGTGGCCGCGGCGCAGCTCGTACTCCTGGGTGCCGAGGGTCTCGATGACCAGGGTGGCCAGCATGTTGCCGACCTGCGCGGCCCGCTCCAGGTCGACGCCCCAGCTCAGGCCGGACAGGAAGCCGGCCCGGAACGCGTCGCCGACGCCCGTCGGGTCGACCTTGGCGTCCTCCTCGGGGCAGTGCACCTCGATGTCCGGCCGGCCCTTGCGCTCGATGCGCACGCCGTGCGCACCGAGCGTGGTCACGCGGGTGCCGACGCGGTCCAGGATCTCCGCGCCGCTCCAGCCGGTCTTGGTCTCGATCAGGCCCTTCTCGTACTCGTTGTTGAACAGGAACGCGGCGCCGTCGAGCAGCACGCGGATGTCCTCGCCGTCCATGCGCGCGATCTGCTGGGAGAAGTCGGCGGCGAAGGGGATGCCGCGGGTCCGGCACTCCTCGGTGTGCCGGATCATCGCCTCCGGGTCGTCGGCGCCGATCGACACCAGGTCCAGGCCGCCGACCCGCTCCGCGACGTGCTGCAGCTCGATCAGCCGGGCCTCGCTCATCGCGCCCGTGTAGAAGGAGCCGATCTGGTTGTGGTCCTGGTCGGTGGTGCAGATGAAGCGCGCGGTGTGCATCACCTCGGAGATGCGCACCGAGGCGGTGTCCACGCCGTGGCGCTCCAGCCACGCCCGGTACTCGCCGAAGTCGTTGCCGGCCGCCCCGACGAGGATCGGCTGTGCACCCAGCTGGCCCATGCCGAAGCAGATGTTCGCGCCGACCCCGCCGCGCCGCACGTCGAGGGCGTCGACCAGGAACGACAGCGACACCGTGTGCAACTGGTCGGCCACCAGCTGGTCGGCGAACCGGCCGGGGAAGGTCATCAGGTGGTCGGTGGCGATGGATCCGGTGACGGCGATACGCACGGCTGCGGGCTCCTGGTACTGGGAGGATCAGGCGGAAGGGCGGGCGGGACGAGCGGGCGGGGCGAGCGGGAGGACCGGGCGGGGAACGCACGGGACACGTGGAAACTACCCGATAGTAGGGCTTTCTCCTTGCGTCCCGCGTGCCTAGGGTCGGGTTCATGGGCGACTACAAGCTGCCACTCGTTCTCCCCTCCGCACCAGTCGGCGAATCCGAATCACTGGAGGAGCTGATCGGAGACTGCCGCCGGATGGCGGAGCGCTGGAAGGCCCCCGCCACGAAGAAGGCCGACGCCGTGGCCCCCGCGGCCCTGCACGGCATCACCGTCCCCGCCGCCTCGGCCCACGTCGTGAGCGGCATGGCGGACTACGGCGACTGACCGCCGGTCCGCCACGCGCTGAGCGGACGGACGGAACCGGATCGCGCGCCACCGCGTCACATCGGCACCTGACGGGAGACAGAGCCGAAGGAGCACGCGGTGAGCACCGAGCGGCACGACCAGAACAGCGACGAGCCGAGCCACACATCCGTCGGGGACTCCCCCACGGGTCCCCCCGTGGACGCCGGCGATCCGGCACACGGGCATCCGCGGGAGCGGACCGGCCGCCGCTCACGCGCGACGGTGGTGGCGGTGGCCGCGGCCGTCCTGCTGGCCGGTGGCGGCGGCGCGTACTGGGCGTCGGCGTCCGGCAGCGGCAGCGGTGACGGCACGTCGCAGACCGCCCTGCAGCCGCTGCGCTTCGACGGCCCCGGCGTGCCCGCGCCGGCCTCCGGCCAGGCGGTGCCCGCGGGCGGCGACACCTACCAGCTGTCCGGCACGTTGCCGAGCGGACCGTCGTCCGCCGCGCTCTACAAGGCGGCCGGGGGCACGGACGAGGCCGCGGTGCGGCATCTGGCATCGCTGCTCGGCTTCTCGGGACCCGTCACCACGATGGGTGACTCCTGGCGCGTGGGCCCGACCGGCGACAGCGGCGGCCCCTCCCTGCTCGTCGGCAAGGACGCGCCCGGCAGCTGGACCTACAGCCGGCTGGGGCCGCCGCCGGTGACGGCCAGGCCCGACGGCACGAGCGCCTCCGGCAACGCGGGCAGCGCGCCGGGTTCGGGCAGTTCGGGCAGCTCCAGCAGCTCCAGCAGCTCGACGGGTTCCGGCAGCTCCTCGGCCGCGAACTCCTCGGGCGCCCTCACCGACGCACCCGGGCCCGTCAGCCCCCAGCGGGCGGAGCAGGCGGCGGCGCCGCTGCTCGGCGGCCTCGGGCTGTCCGGCGCGCGGATCCAGTCGGCGCAGACGGTCGGCTCGCTGCGTCTGGTCGACGCGGACCCGGTGGTCGGCGGGCTGCCCACCCACGGCTGGACCACCACCGTCATGGTGGGCGCCGACGGCCGCATCACCTCCGCGTCCGGACGCCTCTCGCCGCTCGCCAAGGGAGCCACCTACCCGGTGGTGTCCGCGGCGACGGCACTCAAGGAGCTCAACGCGAAGACGTTCGCCCGGCCGCAGGGCGGCACGCGGAGCGCACCGGACACCACCTCGTGCCGGATTCCCGTGCCGACGATGACACCCCTGGCCCCGGGCGGCTCGGGCGGCTCGGGTGACGATCTGCGGCGCGACCTGCCGTGCATCCCCGTCCAGCCGCACCCGGTGCAGGTGCGCGGCGCGGTCTTCGGGCTCTCCTCGCAGTTCGTGGACGGGACGCAGACGCTGGTGCCGTCCTGGCTGTTCGACACCGCGCAGCCCGGCGTGAAGGCCACCTCGGTGGTGGCGCAGGCCGCGGTCGACCCGAAGTACATCCGCTACGGCGGCGGTGTGGTCGAGCCCGGCGGGCCGGCCACCCTCCCCGTCACCCCGCTGCCGGTCGACCCCGGCGGCCCGGTGCGGACCGGTCCCGGCCAGCCGTCCGACCCGCGGGCGCCGCACCCGGTGAAGTTCACCGCGTACCGCGCGCAGGGAACGACGCTGACGGTCACGTTCTACGGTGGCCTGTGCGGCACGTACCGCGCCTCCGCGGACGAGACGGCCACCCAGGTGCGGGTCAGCGTCACCGAGACCCCGGGGCCGGCCGGCAGGGTCTGCCCGATGATCGAGAAGGCCCTCACCGCAGAGGTGTCCCTCAAGCAGCCTCTGGGCACGAGGACGGTGGTGGACACCACAGACGGGCAGCCGGTCAAGGGACAGTGACCCGCTCGCCCACACAGAAGCGGCGGCACCTGGTGGGGGTGCCGCCGCTTCGCTGTCTTCACTTCTTGCCGCTGTCTCGCCTCATCGCTCCGCCGGGGAAGCCCGGCGTAGCCGTCGAGCGACAGCGGGTACCAGCGCCCGGAGGCGAGACGGCGGCAAAAAGTGGCTGCTCAGTGGAAGGAGTCGCCGCAGGCGCAGGAGCCGGTGGCGTTCGGGTTGTCGATCGTGAAGCCCTGCTTCTCGATGGTGTCGACGAAGTCGATGGAGGCGCCGCCCAGGTACGGGGCGCTCATCCGGTCGGTGACGACCTTGACGCCACCGAAGTCCTTGACCACATCGCCGTCGAGCGAGCGCTCGTCGAAGAAGAGCTGGTAGCGCAGACCCGAGCAGCCGCCGGGCTGGACGGCGACACGCAGCGCCAGGTCCTCGCGGCCTTCCTGCTCCAGCAGGGTCTTCACCTTGATGGCGGCGGCGTCGGACAGGAGGATGCCCTCGCTCGCGGTGGTCTCGTCCTGAACCGTCATGTGCTTCACTCCCGGGTTGTACGGACTTCTGGCTATCGGTACCCAACGGGTACCCGCTCGGATTCATTCCGCGCTCTGCCGTTCGGCCGGTCGGCCGCGTCCGCGGGTGACCTGTCCCCTCCATGCTCGCACACGGTCGCAAGGCGCCCTCGTGTGCCGGAGCGGCCGCCGCCCGGCGAATGCGTCACATTGACGAGTTGCCCATCGTCAATGTGACACGAACGGGCTATCATAGATAGTGTCAAGTAGACGAAAAGGTCTGCGCCGCAAAGAAAGGGCTACGGGCCCGTGACCACCACTCAAACGCTGAACGACCCACTGGACGTCCAGCCCACGCCGCTGGCCCTGCTGCTGCTCGGCCGCGAGTCCGACCCGCGCAGCGAGCGCGGCGTCGAGTGCCCGGGAGACCTGCCCGCGCCGTCCGACCCCGACCTGGTCGAGCGGGCCCGGGCCGCGAAGGCCCGGCTCGGCAGCAAGGTCTTCATCCTGGGGCACCACTACCAGCGCGACGAGGTCATCGAGTTCGCCGACGTCACCGGCGACTCCTTCAAACTCGCGCGGGACGCGGCCGCCCGGCCGGACGCGGAGTACATCGTCTTCTGCGGTGTCCACTTCATGGCCGAGTCCGCCGACATCCTCACCTCGGACCGCCAGCAGGTGATCCTGCCGGACCTGGCCGCGGGCTGCTCGATGGCCGACATGGCCACCGCCGAGCAGGTCGCCGAGTGCTGGGACGTGCTGACCGAGGCGGGCGTCGCGGACACCACGGTGCCCGTGTCGTACATGAACTCCTCCGCCGACATCAAGGCGTTCACCGGCCGGCACGGCGGCACCATCTGCACGTCCTCCAACGCGCAGCGCGCGCTGGAGTGGGCGTTCTCGCAGGGCGAGAAGGTGCTCTTCCTGCCCGACCAGCACCTGGGCCGCAACACCGCGGTGCGCGAGATGGGCTTCTCGCTGGAGGACTGCGTGGTCTACAACCCGCACAAGCCCGGCGGCGGGCTCACCGCCGAGGAGCTGCGGGCCGCGAAGATGATCCTGTGGCGCGGGCACTGCTCGGTGCACGGCCGCTTCTCGCTGGACTCGGTGGAGGACGTCCGCGCCCGGATCCCCGGCGTGAACGTGCTGGTGCACCCCGAGTGCAAGCACGAGGTGGTCAGCGCCGCCGACCACGTCGGCTCGACCGAGCACATCATCAAGATGCTCGACTCGGCCCCTGCGGGCTCCAGTTGGGCGATCGGCACCGAGCTGAACCTGGTCCGCCGGCTGGCGAAGGCGCACCCGGACAAGCAGATCGTCTTCCTCGACAAGACCGTCTGCTTCTGCTCGACGATGAACCGGATCGACCTGCCGCACCTGGTGTGGGCCCTGGAGTCGCTCGCCGACGGGACCGTCGTCAACCGCATCCAGGTCGACGCCGAGACCGAGCACTTCGCGAAGCTGGCCCTGGAGCAGATGCTGGCCCTGCCGTAGTCCGGCGGGCAATGATGGATCGGTGATCCTTCGACCCGTCCGGGACGACGAGGAGGACGCCGAGACCGTGCGGATGATCTCGTCCGCCGCTCTCGGTGCCTCCCGCACACTGCCGGGTGACGCGCCCGCCGGCGGCTCCGCAGGTGCCGGTGCCTTCGCCGGGGACGACGCGGCGCGGCAACGCGGCCGCACCCGGCACCTGGCGGCGACCGACCCCGGCGGCTGCTGGATCGCCCAGGACGAGGAGGCCGGGCCGCTGGGCGCGGTGCTCTCCTCCCGGCGCGAGGGAACCTGGGCGATGGGGCTGCTGGCGGTGCTGCCGGGCGCGCAGGGCAAGGGCGTCGGCAAGGCGCTGATGGCCCGGTCGATGGCCTACGGCACGGCGTGCCTGCGCGGTGTCGTCTGGGGCCCGCCGCACCCGGTGGCCGCCCGCACGTACCGCAGGGCGGGCTTCACCCTGCATCCCGCAATGGCGCTCGACGGCGTGGTGGACCCCTCGGGGCTCGCGCCGCTCGACGGCGCCGTCCACCCGGGGACGCCCCGCAGCCGGGACATGATGGACTCCGTCGACCGCCGCACCCGCGGCGGCGCGCACGGGCCCGACCACGAGGAACTGCTGCGCCACCACCGGCTGCTGGTCGTCGACGACCTGGCCGGCAGCGGCTACTGCTACGTCCGTGACGGCGTCGTCGAACTCCTGGCGGCGACCTCGCGCCGGCTGGCCACCCGGCTGCTGACCGCGGCGCTGCTGACGATGCCGCAGGGACGCGCGGTCCGCGTGTCCGGGCTGACCGCGGAACAGGAGTGGGCCGTCGACGTGGGGATCGCCGCGGGGCTCAGCGTCGCCAACGCCGGGTACGTGTGCCTGCGCGGCATGCGGCCCCCGTCGCCGTACCTGCCCTCGCCGTCGTTCCTCTGACCGGCGCCGTTCCCGTGACCGCGCCGTTCCCATGACCGGCGCCGGGCGGCCCGCCGCGGGCCGCGGTCACCAGGGCTGCGGCCGCACCAGCCCCGACTCGTAGGCGGCGACGACCAGTTGGGCGCGGTCGCGGGCGGCCAGCTTGGCCATGGTGTGGTTGATGTGCGTCTTGACGGTGAGCGGGCTGACGCCCAGCCGCTCGGCGATCGCGTCGTTGGACAGGCCGCAGGCGACCTCGACCAGTACCTCGCGCTCGCGGACCGTCAGCGTCTCCAGGCCGGGCACGGCCCGCTCGCCGCCGTCCCCGCCCCGCTGCTGGGCCACGAACCGGGCGATCAGGCTCTTCGTCGCGGCGGGCGACAGCAGCGCCTCACCCCGGGCCACCGTCCGTATCGCGCCCAGCAGTTCGTACGGTTCGGCGCCCTTGCCGAGGAAGCCGGCCGCGCCCGCCGTGATGGCCCGCACCACGTACTCGTCGGCCTCGAACGTGGTCAGCACGAGCACGGCGGTGCCGGCCAGCGCGGGGTCACCGGTGATCTCACGGCTGGCGGCGATCCCGTCGGTGCCGGGCATCCGGATGTCCATCAGCACCACGTCCGGCCGGTGGGCCCTGGTCAGTGCCACCGCCTCGGCACCGTCCACCGCCTCGCCGACCACCTCCATGTCGGGCTCGGACTCCACGAGCATCCGCAGCGCCCCGCGCATCAGCGCCTGGTCGTCGGCGAGCAGCACCCGCAGCGGCCCGGTCCGGGCGGCGGGGTCCCGGTCCGCGGGTCCGGCCGGCGCGTCCGCGCCGGGCCCGGCCATCAGGCGGCCCCGCCCTCGGCGGCCGGCGGGTGGGCGGCCCGCGAGCGCGGCGGCGCGGACAGCGGCAGCCGCACCCAGACCCGGAACCCGCCGCCGGGCCGGGCGCCCGTGCGGCACACCCCGCCGAGGGCGCTGGCCCGCTCGTGCATGCCCAGCAGCCCGTGGCCGCCGGACAGCGCCGGGTCGCCGCCCTCCACCGGGCAGGGCACGCCCTCGGGCACCACGGACTCCCCGCCGCTCTCCGGCGCCGGGCGGGGGCGGGGCAGGGCGGGTGGCGGAAGCAGTGAAGAGGCGGTGCCGGGGGCCCCGTCGTCGTCGACCACCACCTCGAGGGTGTCCCGCTCCCTGCTGATCCGGACCACCGCGCCCGCGTCCGGCCCGGCGTGCTTCTGCACGTTGGTGAGGGACTCCTGGATGATCCGGTACGCGGTCAGGTCCACGCTCGCCGGCAGCCCGGCAGCCGCACGTTCGCGGCCGGGACCGGGACCGGCCGGGAGCGTGCCGCCGCGGTCCGCGGCGCCGCGTGCGCGGCCGCCGTGCTCGCCGCAGCCGCCGGATGCCTCGTCGCTCTCGACGTGGATCTCGACCCGCAGCCCGGCCCGGCGGAACCCGTCCAGCAACTGGTCGAGGACGGCGAGGCCGGGCGCCGGCTCCATGGGCGCCTCGGGTTCACCGGACTGCCGCAGCAGCCCGACGGTGGCCCGCAGCTCGTCCAGCGCCGAGCGGCTGGCCTCACGCACGTGGGCAAGCGCCTGCTTCGCCTGGTCGGGCCGGTTGTCCATCACGTGCGCGGCCACCCCGGCCTGCACGTTGACCAGGGCGATGTGGTGGGCGACGACGTCGTGCAGTTCGCGGGCGATGCGCATCCGCTCCTCGGCGACGCGGCGCCTCGCCTCCTCCTCGCGGGACCGCTCGGCCCGCTCGGCGCGCTCCTCGATCGCGGCGACGTAGGCCCGTCGGCTGCGCGCGGCGTCCCCGGCGGCGGTGGCCATGCCGGTCCAGGCGAACAGCGCGAAGTTGGCCTGGCAGTACCAGGGGCCCGGCCCGAAGGCCATGGCGAGCGCGGTGAGCCCGGTGCCCGCGACCAGGCCGGTGGTCCAGGTGGTGGCCCGGTCCGTGCGGGCGGCCACCGTGCACAGGGCGACGGCCACCGCGAGGACCACGGGCACCCGCCCGTCGATCGGGCTGACCACGACGAACAGCCCGGACAGCCCGCAGGTGACGATCAGCACCGCCCACGGCCAGCGGCGCCGCACGATCAGGGAGGCGCAGGCCAGGGCGGCCAGCGCGCTCTCCAGCGGCCCCAGCCGGTAGGTGCCGACGCCGCCCACGAGGGTGCCCAGCAGCATCACGGCGAACGCCGCGGCGGCCAGACCGGCGTCAGCGGCGTTCTGATGGGCGCGCAGCCACAGGTACGGGCCGCAGAGCGCCTTCCGGGCGGGGTACTGCACGGTAGCCACCGTAAGGGACGGGTACCGCCGCGCCGCACCCCCCGTGGGCGGGACCGGAGGGCTCAAGGGAATCGGCTGCTCAGCCGGGGATGAGCCCGTCGTCGTGGAGCATGGCGCGCACCTCGTCGAGCGTGGCGTCGGGCGACGGCAGGATCAGCCCGGACGGCTCCAGCGAGTCGTCCGGCAGCGGGGTGCCCAGCCGCCGTACCCCGTCGAGCAGGGCGCCCAGCGTGCGCCGGAAGCCCTCCTCGTCGCCCGACTCGATCGCGGCGAGCAGTTGGTCGTCCAGCGTGTTGAGCTCGGCGAGGTGGGCGTCGTCGAACTCCACCTGGCCCTCCCCCATGATCCGCGCGATCATCACGGCCTCCTCGTTGAGCCGTCGAGCCTTCGGGCCACTGTGCCGGGCCCCGGGTGCCACGGACGGCAGGGCGCCGGGGCCGGTGAGAACTCACCGCCCCGCGGCCCCCGCCCGCGGCCGGTCCCGGGCGCCTACTGCTTGTCGAGCCTCGGGGTGTCCTGGGGCTGCGCCTGGCTGTTCTGGCCGCCCTTTCCGCCCTCGATGGCCTGCTGGCTGCTGCCGCCGGCCAGCTCGGCCTTCATCCGCTGGAGCTCCAGCTCGACGTCGCTGCCGCCGGACAGGCGGTCCAGCTCGGCCTGGATGTCGTCCTTCGCGAGCCCGCTCGGGTCGTCGAGCGCGCCGGAGGCCAGCAGCTCGTCCAGGGCGCCGGCCCGGGCCCGCAGCTGCTCGGTCTTGTCCTCCGCCCGCTGGATGGCCATGCCGACGTCGCCCATCTCCTCGGAGATGCCGGAGAACGCCTCGCCGATCTGGGTCTGGGCCTGGGCGGCGGTGTAGGTGGCCTTGATGGTCTCCTTCTTCGTGCGGAAGGCGTCGACCTTGGCCTGCAGGCGCTGGGAGGCCAGCGTCAGCTTCTCCTCCTCGCCCTGCAGCTGCGTGTGCTGGGTCTCCAGGTCCGCGACCTGCTGCTGCAGCGCCGCCCTGCGGGACAGCGCCTCGCGCGCCAGGTCCTCACGGCCGAGCGCGAGCGCCTTGCGGCCCTGGTCCTCGTACGTCGCGGACTTCTTCTGGAGCTCGGTCAGCTGCAGCTCGAGCCGCTTGCGGGAAGTGGCCACGTCCGCCACGCCCCGTCGCACCTTCTGCAGCAGCTCCAGCTGCTTCTGGTACGAGTAGTCGAGCGTCTCGCGCGGGTCCTCGGCCCTGTCCAGGGCCTTGTTGGCCTTCGCGCGGAAGATCAGTCCCATCCGCTTCATGACACCGCTCATGGGCCTCGCGCGCCCCCTTCTCGGCAACTGCTCCAGCACCTCTACAGACCCAAGCCTACGGGCCATGGTTCCATTACCGCACTGTTCGGGTGCGGATGCGCTCATCCCCAAGGACGATCACGGTTCGGTGACCTCAGGCCCAGGGAGTAGGCGAGGGGCTGGGGTGACGCGCCCGTCTCACGTAACCTGGGAGGCGTGTTCCGACGTCGTTCCCAAGATGAGCAGGTCTCGACCACCTCGGTGCTCGACGACCAGCCCCGCGACCCGCAGGCTCCCAAGGGTCGCCCCACGCCCAAGCGCAACGAGGCCCAGACCCTCCGGCGCAAGACGGTGACCGCGCCGACCGACCGCAAGGCGGCCACGCGGCAGGCCCGTGACGCCCGCAGGGCGGACATGTCCAAGCAGCGCGAGGCGCTGCAGAGTGGCGACCAGCGCTACCTGCCGGCCCGCGACAAGGGACCGGTGCGCAAGTTCGTGCGCGACTACGTCGACTCGCGGATGCGCGTCGCGGAGTTCTTCCTCCCGATCGCGGTGCTGATCCTCGTGCTCAGCATCGTGCGCGTGGGCTCGTTGCAGACGATCTCCCTGCTGCTGTGGCTGATCGTCATCGTGGCCATCGTCGCCGACTCGCTCATCACCGGGCTCCGTCTCCGCGGGCAGCTGCGTACGCGCTTCCCGGACCAGAGCACCAAGGGCGCCGTGGCCTACGGGCTGATGCGCACCCTTCAGATGCGCCGGCTGCGCCTGCCCAAGCCGCAGGTCGCACGCGGCACCAAGCTCTGACCGCGGGGTACCCCGGCCCTGGGGCCGCCGGATTCGCCGGCGGCGCGCAGGGCTGGTTGGCGCGCCTGGGCGGGCTCCGGAACACCGTCCGCCAGGAACTGGTCGCCCGCCAGCTCGACGAGCAGCTCGCCGCCCTGCCCCGTGCGACGCACGGGCCGGGCGGCGCGCCGCGCGCGCTCCGGGTGCTGGACGTCGGCCCCGGGCAGGGCACCCAGGCACTGCGTCTGGCCCGTGCCGGCCACCGGGTGACCGGGCTCGAGTCCGACCCCGCGATGCTGTCCGCACTCCAGGCCGCGGTCGCCGCCGAGCCGCCGGAGGTGCGGGAGCGGTTCACCGTCGTGCACGGTGACGGCCGCGAGACCGGCCGGCACTTCGACCCCGCCTGCTTCGACGTGGTGCTCTGCCACGGCGTGCTCATGTACCTGCCCGACCCGGAACCCGTGCTGGCCGGACTGGCCCGGGTGCTGGCGCCGGGCGGGATGCTGTCGCTGCTGGTCCGCAACGGGGACGCGCTCGCCATGCGGCCGGCCCTGCTGGGCGACTGGGAGCAGGCGGTCGCCGCGTTCGGCACCGCCGCCTACACCAACCGGCTGGGCCTGGCCACGCGCGCCGACCGCCGGGCGGACCTGACCGCGACGCTCGCCGGGATCGCGGTGCCGCTGCGTGCCTGGTACGGCGTGCGGGTGTTCACCGACGCGGCGGCCGACGGGGCGCGCGCCCCGCAGGACGCGCACGCGCTGCGCCTGCTGCTGGAGGCCGAGGAACAGGCCGGCCGCACGGACCCGTACCGCGGGGTGGCGGCGCTGCTGCACCTGTGCGGAGTGCGCTCCTAGGGTCTGGTCCCGGCCGGTGCGCATGCCCCGCTCCGCGGCGGTCACCGGGTCGTGGTGAGCCGCGGCCCGCGGTCGGCGCGGGACCCGATTGGGTGCGCGGGCCGGGCCCGGCACCGCACCGAACGCGACAATTCGGGCATGAGCCGATCGCACTCATCCCGCGTCCGACATACCCGCAACCGTCTCCTCGCGCCGGCCGCCGCGACGGCACTGAGCGCGACAGCACTGCTGGCCGGCTGCACCTCGTCGGGGTCGAGCACCGGTCACGCGGCCGGCCAGACGCCCGGCGCGGTGCAGGCCGCGGACCAGTCCACCTCGGGCGCCAACGACCTGCAGACGGCGTACATGAACGCCGTCAAGAAGGTGCTGCCGTCGGTCGTGTCGATCACCACCGACCAGGGCCTCGGCTCCGGCGTCGTCTACGACAGCAAGGGCGACATCGTGACCAACGCCCACGTGGTGGGCAACTCCACGACGTTCGAGGTGTCGCTGGCCACCGGCGGCAACCCGCTCGGCGCGAAGCTGGTGTCGTCGTACCCGGCCGGCGACCTCGCGGTGATCCGGCTCGACTCCGTCCCCTCCGGACTCAAGCCCGCGACGTTCGGGGACTCCTCCAAGGTCGCGGTCGGCACGATCGTGCTGGCCATGGGCAACCCGCTGGGGCTGTCCAGCAGCGTGACCCAGGGCATCGTGTCGGCGACCGGCCGCACCGTCAGCGAGAGCGAGTCCGGCGGCGGGACCGGCGCGACGATCCCCGACATGGTGCAGACCTCGGCGGCCATCAACCCGGGCAACAGCGGCGGCGCGCTCGTCAACCTCGACGACGAGGTGATCGGCATCCCCACCCTCGCCGCCACCGACCCGCAGCTCGGCAGCGGCGCCGCACCCGGCATCGGCTTCGCGCTCCCCGCCTCCACCGTCCAGCGGATCGCCGGCCAGATCATCAGCAACGGCAAGGTCACCAACTCCGGCCGGGCCGGACTCGGCGTGACCGTGCGCGGCGTGGTCGGGCAGGACTTCCAGCCGGCCGGGGTGGCCATCGTGTCGGTGCACAAGGGCGGCGCGGCCGACCAGGCCGGGCTGCAGGCCGGCGACGTGATCACCAAGGTCGGCAGCTCGCCGATCACCAGCGTCCAGTCCCTGACGGAGGCGCTGGCCGGCTACGCGCCCGGCCAGAAGGTGCCCGTCACCTACACGCGGAACGGCTCGCAGAAGACGGTGACGGTGACGCTCGGGACGCTGTGACCCCGTCGGCACCCCCGTCGTGACAGCGGCGGACCCCGGGACCGCCCTCCGGCGCCCGGGGTCCGCCGGCCGGGCTCAGAGCCCGGTGACGCCCGCGCTCTCGCTGCTCCCGGCGTCGCCGCCGCCCTCCGTGCCGTCCGTGCCGTCGACGCCCTCGACGCCTTCCGGACTCTCCGCGCTCTCGGCGTGCAGGCTCATCGGGCCGTACACCCGGGTCTCGTCCTCGAACAGCAGGGCCTGGTCGGCGCCGCCCGCCAGCAGCTCCTTCCAGACCTCTCCGATCCAGGACTCGGCGTCCCCTTGCGTGGTGAACTCCTCGGGCTCCACCGCGGGCGGCACCTCGGTGCCGTCGGCCTTCTCGAACCGCCACGTCCACGCCATGTGTCTCTCCTCGGTCCCGTGAGGTCGTCTCGGGTCGTCCTGGATCTTCCCCGCTCTGTCGGCAGGGTATCGGCACCGTCCAGGCGCGTAACGGGCATTCCCCGGCATCTCCGCCTGGCGGGCCGGACGCGCCGCCGGAGACGGGACGCGAGAGGATCACTTCCGTGGAACTGACTCTGCTCGGCACCGGCGGCCCCGAGGGTCTGCCGCTGCCCGACTGCCCGTGCGCGTCCTGCGCGCTCGCCGTCGGCGCCGGCGCCCGCGCGGCGACCGCCGTCATGGTCGACGGGGTGGTGCTGATCGACCTGACGCCGGGGGTCGCACTGGCCGCCGCGCGGGCCGGGCAGAGCCTGGGCGCCCTGCGCCTCATGCTGCTCTCCCACCCTCACGACGGGCCGGCCGTGGAGATCCCGGCGGGGCTGCCAGCGCCCGCCCGGGTGCCGGACGGCCAGCGGCTGCCGCTGATCACCGGCCACCGGGTCGAGGCCGTCGCCACGGACGCGCCGGGCACCGGGTACGCCGTCGAGTCCCCCGACGGTCTGCGGGCCCTCTACCTGCCGCCGGGCTGCGCGCCCGCCGGGCTCGCCGAGACGCACCCCGAGCCGTACGACCTGGTCCTGCTCGACGTGGTGGGACGGCCGGACGCGCTGGCGCGCCTGCGCGCGGCGGGCGCGGTCGCCTCCACCACCGACGTGGTCGCCGTCCACATCGGGCACAGCGCACCGCCGCAGCCCGAACTCGGCCGCCGGCTGGCCGCGTTGGGCGCCCGCGCGGTGCCCGACGGCACGACGCTCGTCGCCGGCGACTACCAGAGCGTGCCGGACGTGCCGCGCCGCACGCTCGTGCTGGGCGGGGCACGGTCCGGCAAGTCCGCCGAGGCGGAGCGCCGCATGTCGGCGTACCCCGAGGTCGTGTACGTCGCGACCGGCGGCACCCGCGAGGGCGACGCGGACTGGGCGCGGCGGGTCGCGGAGCACCGCGAGCGGCGCCCCGCGGGCTGGCGCACCGAGGAGACCCTCGACCTCGTCCCCCTGCTGGCCGACGGCTCGGGCCCACCGCTCCTCATCGACTGCCTCGGCCTGTGGCTGACCCACGTCATGGACGCGGCGGGCGCGTGGGACGACGAGGCGTGGCGCGACGGTGCGGGCCGCGAAGTGCGGCGCCGCACCGAGGAGTTGACCCTCGCGTGGCGGACGACCCGGCGCACGGTCGTCGCCGTCTCCAACGAGGTCGGCTCCGGCGTCGTCCCCGCGCACGCGTCCGGCCGCCGCTTCCGTGACGAGCTCGGCCGCCTCAACGCGAGCGTCGCCGCCGAGTCCGAACACGTCCTCCACTTCGTCGCGGGCCTCCCCCAACTCCTCCGCTAGCCCCCTCCCGGGGGGTCCCGCGACTCCACCTCGCCCCCCCGCGCCCCGCGCGGACCTGGCCCAGCCGCCGAGGCCCCGCGCCCCTGCGGGGCTCGTCCAGCCCCTTGCGGTGCGTTGCCGTGTCCCGGCCGGTGGCCGGTTGCTCGCGCAGTTCCCCGCGCCCCTGGCGGTGCAGGTTCGTGGGTGGGGTCAGGGGCCACTCCGGGAGTGTCTCCTCGAGCTTTGCATGGCGACTCTTCCCGGGACTTACCCGGGGCCTTGCAAAGCTCTGCGGGGACACACCCGGATCGTCCCCCTCCGGCCCGTCCCCGTCTGCGGGAGGGCGTTGGCTGTGCCCCATGTCCCCCGCCGCACGGTGGGTAAGCGGGAGGGGGTGGGGAGGAAGTGCTCCCCGCAGAGAAATGTGCGCGGCCCCCGGGCAACAACACGGAC
>NZ_FODD01000066.1 GCF_900110255.1 Actinacidiphila rubida
TCCCCGTGGGCGGGTGGCGGGTTCTGTTGTTGCCATTGGGTGCGGGCCCATGTGCCGTTGCCGGTTTGCGTGGGGTCGAGGGGGAGGGGGGTGGTGAAGATGCCGTCTGCGTTGTCGGGTCCGGGGGTGTTGAGGTCTGGGAGGTCGGGGAGTTTGAAGTCGGTGTCGGTGAGGTGGGGTTCGTCGTGGGGGCCGCCGCCTCGTCTTCCGCCGTAGAGGCCGCCGATGGCGCCGGAGGTCGCGGCGAGGCCGTTGGTGAGGGCGTCGCCGAGGTTGCCGTTGATGGCGTCCATGGTGAAGGTGGTGGCGATGCCGGTGGCGCCGCCGACGGCGAGTTGGCGGCCGAGGGCGTTGCCGAATTTGGGGGGGACGAATTTGGCGGCTTCGGTGAAGATGCCGGCGAAGGCGCCGCCGACGGCGCCGCCTTCGACGGCTTGGAGGGTGTTGTCCCAGCTCCAGGAGGTGCGGTCGCCTTTGAGGAATTGGATGACCTGGACGGCGACGTCGGTGCCGAGCATGAAGGCGGTGCCGATGACGACGTTGCGGGCGAGGGACTGGAGGATTTTCCAGCACACCGTGCGGACGGCGGCGATGACGAGGCCGTCGAGTTCGGGCAGGCCGACGGAGGCCAGCTCCCACAGGGCGTAGGCGAGGAAGATGAGCTGGATGAGGAGGGAGTACTTGGTGTACTCCAGTTGGACGGCGGCGTTGCGGGACAGGTCGCCGATGCCGTTGGCGGATTGGGCCACGTTGGGCAGGACGGTGCGCATCTGCCGGGTGAAGTCGGCGAACTGGTCGGCGACGGGGCCCCCGAGGGAGTCGAGGACGCCGGTGGTGGCGGGGTCGATCTCGTCGGTGAGTTTTTCCAGGTGCTGGGCGGACTGGTACCAGGCCTGGGCCAGGACCTGCATCTTGTCCTCGTCGCCCTTCGGCCACGACTGACCCACCGCGAGCTCGGCCACCCAATCCAACTCAGGCGGCAGGTCGATACTCATCCGTGCTTGCCGGTCTCCGTCGAGCGCGGCTCTGCCTGGGTGGGGGCGAGCTTGCGGGCCGCATCGATGTGCGTACCCTCCATCTGATCGAGCCCCTTCGCCATCGTCGTGATGCCGTCCGAGGTGCTGTCGAACAGCTGCTTGGCGGTGCGGACCGTCTCCAGGATGCGCTGCGAGCTCGGGCCGTACTGCGCGTAGAACTGCGCGCCGGTCCGGTCGCCGTGCTCGCCCCAGCAGCCGAACAGCTCCTCGTGGGTGGCGTTCAGCCAGTCGTGCACGGCGAGCAGCCGGCTTCCCAGCTCCTGCATGTAGGGGGAGTTCTTGCCGATGCCCCCGGTGTCGGCGGAGAAGGTGTTGCCCATCATGAGGTCCTTTCCTCGGGCGCCGCCGTTTTCGGCCCCGCGTAGCCAGCCGGACAGTCCGCCGCGTCCCCCGGGTCGGTGGGGTCACGGCGAACAACCTCACCCAAGAAATACCTGGTGCGCGCGAGCACTTGCGCGCGTGATGGTCAAGTGCGCCTGTCTGTACCCGACACCTTGCCCGTCGGGCTCGACATGGCGGCCTGCGCGCGGTGCCTAGCGCACCCCGGTGGGCCCCAACTCCGCTGTTCGGGGGCCGAGTCGGCACCGCGTCGGCCCCGACCGCGGCCCCGCGCCCGCCCGATGACGCTGGTGTGGGCTCCGACCTGCTCGGTTACTGTCGGCACGTGACTGTGACGTGGGCGCACCAGGTGCGCGCGGCTGACGCGGCAAGGGCGGCGAGCAGGGCGGACGCGGCCCGCCGCGGGGACCGGCCCGGCCGGACCCGGCCGGCACGGGCCGCTGCGGCGCGCGGCCGCGTCGCACACACCCCCGCGGCACCGGCTCGCCGCACTGTATGGAGCCCGCGGTGAGCGCCCGGCGCGGCACCGGCCGGCTGCGCGCCGCCCGTCCCGGCTCGGGGCACCTGCAGGTCAGCGTTGAGGACCGGGTGCTCGTCGTGCACACCGGCGGCTCGCCTTCTGAGCATCTCGCCCAGGCCGCCGAGGAGTTGCGCCGCGGCTACGCCGCGGACCAGGCCACCGTGCTCGTCGGGGCCGGCTTCTGCGCCCCCGAGGCGCTGTACGCCCTGCTTGCCCCCGAACTCACCGATGCCCGCAAGGACGGCGTGCGCACGGTCCGGCTCGTGATGGCCCGGGCCGCCGAGCCCGGTGGCGGCGCGCTCGCCCAGGCGCTCGCCGAGGCCGCTTCCTGCGATGTGCTCGCGCCGGCCGGACTGATCGTCGTCGTCCCCGGCGGCACCGTCTTCGCCCCCGACCTGCCGGGCGCGCCCGGCGGCTGGTGGCACTTCTCGCCGGGGCTCGCCCCGCACCGCACCGGCACCCGGCTGCCGGAACCGGCGTGGCAGGCCGCCGTCGAGCGCGCGGCGCCGCCCACGACGGCCGGCTGCGTGGTCGAGCAGATCCCCGCCGGCCTGCTCGTCCTGCCGGTCGGCGTGCCGCCCGAGGGCGCCGACGCGCTGCGGTACGCGGTGCCGCCCGACCCCGCGGGTCCTCTGGTCCTCGTCGGCTCCTCGCACACCGGCGCGGTGCCCGTCGACGCCCTCGCCGAGGTGATCGCGGCGCTGCCCGGCGCCGTGCGCGGCAGTGTGCGGCTCGCCCCGGGCGACGGCGCTGACCTGCTGCCGGCCGGCCAGGGCGTCGCCGACCTGCTCGGTATCCCCGTCCGGGTGGCCACCGGCCTGCCGCTGCTGCTCGACGCCCCCTCGGCGCCCGCCGGTTCGCCCCGCACGGTCCTCACCGACGCCGAGGGCGAGCCCTCCTGGCGGCCATACGTCGAGGCCGTCACCTGCACGCCCGCCGAGGCCGAGGACAGCGCCGGGCCGAGCCTGGGCGCCTGGCGGCCCCCGATCGGCGGTCTGCGGCCGGGGCTCGAACCGGGCGCGATGATGCTGGACCGGCAGTGGGAGGTCGTCGTCACCCGCGCCGGGCTGTGGGTCGGCCCCAACGGGTCCGCCGTGCCCGAGGAGATCGCTGCCCGGCCGGTCAACCGCGACCTGATGGCGCTGGACGTCGGCATCCCCGAGGTGCCCTTCGACCCGGCCGTCTGGGAGGCGTTGGACCGCCTCTTCACCGCCCTCCAGGACGACGTGCGCGAGCGGACGTTCGTCCAACTCCATGGCGACTGCACCGCCGACGACCTGCGCGACTTGCGCCGCCTCGCCATGCGGCACGACCTCGCCGTCGCCCCCCGCGACTGGCGCGGCACGGCCGGCGAGGACGGCTCCCCGACGGAGGCGGGCGCCCCGCTCGCCGACGTCCTGCCGCTGGTGCGCAGGGCCGAGGCGGTGGCGCAGGCGGCCGCGCTGGAGGCGGACGAGCAGGACGAAGAGGCCGGGGCCTTCGCAGAAGGGCCGGAGGGCGCGGAAACCGCGGACCCGTACGCGCCCGCCCCCGCAGAGCCGCCCGCCGAGCCCGCGCCCGCCCGTACCGCCTTCGGCCGCACCCTCGAACCGGTCTTCACCCCAGGCCCCCTGCCGACCGGCCCGCGGCCCGCGGGACACGACGACGGCGGCGCGGACCGGCGTCCGGCCGCCGCTGCCCCGAGCCGGGAGGGCCGGGACACCGGCCAGAGCGGGATCGCACAGCACGCCGGGCCGCGCCCGCTGACCGTCGCGTACGGCGACCAGGAGCGCCCCGCGGCCGCGCAGGCACCGGTCGGCGGCGAGCAGACAGCGTTCCCCGCAGCGGCCGCCACCGCGGCCCGGAGCACAGGCGACCAGGCGGCCGCCGAGCCGATGGGCATCGCGGGCGCGCTGGTCGCCGACCTGCCGGTCGCGTTGGCGCCCACCTTCACCCCGCCGGTCGTCCCCCCGCTCGCCGGCCAGGCCGCCTACGCGGCCGGCGGCGCCGCGGCGGGGCACGCGCCGGACCGCGAGCGACCCGACCGGCCCTGAGACGTCGTGGACCGCGGTCGGGCGCCGAATCCCACGCGAGCGCCCCTGGCACCACCCGCGGACCACGGCCCGACGAACGACGAGGAGAACGCCATGATCCCCACCCACCCGCCCGGCGCGGACCGTCAGGACTCCGGAGGAACACTGCGGGCCCGCCGCGTCCGGCGGGCGCTGCCGCTGCCGCTGCACGACGGCGACCTCGACGGCGCGGCCGCCTCCGCGGCCCTGGCCCGCGGCCAGGCCGAGGCGGCCGGCGCGCTCGGCCTGCTGGACCTGCCGAGTGCGGCCGAACCCGCCGCCGCCCTCCGCCCGCTGCCCGAGAGCGCCGCGCTCGCCTTCCGCCCCCACCCGGGCACCTTCCGCGCCGACGAGCAGGGTGCCCGCTCCGGGCGCAGGACCGGACCGTGGCCGCTGGTGGCCGCGGCCGCGGTGGCCGGCGCCGTCCTGGTCTCCGCTCCGCTCATGCACCAGAAGGGCGACAAGGAGATCACCGGCGAGGGCCCGGACCGCGCGGTCCCGGTGGCCACCCTGGGCTCAGACGGCCACACCTCGCACGCCGTGTCCGATGGCGGCACCGGCAGCAGGACCGGCCTGACCGATGGCACCGTGCCCGCCGGGACGATCCCCACCACCGAAGTGCCGCGCGCCGACCGGCACGTCCGCCCGACCGTCCGCGCGCACGGCCCGACCTCGCCCACCACGGCGACGCCGACGACGAGCCCGTCCACGACCACCGCGGCCCCCCACGGGACCGAGCTCGGCGTCCTGCCGCAGGCCGCGCCCCTGGACCGGGAGTTGGCGCCGCACAACTTCGACGCACTGCTGCCCGGCGCCGCGAAGAAGGCGGCCGAGACGCCCGCCAAGCCGGCGGTGACGGTGACCAAGGAGGCCGTCCAGCCGGCCGCGGAGTCGGCCGCCAAGCCGACCACAGCAAAGCCGGCCGCCACGAGCGTCCACGTGGCGCGGACGGACACCGCGAAGCCGCGAACGGTCTCGCCCGAGGCGGCGAAGCCGGCCGGCGCGACGTCCGCCCACACCACAGATGCCCAGCCGCCGGCCCCTCCCACCAAGCCCGCCGCCCCGCAGTACGGGACGCGGGTCGTGGAGGGCACCACGGTGCTGCACGCCGGGCAGTCGGTCTCCACCGACCACGTCCGGGTCGCCATGACCCAGGGCGGCAACCTGGAGATTGGCGACCCGGCCGACGGCTCCGTGCTGTGGTCCTCGGGGACCTCCGGCAGCGGCAACTACGCCGTCTTCCAGGCGGACGGAAACCTCGTCGTCTACGGCGCTGACGGCAACTCGTTGTGGACCTCGGGCAGCGCCGGCAACGAAGGTGCCCACATGGTGCTGCAGGACGACGGCAACGTCGTGATCCGCTCGGCCGGCGGTAGCCCCGTCTGGTCCTCGCACACCGTCCACTGACCGCGCGGCCGGTCCTCCCGTCCCGCGGACGGGGGGACCGGCCCCGGTCGGCGGTGCTGCCTACGGCTCCTTGCGGCGGTTCTGCTCTGCCTGGTCGATCTCGGGGAACTCCCCGCCCTCCGGCTCCGGCGGGAAGAGGTCGGCCAGCTGGACGTTGCCCGTCAGCAGCGCGGAGGGTTGCAGCCCCTTGAGCAGCCGGCCGAATGTCACCTGCTGGTCCACCTCCGCCAGCGCCTTCTGCCGCGCCTCGGCGATGGTCGCCTTGAGTACGTCGGCCAGCTCCTTGGGCGTCATCCGGCGGAACGCGGCCGTTGGGAACTCGATGTCCGTCACCTCGCCGCGCGCGGTCACCGTCACCTTCACGGTTTTGCGCGGCGCGGTCGCCGTCCCCGCGGACTCGTTGATACGCTGCCGGGTCGTGTCGGCCTCCTCCCGCCGTCTGCGGTACTCGGTCATCAACTCCTCGATCTCCTGCTCGTACCCCGCCACCGTGCTGCTCCCGTCGCTCGTGCCGCCCGCCCCGCGCCGGGTCCGGGCGGGATACGGCCGCAGCCGCACCCCACCAGTCAAGTAGCACCCAGGGCAGGCCGCTCTTCCACCGGGAGCGGCGAGTTCGACCTGTCCGCTTTGCAACTCTGCCTGTCCGCCTGCCGACAGGGCCTGCAGGGCGCGCTACGGTGCCACCGCCCGCGAGCATCGAGCGGGCGGCGGCACCGTAGCGGGGGCGTCAGGACAGGGCGTCGTCCGGGTCGCCCGTCGCGCCCCACACGTTCTGCTCCTGCACCAGCAGGTCGGCCGCGCTGCGGTTCGCGGCCGTATCCTCCTCGCCGGCACCGCCCTCCTCGTCCTCGTCCTCCTCGGGCTGCTCCTCCAGCTCCGGGTCGTACGGGACGTCAGCGCACCTCATGTCTCCCGACCTCGGCATCTCCTCGATGCGGATCGAGCCGGTGCCTGCCGCGCTCTGCCGGTAAGGCTGCCAGGTGGCCAGCGGCGGCGGGGCGTCGGCCTCGGCGGCAGCGCCGGTCCAGGTCTCCTCGTCCTCGCGGGAGTAGCGGGAGAGTGGGCCGTCGCCCTCCTCGTCCTCCAGCGGGCCCATAGCCCACAGCATGGGCACGATGGAGTCCTCGTTGCTGTCCCAGGCCGCGAACTCGTCGCCGGCCTCTTCACCGCCCGCGGGCAGCACGAGCAGCGGTTCCACCTCCCCGGGCACCTGCTCCTCGGCGGCCTGCGTACGGCCGTTGCGGGCGAGTGCGGCCTCACCGAGCAGCGCCGCCTCGGCGACGAGCGCGGCCTCGCGGGTGTGGTCGCCGCCGTGGCCCGGGGCGACCAGGGCGCCGCCCTCGGCCGCGCCCCCGGCGAGCGGCCCACGACCCTCGGCGGGCAGCGGATCGCCGTCCGCGCCGTCGCCCCACGCGGACTCCTGGGCGAGCAGGTGGGCTGACTCGGTGGGCCGCTCCTCCCCGTCCTGCCGGGTGCCCTGAGCGCCTTGGGCACCGGGCAGCAGAGGCGTCCCGGGCGTGCCCGGGGCGGCCTCGGCCGGCTCCTCGGCGGTGAAGCCCGGCACCGGCTCGGTCGGCGCGGTCAGGTACGCCCCGCCCGCCGCGACCGGGCCGGCGCCCTCCGCGAGGGGCTCGCCGGCCGCGAAGTCGCGTTCGGCGCCCCACGGGTCGGCACTGGTCTGCAGCAGTCCGGAGGCGTCGCTCGGATCGGTGCTGTTCTGGCCGGAGTTGGCACCGCCGGGTGCGCCCATGCCGCCGGGGGGCATGAAGGGCATGCCGCCGGTGCCCGCGGTCTCGCCGGTGGCGAGGTCGGTCGCCGCGGGGAACTCCTCGGAGGCGGGCAGGTCGAGGCCGGTGTCGTCGGGGGTGGTGGCGAAGTTCTGGGGTTCGTCGAGGCCGGTGTCGGGCGATCCGGTCCAGGGTTCGGCGGAGTTTTCGAGGAGGCCGGACGCGTCGCTGGGGTCGGTGCCCCCCAGGCCGGTGTTGGAGCTGCCGCCGGGTGCGCCCATGCCGCCGGGTGGCATGAAGGGCATGCCGCCGGGGGTTTCGCCGGTGGTGGCGAGGTCGCTGGTGTCGGGGACGACTTCGGGTGTGCTGGTGGGCAGGTCGAGGCCGGTGTCGTCGGGGGTGGTGGCGAAGTTCTGGGGTTCGTCGAGACCGGTGTCCGTCGAGCCCGCCCACGGTTCGGCGTTGGAGTCCAGCAGCCCGGATGCGTCGCTCGGGTCGGTGCCCGCCTGCGCGGAGTTGGCACCGCCGGGTGCGCCCATGCCGCCGGGCGGCATGAACGGCGTCCCGCCTGGGGTCTCGCCCGTCGCCAGGTTCGACTGCGGGCCGCCCGACTCCAGGCCCAGGTTGCCCGGGAAGCCCGCGGGCGTGCCGGTGTCGTTGGGCAGGCCGGTGTCCGACAGCCCGTTGGTGCCGCCGAGCCCGGTGTCGCCGGGGAAGTCCTTGGGCGTGCCGGTGTTGTTGAAGGTCGAACCATTCGTCGGCAGCCCGGTGTTGGGCAGGTTCGTGGCGGCGTCGGTGCTCGTGGAGTTGGGAAACCCGGTCGGCGGAATGGCGGCAAGGTCCTGCGGGTTCGCCCGGTCCAGCATCCCGCTGTCGGGCACGCCGGTGTCCGTGCCGTGCGGGAAGGGGCTGGGCGAGCCGTCCGGGTTGAGAGCCGCGTCCAGCGCGTTCGGGTCGAACGGGGGCACGTCGCCGGAGGGGCCGCTGGTGTCAGTGCTGTTTGGGAAGCCGCGCGGTTTCGTCGTCAGGTCGTTGCCGGGGCCGTCCGTGGAGGTGGGGCCGCCGAAGGGGGCCGGGGTGCCCGTGTCAGGCCCGCCGGTGTTCAGGCCGCCGGTGTTCAGGCCGCCGGTGGGCAGCGGGGTGTTGGTGGGCGGCGGGGTGTCCGTCGGCGGAGGAGTGTCGGTGGGCGGCGGGGTGTCCGTCGGCGGGGGAGTGTCGGTGGGCGGCGGGTTCGTGAGAGGGCTGTTGATTGGCGTCGGCGCCTTGAGGTTGTCGATCGTCACCTGGTAGTTGCCCGCCAGGCTCTTCAGTACCTTCCGCATGTCGTTGGTCATCATCTCGACCAGCTGCGGCCTCTGGCTGACCGGGATGAGGCCGTTCGACATCGGCTTGACGCCCATCTTCTGCGCCTGGTCGGCGTACCAGATGTCGATGTCGTAGATCAGCAGCTGGGCGTTCTTCAGGTTCACCGAGTTGTTGGCGATCTGCTGCGGCACCGAGTGGCTGCCGGTGGCGCCGCCGGAGAGCACGTCGGCGTTCGCCTGCACCTGCTTGGAGAAGGTGTTGATCATGTCGAAGAACGTCTCGGCGGCATCCCCCTGCCAGGGACCGTCGGTGCCGGCGAGCGCGTTGGCCTGGTCCCCGAGGGCCTTGGCGATGATCCTGAAGGTGTTCTGCGCGTAGGCGAAGGCGTGGGCGGCGTTGAGCAGCGACGGCGGCGAGGAGACGTCCCCGGCGTGGTCCACGTTGGCGGTGTTGTCCACGCCGGCGGACATGCCGTTGATCGCGGCCTCGATCTGCTTCCAGTCCCAGGTGTCGTAGTCCGAGACGGACCCCGGATCGCTGCCGGGGTCACCGAAGATGGTGCCGTCGTCGCCCTTGGTGAAACCGTTGCCGTCGTACTTGTTGTCGTCCGCCATGGCGCTCCTCGCCTGTCGGTGCCCTGCCCGGGACGGGAGTGAGCGGGCCCGTCGGCCGCCCCTCCCGTCCCCGGCTACCGGTCAGCTGCTGCCGCTGCCGGTCGACCCGCCGCCGTCCTTGACCAGGTTGTCGAAGTCGCCCTGCGCCGCCTGCATGTAGGTCTGGACGTCGGTGGCATTCAGCACGGTGTCGTCGTGGATCGACTTGTACTTCGCGGAAATGGCGCGGACGCCCGTGGCGATGTCCGTGATGCCCTGCGCCAGGTCGCTCAGCACCAACCCGACGGCCTTCTTCAGCCCGCCGTCGTCATTGGGCCCGTTGAGGTTGGTGCGGATCGTGTTGCCGTGGTAGAACGCCCCGGCCCGCACGTGCGTGTTCTCCTGCAGGTACGCCACGGCGTCCTGCACCGGCTTCACCAGGGCGTCCATGTTCGTGGCGAACAGGTCGAGGGCGTGGGTGTCGACCGCCGTCTTCTTGCCGCCCGCGCTGCCGCCCGTGGGCACCTTCGGCGGGACGAACGTCCCAGTGGTGTCGTTGAAGGGGTCGTGGTCGGGGGTCACCTGGGTCGGGCCGCCGTAAGGAACGGGGGTCTTCTGGTACGTCGGCTGGTGCCGACCGGCGAGGGGATTGACGTCAGACACGGTCTACTTCCCCCAGATGCCCATGCCCTGGCGCTCACCGTTGCCGTACGACTCGTTGATCGTGCCGAGCATCTGGGTGGCCATCTGGGACTTCTGGGTCATGTCCGCGGCGGCGGCGTCCCACTGCGCCTTGACCTCGGCGTAGATGGCCTGAGCGTTGGAGGTCCACTCGCTCAGGTTCATCTTGGACTGGTTGTCCAGATCCTCCAGCGTGGAGTTGATCCGCTGGGTGATGGTGTTCATCTCACCGACGATGTACTCGACCTGGTTCATGTCGACGTTGTATGTGGCCACGGTGCTGGCTCCTTACGAGGGCGGCGCCCGGTGAGGGGCAGGCGGGAGTGCTGGCGGAGGTTTTGGTGAAGGCCCGGCGCGGGCCAGCGAAGAGAGCGCGAAAGCTGCCGGAGGAGCGGATCAGATCGGGAAGTTGGGCAGGCCACCGCCCGAACCCATGCTCTGCGCCAGGCGGTTGGCCTGGTCCTGGGTGTCGGAGTGCACGTTGGCGTACACGCCGGTGTTCGCCGACAGCTGCTCCAGCATGCGCTGCAGGGCGGCGTTGACCTTCGAGAAGTCGCTCAGCCACTCCTGCATGGCGTTGTGGTAGATGTTCGCCGCGTCGCCCTGCCAGCTCGACTGGAGGCCCATGATCTGGCCGTCCATCTGCGCGTAAGAGTTCGACGTCTCGTCCAGAGCGGTCTGGAAGGTGCCCTGGGCGGCGGTCATTCCCTGGATATCGACTTGGGTGGAGGCCATACCACTTCCTTTCGTCGGGGGCGCCGCACCCGGCGGCGCCCCCTCGTGCGGTCAGCGTCCATCGTGGTCGGTGGGCGGCACCCGCCGGCGTGGGCAGCCGTCGTGCTGCCCAACGGTCTGGAAAGTCTGCCTGTCCGTGCCCGCCCACCGGCCCGTCACGGCCCCGCCGGAACCGGTTCGGGGCCCGGCACCGGCTCCGACGCGGCGCCCCCGCCGACCGGCTCGGCCGGCGGCGTGACGACCCCGACGGCATACAGGTCCTCCGCGCCGACCGCGCGCGCCTCGCAGCGCGAGGCCATCAGGTCCGCCAGCCGGTGCGCGCCGAAGACCGAACCCGCCGGCGGCCGCCGGGCGAACTCCTCGGCCAGCGCGGCCGCCCCGTCCTCGGCCAGCGAGAAGCCGGAGCCGGCCAGCCGGCCGTCCAGCAGCGCCACCAGCTCGGCCGGGCTGTAGGGCACCAGCCGCACGTACTCTGCGAGCGCCGACGCCAGCCGGCTGCGGCGGCGCAGCACCGGCAGCATGGCCGGGGTGCCGCTGAGCACCATCACCGGGGATCCGGGCACGCCCACCGCGCCGGTCAGCGCATCCAGCACCGCCTCCTGCTCGCCCTGCGGCCGCTTGCCGAAGGGCGGGTCGAACTCCACCAGCAGCACGCCCCCTTCGGCCTCGGCGACCGACGCCGCGAGCCGCACCGCCGGCTGCTCCGGCCAGCGCGCGGGCACCTGCGAGAGCGGCACCCGCAGCACCGCGCCGTGCGCGATGACGCCCTGCTCGGCCAGCGCCCGCGCGTACAGGGAGGCGAGCGCGGCCCGCCCCGCGCCGGGCGCGCCCTCCAGGGCCACGCTGGCCGCCCGCGGCATGGGCGGCTTCTCCGCGCCGCGGGCGGCCGCGAGCCGCCGCAGCCGGGCCGTCAGCGCGTCCCGGGCGGCCTGCTGCCCGACCAAGCCGGCCAGCCGGCGCAGCGCCGAGCCGCCGGAGCCGGCCGGATCCTGGCCGCCCGCGGCGGCCCGCTCCTCCACCACCGGCACGTCCTCGCCCTGCAGGACGCTCAACTCGCTGTCCTCCTGCGGCGGTTCGGCGGCCAGTCGGGAAGCCTGGCGGCTGATCATCTCCTCGAAGATCTGGCGTGCCACGCGGCCGTTGCCGAAGGTGTCGCTCTTGGGGACGTCCTCGAAGTAGCGCACCAGTGCGTCCAGCGCGGTGGGCGACAGCTCGTAGTAGTGCTTGACGCACAGACCGCGGGCGATGGTGACCAGTTCGTCCGGGCTGTAGTTGGGGAACTCCACTGTGCGGGTGAAGCGCGAGGCCATGCCGGGGTTGGAGGCCAGGAACTGGTCCATCTGCTTGGAGTATCCGGCGACGATGACCACGATCTCGTCGCGGTGGTCCTCCATCAGCTTCATCAGCGTTTCGACGGCCTCTTGCCCGAAGTCGGGCCCGGTGCCGCGGGATTGGTTGGTCAGCGTGTACGCCTCGTCGATGAACATCACGCCGCCGAGCGCCTTGTTGAACACCTCGGTGGTCTTGATCGCGGTGCCGCCGATGATCTGCGCCACCAGGTCGGCGCGGGCCACCTCCACGATGTGGCCCTGGCTGAGGATGCCCAACTCCGCCAGCACCGCGCCGTACAGGCGCGCCACCGTGGTCTTGCCGGTGCCGGGCGGGCCGGCGAAGACCAGATGCCGACTCATCGGCGGCATCGGCAGGCCCATCTCCTGCCGCCGCTGGGCCATCTGGTTCAGGTTGATCAGCCCGGTGACCTCGCGCTTCACGCTCTCCAGGCCGACCAGCGCCTCCAGTTCGGCCGTCGGACCCACCAACCGGGCCCGGCCGGCCGCGCCGCCGCCCTCCGCCGGGCCCAACGCGTCCTCGCCGCCCGGGGCCTGGCCGCCGCCGGAGCGGGCGGGACCCTTGCCACCCGCGGTCGGCGCGTTGCCGTCGCCCACCGCCCGGCCGCCGTTGTCGCGGATGTCGCAGTCGTTGAGGACCACCGGCTCCTCGGTACGGGAGTGCACCCCGTCCCCGCCGTTCTCCCGCACCGCGCACGCGGTCAGCTCCGCCCGGCAGCCCGCCGTCACGTGCAGCCCGTGGCCGCGCGCCCCGGTGATCCGGCAGCCGGTCGCGACGAACTGCCCGCCGGAGACCAGCCGCACCCCGTCGCCATCCGCCCCGGCGAACTCCGTCTCGCGCGCGGTTAGCAGGGCCTCGGTGGCCACCACCACCGTGCCCGTGACGGCCGACCCGGACAGGTCGGCCTGCGCCTCCTGCACCAGCGACAGGCCCGCGCCGCCGCCGGTCCGCACTCGCACCGAGGCCAGCTCCGCCCGCGCGCCCCGCGCCAGTTCCAGGCCCGCGTGGGCGGCGACCTCGGCGTCACGCAGTTCGAGCCGGCCGCCGTCGCGGACCACCGCGCCGGTGCCGCGCTGCTCCTCGCCGCCGTCCACGGTCAGCCGTTCGGCCCGCAGCAGTCCGGCACCGTCCACCCGCACCGCGGCCTGCCCGGCCCCACGCACCACCAGGCCGGTGCACTCCACCTCGGCGTCGGCCGCCACGCCGACACCCACCGGCACCTCAGACAGCGTGCACTCCTGCAGCCGCGCCCGCGCGCCCGCGGCGACCTGTACCGCGACCTCGCCCGCGCCCTCCACCGAGCAGTCCCGCAGCAGCGGTTCCGCGCCCGCGCCGATGTGCACCGCCTGGCGGCCCGCGCCGGTGAACCGGCAGCCCGAAAGGACCGTCTCGCCGCTGCTGGTCAGATATGCGTCCAGGGTCGCGCTGCCGGAGACCCGCACATCGTGCAGCGAGGCCGCAGCCTCCTGCTCCACCGCCAGCGCCGGCTTGCCGCAGCCCTCGACGGTGGTGTCCTCCACCACCACCGAGCTGCGGCCGTTGGCGCACACCCCGTTGCCCTGCACGCGCTGCAGCGTGCAGCCGCGCACCGCGAGCCGCCCGCCCTCGGCCACCACCACGGCGGAGGAGCCCAGGTCGAACATGCGGGTGCGCTCCACCACGTTGGGCCGATCGGAGGTGACCACGATGCCGGCACCCCGGGCGTTGGTCAGCTCGCAGTCCCGCAGCGCCAGCACCCCCTCGTGCCAGGCGAGCACCGCGGCCCACGCCTCCCCGGCGAGCCGGCAGCCGTCCAGCGCCGCCTGCCCGCGCCGCACGTCCAGCACCGGGGCCTCGCGGTCCGCGCCACTGAGCACCAGCTGCGACAGCTGCACCGCCTCCGCGTCCAGCACCACCGTGCTGCCCGACTGCGCGTGCACCTCCGGGGGTTGGGCACTGTCCTGCGCGGCCACCGTCACCGGGGTGGTGATGTGCAGGTTCTCCGTGTAGTGGCCCGGCGCCACCGTGATCAGCGCGCCCTCCCGTGCGTCGGCGAGCGCCGCGCCGATCGACCGGTACGCGCCCTGCCGGTCCGGCGCGACGTACAGCACCTGCCGTATCACCTGCGTGCTCCCTTGTTGTTCGACATGCTGCTCGTACTGCTCGGTGGGCCCGGCCGCTTCGCCTGCGGGCCGGCCTGCGGGCCCCTCGCCGTGCCGCCGCCCGGCCTGCCGGGGGAGGGCTGGGTGGGCGCCGCCGCGTACGGCGGCAGCAGCCCCGGCGGGGTGCCGGGCGGCGGCGGCTCGCCCTCGGCCTTCGCGGCGCCGCGCAGCGCGGTGAGAGTCTTTTCGAGCCCGACCAAGGCCTGCGCGTCCAGCGCGGCGGACCGGCCGCCGGCCCCGTCCCGGCCGACGGCGGGCCGGGGCGCTGGCTCGTCGGGCTCGGCGGCCGACAGCTCGCGCAGCAGGACGGCCGCGGGCGCGCCCGGGTTGGTGCGCAGCACTCGGAACCGGGTGCCCGGCTCGAAGAGCACGCGGTCCGGCTGCGCCGGGTCCAGCAGCCGTGTGCGGCGCGCCGTCATCGACCAGACCAGGAACAACACGTCGTGCTCGGGCACGCGGTAGGGCGCGGTCGAGGCGCGGCAGAACGCCCACTCGGTGGCCACCCGCCCCTCCCGGTACCAGCCCAGCTCCTGCGGTGTGAGGGACGCGTGCAGCAGGGCGGCGCCGCGGTACGAGGGCAACCGGCGCAGGCCCGCGGTCACGCAGCGGGCGAGCGGGACGTGCGGTCCGGGGTTGGCCTGGCGCACCGCGGCGTCCACCTGGTCGTGGTCGCCGCCCAGGTAGAGCCGCACCGCGACCAGGTCCGTGAGGGTGTCCGCGCCCTCCTCGCGCGAGCCGGAGCGCAGCCCCGGGGACTCCGACATCACCCTGGAGACGGAGCCGGCCAGCGCGCCGAACTGGTTGCTGAACGTCTTGCACAGCCAGGCGCGTTCCTTCTCCAGTCCGCGTTCGGGCGGTACGGCGGTGGCGCCGCCCGGGGGGGCCGACTGCACGCGGACGCCTTGGCCCGCGGCCTCCGAAGGACGGTCCGCCCAGGCGCCTGGGGCTGCTTGGGGAGCGGTCCCCTGGGCGCTTGGGACGGCGACCGGGGTCTGCCCCGTGCCGTGAGCGCCCGGTGCGGGCGTTCCCTGCGGGGGCGCGCCCGGGGCTCCTTGGGGCTGCGCGGGTGCCGGGGTGCCGGGGCCGCCACCTGCCTGCGGGATTCCTCCGCCGGGGGTGCCGGGCGCCGTCGGCGCCGAAGTGCCGGAGGACTCCAGGCGGATGCCGATGGGGAGGGCGGGGGCGGGGGCGCGCTGCGGGGCGGAGGGCGTCGGTGGGGCATTGCCCGGACGGGGTGCCGGGGGTGCGGGTGCGGAGGGGGCCGGTTGGCCGGTGGAGGGCGGGGTGTCGGGGGTCACCGGGTCGAACGGTGCCGCCGTCTCCGTGAACCTCGGGAGCCTTGCCGGGGAGGGGCCGGACATGCTGGACTCCGCCGCCTGCCGTGGGGCAGGGGGCGGAGCGGAATGCGGTGCCGGGATGGGGTCTTGGGGTGGGGACGGTTCTTGGGGACCCGGGGCTGTGTCCGGTGGTGCCGGCGGTGCGGGCGAGCTCGGGTCCCCACCGCCGGCTTGCGGCGGCGGGCCCGGCAGCGCATCACCACCTCCCGGGCCCGGCGGACGGGCCGGAGGGCGGGCCCCCGGATGGGCCGGCGGGTAGGTCGGTGGATGAGCCGGTGGGGGGCCGTCGGCACCGGGTGGCGGGACGCTGCCGTGGGGCTGCCCCTGGACCCCAGGGTGCGGGGGCTGTTGGGACGCGGGGGCGGCCGGCGGCGGGGGCGCCGCGCCCGCCGGTCTTGCGGACGTCGCCTTCTGCGGGGCGGCCTCGGCGTACGCGTTTCCGTTCGCCGTCGCGGGCGGGGTCTCGATCGGCCGCGTGTATGGGGACCGCTCCGCCGGCGGGCCCTGCGTCTCCGTCGACGGGGGCTGCTGCTGCGGGAGTCGGGGCGCATACGGTCCCGTCTGCGCCTGCGCCGCCGCAGGGTGGCGGGTTGCGGCAGGTGCCGCGTGGGCCGGGCCCGCCTCCTGCGTCGCGTGGTGCCCCACCGCCCGCTCCTCACGCAAGTGGCCGTGCGCCGCGCGCGGTTCCATGGCCGGCGTCGCCGACCACCACCCCTGGACGCTCCAGCCCAGCGCGGCCCCCGGCGCGTCCGCCGGTGCCACCCGGAACGCGTCCCGCAGCGTCGGGTCCAACTGGCGTAGCATGTCCTCCGCCACCCCGCGCAGCAGTTCGCCCGTCTCCGGCGTGCTCCGGTCGTACAGGATGACCGCGCGGCCCGGGGCCGCCGTCACCCGGCGGACCGCGTCGCCGCCCACTGGCTCCGCCGGCGGTCGCAGCCACAGCCCGCTCTGGACCACTTCGAGCACCGTGCCGTGGCCGTAGGCGAAGACCCGGCTCGTCTCCTCGGCCGCCCCCGTCACCGGCGAGCGCACCCCGAGCAGGGTCGGCGGCGGTGGGACGGCCCCCACCGACGGGTAGTACACCACCTCGCCTGCGAACGGGCGCCAGGCCGCCGTCCCGTCCCGGTTGGGCACTTCCACGTAGCGCGCCTGCTCGGCCACCAAAGGCAGCGCCGGCAGGCCGGTGTAGAAGACGACCTGCTCGCCGGTGCTGTCCGCGAGGCCCTGACCGAGCGACTCCACCCCCTCCGGCAGCGTCACCGGGCCCAGTTGCAGGAAGCGCACCCAGGGCCGCGCCGAGGGCAGCACGCTGTTCCACACCCGCACCGCGTCCGGCAGCTCGACCGGCGGACCGCCCGGGCTGCCTAGGACCGCCGTCAGCACCTCGACGCTGCCCGCGATCCGGTCCACCAGCCAGTGCCGGCCGCCCGCCGAGCCCGGCGGGTGGCCGCGCAGCCAGATGCCGCTGGCCGTCGGCTCTACCACTGCGTGCGGCGCGGTGCTCCACGGCTGGTCCGCCACCGCGTACTCCCAAGCGGGCTTGGGGAAGCGCCGCGAGTCGTATGCCGCCGCGCGCTTCGCGCGGTGCTGCAGCCACCCCGCGCCTGCGTCGTGCGGCACGAAGAGCCCGCCGTCCGGGGCCGTGCGCACGGCGCCGTCCGGCACCAGCACGGTGCTGCCTAGCCGGTCGGCCGTGGCCTGCCCGAAGGCGCGCACCTGCGGCGGCAGCGCCCGGCTGAAGACGATCCGGACCCCGCCAGGCGCGCCGGGCAGCGCCTTGGGCACCGCCTCCCACTCTCGTCGGTCGGCCCCCAGCGGCAGATCCACGACGACGAGCTGGTGCTGGGGGTCCGGCGCGAGCGCCTGGGCGAAGGCCGCCACAACCTTGTCGGGCTCGCCCTTGCGGTGAACCAGCAGGGCGTTCCCCAGCGGCCGGACCCGCAGGCCCGCCCGCGCGCCGGACACAACGCTGCTGTCGAGGCGCATCTTCATTACCGCCGCCCGCCCTTCCCACCGTCCGCGGCCCCGTTGCGGACCGCCGCTGTGTCATCGGCCGGCGGCCGGATCTCCGTACCCGGGACGGCTGCCGCCGCCCCTGTCACGCCGGCGTCCTGCCCGGACGGCGACGCCTTGTCGAACACTGCGGGCACCTGCGCCGTTCCCGTCCGCAGGGCCGCAGTTGCCGTCGGCTCGCCGGTGCCCTGCGTGTACGAGGACTTCGACGCCTTGCCCTGCCCTGCGGGAGCCGCCGTTACCTGCGCGGACCCCTGCGCGCCGCCGACGCCCTTGCCGGACGTCAGGGCCGAGGCCGGGACGTCCGCCGCGGCGGCCTGCGCGTCCAGCATGGGGCCGTGCGGCAGCAGGGCCAGCACGTCCTCGGGCATCGCCGTCGAGGGCCCGCTCAGCCGCAGCGCCGGGGCTGCCCCGGTGTCGCCCAGCGGGTACAGCACGCCCTGCTCGTCCACCAGGTACGACTGCGGGTTGTGGTTGCCCGCCCTGATCTGGTCCTGGTCGAGGACGAGCAGGCCGTGGCCCGGCGGGATGAGCACCTGGCGGGTCGTGGTGCCGGCCTCGCCGGTCTCCAGCACAACCTGCTCGGTGAGCCCGGCGCCTTTGGTGGTCTGGCGCAGGCACAGGGCCGCGTTTCTGGTACGGGCCTGCGGGGCGTGTAGCACCTCGGGCAGGCCGCGCGCGGGCAGGCCGGTCGGGGAGACCGGCGAGGCCGCGATTGAGGTCGGGTCCACCGTGCGCGCCGCGGCGGCCCCCGGCCGCGCCTCCAGCAGCGCGAACTGCGTGGCTGTCACGTGCGCGATGCCGTTGCCGAGCATCACGTAGGTGTGGCCGCCCGCGTCGGCCGGGGTGCGGAAGAGCTGGCCGACCTTCACCGCCTGCCCGCCGACCTTGCCCGCGGGCTGCCCCGCCTTCGGGATCGCGGGCGCGGCCAGCGGCGGACCCGTGGGCACCCGGGCCAGCCAGTTGTCGGGCGCGGGCAGCAGCCGGCCGCCGTCCAGGCCGAGCGCGATCAGCGTCGAGGCGTCGGGCACCGGGTACTTCACGTTCTGGAAGAGCACGTAGCGGGCGCCGCCGTTCGTGGTGAGCACGGCCTGCGCGCTGGCCGGGACCTTCGCTACGTGCGAGGGGGCGAGGTCCAGCACCTCGCCGAGCGCGCCTGGCCGCAGGCAGCGCGCCCAGCCACCGGTGAGCACGTCGCCGGCCGCGGGCAGCGAGTCCGGGGCGTCGGGGATGCCGACCGGGCCGCCGTGTGCCACCTTCGACAGCACGTCGCGCGAGACGGTGCGCACCGTGCCGGAGGAGCCGGTGAGCAGCAGCGCCGAGGCGTAGTTGAGCACCGGCCGCAGAGTGCCGTCGACCATCAGGTAGCGGTTGCCGGTCTCCCTCTCCACGATGATCGAGCCCGGCTTGCGCCAGGTGTCTTTCTGCACGGGCTTGATCAGCCCGTAGATGCCGAAGCCGGCGCAGAGCAGGATCACCAGCAGCACCCCGAAGTAGGTGCCGAGCGTGCCGCGCCGGGTGGGTCCGGTGCCGCGGCCGGGGTCGCCGGTGACCAGCGCGGTGGCCAGCTGGCCGACTGCGAATTGGTACGCCTGCAGATGGTCGCGTCGGGTCTGCACGTCCGCCCCTTTCAGGCCAGGCCGCGGATGTGGCTGTAGGTGTGCACCACTTCGAAGAGCAGCGGCACCAGCGCGATGGTGGTGATCCACTCGCCGATGTCGCCGAGGTGGCCCCAGACGGGCAGCAGCCGGCTGCCGGGCAGCCGCTCGGCGGCCACCAGCAGGCCCGCGGCGGCCAGCAGCAGCCCGGCGAGCACCACCAGCCGCACCCCGGTGCCGTGCGGCGCCGCGATCAGCAGCGCGACAGCCATCGGGCCGGCCGCGCCGCCGATGGTGGTGGCCACCCGTTGGACGACACCGGTGAGTTCGCGGGCCCGCAGCAGCACGGCGGCGCCGAAGACCAGCGGGACGACCCAGCCGGCCCAGTCGGTGCGCTGGGTCACTAGCCACCATGCGGCCAGGTAGAAGGCGGCCGAGGCGAGCGCGAGGGTGTCCAGCAGGACACTGGCCACCGCGGTCCGCGTGCGCAGCCGCTCCTCCGGCTGCGGGTCGATGTCCTGCTGCAACTCGTCTGCGTTGTGCGGGAGTTGGGGGGCGCGCAGCCGGGCTAGCCGCAGTGCGGTACGCGGCCCGAGGTGGTTGAGCAGGAACATCACCCCGGCCGTCAGGGCCGCCGCCTGGCTGGGCGAGCAGCCGGCCACGCCCATTCCGCAGGCGCCTGCGGTGGCCGCGGCGAGCAGCAGCACCGAGCCGGGCAGCGCGGGCGGCACCGCCCGCAGCGCGAGCAGCGCCCCGGCGACCAGGAGCGTCCAGGCGCCCGCCAGGAGCAAGGCGGCCGCGCCGATCCGGAAGCCGCCGTGGGAGTCGCTGGGGATGACCAGGCCGGCCAGGACGCCGAAGCCGAGGGCGCCGGAGGCGGCGGTCAGGGCGCAGGCGGGGTGTGCGCCGAGCCGGTGGGCGGTCACCGCGCCCGCGGCTAGCAGCACCGCGGCGGTGCCGGCCGCCGAGGCGGCGGCAGCGCCGGGCCCTTCGGCCAGTAGCCCCGCGGCGAGCGCGAGCAGGGCGAGGGCGGCGCCGACCAGGGCCAGCACGCGGGTCGCGGACGGGCTCCAGCGGCCGGGCCGGCTGCTGACGACGTGGGCGACGCCGTCGGCGACGTCGTCGAAGTGCAGGGCGGGCAGGGCCTCTTCCGCGGCCCGCAGCCACAGCACGTCCCCGTGGCGCAGGCCGAGCGTCTGCGGGGTGCCGTCGGGGTCGAGGGGCTCCTCGCCGAGCCGCTGGAGCACCCAGGTGCGGCTGGCGCCGTCCGGCATGCCGGCGTGCCGCAGCAGCACCGGCAGCAGGGCGGCGACGGGCAGGGTCACCGGCACCGCCAGGTCGGAGCGGCCGGCCGGGCCGTCCACCGTGACGCGGCAGACATCGGCGGTCGGCGTCGGCGGTGGGGGCGTTGACGTCGTCAAGGGTGTGCTCCAGCGGGGATCGGTCCGTCGCGGGCCCGCTGATGGGGCGGGTCTGCGGCGGCGGCAGGAGGG
The DNA here is from genome assembly GCF_900110255.1 of Actinacidiphila rubida. GTDB lineage: Bacteria > Actinomycetota > Actinomycetes > Streptomycetales > Streptomycetaceae > Actinacidiphila > Actinacidiphila rubida. The sequence goes on from NZ_FODD01000066.1 coordinate 20,328, forward strand.
CGGAGGAGGGTGGGACTTCGCGGTACGGGGTGGTGCGGTTGTCGTTCTGCTGTGGTGCGGTGTGGTGCGCCGGCGGGCGGCCGGGTCCCGCGAGGGGGTCAGGCGGGCGTGACCAGTCCGGTGTGGACCAGGCCGACCGAGCGGCGGGTGACGAGTTGGGCCCGGCCCGGCGGCAGCGTGCGCGGCTTGGCCTCGCCGAGGAACTTGCCCTCCTCGCGCGGATAGGAGAAGAGCAGGGCGGGGTTGCCCAGCTCCCACAGCCGGCGCAGCACCGGGTCCATCATCGCCCGCCCCGCGCCCGAGGCGCTGCGCGCGACCACCAGGTGCAGGCCGATGTGCAGGCCCTGGGCGAGCAGCGGCACCAGGGGTGCCATCGGGGAGGGCGCGCCGGGCATGCCGCTGATCAGGTCGTAGTCGTCGATCAGCACGAACAGCCGCGGCCCGTGCCACCAGTCGCGAATGGCCAGTTGCTCGGGGCTGATGTCTGCCCCGGGCAGGCGCCGGCTAACCGAGGTGGCGGCGGACTGGGCGAGTTGGCTCAGGCCGTCGCCGTCCACGGCGTAGCCGACCCGGTACGCCTCGGGGATCTCGCGCAGCAGGCCGCGGCTGGGGTCGGCGGCCAGGATGCGCGCCTCGTCGGAGGTGTAGCGGGACAGGATGCCGCGGATGACCAGCCGCAGCAGGTTGGTCTTGCCGGTCTCGCGGTCGCCCAGGACCGTCAGGTGCGCGGTGCTGCCGAAGTCGTGCCAGGCCGGGGCGAGCCGCTGCTCGTCCAGGCCCAGCGCGAGCCGCAGGTCCGCGATGTTGGTGGGCGGCGAGGGCAGTTTGTCGGCCGGCAGCCGGGCCGGCAGCAGTCGCACCTCGGGGGCGCGCGGCCCGCTCCAGAAGGTGTCGATCTCGGCGACCGCGGACTTGGTGGCGGCCGTCAGGTCGTCGGCCCCCGACCAGCCGTCGATACGGGGCAGCGCGGACAGGAAGTGGTGCCCGGAGGCGATCAGGCCGCGGCCGGGCTGGTGCGGCACGGTCGCCGCGGTACGGGTGCCCACCTCGGACTCCATCGCGTCGCCGAGCCGCAGCTCCAGTTTGGTGCCCAGCAGGTCGCGCAGCCGCGGCCGGATCTCCGACCAGCGCACCGCCGAAGCCACCACGTGCACGCCGAACGCCAGGCCGCGCGCGGCGATGTCCAGGACGACCGGCTCCAGCTCCTCGTACTCCGAGCGCAGCGTCGCCCAGCCGTCGACCACCAGGAAGACATCGCCGTACGGGTCCTCGATGGCGCCAGCCGCTCGCTGGGCGCGGTAGGCGGCCATCGACTCCAGGGCGTGGGCGGCGAAGTCCTGCTCGCGCCGCTCCAGTAGCTGGCCGATCTCGGCGATGGTGCGCAGCACCCGGTCCCGGTCCAGCCGGCCGGCGATCGACCCGACGTGCGGCAGGCCGGTGGTGGAGAGCAGGCCGCCGCCGAAGTCCAGGCAGTAGAACTGCACTTCCTCCGGCGTGCAGGTCAGCGCGAGCGAGAGCATCAAGGTGCGCAGCAGCGTGGACTTGCCGGTCTGTGGCGCGCCCACCAGGCCCAGGTGCCCGTCCGGCCCGGACAGGTCGGCCACCAGCAGCTCGCGGGCCTGCTCGTAGGGGCGGTCCACCGTGCCGAGCGGCACCCGTGAGAGCGGCGCCCCGCGGTGGCCGGCCGCGCTCATGCCGCGCACAGGGTCGGGCACGACGCCGGGCAGCAGCTCGTCCAGACTGGGGGAGTCGGTCAGCGGTGGCAGCCACACCTGGCGGGCCGGCGGTCCACTGTCCTCCAGGCGGCGCACCAGCAGCTCCAGCAGCGTCTTGTCGCCGGCGCCGGGCTCCGCCGGGCTGGTGGCCGGCTCGGGCGCGGCGGCCGGCTGCGGCTGCTCGATCGGCCGGGACGGGCCGAGCCGGCCGAGCCCGAACAGCGCGATCTCGCCGACCGGGTCGGGTCCTGCCGCCTGCTCGCCGGGGGCCGGCGGGGCGGGCGCGGGCCCGGAGACGTAGGCGGCCTTGAAGCGCACCAGGTTGGTGGTGTCGACCTTCAGGTAGCCGTTGCCGGGCGCGGAGGGCAGCTCGTAGGCGTTGGCGACGCCGATGACGCTGCGGGACTCCATCGCGGAGAAGGTGCGCAGCGCGACCCGGTAGGACAGGTGGCCCTCGACCTTGTGGATGCGGCCCTCGTCCAGTCGCTGCGAGGCGAGCAGCAGGTGCACCCCGAGGCTTCGGCCCAGGCGCCCGATGGAGACGAACAGGTCCACGAACTCCGGCTTGGAGGCGAGCAGTTCGGAGAACTCGTCGACGATGATCAGCAGCGAGGGCAGCGGGGTCAGGCCGCTGGCGCCTGACAGGCGGGCCTTCTCGTAGTCGAAGAGCGAGGAGTAGCCGGCCGAGCGCAGCAGCTCCTGGCGGCGGACCATCTCGCCGGAGATGGAGTCGCGCATCCTGTCCACCAGGTGGATCTCGTCGGCCAGGTTGGTGATGACCGCCGAGGTGTGCGGCAGTCGCTCCATGTTGAGGAAGGAGGCGCCGCCCTTGAAGTCCACCAGCACGAGGTTGAGTACCTCGGAGGAGTGCGTGGCGGCCAGGCCGGTGACCAGGGTGCGCAGCAGCTCGCTCTTGCCGGAGCCGGTGGCGCCGATGAGCAGGCCGTGCGGGCCCATGCCGCCCTGCGCGGACTCCTTCAGGTCCAGCTCGACCACCTCGCCGTCTTCGGTGACGCCGAGCGGCACCTTCAGCCGCGCCGCCTGCGCCTGGCGCGGCCGCCAGGAGGTCGCCACGTCGAAGGTGTAGGGGTCGCGCAGGCCGAGCAGGGTGGTCAGTTCGAAGTCGGAGTCCAGCGAGCGGTCGACCAGGTCGATCGAGCCGCTGGTGCGCAGCGGCGCCAGCGTACGGGCCAGGGTCTCGGCGGAGTTGCGGCTGAAGGAGTCGGCGGCCACCGTCGCGGTGCCCTCGCCGGAGGGGTACTCCGCCTCGCGGTCGCGCATCGTCAGCCGCAGCACCTTCTCGCCGCCGGGCAGCAGACCGGTGGCGTCCAGCAGCACCACGTTGCGCATCCCGGCGCCCAGCAGCCGCGAGCTCTCCGGCAGCCGGGTGTCCTGGGCGACGACCACCACGAAGGGCTCGGCGGTGCTCGGCTGGGACTCCGGGTCGTGGTCGGGCCGGTCGCGGACCTCGGCGCCGAGCAGCTCCAGCAGCTCATCGTGGTCGGCGGCGGCCAGCCGCAGCGGCCCGGCCGCGTCCGACTCCTGTGGGTGGGCGTTGTGCGGCAGCCACTTCAGCCACTCCCACTCCGCGGCCGCCAACTCCCCGCCCAGCAGCGCGATCCGCAGGTCGTCGGGGGCGTGCAGCACCGCGAGTTGGCCGACCATGGAGCGCATCAGGTCGAGCGCGGCCGTGCCGGACCCGGCGAACTCCACGCTGGTGAAGCGGCGCAGCGCTACCGGCACGGGCAGGTGCGGGACGCGCTGGTGGGCTCGGGTGAAGCGGCGCAGGGACACCGCGGACAGGGGCTCCAGGTCCTCCACCGGGCGGGTCTGCGGCGGCAGGAACTCCAGCGCTGCGCGCCGGGTGCCGGTGCCGATCCGCACCCGGGCGAAGTCGTCGTGGCTGGGCCGGCGCTCCCACAGCCGCTCGCCCAAGGCGAGCGTCCACAGCTGACCGGGCGGCGGGTTGTTCCACAGCAGCGCGGCCCGCTGCTCGTCTGCGGCCTGCCGCGCCTGGCCCCGCTTCTGGGCGAGGTAGCGCAGGTAGTCGCGCCGCTCGGCGCGCATCCTGCGGCGCCGCTCACCGCCGGTGCGGCCCAGCTGGGTGAGCGCCATGCTCGCCATCGAGGCGCCCATCATGCCCGACATCATGTAGGTCGTCGGGCCCGGCCGGCCCTGCGAGAACATCAGCATCATCGCGCCGCTGCCCAGGCCCATCGGCAGGTACATCAGCGCGGAGCTGACGTCCGCGAGCGCGGGCTCGCCGAGAGAGGGCGGTTCGGCGAGTTCGACCTGCCCCTCGGGCAGCTCCGGGCCCTCCGTGCGCGGTGTGCGCCGGACCACGGTGGTGCTCAACGGGCCTGTCCCTTCGGCTGGTTACCCGGATACGACAGCGCGCCGGTCGCGGCCGCCGCGCAGGAGGCGGCAGCAGCAGGTGCGGCCGGGTGGGACGGATGTGCCGCGGAGGTCATATCAGACCGCACCGGATCGCGTAGGCCACCGAGTGCGCGCGGTTGCGCAGCCGGTGCCGCTTGATCACCCCGTAGAGCACGTTCTTGATGGTGCGCTCGGAGTAGCCCAGCTTCGAGCCGATGTCCTGCAGCTCGTAGCCTTCGGCCACCAGGCGCAGCACGTCGGCCTCGCGCAGGGTGAGGCCGCCGGGGGTCAGGCCGCGCGGGGTGAGCACCTCGCGGTGGGTCTGGCGGACCTGGTCCATCAGCCGGCCCTGCAGCTCGGTGGGCAGGTCGCCGTGGCCCGCTTGCACCTCGCGCAGGGCCTCGCCGAAGCGGTCCCACGTGAAGTCGTGCCGGAAGATGACCGCGCGCACCCCGGCGTCCAGCGCCGAGTGCAGGTTGGCCGTCCAGGCGCCCTCCACGATGAGCAGCAGCTGCGGGTCGCCGGGCAGTTGGCGGCGCAGCCCGCCGATCGCGGCGGCGTCCGGGTTCTCCAGCGAGGCGATCACGATGTCGGCGGCCGCGCTCCAGCGGGTGAGCGCCAGGTGCGGGAACTGGCGGACGTAGCTGACCAGCGCGAGCCGGGTGATGGGGTCGGCGGTGTGCACGGCGAGCCGTACGGCGCCGTGGCCGTCTGCGGCGCCCTCCGCGGCGGGCACGGTGCCGCCGTGCTGACTGGGAGCCCCGGAGTGCTCCGGGTTCTCGCCTTCTTCGGAACCAGAGTGGCCGCGGGCGCCCTCGGGGCGCGCCGGCTCGGTGGGGTGCTGGTCCCCTGCCGCGGGGTGGGTGCCGTGCCCGGCGGTGCGGGCCGGTGCGGCGGTGCGGGGCCGTCGGTGCAGCACGGCCGGGGCGGTCCGGCTCGGTGCCTGCCCGGGCTGGTAGGCGGTGACGGGGGCGGTGGGGGCAGCACCGCGTGGACCGGTGATTGCCATCCGTGTCTCCTCTCCGGCGTTCAGGGGGGGTGCTCCAACGACCCCTGTCCGGTGCACGCTGGTCGGCGCGGTACCGGACCGGTGGGGTAGATCGTTGACCCCTGAACAAGATTTTGATCAGCAGATATGTCAGCAGAAGGACATGCGCTTTCGCGCGGTGCGCGTGAACCGACATTGGATGTTCATACGGGCTGCTCCGCTGAACGTTCACGGGCCAGGAAGACGGAATTCGCCGAATGCCGCCCTGCCCGGCCGCACCGGTCCCACATGCCACCGCGGTGCGGTGGTATGCCGGAACAGTCCGACTCTCGGTCCGGAGCCGGAGTACGGGGTGGCGGACAGGCGAAACCTTCCGCCGGTCCGCGGGCAGGCGGCCGGGCCGGGGGTGCGCACCGGGCGCCGGAGATTCGCCCGCTGTGCGAGACGGCCGCCGCGCACTGCGAGGTGCGGAGCGCGGGCGACCGGGGTGCTGCCGGGCCGGCGCCCGAAGGGGCGGACCGGCCGGTAGCGGCCTTGCTTGTGATGTAACACAACGCTACCGGTGACTTGTTGTCAACCGCGCCCCAGAGGTGGCTGGACGATCGTGGGCCCGGGCCGCCGCCTCCTGGGAGGGTGGCCCGGATCACCCGCACCGCGGCAGCCACCGCCGTCACCTGGAGCATGCCCGGCCACAGCAGCAGATAGGTGCGGCGCAGCGACCAGTTGCTCAAGGGGCGGCAGGCCACGCCGACGAAGACGTCGGCGTGCAGGGCGAGTTCGCTCATCAGGCTGGCCCCGACGCCGGAGGCCACCAGTGCCTGGATGGCCGGCGCGTCGTCCGCGGTGGCCACCCGCGGTGCGAAGCCGAGATTGGTGCAGGCGGCCACGAACCGGTCCCGGAAGCTCTCCATCACCCAGTTCACCTCGGCGAGTTCGGCCAGGTCCACGGTGGGCCGGTCGGCCAGCGGGTGGTCCTCGCGCATCACCACGAAGCGGCGGTCGGTCATCAAGTCCAGCCGCAGCATGGTCTCTTCTCACTCCGGCAGCTCCCCGTTCTCCCAGTTGCAGAGCAGCCCGAGGTCCGCCTCGTCGGTGCGGATCAGCCGCCGCGCATCCACCGGCTCGGCCTGTTCCAGCGTGACCCGCTCATCGGGCCGGGCCGCCCCCAACTGCTGGATCATCCGCCGGTTGCGTTCGTCCAGCGAGACTCTTTTCGTTCTTCCATCAATCATTTTTATGATGTGCTCATGAGCGTCGAGCAGTTGCGGGTGCTGGCCGAGGTCGCACGTACCGGCTCCTACACCGCCGCGGCCCAAGTGCTCGGCTATGTCCAGCCCGCCGTGAGTTACCAGATGCGCAGGCTCCAGCAGGCAGTGGGCGCGCCGCTGGTGGTGCGGGTGGGCCGCGGACTACAGCTCACCGAGGTCGGTCACGTACTGGTGCGGCACGCCGACGCGATCTTCTCGGCGATGCGCGCGGCCGACCACGAGGTCGCCTCGGTGGTCGCGCACGGTGGCGGCCTGGTGCGGATGGTGGCCTTATCTGCGACCCGGGTGACCGACCGCAACTTGGACACCTACTACGCCGAGTCCTGGCTGGCCGCCCAGGGTTTGGCCATCGCCCCCTACCAGGAAGCCCTGGACCGGCGCCTGGCCACAGGGGCGATCCCGGCCTGACCCCGGCCGTTCCCTCCCCACCCCGCTCGCTGTCGCCCGTCATCTACCTGCGGGTACAAGGGCCTTGCGCATCCGCCGCGGGGCCCTTCGGCATGGTGCGGCGGCGATCGCACCCCCTTCGGCGCGGGGCGTCCAGGGCCGTACGGGCAGCCTCGGCAGACGAACGGGCCGATTCCCGGCCCCACTTCGTGACGTGCCGTTAATGAGGGTGTTACCTGGCGCTGGCGTCTCGTTCGGCCGTTACCGGCGGGCGTGGGGATCGGCCGCGGCGGCGCGGCCGCCGGGAGGGCCCTCGAATGCGTGCGATGCGGAGAGACCGCCCGTGAGTATCGACCTGCCGCCTGAGTTGGATTGGGTGGCCGAGCTCGCGGTGGGTCAGTCGTGGCCGAAGGGCGACGAGGACAAGATGCAGGTCCTGGCCCAGGCCTGGTACCAGTCCGCCCAGCACCTGGAAAAACTCACCGACGAGATCGACCCCGCCACCACCGGCGTCCTCGACTCCCTCGGGGGCCCCGTCGCCGACCAGTTCGCCGACTTCACCCGGCAGATGCGCACCGTCCTGCCCAACGTGGCCCAATCCGCCAACGGCATCGGCGACCTGTCCCGCAACGCCGCCGTCCAACTGGAGTACACCAAGTACTCCCTCCTCATCCAGCTCATCTTCCTCGCCTACGCCCTGTGGGAGCTGGCCTCCGTCGGCCTGCCCGAACTCGACGGCCTCGTCATCGCCGCCGTCCGCACGGTGTGCTGGAAAATCCTCCAGTCCCTCGCCCGCAACGTCGTCATCGGCACCGCCTTCATGCTCGGCACCGACGTCGCCGTCCAGGTCATCCAATTCCTCAAAGGCGACCGCACCTCCTGGAGCTGGGACAACACCCTCCAAGCCGTCGAAGGCGGCGCCGTCGGCGGCGCCTTCGCCGGCATCTTCACCGAAGCCGCCAAATTCGTCCCCCCCAAATTCGGCAACGCCCTCGGCCGCCAACTCGCCGTCGGCGGCGCCACCGGCATCGCCACCACCTTCACCATGGACGCCATCAACGGCAACCTCGGCGACGCCCTCACCAACGGCCTCGCCGCGACCTCCGGCGCCATCGGCGGCCTCTACGGCGGAAGACGAGGCGGCGGCCCCCACGACGAACCCCACCTCACCGACACCGACTTCAAACTCCCCGACCTCCCAGACCTCAACACCCCCGGACCCGACAACGCAGACGACATCTTCACCACCCCCCTCCCCCTCGACCCCACGCAAACCGGCAACGGCACATGGGCCCGCACCCAATGGCAACAACAGAACCCGCCACCCGCCCACGGGGA
>NZ_FODD01000085.1 GCF_900110255.1 Actinacidiphila rubida
GGGCATCCACTCCGTGGGTGAGCTCGTCGCCCGTTCCGAGGCCGACCTGCTCGACATCCGCAACTTCGGTGCGAAGTCGATCGACGAGGTCAAGGCGAAGCTGGCCGGCATGGGCCTGGCCCTCAAGGACAGCCCGCCCGGATTCGACCCGACCGCCGCGGCCGACGCCTTCGGCGCGGACGACGACGTCGACGCCGGGTTCGTCGAGACCGAGCAGTACTGATCCGCCTCCGGCGCGGTTCGTGGCCTCCGGGCCGCGCCCGCGCCGGGCTCCGCGCCCCGTCCGGGGCCGCCTCTTCGCCGGGGGCGGCCCCGTAGGGGTGCGGGGAACCGCGCGCTCAGCCGACCACCGGCCGGTGGCCCGGCGTGGACCGATCCGCCCCTCCGGGGCGGTGACGACCCGCGGGCCCGCGGTGGCCGCTCGCGCTCGGGGCATCTCCCGGCCGAAGGCCGGGGGACCTCGCGTCCCTCGTGGGGCGCACCCGGGCGGAAGCCCGAAGCCCATCCGGGGCTTACCCGGACCACGAGCTGGCAGCCGCCAGTTCGCACTGACATCGGTACCTGACACGGCCGGTGCAGCGAAGAAGGAGAACGACATGCCTCAGCCCGCCAAGGGTGCCCGTCTGGGCGGCAGCGCCGCGCACGAGAAGCTGCTCCTCGCGAACCTCGCGAAGGCGCTGTTCGAGCACGGCCGCATCACCACCACCGAGGCCAAGGCGCGCCGGCTGCGTCCGGTCGCGGAGCGCCTGATCACCAAGGCGAAGAAGGGCGACATCCACAACCGTCGCCAGGTCCTGCAGCAGATCACGGACAAGGGCATCGTGCACACGCTCTTCACCGAGATCGCGCCGCGGTACGAGAACCGCCCCGGTGGTTACACCCGCATCACCAAGATCGGCAACCGTCGTGGCGACAACGCCCCGATGGCGGTCATCGAGCTGGTCGAGGCGCTGACCGTGCAGCAGTCCGCGGTCGGCGAGGCCGAGGCCGCCACCAAGCGTTCCGCCAAGGACCGCGCCGGTGACGAGGCTCTGGCCGAGGTCAAGAACGACTCCGCGGAGGCCGAGGACACGGCCGACGCCGCGCCCGCGGACGCCGCGGACGAGGAGTCCAAGGACGCCTGAGCGTCCCGAGACCGGTGAGCGGGCCCGTACCCCTGGGGGTGCGGGCCCGCTCGCGTGAACAGGCGAACCGGCCGAGCGGGCCGGACGGTGAGGAGACAGCGTGAGCGACGAGCCCGCGCCCGGTCGCGTCCGGGTCCGGCTGGACCTGTCGTACGACGGGGCGGAGTTCTCCGGGTGGGCCCGGCAGACCAGCCGGCGGACCGTCCAGGGCGAGCTGGAGTCGGCGATCCGCACGGTGCTGCGGCTGCCGGAGCCGGTGGAGCTGACGGTGGCGGGCCGCACCGACGCCGGCGTGCACGCCCGCGGGCAGGTCGCCCACGTCGACCTGCCCGCCGAGGCGTGGGCCGCCGAGGGCACCCGGCTGCGCCGGCGGCTGGCCGGCCGGCTGCCGTGGGACGTGCGGGTCTGGCAGGTCGCCGAAGCGCCCGCGGGCTTCAACGCGCGCTTCTCCGCGATCTGGCGCCGCTACGCCTACCGCGTCGGCGACCACCCCGGCGGGGTGGACCCGCTGCTGCGGGGGCACGTGCTGTGGCACGACCGGCCGGTTGACGTCGACCTCATGAACACCGCGGCCGCGCTGATGCTGGGCGAGCACGACTTCGCCGCGTACTGCAAGAAGCGCGAGGGCGCCACCACCATCCGCACCCTGCTCGACCTGCGCTGGGAGCGCACGCCCGACGGTCTGGCGGTGGCGACCGTGCGGGCCGACGCGTTCTGCCACAACATGGTCCGCGCGCTGGTCGGCGCGATGCTGCTGGTCGGCGACGGCCACCGCGCGGTGGGCTTCCCCGCCGAGGTGCTGGCCGGGCGGGTCCGGCACTCCGCGGTCAACGTGGTGCGCCCGCACGGCCTGACCCTGGAGGAGGTCGGCTACCCGGCCGACGACCTGCTGGCCGCCCGCAACCGCGAGGCCCGCAACCTGCGCACCCTGTGCCGGTAGACCCGGCCCGGGAACCCGTGGCCGCCGCGCCCCTCGCGGGTGCGGGCGGCCGCGGGCCGCGCGTCAGGTGCGGGACGGGTCCGCGGCCGCGGCGTCGCGGCCGCGCTGGATGATCCGCTGGAACGCGAAGTTCGACGCGTCGTTCGCGGAGGCCAGCGCCACCTTGTCGGTCGCGGTGATGGTCTTGCCGTCCTTCAGGCCGGCGATCGCGAAGTAGGCATAGCGGCCGACCGCGTTCGAGGTCATCCGGCACGCCACCGCGTGGCAGAAGTCCTGCACGCCGCCGCCGTTGAGCGGGGCCAGGTACTGGGCCACCTTCTGCAGCTTCTGCGCGTGCCCCGCGTCGTCGAAGACGGCGACGCCGACGGTCACCGCGGTGGTGCCGTTGGTGTACGTGGCGCGGATCAGCTTGCGGCACGCGCCCTTGCCCAGCGCCTGCGACAGTCCGGCGCGGGCGCCGGCGGCGCACTGCGTGGTCACCGAGGTCGCGGTCTTCGCGTACACCCGGCCGTTCATCAGGAACTGCTTGCCCGGGAAGAGGGTGGCCGGGGTGAGCGGCGCGGTGTCCTTGGCGGCGGTGGACAGGTAGTCCAGCGGGTTCGCGGGCGGCGGCGGTGCCACCGAGGAGAACGAGGGCGCCGGCGGCAGGGACTGGGTGGCCTTCGTGCCCGAGGAACTGGGCCCACTCGTCGCGGAGTTCTTGCCGTCCCCGCTGTTCTTGCCCGACATCACCACGGCCGTGGCGACGCCGCCCGCGATCACCACGATGGCGACGATCCCGCCGGTGAGCATCATCACCTTGCGGCGGCGGGCGCCGGTGGCCTCCTGCCGCTCCGCCAGGGCGTTCCAGTCCGGCGTGCCGGGCGGGGTGCCCGGGCCTCCGGAGGAGGCCGCCCGGCGGGGCGCTGAGGGCGCCTGCGCGGCGTTCTGGCGGGGCGGCCCGGCCGCGGCCGGCTGGCGGCCGTACCCCTGCGGGCCGGGCCCCTGGGCGGGCGCCTGCTGCTGCGGGAACCCTTGCTGGGGGAAGCCCGGCTGGGGTGCGGCGCCCTGCTGCTGGGGGAAGCCCTGCTGCGGCACGCCCTGCTGCGGGGCCGCGCTCTGCTGCATGGGGAAGTCCGCCTGGCCCGACACGCCCTGCTGCGGGCCGGCGTGCCGGCCCCGCGGGGCCCCGGGGTCCTGGCGCGGGCCCTGCGGAGCCTGGCCGGGCTGCTCCGGAGTGGCGGCCTGCGGGAGCTGGGGGTGGTCCGGCGGCTGCTGCAGCGATGCCTGGTGCGGCCCGGGCCGCGCCGCGGCCGGCCCGTCACGGTGCGGCAGCGGCGGCTGCCCGTCCTGCTCCGCCTGGCCGCCCGGTCCCGTCTGCCCGCCCTGCGGAGCGGCGCCGTACAGGCCTGGCTGGCCCGGCTGGCCCGGCCGTCCCTGCTGCGCCTGCGCGTCGGAGGCGGCGGACCACGGCTCGCCCTGCGCGCCGGGGCCGGCCGCGAACTGCTGCCGCGGGTCGTACGCGGAAGGCTCGTGCGGCTGCTGCGCCTCGAAGGAGCGCTGCTGCTGCCGGCTGGAGGGGATGATGCGCCCTTCCAGGACCTCGCGCCCCTCGGGGGCGTCGGGGCTGGGGTGCTGCGATGGCTGCTGCCCGTGGCCTTCAGTCATGCCGCGCATCATATTGCCGGTCCGCGCGGCCTCCTATCGCACCTGGCGAGCGAACCCGTGGCGAAAACGACTTGGGCCGCTGACCTGCACCGGGGAGAATCCAGGCATGGGCCATGTCGAAGCTGCGCACGTCGAGTACTACCTGCCGGACGGGCGGGCGCTGCTCGGAGACGTCTCGTTCCGGGTGGGCGACGGCGCCGCGGTGGCCCTCGTGGGCCCGAACGGGGCCGGGAAGACCACCCTGCTGCGGCTGATCTCCGGCGAGCTGGCACCGCACGGCGGGACGGTCACGGTGAGCGGCGGCCTGGGCGTGATGCCGCAGTTCGTCGGCAGCGTCCGCGACGACCGCACCGTCCGCGACCTGCTCGTCTCCGTCGCGCACCCGCGGCTGCGGGCCGTCGCCGAGGCGGTGGACGCGGCCGAGCTGGCGATCATGGCGCAGGACGACGAGCCGGCGCAGATGGCGTACGCGACCGCGCTGAGCGACTGGGCGGAGGCCCGCGGGTACGAGGCCGAGACGCTGTGGGACATGTGCACCATGGCCGCGCTCGGCGTGCCGTACGAGCGGGCGCAGTGGCGCGAGGTGAAGACGCTGTCCGGCGGCGAGCAGAAACGGCTCGTGCTGGAGGCGCTGCTGCGCGGTCCCGACGAGGTGCTGCTGCTCGACGAGCCGGACAACTACCTGGACGTGCCGGGCAAGCGCTGGCTGGAGGAGCAGCTCGCGCAGACCAAGAAGACCGTGCTGTTCGTCAGCCACGACCGCGAACTGCTGGCCCGCAGCGCGGAGAAGATCGTCAGCGTCGAGCCCAGCCCGGCCGGCAGCGACGTGTGGGTGCACGGCGGCGGCTTCGCCACCTTCCACGCGGCCCGCAAGGAGCGCTTCGCCCGCTTCGAGGAGCTGCGCCGCCGCTGGGACGAGGAGCACGCCAAGCTCAAGGCCATGGTGCTGCGGCTGCGCCAGCAGGCGGCGATCAGCCCCGACATGGCGTCCCGGTACCACGCGGCGCAGACCCGGCTGAAGCGGTTCGAGGACGCCGGCGCCCCGCAGGAGCCGCCGCGCGAGCAGGACATCAGGATGCGGCTGCGGGGCGGCCGTACCGGGCTGCGCGCGGTGACCTGCGAGAAGCTGGAGCTCACCGGCCTGATGAAGCCGTTCGACCTGGAGGTCTTCTACGGCGAGCGGGTGGCGGTGCTCGGCTCCAACGGCTCGGGGAAGTCGCACTTCCTGCGGCTGCTGGCCGGTGACCCGTCGGTCGCCCACACCGGGACGTTCAAGCTGGGCGCGCGGGTGGTGCCCGGGCACTTCGCGCAGACCCACGCGCACCCCGAGCTCCAGGGGCGCACCCTGGTCGACATCCTGTGGACCGAGCACGCCCGCGACCGCGGCCGCGCGATGTCGGTGCTGCGGCGCTACGAGCTGGAGCGGCAGGGCGACCAGCCCTTCGACAAGCTGTCGGGCGGGCAGCAGGCCCGCTTCCAGATCCTGATGATGGAGCTGGAGGGGACGACCGCGCTGCTCCTGGACGAGCCGACGGACAACCTGGACCTGGAGAGCGCCGAGGCGCTGCAGGACGGCCTGGAGTCGTACGACGGCACGGTGCTCGCCGTCACCCACGACCGCTGGTTCGCCCGGTCCTTCGACCGCTACCTCGTCTTCGGGTCGGACGGCCTGGTCAGGGAGACGTCGGAGCCGGTGTGGGACGAGCGCCGGGTGGAGCGCAAGCGCTGAACCGGGTGGGTCCGGGGACGGCGTTTTGACCGGTCGCGGGCCGCGCGGGTATTGTTGCGGTTCGTTATGCGTATTGGCTTGCTCTATCTCACGTGAGGGGCCCTTACGCCGGTCCACCGGGCCGATGACCAGCGGCAGGCGAACGGGTTGCGTCCCCGTTTGCGGCCAGGGCTGTCGTGATCGTCCGGGTGGCCTTGTCAGGACCCCTTCCCCGCGGTCCTCGTGACCCGGGGGAACACCTACTGAGAAGAAGCGAAGGCTACGACCGTGCGTACGTTCAGCCCCAAGCCCGGCGATGTCCAGCGCCAGTGGCACATTATCGACGCGCAGGACGTCGTCCTGGGCAGGCTGGCCTCCCAGGCCGCCACCCTCCTGAGGGGCAAGCACAAGCCCATCTACGCGCCCCACGTCGACACCGGCGACTTCGTCATCGTGATCAACGCCGACAAGATCCACCTGACCGGGAACAAGAAGACCCAGAAGATGGCCTACCGCCACTCCGGGTACCCGGGCGGTCTGCGGTCGGTGCGCTACGACGAGCTGCTCGCCAAGAGCCCCGAGAAGGCCATCGAGAAGGCCGTCAAGGGCATGCTCCCGAAGAACTCCCTGGGCCGTCAGATGCTCTCGAAGCTGAAGGTCTACGCGGGTGACCAGCACCCGCACGCTGCGCAGCAGCCGGTCCCGTTCGAGATCACCCAGGTCGCGCAGTAGTTCCGGCCACCAGCTACCAGAAAGAATCTGAGGAGAATCGTGGCTGAGACCACCGCCGAGACCCCGCTCGAGGGCGAAGAGTCCTACGAGGAGATCACGACCTTCGAGTCCGAGGCCGTCGAGGGGGAGTACACCTCCGAGTCGCTCGCCTCGCGCTTCGGCGACCCGCAGCCGGCTGCCGGCACCGGCCGCCGCAAGCAGTCCATCGCCCGCGTCCGGATCGTCCCCGGCAGCGGCAAGTGGAAGATCAACGGCCGCACCCTCGAGGGTTACTTCCCGAACAAGGTGCACCAGCAGGAAGTCAACGAGCCCTTCAAGGTGCTCGAGCTCGACGGCCGTTACGACGTCATCGCCCGCATCAGCGGCGGCGGCATCTCCGGCCAGGCCGGTGCGCTGCGCCTGGGCGTGGCCCGTGCGCTCAACGAGGCGGACGTGGACAACAACCGCGGCCCGCTGAAGAAGGCCGGCTTCCTGACCCGTGACGACCGCGCGGTCGAGCGGAAGAAGGCCGGTCTGAAGAAGGCCCGCAAGGCGCCGCAGTTCAGCAAGCGCTAAATCGCCTCCGGCGCGGGAACCATGTCCGCGCCCGGCGCATCGAACGCCTCGGAGACACTCCAGTGCCTCCGGGGCGTTCGCATTACCGGGAACCGGCGTATATGTCTGTTGATATGACTCTGCAGGGTGGATCGTTGAAGCGTGTCCCCTTCGCGGGGGGCGCGTGCAGCAGGTCACAGGACGCCGGGCAGCACCACAGGGCGTCGCGCCGCGGGACGGCCGCACCACCGCACTGATCATCGGAGGAATTACTGTGGGACGACTCTTCGGCACGGACGGCGTGCGGGGCATCGCGAACGCCGACCTGACCGCCGAGCTGGCGCTCGGGCTGTCGGTGGCGGCGGCGCACGTCCTCGCTGAGGCGGGCACCTTCGCCGGGCACCGGCCGGTCGCGGTGGTGGGACGCGACCCGCGGGCCTCGGGCGAGTTCCTGGAGGCGGCCGTGGTGGCCGGTCTGGCAAGCGCGGGCGTGGACGTCCTGCGGGTCGGTGTGCTGCCCACTCCCGCGGTGGCGTATCTCACCGGCGCGCTGGGTGCCGACCTCGGCGTGATGCTCTCGGCCAGCCACAACGCGATGCCGGACAACGGGATCAAGTTCCTCGCCCGCGGCGGCCACAAGCTCGACGACGTGCTCGAGGACCGCATCGAGGACGTCTACGCCGAGCACCGCACCGGCGCGCCCTGGAACCGTCCCACCGGAGCCGGCGTCGGCCGCGTCAAGGACTACGACGAGGGCTTCGACCAGTACGTGGCCCACCTCATCGGCGTGCTGCCGAACCGGCTCGACGGCCTGAAGATCGTCCTGGACGAGGCGCACGGCGCCGCGTCCCACGTGTCGCCCGAGGCGTTCTCCCGGGCCGGCGCCCAGGTGATCACCATCGGCGCGCAGCCCGACGGGCTCAACATCAACGACGGCTGCGGCTCCACGCACCTGGAGCTGCTCAAGGCCGCGGTCGTCGAGCACGGCGCGGACTTCGGCATCGCCCACGACGGCGACGCGGACCGCTGCCTGGCCGTGGACCACGCCGGCGCCGAGGTCGACGGCGACCAGATCCTCGCGATCCTGGCCCTGTCGCTGCGCGAGCGCGGCGCGCTGCGTGAGAACACCGTCGTCGGCACCGTGATGTCCAACCTCGGCTTCAAGCTGGCGATGGAGCGCGAGGGCATCCAGCTGGTGCAGACCGCGGTCGGCGACCGCTACGTGCTGGAGTCGATGAAGGAGCACGGCTACGCGCTCGGCGGCGAGCAGTCCGGGCACGTCATCGTGCTGGACCACGCCACCACCGGCGACGGCACCCTGACCGGCCTGCTGCTGGCCGCGCGGGTGGCCGCCACCAAGCGCCCGCTGGCCGAACTGGCCGAGGTCATGGTCCGGTTGCCGCAGGTCCTGATCAACGTCCCGGACGTCGACAAGAGCCGCGTCGCCAGCACCCCCGAGCTGACCGCCGCCGTCGCCGAGGCCGAGGCCGAACTGGGCTCCACCGGCCGGGTGCTGCTGCGCCCGTCCGGCACCGAGCCGCTGGTCCGCGTCATGGTCGAGGCCGCCGACATCGACCACGCCCACGCGGTCGCCGGCCGTCTCGCCGACGTCGTCAAGTCCACCCTGGGCTGACCCGCCGCGCCCGCCCCGCGCCGGCGTCGGTGACGCCGGCGCGGGGCCCGCTCACAACTTGCGCAGCGACAGCCGCTGCACCTTGTGGCCCGGGCCCTTGCGCAGGACCAGGGTGGCGCGGCCGCGGGTGGGCAGCACGTTCTGCTCCAGGTTGGGGCGGTTGACGGTGCGCCACATCAGGCGCGCGTAGTCCAGGGCCTCGTCCTCGGGAACCTGCGTGTACTTGCGGAAGTACGAGTCGGGGTCCTGGAAGGCGGTCTGCCGCAACTTGCCGAAGCGGCCCAGGTACCACTGCTCGATGTCCTCGGTCCGGGCGTCGACGTAGACGCTGAAGTCGAAGTAGTCGGCCAGGCCGATGCGGCTGCGGCCGTCCGCGCCGGGCAGCGCCGGCTGAAGGACGTTCAGGCCCTCCACGATCAGGATGTCGGGGCGGCGCACCACCAGCCGCTCCTCCGGCACGATGTCGTAGATCAGGTGCGAGTACACCGGCGCGCTGACCTCGGGCTTCCCGGCCTTGACGTCCGCCACGAAGCGGGTCAGGGCGCGCCGGTCGTAGGACTCGGGGAAGCCCTTGCGGGACATCAGGCCGCGCCGCGCCAGCTCCGCGTTGGGCATCAGGAAGCCGTCGGTGGTCACCAGTTCCACCCGCGGGTGCTCCGGCCAGCGGGCCAGCAGCGCCCGCAGCAGGCGTGCGGTGGTGGACTTGCCCACCGCGACACTGCCCGCCACCCCGATCACGAACGGTGTCCCGGGCTGCGCGCCCTCGCCGAGGAACGTGTTGAGGGCGCCGCGCAGACCGCTGTGGGCGCCGACGTAGAGGTTCAGCAGCCGCGACAGCGGCAGGTACACGTCGACGACCTCGTCCAGGTCCACCACGTCGCCGAGGCCGCGCAGCCGCTCCACCTCGTCCGCGGTGAGCGGCAGCGGTGTGCGGTCGCGCAGCGCGCTCCACTGCTCCCGGGTGAGGTCGACGTACGGGCTGGCGGGGGCGGTGGCGGTCGTCGTGGGCACGGGCCTCATTGTGCTGCGCGGGCCGCCGGCTTTCCCGCCGAACGGCGGGTGGTCTGCGTCACTGGCCCGCCGTCAGGTCATAAGCTGGCGGCCATGTGCGGCATCGTGGGGTACGTCGGCGGGCAGGGCGCCCTGGACGTCGTGATGGCCGGTCTCGAGCGCCTGGAGTACCGCGGGTACGACTCGGCGGGCGTCGCGGTACTGGCCGACGGCGGCCTGGCGGTCGCCAAACGCGCCGGGAAGCTGGCGAACCTGCGCGAGGAGCTGGCCCGGCAGCCGCTGCCCGACGGCCGTACCGGCCTCGGCCACACCCGGTGGGCCACCCACGGCGCGCCCACCGACGGCAACGCGCACCCGCACCTGGACAACGCCGGCCGGGTCGCCGTCGTCCACAACGGCATCATCGAGAACTTCGCCGAGCTGCGCACCGAACTCGCCGGCCGCGGTCACGACCTGGGCTCGGAGACCGACACCGAGGTCGTCGGCCACCTGCTGGCCGAGCAGTTCTCCTCCTGCGGCGACCTCGCCGAGGCGATGCGCCAGGTGTGCGTGCGGCTGGACGGCGCGTTCACCCTCGTGGCGGTGCACGCCGACGACCCCGACGTGGTGGTCGGCGCCCGCCGCAACGCGCCGCTGGTCGTCGGCGTCGGCCAGGGCGAGAACTTCCTCGCGTCCGACGTGTCGGCGTTCATCGCGCACACCCGCGAGGCCGTCGAACTCGGCCAGGACCAGGTGGTGGAGCTGCGCCGGGAGGGCATCACCGTCACGGGCTTCGACGGCGGCCCCGCCGAGATCCGGCCGTACCACATCGACTGGGACGTGTCGGCCGCCGAGAAGGGCGGCTACGACTACTTCATGCTCAAGGAGATCGCCGAGCAGCCCCGGGCCGTCGCCGACACCCTGCTCGGCCGGATCGACGCGACGGGCCGGCTCACCCTCGACGAGGTGCGCATCCCCGACCCGGTGCTGCGCGAGGTGCAGAAGATCGTCATCGTGGCGTGCGGCACCGCGTTCCACGCCGGGATGATCGCCAAGTACGCCATCGAGCACTGGACGCGGGTGCCCTGCGAGGTGGAGCTCGCCAGCGAGTTCCGCTACCGCGACCCGATCCTGGACCGGCGCACCCTGGTCATCGCGGTCAGCCAGTCCGGCGAGACCATGGACACCCTGATGGCGCTGCGGCACGCCCGCGAGCAGGGCGCCAAGGTGCTGGCGGTGTGCAACACCAACGGCTCGACGATCCCGCGGGAGTCCGACGCGGTCCTGTACACCCGGGCCGGGCCGGAGGTCGCCGTCGCCTCCACCAAGGCGTTCCTCACCCAGCTGGTGGCCTGCTACCTCGTCGCCCTGTGGTTCGGCCAGGCCCGCGGCACCCAGTGGGGCGACGAGGTCACGGCCGTCGTCCGCGAACTCGCCGACATCTCCGCCAAGGTCGAGCAGGTACTGGCCACCATGGAGCCGGTGCGCGAGCTGGCCCGCTCGCTCAGCGACCGCGGCACCGTGCTGTTCCTCGGCCGCCACGTCGGCTACCCGGTGGCGCTGGAGGGCGCGCTCAAACTCAAGGAGCTCGCCTACATGCACGCCGAGGGGTTCGCGGCGGGCGAGCTCAAGCACGGCCCGATCGCGCTCGTCGAGGCGGGCGTGCCGGTGGTCGTCGTGGTGCCGTCGCCCCGGGGCCGGTCGGTGCTGCACGACAAGATGGTGTCCAACATCCAGGAGATCAGGGCCCGCGGCGCGCGCACGATCGTGATCGCCGAGGACGGCGACGAGGCCGTCGTCCCCTACGCCGACCACGTGGTGCGCATCCCGCAGACACCCGTGCTGCTCCAGCCGCTCGTCGCCACCGTGCCGCTCCAGGTGTTCGCCTGCGAGCTGGCCACCGCGCGCGGCAACGACGTGGACCAGCCGCGGAACCTCGCGAAGTCGGTGACCGTCGAATGATCGTCGGGGTCGGCATCGACGTCGCGGAGATCGACCGCTTCCAGGCCGCGCTGGAGCGCACCCCCGGCATGGCCGAGCGGCTGTTCACCCCGGCCGAACTGCTGCTGCCCTCCGGCGAACCGCGGGGCATCGCCTCGCTCGCGGCCCGGTTCGCCGCGAAGGAGGCGCTCGCCAAGTCGCTCGGCGCCCCGCCCGGACTGCACTGGCTCGACGCCGAGGTCACCACCTCCGACAACGGGCAGCCGCACCTCACCGTCACCGGCACGGTCGCCGCCCGGGCGCAGGCGCTCGGCGTCCGCGGCTGGCACGTGTCGCTCAGCCACGACGCGGGCGTGGCGTCCGCCGTGGTCATCGCCGAGGGGTGACGCTTGGACTCCCGGAGGGCCGGACCCTCCCCCCGCCGCCGGCCCCCGGCGGCGGCACGAACGGGCGGGACGGGTCCGCGGGCGCGGGCGCGACGACGGCGGGAGGAACGCGATGAGGTACGGGCACACCGTCGAGACCGTCAGGGCCGCGGAGGGCGCCCTGATGGCGCGGCTGCCGGAAGGCACGCTCATGCAGCGGGCCGCCGCCGGACTCGCGGCCGTCTGCGCGGACGCGCTCGGCCGCGTCTACGGCACCCGGATCGCCGTCCTCACCGGCAGCGGCTCCAACGGCGGCGACGCCCTGTACGCCGGCGCGCGGCTGGCCCGCCGCGGCGCCCACGTCACCGCGGTGCTGCTGGCCCCCGACCGCACCCACGCCGAGGGCCTGGCCGCCCTGCGCGCGGCCGGCGGCCGCGCGGTCGGGGCCGGCGACGGGCCCGCCGTGATCGGCCGCGCCGACCTCGTGCTCGACGGCATCACCGGCATCGGCGGCAAGGGCGGGCTGCGGCCCGAGGCCGAACCCCTGGCCGACGCGGCGCGCGCGGCGCGCGCCGCCGTGGTCGCCGTCGACCTGCCCAGCGGCGTCGACGCCGACACCGGCGAGGTGCCGGGCGCGGCCGTCCACGCCGACATCACCGTCACCTTCGGCACGTACAAGCCGGGCCTGCTCGTCGACCCGGCGGCCGAACGGGCCGGCGCGCTGCGGCTGATCGACATCGGGCTCGGCGGCGACCTCGGCGAGCCCGCGGTCGAAGCACTCCAGCACGCGGACGTCGCGGCGCTGCTGCCGCGGCCCGCGGGGGAGAGCGACAAGTACCGCCGGGGCGTCGTCGGCATCGCCGCGGGCTCGCGGCGCTACCCCGGCGCGGCCGTGCTCGCCGTCTCCGGCGCGCTGCGCGGCGGCGCCGGCGCGGTCCGCTACGCCGGGCCCGGCGGCGACGCGGTGCTCGCCGCGCACCCCGAGACCCTGGTGTCCACCGGGTCCCCGCACGCCGCGGGCCGCGTCCAGGCGTGGGTCGTCGGACCCGGCCTCGGCGACTCCGCGGAGGCGCGCACCGCGGTGGCGGAGGTCCTCGCCACGGACGTGCCGGTGCTCGTCGACGCGGACGGGCTGCGGCTGATGGACGCGGAGGCCGTGCGGGCACGGCGCGCGCCGACGGTTCTCACCCCGCACGCCGGGGAGGCGGCGGCGCTCCTCGGGCGCGCCCGCGAGGAGGTCGAGGCGCGGCGCCTCGCCTCCGTCCGCGAGTTGGCGTCCCGCTACGGCGCGACGGTCCTCCTCAAGGGCTCCACGACGCTCGTGGCCGGTCCGGACCCGGCGCGCCCCGTCCGCGTCAACGCCACGGGCACCCCGTGGCTGGCCACGGCGGGCAGCGGCGACGTGCTCTCCGGACTCACCGGGTCCCTCCTGGCCGCCGGGCTCCGCCCCCTCGACGCGGCGTCCACCGGCGCGTACCTCCACGGTCTGGCCGCGCGCCTCGCCGAGGGGCCGCTCTCCGCGCTCGACGTCGCGTCCACCCTCCCCACGGCCTGGCGCAACACCCTCCCCTCCTGAAGGTCCCCTCCGGGGGTTCCCGGAGGCCAACGGGGTGCCAACGGGGTGCCCCCGGGGCTTGCTCGGTCTACGGGGTGCCCCCGGGGCTTACTCGACCTGTGCTGCGCCGTCGTGGCTTGTCGCGCAGTTCCTCGCGCCCCTGGCGGTGCACGTCGGGGGGTGGGTCAGGGGCCACTCCGGGAGTGTCTCCTCGAACTGTGCGTGCACCGTTCTCCCGTTCGGTGGGGCGGGTGGATGCACAGTTCTGCGGGGACACACCCGGATCGTCCCCTTCCGGCC
>NZ_FODD01000107.1 GCF_900110255.1 Actinacidiphila rubida
TGTCGGCGACGGCTGAAAAGTGGACCAGTGGCGGCGCTTGAAAGTTGACCCCCTTCAAGGGTCTGGCTCGTTGAGTCAGGCCGGGAGGATGGGTGATCAGCGTGGAGGACTGGGCGGAGATCCGCCGGCTTCATCGCGCCGAGCAGATGCCGGTGCGGGCGATCGCGAGGAAGCTGGCCATCGCGAGAAACACTGTCCGCAGGGCGATCGCGGACGATGCGCCGCCGAAGTATCAGCGGGCGCCGAAGGGTTCGATCGTAGATGTGGTCGAGCCGCAGATCCGTGAACTGCTTGAGCAGTGGCCTGAGATGCCGGCAACGGTGATCGCCGAGCGGATCGGCTGGGACCGGGGTCTGACCGTGCTGAAGAACCGGGTCCGGGATCTGCGGCCGGCCTATCGGCCTGCGGATCCGGCGTCGCGGACTGTCTATGAGCCGGGCGTGGTCGGGCAGTGTGACCTGTGGTTTCCGCCTGCTGACGTCCCGCTCGGCTTCGGCCAGGTCGGGCGGCCGCCGGTGCTGGTGATGGTCGCCGGCTATTCGCGGTGGATCACCGCGCGGATGCTGCCTTCCAGGTCGGCGGCCGACCTGATCGCAGGTCACTGGCGGCTGCTGACCGAGTTGGGTGCCGTCCCCAAAATGCTGGTCTGGGACAACGAAGGAGCAGTTGGGTCGTGGCGGAGTGGAGGTCCTCGGCTCACAGATGACTTTGCGGCGTTCGCGGGTCTGTTGGGCGTGAAGTTCGTGCTCTGCAAGCCGCGGGATCCCGAAGCCAAGGGCCTGGTCGAGCGGGCCAACGGCTACCTGGAGACGTCGTTCCTGCCCGGGCGGGTGTTCAGCTCGCCCGCCGATTTCAACGTCCAGCTCGCCGACTGGCTGGCCAAGGCCAACCGGCGCATCCACCGCACCTTGCAGGCGCGCCCGTCGGATCGTCTGGACGCCGACCGATCCCGCATGCTCGCCCTGCCGCCGATCGCCCCGCCGGGCTGGTGGAAAGCATCACTGCGGCTGCCACGGGACCACTACGTCCGCCTCGACACCTGCGACTACTCGGTGCATCCGCTGGCCGTGGGCCGTCGCGTTGAGGTGGCCGCGGACCTGGACCAGGTCCTGGTGACCTGCGAGGGCGTCGAGGTCGCCCGTCATGCCCGCAGCTGGGCCCGCCATCAGACGATCACGGACCCTGATCACGCGGCTGCCGCCGCCACCATCCGCAAGGCCGCCGCCGGCAAGAAGCCGGCACCACAGGTGACCGAGGTGGAGGAACGGTCGCTGGACACCTACGACCGGATCTTCGGCGTCATCGACGGCGGGCTGAGCACGGGTGAAGGGGCAGCGTGATGAGCACGAAGAACAGCACGAACCCGGCCCGGGCCTCCCGCGACGTGAGCTCTGAACTGGTCTATCTGACCAAAGCGTTGAAGGCCCCGGCACTGCGGGATGCCGCGAGCAGGCTTGCCGAACGAGCCCGCGAGGAGAGCTGGAGCCACGAGGAGTATCTGGCCGCCTGCCTGCAGAGAGAGGTCGCCGCCCGCGACTCGCACGGCGCCGAAGGACGCATCCGGGCGGGTCGATTCCCTTCCCGCAAGTCGCTGGAGGACTTCGACTTCGACCATCAGCGGTCCGTGAAACGTGAGGTCATCGCTCATCTGGGGACGCTGGACTTCGTGGTCGGGAAGGAGAACGTGATCTTCCTCGGGCCGCCCGGCACCGGCAAGACCCACCTGGCCACCGGGCTCGGCATCCGGGCTTGCCAGGCCGGCCATCGCGTCGCTTTTGCCACGGCCGCTCAGTGGGTGACCCGTCTCGCCGAAGCTCATCAGGCCGGCCGCCTGGGCGACGAGCTGACCCGGCTCGGGCGGATCCCGCTGATCGTGGTCGACGAGGTCGGCTACATCCCTTTCGAGCCCGAGGCCGCGAACCTGTTCTTCCAGTTCATCTCGGGCCGCTACGAACGTGCGTCCGTGATTGTGACCAGCAACAAGCCCTTCGGGCGCTGGGGCGAGGTCTTCGGCGACGACACCGTCGCCGCAGCCATGATCGACCGTCTCGTCCACCACGCAGAAGTGATCTCCCT
The DNA here is from genome assembly GCF_900110255.1 of Actinacidiphila rubida. Classification (GTDB taxonomy): domain Bacteria; phylum Actinomycetota; class Actinomycetes; order Streptomycetales; family Streptomycetaceae; genus Actinacidiphila; species Actinacidiphila rubida. Next base: position 2,077 of record NZ_FODD01000107.1, read on the forward strand.
CAAGGGCGACAGCTACCGCATGCGCGGCCGCGACCTCGGACGGGTTCCCGCCGCCAACACCGGGGAATGACCAACATCAACTGACGCAAGGGGTTCACTTTCACCTGCCGGAAGTGGGTCACGATTCAAGCGTCGCCGACA
>NZ_FODD01000088.1 GCF_900110255.1 Actinacidiphila rubida
ATCAGCGCCTGGTGGTAGCCGTGGTGGAGCAGGGGCGTGACCGCGAGCGGGCCGAGGATCTGGCCGACGGAGTACCCGGCGGTCAGGAGCGCCACCGAGCGCGGGAACTCCAGCTGCGCTCCGGCGGCCAGCGCGAGGGTGCTCACGCCGATGAACGTGGCGCCGAACAGCGCCGCGGAGACCAGGGCCGCCGCCACGCTGCCGGTCAGCGCGGGCAGGGCGATACCGACCGCCTGGACGGCGAGCGCCACCAGCAGGAGGTCCGCGCGGGAGTACCGGCGTCCCAGCCAGGCCCAGCAGGCCGACGACGGCACCGCGGCCAGCCCCACCAGCACCCACGCCCCGCTTCCGATCCAGCCGGGCGAACCCTGCTCGATCGCCGCGACCAGGAACGTGCCCGCGACGATGTAGCCGACGCCTTCGAGCGTGTAGGAGGCGAACAGCACGCCGAACCACCGGCGATTGCCGCGCGGCGCGGGTCCGGCGTGGGCATCGCCCGGACCACGGGCGCGGCCGGACGCGCGGACCGCCGCGGTGCCGAGGTCCGGGCGGACGGCGGCCGTCGCCTCCCGGGCCCCTGGCACCGCCACACCGGCAGTGCGCTGCCCCGGCCCGCCCGTGGTGCCGGGCAGCGACGCACCCGCGGCGTTCCGCCGCGGCGCGGTCTCCGGCCGCAGGTTCCACGCGGCGAGCGTCAGGACCGCGCCGAGTGCCGCCGCCGACCACCAGGCCGCCCGCCAGTCGGCGATCGGCCGTACGGCGAGGACCAGCAGTCCGGACAGGGCGATGCCGGCCCCCACTCCCCCGAAGGCCCAGCCGGGCAGGTGCGCAGGATGGGCACGCAGGTGGCTGTGCAGGGAACTGACGGCGATCACGAACACCAGCGCGCTGGCGGCGCCGGCCACCAGCCGCAGCAGGAGCCAGGTCGTCGTGCTGTGCGTGAGCGGCATCGCGGCGAGCGACGCGGTGAGGACGACCAGCGCGGCCCGCAGCAGGGCGGGTGAGCGGACCGCCGCGGGCGCGAGGATCCCGGTGAGCGCGCCGGCGAGGTAGCCGACGTAGTTGGCTGTTGCCAGGTGCGCGCCGGTGCCCGACGTCAGCCCCGCCTGGGCGTGCATCAGGGGGATGATCGGCGTGTACACGAACCGGCCGACCCCCATGCCCGCCGCCAGGGCCGCCGCGGCCCGGGCGACGTGGCCCCACGGCGAGTGGGGCGCGGCGCCTGCCCGGGCCGTGGACGGATGCGTCGAAGACGGATGCGGCGGGGACGGCTGTGCCGTCACGCGCCGGCCCCGTCGCGGCCGGGGTCGTTGGGGTGGGGCTGCAGGGGCGTGACGGCGAAACTCATCCAGGGGCTCAGGGGCAGCGTGCCGAGGACCTTCGCGTGGAGCTCCTCCTCGTCGTCGGCCAGCCAGATGCCGATGCTGCGCAGCTCGCCGACCGGGCGCCACAGGCGGAAGAGGTGGCCGGCGGCGGCCATTTCCCTCGCCCGGACCGCTTCGGCGGCGCGGCGGCGATCGACCTCGTCCTGACTGGTGCCCTCGGGGATCGTGGTGGTGATCTCGACCAGGAACTCCCGCATGGTTCTGCTCCTTCCTGCGGCGGCGAACGGGTTCGGGCCCGGTGCGCCGGTGCACGGGGCCGGGTCCGCCGTCCTCTTTCATGGTCCGCCGAGCGGCCGCAGCCCGCCACGACCGGCTTCCTCGCTCGTGGGAGGCGCGGCCTCGGAGCGACGTAGCATGATCCGCGTGGAACTGCGCCAACTTCGGTACTTCGTCGCGGTGGCCGAGGAGCTGAACTTCGGCCGGGCCGCCGAGCGCCTGCTGATCGCCGGGCCCTCGCTGTCCCAGCAGATCAAGGCGCTGGAACGGGATCTCGGGGTGCGCCTGTTCGACCGGGACCGCCGGTCGGTGGCGCTCACGGCGGCCGGCGCGGACCTGCTGGCGCACACGCGGGCACTGCTGGAGCAGGCGGACGACCTGCAGCGGCGCGCCCGCCGGCTGTCGGGGTCGGAACCGGTGAGGCTGGGTTACGTCAACTGGTTGCCGCCGAGGCTGAACGCGCGCACGTCGGGAGTGGCCGACGTCCACCTCGACGCATGGGTGGCACCGTCGCACGCGCAGGCCGCGCGGGTCGCCGACGGCAGTCTGGACCTCGCGGTGTGCTGGGTGCGCGGGGAGGATCTGGAGCAGCTCGGCCTGGAGGCGCGGCTGCTCGGCGCCGACCGGCTGTACGCGGTCTCCACGGGGACGGACACCGGCGAGGTCGCCGCCCGCGACACCTCGGTGCTGATCGACGACGACGCCATGTCGTGGTCGTCGTGGAACGTGTACGCGGATGAGGTGGCCCGGGACACGGGCGCTCGCGCGGTGCGCATCTCCGACGGCGGCGTCACCGGACCCGCGTTCTTCGACCACGTCCGCCGCAGTGCCCGCCCGGTCGTCAACTCGCCGAAGGGTCAGACGTCACCTCTGCCGCCCGACCTGGTCCAACGGCCCGTGGGCGGGCCGCAGTTGCAGTGGACGTGGTCCCTGGTGTGGCGCCGGGGCGAGGTCCGCGCCGCGGTGCTCGCCGTCGTCGACGCCCTGTGCGAGGGCGTCGACGACTCGGTGCTCCGCGCCGCGGACGTCTGGCTCCCGGCGGACGACCCGCACCGGCGCCCGGCACCCCCGCGCGACTGACGCCCGGCGCCGCCTGGTGCCCCCGCGCGACTGACGCCCGGCGACTCCCGCCGCCCCTTCGCCTGCACACCGCCTCCCGCGGCCCTTCGAGCCTCGCGCCGCCTTCCGGTCCGTCCGCGGTGACCTCGCGCAGCCGCGAGACGTCGGCGCACGGCGTGACGGCCCGCCATCAGTGGTAGGCAAAACCTCCTACGTAGGAGGATTCCGGTCCCGTGACCAGCGGCTTCAGCCTTTGACCTGAGCCGAGGAGCGGCTTACGGTCAAATAGTCGACCGGTCGGCTAGTAGCGACGGTCCGGCACCCGCAGGAAGCCACTCCTCCGTAACGAAGAAGGTCATCATGAGCACTCCGCAGCAGAAGGTCGCCGTCGTCACCGGTGCGTCGCAGGGCATCGGTGCCGCCGTGGTCGAGGCATACCGCAAGCTCGGCTACGCGGTCGTGGCCACGTCGCGCTCCATCGCCCCCTCCGGCGACCCGGAGGTGCTGACCGTGCAGGGCGACATCGCGGACCCCGCGACCGCCGAGCGCGTCATCGCCGCCGCCGTCGAGCGGTTCGGCCGCGTCGACACTCTCGTCAACAACGCGGGGGTCTTCGTCGCCAAGCCGTTCACCGACTACACCGCCGAGGACTTCGCCACGGTCACCGGCATCAACATCGCCGGCTTCTACCGGATCACGCAGCTCGCCGCGGAGCGGATGCTGGCCCAGGGCGGCGGTCACATCGTGAGCATCACCACCAGCCTCGTGGACAACGCGGACGCGCGGGTCCCGTCGGTGCTGGCCTCGCTGACCAAGGGCGGGCTGCAGTCGGCCACCAAGTCCCTCGCCATCGAGTACGCGGGACGCGGCATCCGCGTGAACGCCGTGTCGCCCGGCACGATCAAGACGCCGATGCACCCGGTGGAGACCCACGAGGCGCTGGCCGCGCTCCACCCGGTGGGGCGGATGGGCGAGCGGAGCGACGTGGCGGACGCCGTGGTCTACCTCGAGAACGCCCCGTTCGTCACCGGCGAGATCCTGCACGTCGACGGTGGCATGAGCGCCGGCCACTGACGTCCGAAGGACCGTCGGACGTCACCTCGCACGAGACCGTCGCATCACGAGAGAGGAGCAGCATCATGCAGTCCGCACCCACCCCGGAGGAGACCGCCCTGCGCGGCGTGCTCGACCGGTGGAAGGAGGCCGTCGACCGGCACCGCCCGGACGACGCGGCCGCCCTGTTCACCGAGGAGGCGATCTTCCAGGGGCTGCACCCTTACAGCGTCGGGCGGCAGGGGGTCGCGGAGTACTACGCGTCCCAGCCGCTCGACCTGGCGGCCGCCTACCGCGTCGTGGAGAGCAGGAGCCTGTCGCCCGACCTCGTGCTGGGCTACCTGGCGGTGGACTTCTCGTTCAGCCAGCGCCCGACGCTGAGCGTCGGGCTCAGCATCCTGCTGAGGCGTACGGACGCCGGCTGGCTGATCGACCACTACCAGGTGTCCCTGCTGCCCTCCTGACGGAGTCCGCGGTCCCGCGGACTCCGCCGGCCCCCTTCCCGTCTCAGTGCGCCTGCTGGAGCGTCAGGGCGAACAGCTTCAGCCGTGCCTGGTCGGGAAGGGTGATCGAGCGGACGGCCTTCGCCGGGTCGAGCGGAAGCGTCCGGGCGTACACGTCGACCGCCGGGCCGTCCCGGCCGGCGCCGGCGCGGTACCGGTACGGCGCCGCCACGGCGACGTCCTCACCGGACTGCGGGCCCGCCGCCCAGTCGCTGAAGTGCAGCGGCAGGGCGGCGGTCGAGCCGTCGGCGTAGGTGACGGTGGCGACGTCGTCGACGGCGCCGCCGCTCGCCGCGGCCAGCACGCGCAGCCCGCTCGACGCGAGGGCGGGCAGCGGGAGCGTCTGCGCCTGCGCGGTCACGGAGTTGAGGGCGCCGTCGACTCCCGAGGGGAAGACGAACGGGGTACCCGCGAGGACCGCCGGTCCCGCGGCGGGGAGGGTCTCGGCCGCGTAGCTCCAGCCGAGCCCGTCGAAGTTCCCGTCGTCGGGGTGTGCGGCCGAGGCGATGGAGTCGTGGTCGTAGGACGACGCCAGATCGAGGGCGCAGGCGTCGTCGCTCTGGGCGCAGCCCATCCGCTCGACGTTCAGCGTGGCCGTCGCGGTCGCGCTGCGGCCGTCGTCGGTGCGGACGGTGAACGTCACGTCGTGACGTCCGGCGGTGGTGCCGGCCGGCACCTGCACCTCGGTGCTGAGGTCGAGTTGCGTGTAGCGGCCGTCGCTCTCCAGGGTGAACGGCCGCCGCTGGTGCACGCCGTCCAGAACGGTGTCCAGGGTTCCGCCGACGGTGCCGGGCGCCTGGACGAACGCGCGGGCGGTGAACGGCAGCGAGGTCGCCCGCCCGGCGATCGCCGCTGCCTGCTCCGGGGCGGCCGCCACCGTCAGGGAGCGGCGCGGCGGGACGGGCGGGGCCGGGTCCACCGGCGCGGGCGCCCCGAGCGCGTTCAGGTCGATGGCGTCGGCCATCGCCTGGTAGCCGGCGTCGCCCGGGTGCAGGTGGTCGCCGCTGTCGTAGCGGGGCAGCATGCGGTGCGGGTCGGCGGGGTCGCGAACGGCGGCGTCGAAGTCCACCACCGCGTCGAAGGTGCCGCTGGAGCGGATCCAGTCGTTGACGCCCTGCCGGGCCGCTTCCTCGTTCGTGTCGTAGGTGCCCCAGCCCTCGAACGGCAGGATGGTGCCGCCCAGCACGCGCAGGCCCGCCGCGTGGGCCCGGTCGGCGAGGTCCTTCAGGCCGGCGATGATCTGCTGGGGGTCGAGCTGGTGCGGGGTCTGCTGGATGTCGTTGATGCCCTCCAGCACGATCATGGTGCGGGCGCCGGCGCGTTGCAGGACGTCGCGGTCGAGCCGGGCGGTGGCACGGACTCCGGCGCCGTCGAGCAGCACGCGGTTGCCGCTGATGCCGGCGTTGAGGACACCGAACGTGGACGCCGGGCCGTGGGCGGCCCGCAGGCGCGCGGCGAGCAGGTCCGGCCAGCGGCGGTTGGCGCCGGGCGTGGACTGGAAGCCGTCGGTGATCGAGTCGCCGAGGGTGACCACGGCGGCGGCCCGGCCCGCGCCGGGTTCGACGTCGACCTCGGTGACGTAGTGCCACGCCGTCGTCGTCAGCGGCAGCCCGCCGGCGCCCAGGTCCGCGGCGTGGTCCGTGCCGTCCGTGGCGTAGTAGGACGTGGCGAGCCCGAGGTCGTGGTAGGTGACCGGCCCCGACGGGTCGGGCGTGAACGTGGTGACGAAGAGGTCGGCGGCGCCCGACAGGGGCAGCTCCACCGGGTCGCTGTACAGCTCCTCCCCCGCCGGGACCGTGACGGCGGTGCTCCCGCCGAAGGTCACGTCGCGCAGCGTGCCCGTGGCGATCGCGGCGCTGCCGGGCAGCCGCTGGAGGCCCACGGTGGTGTGGGCGAACCGCACGGGCTTGGTGCCGAAGGCGTTGGACAGCTTCACCCGGATCCGCTGCCCGCCGAGGCTGGTGTGGACGAGGTTGCGGATCGTGTAGCCCGCGTAACCGCTGTCGGTGACACCGCCGTTGGCCGCGGCGGACCACGTGCCGACCCAGCCGGCGGGCTCCTTCGCGGACGCGGTGGCGGTCGGCGCCGCCGCGTGGGCGGGGGCCGCCGCCGAGACGGACAGGGGGAAGCAGGCGGCGAGCAGGAGCAGGACGACCAGAGTGGTGTATCTGCGCACGGACGCACTCCCTCCGAGCTCGGCCGGGACCGCGGGCGGCGAGTGGGACGGGCGCGGCGCGGCGTCGGCGAGCCCTGGCAACGTTGTCAGCGCATCTGACGGGCAGAAGGTAGCAGCGGCCTCGCACGCGGCCAAGGGTTCTGACGCGCTCGCGTCAGGACTCGCGCGACGGGAGGTGACGCACCGCCACTTCCCTTGGGGTGCCCGGACGCTGTGGTTCCGTGTCGTGCTTCTCGCCGTCCCCGGCGCTCGGGCGGCCGCGCACGGCCGCTGTCGGTGGTGGGTGCCAGGATGCGGACATGGACGCTGAGCAGACGGTTCGCCTGTTGTGGGAGCGCATTCAGGAACGCGACTGGGAGGGGGTGCGCGGGCTGCTGGCCGGGGATCTCGTGGTGGAGTGGCCGGTCAGCGGTGAGCGGATCAGCGGCCCTGACACCTTCGTGCGGGTGAACGCGGAGTATCCGGAGGGCTGGTCGATCCGGGTGCTGCGGGTCGTGGCCGACGGCGATCAGGTCGTGTCGGAGGTGGAGGTGCCGCACGAGAAGCTGGGCGTGTTCCGCGCCGCCTCCTTCTGGACGGTGCGGGAGGGGCGGATCACGGCCGGCCGCGAGTACTGGACGGAGCTCGGCGCGGACGAGGCGCCGCAGTGGCGGGCCGGGTTCGTGGAGCGGATATGACGTGAACGAAGGGGCGCAGGGGACGTGAGGTGACGTGAGGTGACCTGCCGCGTCCGGGCCTCGGCCGGGGCGGGCACGGCAGGTCACCGCGCCAGGGTGTCAGGGCGTCAGGCGCCGAGTCGGTCGGCGAGGCCGGTCAGGGTGGTACCGAGCGGCAGGGCGAGGCGGAGTGCCGCGAGCTCGTCACCGCGGGTCGGCCCCTGGTTGACGATGGCGACGGGCTTGTCCTGCTTCGCCGCGTACCGGGCGAAACGCAGACCGGACATCACCGTCAGCGACGACCCGAGGACGAGCAGCGCGGTGGCGGCGTCGACCAGGTCGTAGCACTGCGCGACGCGCGGCTTGGGCACGCTCTCGCCGAAGAAGACGACGTCGGGCTTGAGCGTCCCGGCGCCGCAGACCTGGCAGGCCACGGTGCGGAAGGCGGCGACGCGCTCACCCGCCAGGTCGGCGTCGCCGTCGGGGTTGACCTGGGCGGCGGCGCCCCGGAAGCCCGGGTTGGCCTGGTCGAGCAACTCGTCCAGGTGGCGCCGCGAGCTCCGGTTGCCGCAGTCCAGGCAGAGCACCCGGTGCAGGCTGCCGTGCAGTTCGACGGCGTCCCGCGTGCCGGCCGCGCCGTGCAGCCCGTCGACGTTCTGGGTGATGACGCCGGACACGAAGCCGGCGTCGGCGAGCCGCGCGACCGCACGGTGGCCCGGATTCGGCAGGGCGGCGGCGATGCTTCCCCAGCCGAGGTGGCTGCGCGCCCAGTACCGCTGCCGGTCCACCGCACTGCCGGTGAACTCCTGGTAGGTCATGGGTACGCCGGTGCGGCGGCGGCCGGTCTCGCCGCGGTAGTCCGGGATCCCGGACTCGGTGGACAGTCCCGCGCCGCTGAGTACCGCGACGCCGCGCCCGCCCACGAGCCCGACCACACGCTCGAACGCGTCCACGGCGGCGGGGGGCGCACTGGTCTCCATACAAGCAGCGTACGACGCCGGAGCCGGCGGTCATCGGGCCGGCGTCAGGGCAGGCGCAGTCCCAGGGCCGTGCGCTCGTCGGGGTGGTGGCCGCGCTGGACGCCGAGGCGGCGCAGCGCGGAGTTGACCGGGCCGTCGGGGCCGGGGGTCTGGTGGGCGAACGACGCGGTGACCTTGCGGTCGACGACGAGCACGCTCGACTCGAGATCGCCGTCGACCTCGATGAACAGCACCGGGGCGGTGCAGGCGTCGGGGAAACCGGCGGAGCGCATCACGGTCGCCATGAACCAGTCGAGGCCGGCGGCGGAGTCGGGGTCGGCGGCGAGCGCTCCCCCGATGCGGTTCCAGTCGTCCTCGGTGAGGGCGATCAGCGTCAGGCCCTGCTCCAGCGGCTCGTGGTGACGCCCCGCCAGGTGGCTGCCGGCCTCCGTCGTCGTGGTCACCAGAGCCGTCCAGGGTCCGTCACGGCCGGTCATCCCCGCGTCCACCCGCCTTCCCCGCGCGACAGTCCACCGCGGACGGTACGGGGCCGCGCGGGCGGAGGCAATGACCGCGGGGGCCCGCGCCCGGAGGGTCGGGCCGGGCGGCGGGAAGCGGCGGGGGGCAGCGGTGGTGGGCGTACGACCCGAGGCCCGAAAAGTATACGGTACGGTAGAGTTTACTTATCGCTCCTGCTTCCGACCCTGCGGAGAACGCTCATGATCGTCATCACCGCCCCGACCGGGAAGATCGGGCACCAGGTACTGGACCGCGTGGTCACCGCCGGCCGGCCCGTCCGTGTCGTCGCGCGCGACCCCGCGAAGCTGCCCCTCCGGGTGCGGGACCGGGTGGAGGTCGTCGAGGGCTCCCATGGGGACCCCAAGGTGCTGGACCGCGCCTTCGAGGGCGCCGACGACGTGTTCTGGCTGCTGCCCACGGACCGCACGGCCGCGACCGCCCACGACGCGTACACCGGGTTCACCCGGCCCGCGGCCGACGCGCTGCGCGAGCAGGGCGTCAAGCGCGTCGTCGGCGTCAGCGCGCTGGGCCGTGGCACCGCGTGGGCCGGCCGCGCCGGGCACGTGACGGCGTCGCTGGCGATGGACGACCTCATCGCCGGGACGGGGGTCGCGTTCCGCGCGCTCGCGCTGCCCGGGTTCATGGACAACGTGCTGCGGCAGACGCGGGCCATCAAGGAGCAGGGGGCGTTCTACGACGTGCTCCCCTCCGACCGCCGTCTGCCGTCGGTCGCCACCCGCGACATCGCCGCGGTCGCCGCCCGCCTGCTCCTCGACGGCTCGTGGACGGGACAGGACACCGTGCCGCTGCTCGGCCCGGAGGACCTGTCGTACGACGACATGGCCGCCGTCGTGTCCGACGTCCTCGGCACCACCGTGGTGTACCGGCGCATGCCGGAGCAGGCGATGCGCGAGTTCCTGACCGGTTCCGGGGCGTCCGAGGGCATGGCGCAGTCGATACTCGACATGATGACCGCGAAGGAACACGGACTGGACGACGGCGTCGTCCGCACGCCTCAGCACGCCGACGACACCCCGACGACGTTCCGGCAGTGGTGCGAGGACACGCTCCGCCCGGCGGTGCTCGCCGCCTGACGGCCGGCCGAGGCGAGGGACCACCGGCAGTTCGTCATGCCGGCGAACCCGCCACGACCGGCTGTGCCGCCCGCGCTCGCCGCACCGGTGGGCGGGGGCGGCACCGTTAGGCTGGGGCCGTGCACATCTGCTTCGTCTGCACCGGGAACATCTGCCGCTCACCGACCGCCGCGCTGGTCTTCGCCGAGTACCTGCGCCGTGCCGACCTGGACGACGCCGTGCGCGTCAGCAGCGCCGGCACCGGGCCCTGGCACGCCGGGGAGGGCATCGACGCGCGGGCGGGCGAGCTGCTGTCCCGGCGCGGCTACCCCGTCGACCACGTCGCGGCCCAGGTCGGCCCCGACCACCTGGACGCGGACCTCCTGCTGGCCATGGACGGCGGCCATCTGACCGCGCTGCGCCGGATGGTCGACGACCCGTCACGGGTCCGCCTGCTGCGGTCGTTCGACCCCGGGGCGGACGGCGATCTGGACGTACCGGACCCCTACTACGGCGGCCCCGGCGGCTTCGACGAAGTGCTGGACCAGGTCGAGGCCGCGATGCCCGGCCTGATCGACTGGGTCCGCGCGCGGCCGCGGCCGTGACGGCCGGCGGACGGACCGGGCCGGCCGAGGACGCGGGTGCCGCCGCGGCGCGGCTGACCGGACGTCAGGTCACCAGCGTGCGGCAGCTGTCCACCGCGCTGACCGAGGCGGTGCTCGACGACGGGCGGACCGTGATGGTCAAGCGCGGCGGCGAGGCGGGTGCCGTGCGTGCCGAGGCCGCGGGTCTGCGCTGGCTGGCGGGCGCGGGAGCGGTCCCCGTACCGCTGGTCCACGGCTGGGACGAGCGGTGGCTGGTGATCGACCTGGTGCCGCGTGGCCGTCCGGACCGCCGCGCGGCCCTCGCGTTCGGCTCCGCCCTGGCCGCTCTCCACGCGGCCGGCGCCCCGGCGTTCGGCGCGCCGCCCCCGGGCGGTCCCGAGCACGCCTTCGTGGGGCTCGCCCCGCTGCGCAACGTCCCCGACGGGACGCTGCGGCCCGGCGAGGCGGCCGTCGTGGAGGAGGTCTGCGCACGCCTGCCGCACCTGTCGGGTCCCGCGGAGCCGCCGGCCCGGC
>NZ_FODD01000089.1 GCF_900110255.1 Actinacidiphila rubida
GAAGTCCTGCACGTCGGAGCGGCCGAGGTCGAGCAGCAGCTGCTCGCGCACGAGCGTCGCGGGGCGGCCCTCGACGCGGTACGCCCACTCGGGGTGCTCGGCGTACAGCCGGGATGCGGGGCTGACGGCTTCGGGCTCGACCCACAGGCCGACGTCCATGCCGAGGGCGCGGACGGCGTCGGCGAACGCGTCGAACCCGTCGGGGAACGCCTCGGGGTCGGGTTCCCAGTCGCCCAGTCCGCCCTTCTCGTCGGCACGGCCGGTGAACCAGCCGTCGTCGACGACGAAGAGTTCGACGCCCAGTTCGGCCGCGATCGCGGCGAGTTCGAGCTGGGTGCCGGCCTCGACGCCGAAGCCGGTGGCCTCCCAGGAGTTGTAGAGCACCTTGCGGGTGCGGTGCAGGCGTTCGCCGGCCAGCCGCCGCTCGTAGCGGTGCCACACCTCGGACAGGCCGTCCAGCCCGTCGGGGCTGAACGCGCAGGCCAGCCGCGGCGTGGTCAGAACGGCACCGGGCGCCAGGGCGACGGCTCCCTCGTGGGGGACGCGCCCGGCCCTGATCCGCACGGTGCCGCCGGGCTCCGCGTCGGCGGTGATGTGCCAGTTGCCGGGCCATTCCAGGGCCACGCCGTACGTCGGTGTGGCGGGACCGTCGTGGTCGGCGGCGTCCTGGACGGCGAGCCAGGGGGCGTAGGCGTGCCCCGGCGCGCCCTGGGTGGACTCCATGGTGAACCGGCCGCGCGTCAGGTCGAGCCGGTGGCGGGTGAACTCCTGGCTCCACTGGCCGGCCAGGTACGTCAGGCGGGCGCCCTCGGCGACCGGGACGGTGACGGCGGCGGAGTCGAGGCGTTCCAGGTGGAGGGTCTCGCCGCCGGTGTTGGCGAGTTCGGTCCAGCGCAGCACCACGTCGGTGCCGGGCACGGCCTGGTAGGCCAGCACGGTGCGCAGGCCCGTCGGCTCGTCGGTGAACTCCAGCCGCAGGGAGCGCTCGTCGTCCTGGACGGCGCCGGTGAACGTCCACCACAGGCCGCGTTCCCCGCCGGGCCGCCGGACGGTGAGGTCGGCTCCGGTGAAGGGCCGCATCCCGGTGGGCAGGTACTCGGCGGGTGCCGCGTCGGCCGGTGTGAGGAAGTGGGTGCGGCGCGACCAGTCGTAGGGGGACGGCCCGGTCTCGGCTCCGTGCGGCCCCCACGCGGCGGTCTCCGCCCACCGGCCGCCGGGTTCGAGCCGCACCGCGTACACGGTGCGGTCGGTGCGGATCAGCCAGGGGTGCTGCGGGGTCACTTGACGGCTCCGAGGTTGAGGCCGGCCACGAAGTGGCGCTGGAAGCGGAGGAAGACGATGACGGTGGGCGCCGCCGCGATGACCGAGCCGGCCGCGATGACGTTCCACTGGGACACGTACTGGCCCTGGAGTCCGAGCAGCGAGGCGGTGATCGGCATCCTGCTGTCGGAGCGCAGCACGGTGATCGCCCACAGCAGGTCGTTGAAGATCCAGGTGAAGGACAGCGACGTCAGGGCGGCGAGCGCGGGCTTGGCGAGCGGCAGGATGATGCGGCTGTAGATCTGCCAGGGGCCGGCGCCGTCGATGACGGCGGCCTGCTGGATCTCCGGCGGGATGGCCCGCATGAAGCCGTGCAGCACGAACACGTAGAAGCCGACGCCGAATCCGATCTGCACGCCGATGAGGGCGTACAGGGAGTCGTACAGGCCGAGTTGCTCGCTGAGCTTGGAGACGGGGATGAGCAGGATCTGCGGGGGCAGCAGGTTGCCGCTGAGCATGAGCAGCAGCAGCGCGCGGCGGAACGGCACGTCGTAGCGGCTGAGCGCGAACGCGGCCATGGAGGCGAGCAGCAGCGACAGCAGCACGGCGGGGATGGTGACGACGAGGCTGTTGATGAGCGCCTGCTGCTGCCCGCCGTCGACCCAGGCCTGGCGGAACCCGCCGAGGGTGAAGGAGTGCGGCAGGGTGCCCAGCCCGTTGGCGGCGATGTCGTCGAAGGAGCGGCAGGCGGTGACCAGGACCACGGCGATCGGCACCAGCCACACCAGCGACAGCAGTCCGGCGCTGGTGTGGAAGGCGGCGGTGCCCCACATCCTGTGGGTGACGCGCGGGGCGCGGCGGGCGGCCGCCGGCGCCTGGGCGGCGCGCGACGGCGCGGCGGGCGCCCGGTGTTCGGTGGCGGTCATCAGTCGGCCTCCCGGAACGCGCGCACCAGGTACGTGGCGATGACCCCGAAGGCCAGCAGGAAGATCACGACGGCCAGCGCCGAGCCGTAACCGAGCCGCAGGGACTGGAACGCGGTGGAGTACATGTAGGTGCTGAGGAGTTCGGAGGAGTGGTAGGGGCCGCCGCGGGTGAGTGCCCACACCACGTCGAAGGAGCGCAGGCTGTCGATCACGATGACGGACAGGACGACCGCGTTGACGCTGCTGAGCTGCGGCACGGTGATGTGCCGGAACTGCTGCCAGCGGGTGGCGCCGTCGACCTTCGCGGCCTCGTACAGCGCCGGGTCGATGCCCTTGAGGCCGGCCAGGTACAGCACCATGACGTAGCCGATCTGACGCCACAGGGCGGGCACGATCACCGCGTACAGGGCGGTGTTCTGGTCGGCGAGCCACGGGTGGGCGAGGTGGCCGAGGCCGAGTCCGGACAGCGTCCTGTCGATCAGCCCGTCCGGCTGGTACATCGCCTGCCAGACCAGCGCGGTGGCGGTCAGCGAGAAGACCACCGGCAGGAACAGCGCGGCCCGGTAGAACCCCACGCCGCGGCGCTCCTGCTGAAGCAGCAGCGCCGCGCCGAGGCCCAGCACCACCGACAGGCCGCCGAAGAGCGCCAGCCACAGCACGGTGTCGAGCGCCGCGGTGTGGAAGACGCTGTCGTGCAGCATCTCACGGTAGTTGGCGAGGCCGACGAACTGGGGCGGGGAGACGCCGTCCCATTTGGTGAGCGACAGGTAGAAGCCCTGGAGGGCGGGCCAGAACACCCAGAAGCCCTCGGCGAGCAGCGGGACCAGGACGAAGGCCAGCACCACCGGCGGCACCCGGGTCGCGCGCCGGCGACCGCGGCGCGCGCGGGAGTTCGCGGTCAGCACCGCCATGTCACTGGCTCCAGATCTTCTGCGCGTCGCGCTGCCAGGCGGTGAGGATCGAGGTGATCTCCTTGGGCCTGGCGAGGAACTTCGTCAGTGCGGTGTCGGCGGTGGGCTGGAGCGCGTCGCTGGAGTCGCGGTTGAAGAACTGCGTGACGTCGGCGGCGCTCTCGATCAGCGCGCGGCCCTTCTTCACCAGCGGCGTGCCGGAGTCCTTGGCCTTGGGGTTGGTCGGCAGCGAGGTGCCGGAGGAGCCCTTGAGGTAGATCTCCTGGGCCTCGGCCGTCGCCAGGTAGCTCATCAGGTCCTTGACCTGGGCCTTGTGGCGGGTGCGTGCGCTGGCGAAGTAGCCGTCGGTGGGGCCCTCCTCGGCGACGGGCACGCTCGGGTCGATGATCGGGAACTGGAAGAAGTCGATGTCGTCCAGCTGGTCCTTGGGCGCGGCGTCGGCGAAGAAGGTGCCGATGAGCATCATGCCGGTGCGGTTGTTGAGCATCGCGGTGGTGGCGTCCTGGAAGGCCAGCGCCGTGCCGTTGGGGTCGAAGTACGGCAGCACCTCGGCCCACTTGTCGAAGACCTTGTGGACCTGCGGGTCGTCGAAGCTGTGCTTCCCGGCGAGCAGTTCGCGGTGGTAGGCCGCGCCGTTGATCCGGATGTTCAGGTAGTCGAACCAGGCGGAGGCGACCCACGCGGTGCCGCCGCCGGCGCCCAGGCCGATCGGCGTGACGCCCTTGGCCTTCAGCGCCTTGCACAGGGCGATGAACTCGTCCCAGGTCTTGGGCTCCTGGACGCCCCACTTGGCGAAGTTGGACTTCTTGTAGAAGACCCCCCACCAGTAGTAGCTGGCGGGCACGAACACCTTCGCGCCGGCGGTGTCGGTGCACAGCTTCTTCAACGCGTCGCTGTAACCGGCCAGTTCGCCGGTCTGCCAGATGTCGCTGACGTCGAGCAGCAGGTCCTTGCGCGCGTACCCGTCGGCGACCGAGCCGGGGTACCAGGTCATCAGGTCCGGCGGGGTGGCGGAGGTCAGGTACGTCGGCAGCTGCGTGCGGAACGTCTCGGAGGCGACGGTGTTCAGTGACGCCTTGGTGCCACCGCGCTTGTTGTAGGCGGCGATGAGGTCCTGCATGGCGGACTTGGCCTGCGGCGACGACAGGTTGGACTGCAGGCTCACCGCGCCGCCGCTCGACTGGCTGCTGCTGCCGGTCGAACCGGAGGTGACGCAGCCGCTCATGAGGGCGGCGGCGCCGACGGCGCCCGCGCCGGCCAGGAAGTGGCGGCGGCTGGTCGGTGAGGAGGTGTTCACGCTGGTCATGGGACTCCCTTTCGGCTGCTACAGACTGTCGTGGCGGCGGGGCGGCGTCAAGATTAATTCGTAATTTATTTAGTAACGGGTAGGCCGCCCCGCCGTGTTCTCCGCCCGGCCCCCTGGCCGGGTCCTGCCGCGGCAGGGTCAGAAGGCGCTCTGGCGGACCGCTCCGCCGACGCCGCGGGCGAGGGCGAGCACGGTCCCGTCGGCGCCCGCCGTGGCGCCGAGGGCGCCGTCGAAGGCGTTGCTGGCGAACTGCCGCACCGGGAACCAGTCGCCCCAGTGGTCGGCGGCCGCGTCGTACGTCCGCTGCCAGAGCGTGTAGTCCCCGGCGCGGGCGAGGAGCTGAACGGTGCCGCCGGTGGCGACCAGCGTCGGGCTGCCGCTGACGGTGCCGCCGAGCGACGACCAGTCCGACCAGGTGCCGTCCGCGGCACGTACCCGCGTCCACACGGCGTCGTCCGCGGTGCGCACGGCGACGTGGGTGCGGCCCTGCGTGTCGGTGACCGCGGAGGGGCGGCCGTACAGGGCGGGTCCGGCCGGGGCGCCGATCGTGCTCCAGCCGCCCTCCGCGCCGCGGGTGGCCACCGTGCCGTCGGTCCCGGTGGCGAACAGCGTCCAACGGCCGGGGCCCGTCACGGCCGCGGTGGGCGCGTCGGCGAGGTCGCCGCCGAGGTCCTGCCAGGGCCCCCAGCGGCCGTCGGCGTAGGTGCGCAGATAGGCCCGGTCGTCCAGGCCGCGGACGAAGACGTCGATCCGGCCGCCGGCCGAGGCGTAGGCGGCGGGCTGGCCCTGGAAGCGGCCACGGGTGGGGCCGCCGAGGTCGGTCACCGGACCGCTCCACCCGCCGTCACGGCCGGTCCGCGCCGCCAGCGAGCCGTTCGCCTGGCGGGTGAACGCGGTGAGCACGTCGCCGTCCCGGACGAGCGCCGGATCGGCGGTGGTGGCGTCGGTCCCGATCAGCGTGCCGGGCGCGTCGTCGGTGCCCGTCAGGCCGAGGAACGCGGTGCCGTGCGCGGGCACGGTGACGGTGTAACCGCCGGTGTGCGCGCCGCGGTCGGCGCGGGCCCGCAGGTCGCGGACCGCGACCTGGCCGGTCAGCCCGGCCTGCGCGAAGGTGACCGTGCGCTGCGCGGGCGCGTCGGAGCGGTTGAGCAGCACCACGGCCCGGCGGCCGCTGCCCTGCAGCACCTTGCTGTAGGTGTCGCCGGTGGAGTCGGTGGCGATCCGCACGCCCTGGATGCCCAGCGGGTCCTGGTCGACGGCGAGGATCTCGGGGTTGCGCAGGGTGTCCAGCATCGGCTTCGTGAGCGTGCGGGGGTCGGAGCCGAGGACGAGCGGCGAGGCCATCTCGGCCCACATCACCAGCTGGGTCGTGGACTCCTCCTGGTCGAGCTCGTACGTGCCGTCGGGCAGCGCGCGCATCGGGATCAGGTAGTCCGGGTCGTTCCAGTGCCCCGGCCCCTGCGCCTCGGGGTGCCAGGCGTTGGCGTCCATGTTCCGCAGCACGTTGGGGAACTCGCCGGCGGTGGGCGTGCCCCACGCGATGTCCGTGCCGGTCCGCCAGGAGTCGGCGGTCGTGGGCCCGTAGACGTAGGTGTTGTGGGCGTCCTGCGCGGGGGTGTGCGGCAGGCCCCAGTCATCGGTGAGCGGGTTGCACAGGTTGAGCAGCATCGGCCGCCCGGTGTGCGCCACGGCGTCGCTGAACTGCCGGAACGCCGGGCCCGGATCGAGCTTCTCACCGATGCCGCAGAGGAAGTCGACCTTGACCGCGTCGATCTTCCAGCGCGCGAACTCGTCGGCGTCCTGCTGGTAGTGGCCGCGGCTGCCCAGCCCGCAGCTGGCCGGGTCGTAGTCCCCGGCGTCGGTGTAGATGCCGGCCCGCAGGCCGCGGGCGTGCAGGTAGGACACCAGCGCGGGGATGCCGGACGGGAAGCGGGCGGGGTTGGCGGTCAGGTTCCCCTGCGCGTCCCGCGGGGTGTCGGCCTGCCAGCCGCCGTCGAGCCAGACGATGTCGTAGCCGCTGTCCCGCAGGCCGCTGCTGACCAGGTAGTCCGCGACGCTCCTGACCTGCGACTCAGTCGGCGCACCGAGCCCGTAGTACGTGTTCCAGCCCATGGGCGGCGTGGGCGACAGACCGCTGTCGTAGTACGCGGGCACGCCGGCGTCCGATGCGGGCGCCCCGATCCCTGACAGCGCGGACGGCGCGGACGGCGCGGACCGGAGCTGCGGACGGGCCTGCGCCACACCCGGCGCGGCGACCGCGAGCAGGACGGCCACGCCGGCGGCCAGTGCGGCCCGCTGGGCGCGCGTCGTCCCTGAACGATGCGAAGTCACGTGGTTCTCCCGGAAGTTGGGGATACACGGGCGCGGCGCTTCCCGGCAGTCGGGGAGCCGGCCCGCGGATGACTGTGACCGCGGCACCGAGGGGTGTCAACGATTATTCCTAATAAACTAAAATTTGATGGCGCGCAGGCGTCACCGGCGCGCTGACGGTCCGGTGACACCCGCGTCCGACGGCCGCGGCCCGCGCGGCGTGCGCTGCGTGCCCGGTGACCGGCTCAGTGGCCGGAGGTGGCCTTGAGGCCCACGACCGCCACGAGCAGCAGGGCCACGAAGAAGATCCGCGCCGCGTTCGCCGGCTCGCCGAGGACGAGCATCCCGACGACGGCGGCACCGGCCGCGCCGATGCCCACCCACACGCCGTAGGCGGTTCCGATGGGGAGTGTCCTGGCTGCCTGCGACAGCAGCAGCATGCTGGCGACGATGCCCGCGCCGGTCATCAGACTCGGCACGAGACGGGTGAAGCCGTCGGTGTACTTCATGCCGATCGACCAGGCGACCTCGAGCAGGCCGGCGACGATGATCAGGACCCATGCCATGGCGGCACCTCCGAAGTTGTCTTGCTCACGGGGGTGCACCGTCTTTGCAGGGTCCCGGTACGGCGCGCTCGTCGGGGTTCCGTCAACCGTAGCAAACACCGCGTACGCCCCCGCCGGGCCCGGGGGGCGGGCCCCGGCACGAGGCCATGCATGCTCCAGGCGCATGGATCCGGTGAGCGGCAGGCATTGGACGCATGGATGCCCGTCTCCGCATCATGGCGGTAGTGCCCTCACCGCCCGCAGGGCGGTCCCCTCCGCGAAAGAAGGCCGTGGAACGACTCGCCGGGCTCCGTCCCCGCCGGACCCTCCTCGACACCGCCCGCGCCATGCTGCGCCGCGGGCTGCCGACCTCCGCCCGCCTGCCCGTCGGGGCCGCTGCGCGCGGGGCGGTCGTGCTCGCGCTGCCGCTGCTCGTGGGCCTGTGGACCGGGTGGGTCGTCCCCTGCGTGATCGCGGCGGTCGGCGCCCTGTGGGGCGTGAGCCAGGACGGCGCGGACGCCTATCCGGCGCGGGCGCGCCGGATCATCGGGATGGGCCTGGCGGCCACGGCCGGCATCCTCGCGGGCGAGGCAGCGCTGCGCGGCGGTCAGCCGGGTGCGGTGACGCTGTGCCTGGTCGTGGCCGCGTTCACCGCGGGGCTGATCAGCCTGCGCGGCCCGCTCGCGTCCGTCGCCGGCCTGCACCTGCTGCTCGGCGCGGTCATCGGCAGCGGCATCCCCGTGCCGGGCCCGTGGTGGCACGCGCCGCTCGCCCTGCTGTCCGGCGTCGGCCTGGTCCTCGTCCTGTCGACGCTCCCCTGGCTGTGGCGGCGGCACCACGTGGAGCGGGACGCGGTCCGCGCGGTGTACGCGGCGGCGGCCCGGGCGCTGGCGGCGGCCGGTACGCCCGCCGCGCAGGAGGCACGGCGCGCGCTCACGGATGCGCTGGACCGGGCGCACGACCTGGTCGCCCGCCATCTCGACCCCCGCGGCGGCCTGGCCGCAGGACCGGGCCGGGGCGGCCAGGACCGGCTGGTCCGGGCCTTCCACCACGCGGTCCGGCTGGGCGAGGCGGTGACCACCGTCCTGTGGGAGGGGCGCGCGGTGCCGCCGGCCGTGGCGCGGACGCCGCACACCATGGCGGCGCTCCTGCTGCCGGGCCGCGGGGCCATCACCTCGTCCGCGGCCACCGACACCGACGCCGACACCGCGACCGGCACGACCGGCACCGCCGCGGCGATCGGCACGACCGGGGCGACGGACGCGACCGGCGCCGACGCCGGCCCGGACTCGGCGGGCCGGCGCGCACTGGCCGCGATGCTGGTGGCGGCCGAGCGGAGCGGGGGCGACGAACCGGCGCCGAGGCTGCCCACCGTCGCCCGCACGGGTCGCGCGGCCCACCTCAGGTACGCGCTGCTGCTGGCGCTGTGCGTGCTGGCCGCCCAGCTGTGCGCCCTGGCGCTGCCGGGGCCGCGCGGCTACTGGCTGCCGATGACCGTCGCGTTCGTCTACAAGCCGGACGTGGGGCCGGTGTTCGGCCGGGCGCTGAACCGCTGTGCCGGGACGGTCGCCGGGGTCGCCGCGATCGGCGGGGTCTCGCTGCTGACGGACAGCACCTACGCCTTCGTCGCCGCGGTGGTGGTGTTCGGCGCGGTCATGGCGGTCGGCGTGCAGCGGCACTACGCGCTCGCCACGACCGGCCTGACCGCCGTCGTCTTCGTGCTGCTCGACGTGCTCGGGGGCGATCACCGCGACCTGTACGGGCCGCGCGTCCTCGACACCGCCCTCGCCGCCGCGATCGTGCTCGTGGTGCACCTGGTCCTGTGGCCCGGGTCCGCGGCGGACGCCGCCGACGCGAAGACCGAGGCGGCCCTGGCCGCGGCGTTCCGCTACCGGGAGCTGGCCCACGGCGCCCGCCCGGACGAGCGGCACGCGCTGCGGCGGACCGCCTACCGGCGGCTGGCCGAGGCCCGCCGGTCGGCCGCCGACGCACGGCGCGAGCCGGCCCGGCCCGGCCGCCCTCGCCGGGACTGGGAGCGGGCGATCAGCCGCGCCGAACGGGTCTGCGACACGGTCACCGCGCACTCCCTCGCCGCGCACTCGGGCGCCGCGCATCCCGGTACCGGCCGCCCCGTCACCAGCGGCCATGCGCGAGGGACCTCGATGCACCCGATCCGATGCGGTGGGACCATATGACCCGTGGATCTCCAGGTACTGCGCTCCTTCCAGTCCGTGGCCGAGGGCACCACGGTCACTGACGCGGCATCCGCGGCCCGCATCACCCAGCCCGCGCTGTCGCGGGCCCTGGGCCGGCTGGAGGACGAGGTCGGGGCCGAGCTGTTCCAGCGCGTCGGCCGGGTCCTGCGCCTCACCCCCGCGGGCCGGGTGTTCAAGGAGTACGCCGACGCGGTGCTCGACAGTTACGACCGGGGCCGGCGGGCCGTCGCCGAGGTCGTCGACCCGGACGCGGGCGTGGTGTCACTGGCGTTCCTGCACACCCTGGGCACCTGGCTGGTGCCGCGGATGGTCACCGGCTTCCGGCAGCGGTTCCCCGCGGTGCGCTTCGAGTTGAGCCAGGCCGTGGAGATCGGGCTGGCCCAGCACCTGCTGGACGCGGCCGCCGATCTGATCATCACCAGCAAGGACCCGGGCCACCCGCTGATCGCCTACCGGCGGCTGCTCGTCGAACCGCTGTGGCTGGCGGTCCCGGCCCGGCACCGCCTCGCGCAGCGCCGCCAGGTGCGGCTGTCGGAGGTC
>NZ_FODD01000046.1 GCF_900110255.1 Actinacidiphila rubida
CCTTCTAAGCGCTTGGCCGCAGGTTCGAGTCCTGCCGGGGGCACAACCACGTCCCTACCTGGGCAGCATCCCCCCCGCCCCGTCGGGTCCACGTAAGCGCAACGCTTACCGGCCAAGCGCTCCCCCTCCCTCACGTTTCGGCGTACGGTCGTTCTCAGACCCCAACCACCTGCCCGACCTACCGGCAGGGGATCTACATCCCCATCCCGGTATGGGAACGGAGAGCTGCATGGCCGGATACGACCTCGCACCACTCGCCGCGTCATGGATGCGGAGCCTCAAGGCCCGGAAGCTGTCAGCCAACACCCAGCGGATCTACGGCCGCGCCATCACCGACTTCGGGAAGTACCTCGAGACCTACGAGCCCACTCCCACCGAGGACGATCCGGACCCGAGGCCGGCTCCGACCGAGCTGGAGGGCGACCAGGGCATCCACCGCGAGCACATCGAGCGCTACATCATCGGCCTGATCGAGCGGACCAGCGCGGGCAACGCCCACCAGCACTTCCGGAGCCTGCGGACCTTCTTCAACTGGCTCGTGGACGAGGAGGAGATGAACCGCTCCCCCATGCGGAAGATGAAGCCGCCGGAGCCCGGAGAGGTCGAGGTGCCCGTCATCCCCGACGACGCCCTGAAGAAGCTCCTGGCGACCTGCAAGAGCACCAGCTTCATCGACCGACGGGACCGCGCCATCCTCCTGATGTTCCTGGACACCGGCGGCCGGCTGAGCGAGATCACCGACCGGACCCAGGAGAAGCTGGACCTGGACATCAACGTCCTGCACGTCCTCGGCAAGGGGAACAGAGAGAGGCCGCTGCCGTTCGGCCGTGCGACCGCCCAGGCGATGGACCGCTACCTGCGGGCCGCGGCGAAGTATCTGGGGCGCCCGCTGGCGCCGTCCGATCCGCTGTGGGTCTCGTACAAGCGGCGGGACGCGCTGACGATCTGGGGCGTCGGCGAGATGATCGAGAAGCGCTGCAAGGCGGCCGGTATCCCGCACATCCACCCGCACCAGTTTCGCCACACGTTCGCGCACCAGTGGAAGCTGAACGAGGGCAACGAGGATGCGCTGATGCGGATCATGGGCTGGAAGTCGCGGGAGATGCTGTCCCGGTACGGCGCGAGCGCCGGTGAGGAGCGCGCTCGTCGCCAGCACCAGGACTTGTCTCCAGGAGACCGGCTCAAGTAGCCGCGGTGGGCCCGGCGGGCGGCTCCCGCCGGGCCCATCGCTTGCTGTCGATGGCTTCCTGGAAGAGCGCCGTGAGAGCGGCCGTGATCTCGCCCGGCGGGTGTGAGAAGTCGATCGCCAGGTCGACGAGACGGGTGGTGTCCCGCACGGCCGCGGGGGTTTCGTCGTCCAGGCGTATCGCGCGTACTCGTACCACTGGTTGCGTTCTGTGTGCCTCGGTCACCCAGCCCCCATTTCCCGGGTGTGCGCACGTCACAGCGTTCGCACATCCGTTCGATCGCGCGAGGTTCGCTCACTCTACGCGCGGAGGTGCAATCGTGTCGTCACCCGATCGGGTGCACTTCAAACGTGATCGGCTTGGCGCGGATTTGTTCGATTAGCGCTGGTCAGGCGCATCTTCGTCGCGCGAACGCCGCACGAATTCCCCAACTCCCCCATCAGCAGCAGGCGTTACGCCATGCCTCGTCGCCGCTCGGATCACCTCGTCATCTTCACCGCCACCACCGAGCCCGGGGTCCACCGCCACGTACGGGCCGATGTACTGCCGGTGGGCGGCTGCTTCGACACGGGAGGCCGGCAGGCCGAGGCCCTCGGTGATGGCGCGGATGAGCGGCGGGTTGACCTTGATGTCGGTGCCGAGCGCGATCCGGTTGAGGAGGTTGGCCGACGGTCGGTAGCCGGTCTCCGGGTCCACGGACCGCTCGGAGAGCTGCAAGTAGGTCAGGCCACTGCCGCGTTCGCCAATGGCATCGGCGATCAACTGCGCGAGCGTCTCCGCCTCGCGGCGCTGCTTCGGCATGTCCAGGTCTCCAGGTCTGCCCTCTGCGGCCCGGGTGTGTCGGCTTCACCCTTTGGTCGGGGCCACAAGCGTGCACCGCCATTGTCCACATCCCGTGACGGGGATGGCTACGTGGCCTGCGTGAAGGGGCTGAAAAATACGGGGGCGTGTGTACGCAAAGAGGGATTTCTCGTGTCGGCTTGACGCGCCCCCCAACGCTGCGCTTAGCTATCCCCATCCCCGTACGGGGATGAACGGAGGGACAGCCTGTGCCACAAGCTCGATACC
This sequence comes from Actinacidiphila rubida, assembly GCF_900110255.1. GTDB lineage: Bacteria > Actinomycetota > Actinomycetes > Streptomycetales > Streptomycetaceae > Actinacidiphila > Actinacidiphila rubida. The sequence goes on from NZ_FODD01000046.1 coordinate 2,256, forward strand.
GACTGCACGACGGCGCGCTCCTAAGGCGCCTGATGGAGTGCCCTCCGAAGGGTGGAGTGGTCCACACCGTGCGGTCCCTCGCGGCAGAGGTGGGACTGTCCTACAGCAAGATCCAGAAGCTGATTACGGAGGATCGCCCCTGCGTCACGGCGAGCGAAGCGACCAGCATCGCCACGGCCGTTGACTGCCGTCGCAGGGCTCTTTTTTCGCCATCATCATCCCCATCCTGGGATCGGGATCAAGAGACGGAGACCCCCGATGGACCCCGCTGACCGCACACTCCGCGCCCGGCTCGCCGCGCACTCGCAGTGGGCGAAGGAAACGGACCCCAGTGCCCGGACCGCCAAGGCCCGCAAGGCCGCCGGCGAGAAGTTCGTGACGCAGGCCCGCGAGCTTCACCCCGACGGTTCGGACGAGCTGATCGCCAAGACCGCCGAGCACCTGCGCAAGGCGCACTTCGCGCGGATGGGCATGGCGTCGGCCGCGAAGCGCCGCAAGGGCGCCACCGCGCCGAAGGCTGCCTGACTACTCCCCCTGATGGCGCAGGGTCGCCGGCCCGGCATGGCCAACGACCCCACTCGGCGCCACACCTCACCACCACTGAAAGCGAGGCGTTCGCCTTGAACGAGAAGACTACCGACCCGCGCGACGGCCTGATGGCCGCGCTGTCGGCGATGGAGCAGGTCGTCGCCCAACTGCACATCGCACCGCCCATCGTGACCATCCAGCAGTTCGAGGACGAGGGCACGAGGTACCACGCCCTGAGCCTGCACTTCCGCCACGGCCCGGAGGGTGTCGAGGCGTTCGCCGAGGCGTTCACCCTCACGACGTCCGAGCACGTCACCGCCAAGGGACAGACGATCGTCTCGGTCGACGCCGAACTGCACGGCCACAACGTGCACGCCTGGTGGCTCGGCACGCCGGCCGAGGCGCCGGTGTCCCTGCCGTCCGAGTGGTCCGCGCGGGGTGCGGCGTGAGCGCCCGGATCTCGCCCGCCGAGAAGGCGGCGCTGCCGGTGGCCCGCGCGGCGCTGGAGTCGAAGGACAGCGCGTACGGCGTGAGCGACACGATCGTGTTCGCGCTCGGTGCGGCGGGCCTGCTGGCCCCGGCCGAGGTCGTCGAGGCTTTCGACACCGCGGAGGCCGAGGAGTACCCGTCCGGTCGGGTCCCGCGGCTGCGGACGGCGCTCGGCGTCATGCAGGCGGCGCGCCGCAAGTCGCCCGACGGGCTTGTGCCGCTGGTGTGGGCGCTGGAGAACGCGGGGCTGTTGCAGTCGCCGGAGACGGCCGCCGAGCTGATCCGACTGCGCGACGAGGTCTACCGCCTGTCGCTCCCGGTCGATGACCCGGACCGCCACGCCCTGGACGCCACGGACGTGGAGTTCGCGGAGCTGGCGCCGGGCCGCCCCGAAGAGGCGGTGGCCCAGTGATCGCCGTGTGGTCGAACTGGATCCCGCAGGACAAGCCGAAGCCCGAGCCGAAGCCGAAGCCGGGCGGTGGCCGATGACCGGGCTGCTGCTCCTCCTCCAGGCCGACTCCAGCGCCGTCGTCGCCGCCACGGCGCTGGGCGTCGCCGCTCACCTCCAGGACTCCCGCGGCGAGATCGCCGACTCGTGGACGGAGGGCCGCGCGCAGATCAGCACGTGGGCGCAGGCGGCCACGGTGCGGGCGCTGGTCGCCGCGTCGTCGGTGGAGCTGTGTCTGCTGCTGCACGCCTCGCCGAAGAGGGGCGGTGCGTGATGCCCGAGCTGATGTCCATGGAGAAGTGGCTCAGCCTCGACCCCGAAGGCTGGCGCTTCCAGCACGTGGCGTCTGGGATGCGGCACGACCTCATCCGGTTCGCGGATGGCCAGCCGCCGACGCCGTTCGGCTGCCGTTGGTGCGGCACTCCGCAGCACCACCACGGCCGTCAGTACCTGCGTGGCCGGGGCATGCACGGCTGGGAGCAGCCGACGAACGCGCAGATCCTCGCCCGGATGCAGGCGCGTCGGAACACCTTCAAGGCCACGTGCCGGTGCAACCACCCGTGGCTGCACGTGGACCCGTGGCAGTGCGAGGCCGACGACTGCGTGATGTACGAGCGGCTGCTCGGGCTGTGGCTGACACCGCTCTCGGGCCGCGAGGTCGACTCGCTGATGGGCGGTGCCTGATGCACGTCGTGCTGCACGCCCTGATCTTCGCCGCCTCTGTGGTCGCCATCTGGACCGTCGCCGCCGTGCTGGTCGGGGTCCCGACCGGCTATGTCCTGCGCCGCCTTTCCCGCCGCTACGCCAAGACCCCCGGAGGTTCCCGATGACGGGCCCCGAGCACTACCGCGAATCCGAGTCGCTGCTGAAGCAGGTCAGGACGGCGCAGACGCGCATGGCGCGCCGCCCGGACCCGCAGAGCATCGCCGTCACCATCGCCGAGGCGCAGGTCCACGCGACGCTCGCACAGACCGCCGCCACGCTCGCCGCCGCCTACATGCCGGAGAGCGCCGACACCGACGCGTGGACGGCCATCGTCGGCACCACCGACGAGGCGGACAAGCCCACCCCGCTCGCGGCGTTGGGCGACGCGCTCCGCAAGGAGCACTACGAGGTCGACGCCATGCCGGGCTCCGACGGCTCGTGCATCGCCGACGGCAACGACTGGCCCTGCCCGACCATGCGCGCCTTCTACGACGCCGAGGCGGGTGCGCGATGACGGACCGCACCTACCGCATCCACATCGACCCCAAGCCCATCGGCGCCGTCGTCGAGCCCTCACTCGACCACTACAGCGACTTCCTCCGCGACGTGTTCACGCTCCTCGCCGAGAAGCCCGACCTGTGGGACGGACTCGTCGCGCTCATCGACGGCCCGACGGTCACCAACGACCGGCACCTGCCGGACAAGCCGTCCCGTGACGACGACCTGGCGGCGCGGATCGTCGATGCGCTGCCGGAGGCGTCAACCGGTTTGCGGGTCGACACGCAGCAGTTGACGGCGTTGTACGACCGCATCGGCCGGGTCCTCAACCGCCTGCCCGGACAGCGAGGTGCCGCATGAGCGCCTACCTGATCTGCCCGGCGGGTGGCGACTGCCTGCACCGCGAGGAGTACGACCCGGCCCACCAGACCGCGTCGCCGGACGTCCCGGCGGATGGGGACCGCGCGCACGACGCGCTCGCGGAGCACCTGCTCTCGGTGCACGACGTGAAGCGGTCGGAGGTCGGGCGACTGGTGTCGCAGGCCCGGCGTGTAATCGAGCCGTCGGCCGCCGCGATGGCGCGGTTCCGGATGTCGCAGCAGCAGCGCGCCGAGATTCGGGCGCGGCTGGGCGGTGCCCAGCCGGCCGCCGACGGCCTGCTGGAGTCGTTCGGCAAGTCGGTCGCGGACATGCTCGGACACGACCACAAGTCCCAGCGCGAGGACTGGTACTGCGTCAACCTCGCCGCGTACATGGGCGAGCGGTCCGCGCCGGTCCTCCGCCGCCTGCTGGACGCCGAGGCAGAGGCCGAGCGCCTTCAGGCGGAGTTGGCGAAGTACGTCGGCCACGAGCCGACGCTCGCCGAGGAAGCCGAGTACGTGCGGCGCCAGCGCCGCGCCGAGGTGCTGACCGAGGCTGCAGAGGTCGCGGTCCGGGCTGCCCGCGGGTGCGGTGACGACGAGCGCGGGCAGTACGCCGCCTCGGTCGCCGCTGGTGTGGGCGCGGAGCTGCGGCGGATGGCCGAGGCGGGGAAGGACACCCGCGAGGGCGAGTCCACCCAGCCTGCGGACTTCTTCCAGCCCGGCCACGCCTACACCCACCATGACGGCTCGGACTTCGAGTGCGTCACCGTGGCCGCCCACCCGAACACCGGCGAACAGCGAGCGTTCGGCTGGCGCATCCGCAACGGCCGGACCGAGGGCGCCACCCTCGACCCCGACGACTGGCAGCAGTACGACGGCTGCCAGCCGCCCGCCGACGAGCCCACCCGCACCGCGGTCGTCATGCCCGCCCTGGCGCAGGAGGGAAGCTGCACCGGCATCGCCCTGAACGGTGTGCACACGCAGGTCTTCCACTGCCGCCAGGCCATCGAGACCCACGAACTGCACCTGTGGCGCACCGGCACGGAGTGGTTCACCTGCCGAGGTGAGGCCCGATGACCGCCACCACCGGCCGCCGCACCCGCGCCGCCGCCAAGCCCGAGCCCACCGGCCCCGACCGCATCCCCCAGCCGAGCCAGGGCTGGTACCGCATCCCCGGCACCGACACCAAGCTCCGCCGCGTCACCACCATCCTCAGCCAGGGCTTCCCCAAGCCCCAACTCGTCTTCTGGGCCGCGAACCTCACCGCCGAGGACGCCTTCAAGCAACTGCCGGCCCTCGTCCGCGCCTCCCTGCGGCCCGAGACCCGAGCCGACGCCTACGACTGGCTCCGAAAGGGCCACATCCGCAAGAAGGACGAACGCGCCGACATCGGCTCCGCCGTCCACGACGTCATCGAAGCCAAGGTGCTCGGCACGCCCGTGCCCGACGCACTCCTCGGCGACCCCGAGATCGCCCCGTTCATCGACAACTTCCTGCGGTTCGTCGACGAATGGCAGATCACCTTCGAGGCGTCGGAGATGACCGTCGGGAACCTCACCGACGGCTGGGCCGGGAAGCTCGACTACCTGTTCCGCTCGCCGATCATCGCCCACCTCCTCAAGGTCGCCGCCGACACGCTGTTCATCGGCGACACCAAGACCGGCGGGGAGCTCGACGAGAAGGGCGTCTACCCCGAAGCCGGCGCGCAGATGTCCGCCTACCGGCGCGCGGAGGTGTGCTGGCTGCGGGACGGCTCGCAGGTCCCGATGCCGAAGGTCCACGACACGGGAATCGTGCTGCACCTCCGCCCCGAGGACTACCGGGTGAAGCCGCTCCTCTGCGGCGACGACGTGTACGCGGTGTTCCGCCACGTCCAGCAGGTCGCCGAGTTCCAGCGGGTCCTGTCCAAGTCCGTTGTCGGCGAGGCCCTCACGCTGCCCGCCGTCCCCGAAGGAAGGGCTGCCTGATGCCCATCATCGATCTCCAGCGCCGCATGCGGCAGCTCGGCGAGATCCGCATCGGCCGGGTCGTCGACACCGGCCGCGTGTCCGAGCGGACCGGGAAGGCGATCCTGCGCCCGGAGAAGCTCAAGGCGTTCCGCTTCACCTCTCCCTCGAAGGAGATCCTGGAGCAGGTCGCCACGCTGTACGGCGGCGAGGTCCAGCCGTGGACGCCGGCGAACGGCGGTCCGGACGAGTTCGAGGTGTACAGCGACGCCACCCGGCTGCCAGTGCTGATCCCGCCGCGGGACTCCGTCTCGCAGTGGTACGAGCACTACCAGGGCTCGAAGTGCGTGCGCCGCTGCGACGGCCAGGTGGAGCAGAAGTCCGACCGGCCGTGCATGTGCAACCCCGACCGGCGCATGTGCAAGATCACGACCCGAGTGAACGTCATGCTCCGCGACGTTGCCGCGCTGGGCCAGTGGCTGCTCATCTCCAAGGGCTACTACGCCGCGGTTGAACTGCCCCCGGCGGCCGAGCTGCTGGCGCAGGTCGGCGGGTACGTGCAGGGCTGGCTCGGGATGGAGGAGAAGCTCGTCGTCCGCGAGGACGGCCCGACGCGCTTCATGGTCCCGACACTCGACGTCGAGATCACCCCGACGCAGCTCATGGCCGGGCAGGTCACCGGCGCCCCGGCCGTCGCCGCCGGCCCGGAGCGCGTCGCCATCACCGGCGGCCGCCCGGACTATGCGGCGCTCGCCGCGGTTGCGACGTCTGCGGACGAGGTCGGGAAGCTGTGGAAGCAGGCTGTCCAGGCCGGGCACATGGACGACGCGCTGAAGGCGGCGCTCACCGCCCGCGGCGAGGTGCTGCGCAGCGCCGAGCAGACCACGACGGCGGCGGGCCAGACGGGCGGGGAGGACGAGCCCAGCCGTAACCTGCCCGCGCCCGCCGACGAGGTCCACGACGTCGAGATCGTCGATGACGGCGACCTCGAAGACCTGTGGTTCCAGATCATCGCGGCCGCCGGCACCCGCGGCTGGACCACCGACGAGGTCGAGCAGAAGTTCGCCGCGCGCCACGGCGGCCTCATGCCGGCCACCGCGTCGGCCGAGCAGCTGTCCGGGTTCCTCGCCGCGGTGAAGCGGGGTGAGGTCGCGTGAGCTGGCACACCGACCCGATGCTCGCCCTCGACACCGAGAGCACCGGCATCGACATCGAGACCGTCCGCGTCGTCTCCGCCGCCGTCATCCACGTCAGCCGCGACGGCGCGATCCCCACCACCTGGCTGTCCGACGTCGACGGCCAGGAGATCCCCGCCGAGGCCAGCGCCGTGCACGGCATCAGCACCGAGCACGCCCGCGCCCACGGCCGCCCGGCCAAGGCCGTCACCGACGAGGTCGTCTCCGCGCTCCGCGACGCCGTGTCCGTCGGCCTGCCGATCGTCGGCCACAACGTCGTCTACGACCTGTCCCTGATCGACCGCGAGGCCCGCCGCCACCTCGGCCACGGCCTCGGCGACGCCCTCCCGCTGGACGAGATGCGCGTCATCGACACCCGCGTCCTGGACCAGCACGTCCTCCCGCGCCGCCGCCGCGTCTCCCCGACGCAGGGCCCGCGCCAGCTCATCACGGTCGCCGCTGTCTACTCCCTCGCCTGGGACGAAGAGGCGGCGCACGGCAGCGAGTACGACGCGCTGATGGCCGCGCGGGTCGCGTACCGGATCGGGTCGCTGATCGAGATGCCGCGCGAGCAGCGCCCGCAGTTCGAGCTCGGCCGGTACCAGCAGTTCGAGCAGCTCCGCGGCCTGGACATCAACGAGCTGCACGCCCGCCAGGTCGTGATGGCCAAGGAGCAGGCGGCCGGGCTGCAGGCGCACTTCCGGAAGACGGACCCGCAGGCTGTCGTGGACGGCCGCTGGCCGCTGATCCCCTTCGCGGGCACGGCGGTGACCGCATGATCAGCTTCGCGCGCCACCGCCAGAACCCGGCCACGCCCGAGGAGATCGCCGACCTCCGCCTCAACATCCTCGAACGGCAGGTCCGCGACCTCAGCATCGCCAACGTCAAGGCCGAGAACGAGCACCGCGCGCAGGCCGCCATCATCCGCCGCCGCAACGCCCAGGTGGCGCTCCTCGGCGAGACGCTGCGCCGCCTGCTCCTCGCGTACTGCGCCCTCGGCCGGGTCCGCGACACCTCCCGGCCGGCCCGCGTGCTCGACACCGGCACGCCCGGCGTGGAGGTGACCCCGCGATGACCCAGACCCACGACATGCTCGCCGCCACCGTCGCGGCGGCCGCCGGCCTCGCGGTCGGCTTGGGGTCCGTGCTGGCGATGAAGTTCGCCCGCGGCGATCGGCCCGGTCAGACCGACGAGCGCCCGCACGCCCCGGTCGTGCAGGCGTACCGGTACTGCCCCGACGAGCAGCGCACCCGCGCCGCGGTCCTCCACAGCGACGGCTCCGCGCACTGCTCCGACTGCAACGCCCACATCCCCAGCACCGACCCCGTGAAGGGAGGCCACTGATGTACCGCCACGACAGCGACGCCTTGTCCGTCATGGACTGGTTCTGCGGCGCTGGCGGCTCCTCGCAGGGCGCCCACGCCGTCCCCGGCGTGCGCGTCGAGCGCGCCGCGAACCACTGGGCCCGCGCGATCGAGTCGCACGCCGCGAACTTCCCCGACGTCGACCACTACCGCGGCGACATCCGCGAGGCACCCGTCGAGCGGTGGCCCGTCACGGACATCTTCTGGGCCTCCCCGGAGTGCCCGCAGTGGTCCAACGCCCGCGGCAAGCGCCGGGACTTCGACACCAGCATGCAGGGCGACCTCTTCGGCGAGCTGTACGCGCCGCCGGAGGAAGTCGAGCGCTCCCGCGCCCTGATGGAGGAAGTGCCGCTGTACCTCCGCGGCGTCCAGGAGCGCGGCGGCCTGGTCAAGGCCGGCGTCGTCGAGAACGTCGTCGACGTCCGCGCCTGGGACCAGTTCGACCGGTGGCGCAACGAGTTCCACAAGCTCGGCTACCGCACCCGGATCATCGCGCTCAACAGCATGCACGCCGACCCGCGGGCCCTGCACGCGGCACCGCAGTCCCGCGACCGCTTCTACATGGCCTACGTCCACGAGTCGGTCGGCCGCGTGCCGGACTGGGACAAGTGGCTGCGGCCGCGCGCCTGGTGCCCCGGATGCTCCGTGTGGGTCCGCGCCGTGCAGGTGTTCAAGACTCCGGGCGCCGACATGGGCCGCTACCGGCAGCAGTACGTCTACCGGTGCCCGAACACGGCCTGCCGGAACCGGATCGTGGAGCCGTCGGTCCTGCCGGCCGCGGTCGCGATCGACTGGAGCCTGCCGGGGCAGCGCATCGGCGACCGGGCCAAACCCCTGGCCGACAAGACCCTCGCGCGCATCGAGGCTGGCCTGAAGAAGTTCGCCCGGCCGATCACCCTGGAGGCCGCGGGCAACACCTTCGAGCGTCGCCCCGGCGTGCGCACCTGGCCCGTCGACCAGCCGGTCACCACCCAGACGACCACGGCGACGAAGGCGCTCGCCTACGACCCGCTGATCGTTCCCGCGGGCGGCACATGGCGGACCGAGGCGACCAGCGCGGCCGAGCCGATGCCGACCCGCACCACGCGGGAGAACGACGGCCTCGCGATCCCGCCGCTGCTGGTGCCCGTGGAGGGCCGCGAGGAGAAGCGCGCGGCGCCCGCCACCGACCCGCTCCGCACCCAGACCGCCCGCAACGAGACCGGTCTCGCCTGGCTGCCGTTCATGGTCAAGCTCCGCGGCGGCGGCGACCAGGGCCGCGCGCTGTCCGCGTTCGACGCGCTCGGCACCGTCTCCGCCGACGGCAACCACCACGCCGTCGCCACGCCGCCACACCTGCCCGCCGAACTCCCGGCGATGCTCATGCGGAACAACGGCAGCAAGGGCGACGGCGGGGAGCACTGCACCAGCGTCGCCGAGCCGGCCCGCACCCTCACCACTGCCGGGCACCAGTCGCTCGTCACGTGGGAGCACCTGCTGGTGCCCTACTACGGCAACGGCACGGCCCGGTCGGTCGCCGAGCCCGTGGGGACCCTGTCGACCCGCGACCGGTACGCGCTCGTGCGCGGCGACGTCGACATCAACGACGTGCTGTTCCGGATGCTGGAGCCCCACGAGATCGGCCGGGCCATGAGCTTCGCCGACTCCTACGTGGTGCTCGGCTCAAAGCGGGAGCGGGTCCGGCAGTACGGCAACGCCGTCACCCCGAACGCCGCCGAAGTCATCCTCTGCGCGCTCGTCGAGGCCATCACCGGCGAGGACATCGAGCGGCACGCGCCGGGTCGGGCGGTGGCTGCATGACCGCCCTCTTCGACCTCGCCCCGCCGCCAGCCGCCCTCCCGGTGGCCGGGCCCCGGCCCCTCGTCATCGGCCTCGACATCGCGATCGGCACCACCGGCGTCGCCGGCCATGGCTGGACCGACCACGTCCACGCCAACGCCGCTACCCTCCACGGCCGTTTCCAGCAGCAGCTCGACGGCATCACCACCTTCATCCGCTCCGCCGACTACGTCGTCATCGAAGGCCCCGCCTTCTCCAAGGCCCGGCTCATGGGCATGGACCAGCTGGCCGCGATGCGGTGGATGGTCCGCCACGAGCTTTGGAAACGCGGCATCCCCTACGCCGTCGTCCCACCCGACAACCGCACCATCTACGCCACTGGCCGCGCCCGGTGGAAGGACGAGACGGGCAAGAAGCTCACGCCCGCGCAGGTCAAAGGCAAGGTTCGCGACAACGTCCACGCCCGCTACGGCGTGCTGTGCGAGGGCCGCTGGCGGTACGACGAGGCCGACGCCTACGTGCTGTTGGCGATGGGCTTCGACCGCCTCGGCTGCCCGCTCGCCGAGGTGCCGACCACGCACAGCCGGTCCCTGGACGGCTGCGACTGGACGGAGTTCGACAAGGCGGTGGCTCAGTGACCGCCGGCATGGAGTGGTCCGATGGCGCCCCCTGCCACGGGAACGGCGATCTGTTCTACCCCGAGGACTACGGCAACGAGACCCTCCAGAACGCCAAGATCGCAGCCGCCAAAGCCATCTGCGACGCCTGCCCTGTCCTGCGCGACTGCGGCCGGTGGGCGATCCTCCGGCCGGAGCCGTTCGGGATCTGGGGCGGCATGACCGTCCGCGAACGCGGCCGTGTCCGCCGCCGCATGGGCAAGAGCGCCAATCCCATCGGGCGCTCCCTCCAGCCCTGTGGCACCCAGGCCGCGATCCGCCGGCACCACCGCAAGAAGGAGCCGCTGTGCCGGGCCTGCCACGACGCGTCGGCAGTGGCCTGGGCCGACAAGAAGGCGGCTGCCGCATGAGCGGCCGCCGGGTGGCAGATGCGTGGCTCCGCATCGTCGCCGAGCCGCTGCCCGCCGCCTACTACGCCTGCCAGATCTGCCCCTACACCGCCTCGGTGAAGGGCCGCGGGAAGCGCGACATCGCGAAGGTCGCGACGTTCGCCGCCTCCATCCGCAACGACCACCGAGCCACCTGCCCCACCCTCCACCCCGAAAGGACCCGAGCAGCATGACCGACCAGACCACCGAGCGCACCGGCGAGATCGTCGACCTCCCCACCTGGCTCGCCAGCCACCTCGGCGGCCGCACCGCCGAGGAGATCAGCGCCGAGTTCCACACCCTCCTCGACGCCGTCCGCGAGCACGGCAAGAAGGGCTCGATGACCATCACGTTCGTCGTCGAACCCCCCGCCAACGGCGTCGAGTCCGCGCCGCTCCCGATCGGCGTCGAGTCCGCCGTCAAGGCCCCCAAGGCCACCGCCCCGAAGGCCCTGTACTTCCTCGACGCCGACGGCAACCCGTGCCGCGACGACCCCCGCCAGATGGCCATCCCCTTCCAGACCGCCCACACCACCACCGAGTTCAAGGACGCCCACTGATGCCCAGCTACGACACCAACCTCCGCGCCGCGACCGCGGGCGACGGCACCCAGGCCGTCATCGACACCGCGATCCGCTCCGCCGCCCCGGCCGAGCTCACCCCCGGCAAGGTCTATGTCGTCCAGACCCCCAACGGCGCCCAGCAGTTCGACCTCACCGGCGACCAGTACAAGGCCCTGCCGAGCCGCAAGACCGGCACCACCACCGTCCGCGACGCGAAGAGCTTCCTCGCCCTGTGGGGCAAGCACTCCGACGCCGCGAGCGAGATCTACAGCGACGCCGACCGGCTCGCCATCACCGCCGTCCTCAACGCCTCCGCGTCCGACACCGCCGACTGGGGCGACCACCGGATCCGCCTGGAGCTCCGCGAGACCGAGGCATGGAAGGCGTGGGCCAGCAACGACGGCAAGCTCATGGGCCAGGAGGACTTCGCCGAGTTCATCGAGGACCACCTGCCCGAGATCCTCAAGCCGGCCGCCGCCGACATGCTGGAGATCGCCCAGTCCATCCAGGGCACCGTGAAGGCCGAGTTCGCCTCCGGCACTCGCCTGTCCACCGGGCAGCGACAGCTCGCCTACACCGAGACCGTCACCGCCAAGGCGGGCCAGAAGGGCACGCTGACGATCCCGGAGACCTTCACCGTCGGACTCCTGCCGTTCGAGGGCCTCACCGGGGGCTACAGCATCGACGCCCGCCTCCGGTACCGGATCGACGGCCCCGGGCTCAAGCTCGCCTACAAGCTCGACCGGCCCGCCGACGCACGCGCGAAGGCGTTCGCCGACGTCATCGGGCAGGTCGCCGCGGACATCGACCACCCGATCCTCAACGGCACCCCGACCGGCGCCCGCTGATGGCCGCCCGCACGCGCCACGGCGCCACAACCCGCTGTGGCGCGTGCGGCGCCCCCCTCATCCGCCAGCCCGGCGAGTGCATCGCCGTCACCGTCGACCAGGCGCCGATCGAGCCTGGCAGCGACCCGCAAATCCGCGGCCCCAACCGCCTCACCTGGTGCGCCCCGCCAGGCCCTGGCAACCAGCCCGGCCGCCTGCTGTGGGTCTACCCCGGCCACCGCGACCCGTGCCCGCACCCGCACCACGCCGACCACCAATGCACCACCCGCCGGCCCCCGGCGGCCGCACCACCAGCCGCCAACACCCTGTTCTGACCAAGGAGCACCGCGTGGAGAACGTCCGCCACCTCAACCCCCGCGACGAAGACGCCGCGGGCGGCGGCCGCATGCCCCCACACGACCCCGCCGCCGAACAGTCCGTCCTCGGCGCCATGCTCCTCGACCCCCACACCATCCCCGACGTCATCGCCGCCATGGACCCGGGCGACCACCTCCGGCCCGCCCACGAGACCATCCACCGCGCGATCATCGGCCTGTACGAGCGCGGCGCCGCGATCGACCCGATCACCCTCGTCGCCGACCTCCAGCGCACCGGCGACCTCCTGCGCGCCGGCGGAGTCCCCTACGTCTCCGGCCTGCCCAGCGCCGTCCCCGTCGCGATCAACGCCCCCGAGTACGCCGCCCGCGTTCACGACCTCGCGCGCCGCCGCCGCCTCATCGAGGCCACCAGCCGCATCGCGAACAAGGGCTACGAGCACGACGTCCCCACCGACGAACTCCACGCGCTGGCCCGCGAGTCCATCACCGCCGTCACCGACGACGAGCCCGGCACGCACACCGCCGACGCCACCGGCTGGTGCTTCTCCGACCTCACGCCCGTCCTCGACGGCACCCACAAGCCCGCCCAGCCCGACGTCGGCGCCCGCGACGACGGCATCGGCATGTTCTACCCCGGCCACATCAACGGCATCACCGGCGAGTCCGAGGCCGGCAAGTCCTGGGTCGCGCTGATCTCCTGCCTCGTCGAGATGAACCGCGGCAACACCGTCGTCTACGTCGACTTCGAGGACTCCGAAGTCGGCGTCGTCGCCCGCCTCCTGCTGATCGGCGCCAACCCGCAGGACATCGCCGAGCGGTTCCTGTACGTCCGCCCCGGCGCCACCCCGAGCCCCGCGCAGCTCGCCGCGTTCATCGCCGCGATCGCCGCCCGGCAGCCCACCCTCGCCGTTGTCGACGGCGTCACCGAGGGCATGAGCCTCCTCGGCCTGGAGCTCAAGGACAACACCGACGTGGCGCGCTTCGGCCGGATGCTGCTCCGCCCTCTGGCCAACACCGGCGCCGCCGTCGTCCCGCTGGACCACGTCGTGAAGAACGGCGAGTCCCGCGGCCGGTACGCCCTCGGTGGCGTCCACAAGCTGAACGCCGTCGACGGTGTGCAGTACATCCTCGAGGCGGTCAAGCCGTTCGGCATCAACACCGAGGGCCGCTCGCGGCTGCGCATCGCGAAGGACCGGCCTGCGCAGGTCAGGCGCCACGCGCTGCCCGGCGGCCGCAACCCGATGCACTGGTACGCCGACCTCGTCGTGAAGTCCCACGGCGAGGACTTCGCCGAGGCGCACCTGTACCCGCCCGTGGAGCGTCACGACGAGCCGGCCGACGGCGTCACCGCCGAGGAGAAGAAGGCCCAGGCCGAGGAGCAGGCCATCAAGGACCGGGAGGAAGTCGTCCTTCACGTGCTCGCCAAGGCCTCGGAGTCGATGAGCACGAACGCTCTGGAGGGCGTCATCTCCGGCCGCGCGTCGGTCACCCGCCGTGCGCTGACGCGGCTCGTCCACAGCGGCCGTGTGGTCGTGGAGAAGGGCCCGCGCGGTGGTGCTCTGCACCGCCTCGCGGATGCGAAGGGGGACGCGTCGTGAACCTCGTCCCGACCTCGTCCGTGATCTTCGGACGACCTCGTCCCGACCTCGTCCCGATCATGAACCGATCTGGACGCGTACACGCCAGACGTGCAGGTCAGCGGCCTACTGACCTCGTCCCGATCTTGAACGCCACCTCGTCCCGACCTGACGACCCGTCACGGGACGAAGTCACACCCCTCCCCACCTGCACGCCCCTTGATCGCTTGACCTCGTCCCACCTCGTCCCGGACGAAGTCGGGACGACGTCAAGCGACCTCGTCCCGACCCTCGTCTCCCGAAGGGGACGAGGTCGGGGACGCCGTCGCGAGTCCACACCCACCACCCCCTGCCAGAGGCCAGCCATGCCCATCCGCCCCGAGAACCGCGACCGCTACCCCACCGACTGGAAGCAGATCTCCCTCCGCATCCGCACCGTCCGCGCCGCCGGCCGCTGCGAATGCCACGGCGAATGCGGACGCGGAACCCACACCGACCGCTGCCCCAACCGCCAAGGCCAGCCCGCCTACGGCACCGGCTCCCGAGTCGTGCTCACCGTCGCCCACCTCGACCACACCCCCGAGCACTCCGACGACGCCAACCTCCGCGCCATGTGCCAGGGCTGCCACCTCCACTACGACCGCGACCACCACCGCCAGACCGCAGCCGCCACCCGCCGCGCAGCCATGGCAGCCGCCGGACAACTCGCCCTCGACACCGGCTGAGCCCGTCCGAACTCCCGCCGTCCGAACCCCGCCCGCAGAACGCGACACCGAAGGAACCCCGATGACCCGCACCCACACACCCGACGTGATCACCACCAACGAACACGGCCTCGAATCCCGCACCGTCACCATGAAGCGCGCCTGCAACGGCTGCGGCCTGGACGTCGGCGACGTCACCGACGCCGAACTCGACCACGCCCTCGTCGGCCGCCCGCTGCCCGACGTGCGCGGCGAGTGCGAGCACTGCCGGCCGCTCGTCGAGCTGGAGGCGCAGGGCTGCACCACGTGGCACGTCACCGAGCGGACGGTCGGCACGGTCGACCGGGAGCTGGACCGGCTGGACGTCTTCGCGAAGGGCTACTTCCAGTACGTCGACGGGAAGCTCACCGCGGTCGGGCACCGCGTGGGCAGCGGCCCGGAGCGGGTCGTCGCGTACTGGGGTGACTGGCTGGTGCGGCACCCGGACGGCAGCTTCTCGGTGCACACCGCGCCGGCCGCCGAGGGGAGCGCGGCCCGATGACCGAGACCCCCACCCCGGCGGACCTCACCGCCACCGCGACCGCGCGCCTCAACGCCGCCGCCGCACGCATCCGCGCCCGCGCCACCGCCGCAACCCCGGGCCCGTGGCGCCAACACGACACGCACCTCGGCCAGTACGGGCACACCGCGACCGTCCTGTCCGGCGAGGACAACGACACCGAACTCCGCGCGTGGCTCCCGACCATGAGCCACCAGCCCTGGGACGAAGCCCGCAACGTGTGGGCCGACGCCGCGTGGATTGCGCTCATGTACCCCGGGGTTGGCGAGGCGCTCGCCCAGTGGCTGGAGCACGCCGCGAAGGCTCATCAGGCCACGCTCACCGCCGCGGGCCAGACGTGGGCGTCGGTCACGGACCCGCGCGCCGTCGCGTTCGTGGAGCACATGACCGACAGGCACGCCCTGGCGGTGGCGGACGCGATCCTCGCCGGGGCTGAGGGGAGCGCGGTCTGATGCCCACCACCCCGTGCCCCGCCGACTGCGGCCGCACCCGCGCACCCCGCCAGTACCTCTGCCGCGACTGCTGGTTCCAACTCCCCAGAGAGACCCGCCGCCTGCTCACCGACACCGGCCACGCCGCAGTCGACCGGCTCCGCCAACTTCTCGACCAGATCCACGCCGGCGTCCCGCTCCCCGACATCCGCCTCCAGTAGCCCGCCCGTGGCCGCCCGCACCCCGGGCGGCCACCACACCCCGAAAGGCACCCACCATGACCCACCGCATCAAGAAGGACCAGGAGTACGAGAGCTGCCAGCCCACGTACTACGGCAGCACCGGGCCCGAATACACCCGCATCCGCGTCATCGAACCTCCGCGCCACGAGGCAGGCCGCGTCGGCATCGCCACCGTGCACGAGGACGGCCGGTTGCTCCGCCGCCGCATCATCAACGCCCGCCAGCTCCACGCCACCGGCACTGTCGGCGCCGAGCAGCTGCCGCGCCGCACCGGCTACCGACTGGTGACGGACGAGGGGAGCAGCGAGCAGTGACCACCACTACCGCGGCCCGCCGACTGACCACCGCCGAACTCCGCACCCTGACCGAGGTCGCCCGCGGCGGCGGCCGAGACGCGGTCGCCGCGCGGCTGGGCCTGAGCCCCCTCACCGTCAAGTCGCAGCTGCGCAACGCGTCCAAGAAGCTGCGCGCCCGGTCCACGGCGCACCTGGTGACGATCGCGATCCGCACCCGGCAGCTCCCCGTCGACGTCGCAGCCGGCAGCGAGGTGACCCGGTGAACCGCTGGCACGCCCGCCCCCGCAACTGGCTGATCGTCGCTGCCTTCTGCACCGGGTTCGTGTGCGCCGCCGTCTGGCCCCTGCTGACGGCGTACGCGCTCGGGACCATCGTCGCCGTCTGCGCGCTGTGGTTCGGGACCCGGAAGCTGCTCACCGAGCGGCGGCCCGCCCCGGCCGCCGAGCCGGCCCCCGCCGAGCAGCCGTCCGTCTGCTGCTGCGTCTGCGGCGGCCCGAAGACCGTCTACGAGAACTGCAACGGGCTCCTCTTCTGCTGGCCCTGCGCCGACTGCTCCTGCGACCAGACACCCTGCGTCCGCACCGGCATCCACGACCCGACGGTGAGCAGCGAAGCGGCCGACCGCGCGCGCCGCGTCCGTGTCGGCGGCGCCCTCCGCGAGTACCTCAAGGCCAACACCGCGCCGCCGCTCCGCGACCAGTTCGGCCAGACCCTGCCGTCCCTCTTCAGCGCCACCGAGTACGACCTGGCCGACGTAGCCATCGCCGAGCTCGCGCCGGAACTCGAAGCGCTGGCCCGTGTGCGGAAGGCCCGGGATCGCATCGCCCACGCCGACCCGCGCAACGACGCCATCTGGGCGCTCGACGAACTGGACGCCGCGCTCGACAACCCGGCGGCCGAGGGGGGCAATCGGTGAAGGCCACCATCACAGGACGCCTCGGCCCACGCGAGATCCAGACCCTCCGCGGCATCGCCCGCGGCCAGACCCTCGCCGAGATCGCCCACGACATGCGCGTCACCAAGGACAGCGTCCGCAGCTACCTCCGCGACGTCCGCACCAAGCTCGGCGTACTCACCCGCGAAGACGCCGTCCGCGTCGGCCGCCACCTCGGCTACATCACCGAGGGCTGTCCCACCTGCGGCCGCGGCCCCAACGAACTCACCGCCGCCCACGACACGGTCGACGGCCTGGCGCCCGACGTCCTGCACCACGCGATCCGCGTCCTCGCCCGCCGCGACCCGGAGTGGTGGCGCAGCCAGCTGGACCGCATGGACCGCATGACCCACACCGCCAACCAGCAGATCGCCCTCGGAGCACGCCCATGACCAAGCGCAAGGCAGCCCCCGCCGCCATCCACACCCCGGACGGCCCGCCGCCGACCCTCAGCGACCGCATCCGCTACTTCGTCCAGCAGCTCATGGCCCGCGCCGCCCAACCCGGCCCGAACGGAGACCCCGACCTCGAACTCGGCGGCCTCGCCGTCGCCCTGGCGATGGTCGCTAATGACGCCGAGCAGGAGATCGCGCGGCTGACGCTCCAGCGGGACCTCGCGCAGCCGGCGCCCACGCCCTGGGCGTACGAGCAGGCGTGCAAGGCACTCCGGAAGCACAACGACCGCGCTGACGCCGCCGAAGCCGCGCTCGCCGCGTTCCACGAGGGTGAGGAGCCCTACGAGGACGAGGCCACCGTCCCCACCCCCGCGCAGTGGGTGTGGAAGTGGAACCGTGCCACGTCTGCGCGGCGGCTCGAACTGGTGGAAGCCGTGCAGGGGGCGCAGGCCCGCGCTGACCGGTGCCTGTTCGGGAGCCATGACAGCGCTCTGGCGGAACTCCACGAGGCGCGGGTCATCATCGCCGCCGTCCGCGCCCTCCACCACGAATGGACCGGCGCCGCGCCCGGCTGCTGCGCGCACTGCCAGGACGGCATGGGCACCCCACTGCCCTACCCGTGCCCCACGATCCAGGCGCTCGACGACACCGCCCCGAGCAGCGTCCTCACGGTTCAGGAGCCGCTCACCGAGGAGCAGGCCGACGCCCTCCGCACCCGCTGGACCGAGCACTTCGCCGAGCACACCCGCAACGGCAGCATCAGCCCCTATTCGCCGAGCCGCGTCGCTGAGGACATCGAGCAGGCCGCCCGACCTACGGAGGCGCCGTGATCTGCCTGACCTGCCGTATCGCAGCCGACGCCCAAGCACCCGCCGACCAGCACTGCGACACCGTGCCCGGCCCCGGTGCGGCGTGCGACTGCCAACACCGCACCGACCGCTACCGCAAGCTCGACGGACGCGCCGTCGTCGCCCAGTTCTACCGCTGGCTCGACGAACTCACCCGCCCCCGGCTCCCGGGCCCTGACGCGATCTGCCCCTGCGGCGGCGTCCAGTTCGCCGGACGGCCCATCCACAACGCCGACTGCCCGTGGAAGAACGACCCGGCGCCCCTCCGCGCCGTTGCCGCACAGGCCCTCGGCGAGCAGCCCGACGCGCAGCCGTTCAACATCCGGAGCTGGCCGGCGCCGAAGGTCACGCCGTGCCCGTGCGGCGGCGCCGTCATCGACGGCGAGCCCATCCACGCGCCGGACTGCCCCGTCCACCCCGTGCGGCTTCACGTGATCGAGGCCGCCGCGACCGCCGCGCTCCCCGCCGAACTCCGCGCCGGCGGCATCCACTTCGCGTTCGAACCCACCACGGAGGACTGACCCATGCCCAAGCACACACTCGCCATCCGCAAGTACGACACCTACGGCCACGAGGTCATCCTCGACGGCACCAACATCGCCAACGGCATCGACGGCCTCACGATCACCATGCGCGCGGGCCAGCCGTCCAAGGTCGAGGTGAGCATGCCGATCGTCGACGTCACCGAGCTGCAGGACCCCGAGCCGCGGATCCTCGTCACCGACGCCACCCGCGCCGCGCTGCTCGCCCTCGGCTGGACGGCGCCCGCAGAGCCCGGGGAGAAGCCGACGCCGACCTCGTTCCCCGACGTGAAGGGTCACTGCCCCGCCTGCGGAGGCACCAGCCTCTTCCTCGGCGAAGGCGGCTACCCCACCTGCTCCCGCGCCGAGTGCCCGGAACCGGACGCCGCCAGCACGCTGCTGGAGCGCGATGCGCGCCGCCAGGACGCCGACCAGGCGGCGGCGGCCGCGGCCGGCAAGGAGGTCTGACCCATGCCCCGCACCTACGACCAGACCACCAGCACCGCCCAGCCCGGCACACCGCCCGCCGGACCGGCCGGAGCAAGCAGCGCGCAGCCGATCGCCTACGGAGACCTGCGGTGCAGCATCGTCCTCGGCCGCGGCATCGTCGTCGAGGTGGCAGCCGAACACACGAAGATCTCCGTCGCCGTGCTGACCTCCTCGCCGCTCGGCATCCGCCACCCCTACGGCGACCGCATCCGCATCGCCGAGCAGGTCGAGTACGAGATCACCGGCTACGACCCAGCCGACTGCACTCTCACCCTGCACCTCGTCCACGACTGGCGGCCCGGCCAAAAGGACGACCCGAACGCGGAGCAGCCGGACCACCAGGACTGATACCCGCCGGGTATCAGCCCGTGCGACGATCAACACGCAGGAAGGAGGCCCACGATGAACGACGACACCCCAGCCTGGGACTACCCCGACATCCCGCCCCCACCACCACGACTCCCGCGGGCCCGCGACGGCCACCAGCAGTTCACGTCCCCCCGCAACCAGCGCGACCGCGACGTGTGGGCCGCCGAGCGCTGGGTCCAGAACGGCTGGACGCACCAGCAGATCGCCGACGCCCTCGGCCTCTCCGCCAAGAGCAGCGCACACGAGGCCGTCGAACGGGGCCTGCGCGCGCCGGCCGCCGAGCGGGAGCAGCGCGCCAGCGACAACCGGGAGCTGCTCCGCGCACGCCTGGAGCTGCTCCACACCACCGCCCTGGACGTCATGGCCCGCAAGCACCTGACCGTGTCGTTCGGGAAGGTCATCACAATCAAGGACGATGACGGCAACGAGGTACCGCTCATCGACGACGGGCCGGTCCTTCAGGCCATCGACCGACTACTGAAGATCAACGAGTCCCAGCGCAAGTTCGACGGCCTCGACGCGCCCACACAGGTCAGCCTCGGCGGCGAAGTCACGTACAACCTCGTCGGCGTCGACCCGGACGACCTGTCGTGACGTCCGGGACGCTGGTGCGCACCTACGAGCCGCACGGCTCCGCGCTGGAGGTGTTCGGCCGGCGGGAACCCGAGGTGTTGATGTCCGGCCCGGCCGGCACCGGCAAGTCCCGGGCGTGCCTGGAGAAGATCCACGCCATGTGCCTGAAGACCCCCGGCGTCCGGGCGCTGGCGGTCCGCAAGACCGGCAAGTCCCTCGCCGCCACCGGCCTCGTGACGTTCCGGGAGCACGTCGCCGAAGCGTCGATCAAGGCCGGGCACGTGAAGTGGTTCGGCGGCAGCCAGCAGGAGCCCGCGGCGTACCGGTACGCCAACGGCTCCACGATGGTCGTCGGCGGCATGGACGACCCCACGAAAATCATGTCCGCCGAGTACGACGTCGCCTATGCGCAGGAGGCGACCGAGCTGACCCTCAACGACTGGGAGTCCATCACCACCCGCCTCCGCAACGGACGGATCTCCTTCCAGCAGCTCCTCGGCGACTGCAACCCGTCGCACCCCTCGCACTGGCTGAAGCAGCGCTGCGACCGCGGGCAGACGGTGATGCTCCACTGCCACCACGAGGACAACCCGACGCTGTGGCAGGGCGGCGTGTGGACGCCGCGGGGCGTCGCGTACATCTCGAAGCTCGACGCGCTGACCGGTGCCCGCAAGGAGCGGCTGCGGTACGGCCGTTGGGTCGCGGCCGAGGGCCTGGTCTACGAGGCGTGGGACCCGGCCGTGCACCTGGTCGCCCCGTTCGACGTCCCGGACTCCTGGACGCTGTGGATCACCGTGGACTTCGGGTACACCAACCCGACGGTGATCCAGTTCTGGCGGCAGGACGGCGACGGCCGACTGTTCCTGACGAAAGAGATCTACCGGGCGCAGACCCTCGTGGAGGACCACGCCCGGGCGGTCCTGGCGATCCTCAAGGACGACAAAGGCCGGTGGCGCGGGCCGCGGCCGCGCGCGGTGATCTGCGACCACGACGCGGAGGACCGGGCCACGCTGGAGCGGCACCTCGGGCTGTCGACCGTCGCGGCGCACAAGGGCGTGAGCGACGGGATCCAGGCGGTGCAGTCCCGTTTGAAGGCGGCGGGCGACGGCCGGCCGCGACTCTTCCTCTTCCGGGATGCCCTGGTGAGCCGGGACCCCGAGCTCGACGCGGCGAAGAGGCCCTGCTCCACGGAGGAGGAGGTCACGGGCTACGTGTGGGACCGGGGGTCGGAGGCGCAGCGGGCCGCGGACAAGCCCCCGAAGGAAGCCCCGGTGAAGACGAACGATCACGGCATGGACGCGATGCGATACATGGTGGCCGAGGTCGACCTCGGCGGCCGGCCGCGGATCCGCTGGATGTAACCGGCTCTCAGCCACCCCCTGACTACCTGGAGTTGAAATGCGCCGCCTCACGCCCACCGCACTGAAAGATTTGCTGTCTGGCGTCCTCTTGACAGGAGGATTTACAGTAATCTCAACTGGAATCGCGGATCTTTGCGGTTCGGGCTACGGGCTGATCGCAGGCGGGATCGGCCTCGTGGGGCTCCAGCAGTGGTGGGCGAAGAGCGGCGGGTAGCAGAGAGGGGGCCGGCGATGCGACGAGGATTCCTCTCCGTCGTCGGCTCCCAGCTCACCTCCCTCCGCAACACCACGCCCGTCCCGTACACCGCGAACACCACGCCCCGCCCGATGCGCGGCGGCGGCCTGTGGGGACTCGGCAACAGCTCCGAGGCGCAGATGCGCGCGATGGGCTCGAACGGGATGCTGTTCGCCGTCGTCGACCGGATCATCACGTCGTACTCGCAGGTCGAATGGCACCTCTACCGCAAGGCGAAGTCCGGGCACCCCGAGGACCGCGAAGAGGTCACCAGCCACGCCGCGCTCGACCTGTGGAACCAGCCCAACAAGTTCATGACCGGGCCCAGCTTCCGAGAGACCAGCCAGCAGCATGAGGAACTGGTCGGGGAGCAGTACTGGGTCGCAGCGAAGCACGAGCGGTTCAACCTGCCGCTGGAGCTGTGGCCGGTCCGCCCGGACCGCATGAACCCGGTGCCCGACCCGCAGGCGTTCCTGTCCGGCTACCAGTACACCGGGCCCGGCGGCCAGGTCGTCGACCTGCGCCTCGACGAGGTGTTCTTCCAGCGGCGCCCCAACCCGCTGGATCCGTACCGCGGGTGGGGCGCGGTGCAGACGATCCTCACCGACCTCGACAGCTCCCGGTACTCCCGCGAGTGGAACCGGAACTTCTTCCTCAACAACGCCGAGCCCGGCGGCATCCTCCAGGTCGAAAAGCGCCTCACCGACGACGAGTTCGACGAGCACCAGGCCCGCTGGAACGAGCAGCACCGCGGCATCAGCAACGGCCACCGCGTGGCGCTGCTGGAGAACGGCATCACCTGGCAGGACCGCAAATACACCGCCCGCGACATGCAGTTCGCCGAACTGTCCGAGGTGTCCGACGAGAAGATCCGCGGCGCGTTCGGCTTCCCCCGCCCGATGACCGGCGCCACCGACGACATCAACAGGGCGAACGCCGAGGCCGGCGAAGTCGTGTTCGCACGCTGGCTGATCCTCGTCCGCCTTCGCCGCACGAAGGCGATCCTCAATACCCAGCTGCTGCCCATGTACGGGCGCCTCGGCGCCGGGCTGGAGTTCGACTTCGACAACCCGGTCCCCGCCGACCTTGAGGCCGAGGCCGCGCAGCTCACCGCCCGCGCGAACGCCGCCTCGCTGCTCCGCTCCGCCGGCTGGGCCCCCGACGACATCCTCTCGACCGTCGGCCTGCCGGAGATGCGCTGGATCGGCGGCCCGGCGCCGGCCGCCCCGGGCCAGGAGACCACCTTCGAGGAGCAGGTCGCCCAGCTCCTCTCCGCCGCGACAGGAGACCGCTGATGGCGTGGATGAACATCCCGGAGGCGCCCGCGGCCGCCGCCCGCCGCGCCGCGCAGGCACAGGCCGGCGCGCAGGCAGCGCAGGCACCGCGCTGGTACACGATCAACA
This sequence comes from Actinacidiphila rubida, assembly GCF_900110255.1. Taxonomy (GTDB): domain Bacteria; phylum Actinomycetota; class Actinomycetes; order Streptomycetales; family Streptomycetaceae; genus Actinacidiphila; species Actinacidiphila rubida. The sequence goes on from NZ_FODD01000046.1 coordinate 25,259, forward strand.
ACGCCGCGGACCCGGAAGAGGCCGAGGTGCTGCTGTACGACGCGGTGGGCGGCTGGTTCGGGATCTATGCCGACGAGTTCCTCGACGATCTGCGGCAGATCACTGCGCCGAAGATGCGGCTGCGCATCAACTCCCCGGGCGGCTCCGTCTTCGAGGGCATCGCGATCGCCAACGCGCTGCGTGCGCACCCGGCCACCGTGACGGTGCAGGTCGATGGGATCGCCGCCTCGATCGCGTCCGTCATCGCGATGGCCGGCGACCGCATCGAGATGGCCCCGAACTCGATGCTGATGATCCATGAGGCGTCCGGCGTGTGCATGGGCGACGCCGCCGAGATGGCGAAGATGGCCGAAGTCCTCGACCTGATCAGCAAGAACATCGCCAACGCCTACGCCGCCCGCGCCGGATCCGACGCCGCCGGCTGGCGGGCCGCCATGCAGGCCGAGACCTGGTACCTGCCCGATGCGGCTGTCGCTGCGGGCCTCGCCGACGTGGCGCTGTCCGCCGTCCCGGAGTCCCCGAACGAGCCGGCCGACCCCGAAGAGGAAGACGAGGACGAGTCGGAGCTGATGGAGGCTCGGCTGCACGCCAGCTTCGACCTCGCCGCGTTCGGCTATGCCGGTCCGCCCAAGGCGCAGCGGCCGAAGCCCGGCCCGCCGCCCGCCGCCGAGCCCGCGGCCGCCACGGCAGAGCCGACGACGCTGACGATCCGCCTCGGCGACGCCGTCGGCGAAGACCTCGTGGCGACCCTCCGGCGCGCCATCGCCAAGGACTCCTCGCCGCAGCCCTCGGGGACGGGGCCGCAAGGCGAGGACGAGGCCGCCGGCACCGACGCTTCCCCCGAGGCGCCGGAGCCGGCGGCCGCCGATGACGAGCCGGCCGAGGACCCCGCCGCCGCAGACCCGTGGGCTGAACACATCGCCCGCCTCACCACCCCGCAGCCCGACCCGTGGGCCGCGGACATCGCACGACTCACCGGCCCAGCGTCGTCACGCGCGACGGAATCCTGAGGAGGAGCACATGGCCACACCCACCGTCCCGCGCAACCAGGACGAGCTGGCGGAGATGTTCTCGGACGGCAAGTTCCTGAAGCGGTTCGAGAACCAGGAAGACCTCCAGCAGTTCATCACCGACTACGGCCAGGCCCAGCAGGGCGACGGCACCGACACCCAGCGCCTCGTCGCCGAGGAGACGCAGAGGGTCTTCGCGCAGATGCTGAAGGACAACGGCATCGAGGGCATGGGGAAGGACGCGATCAAGCGCCTGAACCTCGACCCGCAGGCCAAGCGCGAGGGCAACATGCTCTCCAGCCACCGCCAGGCCACCGCCCACAACCCGGCCGCCCCCGGCGCCGCGGCCGACGGGCTGTTCGAGAACGGCATCGACTACATCCGGAACATCTGGCACAAGAACACGCGGGCGGACGCCGACAAGCTCAGCACGCTCCGCAACGCGGCCAGCTCCGTCAGCCCGTCCGACGGCGGGTTCCTCGTCCCCGAGACCCTGCGCGCGCAGCTCATGCAGATCGCGCTGGAGCAGTCCACCGTCCGGCCGCGGGCGACCGTCGTGCCGATGGAGTCCGCGCGGGTGCCGTTCCCGATCATCGACTCGACGACGAACGCGGGCTCGGTCTTCGGCGGCATGATCGCCTACTGGACCGAAGAGGCGGCGATGCTCCAGGACGCCAACCCGAAGTTCGGGAAGGTCGAGCTGGACGCCAAGAAGCTCACCGGCCTCAGCGCCGTGCCGAACGAGCTGCTGCAGGACTCCATCGTCTCCTTCATGGCGCTGCTCGAGCGGCTGTGGCCGCAGGCGCTGGCGTTCGAGGAGGACAACAAGTTCACCGCCGGCTCCGGCGTCGGCGAGCCGCTCGGCTACCGCGGCGCCAACAACACGGCGAGCGTCGCAGTGGCTCGCGGCACCAGCAACAAGATCCAGTACGTGGACATCGTCAACATGTTCGCCCGCATGCTGCCGTCCAGCCTCAACAACGCCGTGTGGACCTGCTCCCCGGACGCCATCCCGCAGCTCCTGCAGATGGCCCTCAGCGTCGGCACCGGCGGCAACAGCGTGTTCGTCGTCAACGCCACCGCCGACATGCCCATGAGCATCTTCGGCCGCCCGCTGATCATCACGGAGAAGGCCGGACAGCTCGGCGCCCGCGGCGACCTGGCGTTCACCGACCTCGGCTACTACCTCGTCGGCGACCGCCAGACCATGACCGCCGACTCCTCGACGGACTACAACTTCGGGTCCGACAAGACCACCTTCCGGATCATCCAGCGCGTCGACGGCCGCCCGTGGCTCCAGTCCGCGATCACCCCCGCCAACGGGTCGAGCAACACCCTCACCCCGTTCGTCGAGCTGGCCGCGTAACACCCCCTGGCCGGCCCCGGCACTCAACCCCCGGGGCCGGCCACCAACCGGGCCGGCAGCGTCGCCCCGGCAACGGCATCACAGACACAGGAGGGAGCCGGTCATGGCTCAGAAGGCACTCGGCAGGACGTACAACGCGACGCCCGGCGCCGACGGCAAGTGGATCGCCGTGAAGAACGCGGGCGGCGTGGCGTTCGTCTGCTACCTGGCCGGCGCCGTCGGCGACGTCTACACGCTCCAGGAGGCCAAGGACTCCGCGGGCACCGGCGCGCAGAACCTCGCGATCATCACCGAGTACTACACCAACACCGGTGACGGCTCCGACGCGTGGGTGAAGCGCACGCAGGCCGCCGGCGCGGTCGTCACCACCACGGCCACCGCGGCGCAGAACGCGATGGTCGTCGAGGTGCTCGGCGTCTCCCTCGACGACGGCTACCGGTACCTGAAGCTCACCAGCACCGGCGCCGGGGCCGTCAACGCCCAGCACTTCGACCTGATGACGCAGCGCGGCGCGGCCAACCTCCCGGCGATGGGCGTCTGATGTCCGCCTGGGTGTGCCGGAACTGCAACGCCGCGTACTCCGTGGGCGCCCCCGAGTGCCCGGAGTGCGGCTCCAGCAGCCGCATCGCAGAAGCCGAGCAGAACGAGATCGAGGAGGCCGCAGCCATGGCCAAGTCCACCGTTCACGGCGGTCCGACCGCCGACGACGCCGAGGGAGGTGAGCAGTCATCGCCGACACCGGAGGAGGGTGGTACGACCTCGTCGACATCCTCCAAGAAGCACGAGACCTCGCCCGAGACGAGTACGAGCGAGGACCAGTCGCCTGCCCGCAAGACGGGGAGCCGCTCCGCGAAGGGCCGGACGGGCAGCTCTTCTGCCCGTGGGACGGCTGGCGACCAGACGGCACCTTCCTCTGACAGCGACGAGGACTGAGCCGACCCATGGATCAGGACCAGGTCTGGTACGCCACACGCGAGGACGTCCGGTCCGCGCTGTCGTCGGCGTCCACTGCTCGCAGCGACGAGCAGATCGACCGCGCGATCGAGACGGGATCTCGCGCGGTCGATGACCTGTGCCAGCGCTCCTTCGCCCCCGTGCTGGCGACCCGGTACAAGGACTGGCCGAGCCTGCAGCGGACGCGCGCCTGGAAGCTCTACCTCGACCGTGACGAGGTGATCTCCGTGCAGACCCTCACCTCGGCCGGCGTGGAGATCCCCGACACGGACTACTACCCCGAGCCCGTCAACAGCGGTCCGCCGTACACCCGGATCGAAACGCGGCTGGACCGGCCGAGCATGTTCAACACCGGCCAGACGCACCAGCGGGCCATCGCCATCACGGGTGTGTTCGGGTACCGCGACGACAGCGTCACCGCGAGCAGCCTCACCGCCAGCATCGACGCGAGCCAGGCCAGCATCACCATCGACACCCCGTCCGCGGTGGGCGTCGGCTCGCTGCTCCGGATCGGCGACGAGCGGCTGATCGTCACTGGCAAGACGATCGGGAACACGGGGCAGGTGCTGCAGACGCCGCTCGCGGCGAAGAAGGACGCCGTCCTGCTGGACGCGGCCGACGGCTCGCGGTTCGCGAAGGGCGACGTCATCAAGCTCGGCGCCGAGTCGATGCTCGTCCGCGCTGTCGCCAGCAACCAGCTCACCGTCGAGCGCGCCTTCGACGGCACGGTCCTCGACTCCCACTCCGCAGACGCCATCTGGGCCGCGACGACCCTGACCGTGGCCCGGGGCGTGTGCGGCACGACCGCGGCGACCGCCGCCAGCGGCGCGCCGGTCACGCGGTGGGTGGCGCCGGCGCAGGCCCGCACCCTGGCAATCGCCGAGGCCATGTGCACGCTGCTGTCCGAGCAGGCCGGGTACGCCCGGACCGTCCGGGCGCAGGCCGGCACCGGCACCCGGTCGGTGGCCGCCATCACGGCGGAACGCGACGCACTGCGGCAGCAGGTGGCGGACTCGCGCCTCGCCCGCAAGATCCGAACCAGGGCGGTGTGACATGCCGTTCGGAATCAACGTCGTCCTGAAGGGCCCGATCGTCGAAGGCCGCGGGCTGATCGGCACCGAGCGCCTGACGCTCGTGGCGCTGGCCGAGGTCGCGGACTACGCCTTCCACGAGGTGCAGATGGAGCTGATCCATGTGCTCCAGAACCCCACGGGCTACTACGAGTCGAGGATCGTCAAGGAGCGCGCCGGCTTCAACGCGTACTCGATCAACGACTCGAACGTGATCTACGGCCCGTGGCTGGAGGGCATCGGTTCCAGGAACTTCCCGGTCACGAAGTTCAAGGGCTACGGCACGTTTCGGCGCGTCCGGAACCGGATCGCGCAGAAGTCCGGCGCGATCGGCGAGGCGGCCGTGGCCCGCAAGATCGGGGGGGTGCTGGGATGACCCTCGACGCGACCGGGCTCCTCAACGCCGTGCAAGACCATGCTCTCGCGAGCGGCTGGTTCGAGGCCGTCAACGGGCACGAGCCGAAGTCCCCGCCGGACACCAGCGGCCTGACCGCGGCGGTGTGGGTGCAGCGCATCACCCCGGCGGTCGGCGGCTCCGGCCTGAACGCGACGAGCATCCGCCTGGAGCTGATGCTCCGCATGTACGCGGGGATCGACCAGGAGCCCGCGGACATGCTCGACCCGAACATGCTCGCCGCGCTCGACGACCTGCTGGGCCGCTACTCCGGCGACTTCGAGCTCGACGGCGACGTCCGGCAGGTCGACCTCCTCGGGCAGTTCGGCGACCCGCTGTCCGCCCGCGCGGGCTACATGATCCAGGGCGGCACGGAGTACCGCGTCCTGGACATCACGCTGCCGCTCATCGTCAACGATCTCTGGGACCAGGAGGCATAGGCCATGTCCAAGACAGGCGGCCTCGGAGACGCCCTCTACTACGGCGGCTTCGACATGTCCGGCGACGTGCAGGCCCTCGGCAACGTCGGCGGCGGCCCCGCCCTGTTGCCGTTCACCGACATCACCCAGGCCGCCATGGCGCGGCAGGGCGGCCTGCGGGACGGCCGGATCGAGTGGACGTCGTACTTCAACCCGGGCCTGCCGGCGAACGCGGCGCACGGGCTGCTGTCGACGCTGCCGCGCGGCGACGTGCTGGTGACGTACTGCCGCGGCACCGTGCTGGGCGCGCCAGCCGCCTGCCTGAACGGGAAGCAGGTCAACTACGACGGCACGAGGGCGAACGACGGCTCGTTCCCATTCGCCGTGTCCGGGCAGGCCAACAGCTACGGCCTGGAGTGGGGCAAGCTCCTCACGGCCGGCATGCGCACAGACACCGCGGCGACCCTCGGCTCGTCCATCGACACCGGCGGCGCGCTGAGCTTCGGCGCGCAGGCGTACCTCCACGTCAGCGCGCTCACCGGTGCAGACGTCACGGTCAAGATCCAGGACTCGGCGGACAACGCCACCTTCACCGACGTGGCGGGCCTCACCTTCGCCCAGGTGACCGCAGGGCCGAACACGCAGCGCATCGCGATCGCCAACACCGCGACGGTGCGCCGGTACCTCCGCGCGGTGAGCGTGACGACCGGTGGCTTCACCTCCGCGACCTTTGCCGTGGTGATCAACAAGAACGAGTGCGCGGGGGTGACCTTCTGATGTCCGCGATCGAACCGCTCATGGGCCCGGAGTCCTACAAGAGCTTCGTGATCTCCCAGCCGCTGGCGACGCACTGGCGCCCGGCGACGTGCGAGGAGGTCAACTGCGCTGACCACGCCAACGGCTGGAAGGTCCGCGTCGAGGGCCTGCCCGCGCAGATGCTCCACGACGCCCGCACCTCCGGCCGCCGGTACAGCGAACTCCCCGTCGCCGAGGGCGAGACGTGGCTCATCTTCGAGGCCGGGCAGCCCTGCTTCCGCGCCTCGCAGCACCGGGCGCCGCTCAGCCGGCCGCCGCTGTACCTCGTCCGGGACGGCGACCACCGCGGCAACCCGCGCGGGACGCGGGCCCGGCTGCACCAGCGCCCGGAGTCCTGGCGAGACGACTTCGCCGAGCACCAGCAGACCCTCGCCGACGCACAGCAGCGCGGCTGACCAGCAAAGGAGCACATCATGGCCAAGCAGTCGGGCCTCGGCTGGACCACGCTCAGCGTCGACAACGCTGGCGGGACGCCGGTGGACATCCGCAACGACGTGACCAACCTGTCCTTCGCCACGCCCCGCGCGGTGCAGGACGTCACCGGCGTCGACAAGAGCGCCAACGAGCGGCTCCTGCTGCTCGCCGACGCCACGATCACGCTGGAGACCGTCTTCAACCCCACCGGCGCGCACACGGTCTTCTCCACGGTCCCGTCGACCAGCGTCGCCCGGACCACGTCCCTCGGCGTCGGCGGCAAGTCCCTGGCGATGGAGATGCTCTACACCGACTACCCGCTGCAGCGCTCCAACACGGGCGAGCTGACGGCGTCGATCCCCGGCAGCCTCGCTGACGGCACCGTGCCGACCTGGTCCTGACCCCTCACCGAGTCCCCACCCGAGAAGGAGCGGCGCCGTGGCCGGCTACAAGCGGAACCCGAAGATCTACCTGCTGAAGTTCGACGAGACCACCGACTACCCGGGCCTGGAGGTGCAGGTCCGGACGCTGTCCATGGGCCAGCTCGTGCAGGTCTGGACCGGCGAAGGCGACGGCAGCAGCGCCGCCACCTTCGAGATGTTCGTGGAACGACTCGTCGGCTGGAACCTCGAAGACGAGGTCACGGGCGAGCCTGTGCCGATCACCCGCGAGGCGATCGAGGCCGAGGACGACGACCTCGTCAACGCCATCATCAAGCGCTGGACGGCGGCCGTGCTGGGCGTGCCGGCCCCTTTGGACGGCGGCTCGAACTCTGGCGGACTGTCGGCGGCGGAATCGGCCCTGACGGAAATCCCGTCACAAAGCCTGGCGAGCTGATTTACGCCGAGACGATTCTCGGCCTCTGTGACCGGTGGCATAAGACGCCGCCGGAAATCGAAGCACTTCCCGCAAGCGTGTGGCAGTTGCTGGAGATTGAGCGGATGGGGGTGAATCCGGATGTCGAACCTCGTTGAGATTCTGGTCACGGCCAAAAACCTGACCGGGCCCGGCATGGCCGCTGTAAACGCTCAGATCGATAGCACCTCAGCGAAGATGAAGGTGTTCAACAAGACGGCCATGCTCGCGGCAGCCGGGTTCGCCGTCATCGGCGTCGAGGCCGTGAAGGCTGCCAGCAAGTTCGACTCCGAGATGACGCTGCTCCAGACGCAGGCCGGCGTCTCGGCGGACAAGATCGACGGGCTGAAGAAGGGCGTCCTCGACCTCGCGGGGAAGGTCGGGCAATCCCCCGACAGCCTCGCCGAGTCGCTGTACCACGTCGAGTCGAACTTCGAGTCGATGGGCATTTCCAGCTCGAAGGCCCTGAAGTTGACCGAGACCGCGGCCAAGGGCGCCACCGTGGGCCATGCCGGGCTCGTGGACGTGACGAACGCCCTGACCGCTGCGGTCGCTGCGAATATCCCCGGCGTCGAAAACCTCGACGAAGCGATGGGCGTTCTCAACGCGACCGTGGGCGTTGGCGACATGAAGATGTCCGACCTCGCCGCCGCATTCGGCACCGGAATGGTCGCCACGGTCAAGGGATACGGCCTTTCCATCAAGGACGTCGCTGCCGGTTTGGCCGTTTTCGGCGACAACAACATCAGGGGCGCCAAGGCGGGCACGCAATTCCGCATGACCGTGCAGTCCCTCGCCGCCCCGGCGGCCGGGGGCGCCGCCGCGCTGAAGAGCATCGGCCTGGCCACCGACACGCTCGCGAAGGACATGCAGAAGGGCGGCCTGAAGCTCGCCCTCGAAGACCTCGTGGCGCACATGAACGCCGCCGGCCTGTCGAGCAAGCAGCAGGGCCAGTTCATCACCGACGCGTTCGGCAAGAAGGCCGGCACTGGCCTGAACATCCTCGTCGGCCAGATGGACCGCCTGGAGTCGAAGTACCCGGCTCTCGACGCCGGAGCGAAGAACTTCGGCCAGGCATGGGCCGACACCCAGAAGACCTTCGCCTTCCAGATGAAGCAGCTGGAGACCGGCGCGGAGGCGCTCGGCATCACCTTCGGCGAGAAGCTCATCCCGCCGATCCAGTCCACGGTCCACTTCCTCGTCGAGCACAAGACCGCCAGCACCGACGCCGCCCTCGCGATGGTGGCCCTCGCCGCGGCCGCCGTCGGCGTGGCGACCGCGATGAAGGCCATTGCGGTCAGCAAGGCGATCTGGGGCGGGTTGACGACCGGTGCGGCTGCCGCGAGGAGCGTTTTCGAGAGCCTCGCGCTCAAGACCCTGTACATGCAGGAGGCGTTCGTCGTGGCCGGCGGCGGCGCCCGCGGGCTGGGCGCGGCGTTCGGGACGCTGTCGACGGGCACGAAGGTCGCCGGGGCGATCGCGGTCGTGGCCGGCATCGCCCTTGTCGCGAAGCACTTCTCCGACGAGTCGAAGCAGGCGAAGGTCAGCGCGGACGACATGTCCACCGCGTTGAAGAACCTCGCGGCGGGCAACGGTGCGGCCGGCACGATCGCTCAGCTGACCAAGGACGCGGGGAACCTCCACCAGTCCCTCATGCAGCGCTTCAACTCGAACGACTCGCTGTGGGACATCCTCACCAACTCCGGTGGCAAGGCGTCCGCGGCGAAGAAGGACTTCAAGGAGGCCGGCCAGGCGCTCGCCGACATGGTCAACGCCGGGCAGACGAGCCAGGCGGCGGCCGCGCTGCAGAAGATGAACGATGCCGGGCTGCATGTGCCGACGAAGTACCTGAAGGACTACAACGCGGCGCTGGACGGCGTGAAGGCCGAGAGCGACCTCACGGCGGCATCTCAGGGCCGGTTCGGGCAGCAGGCCGAACAGGTGCAGCAGCAGCTCAAGGCGCAGCAGGACGTCGCGGATGGGCTCGCGCAGTCGCTGCAGGCCCTGGACCAGATCAACCAGGCCAGCTACGACAGCGAGACGAAGTTCTACGACGCGATCGGCAAAGCGTCGGAGGCCCTGAAGCAGAACGGCAAGACCCTCGACGTCCACACCGACAAGGGCCGCCAGAACCGCGACGCGGTCAGCGCGATCGCCGCGGCGACGGACGACTACACCTCGAAGCTCTCCGCGCAGGGCGCGAGCATGCAGGACATCGACGCCGCCTACTCCAAGGGCTACAGCTCCCTCGTCAAGGCGGCGGAGGGCTTCGGGTACGGCGCGACCGCGGCGAAGAAGCTCGCGGACAGCCTGCTGCACGTGCCGCAGGAGGTGAAGGTCCAGGGCAACATCGACGACTTGCAGGCCAAGCTCCGCACGGCGAAGGCCCAGTTGAAGACCGTGCCAGCGAGCAAGCAGGCGAAGCTCATCGCGGACATCGCGGACCTGGAACGGAAGATCCGCGCCGCGAAGGCGGAGATCTCGGCCGTGCAGGGCAAGACGGTCGCGATCAACATCGTCACCACCCACTCGACGAGCGGCGTCATGGCGCACGAAGGCGGCGGTTACGCGACCGGCGGCCTCGCGCCGATGGGGCAGACGGCGTGGGTCGGCGAGGACGGCCCCGAGCTGATGCAGGTGACCCCGCTCGGCACCCGGATCCTGAGCAACTCGGACTCGAAGAAGCTGGCCAAGCTCAACGGGCTCAAGGTGCCCGGGTACGCGCGCGGCACCCTCACCAAGGCGCAGCAGGCCGCACTCGACCGGGCGAACGCCGAGCGCGCGGCCCGCAGTGAGGCTCTGGGCAGCCTGGGCATCTCCTACTTCGGGCAGCTCGCGGGCTACCGCTACAACAGCTTCGAGAACGCCACCAGCGGCAGCTCGGGCAGCGTGGGGGAGCTGGAGTCGGCGCTGAACGAGTGGGCGTCGAAGATCAAGGCCGCGAGCCACGGGGCGCAGGAGTCGCGCCTCATCAAGGACTTCGACCGGTTCGGTGCCGCGGCGCTGAAGAACGAGGCCGCGCTGCTCAGCGTAAACAGCAAGCTGACGGCGGCCTCCGACAAGCTCAGCGCGCTCAAGGACGCTGCGGCGCAACTCAAGGACTCGGTCAGCTCCGGGATCGTCTCCGGCGGCTCCATCGCCAAGACGCCGGCCGCGAACGCGTTGGGTGTCGTCGAGCAGCTGCAGGGCAGCGTCGACAACGCAAAGCGGTTCGCCGCTGACCTCGCGCGGCTGAAGAAGTCCGGCCTCAACAGCCAGAGCCTGTCCGAGCTGGCGCAGGCCGGTGTCGACGGCGGCCTCCAGACGGCCGACGCGCTCTCCGGCGCGTCCCCCGCGTACCTGAAGAAGATCAACGACCTGGAGAAGCAGCTCGTGGCCGCCGGCGGCTCCGCCGGGTCCACGGCCTCGAACTCGGTGTACGGCGCGGGGATCGCGCAGGCGCAGGGCATCGTCGACGGGCTGAAGAAGCAGCAGGCGGCCCTCGACAAGGTGATGATGCACGCCGCGCAGGCCATGGCGAACGAGCTGAAGAAGGCGTTCGGCCGGAAGGCAGCAGGCGGCACGGTCGGTGCCGCGGCGTCCGGCGGCGCCCGCTGGGGTCGCACGCTCGTCGGCGAGTACGGGCCGGAGATCGCGGACCTGCCGATCGGGACGCGCGTGCACTCGGCGCCGGACACCGCGCGGATGCTCGGCGGCGGCCAGGCCGCAGCGCCCATGCACTTCACGATCCAGATCGGCGACCGGGAGATCGGCTCCTTCGTCGTCGACCCGCTCCGTCAGGAGATCCGCCGCCAGGGCGGGAACGTCCAGGCCGTCCTCGGCCAAAGAGGGAAGTGAGACATGCACCGGTACTCCTGCTACAACGCGGCGATGGCCACCACGGCGGCCACCGCGAAGGTCACTACGGGCACGGCGCTCAAGACCATGCTGCAGATCGCCACACCGAGCAGCCGGCAGTTGCAGCTCATCTCATGGGGGTTCAGCCTCGACGCGCCGCCAGCCACCACGTCCACCGGTGTCGTCGAGCTCATCCAGACCGACGTCGCCGCCACCGTCACGGCGCACCTGGCGTCCGGGGTGCAGCCCCTCGACCCGAACGCGCCGCCGTCGCTCGTCACGCTGGGCACGGCCGCCACGGGCTACAGCGCGTCCGTGGAGGGCACCCCGACGGGCACGCGCCTCTTCGACGCGATCCAGGTCCCGGGCCTGACCGCGGGCGGCAACGGCATCGAGCCGTACGCGTACCAGTTCATGCCTGATGAGAGGCCCATCGTCGGCGTCAGCAAGTTCCTGCGGATCCGCGCGACGTTCGCGGCCGCCGTCAACCTGACCTGCTGGGCCACCTGGGACGAGTGACCCATGCCCGCCTCGTCCATCGCCCCGCTGATCTCGGGCTGGCAGCGCCGCGTCGGCGGCCTGCCAGGCCCGTACTCTGTCGCGCCCGCGTCCGGGGTGGCGTCGGGCGGCACCGGAGTCAACGGGCTGATGGTCGAGCTGCTGATCGACGGGTCGTGGGTGGACATCACGAAGCGCGTGATGGTGCGCGACTCCAACGGGCAGATCTCCATCACCCGCGGGCAGACCTCGGAGGGCCAGCAGCCCAGCCCCGGCACATGCTCGCTGCAGCTCAACAACAGGGACGGCCTGTTCAGCCCGGCGAACCCGATGTCGCCGTACTACGGGAAGATCGGCCGGAACACCCAGCTCCGCGTGTCCGTGGCCAAGGGCGACGACAAGTCCTACCGCTTCTGGGGCGAGGTCACGGGCTGGCCGGAGGACTGGGACTCCACCGACACCGACGTGTGGGTGGACATCGAGGCCGCTGGCATCCTTCGGCGCCTCAACCAGGGCAGCACCCCGCTGAGGTCGACCATGTACCGGGGCCTGACCTCAATGGCGACCACACCCCCGATCGCCTACTGGCCGTGCGAGGACGGTACGAGCGCGACGTCCCTCGCTTCGGCGCTGACCGGCGGCCAGGCGATGACGTTCCGGGGCACGCCCAACCTCGCCGCGGACACCGGGTTCCTGTGCTCCACCGCGCTGCCGACCCTCAACGGCGCCTCCCTGGTGGGGGTGATCCCGCCCTACACGGTGACCGGAGAGTCCCAGACGCGGTGGCTGATGTGGCTGCCGACATCACCGCCGGACGGCACCCAGCTCATCAAGATCCGATCGACCGGCGGCACCATCCCGTACTGGGCCGTCACCTATGGCACAGGCGGCTCGCTCACAGTCAAGGGCCTCGACACCGACGGACTGACGGTGCTGGTGGCGTCGGGCGTGATGGCCTTCGGCGTCGACGGGCAGCGGATGCGGTTCTCCCTCGAACTCACCCAGAGCGGCCCCAACGTCAACTGGACGATGGGTGCGGTCAGTGCGGCCACGGGCTTCAACGGTCAGTTGAGCGGGACGTTCAATTCGCAGACCGTCGGCCGGCTCACGACGATCACGATCGCGCCCGGGCGGACGATCACCGACGGCGTTTTCGGTCACGTCAGCTTCCAGAACGACGTCACGTCCGCGTTCGACCTCGAAGGTCAGGTGACTGCGTTCGTGGGGGAGTCGCCGTCGGCTCGCATCATCCGACTGTGCGGCGAGCAGGGCGTCAACGCCGTCATCATCACCACGGCATCGACGGACACGATGGGCCCTCAACTCCCCGGCACTTTCATGGCTCTGCTGCAGGAGTGCGTGGACGTCGACCAAGGCATCTTTTTCGAGCGGGAGGTGGCGTTCGGGCTCGCCTTCCGGCCTCGGCCAGCGCTGTACAACCAGGTCCCGCGGATCGTTCTGTCCTACCCCGGCAACCAACTGGCGCAGATCCCGAAGCCGGTGCCGGACGACCAGCTCGTCCACAACAGCATCACCGCCTCACGGCAGAACGGATCGTCCGCGACTGCTGTCCTGAGTCAGGGGCCGCTGTCTGTCCTCGACCCGCCGAACGGCGTCGGCACCTACCCGGACAACCCCACGCTGAACGTCCAGTCGGACGACGACCTGCCACAACACGCCGCGTGGCGACTGCACCTCGGCACGATCGACGAGCCGCGGTACCCGGCGATCAGCATCAACCTGGCGCACCCGTCGATGGCGGCGCAGCGCGTGAACGCCCTGAACGTGCTGTTCGGGATGAACATCGTGGTCTCGTCGCCGCCCTCGCGGCTGGGTGGGGACATCTCGCAGCTCGTCATCGGCATCACCGAGACGATCACGCATTTCGAGCACCGCATCACCTACGTGTGCCAGCCCGAATCGCCCTACGAGGTGTTCGTCCTCGACGACTCGGCGCGCGGCAAGGCGGACACCGACGGGAGCGTGCTGGCGCAGGACATGACGCCCACGCAGACCACCGTGCAGGTCGCGGTGACGGCCGGGCCGCTGTGGACGACGAACCCGGTGGACTACCCGATCCAGGTGATGGCGGCCGGGGAGCTGATGACCGTCACCAACATCACCGGGGCGTCGTCACCGCAGACGTTCACGGTCACCCGGTCGGTCAACGGCGTGGCGAAACCCCACGCCGCGGGCGAGCCGATCTCCCTCGCCAACCCCACCGCCCTGGCCTTGTAGGAGGAGCAGCGCATGGTCTACACCCCCTTCAACGCAGGCCAGACCGTCACGGCTGGGCAGCTCGACACGCTGATCGCCAGCGAAACGATGCCCTGGACACAACTCGACTCCGTCGGGGTCCTCGTGTCCGGGTTCACCATCGGCACCCCCGCCGCGCGCATGCGGAAGTTGATGTTGGCCGGTACGGAGATCTGGGAGTTCGAGGGCCGGATCACCATCGCCAGCCTGACCGCGAACGCGAACACGGTGGCCTTCACCTTCAACACCGGCTTCCGGGTCGGCACTGAGCGCGGCTTCCAGTGCGTCGGCGCGAACACCGCGTTTTACGGCGTCAGGGTCACATTCGAGCCGAATGGCCAGCTCATGGTGGGCGTGCCCACCGCGGCCGGCTCAGGGGCGACGGGTGTCCTGCTCGACAACTGCACCATCACGAACCCCCTCGCATAGGAGTGAGTCCCTGTGAAGACCCTGTTCATCGACGAGTACCCGTCCGAGTCCGGCGGCGGCCGGCTTGGCCGGCATGTGCAGCACGACCCGCGGTCCCGCGCCTACGCGGTGTCGGAGGATCTGCTGCCGTCCACGTACACCAGCGCGGTGCACCGGGTGCGGATCCCGGTCCTGGACCAGGGCGACCTCGGGAGCTGCACCGGCAACGCGGCGGAAGCCTTCGCCGGGACCGATCCGCTGTACGACGCGATCTCCACGCAGGTGACCGCGCGGCCGACGGGTGACCCGGTCGCGGACGAGAAGCAGGCCGTCGCGCTGTACTCCGCCGCGACGCGGCTGGACGACGTCCGCGGCAACTACCCGCCCACCGACACCGGTTCGACGGGCGTGGCGGTCGCGAAGGCCGCGCAGAAGGCGGGGCTCATCAGCGGGTACCAGCACGCGTTCAGCCTCGACACTGCGCTGAAGGCGCTGGCGGTCTCGCCGCTGATCATCGGCGTGAACTGGTACGAGGGTTTCGACCAGCCGGACGCCAACGGGCACGTGAAGATCTCCGGCAGCGTCCGCGGTGGCCACGAGTTCCTGCTGTACGGCATCGACGCGACCAACGGCGTGGTGCTGGCCCGGAACTCGTGGAGCACCAGCTGGGGCGTGCAGGGGACGTTCTCGTTCTCCTTCGACGACCTCGGCCAGCTCCTCAGCGAGGACGGCGACGCGACCCTGTTCGTGCCCGTCTCCGCCCCGGCGCCCACCCCGACCCCGACGCCGCCCACCCCGGCCGACGTCGACAAGGCACTCTCGACGGCCCTGTCCACCCTCGACACAGCGGCGGCCGCCTGGCGCGCAGCGCACAGCCTGTCGTGACCGGCAGCCTCGGCCAGGACTGGGCGTCGTACCAGGACTGGACACCGTCCACGCAGGGCCTGGCGTTCGCGTTCGTCAAGGCAACCGAGGGCACCGCCTACGTCAACCCGCGGTACAGCAGCCAGATCACGACCGCGCGCGCCGGCGCCCTCCTGCCCGGCCACTACCACTTCGCCCGGCCCGGCTCCATGGCCGTCCAAGGCGACTACTTCCTGAAGCGCACCACCCTCAAGCCCGGCGACGTCATCGCCCTGGACTGGGAAGACGCAGGAGTCACCGGCGCCGACAAGGACGCCTGGATCCGCTACGTGCAGGCCCGAACGCCCGGCCACCGGGTCGGCCTGTACTGCAACAAGGACTTCTGGATCAACCGCGACCACACCGGGTTCTACGGCGACTTCCTGTGGATCGCCGACCCCGACAACGCGGCCGGCGCACCGGACGTCAAGGCCGACTGGCTGTTCCACCAGTACAGCGAAGCGGGCGGCATCGACCGCGACTACTGCAAGCTCACCGCCGCGCAGCTCCGCCAGTGGGCGGCCGGCACCACACCGACGCCCCTGGAGGACACCTTGCCCACACCCGCCGACGTCTGGGGCTACTCGCACGGCGACGACCCCGACGTCCACCAGACCCTCGCCAACGCCGCCTCTGCCGCGGCCGCAGCCGAGAAGGGCGTGCAGACGCTCCTCAAGGGCACGCCGGTCACCCTGACCGACGCGCAGCTCGGGCAGCTCGCCGCGAAGGTGGCGCCCCTGCTCCCGAAGCCGCCGTCCGCGGCGGACATCGCCACCGAGCTGGCCAAGCGCCTCCAGTCCTGACCACTATCAGCAGAAACGGATCGTCATGCCGACCATCTTCCGCAGAGAGCCCGCACTGTGGCTCGCGCTCATCGCCGTCGCCGTCAAGCTCGTGACCGCGTTCGGCCTCAACCTGACCTCCGACCAGCAGGCCGTCATCAACGCCGTCGCCGCAGCCCTCGTCGGCCTCATCGTCGCCGTCACCGTGCACGACGGGATCGGCGCCGCCGTCCTCGGGTTCGTCCAGGCCGCCATCGCTCTCGCCGTCGGGTTCGGCCTCCACTGGTCGCCGGAGCAGCAGGCCGTGGTCCTCAGCTTCGCGTCCGCCGTCGTCGCCATGTGGACCCGCACGCAGGTGACCGCGCCGGCCAGACCGGTGAGCAAGCCGACGCTCGCGCCGGCCCCGCAGAACAACTAGCGGCCCGTGAACGCCACCACCCTCGGCAGCCTCCTCGTGGGCGTCAGCGGGCTCGTCGGCGTGGTGGTGGCGTTCGTCGGAAAGCGCGGTGAGAACGCCGTCACCGGCTACAGCTCCCTCACCGACCAGTTGCAGGAAGAGCTCGCCAGCAAGCGCGCCGAACTGACCGAGAAGAACGCGCACCTCGCCGAACTGGCCATGTTGCGCGGCGCAGACCAGGCGGAGATCACCCGGCTCCGCGCCATCGTCATCCAACTCGGAGGACATCCATGACCCGCGCGGAGCAAGCACTCGCCCGCCAGTGGCGTCGCGTGCTCCTCGCGTGCGTCCTCGTCGCCCTGTCGGGCGCAGTCCTGATCATCTGGCATCGCATCAGTGTGGAGACCTCGGCGCGGAAGGACGCGGTCGCGGAGGCGAACCTCCGCGGCAGCGCGGTCTCCACGCTGGCCGGTGACGTCCGCAAGCTGCGGGCGCAGGTCCAGGCGGCGGGGAAGACCCCGGTGGCACCAGACCCGTCGAAGGCCGTCTCGAACTTGCCGGCGCGGGCCGAGGTGCCCGTGCCGATCCCCGGGCCGCCGGGACCGGCCGGCATCCCGGGACCCACCGGACCGCCCGGATCCCCTGGCCCGACGGGCTCTCCCGGCCCGAGCGGCGCCGCGGGCGCCAACGGACCGACCGGCCCCACCGGCTCGGCCGGCATGGGCGGCGCCGTCGGACCCGCGGGACCCGCCGGTCCGGCCGGACCGGCAGGCCCCCAAGGGCCACAGGGCCCCACCGGACCGGCAGGACGCGATGGCCAGACGTGTCCCGACGGGTACTCCCTCCAGCCAGCCGCAGGCGACCCCGATTCGCTGGTGTGCCGCCGCGACGGCGCCCCCACGCCCACGCCGACCCCGACCACCACGCCGCCCGGCATCCTGTCTGACCGGCGCAAGTCCTAGGAGCAGCCATGGGATTCCCGACGGGCGCGCAGACGATCGTCCTGACCGTGGACGCCAGCCTCTCGGACGGCTCGGCGGACCGGGACCCGATCACGTTGACGCCGACTCCGCCGCAGATCGTGTCGACCGTCCACGACCACATCGTGGCCGGCGACCCGATCCAGCTCGTCCCGGACCGGGCGACCGGCGCCGGAGCCGTGCGGGTCCTGGCGACGGACGCGGCCGGGTACCTGCCCAGCGGGTGGACGTACCGCGTGGACCGGTCCGGGCAGTCGCCGTACTACATCACGCTGCCGGCGGCGTCGGGGCCGACGGTGGACCTGTCGAGCCGGACGCCGGTGTCCGCGGACCCGGGGCAGTACGACCTGCTCGCACCGGTGGCGGAGATCGAGGCTTACGCGGATGAGCGTGATGCGGCGACGCTGGCCGCGGCGAACGCGTACACCGACGGGCACTCGGGCGGCGGCGCGCAGCCGTGGGTGTTTGACGTCACCGCACCGGCCTACGGGGCGATCGGCGACGCCCGCAGCGTCTCCGACGGCGCGATCACGACCGGGACGAAGGTGCTGCGCTGCAACACGAGCCTGCCGTTCGGCAGCGGCCACGCCACTGTCGGCATGCACGTCGGCATCAAGGGCGCCGGTCCGGCCGGGGTGTCGTGGTACCGGTCGACGATCGCGAGCGTCGACAGCAGCGGGCAGATCACCCTCGCCGACAACGCGTCCACCTCGGTCACGAACGCCGTGGTGGTGTGGGGCCACAACAACCAGGCGCCGATCCAGGCCGCGGTCGACGCCGCCGAGGCGTACCTGGCGGCCGGCCACACCTATGCCCAGGTCTTCACCCCGCCCGGCGCCTACATCATCGACGGACCGCTGAGCACCACGAAGAGCGGCAACGGGCAGATCACCTTCGGCATCTACCCGACCACCGACGTGAAGCGGATCCTGCACTTCAAGGGCAGCAAGGGCTCCAGTGCGGTCCGCCACTGGGAGCAGCTGGTCCCGCAGACCGGCGGCTCCGCATGGCTCTCCTTCGGCACCTACGCCAGCTCCAGCGCGCAGACCGCCGACATCAACGCCAACGGGAATGGCGCTGTGCTGTGCGGCCCCAACGAGGGCACCAGCAACGGCCTCGCCTACGGCGCGGCCGCGCGCTACTCCAACGTCATGGCCGTCCTCGAAGACCTGGCGATCGTCACCGCGCACTCCGTCTCCGGCTGGACGTACGGCGCCGCGAACCTCTACGGCACCGCGAACGCCGAACTGCTCGACTTCGCCTATGGCACCGCAGGCCTCTACTCCGCTGGCGACTTCGCGAACCCGAACACCTTCGCCGACGGCCTGTCGATCGGGCTGCTCATGCCGTCCGCAGGGAACAACGACCACAACGTCATGAGGAACGTCAGCTGCAACGGCGGCTACACCTACGGGGTGTTCCTCACCGAGCACTCGATCGCGGACCGGCTGATGGTCCTGTACTGCTGGGCTGGCGTGTGCCCAGTCGGCACCTACGCCGGGTCGGTGGGGGCGTCGCACGCGATGAAGGTCGTGCAGGCCAGCATCGAGTCCTGCTCGCACGAGCTGTACGTCGTCGGGCCGGCCGCGCAGGGCGTGGGGCCGATCATCGACATCGACCAGCTGCAAACCGAGTCGGGGGCGCCGAACATCGACGGCAACTCGACGGGGGCGCTGATGGCGGCGCTGGGCCGGGTGAAGCTGACGGGGCTGTACAACCAGGCCGGGGTGAGCACGGCGCAGCCGACGGGCATCGAGGTGGTCGACGGTGGTGTGCCGTCGGCGATCCGCCGGGTGACGGGGGCGTTCACGGCGCGGCCGATCGATCGGACGCTGGTGTGCGACACGACGGCCGGTGGGTTCACGGGGACGCTGCCGGACGCGGACGTGAACCCGGTGACCTACGTATTCAAGAATGTAGGGTCGGCGACCTTGACCGTGGGGACGACGGGCGCTCAGCTGATCTATACGACCAGCGGCACGGGTGCGACGTCGGCGAGCGTTGCGGCGGGCGCGACGCTGCGGGTACAGGCGATGTACAACGGCACCGCGTGGGGCTGGTACGTGGTGTGAGCAGGCGAACGCCCCCACCGCGCTCGGGGCGGTGGGGGCGTCGTCGTGCTCAGTGGAGCCTGTTCAGCAGCTCCGATATGGCGCTGGCCAGCGCGCTCCCGAACTTCCAGGCGGCGCCCTGGAGCATGGCCACCAGGACTGCCTTCCGGGTGTCCGGGAGTGCCGCGATCACGGCGGGAGTCTCGCGGTTCACCTTGCTACGGCCCTCGGCCGTGTGGTGGGATGGCACAGGTACCTCTTTCATTCGCGTGAGGCGGGACCGTGCAGGGAGTCCTCCGCCTGGTTGCACCCAGGCGAACAACAGGGCTCCCTTTTGCACGTGTTGGCGCGGAAGCAGTCTCAATACTAGTCATGTGACCACTACCGGCTGTGTTCGAGGACAATCCAACCACTAGATCTGGTGTCCGCGCGCCAAGGTCGCGGATTCACGCGCGGCCACGGCGTGTTGCGGCCCACAAAGGGGCAACGGTGCCCCTGCGCGGTCATGGGAGCGCCCCCAACGCATCTGGGCGCTGGGGGCGTTGGCGTGCTCGGCTGTCCGCGGCTACCGGGAGAGGCGGATCCAGCGGCGCAGCCGAGAAGGTCGCTTCTGCATGCGCTTCCACAGCTCGGGCCGGTGCACGGCGAGCAGTGCCTCGAACTCGTCGAGGTCGGACTGCCGGGCCGCTTCACTGAGCCGCTCGACCGCCTCGGCGGTGGTGATGCCCGAGTCCCGCATCGCCTGCCAGAACTCGGGCGACTCGATGCGCGTCTTCAACTGGGCCGTGGAGTCCGCGGGGAATTGCTGCTCGGTCATGCGCCCATCATCCTCTCGGCGCCCCACGGCGGCAGCACCTTCTCGCCTGCCCACGCTGCCAGCTCGTCGCCGTCGACGAGCCGGATCCCGGCCCGCCTCGCGTAGTCGACCGCGGCGTCGGTGAACTCGGCGGTGGTCACCACGATGGCCAAGTCCGCGCCGTGCACCACGGAGTAGGTTCCGCCGACGCGCTGCACTTCTGGGCTGCCGACGCGGCGGCCGGGCGCGTACCTCTTGCACTGCACCACGATCCGGCGTCCGGTCGGCGTGCGGGCGAGGACGTCGGCTCCGAGGTCGCCCGCGCCGCCGACCACCCGCACGTCGGTGCAGCCGTCGCGCCAGCAGAGGTCCGCGACTAACTGCTCGAACTCGCCCGGACTCATGGACGCCCAGTCCACTGGCGTGGTGCGGCCGGCCGGCATGCTGCGGGCGCGGAAGAGACCGGCCCCGCCGAGCGCGGCGAGCAGGGCCGCGGCGGTCACCGCGATGGCGTGGCCGCTGATCCACATGGTGACGCTGCGGACGATGAACCACACGGCGGCGGCGACGATGGCGAGGCAGCCGATCGGGGTGAGGCAGCTCGGGCGCGGTATGCCTCGTCGGCGGGGCTCGGCCATGGCTACTTCTGCTCCGGCTCGGGCTGGACGGGCTTGCTCCAGTCCCCGGTGGCGGGGTCGTACTCGCGGGCGTGCTGCTCGTCGCCGGGTCGGTTGTCGCGGATGGGGAAGTCTCCCCGGAGGGGTGCCATGATCTGGGTTCCTGTCTCTGTGCTGGGATGGGTGGCCCGGGCCGGTCGATGTCTTGGCGGATGGCGGCCGGCCCGGGAGTCAGATGGGGCGGATGGAGCCGCCGGAGACGGCCGCCTTGCCGTACCGGCAGTCGATCTCGTCGGCGATGGCGGTGACCTGCCTGAACTTGTCGTCGTCGTCCGCGGCGTCGATGGTGCGGACGTCCGTGCGGGGCAGGCCGATCCGGTTGCGGTACTTGGTGGTGACCTCGAACCGCGCCACGTCACGCACCGCCCTCGCCGAACTTCACTTCCATGGAGGCGTTGAACAGCTCGCGCGCCTCGGTGCCGTCCGTGGTGCGCGTGTCGAACCGCGCGGTCACCTCGGCGACGATTCGGTCAGTCGTGGCGCGGTCGGCGTTCTTCTTCGCCTTGACGTACTCGCGCACGGACGCGTGCTTGTACTCGCTCATGCGGGCCTCTTCCTGGTGCGGTCGACGGCGCGGACGATCGTCCGCGCCGGGTTCGCCGGATCGGGAATCGAGGTGACCTGGACTCCCCCGATCTGGCGCGTAGTCGGTGTAGCTGGCGGGTCTGTAGTTGCCCCTGTAGTTCCGGGCTGACCTGCGGCAACTACGGCTACGGGCCCGGCTACGGCAGGGGTCAGAGAGGGGGCGGGGAGGGGCGGCAGGTCGGCCCGGTGCACGCCCGGAGAGACCCGCTTCGCGGCATCCCGGACGGAGGGCCGGACGGGCACCTGGTGGACGGTCAGGAGGGCCCGGACGTCGCCGGTCTGCCAGTCCCCGCCGTGCCGCGCGGTGAGGCCCGCGGCGAGGGTGGCCAGGTGCACTCCGGGGCCGCCGGCGAGGAGGTCGTGGGCGAGCGCGGCCAGCTCGTCTCCGGTGACGTCCGGCAGTTCCTGCTCGGCGTCCGCGGCGGACGCCTGCGGGCCGGGCTTCGCGGCCTGCAGCTGCTGGCCTCGGGCGGCCTTCGTCGCCGCGCGGAGCGCCAGCACGCACACCACCAGGGCGACCGCGCCGACGCCCAGCAGCGAGCCGAGGAGCAGGTGCGCGGCGCCGTACAGGGTGCCCAGGACGAGCGCCCACCGGACGCCGGTGTCCAGCCAGTTCGTCCCTGCGGCCAACCAGCCGCGCACGCCCTTCGTCCAGCGCTCCCCCAGGATCCGCAGGCCCTTCACCAGGTGGCGGCTCATACGCCACCGCCGTTGTTGAACCAGCCGAGGACGCCGTCACCGAGGCCGTTCACGAGGCCGGTGACGTGCAGGAACAGCCCGGCCACGCCGACGGTGAGCGTCATCGTGGAGCCGCTGAACCAGCCCCAGAACAGTTGCCGCTTCATCACCTTCGTCGCGGCCTTCCACGCCACGATGAACCCGACGAAGAACAGGAATGCCACCAGGTGCCCGCCCGGGGTGAGGACCCCGGCGGTGCCGTGGTTGACGGTGTCGGCGTGGCCGCCTGCGGTGCCGCTGACGGCGTGTTTCCCGATGCCGTTGCCGACGAGCGCGGTCCAGCCGGCGAGGAGGCCGAGGATCCCGGCGCACATGGTGGCGAGGCCGCCGAGGACGTAGGACCCGGCGAAGGGGGCGAGGTCGGCGGGCTTGCGGGTGCCGGTCTTCCACCACTTCCAGCCGTAGATGCCGGTGGCGGCGAGGCTGACGGCGAGGCCGCCGACGGTGATGGCGGTGCTGCTCACTGGGACGCTCCGGTGATGAAGGTGACGATGTCGGAGGGGTTTGCCATGGCGACGGTGCCGACGAATGCGCTGGTGAGGAGCGTCCAGGCGATCCAGGAGCGGCGGTTGTGGACCCACATGGCGCCGATGGCCAGGCCGACGGCGGCGATGACCCAGGCGGCGCCGACTCCGGCCTCGGTGCGGGCCTGGGTGAGGATGCCGCCCCAGCTGGTGGCGAGCGACTGGCCCTGGAGGAACGGGAGCAGGGCGAGGCAGGCGCCGCAGACCGGGCGGGCGAGGGGCCAGCGGCGGAGGCGCGTCCAGTCCCAGCGAGGCTCCCCCGCGGGCTGCTGCTCGACGGGCTCCGGCGCGCGCTCGGCGGCCGGCGGCTTGGTGTCGTCCGTGTCCCACAGGTCGTCGAGCCAGTCCCGCTGGCGCCGCGGCGGCGGGACGGGTGCGCCGTCGATGCGCTCGCGCAACTGGCCGCGGATGCGCATCTCGTCGTGGTCGGGCGGGGTGGTCATGGCGTCCTCTCGGTCACATGTAGGTGGTGCGCTTGTCGCGCTCGCGGCGCAGCGTCCGCTTCACGGTCGGGATGTCCGCGTCCGGGCGGACAGCGAGGACAGCGGACACGACCTCGTCCGGCTTGTCCGTCCCGGCGTCCAGGCAGCCACGGACAAGTGCGGCGACGGAGGGCTTGTCCGCGTCGGTGTCCGCCATGGCGGGCCGGACAGTGTCCGCGCTGGTCAGTGGCGTGTCCGCACCCTTGTCCGCCCGGGCGTCCGCGGTGATGTCCGGGGGGTCGGACAGGGCTGTCCGGGGCTGTCCGGGGGGCATGGCGGGCGCGTTGTCCGGGGCTGTCCGGGGGGTGTTGTCCGGCCGGACGTCGGCCGTGTCCGGGGCGGACAGCGCGGGTGCGGCGGACGTGTCCGCCCCGTCGAGGGGGACACCATGGCGGGCGAGGCGCAAGGGGATCAGCGCCTCGACGGGCGCCCGGCGCCGCCACGCGACGCCGTAGCGGGCACGGAGGCGGATCCGGTAGACGAGGCGGTCCTGCTCGCGGCGGATCGTCTCCTCGTAGCTCCGCAGCTCCCACAGCTTCATGCGCCGCCACAGCCGGAACGTGGGCCACGGCGCGAGTGCCCAGCGGGCGAGGCGCACGGCCTCCATGTGCCGGTCCGCGGTGATGTCCGCGATGCGGCCGACAGCGTGCCGGGCGGCCTCAACGACCGCGACGAACAGGACGGGGATGACCGCGTGCATGCCGACGCCGAGCGAGTCGGGCCAGGCCGCGGCGCCGTTGAACGCGACGGTGGCGGTGGTGAGAAGCCATGCGGTGTGGCGGAGCAGCGGGAGGGGGATGCGGAGCCAGGTGAGAAGCAGGTCGAGGGCGAGGAGGACGACGATTCCGGCGTCGATGCCGATGGGGAAGACGTTCGCGAACCAGCCGAATCCCTTGTGGAGGGCCAGGGTTCGGACGGCGGTGTAGGAGCCGGCGAAGCCGATGCCCGCGATGGCGACGGCGCCGACGGCGGCGATGCCCGCGAGCGCCTTGAGGGCTCGGGGCATGTTGGCGGCGGGGCGACCGGTCAAGGCGGGTTCTCCTTGGGGGCGGTGGGGCCGCGCCCGGCGGCGTGGGTTGGGTTGCCGGGCGCGGCGGTCGGTGGGTTCAGCGATGGCGGCAGCGGCCGGTGTGGGCGTAGCCGGCGGGGCAGTACCCGCCGTCCGCCCACTGCTGCGCGGCGCGGTCGGGGCGGGTGCGCTGGTGTCGGCGGCCGCGGGCGCGGGACTCGGCGTCCTGCTTGGGGCTGGTCAGTGCGCCGAGCCAGGAGAGGCGGCCGGCCATCAGTGCGACTCGTGGCAGGTCGGGCACGAGTGCCAGGTCTCGCGGTGGACGCCGTTCTCGTTTGTGACCTCGACGCGTGAGCCGGGGCCAGCACAGCGCGCGGGGGGCTCGGGGGTGGGCTGCTCGGCCATCAGTGGCCACCGCCGCAGGGGCCGGTGTGGATGGGGCGGCCGCAGTTCTCGGGGCACGGCGCGTCGCTGAGGTTCCGCGCGGGGGTGTCGGGCGGTTCGTGCAGGTGGGTACGCTTCATGACGATCTCCGGTCGCTTCACGGTGTGCGGAGGTCCGGCCCCCTTCCCTCAGCTGCCAGGCGACAGGGAAGGGGGCCGTTTTCGGTGGTGCAGTGCCAGAGTGGCAGGAACCTCTTTACAACGTCAAGAGGTTCGGGAAGGATGTTGACGTGCCCAAGAGCCCTGACCAGGAAGGGAGTCCGCGATTGATGACCGTCAGCGAGATCGCGGAGGCGCACGGAGTCAGCCGGCAGACGGTGCACGCGTACCGGAGCCGCGGCACCTTCCCGAAGCCCGTGGAGGGTGAAGGCAGTACGCGCCCGCGGTTCCGCGAGGACGAGGTCGCCGCGTTCTTCGCCGCGAACCCGAAGCGGCCCGGCCGGCGTACGGACCGCGAGACCACCGACGATGGAGACCATATGGACGCCGAACAGCCGCCGCTGCGCGCGGTGGTGACCGTGACCGTGGAGACCCGCCCTGGCGGGGAGTACTACGACGGCCCTGATGACCTTGCCCGTCACGTCAAGATGTGGATCGAGGAGGGGCTGGCGGACCGCGATGACATCACGCAGGTGACCGTCCAGCCGGAGGCGTCCGATGGATGATCTGGTGGCGTTCCTGCGGGCCCGGTACGACGAGGACGAGGAGGCCGCCCGTCTCGCGGACGCGGTGGACCCGAGCCCTTGGTACGAGGACGTCGAGGAGGGCTCGTACACGAACCAGCGTCAGGGCTTGGACGGCGTCGGGCTGGTGCGCGCGGCGGACCACGTGGCCCTGTGGGACCGCGAGCAGTCCTGCACGCTGTCGATGGCTGGGGTGACCGCGACGCACGTCGCACTCCACGATCCGGCGCGGGTGCTGCGCGAGGTCGAGGCGAAGCGGCGCATCCTCGACGAGTGCGCCTGGGCGACCAAGAATGGCGGCGGCGGTGCGTTCGTGCGCCCCGTGCTCCGACTGCTCGCCCTGCCGTACTCCGGTCACGCGGGCTACGAGCCGGATTGGGCACCCATCCGCTGACCCCGGGCATGCTTCCGCCCCGTCACCGTGCTGGTGGCGGGGCGGTGTCGTGCGCGCGGTCAGCGTTCCCAGGGGCGCGGCTTGTCCTCGGCTGGGGGCGCGAGCCTGCCAGCGGCTTTGAAGGCACGGTAGGACCAGTAGCCGAAGCCACAGCCGATGGCCATCAGGATGTAGTCGCCGCTGAATAGGCCGGTGAGGCACATGGCGGCGAGGAACAGGCCGAGCAGAACGAACAGGTACTTCTTCACGGCGCGCTCCTGTCAGCCGTCGAGTTGGTGGGCGAGGACGTCTTCGGCGACGGCTGAGATCTCATCCGACGTCAGAGACGCGCACGCTGGCGGCGTCGTGGGTGCCCCGGTCAGCTGCATGGTGCCGGGGGTGTACTGGTCGCGGATGGCCTTCCAGCATGCGGCGGTTTTGCCCTTGGCGAGCGCGGTGTCGGGGATGGGCGCTTCGCTGGCCGGGGCGGTGGTGGGTTTCGCGGCGACGGTGCCTGGCGTCGTGGTGGTGGGCTTTGCGTCGTGGCTGCTGCTGGAGCAGGCGGTGAGCGCGCCGGTGGCGAGCAGGAGGCCGGCGGCTGCGGTGGCGGTGCGGGTGTACATGGGACTTCCCCCCTTGGGACTTGGTGGGGGGAGTGTCCCGTTCCGGGGGGTGGGGTGTGGTGGTTGTGACCGGGTTGTGACGCGCGTGGGCCGTGCGGCCGGGTGTCCGGCGGCACGGCCCCGGGCGCTCGGGCCCGCGAGGGACGGATCAGGCGGGGGTGATGGAGCCGCGGCGCACGTGGTGGAGGATCACCACGTCCGTGGCGTCGACGAGCTGGTAGCCGCACACGTCGCGGTCGCACGCGCACTCCTCGGCGCGGAAGACCATGCCGTAGGTGATGGCGATGGAGCCGCGGTAGACGACGCGCGTTCCGTCTGGGATCTGGTCGTCCATGGCGGGTCCTTCCGGATCAGGCGGCGAGGGTGACGGTGGTGGCGAAGGTGCGGGCGTAGCCGAGCAGGACCGGGATGCGGTCGGCATCCTGGGCGCCGTACTGGTCGGTGAGCGTCCACTCGTGGGAGCCGAGCCCCAAGTCGGCGTCGTCGGCGCGCTCGGTCGGGGTGAGGAGCCGGAACGAGTCGATGCAGTAGGGGAATGGCTCGCCGGGCTGGTGGGTGGCGACGGTGATGACGGTGCCGGTGCGGACGACCGCGAGGATGCGGGCGTTGGCGGGGGTGTTGATGGTGGCGAGGGCGCGGCGGGCGATGCGCTCCTGGAGGGCGGTCTTGCGGGCGGTCTGGTCCACGGCGGCCATGGCTGGCTCCTTCGGCTGGGTGCTGCGCGGTCAGGCGGCGAGGGTGAGGATCTGGGCGGCGACGCGGTGGTAGCAGACGTGGCGGCCCTTGAGGCCGGCCGGGCAGGTGCAGCCCTGGGCGGCGGTCTTGTAGCTGCTGGTGCCGTCGCTGCTGATGACGGTGAAGATGCGGCGGCCGCGGAGCGGGGTGATCGCGCCGAGCTCGATGAGCTCCCGGGCCTTCTCGATCGCGGCGGGCTTGTGGGCGCCGGTCTGGGCGGCGGTGGCCTTGCGGATCTTGCCGTGGC
This sequence comes from Actinacidiphila rubida, assembly GCF_900110255.1. Classification (GTDB taxonomy): domain Bacteria; phylum Actinomycetota; class Actinomycetes; order Streptomycetales; family Streptomycetaceae; genus Actinacidiphila; species Actinacidiphila rubida. Next base: position 52,584 of record NZ_FODD01000046.1, read on the forward strand.
ACTTCGGGCCGTAGCCGAGGGCGATGGAGCGGGCGCTGCGGAGGATGCGGTGGCAGTGGCGGCAGCGGGTCTGCTCGGTGGTGGCCATCGGGTCCTCCTCGGTGCGGGCTTCGTTATGCCCTTTAGCTTGGCCTAGCGACTTGGCATTGTCAAGCGACTTGGCATAGCCACTTGGCCAAGGGGATGTCATCATGGACACATGGACACCGCGAAGCTGGAGAAAGCCGCCCAGCGCTACCGAGACGCCGCCACCGAACTCGACAACGCCCGCACCGAGCTACAAGCCGAGGCAGTCGCCGCCATCCGGCAAGAGGGAAAGCGCGGCGACCAAGCCGAGGTCGCCCGGATCACCGGCTGGACGCGCGAGCAGATCCGACTCCTCGTGAAGGCGGACACCGAGAAGAACACCCCGGCGCCGCCAGCTGGCTGAGCTACGCCTGCGAGCCATCCGCCCGCACCAGATACTTCCGCGGCTGGACGGCCCGCGGGTCATACGTCACCCGGACGTCCTCCAGACCGAGAAGGCGCGCCGCACCCTCCCGCTCAACACCGACGAGGTAGACGACCGTGCCGTCCGGCCAGTCCTCCCGGCCGTGCAGCCACGCCTCACGCCACCGGCCGCCGCGGTGCACCCACAACATCGGCCAGTGCCCCTCATCCCACCAGCGACGCCGCACCTCACCGGGGCCGTGGTACTGCAACGCGTCGACGCCGTCGCGGCCCGGGCCGAGCCACCCCCACCGCATCGCCGCGTCGTCCCACCAGACCCGCACCATCGGGCCGTCGGCGTCAGCCGGCCGGATCCGGTACGCGGTCCGTCCGTCCGGGTACGCGTATTCCTCGGTCGCGACGGCGCGCTGCTCCCGGCCGCTGAGCCGGATGGTGAGTGCCCGGTCCTGGCCCCGGCTCCCGTTCCAGAAGCCGATGACGGGCAGGGGCTCGCGGGGGAGGCGGTCTATCACCTCCGCGTCGCGGGTGAGGGCGCCGTCTTCGCTGGTCATGCCTCCACGCTACGGCGCAGGTCAGACAGTGGCCGGACGGGCGGCCAGGTGGAGCGCCTGCACGATCGTGTAGCCGCTGCCGAGGCCGGCTGCGGTGAGCGCGGCTTGGCGGGCCTCGGCTGCGGCGCGCGCGGTCGCCATGCGCCGCTCGTGCTCGTCGTCGTCGGCCTGAGTCCACGGGTCGAGCGCGGGGCCGGTCCAGGGCCGGGCGTCGTCGGCCTGGCGGCCCTCGGTGGCGGCCGCCGCGCGGCGCCGGGCGTTCACGCTCTTGCGGTGGTCCTCGACCTCGGCCCATGCGCGGTCCACGGTGCGTTGGGCGTCAATGAGCGGCTGGGGGAGGTCGATCTCGGGCATGCTGTCGATGCTACGTGGCGCCACTGACAAGGCCGCCGGGCGCCCTCGCGTGTTTCTTGATCACCGGGCTACCGTGCGGGAACCGGCATCCAGCCGGCCACCGAGAGGAGACCCGATGGCCCGCGCACTCCGCTACGTCGGCACCAACTCCGGCAACAACGGCTGCCCCACTCTGTACGAGACCGACGCTGGCGACTACCTCGTCCAGGGCACGCAGGCCGCCGCCGACGACCTCGCGCAGCTTCGGCACCTGGCGGACGACGAGAACGCGGTGACCGTGCCGCGCGCGCTGCTGGCCAACTTCGGCCCGAAGGAGACGATCCCCACGCGCGAGCCCATCAGCTTCGCCGACTTCGACGGCATGTTCACCACGTTCCAGCACACCGCGTGGCGGCTGGAGACCCGCCGCCGCTACGCCTCCGACGAGACCACCGACACCTACGCCCAGTTCGCCCGCGGCGAGGCGGTGCACTGGGACCTCGACGACGCGTGGTCCGCCGAGCGCCGCGAGCAGGCCGCGCTCGGCAAGCGGTTCGAGCGCGTCCGGATCGTCGACGAGCCGGCCACACCCGGCCAGCTGTACCTCCTCGACAACGCCCGCCGGAACACCGCGGTGGGGGAGGAGATCCGCGTGCTGCCGCGCGCGGTGGCCGAGGGCCTGCCGGCTGAGGACTTCTGGCTCTTCGACTCTCGGGTGGTCGCGCGCCTGGCCTTCGACGAGGACGACAACCTGACGGACATCGATCTGATCACCAACCCGGTCGAGGTGCTGACGTACTGCCAGGCCCGCGACGCTGCCTGGCACCACGCCATCCCCTTCGACCAGTACCAGGCGGTACCGTCCGAGGAGTGACGACCGATTTCCAGCAGGGCCGCATCGCCCTCGGCGTGCGGCTGCGCGAGATTCGCCGAGAGGCCGGGCTCACCGTCCGGCAGCTGGCCGAGGCGTGCGACTGGGCGCCCTCGAAGATCTCGAAACTGGAGAACGGCAAGCAGACGGCGGCGCCCACCGACCTCGACAGGTGGGCGGCCGCCGCCGGCCAGCCCTGGACGGCCACCGAGCTGAAGGGCCGCCTCCGCGGGCTGGAGACCGCGTACCGTTCATGGCGTCGCCAACTCGCCGCCGGGCACCGGCCCGTGCAGGACGCCCTGAACGTCGAGTACACGAGGTCATCTGTGCTGAGAGCCTGGGAAGACGCGATGGTCGTCGGTGTCCTCCAGACCGCCGACTATGCGCGCGCCATCTTCAAGGCGTACGCCGACCTCAACCAATCTGTGGCTGACGTCGAAGAAGCCGTGCGGGCCCGGGCCCGCCGCCAGGAGACGCTGTACCAGCCCGGCCGCCGGTACCGCATCGTCATGGGCGAGGCGGCGCTCCACGCTCGCGTATGCCCGCCCTCCGTGCTTGCCGCGCAGCTCGACCGGCTGTCCGGGGTGATCGGCCTGGACACGGTCGAGCTGGGCATCGTGCCGCTCGGTGCCCGCGTGAAGATCCCGCCCGCCAACGGCTTCTGGGTGTACGACGAGCGCCTGGTCATCGTCGAGGACTGGCACGCCGAGCTGTGGCTCGACAGTGCGGATGACGTCGCGCTGTACCTGCGGGTGTGGGAGACGATCGCCGAGTCCGCGGTGTACGGCGGGCAGGCGCAGCGCCTGATCGCCCGCGCGCGGGCCGCCCTCGACGTGGCCTGAGGCGAACAGCGGGAACCAGCACCGGGCGCATTCGAAACACGGAGAAACGCGCCTCCCAGCGAGAAACACGTCGCCCTACGGTCGACAGAGACGCCGATCTCTGGGGGTCCCGATGCCGACCGCGCCCACTCCGCCGATTCGCCCGTTGCAGTCCTCGACCCGTCGCCTGCTCGAACTCCGGCCGGACGGCAGCGTCCTCGAACGGGAAGCCGTCATAGTGCATGCGCCCGGCGCCGAGCCGCCCGCCAACTGGACGGCCACCGCCGTTGCCCGCCCAACGGGTTGGGGCCGGCCGTGACCGCAGCCGCGCCGACCGTCCCGGCACTCCTGGCCGAGGAACTGTCCCCCAGCCGGCGCGCGCAGCACCTCGAGGAACTGTGCGCCCGGTTCACAGGGCAGCCGCTGGACACCACGGTCGCCAGCCTCCGCGCGGCCCTGGCCGTCGGCATCGGCATGGAGGACTTCCGGCGCCTCCACGTCCTGATCAGCCACCTCTACCACGCGTGCGGCGCGTCGATCCCGCTGACGACCGTGCTGCGCACCGAGGTGAACGCGGCCGTCGCCAGGCGCCAGGATCCCGTCGAACTCGAAGTGTTGGGGAGGTGATCGCATGTCGTGTCCCACCGAGGGCTGCCGCAAGGGCGGCTGCACCAGCGAGCCGCAGCAGCAGGCCGGCCATGAGCGCAAGGGCTGAGCCCGCGGGTGCGGCCACCATCGCCCGCCGAGCAGCGGCCGCACCCCTCAGCGCCCAGGACGTGACGTGGAGGGCGTACTACGACCACTCCCACGGCTGCGCCGAGTGTCACCGCCGCCTCCTCAACTGCGAGACGGGCGCGGCCTTGTGGGAGGCGTACCGCGCGGCCCGCGGCCCGATCCTCCACCCGATGCCAGGGAGGTGCTGACCGTGGCGAAGTGCGCGCACTGCCAGCAGGAGATCCCGCCCGGCAAGGGCAAAACGGTCTCCGTGGAACAGGGCACCGGCATGTCCCCCGACCTGCATCTGCACGCCAACCCCGACGACTGCGCGCCGGTGACGTGGACGCGCACGTACCAGCCGAGTCGTCGCTGAGCTGGGCCCCCGGAGACGGCGAGTCACCCCACGGGCCGGGGGCCCTCCTACTCCCCGTCGCCGGACACCCCCGTGCCGGCGGCGGGGTCTTCCCACGATCGCGTGAATGGAGGATTGACCATCAGTACCCTGTGGTAATCGATGGTTCGAGGGACGGGCCTACTCCCCCGCTCCCTCGCGAACGAGCTCGCTCAGCGGCGTCCGCACCGCATCCGCGATCATCAGAAGCGTGTCCAACCGGGGTGAGGTGTAGCCCAGTTCCACGTTGACGATGGTCCTGCGGTCGACGTCGACGAGTTCGGCCAATCGCTCTTGCGTGAGGTTGGCCATCTCGCGAGCGGTCCGGATGCGCTGCCCGACCCGGCGGCGCCTCGCGATGACTCGTTCAGGCACTGGATCAAGGGCTGGCACTTGTCCAAGTTCTTGGTGCCATGATCAGAAGTCTGTGTAATTTCTTACACACTTCTTGATCGACTCCGTCGTACTCGATGCGGCGGTGAGGCCCGGCCCGTGAGGCACCTTCGCGCGAGGTGTGCCGCTCCGCTCCGATGGCGGAAGCGTGGCCGGCGGGGGCCCCGGTCGTACTCTTACGGCCGGGGCTCCCGCGCGCCCGCTCTGATCAGGCCAAATGCGAAGCGAGTTTTGACCAAGCGCCCCCGGCGAGAGTGATACCGGGAAACCGCAGGAAACCGCAGGTAAGCGCAGCGTTCGAACCGGGGTACCTTCTAAGCGCTTGGCCGCAGGTTCGAGTCCTGCCGGGGGCAC
>NZ_FODD01000092.1 GCF_900110255.1 Actinacidiphila rubida
ACCCGGGGGCCTCCTCGCCGGCGTGATCCAGGAGCGCCGTCTTGCCGATGCCCGCGTCCCCGCGCAGGACCACGACCGCGCTCGTTCCTTCCCGCGCCCGGGTCACGGCGTCCATGAGGACCCGGACTTCATGGCTCCGACCCTGAAGTGCCTTCGCGGTGGCTCCGCCCATGATCAATGTCCCTTGTCGGACACCCGGCCGGGAGACAGCCGGCGCGGGATGTGGTGCGGTCGGGAATTCCGGTGGTGTCGCGCGGGCATTTCTCCGGAAATTCACGCGGGACGAAAGCCCGCGTGTCCGACGTCCTCCAGCGTATATCCCGTGTCCCGCGCGCGAGAGACCGAAAGGACAAGGTCGGAATCATGGTCCCGACCCGATCCCGCTTCGTCAGGCCCGGGGGAAAACCCCGGGGGTTTCCCCGGGGCGAAGGCTGCGGCCGGTCCCTAGCCTTGGGCGGAGTGAATGAGCGAGCCGGGTCCCGGCGGGCACATGACCCCGTCGTGTGGGCGCGGACACGGAAGGTGATCGGCCGCAATGCGATCATCCGCTCGAAAATCGTCGCACCGGTCCGGCAGGCCATGGCCCGTGCGCCGATCGGGAAGCTTGTTCACGGAATTCCGCGAGAAACGAACAGTACGTCCAGGAGAACCCTCATGTCCGACAGCACGGCCATCCGGCCATTCACCTTCGAGTTCAGCGACGCCGACCTCGACGACCTTCGCGCCCGCGTCCGGGCCACGCGCTTCCCGGAGAAGGAGACCGTCGACGACCAGTCGCAGGGCACCCAGCTCGCCACGCTGCGGGCCCTCGCCGCGTACTGGGGCACGGAGTACGACTGGCGCAGGATCGAGGCGAAGCTGAAGTCCTACCCGCACTTCGTCACCGAGATCGACGGGCTGGACATCCACTTCATCCACGTCCGTTCCCGTCACGCGAACGCGCTGCCCGTCATCGTCACCCACGGCTGGCCCGGATCGGTCGTCGAGCAGATAAAGATCATCGACCCGCTGACCGACCCGACCGCGCACGGCGGCCACGCGTCCGACGCCTTCGACGTGGTCATCCCCTCGATGCCCGGTTACGGCTTCTCCGGCAAGCCCACCGCCAAGGGCTGGGGGCCCGAGCGCATCGCCCGCGCCTGGGGCGAGCTGATGAAGCGCCTCGGCTACACCAAGTACGTCGCGCAGGGCGGCGACTGGGGAGCGGTCGTGACCGACGCCATGGGCGTCCAGGAGCCCGAAGGTCTCGTCGGCATCCACACCAACATGCCGAAGGTGATCCCGCCCGCCATCGAGCTGGCCATCATCGCCGGCAACCCGCTCCCCGACGGCACGGTCCTCGCCGACGACGAGCAGAAGCGTGCCGTCGAACAGCTCGACTTCGTCTACCGGCACGTCTACTACGCGTACATGATGGCCTCGCGCCCGCAGTCCCTGGCCGCCCACGCCGACTCCCCGGTCGGCCTGGCCGCGTTCCTGCTCGACCACGACGCGAAGAGTCTCGCCCTGATCTCGCGCGCCTTCGACGGTGTGCGGGAAGGCCTCTCCCGCGACGACGTCCTCGACAACGTCACGCTGTTCTGGCTCACCAACACCGCGGTCTCCGCGGCCCGCCTGTACGCCGAGAACACGACGCCCTTCTTCGGCGTCAGGGGCGTCAAGCTGCCCACCGCGGTCAGCGTCTTCCCGGACGAGCTGTACCAGGCGCCGCGGAGCTGGACCGAGGAGGCGTACCCCAACCTCATCCACTACAACCAGCTCCCGGAGGGCGGGCACTTCGCCGCCTGGGAGCAGCCCGAGCTGTTCGTCGGTGAACTCCGCACCGGGTTCCGGTCCCTGCGGTAGCAGCCGTGTCCGAGGGCTCCCCATACCCTCGCCCGCCGGGGCGGGCGAACGGCTCACCGCCGAGCCGCTCGACCGCCCCGACCCGCGCGGCCAGGCCACGGCGGACACCTTGACGGTCGGCTGGTGCGGCGGGTCCGGCCGGACCCGCCGACGCGCATCACCGCCCGGGGGCGCGCTCCCTGACTTCCTGCAGCGTCCACTCGTTGCCGTCCGGGTCGGCGAGCGTGGCGTACGTCGCGTAGCTGCGCCCGTCCGGGTCGGGCCCGTCCACCCTGACCTCGGCGCCGGTGTCGTAGACGTTGTGGAACACGGGACTCACGTCCGCGCCCTTGCCGATCAGGTCCGCGCGGGCCTTCTCGATGTCGTACGCCACGAGGTACGCACGCGACGAGCCCGGCTGAGCCGAGGTGAGCCCGCGGCCGAAGTGCACCGAGCACGGCGAACCAGGCGGCGTCACCTGCACGATCCGGAACTCCGGACCGGCCTCGTAGTCGGCGTCGAGGCGCCAGCCAAGACCCTGGTAGAAGCGCAGAGCCCGATCGACATCCGCGACGGGGATGACGACGACCTCGACCTTCACCTCCACGGCTGCGTCCTTGTTCTCGTCGCTCATGTCGACTCCCGCGGCGGTTCACGATGAACTACGGCTCCCGGCGAACACCCGCGGCACCCCCGAGCCGCGGTCTCGCGCCGTCGCCCTGACGGGTCGGCGATGTCCTGCCCCGCCGCGGAGATCCGGCGCACCCCACGCCTCGCGCTCCGCAGCCGTTCCCCACGATCACCGACGCCCTTCCACCGTGACACGGATCCGCACCACCCGCACGCGAGCCTCCCCCCGCGACGGCGAGGCCGGCGAGGCCGCCGGTGGCGTCGGGGAAGCGCTGGGCCGGGCGGCGGCCGGGAAGGAGGTTCAGCGGCCGGCGGACCGGCGACAAGGGTCTGGGCGGCCGCCGGGATCACGCCCCTGCCGGGGAAGCAGGCGACCGGAGGGGTCGCACAGCCGGCAGGCACGCCGGATCGCGGCGCTCGGATCGGGGAGGGCAGCAGCGCGGCGGCCATCCGGCTGTGGCGGTCGAACAGGCCGGCTCGCCATGCCGGCACCTGTACAACCCCGCCCAGCCGGATGGCCGCCGCACACCGCAGCGCCTCCCCGAGGGCGTCACATCGCGCTTCCGCGATCCGCCGTCACCCGGCCCGTCCCGGCAGCGCGGTGACGTCCGTGGCCGTCAGCGCCCGGTTCCAGACCTGGACCTGGTCGATCGAGCCCGGCCAGAAGTCGGCCGGGTGCGAGCCGGAGAACGCCCGGCCGATCGCGAGCGGTCCCGGCGCCGCGTCACCGGTCGGCTGCCGCCAGACCGTGGACTGCGCCACGCCGTCGACGTAGAGCGTGTACGTGCCCGCGTCCGCGTCGTGCACGCCGACCAGGTGGTACCAGCGGCCCGTCTCCGGCGCCTGGTCGGACAGCGCACGGCCCGAACTGGTGGAGAACGCCAGCCGGTTGTCCGCCGCCGAGTACTGGAGGTAGAACCCGCTGCTGACCGGGCCGTCCTGGCTGACCGCCGTCGCCCACCCGCCGGTGCGGTCCAGCCGCACCCACGCGCCGACCGAGTAGTTGCCCGCCGTGTCCAGCACCGGACCCGAGGTCTGCGCGGACTGCGTGCCGCCGCCGTCGAGTTGCAGCGCCGTACCGGACACACCCGGCACCCACGACGGGCTGCCGCTGACCGCCGCGTCGTGGCCGCCCGCGCTGTCGTGCGCGACCGCCCCCGCCCCTTCGTCCAGGTTCCACACGCCCACCGGATCCTGCTGCCCCGCCGCGAACGCGGTCCGCGCGTTCTGCAGCCGGTGCGTCGACTCGGCGGCGCCGTTGTGCGGGCGGTAGGACGCCGTGGCCATCAGCGCGGCCTCGGCGCCCGGCGCCACGCCGGCCGGCGCGGCGACGGTGAAGTGCCAGACCGCCGAGCCGTGGGCGGCCACCGTGTCCGGGCCGCCGCCCGCCGGCGTGGCGGTCCAGCCGTCCGGGACGCCGAGCCGCACCGCGGCCGCGTCCAGCCGGGCACCGGTGGTGTTGCGCACGGTGACGTCGACCGCCGTCGAACCGCCCAGCGTGACCAGCCCGTTGGCGTTGACCGGGCCGACCGCGAGCGTCGCGTCGGGGCTCGACGGCCCCCATGCCTGGAACTCGCTCACACCGACGAACGCGCCCGGGGGATCGGTGAACAGCAGCCGCAGCTTCGTGGTGGTCAGCGGCGGGAACGTGACGCGGTTCAGGCCGTTGCCCACCGGAGCCGCGGAGTCCCGCACCTGACCGGGCACGTCCTGCCAGGCCGTGCCGTCCCAGAACTGCACGCGGTAGGCCGCGGCCGGTCTGACCCCGCCGCCGTCGTCGTAGCCGTACCAGCGCACGTCGGCGACCGTGGTGGGGGCGCCGAAGTCCACGCCGTAGTAGTCCTGGGCGTTCGGTGAGGAGTAGTTGGTCCACCGGGTGTTCTCGGGGACCTCGTTGAACCAGACCTTCCCGTCGAGGGCGTTCCACGCGTTGTCGTAGGTCCAGGTGTAGGACGCGAGCGGCTTGGGGTAGCCCTGGCGCAGCGGGTTCGCGGCGTCGTCGACCAGGGCGGACGGCGGGGCGGGAACGGTCGCGCCGACGCCCACCGTGGTGTCCCTCAGGGCCGCCGACGAGCGCACCAGGCGGCCGTCGAGGTAGATCCGCATCCCCGCGCCCTGGTGGTAGTGGCTGCCGTCGCGGTCCCACAGCACGGTGACGTTGTGCCCGTGGTAAGGGACGTTCTCGGCGGCGAAATGGTCCCACGAGGCCGGCACCAGCGGCTGGACGCGCAGCGCGCCGCCCTCCTGTGGGCGCAGCCCGACCAGGCCGGAGAGCACCAGGTCGTCGAACGTGGAGTGGTTGTAGTCCTCGCTGTGGTCGTAGCCGTCGTAGATCCAGCGGTCGCTGTCCGGATCGTGCGCCTCGGCCACGTACGGAGTGCCGTTGCGGGTCTGGGTCTTCGCGTACGTCGCCAGCGCGGCCGCGAAGTCCTCCTTGCCGACCGTGCTCTGCGCCGGGTAGTCGTCCAGCAGGTTCGCCAGGCCGGTGAGCGTCTGCGAGGTCGCGAACGGCCAGCTCGGGCCGTCCCACCGGCAGCAGTTGCCCGCCTCGTGCATGAACCACGGGCTGCGCCGCTCGGCGGTCGTGGGACCGTACGCGCTCGCGAAGCCCTGCGGGTCGCCCAGTTGCGACCAGGCCGGGGCGTCGGACGGCTGGGCCGCGCCGAACATCCACGGGATGTAGCCGATCTCCTCGCGGGTGTCGGACAGCTTGTGGTCCGGGTTCCCGTCGCGCGCCATAGTGTAGTAGAAGCCGCGCGACGGATCCCACAGCCATTTCTGCAACGAGGCCTTCAACGCCGCGGCGCGGCCCGCGTACTCGGCCGCCAGCGTCTGGTCGCCGGCCCCGGCCGCGATCGCGCTGATCGCCATCGCGTCTCCGTACTGGTACGAGTTGAGCGTCGGGCGGAATCCCGCGCCGCCGTGGTACGGGTCGCCCGACGCGTACGAGGACGCGGAGAACTCCATGGCGTCCCACACCGGGACCGACCAGTACAGGCCCAACCGCGCGTCGAACTGCCCGTCCCAGCCGCGGTACTGGCGGACCAGGGCGGGCAGCAGCGTCCGCAGCCGGCTGAAGTCGCCGGTGACCTGCGCCTGCTGGTAGGCGGCCGTGGCCAGCCACACGCTGTACTCGTGCGCCCAGTCGGAGGTGTCGGCGTTGACGCCGTCGGTCTGCGGCTTGCTGCCGGCGCCCGGGCCCGTCAGCCAGAAGCGGATGTAGTCGTCGTCGTAGGACTGGTCCCGCAGCCAGCGGCCCTCGGTGATCTGGTGCCCGGCGGCCGCGTTGATCGCCTGGTAGGGAGCCGCGTAGCCGCAACAGTCCAGGAACTCGGTGGAGATCCAGCCGTCGGCGGGATCGGTGTAGCGCAGATGTTCCTTGTAGTCGCGCCAGCGGTAGTAGTAGACGCTCTGCAGCGTGGTGTCCGGCAGGTCCACGAACGGGATGTTCGCCTCGTACCAGCCGGGGTCCGCCACGCCCGCCAGGTACGACGCGTCGTCGAGGAAGTGCGTGCCCGGACCCACGGACGGGTACGGGGAGGCGGCCGCCGCGGGCGGTCCGCCGGCGGCGGGCGGCGCGGCTGCCAGGGCCGCGCCCGGGCTGCCGCCCAGGGCGATGAGGAGCAGGGCCGCCAGCGCGGCGACGCACGCCGTGACGCGTGCGGTGAAGCGTGCGGTGAAGGGGTGTGCGGCGCCCGGATTCACCTGCTGGTGCATGGGCGGACCTCCGTCGTCCACGGCTGTTTATATAACGATGGAAATGATGGCTGTCACCTCCCTGTGTGAGTCAACCCTGCGGAGGCCATGGGTTTTTTCCCGACGCCGCCCGCGAGCACCGCGGTTCGGGCACACGGCACACCGGTGAGGAAGGGTTCCTTTCCATCGTTGTAAGCCGGGATTGCGGCCGGGCTGGGCCGAACCCTGGGCCGGATTGGGCCGGACCGCCCCGGAGGGACCGTCACAGCCAGCCGCGCCGTGCGGCCAGCGCCGCCGCCTGGAAGCGCGTGGAGGCGCCGAGTTCGGCCATCAGGCGGTGGATGCGGCGCTGCGTCGTGCGCTGGCTCCAGCCGAGGGCGCGGGCGATCGCGGCGTCCGTGCTGCCGGAGGTGAGCAGGAGCAGCAGGGAGCGGCTTTCGGGGTCGTCGGGCACCGGCGTCTCCACCCCCTCGACGGCGTCACGCAGCGGGACCGCCCGCTCCCACTCCGCCTCGAACAGCGCCTCGAGCGCGCTGAGCATGGGGGAGCGGTGGATGAGGTAGGCGGCGGAGTGGCCGCGCGGTGCGAGGCTGAACGGGATGATCGCCGACCGGTCGTCGGACAGGACGAGTTTGAGCGGGAGTTCGGCGCGGACGCGTGCCTGCTCGCCGGTGCGCACGCTCGGCAGGATGTCGTCCTCCAGACGTCCGGGCCAGGCGACCGCGGCCCGGTCGTAGACGACGCGGTGCACCACCCCGGTGCGCTGCCGCTCCACCTGTGTCTGCAGGTTGCTGCCGGGCCGGTCCACGTAGGGCGGGCGGTCGAACGCCCGCACCTCGCGCTGCGCGCCGTCGGTCAGCCGGCGCACCGCGGCGCTGATGTCCTCCCGGTCGGTGAGCAGTTCGACGGCGATGTCGGGGTCGCTGATGCGCAGCGCCTCGCGGTGGATCTCGGTGAGCCGCTGCACCAGCGACCGCGCGGTGTCCAGACGGTGCTCCCGCTCCTGGATGAGGGCGGTGACCGCGACGTCCGGCGCCGTCGCCGTGAACAGTGGCGGGCGGCCCGCGGCCCGGGCCGCCAGGCCCTCCCTGACGAGCCCGGCCAGCACCCGGCCGGCCACGCTCGCGGACACGCCGCAGGCGTCCGCGACGCGCCCGGCGGGACTGCGCGGCAGCCCGACCAGCGCCGTGTACACCCGCTGTGTTTCCCCGCTGAGTCCGAGGACGTCAAGTTCCATGTCTGCTCCGGTCGCTCCTGGCCACCGCCCGCCAGTTGGCGGAAGTCGGCCACCTGCGCAATCTTGCGCCTCTCGGCGGCCGATTGGCATCGTCGCCTGATCATGGGGCGTCCTCCCGCGAGGGTTTGCGCGGTTTCACGTCCCTTCGCGCATGCACCGCCTCGTGTGCGCTCCAGACGTCCCCCGGAACCGGAAGGCGCTCCATGCCACGTGCTCACTCCCCGGGCGGCCGACTCACCCGAGCCGCCGTCGTGCTCGCCGTCGCCGTCGCCTCCGCCACCGCGGCGGTCCCGGCGTCGGCCGCGCTGCCGTCCGCCCGCACCCCGCTGGACACGGGCGGCGCGCACCAGTCGCCGCCGCAACCGGCCACGCAGCGCCAGGGCGTCGTCCCCGGCCAGGTCCTGGTCGGTCTGGACGCCGGCACCACCGTGACCGGAACGACGCTGCCGGGCACCCGGCTGGCCGCCCGCACCCCGCACACCAGCAGCCCCGCGGTCGACGCCAAGCTCCGGGCCGTCGGCGCCACGTCGCTGCGGCCCGCGGTCCAGGACGCGTCGTCCGGCCTGGCGGGCACCTATGTGCTCCAGACCTCCGGTCACGACTCCGCCGCGGTCGCACGCGCCCTGCAGGGCACGCCCGGGATCGCCTACGCCGAGCCCGACCGCTACGTGAACACCATGAACACCGGTGCGGTGCCGCTGCCTTCGTCGGCGCCGGCGATCGGCGGGCACGCCGCCCGCCAGGCGTCGCCCGGCACTCCGGGCACCGCCGGGACCGGCGGTGCGCTGCCCGCCAACGACGCGCTCACCTCGTCCGCGCAGTCCCTGCTGAACGCCGGCGGCACGGACGCGGTCGGCGCGTTCTCCCTGCTGCAGGGCCGCTACGGCCAGCAGCCCGGTGCCGGGGAGACGATCACCAACGTCTCGGTCGGCGACCTGACCGACCAGTCGATGGCCGACGCCGGTGACGGCTACGTCCGGTCCAACGGGCCGACGACCGTCGTCAGGGACGGCCAGCGCTACCTCGACCTGCCGTCGATGCCGCTCATCCCCGCCTACGTGGCCAAGGACGGTGGCGGCCTGGACGGCGCCGCGTCCA
>NZ_FODD01000093.1 GCF_900110255.1 Actinacidiphila rubida
GCGGGAAGGAACGAGCGCGGTCGTGGTCCTGCGCGGGGACGCGGGCATCGGCAAGACGGCGCTCCTGGATCACGCCGGCGAGGAGGCCCCCGGGTTCCGCACTCTCGCGATCACCGGCGTCGAGTCGGAGATGCACCTGCCCTTCGCGGGTCTGGAACAGCTGTGTGCGCCGCTGATGAAGGGGCTGGGCGCCCTGCCCGGACCGCAGGCGGAAGCACTGTCCGTGGCGTTCGGGCTGCACACCGGAGAGGCGCCGCACCCGTTCACGGTCGGGCTCGCGGTCCTCAACCTGCTCGCCGACGCGGCCGAGGCCCGTCCCACGGCCCTGCTGATCGACGACATGCAGTGGATCGACGAGGAATCCCGCCAGGTGCTGACCTTCGTCGCAAGGCGCGTCAAGGCCGAGGCGCTCCTGATGGTCTTCGCGGTGCGGGAACCCGGCCTCCCCGAACTCGCGGACCTGCCGGAGCTGAGCATCCGGGGCCTGGCCGAACCGGACGCCCGCACGCTGCTCGGCTCGACCCACCACGCACCGCTCGACCCGCAGGTCCGCGACCGGATCGTCGAGGAGGCCCACGGGAACCCGATGGCCCTGCTGCACCTGCCGCGCGTCCTGGGGCTGACCGATCTCGCCGGCGGCTACGCGCAGCCCGGATCGCGTCCCGTGACCACGAGCCTCGAGGAGGCGTTCCACCGCCAGTTCACGTCGCTTCCCGAGGACACGCGGCGCCTGCTGGTCATCGCCGCGGCAGATCCCACCGGCGACGCGGCCCTCCTGCGCGGGGCCGGCGCCGCCCGGCATCTCGCGGCGGACGCCGCTGCGGCGGCCGAGACCGCGGGTCTGGTGGAGGTCGACGGCCGGGTGCGGTTCCACCATCCGCTGGTGCGCTCCGCCATCTACCGGCGGACGCCGCTTCCGGAACGCAGGGCGGCCCATCAGGCGCTGGCGGACGCCACGGACCCGCGACTCGACCCCGACCGGAGGGCCTGGCACCGAGGCCAGGCCGCGGCCGGGCCCGACGAGGAGGCCGCGCAGAGCTTGGAGGACTCGTCCGAACGGGCCCACCGCAGGGGAGGCGCGGCCGCGGCGGCCGCGTTCCTGCGCCGCGCCGCGGAGCTGACGCCCGATCCCGCCAGGCGCGTCTCCCGCGCCCTGGCCGCCGCCCAGTTGGACATCGACGCCGGCGGTACCGTCCAGGCGCAGAACATGATGGCCCTCGCCGAAGGCGGGCCCCTCGACGACCTGCAGCGCGCCCGCCTCGCCCGCCTGCGCGCCCGGCTGATCTTCGCCCAGGGCCGCGGGAGCGCCGCCCCCGGACTCCTCCTCCAGGCCGCGCAGCGCCTCGCACCGCTCGACGCGGACCTCGCCCGCGACACCCTCCTCGAAGCCGTCAACGCGGCGGTCTTCGCCGGCCACCTCAGCGAGGGCTTCCAGCAGCGCGCCGTCGCCCTGGCAGCTCGCGGCGGACCACCCGCTGCCACCCCGCCGCGCACCGTCGACGTGCTCCTGGACACCATGACCAGTGTCCTCGTCGACGGCTACGCGGCCAGCGTCGACAGCCTGCGCGACGCCCTGCGGGCCGTCAGGCGTGATCAGCGGTCGGAGGCCACCGACATCGAGCGGCGCCACCTCTGGCTCGCCTGCCCCGTCACACCGGAACCGCTGGCCCCCGAACTGTGGGACGACGAGGCCTGGTACACGCTCGCAGCCGACGCCGTCCGCATCGCCCGGGAGACCGGGGCCCTGTCCGTGCTGCCGATGTCCCTGACCTACCAGGCGATCTACTACGTGCACGCCGGGGACTTCACCACGGCGACGGCGCTGATCGACGAGGCGTCCGCCATCTCCCAGGCCGCCGGGAACCCTCCGATGATCTACCCCGACCTGTTGGTCAACGCCTGGCAGGCGCACGAAGCCGCGGCGCTGGCCGTCATCCGGACCGGCATCGAGGACGCCACGGTCCGCGGCGAAGGGCGCACGATCAGCTTCGCCGAGTACGCGACCTCGGTGCTGTACAACGGCCTTGGACGCCACGAAGCGGCCCTGTCGGCGGCGCGCCGGGCCTGCCAGTACGAAGACCTCGGCATCTACGGCTGGGCGCTGGTCGAACTCGTCGAAGCCGCCGCGCGGAGCGGCCGGGCCGAGACCGCGACGGAAGCCATGGCCGCGCTCACCGAGCGCACCACGGCCAGCGGCACCGACTGGGCCCTCGGGACACGGGCCTGCGCCCGGGCCCTGCTCAGCGAGGATCAGGAGGCCGACGCCGACGCCCGCTACCAGGAGGCCGTCGAACTCCTCGGCACCACCCGGATCACGACACAACTGGCCCGGACCCGCCTCCTGTACGGAGAGTGGCTGCGCCGCGCGGGCCGTCGTCGCGAGAGCCGGGTCCAACTCCGCGCGTCCTACGAGTTTCTGCACCGGATCGGTGCCAAGGGTTTCGCCGAACGCGCGCGCCGGGAGCTTCTCGCCACAGGCGAGGCGGTGGCCAAGCGCACGTCCGGGTCCACGACCGAACTCACCAGCCAGGAAGCCCACATCGCCAAGCTCGCCGGATCGGGCCTCACCAACGCCGAGATCGCCGCGCAGATGTTCATCAGCCCCCGCACCGTGGAGTGGCACCTCGGAAACGTCTTCGGCAAGCTGGGCGTCACCTCCCGACGCCAGTTGCGCTCCCGGACGAACCCCCAGGACGTCTGAAGGCCGCCGCGGGCCGGGGTCTGTCGTGGGGATCTCCGCGGCGGCCGGAGGAGCGGTCAGACCGCCCGTGCCGTCAGGCGCCGGCGGGAACGGGTCGGCGCGCGGGCCGCGGATCCGCGGCGCCGGATGCCGTCAGGCCCCTTCACGTGCCGCCGGGGCGGCCCGCCAGCTGCGGGAAGCGGAACTCGGTGGTGCTGGCGAACGCCTGGCCGGGGCGCAGGACGGTGCTGGGGTAGGCGGGGCGGTTCGGGGAGTCCGGGAAGTGCTGGGTCTCCAGGCAGACCGCGCCGTGCCGGTCGTAGGGCTTGCCGTCGGCGCCGCTGAGGCTGCCGTCGAGGCCGTTGCCGGTGTAGACCTGCACGCCGGGCTCGGTGGTCCACACCTCGAGGCGGCGGCCGGTGAGCGGGTCGGCGAGCCGGGCCGCGCGTCGCAGCGGGCCCTCCCGCGGGGCGGCCGGATCGAGGGCCCAGCAGTGGTCGTAGCCGCCCATGCTCCGCAACTGGGGGTCCTCGTCGCCGATCCGCTCGCCGATGGGGCGCGGCGTGGCGAAGTCGAAGGCGGTGCCCTCGGTGGGCTCGAGGTCGCCGAGCGGGATGCCGTCGGGACCGACCGGCAGGAACGCGGCGGAGTCCAGGGCGAGCGTGTGGGACAGCACGTCACCGATGCCCGCGCCCGCGAGGTTGAAGTAGGCGTGGTGCGTCAGGTTCACGACGGTCGCCGCGTCGGTGGTGGCGCGGTAGTCGAGGCGCAGCGTGCCCTGCCGGTCGAGGGTGTACGTGGCGGTGACGTCGAGCGCCCCCGGAAAGCCCATGTCGCCGTCGGCGCTGTGCAGCGTCAGCCGGAGCGCCACGGTGTCCTCGCCGGCCGGGCCGGGCTCGGCCGACCACAGCCGGCGGTCGAAGCCGTCGGGACCGCCGTGCAGTGCGTGGCCGCGGTCGTTGACCGGCACGCGGTACGCGCTGCCGTCCAGGGTGAAGGCGCCGTCCGCGATGCGGTTGGCGTACCGGCCGACGACGGCGCCGAAGAAGGGGCTCCGCCGCTCGTAGTCGGCCACGGTCGGCAGGTTGAGGACGACGCACGCGTCGTCGCCGGAGGCGGCCGGCACCGTCAGGCCGTGCAGGATCGCGCCGTGGGTGAGCACGTCGGCGCGCACGCCGGTGCCGGAGTCCAGCGTCCAGCGGTCCACTGCGGCGCCTGCTGACGTCAGGCCGAACGCGGAGCGGGCCAGGGAGGGGCGAGTCATACGGTTCCTCGGACGACGGGCGGCTGGCGGGAGCAGCCGGCGGAGGCGGGGGGAGGCGGACGGCCGCGCTGCGGCCCGCGCCGGGCGGCGCCCGCCCGGTCCCGGACCGGCCGGTCGTCGACTCCCGCACCACCAGGGTGTGTCCGGGGGTGATGCGCACCGGGGCCGGCGGTGGCGCCGTGTCGTCCCAGGTGATGCGCTCCAGCAGGCGGGTGACCGCGAGCCGGGCGATGGCGGCGGTGTCGGGGGCGACGCTGGTCAGCGACACCGGGGCGTAGCGGCCCTCCTCGGTGTCGTCGAAGCCGACGACGGCGACGTCCTCCGGGATCCGCAGCCCGTGCTGGGCCAGGGCGCGCATCGCGCCCAGCGCCATCTGGTCGTTGTAGGCGAACACCGCGTCGGGCGCGGGACGGTCCGCGGCGCGCTGCCGGGCGAGCAGTCCGGTCATCGCGGTCCAGCCGTCCTGGCGGCCGCGGCCCTCGGTGGGCACCACCAGCCAGGTGTGCGGGGTCCCGCCGGCCGCGGCGGTCTCCTCGCGCCAGCCGCGCAGCCGCTGGTCGGCCCCGCGGCGGGCGCGGTCGGGGCTGGCGCCCAGGAACGCGATCCGGCGGCGCCCGAGGGAGGCCAGGTGGCGGACCGCGGTGCGGGCGGCGGCGGTGTCGTCGATGGCGATGTGGTCGAAGGGCACCTGGTACTCGGCGCCGCCGAGCAGGACGAGCGGGGACCGGTCGGCGCGGGCCAGCAGGTCCTGCTCGCCGAGCCGCACGGGGCTGAGGATCAGCCCGTCGGCGAGGTGCGAGCGGGCACCGTTGCACACGGTGACCTCGCGCTCGTACGAGCCGCCGGTGTGGTCGAGCAGCACGGTGCGGCCGTACCGGGCGGCGGTCTCGATGACCGCGCCGGCCAGCTCCGCGAAGTAGGGTCCCGCCAGGTCGGGAACGGCCATGGTGATGAGTCCGGTGCGCCCGCTGCGGAGCTGGCGGGCCGTCGGGTTGGGCCGGTAGCCGAGTTCGGCGACGGCGCGCAGCACGCGTTCGCGGGTGGCGGGCCGCAGGTGCTCGCTGCCGTTGACCACCTTGGACGCCGTCCTGACCGAGACGCCCGCGCGCAGCGCGACGTCCTTGAGGCTGACGCCCACGGCGGCTCCTCTCCTCGGGCCGGCCGGGGCCGGCGCACGAACTCGCGTGGTGGCCGGCCGGGGCCGGGGTCGTCCGCGGAGCCGGGGCTCCCCCTGCCTGGGGCGGCGGGAGCCCGGAACGCCCGGACGAGGAGGGGTACTTCGCCGTCGTCCGGCCTGGCGGGTGCGGCGCGGGGCCGCGGCCGCGCCGGTCGCCGCCGGTGCCGCCGGTGCAGCCGTCATTCGAGCTGCTGCGTGCGGCTGAGCAGGGTCTGCAGGAGTACGACGGCCGCGAGGAAGCCGCCGTTGACGGCGTCGGTGAACGCGGAGCCGTACTGCGAGAAGTAGTGGTCGATCAGGTTGTGGATCACCGCGAGCAGCAGCACGCCGGCCGCGGTGCCGCCGACGGAGCCGCTGCCGCCGGTGAGCAGGGTGCCGCCGATGACCACCGAGGCGATGGCGGTGAGTTCGTAGCCGATGCCGATGGTCGTCACGCCGGAGCCGAGGCGGGCGCCTCCCAGCGCGCCCGCCGCTGCGGCGAGGGTGCCCGACAGCAGGTAGACCAGCACCTTGCTGCGGACGACGGGCAGGCCGAGCAGCACGGCCGCGTTCTCGTTGCCGCCCATCGCGGTCAGGGTGTGGCCGAAGCCGGTGCGGGTCAGCAGCACCGCGCCGAGCACGAAGAGCGCCGCGGTGATGAGCACCGGCGTCCACACCCCGGCTCCCAGGTGGCGGAACGCCGAGTGCTGCGGCACCAGGTAGGTGGTCGCGCCCTCGTTGGTGACGGCCTGGAGCAGGCCGCGCAGCCCGAGCAGTCCGACGAGGGTGACGATGAACGGCGCCATCCCCGCTTTCGCGACCAGCAGTCCCTGCACCGTGCCCCACGCCGCGCCCACCGCCAGCGGCAGCAGGACGGCGAGCCAGGTGCCGTGCGTCGAGCCGTACGCGCCGAGCACCCCGCCGAGCGCGTACATCGACCCCACGGACAGGTCGATGCCGCCGGTCATGATGACGAAGGTCATGCCGAGCGCGAGCAGCCACACGAAGGCGTTGTTGCCGAGGATGCTGCTGATGTTCGACCACGTGGGGAATGTCGAGGACGTGGCGGAGGCGATCACGGCCACCAGGACGAGCACGGCCAGCGCGCCGCGGCGCTGCACCTGGGAGGCGATCCGCTCTCCGAGCGTGGCGCGCGGTGCGCGGGCCTTCGCGGTGGCCGGGGGCGGCAGCACGGTGGCGGTCATCGGGTACCACGCTCCTGGGAGGCGTAGACCGCGAAGCAGATGATCGCGGCCTCCACGATCTGGGTGTACGAGGTGTGTACGTTGTGCTGGGTCAGCACGGCGGTGATCAGCTGCATGAACAGCGCACCGGCCACGGTGCCGAGCACCCGGACCCGGCCGCCGCTGAGCGGCGTGCCGCCGACGACCACCGCGGTGATCGCGTTGAGCTCCATGTTCAGGCCCTGGTTGGCGGGGTCCGCCTCGGCGCCGTGGCCGACGATCAGCACGCCGGCGAGCGCGGCGAGCACGCCGGAGATGACGTAGACGGTGATCAGCACGCGGCGCACCGGCAGCCCGGACAGGCGGCTGGCCTGGCGGTTGTCGCCGATGGAGACGAGCTGCCGGCCGAAGGTGGTGCGCCGTACCAGCAGGCCGGTCAGCAGGGCGCAGACGCCGGCGATCCAGGCCATCTCGGGGATGCCGGCGAGGCTGTTCGACCCGAGGTCGAGCAGGGTGGTCTGGGTGACGGGCTTCGCGGAGTTGCCGTTGACGAGTTCCGCGAGGCCGCGGCCGCCGATCATCAGCGAGAGTGTCGCGACGATCGGCTGGATGCGCGCGAAGGCGACCATCGCGCCGCCGACCGCGCCGGACGCGGCGCCCAGCAGCAGGGCCATCAGCACGGCGGGGAAGAGCCCGTAGCCGAGGTAGAGGGGCACCACCGAGGCGGACAGCGCGATCACCGCGCCCACCGACAGGTCGATGCCCTCGGTGCCGATGACCAGGGCCATGCCGAGCGCCACCAGGAGGGTGGGCGCGACCTGGAAGAGCTGGACGCGGATGTTGCTCATCTGCACGAACGACGTGTCGAGGCCGACCGCGATGACGAACAGCACGGCCAGCGCGGCGTAGACGCCGTACTCCTGGAGCAGGCGGCGGGCCCGCGCGCGGTCGAGCGCGGGTCCGGTCCAGGTGAGGGAGGTCATGACTGCTTCTCCTTCACGGGTGCGGCGGCCGGGTCTGCGCCGGCCGGCGCCCCGCCGGGTTCTTCGGATGCGGGGGCGGGACCGGCCTCGGCCGGCCCGCCGGTGACGTCGGATCCGCCGGCCTCGCCCGGGGCGCCGGGCTCACCGGCGGCGCCAGGCACGACGGGGGCCTCCGGCTCGTCGGTGACTTCGGGCTCGTCGGGAGCGTCGGGCGACAGCGGCGGCGCGGTGGCGAGCGCGTCGAGCAGCCCGTCCTCGCTGACGTCCTCGCCGTCGAGGTTGCCCACCACGCGGCCGTCCTTGAGGATGACCACCCGGTCCGATCCCTCGATGAGCTCCTCCAGGTCGGAGGTGATGA
>NZ_FODD01000099.1 GCF_900110255.1 Actinacidiphila rubida
ACCGACCCCTACCTGGCCGGGTGGCGGCTGCGCGTGGTGCCGGCACTCGGGCACCTGCCGCTCACCGCGGTCACCAACGGCGCCGTCGACCGCACCGTCTACGCGTGGATCGCCGACGGCGAGGGCCGCTCGACGGTCAAGAGCAGCCTGGCAATCCTCGTCCGGGTCATGGAACAGGCTGTCCGCGACGGGCTGATCACCGTCAACCCCGCCCGAGTCAAGGGATGGCAGCGCCAGTACCAACTGGCCGAAGACGAACTCGACGACCCCCGCTCGCTCGCCTTGCGCGACTGGAACGCCCTCACACAGCTCGCCTCAGCCCTGGTCGCCCGCTCCTACCAGCAGTACACCGGGTGGGGAGAGGCCGTGGTCTTCGCAGCCTGCACCGCAGCGCGCATCGGCGAAGTCTCCGGAGTGCGCGTGAAGGACATCGACCGGCACCACTGGATCTGGAGCCTGCGCCGGCAGACCACACCCTCCCCCGGAGGCCTGGCCGACAAGAACACCAAGGGCAAAGTCGCCCGCCACGTCCCCCTCATCGAAGAGATCCGCCCGATGATCGCCCGGCGCCTGCTCGCCGTCGGCGACAACCCCGACGCGCGCCTGTTCACCGGCCCCCGCGGCGAACGCATCACCACTGCCATCCTGCGCGACGCCACCCACTGGGACGACGTCGTCCGCTCCCTCGGCTACGAACACCTACGCCGCCACGACCTGCGCCACACCGGACTGACATGGATGGCCGACGCCGGAGTCCCCCTGCACGTCCTGCGGTTGATCGCCGGCCACGGCAACCTGCAGACCACCCAGCGCTACCTCCACCCCGACCTGCAGTCCGTCGTGCGCGCCGGCCAGAACCTCAGCGGCCACCTCACCGGAGTCAAAACCCCTCCCCCGCCCACCCCTGGCCTGTCCGCAACACTCAGGCGGTTGTAGGGAGTACACAATTGGGACTCGGAAGTCGTGATCTTGGTCCCCAGGAAAACACGCCCTGACCTGCGGGTTTTCTTGAGTAACCGTCCCCGCGTGGTCCCCAGGTACTGACGCGTCATCAGATGACCATCGTTTCCGAAAAAGGCGAAGGGCCCGCTGACCTGGCAAAATGCCGGCTCGCGGGCCCTTCTGCACCGTCGGGACGACAGGATTTGAACCTGCGACCCCTTGACCCCCAGTCGCGAAGATCAAGGGAATTTCCCCGTCAAATGGGACTAACTCTCCGGGTATTATGACCAGTTACGAGGATAGCGCTCGCAAACGCGTACGCCGCGTGGTCCCCAGATGGTCCCCGACAGGTCACGGGATCCTCCTCCTCCAGCTCTGCTATTCCAACATTGCGCCGTTGGCAGAAATACACAACCCCGACATTCGTTCGACTGCACCGGGTACGAACGGGGACCCACCCGCAACCACGAGCCGCATCTGGGATCAGCGCCACCCCGCTCACTGTCCCGCGCGAGTCCGGGCAGTTCTACGCCGGGCACCGCCCGGCCCCGAGCATCGCCGACGTGAGGCCACTGCGCCGGTTGCCGCCGCGAATCGCCGGCCCAGCGAACATCTCCCGCCTCCCGGTACAGAATCGCGACCAACACGACGGCGTCTGCGAGTGTCAACATGCCACGTGACCTGCCCGGATGAGGTTTTCGGCACCCGCAGCGTCAGGCGCTCCGGTGGATCGAGCAGGGCGACCTCGACGACGAGCAGGTCGAGAACCTCGGGGTGACGCTAATGGCCCTGGAGGACTGGATGACCGAGCTGCGCGAGCACTTCGGCCTGTCCCCGGACGACCTCAACATCGACCTCGGGCCGCTGCTGCCGCGCGACCGACCGCGACCGCCCCGCAGCCGAACTGGCCGGTACTGCGTTATCGCCCGGCCCCGTCCCGCGCTCCCAGCAGGTGTCCCATGGCAATGGCCCACGATTTTGCCTGCACCGCACGGGAGAGGGCCGATGCGCGGTGACCACGACCGGGAGCACCGGGCGCGACGAGCTTCCGCGACCGGGACGACTCCAGCCTACGGTCACTGGAGCCAGCCGCGTTGGGCAGCTTTGATCCCTGCCTCGAAGCGGCTGGTGGCGTTGAGGCGTTCCATGATGGCCGCCATCTGGCGTCTGACCGTGCGGCTGGAGGTTCCCAGGCGCTGGGCGGCGGTTTCGTCGGTGAGTCCGCCACCGAGGAGGCGCAGGAGCTCACGTTCGGTACCGGAGAGGCCGGATTCGGGTTCGTCGTAGCGGGTCGCGCCAAGCGGGACGGCGGTGTTCCACGCCTGTTCGAACAGGTCCAGCAGCGCCGTGAGTATGCCGGGTTCAGTGACGTGAAGAGCACCCCTGCGATGGTCGGCGGGGTCGATCGGGACCACGGCCTGGGTACGGTCGAAGATCACCATGCGCTGGGGAATGGTGGGCGCTGTGCGCACCTCGCCGCCCTGACTGAGCAGCCAGTGCGCATGCACCTCCAAGTGCGGATGCTTACGGGCGGCTTCCTGGTAGAGCGTCCGCATGGTGACGCCCCGGGAGAACGCCTCGGCATCAGCGGGTCGGGCGGCTTCGATGTCGGCGATGGTCTGAATGCCGGGCTGCACACCGATGACCTCCGTGCGCACCGCGCGCCCGAGCCGCTCCAGGAGATCCTGTATGCCGTCCAGCCCGAGGATGCGCTCGCCCTGGGTGGTCCGGTGGTCGGCGCGCTCGGCGACCATCCGGGTCACCGCGGCGCGCGAGGCGGCCAGGTGGGCCTGGCGGGCCGCCAGGTCGGCCTCCTGCCGGGTGATCATGTCGGCAAGGCCGATCTCGGGGCTCACCGCTCGCAGTTGCCCGGGATGCTCGCCGGAGGCCCGCACGAGCATGTACTGGCCGAGTTCGTCGAGGCAGTCGTGGACCTGCGCCGGCGTCAGGCCGCTCGCGCCGGCCAGTCCGGCGACATCGGCCGCCGGATGACTGAGCATGACCTGGTAGACCGCGGCGGCTTCAGCACTCAGTCCGAGCGTTTCCAGCATCGCCGAACCACCCCCCTTTTTTTGGCGCTGCCCCCCGGCCGCACCTGACGCCCTGATTCTCTCAGGCGCCGTAGCGCCTCCACAAGATCGCCACATCTCCTTTGCCTGGTCAGAACGCTGTTGATGCATCGCCGTTCACGAGAGGACCTTCACCGGCGGGCAGGGCAGCTTCCCGTGAAATGTCATGCACATGATTGGATGTCCGATTGCGGACTGGCCGGTCAGGGACAACAAGAAGCCCTTCCAGGGCCGTTGATCTGCGGCGAAGCTGTTCATGGCCGCAAGGGGAAGCCCCCGCAGCGGCAGGCAGAAGCGTCAACCGCGGGACGTGCACTGCCAGATCAGGACTCGCACATCCACAGACAGGGAACTGCCATGACTCGTCTCCGCTACGCCCTCGCCACCGCGGTCGCCACCCTCGCCGTCGTGATCTTCGCCCTCTCGCCGGCTGGGGCAGTCGCCGCGGCGAGCGCCGGGACCACCACGAGTGGAGCCTCCGCAACCACCGTCATGGCTGCCGCGCCCCAGGACATCAGCTGGGGCGGCTGACTCCGTGGACATCGTCTACGCCACGCTGCGCCGCAGCCCGACAGTGACCGAGACGCACGGTGAGGTCGGCGAGGTCACCGCGATCCTGTGGGCACACGCCACCTCCGACGACGGTCTGGAGCACGTCTCGGGCCGCTGCGAGGCCGACCGGCTCGACCTGCTCCTGTACTTCCTCAGCTTCACGCCCGGCCGGCCCCAGGCGCCGGCACGCGCCGGCGCGCTCCTGGCGCGCTGCTACCAGGCATCGCCGGCCATGCGGCGCCGGTACCTGGCGCCCGGCGACAAGTCGGGTCTCACCCCGGGATCCGGCGGCACCACCGTCTGAGCATTCGCCCCCGGGATCCGGCGGCACCACCGTCCGGGCATTGTCCACGTCTCTCTCGGCCTGCCGTTCCGCAGATCCCCACTGCTTGACCATCCGCACGTCCCAGGGGGCGTCGCCCCCTGCCCGTTGCCGCCCCTCGGCGTCCAGGCCGGCTGTTCCTGCAGGACAGCCGCTGCTTCCCGACCGGCGCGTCTCATCTCGTCGCACGTCGCACGTTCCCGTCGCGCACCCGCCCGGTGCCCTCCCATGGAGCCATCCTCATGTTCACGCCCCTGAAGCCATTGAAGAAGTCCGCCCTGGCCGTCGCGGTCGCCGCCGCAGCAGCTTCCGGCCTCTCGGTCCTCCCGGCGCACGCCCAGACGCCGGCCGGTGCTCGCGCTCGGCACCAGATGGCCGTCACCCTCGACCACGTCGCCGTGCAGGTGTCCGGGCCGGACGTTCCCGTCGGCGTCACGCCCTACGTCGCCGATCCCGGCAACAGCGTTCAGGTCGCCTCCATGAGCAGCACCAAGCCGTACAGCTACCTGTCGGTGATGGCGGTGCCGTTCGGGGAGACGCTGCCGCAGTCGATCTACGCCTTCCCGGAGTCGAAGGCCGGCGACACCGCCGCCTGGACCCGAGCCCTGCACGGAACGCCCAACGGTCCGGTCGCCACGATCTTCGGGCAGAAGGTCCGGGGAACGATCGTGCGCTCCCATGGCAATCTCACCGGAAAGCGGGGGTCGCGCACCGACATCCGGGCGATCGAGTGGGTCGTGGACCAGGGCGGCCGCACCTGGGTGGTCAATCTCCAGCACGACCAGTCCGTTCTGCCCGCCGGATTCGGCACCGGCCTGACGGTGTCCAGCGGCAATTCCGCAGCGCACACCAGCGTCGACGTGAAGCGGCTCTCTGCGACGGCGCCGGCCTCCCTGGTCCGAACGCCGATGATGCAGTCCAACGACGTGCCCCTCGGCGGCGATCTCGGACTTCCGTCATGGTGGAACTCGACCTGCGACGGCAACGGAAGTCCGCTTGGTTCCAGCGGCACCTTCATGGGACTTCAGGTCTGCGGAGGCGGCACCGACAAGAACGACCTCGTACCCGGCAAGCAGCAGCTCGAGTGGCAGTGTGCCGACCTCAGCGACCGCTACCTCGTCCAGCGCTACGGCCTCAACGGGCCTGGAGGCAACGGCAATCAGGAAGCCGCCAACTGGTACAACGCCTATCCCGGCAAGTTCCAGCTGCACAGCAACGGTGATCACGCGGCTCCCGTAGCCGGTGACGTGATCAGCTTCGCGGTGGGTGCGGCAGCCAACGGCCACACCGGTGTCGTCTACAGCTCGTCCGTCGACTCCTCCGGCAACGGGATGGTCTACTTCGTCGACCAGAACTGGACCGGGGACAACGGCTACAACAAGGCGTCGGTCTCCAACTGGAACGTGGAGGAGCGCACCGGCGAAGGCGGCACCGTCCAGTGGCTGCACGACCCGAACAGTGCGACGCCGCCGGTGGCGTCGGTGTCGGGTCCGGGTGCGGGTTCGGTGGTACGGGGTGCGGTGACGCTGTCGGCGTCGGCCTCGGACTCGGTCGGCACCGTGGACCAGGTCCAGTTCCTCGTCGACGGCACCGCCGTGGGAACCGCCACCTCCGCGCCCTACCACGTCACATGGAACACCCTCACCGTGCCTCCCGGCGCACACACCATCACCGTGCGCGCCCACAACACAGCCGGCCAATGGGGAGCCGTCTCCTCGCCCCAGCCCGTGACCGTCTCACCCAGCTCCGCGATCTCCAACGCGGTGGTCGAACCCAACGGAACCACGGACGTCTTCACCCGCGCGGCAAGCACCGGACACCTGGTGAACACCTACCGGGACGGCACGGGTTGGCACGTCTCCGACCTGACCGCCGGCACCCTGGGCACCCCCGCCCTCACCGGCCGCGCCGCAGCCGTCGTCCAACCCAACGACAACGTAGACGTCCTCACCGTCAACACCACCGGCGGACACCTCACCAACACCTGGCGCGACTCCACCGGCTGGCACGTCACCGACCTGACGTCCTCCCTGGGCACCCCCGCCGCCACCGGCTCACCCACCGCCATCGTCCAGCCCAACGGCAACACCGACATCCTCACCATCAACACCACCAGCGGACACCTCACCAACACCTGGTCCGACTCCACCGGCTGGCACGTCACCGACCTCACCACCTCCCTCGGCACCCCCGCCGCCACCGGCACCCCGACCGCCATCACCGAACCCAACGGCAACGTCGACAT
>NZ_FODD01000012.1:0-190287 GCF_900110255.1 Actinacidiphila rubida
TAGGAACGCCGGCCGATCATGCGCTTCGCGTACTGCACCGGGATGCGGCGCTGCGCCTGCTCGACGAAGACCACGAGACCGACGATCACCAGGCCGATCGCGATCACCGACAGGAACTCGACCCACCCGTCGGCGATCTTGCCGGAGACCTTGATCGCCCACAGCTGACCGGGGAGGCCGGCGGCGATGGAGACGAACATCAGCAGCGACATGCCGTTGCCGACACCGCGGTCGGTGATCAGCTCACCGACCCACATGACCAGCCCGGTGCCCGCGGTGATGCAGACGACCATCGTGATGGTGGTGAAGATCGACTGGTTCGGCACGATCTGCGAGGCCTGCGTGCAGTTGGAGAACAGGCTGCCGGAACGGGCGGTGGCCACCAGGCCGGTGGCCTGGAGCACGGCGAGCGCGACGGTCAGGTACCGCGTGTACTGCGTGATCTTCGTGGTGCCGGACTGCCCCTCCTTCTTGAGGGCCTCCAGACGCGGGATCACGACCGTGAGCAGCTGCAGGATGATGCTCGCCGTGATGTACGGCAGGATCCCGAGCGCGAAGATGGTCAGCTGCAGCAGCGCGCCGCCGCTGAACATGTTCACCAGGCCGAAGAGGCTGTTGTTCCCCTTCGTGTCCCTGATGCAGTTGGTGACCACGGTGTAGTCGATACCCGGCACCGGCACGTGCGCGCCGAGCCGGTAGACCACCAGAATGCCCAGCGTGAAGAGCAGCTTCTTGCGCAGGTCGGGCGTCCTGAACGCCCGGGCGAACGCGGTGAGCACGGTACCTCCTGCACCCCGACCATGGCCGGAATTCCCTCACTGAACGGGCGGGGACTGACCGATGGGGAAAGGCCTCATCGTCAGGGTCAAAATACCGTCGGACCGGATTGCGGAGACGGAGGCGGGCGCGCCCGCGTGTTCGCGTGACCTCACCTTTGTTCGTGCTCCTGCCACTCATGACCGCACACCGATCGCCGCACGCATTCGCCTCGCGCCGCACTGGCTTTCCACGGCTTCCTTTTCCGGTCGATCGCCCATGAGGGGTATTCGGCCGTAGCGCGCTCGCACGGACGCTCACGCGGACGCTTCAGCCGCCGGTGGCGAATCCGGGGAAGAGCGTCATACCGCCGTCGACATACAAGGTGGCGCCCACGACGTAGTCGAGCAGGTCCGAGGCCATCGCGACGACGGCGTCGGCGATGTCCTCGGGATCACCCACGCGGCGGTACGGGATGAGCTTGAGGAGTGCGGCCTCGGCTTCGGGAGTGTCCCAGGCCGCCGTGTTGATGGGCGTGCGGATCGCGCCCGGCCCGATCGCGTTCACGCGGATGTGGTGCGGGGCCAGCTCCTGGGCCAGGGTCTGCATCATCATGCCGACCCCGCCCTTGGAGGAGGCGTAGTTCACGTGGCCCGTCCAGGGGACGATCTGGTGGACCGAACTCATGCAGATGATCTTCCCGGCCGAACGCGAGACCTCCGGGACGACGCCGCGCCGCATGAACTCCTTGGCGGCCTCCCGGGCGCACAGGAACTGCCCGGTGAGGTTGACGTCGATGACCTTCTGCCACTGGGCCAGCGACATGTCCACGAGCGAGGAGTCCCGCTGGAGGCCGGCATTGGCCACCATGATGTCGAGGGTGCCGAACTCCTTCACCATCCGGGCCACCATGGCGACGACCTGCTCCTCGTCGGACACGTCGGCCTCGTGGGCGTAGGCGCGGACGCCGTAGCGCCTGATCCGCGCCACGACCTCCTCGGCCGCGTCCGCCCCGACGACGTAGTTGACGACGACGTCGGCTCCGGCGCGGCCCAGCGCGATGGCCGTGGCCTTGCCGATGCCCGAGTTCCCGCCGGTCACCATGGCCTTCTGCCCGCGCAGCAGCCGGGCCTCCGGCGATGGGTGGTTCTCGTCGGAGCGTCCCGCCACAGCGATCCCTCCTTGTCCGTTCCCCGAAAGCGGACTCGCACCCGGCTTGCGGCCGGCACCCGCCGCGCTTGCCGTCACGTCCCCGCCGTCCGACGAAACCACCCGCGCCCCGCGGGGAGCCCCGTCGGCGCGCCCACTCGGACGCCCTCCGACCTGAGTGGCCTAAGCCTCGTGGCGGCCCGACGACCGGCACCGCTCGGCCCGGACGCCGGCCGGGAGGGGAGCTCGGCCCCGGGTCCGCGTTCCAGGTGCGGCTCAGGCGGCGAAGAGGGTGAGGAGCGTGGCGATCCTTCCCTCGCGGACGGTGATGATGTCGATGCCGCGTGCCGCGGGTTCCCCCTCCGGGCCGAAGGTCCACGCCAGGGCCCCGTTGTGCGCGCTGACGTAGCGCTCACCGTCCTCGTCGAAGCGGAAGGCCGGCGGAACCCTCTCCAGCAGTGCACGCGCCTTGTCCTCGAGGGCGTCCCAGCCCGTGATGACGCCCTCCGGATCGGTGAACTCGACGTCCTCGGTGTAGATCCGCTCGATCGCCGCACGGCGGGAGGCGGCGTCGCGGTTTCCGAAGACGTCGTGCAGGTTGGCGGACAGCAGGTCGCTCACGCTGGGCATGGTGCTCCTTCGAGGGGGTTCGCCGGGGCCGGCCGGTGCGGGGGCCACGGCCGGCACCCGGCGTGGTGCACGGTGACGGGCTCATTCGATCATGCGTCGCCCGGCTGCCGTCAGATCTGGCTGGCGCCGCCGTCCACGTAGATCTCCGCGCCGGTCATGTAGCTGCTCGCGTCGGATGCGAGGAACAGCACGGTCTCGGCGATCTCCTCGGGGCGTCCGAGCCGGTTCATCGGCACACCGGCGGCCAGCCCCTTGAGCAGCTGCTCGGCCGCTCCCGGGTCGCCGGCCAGACCGCTCAGCCCCGGGGTCGCGATCGGCCCGGGGGCGATGCTGTTGACCCGGATCCCGCGGGTGACGAGTTCGGCGGCCCAACTGCGGGTGAGCGAGCGGAGCGCGGCCTTGGTGGCGGCGTAGACGCTGAACGAGGCGGCGCCCTTGGTGTCGATGTTGGAGCTGGTCACGATGATCGAGGCGCCCCGTGTGAGCAGGGGCAGCGCCTTCTGCACGGTGAACAGGGTGCCTCCGACGTTGGTGTTGAAGGTGTCGGCGTAGTGCTGCCAGGTGATGTCGGGCAGGGCCGCGAATTCACCGCCGCCGGCGTTGGCGAAGACGATGTCGAGGTTTCCGCGCTGTCCGATGGACGCGAAGAGCCGGTCGAGGTCGCCGGGATCCGCGACGTCGGCGCGTATCCCGGTGGCGCGGTCGCCGATCGAGGCCACCGCCTCGTCCAGTGCCTGCTGCCTGCGGCCGGTGAGGAAGACGTGTGCGCCTTCCGCCGCGAACCGCCGGGCGGTGGCGAGTCCGATGCCGGAGGTGGCTCCGGTGACGAGGGCGGTCCTGCCGTCGAGCTGTCCCATGATCGTTACTCCTTGGAAGGGCGTTGCGTACTGGTGCGGACGGCCGGTGCAACCAATTTCCGTACCGTTCGGTACTGAATAACCACGGGGTCGCGCCGCCTATTTCCGTACCGATCGGTTAAGATTTGGCAACGGCCCGCGGAGCCCGGAGACGGCCACGGGCGGCGCGGAACGGTCACGAGCGGAGGTGGCGATGGCGGAGCGAGGCAGACCCCGGGGGTTCGACGCCGGTGCGGCGCTCGACCGTGCGGTGGAGGTCTTCTGGCGGCAGGGGTACGAAGGCGCGTCGCTGACCGATCTCACCGACGCCATGGGCATCAACCGGACCAGCATGTACGCGGCGTTCGGCAACAAGGAGGATCTGTTCCGCCGCGCGGTCGCCCGGTACGCCGAGGCGGACATGGCCTACGCGCGCGAAGCGCTCACCCGGCCCACCGCGTACGACGTCATCGAGACCTTCCTGCGGGCCAACGCCGATGCGCTCACCCGGCCCGACCGCCCCGCCGGATGCCTGTCCGTGCAGGGCGGCCTCGCCGAGGGCGGCGACCACGGCCACATCGCCAGGTTCCTCGCCGGCAGTCGTCTTGCCGGCGAGCAGGAGCTGGCCGACCGCCTCGCCCGCGCGGTCGCCGAAGGCGACCTGCCCGCCGGCACCGATGCCCGCGAGCTCGCCCGCTACGTCATGGTCGTCAGCGAGGGCAACGCCGTCCATGCCGCGGCGGGGGCGGCGCGCGCCACCCTGCACGCGACGGTCGACATCGCGCTGCGCGCGGTCCCCCGCGCACGAGCGGGCAACTCCGCCGGCTAGACCGGCGACACGTGTCTCACCCCCGCGACCCCGAATCCGCCGAGATGCGCGCCGCTTCCACCGCACGGAGGGACGCGGCCCGCCCCGGGTCGCCAACGAGCACCACGACGCCACGAGACACCGGGCCCCTGCCAGACTGACGCCGCACACGTCGCGACATGCGGCGTCGAGAGGGTAAGGAACTGCTCGCGCATGCCTCGGTGGATAGTCCTGGCCGTGCCTGTCAGCGGCGTGTCGGACGCAGGTCGTGACGGGCGGACCGTCGCGGAGTTCGAAGCAAGCCCGGAAGAGGCGGAAGCGGCACTCCTGAAGGCGGCGCACACCTACGAGCACGGTGTGTGGAAGGTGCGCCGCCGCGAGATCTTCAAGTGCTCGAACACGTCCTACGTCATTCGCCTCCGCAACCGCCTGGCGACGTACAGCTTCCTCATCCAACTCGCCGAACTCGTCCACGACTCCGA
The DNA here is from genome assembly GCF_900110255.1 of Actinacidiphila rubida. Classification (GTDB taxonomy): domain Bacteria; phylum Actinomycetota; class Actinomycetes; order Streptomycetales; family Streptomycetaceae; genus Actinacidiphila; species Actinacidiphila rubida. The sequence goes on from NZ_FODD01000012.1 coordinate 4,662, forward strand.
TCCGCGTTAAAGAGTGTTTTGTCCCGGCTGGGCTGTTTGGGAAGTCGACGGTTGGTCGCCGCTCGGGACTGCGTTGATCCCAGGAAGGGCGCCTCTGGCAAGATGACGTCATGTTCGATTTCGGCATCCCGGGCTACCAGCCAGCATGGTTGGACAGCCGTGGTGATGTCGTGCAGGAGCATGGGCATCGTTTGCGCGGTCTTGCTGGCCGGACGCTCACGAGAGTGTGGATGGTCTGGAACCTCAGGGATGACGAGTGGTTCTGCGACTGTCCGGTGCTGTTCGACTTCGATGGCCAGCAGGTCGAGATCAACCATCACAAGCTGGGTGATGTCTCCCTGACGTGGAACACGATCGACCCCACCTGCCCCGTTCGGTGGCCCGGCTTCGACCTGCAGTGGCGCCCTGAACCTTTTCCCGGGCTGCATGCTCTGCGGGGGCTGCCACTCAGGGTGGCCGAACTCCTCGAATGGACGAGCAGGGACGTCGCGCTGGGAAACGTCGACATCAGCTTCGCCTTCGAAACGGGTCGCGTGACCGTCTTCAACGCAATCGACGAGAACGGGGTGAGCTTTGACCCTCCCGGTCTGAGCCAGCGATCCCACCCGTTCCATTGACGTCGGAGTTCAGGTATCGCGCCACCTCCATCTCGACGAATGCTTCCGAAGCACCGAAGACCACGGATACACCAGTCCCGGCACTCCTTCAGGTGACCGGGTTTTCAGCAGGGCACCCACCGTAGACGTACGGGTCGATTTCGTTACCGTTCCTGTCGCTGAGGTGGAAGCAGTGGCCGTTAACCCACACCGTGACCCAAGCAGGTCCATGGCCAACGTGAAACGGTTCGTCCCCAAGCTGCGTCCCGGGCCAAGAACCATCTCCCGCAGAGGAATGAGTGACAACGACGCACGTCTCCTTCGGCAAGATCCGATGGACGTCGCCCCAGGGCTCTAGTATCAGATCCAGCGGCTCCTCGCCGTCGTTGCTGACCACCAGCCGTGCCGCTCTCCCGGCGAACATTTCCGTCACCTCTCTTTGGCCCTTCGGGCACGCGCGCGACTGCCGCCCTCTTCGGTCCACACACAGCAAAATCCTCACATGTACGATCACGCCAACCAGGGGTCTATGCCCGAGTTACCAAACACTCCTGCTGGGGCAAAACGCTCTTTTAGGCCGCGTCCGGGGTGGCGATCACGGGGCAGGGGCCTGGTGGTCTGGTGGCCGGGTGATCGATCCGCGCGGCTGAAGTCCGGCGAGGTGGCTCTGGGACCCCTCACCAGGCAGCGGCACCCGATCTCAGAAGCTTCACGTACTGCCGGACGCGCAGGACGTCATCGGGGAAGCAGCTGTCCCAGCCCTGGTCGAGCCGTATCCAGCTCACCGGCTGTCCGGCCTCCGCGATCAGCGGCACTTCCGGGTCGGCGATCGCCGCGTACGACAGCGACAGAGTGACCGGCAAACCCGGGAGGAACGACCGCACCGCCACCGCGGCGGGACGCTCCGACAACCGCGGCCGCAACCCACTCTCCTCGGCCAGCTCCCGGGCCGCGCCCTCGCGCGGACACTCCCCGGGCTCGACCTCGCCGCCCGGCGGGACCAGCCCGCGCACCGAATGCGTGACCAGCACGATCTGCTCCAGGGCCGGATCCAGCACCCACACCTCGGCGCCCAGTGGCTCCACGACCCCAGCCATCGCGGCTTGCAACCAGGCCCTGGCCTGGTCGAACTCCAGCGTCGCGGCCGCGGCATCAGCGACGGCGGCATCAAGCGGACGCTGCTCGAACGGGCTTCGCATCATGACGGCACGCTACAGACCCCCACTGACACCACCTGGCCGGCTCGGTCGGCCGCGAAGGGGGCCGTCGCCGCGGCGACCGCGCGCGCCGCGACATCGACGCACGATTCGACATCACCGATCACCACCCCGAACAGGCACCAGGAGGTCTCCACGGCCGGGCTCGCCGACCGCCGCGGACCCTCCTCCAGAAGGTGGCTCTAGGCCTGGAGCCAGTGGCGGCCCGCAGGTGCCCAGCCGACGAGTCGGCGTACTCCCCCCCGTTCGCCGGGCTGCCGGTGGGGGCGAGAGCGCCACCCTCGCGGACGAGGTGCAGACCCGCCAGGACGGGGGCAAGGCGCGCGCGGGCATGGCCGGGACACCGCGTGGCGTCGTCGTCGAACCGGGCCAGGGTCGCGGCCTGTGCGTCGGGGGTGGCCAACGATAGGTAGAACAGGGCCTGACGCCATGCATAGGCCATGTCCTTGATCGTTGTCAGCGGTCGCGGGTTGCCGTGGATCCGCGCGGCCAGGCGGCAGGTGGTGGCGAACGCGCTGCGGGCCAGCGGCGCCCAGCCGGACGGCGGGGTCACCCCGACCGGTCCCGCGAGCAGGGCGAGGTTGTGCGTGGTGAGGATCTGGGCCTGCTCGATCACCGCGCCCGCCTGGGCGACCGACAGCCACGTCGTCCTGTCGACGCCCGCACGTTCGTGGCACAGTGCCGCGAACCGCGGAGCGTCGCGGTGCCCTCTGCTGTGAGGGGTCGCCTCGTCGATGCCGGCGAGGTTCGCGTAGTCGATGCCGTAGTAGGCCGCGTACAGGGTGCCGTCGAGGAGTTCGGCCGCGGCCTCGGCGGCGGCGGGGAACTTGGGCGTGAAGGTGCCCATGAAGATGTCGGCCGCGAGCTCCTCCGTCCACGGCAGCATGAGCCCGGCGGTTCGGGCGAGCGTGGCGAGCTCGCTGACCAGCGGGTTGGGCAGGACCGTACCGGCCCAGCCGTGCAGGGCGAGTTCGCCGAGGTCGGCGAGGGTACGGGCTGCCGTGGCGCGTACCGGGTCGGTCGTCCGGCGGTGCTGTTCGACGGCCCGCACCCAGGGCAGTTCCTCGAAGCGGACCTGGTGCTGGAGGTCGACCAGGAGCAGCGAACGCCGGTTGCGGAACGCCCCGTAGACGGCGGTCATCAGGCGGCGCAACTCGGGGTCCGGGTAGGCTGCGGCGCTCGCGGTCGCGACGAGCTGGGGTACGAGGGCAGCCAGCACCTCAGCGGACGGCACGATGCCGGCACCGATGAGCGTCGGAACGTCGGCGGCCAGCGATCGGCGTACCAGGCGGGCGATGGCCTCGGGCACGTCGGCGCCGGTGGGCAGACTCGTGGCCTCGTGCTCGGCCGGGGTGACTGGGACCGTGAAGGTGCCGGCCTGCGGCGTGCCTGTGTCCGGTGGCAGGTCCGCGAGACGCCCGGTGACCAGCTGGGCCATGGCGTGATGGGTGGGACGAGCGGCGTCCGCGGCCTGGCGGGAGCGCAGTGCCGTGTGCTCGGGTGTGCCGGGAGCCCCGCGGCGGCGCACCATCGCGTCGACGGTGTTCTGCACCATCCCGCGGCGCCGCGCATCCAGGTCGCGCCCACGGACCAGCTCTTCCATCGCCGTCCGGAGAATGAACGCGTTCTCCTTCGGACGGCGGTGCTTGCCGCAGCGGGTGTGCTCGGCGGCGAGGGTGCGGTAGCGCTCCAGCAGCGCGGCCGCGTGCCTGAGCCACGCCTGCTTGGGGGCCCTGGCCAAGACGCGGCCGTTCCGTACGGTCGTCAGCCAGTGGTCGAGCAGTTCGTCCGCGAAGGGGTTCCACACAGCCAGCGCCTCGTTCATGGCATCGACATCGGCCCGCGGGCGTCGTTCCTGCAGCCGCCCCCGCACTTCTCCGACGGTCCAGCGGAACACGATGGCGCCGTCGGGCCCGGAGGGCGGGGCAGGAACCGGGCGCGGCAGGAATCGCAACCGGTCGGCGAACGGCTCCAGGATGTCGAGGAGTTCCAGTGCGGCTGCGGTCTCCCCCTGATCGGCAAGCCACGCAACGGTCAGCAGGGCCGCCTCTTCGGGCAGGTCGACGGCGTAGGCGCCTGACCTCAGCAGGTCCGTCAGGTCGGCGAGCCCCGTCGTGGTCAAGGCGTGCGCGAACAGGGCACGGCGCTCGGCGGGCAGACCGGCCTGGTGCGCAACCTGGGTCTCATGCGGAAGCAGCGGCCCGCTCGCGGCTGGTGTGCCGGTGGCGAACCCGCCGCGGACCACCTGCGGGGTGACCCACCCAGGCAGTGCCGCCACGGGAGTACGTGATCCGACGGCCAGCGTGCCGTCGGCCATGCCGGCCAGAACCTTCCGCCAGCGGTCCACACGGTCCTCCGCGCGGGCACGCACGCGCCGGTCGTGGTGGGTCAAGGCGGTCGTGAATGCCTTGGCCAACTCGCCCAGTGGATACGCCGAGTGCACGTGCACGGGCTCCCGGCCGGGCGTGATCGCGTCGTGGCCGTCGTTGCGGCCGGAATCGTTCCTGTCCATAGCCGACGTGGCGGGCTCCGCCCCCGCGCCCTCCGGGTCCCGAGCCCGATGCTCTCCTGACTGAGCTACACGCCGATATGCCTGGTGAGGCTACTGGTCGGGCACCGTGCCCGGCCAACGGTTTCTTTGCGATCGCAGAGCCAGGGCTGCTTCTTCGGCTTGGAGTCCGTGCCGACCTTCGAACGGGTCCTTGAGGCCGGAGCCGACAACCCCATCACCGTGGCATTCCAACACCCGGCGAGAATGCCGTCGCGGCGATCCTCAGCGACGCAGCCGGCGGACAAGCGATGGCCGTCCTCCGCTCGGCCAGGGAGACGGCTCCCGTCCGACCTGGATCGGCCACAACACCTCCGGAGGCATGATCGCCTGGCCAAGCGCGGTGACCCGTCTTCCCTTCGGCCGATTTGGCTTCGTAGGCGTTTCGGCCTGAAGTTTCTTGTCGGTGATGTGCCGCAGGCTCTCCTGTAGGCCGGCGACCTCACCGCGCCACTGCCTCCGTTGGGCCTCTCGGAGCGCTGACGGGTGCTGGCTTCGATCTCCACCAGTCGGGATTCCAGGGCCAGGTCGAGGCGGAGCATCGGACACCCGTAGCGATACAAGGTCCTCGCCTGCTCCGGCCCCCGTCGGCGGAACAACGCGACGGATCGCGTCCGGGCCGTCCGCGCCGCGTCGGCGGTCGGCCACACGCGACGGTCAGCCGCACGCGCCGGCCGCGACGGGGCACCGTGGGCGACGCCCGGCAGTGGTCAGTTGTCGGGGCCGAAGTAGTACGCGCCGTTGGCCTCGTCGATCACCTCGACCGAGAGGGTCACGCCGGGGCCGTCGTAGACGCCGTCGGGCTGCGGCTGGTCCCCGGCGGGCGACCACGTGTCGAAGGCCGAGTAGCCGGTGTTCATATTGACGATCAGGTAGTAGCAGGAGCTGTTGTCGACCGTCGGGTCCACGAACATGTGGTCGTGACCGTCGATGATCTTGGTGAGCTCCAGCGCCTGGCACGCCGAGTCGGCGACCACCGCGGTGGGGGCCACGCTGGCACTGGCCACGCCAGAGGTGCAGATCACCATCGCGGAAGCGGCGGCCGCCAGCCCACCGACCCGGTAGAGGCCCTTGCGAGACATGTTCCACTCCTTCCCGCCCACGGCCCCAGCGGCCGCCGGTCTCCACCGATTCTGGGGAAGGGGCCTAGCGTCCACCGTGACGCCGCCTATCGCGCGGCCAACGTCAGGCGCGGACGCGCGGTGAGCGCGTAGGCACATAGGCACAGACGCCGGTCGCACGTCGCCGTCGCACGGTGGCACCCGCCACTGGAGGTACCCGGGGCCGACGTGCTGCGCGGTGCCTTGACCACGCGGCAGCGCGCGAGTTCACTCACGAACTGGCGATGGACCCCGCCAGGGACGGCGCGATGCCGCCCCGAACCGCCCCTCCGGGCTGATGGCTCCTGACCGAGTGTCAGCGACGCACGCCCACCGGAGGTGCCCAGGAGTCTTCCCCACCGAGACCACGCGGCAGACCACTGCCGCCCTGTGCACCCCCGCAGTCCTCACCCGGGTCCGTACCTTCCCACCCCTTTCCCAGAACGGAGTCCACCCCCATGAACTGTTTCGACTGCGACACGAGCGGCCTCGCCACGCCGGCCGTGGCCGTCTGCAACGGCTGCGGGGCCGGAATGTGTTCAGGTCACTCGACGAGCATGCCGCGGTCCGTGCAGCGCCCGAACGGCCTGGGTCAGTCGGCCACTCCGCGCTCGGCACGGCAGATGCACTGCGCCACCTGCGCCGACGCACACATCGCCTGACGTCGCAGCGGCCCGCTGGAGGTGTGGGCCCACACCTCCAGCGACCCACACCTCCGGTGACCCGCCGCGTCCGCGTCGAGCGACCCGCGGCCGTGCCAGGTGGGCGGCACCTGGTCGTGGTAATCGATGTCGTTGCAGCCTTTGACCTGTGCAGATAGCGGCGATTGACTGGTCGGTGACGATCGTTCCCGGCATCTGGAGGGCCCCGTGGCCGACCACCACGACCACGACCACACAGGCCCATCGGGTCATGCGGGCGGCGATCACGCGCACGGTGGACACGAAGGCCACAGCCACACCGTCGCGGCGGACGCCGACCGGGGCTGGCTGACCACCGCGCTGGCCCTGATCGTGGCGTTCATGGCGGCCGAGGTCGTCGTCGGCATCGTGGCGCACTCGCTGGCACTGCTGTCGGACGCGGCACACATGCTGACCGACGCCGGCGCGCTCGGGCTCGCCCTGGTGGCGATGCGACTGGCGGCACGGCCGGCCCGCGGCGGTTACACCTTCGGCCTCAAACGGGCCGAGATCCTCTCGGCGCAGGCCAACGGCATCACGTTGCTGGTGCTGTCCGTGTGGCTGACCTACGAGGCCGTGCGGCGGCTGATCTCACCCCCGCCCGTGGCCGGTGGCCTGGTCCTGGCGACCGCCCTGGTCGGCGTGGCCGTCAACATCGCCGCCGCCTGGTCCATCTCGAAGGCCAACAGGACCTCGCTGAACGTCGAGGGCGCCTTCCAGCACATCCTCACGGACCTGTACGGGTTCATCGCCACCGCCGTCGCCGGCGCGATCGTCCTGACCACGGGGTTCTCCCGCGCGGACGCGCTCGCCTCGCTCGTGGTCGTCGCACTCATGCTCAAAGCCGGCATCGGCCTGGTCCGCGCGTCCGGGCGGATCTTCCTGGAGGCCGCGCCCGCAGGGCTCGACCCGGACCTGGTCGGTGACGCGATGGCCCACGCCGACCAGGTGGTGGAGGTGCACGACCTGCACGTCTGGCTGATCACCTCCGGCCAGCCGGCGCTGTCCGCCCACGTCCTGGTCCAGCCGGGGGGCGACTGCCACGCCGTACGCCGTCATCTGCAGGGCTGGTTGCGCGACACCCACGGCATCACCCACACCACCCTGCAGGTCGACCATCTGGGCGAGGACCAGGACGACGGCTGCGGCGACCTCCTCCAGATCACCGGCCCCGACGACGAGCCGGACGACAGCTCGGCGCACGAGCAGTCCGGGCACGCCGAGGACACCCACGGGCCGGTCCACCGCCCCGGCCCCCACGAGCACTGACCACCGCGCACGGCACACCCGCCAGGAGCCCCGTGACCACTGTGCAACCGCCCGCCCGCGTCGCCCTGTTGCGTCGCGGATTCGCCCTGGAGTACGCCACCCTGGCGTGGAACGTCGCCGGTATCGCCGTGCTCGCCTACGCGGCGGTCGCGGCGAGGTCGGTGGCGCTCGCCGGATTCGGCCTGGACTCCCTGATCGAGATCGGCGCCTCGACCGTGGTCCTGTGGGAACTGTCCGGGAGCGGCGAGGAGCGACAGCGCCGCGCGATGAAATGCATCGGGGTCGGTTTCGCCCTGCTGGCGGCCTACCTGCTGGTGCAGTCCACCTGGGTCCTGGCCGCCGGGTTCCGCCCCCACCCCTCCCCGCTCGGCATCGCGTGGACGGCCGTCACCGCGGCGGTGATGTTCGCCCTGGCCGCCGGCAAGGCCCGCACGGGTGCCGCTCTGGGCAATCCGGTCCTCGCGACGGAGGGCCGCGTCACCTTCATCGACGGGCTGCTCGCGGCGGCCGTGCTCCTCGGCCTCGTCCTGAACGCCGCGGCCGGCTGGTGGTGGGCGGACCCGGCGGCCGGGTACGTGCTCGTCCATTACGCGGCCCGCGAGGTCAGGGAGGTCTTCCGGCACGGTCACGGGGGCTGAGCGGGCCACGCGTCAGTACAGGGACGGCTCCGTGTCGCCCGCGGCGGCGTCGGCGCTGACCGCGGCGGCATCGGCGCTGGCCGCCGGGCTGTCGACGACACCGAGGCGGAGGTGCTCGATGTGGTGGACGGCCTGGTCGAGCAGTGCGGCGACGTGGTTGTCGTGGAGCGCGTAGACGACGGAGCGGCCCTGGCGGGTGCCGGTGACCAACCCGAGGTTGCGCAGCAGGCGCAGCTGGTGGGAGCAGGCGGACTGCTCCATGCCGACCGCGGCGGCCAGTTCGGTCGCCGCGCAGGGCCCCTCGCGCAGCCGGGCCAGGATCAGCAGTCGTGAGGGCGTCGAGAGGGCCTGCAGCGTGGTGGCGACCTGCGCGGCGTTCGCCGGCGTCAGGCGGGTGCGCGGCGTGCTGTCGTTGCGTGCTCCGTGGCCCATGGCACCATCCTACGAAATGAATGCATGAACGAGTCTTCATGTATTCCTGTTACCGTGGTCGGGTCGTACCCCCTTCGCGAAGGAACCGCTCCCGTCATGACCTCCGTCCTCGTCCGGCGCCCGGCCCAGGCTCCGCCGGAGCCCGCACCCGCCGTACCCCCGCGCCGGCGCACCCGGATCCTCGCGCTGCCCGAGGCCCGCTGGGCGGCGGCCGCCCTGGTGTCGTTCCTGGCGGCACTGCCGCTCCATCTGGCCGGGGCTCCGGCCTGGGCGTGGGGGCCGCTGTTCGCGCTGGCCTACGCCACCGGGGGCTGGGAGCCGGGCTGGGCGGGCCTGCGGGCGCTGAAGGACAGGACCCTCGACGTGGACCTGCTCATGATCGTCGCCGCGCTCGGCGCGGCCGCGATCGGGCAGGTGCTGGACGGCGCGCTGCTGATCGTCATCTTCGCCACCTCCGGTGCGCTGGAGGCCGTGGCCACCGCCCGCACCGCGGACTCCGTCCGCGGCCTGCTCGACCTCGCCCCGACGACCGCCACGCGACTGGGCGACGACGGCGGCGAGGAGACCGTACCCACCGGCGCGCTCGCCGTGGGCGACACCATCCTGGTGCGGCCGGGCGAGCGGGTCGGCGCCGACGGCCGCGTGCTCGACGGCACGAGCGACGTCGACCAGGCCACCATCACCGGCGAGCCCCTGCCGGTGGCGAAGGAAGCCGGGGACGAGGTCTTCGCCGGGACACTGAACGGCACCGGGGCGCTGCGGGTGAAGGTCGAGCGCGACCCGTCGGACTCGGTGATCGCCCGGATCGTGGCCATGGTCGAGGAGGCCTCCGAGACCAAGGCGCCCACGCAGCTGTTCATCGAGAAGATCGAGCAGCGCTACTCGATCGGCATGGTCGCCGCGACCGTCGCCCTGTTCGTCCTCCCCCTGCTGCTCGGGTCGGCGCTCCAGCCGACACTGCTGCGGGCGATGACGTTCATGATCGTCGCCTCCCCGTGCGCGGTGGTGCTGGCGACCATGCCGCCGCTCCTGTCCGCGATCGCCAACGCCGGACGCCACGGGGTGCTGGTGAAGTCGGCCGTGGTGATGGAGCGCCTCGGCCAGGTCGACGCCGTCGCGCTGGACAAGACCGGGACCCTGACCGAAGGCGCGCCCCAGGTCACGGACGTCCGCCCGCTGGCCGCCGCCGGCCCGAGCTCAGGCGTGGGGGGCCGCCTGAGTGAGGACGCGCTGCTGCGACTGGCGGCCGCCGCCGAGCACCCGAGCGAGCACCCGCTGGCCCGAGCTGTCGTGAACGCCGCGCGCGCCCGCGGTCTCGACATCCCGGCGGTGCGGGACTTCGCCTCCGCGCCCGGAGCCGGTGTCACCGCCACCGTCGGCGGCACCGTGGTCGCGGTCGGCAGTCCGGCCCGGCTGCTGAACGGCCGCGCCCACCCCGCCGCCACGGTGGCCGCCGCCCTGGAGGCCGAGGGCCGCACCGCCGTCCTCGTCACGGCCGACGGCACCCCGGTGGGCGTGCTGGGCGTCGCCGACCGCCTGCGCGACGACGCCGCCGCGACCGTCACCGCGCTCACCGCCCTGACCGGCGGCGCGCCGGTGCTCGTCACCGGCGACAATCCCCGCGCGGCCACCCGCCTGGCCCGCGACGTCGGCATCACCGACGTGCGCGCGGGCCTGCTGCCCGAGGAAAAGGTCCATGCCGTGCGGGAGCTGGAGCAGGCGGGGCGCAAGGTCCTCGTGGTCGGCGACGGCGTCAACGACGCACCGGCGCTCGCCGCCGCGCACACCGGTGTCGCCATGGGCCGCGCCGGTTCCGACCTCGCCCTGGAGACCGCCGACGCGGTCGTCGTCCGCGACGAACTCGCCACCGTCCCGACCGTCGTCGGCCTGTCCCGGCGGGCCCGGCGCATGGTGGTGCAGAACCTCGTCATCGCCGCGGCGTTCATCACCGGCCTGGTCGTCTGGGACCTCGCCGGCCACCTGCCCCTGCCCCTCGGCGTGGCGGGCCACGAGGGCTCCACGGTCATCGTCGGTCTCAACGGCCTCCGCCTGCTCGCCGACCGGGCCTGGCGCCGCGCCGCCGGGTGACGACCTCGCGCCGGTGCCGCATCGCGACGTTCCGCACCCGCCCCGATTTCTACATCATGTAGTACGCTCCCGTGAGGCCACGGCCCGCGACGGAGCCGTGTCGTGCGGTCCGCAGCTGCTCGCCGCCCCTCCCGGGCGTGGTTCCCGCGCCTGGCCGGTACCGTGGCCCACGCTCGTGCGTACGGGTCGGACGGGCCGGACGGCGGCATTGCGTCCGCCCCACCCGAACCGCGGGGCGAACACGACGGGCCACGTGCTCGCTCTCGTCCCGCGGGCCCGCTCCGGTCGCGCCCCCACCGCGACCTGCCCCCACCGTCTCAGGAGTACTCATGCCCCTCGGTTCGCCGTACCTCGCCCCCTCGGAGACCTGGAGCGACACCTCCCTGCTCCATGCGCTGGAGGAGGTCGTGGAGCGCGAACTCGACCGGCACCTGGGGGTGGCCAAGGAGTGGATGCCGCACGAGTACGTGCCCTGGAGCGACGGCCGCAACTTCGACGGCGTGCTCGGCGGCGAGGCGTGGGCCCCCGAGCAGTCCAAGGTCTCCGAGGTCGGCCGCGTCTCGCTGGTGGTGAACCTGCTCACCGAGGACAACCTGCCGAGCTACCACCACGAGATCGCCACCCTCTTCGGCCGGGACGGCGCGTGGGGCACCTGGGTGCACCGGTGGACGGCCGAGGAGGGCCGGCACGCGATCGTGATGCGGGACTACCTGCTGGCCAGTCGCGCGGTCGACCCGTGCGAGCTGGAGCGGTTCCGGATGCGGCACATGGCGGAGGGGTTCGAGCACGACCACCGGCACAGCGTGCTGCACTCGGTCGCGTACGTGGCGTTCCAGGAGCTGGCCACCCGGGTCTCGCACCGCAACACCGGCCGCGAGTCGGGTGATCCGGTGTGCGAGCGGATGCTGACCAGGATCGCCACCGACGAGAACCTGCACATGGTCTTCTACCGGAATCTGCTGGCCGCGGCGCTCGAACTGGCCCCGGATCCGGCGCTGGTGGCCATCCGCGACGTCGTGGTGGACTTCCGGATGCCGGGGCACGGGATGCCCGGTTTCGAGCGCGCCGCGGCCCGGATGGCCCTCGGCGGGATCTACAACCTGCGGGTGCACCACGACGACGTGCTGCTGCCGGTGCTGCGGCATCTCAAGGTGCTGGAGCTCGGCGGGCTCGGCCCCGACGGGTTGCGGGCGCAGGAGGAACTGGGCGTGTTCATGGGCGGTCTGAACGATCAGGCGGTGCGTTTCGACGAGCGGCGCGCCGCCCTGCTCGCCCGCCGCCGGGCCCGCGCCTGACACGGGGCCCGGATCGCCGGGTTCCTCCCACCCGGAGGAGCTGGGCCGGACGGACGAGATCCCACTGGTGACCGATCGGGAGGTGCCGGGTGACGGAAACGCAGGGCCGTGGGGAGGCCCGGCGGCGAGCACGCGGTGAGCTGGAGGGCGAGGTGCTGTCGGCCCTGTGGGCGGCGGGCGGGCCGGTGACGGCGGCCGTGGTCCAGGAGAGCGTGCCCGGCGCCGCGTACACGACGGTGCTGACGATCCTGACGCGGCTGTGCGACAAGGGCCTGGTGACCAGGCGCCGCGAGGGCCGCGGCCACGTGTACGCGCCCGTCGACGACCAGGCCGGGGTCGTGGCCGCGGGGATGCACTCGCTGCTGGACGAGGGCGGCGACCGCGCGGCGGTGCTGGCCCGGTTCGTGTCCGAGCTGTCCGACGAGGACGAGCAGCTGCTGGAGCAGGTGCTGCACGGCGAGCCGCCCGGCCGGGAGTGACCGCGTTCCCCGACGTTCCCGTACTGAGGCCTGAGAAGCGGGCGGCCTGCGCCGGAAGCCGGTGGTGCGGGCCTTCGAGGTCGGTTCCGTGCGGGAAGGCCGGGCGCCCGGCCCGGGGGTGAGCCGGGCGCCCGGAGTGAGGAGGGCGCCGTCAGCCCGCGGTCCGGCGGGCGGTGACCGGCTCGGTGACCGGCTCGCCCATCGGCTCGGGGACCGGCACGGCCGTCCGCTCGGCGGCCGGCTGGGGCTGCGCGTCGGCGGCCGGCTCGGCCGTCAGCACGGGCCGTAGCGGGCCCCGGCCCAGCGCCGCCACGAGCGGGGTGGCCCAGCGGCGCAGCGCGAGACTGATCACGAAGGCCACGGGGAGGGCGAGGACCGCGGACCCGAGAACGTCGTGCGGGTAGTGCGCGCCGACGTAGACCCGGCTGAAGCCCTCGACGAGCGCGAACACCGCGGCGATCGCGCACAGCCGGCGGTTGAGCAGGAACAGTGCGGCCACCGTCGCGGCGGCGACCGTGGCGTGCCCGCTGGGGAAGGCGTAGTCCGAGGGCGCGGGGCACGCGTCGACCAGGTAGGCGTGCGGCATCGAACGGCAGGGCCGCACCTCGCCGACGATCTTCTTGACCACTTCGGCGACCGCGAAGGCGGTCACCACGGCGACCGGTGCGGCGAGCGCGACGGTCATCGCCCGGGTGTCGCGGCGGCGCGCGGTCCACCAGCCCACGACCATGAGCACCGCGAAGACGCCCAGACCCAGATTGGTCCACACCTCCATGGGCGTGTTGAGCCACTTGGTGTCCCGGGCGAAGTCGGTGACGGAGGTGAACAGGGAGCCGTCGATCCCGGATCCGTCGAAGGCCAGCTGCGCGGTGGCGGCCGCGGTCATAGCGGGACGTCCTTCCGTAGGAGCACGACGTGTCAGGTGGGTCCGCCGCGTCGATGCCCGCCCGGATCCGTTGGTCCGCCTTCACGGTCGCGTGTCCTGTCGGTGCCATCCCGGTGACGTGAAGGTGACTACGGGAGAAACGTACTACATGTTGTAGGAGAGCAGTCCGGAGGGATCCCGTCGTCGCAGCGGCTCACCGGCTCCTGGCCGGCCCGGGCTACGACGAGGCGCCCGGCGCTGATTCCTCCGGACGCGGTGCGCGGTCCGCGGGGGCCGGCCGGCGTCCGGCCCGACGGCCGCGCATCCACTGCAGCGCGGCGGGCAGGAGCCCGACGGCGAGGACCGCGGCCACCGCGGGCACCAGGTAGGCCGATCCGTGCCGCCCGCTCTCCCCCAGGGCGTATCCGGCGAGCACCATCGACTGCGACCAGGCGAGTCCGGCCAGGATCTGCCACGCCGTGAACGTCGAGACGGGCATGCCCAGCAGTCCGGCCGCCGGGTGGACCAAGGTGCGCACGACCGGGACGAACCGCCCCAGGACCAGCGCCCGTCGTGGCCCGTAGCGCGCGAAGAGCGCCTCGGCCCGCGCCATGCGGGAGCCGGCCCTCCGGCCTGTCCCGCGGTGCCGCAGGGACACCCGCCCACGCCGCCCCAGCCAGAACCCGGTCTGCGCTCCCGCGATCGAGCCCGCACCCCCGCAGGCAAGGACCAGCGCCAACGGCAACCGGGCGGAAGGCGGCACGCCCGCGGAGCACGCCAGTCCCGCCGGCAGGAGCAGGGTGTCCCCAGGGAGGAACACGCCCAGGACGGGTATCCCCGCCTCGGCGAAGACCACGAACAGGACCGCCCAGGCACCGAATCTGCCCAGCATGGCCTGCGGATCCAGAGCGCCGGCCATGACCGCTGAGCCCGGTGCCATCGACGATCCCCTCCCTGCGAGCGCTTCACCGACCCCCGGGCGCGCCCCTCCCTGTTTTCTACATCATGTAGGAGATCTCCGGGCGGCGTTGCCGTAGGGGAAGGACCCCTCCGTGGCGCGGCGGCCTTGCCCCCGCCCTCTCGGATGATGCCCGGCAGGGGCCACCAGATCGCTCGTGCGCAACTGGTGCGATGTCCTTCCCCGGCCCGCGCGCCCCCGGACGCCGACCTGGCGCGCGACGGCGACGATCCGGCCTGCGTCACCAGCCGACCGGACGTGTGGCGCTACGCGCCCCCGCGGGGGCCGGAACTCTCCCCCGCACCTTCGCTCTTCACGTCGCCCGCCCGGCCTTCCCCGTCGGTCCCCGCCGCGTCACCCGACCCGGGGCCGACGGGGCCGAGGGGGTCGACGCGGCCGAGGAGGGCGAAGCCGGCCGCCAGCCATCCTGCGGCCAGCAGCCAGGACCCGAGGACGTCGAGCGGCCAGTGCACCCCCAGGTAGACACGGCTGAGCCCGACCGCGACCGCGTAGAGGACGGCCGTCGCGCTCGTGATCGGCGTCCACGACGGACGGCGCCTGGCGACAGCCACGACGAGCAGGCCGGCGCACACCGCAGACGTGAAGGAGTGGCCGGACGGGAACGAGAACCCCGCAGCCGATGTCGCCCACCGGGCGACGGGCGGCCGCGGGCGCCCGAAGCCGTGCATCAGGGCGTCGCGCAGCAGCTGGCCGCAGGCCAGCCACAGGACGGGCGCCAGAAGGAGCGCGACACGCGCACGGCGAGGCCGGGCGGCCGCTCGGCGGCGAGCCAGGACCAGGCCGGCGATCAGGGAGACGAGGTACGGCGCCACTCCCGTGCCGAGCACGGTGACGCCGATCGCGACGCGCCGTGCGCCGGGGGGCCGGTGGTGGGCGCTCCAGTCGATCGCCGCCCGTTCGAAGCCGAACGGCCCCCACCCGTGCGCGGCCAGGGCGACGGCCACCGCGGCGAACGCCGCCAAGGCCGCCGCCACCACCGCGGGCCACCGACGCAGGATTGCACTCATGCGGAAACACCTGCCCACGCTGCACCGTCTACACGACTGTAGACCGCCGGAACTCTCCTCCTCCCTCACGGAGGAGAGTGCTCCCGGGGCGGGCCTGCCCTGCCGAAGGGACGTGCCGGACAGGCCCCCACGGCCCGGATGACACGGGACTACGCCGGGTTCCCGGGCTGGAGCCGCGGGCCGTGCGCGAATGCGTAGGTGCAGAGCACGAGACGGTCGCCGACCCTTCGCGTGTCGACCGGACGCAGCGCCTTGCTGCCGCTGGTCCCGTCGAAGATCCGCAGGCCGGCTCCCACTACGACCGGGAACACCACCAGCCGCAGTTCGTCGGCCAGGTCCTGTTCGGTCAGCATGCGCACGAGCTGGTAGCTGCCGTAGACCAGGATGTCCCCGTCGACGTTCTCCTTCAGCTCCGAGATCTCCTTCACCACATCGCCGTTGACGAGAGTGGCATGGCTCCACCGAGGGTCGTCGAGCGTCGACGACACGACGTACTTGGGGATGCTCTTCACCCGGTCCGCCCACGCGCGGCTCACGCGGACGTCCGCGTCGTCGCCCGTCAGCATCCGGGACGCGAACCACTCACTGGTCCGTCCCCCCAGCAGCAGCGCCTCGGCACCCAGCACTTCCTCGGTCTCGCGGGCGGCCCACGCCGCGAGGTCCTCGCCCTCCACGAACTGGTGGAACCAGCCGCCCCGCTCGAAGCCCTCCTCGCCGTCCGGGTCCTGGACCACTCCGTCGAGCGTGGCGTTCGAGCTGATGATGATCTTTCCCATGGTCCTGCTCCTCTGAGAGTCCTGCCCGCGGGCAGTCCGTGTCCGGGGCGCGCCCCGGAACGGGACCGCCTCCCATCGGGCAGACGCCGGCTCGGTCGCGAAATGGGCGCCCGGGCATCGCCCATTTCGCGGGCCGGGCGACGTCAGTACAGGTGGGGGAAGCGAACGCGCCCCGCGCGAGAGGAAGGGAAGAGCGAGGATCCATGGCCACGGAGAGGGACACGACGGACCTGATCGCCCGGGCCCGGGCAGGCGACCAGAACGCGTTCCGCGACCTGGTCCAGGGCCACTCCCACGAGTTGGAGGTGCACTGCTACCGCATCCTGGGATCCCTGCAGGACGCCGAGGACGCACTTCAGGAGACCCTGCTGTCCGCCTGGCGTCACCTCGGCGAGTTCGGCCAGCAGTCCTCACTGCGGACATGGCTCTACAAGATCGCGACCAATCGGTGCCTGAGCATGGTGCGGGCCGACCGCCGACGTCCCAGGATCGCTCCCCCTCGGCCCGCGGCCACCCTGCCCGAGCCCAGCGGTGCCGGCGACGCCCCGCCCTGGCTGGAGCCCTACCCCGACGTCCGGCTCGACCGCTTCGTCGACCAGCGCCCCGGGCCGGAGGCCCGCTACGAGAGCACCGAGGCCATCTCCCTGGCCTTCGTCACCGCCCTGCAGCTGCTGCCCCCACGCCAACGCGCCGCGCTCGTCCTCCGCGACGTCCTCGGCTACCACGCGGCGGAAGCCGCCGAGATGCTGGGCACCACCCGGGAAGCCGTGAACAGCGCCCTCAAACGCGCCCGCACCACCGTCGACAGCCACCTCGCCGTGTCCGGCGGCGGCGGCAACCACCGGCCCGCACGCCGCCCCGGCGACGCCTCCGAACACCGGCTCGTCGCCCGGCTCACCGACGCCCTGGAACGCGCCGACCTGGACGCATTGATCGAACTGCTCGCCACCGACGTGCGACTGTCCATGCCCCCGGCCACGCTGGAATACCGCGGCATCGCATCGGCCCGGCGCCTCTTCGCCGCCGTCGTCTTCCGCCCCGGCCGCGACTACCGCGTGGTCCCGACCCGCGCCAACGGCCAGCCGGCCTTCGGCGTGTACATGGCCGACCCCCACGCGCGTGTCCACCGCGCCTACACGCTGCTGGTCGTCACCACCGCCGGCGACCGCGTCACTTCCCTCTCCGGCTTCAGCGACACCACCGTCATGGCGCGCTTCGGACTGCCCCGGACCCTGCCGAAGCGGACCGGCGGACCCCTGGCACCGCTCCGCCGCCTGCCTGGCGGCGGAGGATGACTCCGCCGCCAGGCTGCCGCTGCGGACCTGACGTCACCCCAGCAGGCCCAGGTCGACGGCGTCGGCCATCGCCTGCATCCCGTCGGCGTTCGGGTGCAGGTGGTCGCCGGAGTCGTAGCGCGGGTCGAGGGCGGTGGGGTCGGCCGGGTCGGCGACGGCCTTGTCGAAGTCGACGACACCGTCGAAGGCCCCGCCGGTGCGGATCCAGGTGTTGACCGCCTGGCGGAGGCTCTCGGCCGTGTCGCTGTAGTAGCCGTTGCCGCGGTCCGGCAGGAGGGTGCCGCCGATGATGCGCACGCCAGCCGCGTGGGCTTGGCCGATCAGCTCCTGGTACCCGCCGATCAGGTCCTGCGCGGTGAGCGGGCCGCCGCCGGGGCGGGCGTTGTTGCCGATGTCGTTGATGCCTTCGAGCAGGATCACGTCCTTCACCCCGGGCTGGCCCAGTGCGTCGTGGGCGAACCGCTGGGTGGCGCTGACCCCCTGCCAGATGTTGGGCACGTCGGTGAGGACACGGTTGCCGCCGATACCGGCGTCCACCACGCCCATCGGCCGGCTGCCGGCCAGTCTCCTGGCCAGGTCGTCGGGCCAGCGCCGGTACGCGCCGGCCGGGGTGTTGTAGCCGTCAGTGATGGAGTCGCCGAAGGCCACGACGGTGCCCCGGGCGTCGGGCGACAGGACGTCCAGTCCCGACAGGTAGTACCAGGAGGTGGTCGACGCGACGTAGTTCCCGTCGCCCGTGTCGGCGGTGTGGTCGCCGGCCGCGGACAGGTAGGTGGTGTCGAACGCGTCCGAGTGCCAGGTGGCCGAAGTCGTCGCGTCGGGAAGGTAGATGCTCACCAGGATGCTGCGGTCGGCGGTGACGGTCATGGGGACGGGATCGCTGACGGCCTCGGTCCCGGCGGCCAGTGTCAGGGAGGCGTGGTGGGCGAAGGTGACGGCGTGCCCGGTGCCGGGCACGGCCGTCGCCCGGTCCGCCTGCACGGCCACGCTCGTGGACCGGATGGTCAGCGGGGTGGTGCCCCGCAGGTTGGACAGGTGGATGCGCAGTCCGTGCCCGTTGACGCTGGAGTGGACCACCATGCGGATGGTCCGGTCGACGAAGTCGGGCCCGCCGATGGTCATGCTCGGCGACCATGCCGCCAGCCGCTGCCCCGGGGCCGTGTGATCGGCCCCGGGAGAAGCGGGAGAGGCAGCGGGTGCGGCGGGGGCGGCAGGTGCCGCCGGGGCGGCACCGAGCAGGGTGGTGACGACGGCGGCCACCGCGGCCAGCACCGGCGCCGTCCGCTTCTTGACGAGGAACATGTCTGCCTTCCTTCGGCCCGTGACGGCCGGTCAGCTCAGCGTGAAGCCGTCGACGAGGAGGTAGGAGCCACCGCGTTTGGTCACCGTCAGCGTGTGCGGCCCGTCGCTCAGGCCGGAGACCGACCAGAGTTTCTGCTGCACGTGCCGTTGCGGGGTGTCGGCGCTCACCGTTCCCCGGGAGACGCCGTCGAGGGTGATGCCGACGTCCCCTTCGTCGGAGTTGGTCTCGGTCAGGAAGCCGACCGCGGTGCCGGTGAAGGTGAGGGTGGCCGACGCGCCGTCGTGCTCGGTGTAGTGCACGCCGTTGTCGAGGTCACCGAGGTTGCGCGAGCCGCTGGAGGACCAGCTCCCGCTGTAGGCGACGCGCAGGTCGTCGTCGTCGGCCTGCGGGCCCGGCCGGATGCCCGGTCCCGCCGCGGCGACGAGGGCCTGCGCGGCGGCCGGCCAGTTGCCGTCGGTCACGACGGTGGCCTGCTGGAAGGAGATGTTCGTGCCGTTGTCGTTGTAGGCGGCGGTGTCCGACCAGTTGTCGTGGATGGAGTCGTCGTGGATGCTCGGCGTCCACAGGTTCAGCCAGAGCGAGCCGTTGCCGTAGCGCACCAGGTTGTCGTGGGTGTTCCACTGCGAGCTGCCCTCGTCGTGGTAGATCATGTTGCATCCGTCGATGCACTCGGCGAGCACGTTCCCGGTGAACTCCGCGGGTGACGCCAGACCGCCGAGGGTGTAGATCGGCCCGCCGTCGAAGAGCGCCCCCATGACGCTGTGCACGTGGTTGCCGACGATGTGGTGGCCGCCGGCGTAGGTGGTGCCGTGCGCGCACGGGGTGGGCAGGCCCTGCTTGGCCTGCAGCGTGCAGTCCGAGGCCCAGCCCCAGCCCCAGCCGATGGAGATGCCGGAGTAGGGCGTGTAACCGACGTCGTTGTGCGACAGCGTGGTGCCGCGGCTGTAGCCGACCCAGATGCCGACCGCGTCGGCGTACTCCTGGCCGGGGAACTGCACGACACTGCCGGAGACCGTGTCGCCGCTGGTCATCAGTGCCGGATCGGTCTGGTAGTAGTCGTCGACCTCGCCGATGGCGACGCCGGTGCCCGCGGTGTCGGTGACGGTGCTGCCGGTCACCGCCGAGTCCTGTGTCTGGTCCGCGAGGTCGATGCCGCTGGTACCGGTGTGCGTGACGGTGTCGCCGTCGAAGGTGATCCGCAGGCCGCGGTGCACCTGGACGGCGGCCGGGATGCGGGTCGGGGTGTGCGTGGTCGGGTCCCAGAGGACACCGGCCTGGTTGTCGACGTAGCCCGCGGCGGTCGGGGCGGTCCAGGCGGTGCCGGTGAAGGTGAGGCCGGAGAAGGTGATGTCGTGCACCGGCGCGATGGCGTCCGGGATCACCGTGAAGCCGTCCACCAGCAGGTACGACCCGCCGGTCTTGACCACGCGGAGGGTGTGGGTGCCCTTGGCCAGCCCGGTGACCGAGACCATGGCCTGCTGGGCCAGCCGCACCGGTCCGTCGCCGGAGACCGTGGACACCTTCGTGCCGTCCACGTAGACGTCCGCGCTGCCCTCGTCGTCGTTGGTCTCGGACAGCATCTGGATGCCGGTACCGGTGAAGGTGTAGCTGACCGCGTCACCGTCGGTCGAGGTGTAGTGCACGTCGGCGTTCAGGTCGCCGAGCGGCCGGCCGCCGGAGTAGTTCCACGAGCCGGTGTACACGGCCCGCCAGTCGGTGTCGTCGAGCGGCGCGAGGTGGCCGGGGGTGCCGGACGCGTCCACCAGCTGCGACGCCACGGGGAGTTCGACGTCGGCCGTCGCCAGGTCCTCGCCCGGCCGCGGCACGTAGTACAGGTGCCCGGCGTCCTGGTCGAGGTAGAACTGGCCCGGTGTGCCGAGCAGTTGATAGGCGTTCTCCAGCCAGCTCACACCGTCGAGGGTCGGCAGGCCGGCGCCGTTGAACGGGAACCCGGGGTGGGGAACCGAGGTGTGGTTGTTGTTCCAGCACGCGGGGTCCACCGTCAGGTTCGAACCGCCGGACGCGGAGGCCGTGAGGGAGGCGAGGGGGCAGCGCATCTGCTTCCATCCGCTGTCGCGCACGACCTCGACCCGGGCGGCGTCCGTCCACGAGGCGTACGCGGGGTCCGCGGTGGTGAACCCGGTGGACGTGACGGAGAATCCGGACGGGTCGCGCGGGCCACGGTCACGGTCGGCGCGTACGCCGTTGACGAACAGTTCGCGGGCGGCGGTACCCGCGGGCACGTCGGCACGGTAGATGTTCCGGGCCGCGTCGACCCTGGTGAACCCCGTGACCTTGACGGCGCCGGTGAGCACCGGCTGCTGGCCGGCGGCGGCCTGATAGACCACCGGGTGGCCCGGCCGCCCGGAGTCCTGGACGCCGAGCCGGAACGGACTGGTCAACCGGTAGGTCCCGCCCTGCAGTTCGACCACGACGTCCCCCGGCGCCGTGGGGACGAGCGACCGCGCCTGGTCCCGGGCGGTGTCCAGCGCACAGGGGCTGTGCGTCGAGCAGGCCGTGCCGTGCCCGTCGGGCGCGACGGACAGGGTGTCGGTCGGTGGAGCGGCTCCCGCCGAACTGCCGCCCACCACACCGAAGGTGGTGGCGACGACGGCCAGGAGGCATGCAACAACAGCCCTGGGCATGTGAGTTCTCCAGAGGGCAGGCAACGATGCGGGGGAAGACGTCCCATGAATGTACGGGACTACCCCCCTCCTTCCTAGGCCTCGCACAGCTTTTCCCCCTGGAGGTCCGACCTTTCCGCGGGGCCTCAGGGCCCTGATGTCCGGAAGGCCTGAGTCGGGGCGCCGGCGCGTGCGGCGCGACGCGTGCGCACGGTCCCGCCCCGCGCGGACCGCCCTCCGGACCGCCGTCCGGATCGCGCTCGGGACCGCCGTCCGGATCGCCCCCCGGACCGCCGCGGACGGCCCTTCCAGTGATTACCGCACGCCGGGTGATCCGGACGGCCGCCGCAGGGGTACGGCGTGTCAGCAGGAACGAACCCGGAACCCGAGGAGATGGGCCATGTACGCAGCTGTACGACGCTATGAAGGGGTCACCGACCCCGTCGAGGCGGCACGCCTCGTCAACGAGGGGTTCGTGCCGCTCATGCGGCAGGTCTCCGGCTTCGTGGCCTACTACTGGCTCGACGCCGGGAACGGGGTGATGGTCTCCACCAGCGTCTTCCAGGACCGGGCCGGCGCCGAGGAATCCATCATGCGGGCATCGAACTTCGTGCAGGACCACCTCGCCGCGCTGCTCCCCAACCCTCCCCAGGTCATGGCCGGGGAAGTCGTGGCCACCGCCTGACAGCGGCACCCACACGTGCGCCCCGGCCCCCGGGGCGCCCCGGGCCGTTCCGGGTGGGGAGGGGTGACGGTGTGCGTCCTCGGCGCCGAAATGCCCGGATCGACGCATCATGGAACGGAGAGGGAGGGATCCCCACCGGGACCGGCAATGTGAGCTGACGGGAGGTATCGTCGGTGGTGCGCTCGAGTCTGGACGGATTCCTGTCCTCGATGCGCCTCGACGTCTTCGATTCGATGGCCGCGGCTGTCGTGATCACCTATGGGCCCGAGCACCGGATCGCCTACGCCAACGCGCCCTACCGCCAGATGTTCGGTGAACGTCTCCTCGGCAGGCAGGTTCGTGAGGCCTTCAGCGACGTGACTCAGGGCACGTATTTCGAGGTCCTCGACCGGGTCCTGGCCACGGGCCGGCCCGAGGTGCTCACGGCCGCCCCCACGAGCCTGTCCCGTACCGCGTCGACGGAGTCGACGGATGCCTCGCCGTGCTTCATCACGTGCAGCGTCTCCCGGCTCGCCTCGGCGGACGGGACACACGGCCTGGTGGGAGTGATCCTGGAGGTCACCGAGCAGGTGAGCGCCGCGGAGCGGATCCGGGTGCTGTCCGAGGAGCGCCGGCGTGCCGTCCTGCGGTACTCCAGCCTGGTCGCCGCGGCCTCGGAGGTGATCTGGGTGATGGACGCCCGGGGCGGTGTCATCGAGCGGAGCCCCGGCTGGGAACACGTGACGGGACAGAGCTGGGAGGAGTACCGCGGCGACGGCTGGGCGGACGCGCTGCACCCCGAGGACCGGGACTCGGTCGTACGGGACTGGTACGCGGCGCTCGCCGAGGTCCCGCCCCTGTTCACCACCTCGTACCGGGTGCGCACGGTGGACGGGAGCTACCGCCACATCGCGGTCGAAGCCGCACCCGTCATCGACGGTGAGCGGGTGCTGGAGTGGGTGGGCACCTGCAAGGACGTCGAGCAGGACTGGCAGAAGGCCCGCCGTGAGGAACTGCTGGCCCGGGCGAACGCGTCGACCCTCGGCCTCGTGCAGTTGGAGGAGATTCTCGTCGCGCTCACCGCGGTGATCGTGCCCGCCGTGGCCGACAGCTGCGCCGTCTACCTCCTGCCCCAGGCGTTGCCGCACCCCGGCGGCATCCAGTCCGCCGAGCGCGTGGCCGCCACCACGGGGCGCGATCTGCCGGCGCTGCCGCCGCACCGCGAGGAGCATCTGCGGCCGGGCAGCCCGTTGGCGCACGCCGTCGAGCACCGGGTCCCGGTCCAGGCCGTCTTCCCGCCCGGGCAGCCGCCGCCCGAGCTCGCACCTCCCGGCACCGAGCCCTGGCTGCCGCCCCGGGCGAACAGCGCGATCATTCTCCCCGTTGTCGTCGAGGGCACCGTCGCGGCGCTGGTCACCGCCTCGGCCAGCGGGGAGCGCACGCCCCTGGGGCAGGCCGACACCGAGCTTCTGGGGCTTCTCCTGGGGCAGGCCCACGCGCCGCTCAGCAACGCCCTGGAGTACCAGCGCACCAAGCAGGTGGCGCTCGCGCTGCAGCGCTGCCTGCTCACCGACCCACCGGACCTGCCCGATCTCGACCTCACCGTGCGCTACCGGCCCAGCAACACCGCGGCCGAGGTCGGCGGGGACTGGTACGACTCCTTCGAACTGGCCGACGGGACCCTCGTGCTCACCATCGGCGACGTCTCCGGCCACGACCTCCCCGCGGCGGCCATCATGAGCCAGTTGCGCACCATGCTGCGCGGGCTGGCCCTGGACCGGCAGGAATCCACCGGCGGCGTCCTGCGCCGCCTGGATCTGTCGGTGCAGACCCTCTATCTGGAGTGCACCGCGACCTGCGTCCTCGCCCGGGTGCAGCGCCCGGCGCCCGGGCGGTTCACCTTCCACTACTCGGTGGCCGGGCACCCGCCGCCGCTCCTGGTGGAGGCCGACGGCACCGCTCGCTTCCTGACCGCCGCACACGACCAGCTGCTCGGTCTCGACCCGGACCCGCGGTACGACAGCGCCGCCGAACCCCTGCCCGGCGGCTCCACGCTGCTGCTCTACACCGACGGACTGGTCGAGCGCCGGTACGAGGACATCGACATCAGCCTGGAGCGGCTGCGCCTGCACGGGTGCAAGGCGGCCCGGCTCCCGTTGGGCGACTTCTGCGACTCGGTCCTGGCCCGGGTCCCCGCCGACGACAGCAATGACGACGTGGCCATCGTGGCCCTTCGGGTGCCCCAGGTCCCCTGACCCCGAGGGCGTTCGCCCCGGCAGGCCACGGTCCGCCACCTCCCGCACCGGTGCTCACCCCGTACCCCCCGGCCACCGGTGGCCGCGTCCGGCTGGGGTGGTTCCCCGGTGCGAACGGCCCCGCCCCGGTGCTGTCCTGAACGGGCCGGCGATCACGGCCCGCACGGCCGGGAACACCCGGTCGCCGGCACCCGTCCGGACCGGGGGGCTCAGAGCGGGCCGCCCGGGCCGGTGACCGCCGGTCGCGCCCCGGCGCCTCGGTCCCAGTCCCGGCTCACCACAGCCGAACACACCCGGATCCACCTCCGCTTCGGGCCTCCTGGGCCCGGCCGGCCCTCCCCGGCCCCGAACCGAAAGGCACCCAGATCGCCATGTCCCGTGAACTCCCGTCTCCGACCGGCCGCCGTACCTTCCTCAAGGGAGCCGCCGGTGCCCTCGCCGTTCCGGCCGCCGCCGGCCTCGTCGGCGCGCTGGCCGCGCCCGCCCGCGCCGACGACACCGGCCTGCCCGACTTCGCACCGGTCCCGGCCGCCTCGGCCGGCCCCGCCCCGAACAGCGACGGCTACTACGTCGGCCGGATCTCCGGGCACCTCTACTGGGTCACCGACACCTACTACCAGGCCATGTTCCTCACGACCACGCGCGGTGTCGTCCTCGTCGACGCCCCACCGACCATCGGGCACAACCTGCTGCGCGCGATCGACGACATCACGCGGGCCAACGGGCGCCCCAGCAGGGTCACCCACCTCGTCTACTCCCACTCGCACGCCGACCACATCGGCGCCGCCGGTCTCTTCGGACCCGACGTCGAACGGATCTCCCACGCCGCCACGGCCGGCCTGCTGGCCCGCGCGGCCGATCCCAACCGGCCGCTGCCGACGG
Organism: Actinacidiphila rubida; assembly: GCF_900110255.1. GTDB lineage: Bacteria > Actinomycetota > Actinomycetes > Streptomycetales > Streptomycetaceae > Actinacidiphila > Actinacidiphila rubida. Next base: position 29,654 of record NZ_FODD01000012.1, read on the forward strand.
TCACCTTCCGCGACAGGTACCGGCTCGACGTCGGCGGGGAGACCCTGCAGTTGGCCTACCACGGGCCCAACCACTCCCCCGACAACATCTTCGTCTACGCACCCGACCACGCCACGCTCATGCTGGTCGACGTCCTCTACCCGGGCTGGGTGCCGTTCAAGAACCTCGCCGTATCCCAGGACATCCCCGACTGGATCACGGCGCAGCGCATCGCCATGGACTACCCGTGGAAGACGTTCGTCGGCGGCCACCTCGGACGGCTGGGCGTCCGCGCGGACGGCACCCGGCAGATCCAGTACATGGACGATCTCGAAGCCAGTACCCGCGCCGCCATCGACTCCGTCGACCCGAGCCCCTACTTCGCCAAGTACGGCGCGCAGGGCAACGCGTGGGCCATCTTCAGGACCTTCCTCGACGCCGTCGCGGACACCGCCGCCGCTCCGGTCGCCGCGAAGTACGCCGGAGTCCTCGCCGCCGCCGACGTCTTCACCAAGGACAACGCCTGGGCCCTGCTGGAGTCCCTGCGCATCGACGCCGGCGTCCTCGGGCCGTTCGGCGTCCGGCCCTGAACCAGCCGAACAGCACCACCGGTGAGGAAGCCCCGTATGACGTCCATCAGCCCAGGAGGCACCCCGTGAGCCCAGCGCCACGCCGTACCGTACTCGTCACCGGCTCCACCTCCGGCATCGGCGAGGCGATCGCCGCGGCCTTCGCCCGCGACGGCGCCGACGTCGTCGTCAACGGCCGTGATCCCCGGCGCACCAGGGCCGCTGCCGAACGCATCCGCGCCACCGGCGGGCAGGGCGACGTCCGGGCCGTCGCCGCCGACGTCGGATCCGCGGACGGCGTCCGCATCCTGACGGAGGCGGTGCCGGACGTGGACGTCCTCGTCAACAACGCCGGGATCTTCGGTGCGACACCCGCGTTCGAGATCACCGACGAGGAATGGAACCGCTACTTCGCGACCAATGTTCTCAGCGGTGTCCGGCTCACCCGCCACTACGCGCCCCGCATGGTGGAGCGCGGGTGGGGCCGCGTCCTGTTCATCAGCAGCGAGTCGGCCATCAGCACCCCCCGGGACATGATCCACTACGGCACCACGAAGACCGCTCAGCTGGCCGTCGCCCGCGGTTTCGCCCAGGAGGTCGCGGGCACCGGTGTGACGGTCAACAGCGTCCTGCCCGGTCCCACCCTCACCCCGGGCGTCAGGGTGTTCATCACCGACCGCTTCGGGGCCGACGTCCCCTTCGACGAAGCCGAACGCCGCTTCATCGCCGAGGAGCGCCCCACCTCGCTTCTGGGACGCCTCATCCGCCCGGAAGAGGTCGCCAGCCTCGTCCACCACCTCGGGTCCGACGGCGCCTCGGCCACCACGGGCGCCGCGCTGCGCGTCGACGGCGGCGTGGTGAACAGCATCATCCCCTGACGCCGGCCCCTTGCCGACCGGCCGCCGCCCCCTCCCGAACCACTGGGGTGCCACCCCGGTGCGAGAGGACCGGGATTCACGGTTCCGTTCAGCACATGGCGGGTCGGACGACCCGCCGGCTCCGTCGCCGACGGCGGCCCCGTCGAACTCTCCTGACCGGTTGTCACACCCCTCCCATCCCTTGGAGCAACCCGTGCGATTCCCCCTGCCCCGATCCCGCCGCCTGATGGCCGCGGTCTTCGCCACGGTCGTCGGCCTCGGCTCGACCACCCTCACCGCCGCGGCCTCCGACCGCACCGCGGACGCGCCCGCCGAGCACATGCCCGCCGGGTTCAGCGAGCACAAGACCGACATCGCCGGGACCGGCATCGACTACGTGATCGGCGGCCACGGACCCACCCTGGTCCTCATCCACGGCTATCCCCAGACCTGGTACGAGTGGCACGACATCATGCCCGAACTCGCCCGGCACTACACCGTCATCGCACCCGACCTGCCCGGCGCGGGCCGCAGCGACGCCCCCGCGTCCGGCTACGACAAGAAGACCATGGCCGCCGAGCTCCACGCGCTCCTGGTCTCCCTCGGCAAGGACCAGAATGTCGACATCGTCGGCCACGACATCGGCACGATGGTCTCCTACGCCTACGCCGCCCAGTACCCGCACAGCGTCCACAAGCTCGTACTCAGCGAGGCGCCCATCCCCGACCCGGGCATCTACACGTTCCCCTCGCTGACGGCCCAGGGACCCGGAGCATGGCACTTCGGCTTCTTCGCCCTGCAGACCGGCCTGCCCGAAAGCCTCATCCAGGGGCGTGAGCTGACCTGGACCTCCGGCTTCATGCGCGAGATCGCGGTCAAGAAGGACACCCTCACCCCCGAGGACCTGCAGATCTTCGCGTCCTACCTGCGCGACTACGCCCACCTGGAGGCCAGCTTCGCGTGGTTCCGCACGATCCCCCAGGACATCACCGACAACGCGCAGTTCCAGAAGACGAAGCTGACCATGCCCGTCCTCGCCATCGGCGCCGACGGCAGCCTCGGGTCCTCGGTGGCCAAGCAGGTGCGGCACTACGCCACCCACGTCACGCCGGTGGTCGTCAAGGACTCCGGCCACTGGATCTACGAGGAGCACCCGAAGGAGATGACCGAGCTGCTGCTGCGGTTCTTCGGCGACGGGCGATGACCGGAGGAACGGAACCGACCGGGTCCTTCGTCCACCAGGCCCGCCCCGGCGCGTCACCGCGCCGGTCCATCCCGCATCGCGAAGGGAAACCGCCATGCCCTACATCACCGTCGGCCAGGAGAACTCCACCGACATCGAGCTGTACTACGAGGACCACGGCAGCGGCCGGCCGGTCGTCCTGATCCACGGCTACCCGCTGGACGGCCACTCCTGGGAGAGGCAGCTGCCGGCCCTGCTCGACGCCGGCCACCGGGTCATCACCTACGACCGGCGCGGCTTCGGCCGCTCGTCGCAGCCGACGACCGGGTACGACTACGACACCTTCGCCGCCGATCTCGACGCGGTGCTGACCGCGCTGGACCTCACGGACGCGGTGCTCGTCGGCTTCTCCATGGGAACCGGCGAAGTCGGCCGCTACCTGGGCGCCTACGGCTCGCAACGCGTCGCGAAGGCCGTCTTCCTGGCCTCCCTGGAACCCTTCCTCCTGAAGACCGACGACAACCAGGAAGGCGTCGACCAGTCCGTCTTCGACGGCATCCTGGAAGCCGTCACGAAGGACCGCTACGCCTACTTCACCAGCTTCTTCGAGGCGTTCTACAACCTCGACGAGACGCTCGGCGTCCGGATCGGCAAAGAGGCGGTACAGGCGAGCTGGACCGTCGCGGCGGGCGCCTCGGCCCACGCGTCGGTGGCCTGCGTGCCCACCTGGATCACCGACTTCCGCGCCGACGTCGCCAGGATCGACGTACCGGCGCTGATCGTGCACGGCTCGGGCGACCGCATCCTGCCGATCGACTCCACGGCACGGCCCTTCCACGCGCTGCTGCCCTCGGCGGAGTACGTCGAGATCGAGGGTGCCCCGCACGGTCTGCTGTGGACGCACGCCGAGGAGGTCAACGCCGCGCTGCTGGCCTTCCTGGCCAAGTAGGCGCGGACCCAGGCCTGGAGAAGGCCCCTGTCCCGGCCCGGTGCGGGTCCTCGCGGCTCCCCCCCGCTGACGACCCGCACCGGGCCGGACCACGCTCCGGACCCCCGGCGAGTGCGCGGTCCGCACAGGGCCGGTACACGTTGGGCAAAAACCCCCACCCTCCGGCTTTCTAGGCTGCGACGTGTCATCGTCCGACGCGCGCCTGCCTCCCTCGCTCTGCCACCCGCCCGAGCGCGCCTTCGCCTGAGCCGACAGCCGAACGAAGGAGAAGCTCATGGTGCGGTCCGACGTCTTCCCCTCGGCCGGGCCGCCGATGGTCGGTCGGCTCGCGGAGCGTGAGGCGATCGGAAGGCTCCTGGAAGCCGTCCGTGACGGCTTCAGCGGAGTCCTGGTGATCGACGGCGACGCGGGTGTCGGCAAGTCCCGGCTGCTGGAGTACGCGGCCGAGTCCGCCCAGGACCTGTCCGTCGTCCGGCTGGTGGGCGTGGAGGCCGAGACCCGGCTGGGCTACGCCGCCCTGCACCGCCTGCTGAGGCCCTACCTCGCCCTGCTGCCCGAACTGCCGCGGCGTCAGCGCGACGCCCTGAACGCCGTGTTCGGGCTGGACGACGCCCCGCCACCCGACCGCCATCTGGTCGGGCTGGCCACACTGACCCTGCTGTCGGACGCGGCCGCCGCGACCCCCATGCTCTGCCTGGTCGACGACGTGCAGTGGCTGGACCGCGAGTCGGCCGAGACGCTCGCCTTCGTCGGCCGGCGCCTGTACGCGGACTGCCTCGGGCTGCTTTTCGCCGGCCGAGGGGGGACCGACGGCCTCGACGGCCTGGGCGACCTGCCCGCGCTCCGGCTCGAGGGACTGCCGGACGCGGAGGCACGGGCGCTGCTGGTCTCCGGCGTGACCGGGCACCTGGACCAGGCGGTCGCCGAGCGGCTGGTCGCCGGCACCGGAGGCAACCCGCTGGCGCTGCGTGAGCTGGCGGAGAACCTGAGCCCGGAGCAGCTGGCCGGGATCACGTCACTGCCCGAACCGCTGCCGGTCAACCGGGAGTTGGAGGCCCACTTCCAGCAGACGGCGGCGCTCCTGCCCGCCGGCACCCGGACCCTGCTGCTGCTCATGGCCATGACGCCGACGGACGATCAGGCGGCGCTGTGGCGGGCCGCCGGAGCCCTGGGGCTGTCCGTCCGGTCCGCCACGCCCGCGGTCACCGCCGGGATACTGAGCCGCGGGACCACCGCCGCGTTCCGCCACCCGCTGATCCGCTCCGCGGTCCACTCGGCCGCCTCCCCGGAGGAGCGCCGCACCGTCCAGGCGGCACTCGCCGCCACCAGCGCCCCCGAGCGCCGGGCGTGGCATCTGGCCGAGGCGGCCGAAGGGCCGGACGACGACGTGGCCGCGGAGCTCGAAGCCGCCTCCGAACTGGCGCAGGCGCGTGGCGGATACTCCGAGCAGGCGCTGGTGCTCACCAGGGCGGCGGAGATGACGGCGCATCCCGGCCGGCGGGCCGAGCGGTATCTGGCCGCCGCGTCGGCACACCTGACCTCCGGCAATCTCGCGGCGGTCCAGCCGCTCCTCGAACTCGCCACTCCCGAGCTGGCCGGTCCCGCGGCACAGGTGCGGGCGACCCGGCTGCGGGCGTCCGTGGAGATGTTCTGCTGCCGTCCCCGCGAGGTGCCGGCGATGCTGCTGGACGCCGCGGCCGGCCTCGGCGCCACCGACCCGGAGGCGAGCTGGAACCTGCTGCGCGAGGCGGTGCAGGCCGCGATCATCGGAGGCCGGATGATCACGGGCACGACCCCCCGCGAAGTGGCGCGGGCCGCTGCGGAGGCCTGGCACGGGGCGGAGCTGCCGGCCTGGAGCCCCGATCCGCTGATGGCGGCACTGGCCCACTCGATGGCCTACGGCTACGCGACGGGAGCCCCGGCCCTGGCGGCGGCCCTGGCGCGTCTGCGCAAGGCCGACGAGCTCCACGGACAGGACGCGTTCAGCGTCATGATCAGCATCGCGGGCGACGAGCTGTGGGACATCGAGGCGAAGCGGGAGATCCTGCAGAAGCTGGTGCGGTCGGACCGCGACCGGGGCGCGCTCTACGGGCTCGGCCTGGGGCTGCTCGCCCTCGCCAAGGCCGAGATCTGGAACGGGCGGTTCGCGGCCGCCGAAAGCTGCTACACCGAGTCGGACGACTACATGTCCGCGACGGGGTACTTCAGGTCGGGCGACTTCCACAAGGTCCTGCTGTACGCCTGGACCGGCCGGGAGACGGAGTTGCGGACCGCGGTCGCGGCGATGCGCGAGCTGGCGCGGAGCCGGCGGACCGGAGTGACGCACCGGTGGGCCGCCCAGGCCCTGAGCATCTTCGAGATCGGCCGCGGGCACTACCGGGCGGCGCTGGACGCCCAGCTCGAGATGTTCGACGACCACCCGGTGATTCTCGGCGACATCAACCTCGCCGGCATGGTCGAGGCCGGCCTGCGGGCCGGTGACCGCGAGGCCGCGACCATGGCGATGGACCGGTTGGAGGAGCGCGCTCCGCTGGCCGGGACGCCGTGGGCACTGGGGTTGCTCGCCCGCTGCCGGGCGCTCCTGGCCGACGGCGACGAGGCCGAGCAGCTGTACCAGGAGTCGGTCGCGCAGTTGGGGAAGGTCCCGGTGGCGGTGGAACTGGCGTGGTCCCACCTGCTGTTCGGGGAGTGGCTGCGCCGCCGCAAGCGACGGGCCGACGCCAGGGTCCACCTGCGGATCGCGTACGAGTCCTTCGACTCCTGGGGAGCCGCGCCCTTCGCCGAACGGGCGCGAGCCGAGCTGCTGGCCACCGGGGAGACCGCCCGCAGGCGAACGGCCGACACCGTGTCCGACCTCACCCCGCAGGAGCGGCACGTGGCGACCCTGGCCGCCTCAGGGCTCACCAACGCGGAGATCGCCGGCCAGTTGTTCATCACCACCTCGACCGTCGAGTTCCATCTGAGCCGGGTGTTCCGCAAGCTCGGCATCACCTCGCGCAAGCACATCGCGTCCCGGCTGGACGCACGCGGCCCCGAGGACTGACCGGCAGCGCACGAGGTGCCGGTTCAGGCGTTCTTGATGGCCGAGATGTCGAAGTGCAGCTTGATCTTGTCGGAGACCAGCACGCCACCGGTCTCCAGCTTGGCGTTCCAGGTCAGGCCCCACTCGGAGCGCAGGATCTCCGCCCTGCCCTCGAAGCCGACGCGCTCGTTGCCGTACGGGTCCGTGGCGGCACCGCTGAACTCGAGGTCGATGCTCAGGGGCTTGGTCACGCCGAGGATCGTCAGGTCGCCGGTGATCCTGAAGTCGTCCCCGCCCAGCGCCTCCGCCTTGAGGGAGCGGAAGGTCATCGCCGGGAACTCGTCGGTCCTGAAGAAGTCCGCGCTCTTGAGGTGACCGTCGCGGTCGGCGGACCCGGTGTCGATGCTGTCCATCGTGACGTCGATGGTCGCGGTCGAGGAGGCCGGGTCGCGGCCGTCCAGGTGCAGGGTGCCGGTGAAGTCGTTGAACTTGCCCTTGACGTTGGTGACCATCGCGTGGCGCGCGACGAAGCCGAGCGTGGAGTGCGCGGGGTCGATGGTGTAGTCACCGCTCACGGCGGCGAGGTTCGGGTCCACAGCCGCCTCGGTGGCCGGGACGGCGGTAGCGGTGGCGGTCTGGCTGGCGGTGTTCCTGCGGCCGAAGATGCCCATGGTCTGTCTGCTCCTTGGAGGATCCAGGTTGTTTAACTTTCAATCATCTGAACATCCGCGGTCGCGGACCTATTCCGCCCCGCCCGGCGCCGCCCGGCGCCTGTCCGACGGGCTCGGCCGCACCGCGGCACGAGCCGGGGTCAGAGCAGCCCCTGCTTCAGGGCGTAGGCGACCGCATGGACCCGGTTGCGCAGGCCGTGCCGCACGACCATCGCGTGGATGACGTACTTCACCGTCCGCTCCGAGTAGTGCAGGGCCGCCGCGATCTCCGCGGTGGTGAACCCGGCGGCGAGCTGTCGCAGGACGGCGATCTCCCTCGAGGTGAAGGATGCCGGGCCCTCCCCCGCCGCCGCGGTGGTGTCGCTCCCCGGCCGGGTGCGCATCTCCTCCAGCAGCGAGCCGAGGAGTGGCTGCGGCAGCGACGCGGCGCCGCGGGTCACCTCGCACAGCATGTCGGTGATGTCCGCGAGGGTGGTCCGCTCCCGCGGCATGAAGGCCACGAGACCCATTCCGACGACCCGGACGAGTTGCTTCGCCGTGGGCTTCTCGGCCACGAGCATCAGCAGGGGGTGGTCGGCCGGGTCGTCCCCGGCGAACCGCCGGATCGAGGCCAGGGTGCCGTCGGTCACCTCGCCGGTGACGACCAGCACGACGTCCGGTCTCTCCTCGGTGTCCGAGGGGAGGACCAGAACCCGGTCGTCGGCCGTCAGATGTGCTTCGACGCCCTGCGCGGTGAGCGCGTCCTCCGACAGGACGACGATCCGTACGGTGCGCGACGATCCGGGACCGCGCACCGGGCCGACGTCTCCTGGAGTGCGAACTTCTTCGCTTCGCACGGAACGACCTCCTCGCTCGTTGAAGAAGCCCGGCGTCGCCGCCGCGGCGGCTTTCGGATGCGCAGGACGTGTCCACGTCCCGCGCATCCGGCATCGCACTCCTGGGTGCCGGGTCAGAGGGTCTTGATCTGACCGCCGTCGATCACGATCTCGGCTCCGGTGATGTTGCCCGCCACCGGGGAGGCCAGGAAGAGGACGAGGTCGGCGACCTCGTGCGCCTCGGTGATCCGGCCCAGGGTGATGCCCATGCTCTGCGGCACGATCACGTCGAGTGCCTCTTGCGCGGTGGTGCCGGCGGCCGCGGCGGTGGCGTCGGCGAAGGCGCCCGGCGCCGTCCAGAAAGGAGTGCGGACCGGCCCCGGGGAGACGGCGTTGACGCGGACGCCCTGGGGGGCGAACTCCTCGGACAGCGCCTTGCTCAGATTGGTCAGCGCCGCCTTGGCCGCCGAGTAGTCCACGACCATCGGGAAGGGCAGCCGGGCGTTGATGGACGTGATGTTGACGATCGCGGCCGCGTCGGCCCGGAGCAGGTGCGGCAGGGCCGCCCGGCTGGCGCGCACGGCGCTGAAGAAGGTCAGGCCGAAGACGTCCTGCCACTGCTGGTCGCCGACCTTGAGGAACGACTCGCGGGGCTCGGCCGCGCCGACGTTGTTGACCAGGATGTCGATCCGGCCGTGATGCTCCACGGCCTGGCGGATCAGGGCGTCGGGGCCCTCGGGGATCGACAGGTCGACCGGCACGACGGTGACGTCGTGGTTCACCGCGAGCGCGTCGAGCTCGGCGGTGGAGGTGCGGCTGCCCGCCACGACCTTGGCCCCCTCGCGGGCGAGTCCCTCGGCGACCGCCAGGCCGATGCCCTTGCTGGCTCCGGTGACGACGGCGACCTTGTCCTTGAGGTGCAGTTCCATGGGGATGTCCTTTTCTGGAATGATCAATACAGATTCACGATGCGGGTCGGCCGTGCGGCGTCAGCGGACGAGCGAACCCCGTCAGGGTGTCCGGTGGGCCTTCCCTGCGCGCTCCCCGGCGGGGGCGCGGTGCATTCTTGAATGTTCAATCAAGTATCGGTCCGAACTATTCCGCACCCCGGGACCGCGTCCGTCACCCCCCGGGCGCCCCACCTCGTGCCCGTCGGCCGGCGTGAGCGCCGCGGCGGCGCACCGTACACGAGCTCCAGCGGCGCGCAGCGCGAGGGTTCCAGCGGCTCACAGCGCGCCCACCCGCATCGCGTAGGCGACCGCGTGGGTGCGGTTGCGCAGGTTGAGCCGCCGTGTCACCGCGAAGATGATGTTCTTGATGGTGCGCTCGGAGTAGTTGAGCTTCGCCGCTATCTCCGTCGTGTCCAGGCCCTCGGCCAGCAGTCTCAGCACCTCTACCTCGCGGCCTTCGAAGCCGCCCGGCAGGACCCCGCCGCCCGGATCGTTCAGCAGTGTGCGCATCTGCTCGACCAGGGATCTGAGCAGTTCCCCCGGCATCTGCGCGCCGCCCGCCCGGCTCGTCAGCACGGCCTCGACGATCTCGGGGAAGCCGGTCTGCGCCCGGGGCAGCACGCTGACGAGACCGTGCCGGACGGCGCGGGCCAGCCGCGGTCGGCTGATGCGGTCGGCGACCAGGACGATCCGCATCCCCGGATTGGAGGAGACCGCGGACGCCTCCTCCATCCACGCCATGGTCTCCTCGGTCACCTCGTTCGCCAGGATCAGGAGGACGTCCGCGCGGTCCGCTCGGTCGACCGGCAGCAGCGTCGTCCCTTCCGACCTGCGCAGAAGGACTTCGGCGCCCTGCAGGGACACCGGATCGGCCGCCCGGACGACGATCGAGGTCGAGGTCGAGGCAGGAGGATTCTCCTTGAAGGTCAACGCAGGTCCTCCTGGATCGGCGCGACGTGGTCTCGGCGCACGACCGCGGTGATGTGGGGGAAGTGGTTCCACGGGTGGGCCTCGCCGTGGAACCGCCGACAGGCGGCCTCCGGAAGCCGGGCGTTCGCCGGCCGCCCCGCGGGGACGGCGCGGCCCTCCTCAGTTCCGGACGCCCACCCGGGCGGGCCGAGCCGCCGTCCGCGTCCGGCGCACCCGTTCCGCGGAGGCGTCCCCGCCGCCGTCGGCGCCCGCGCACCGCCGGAGGAACACCACTCCGGTCGCGTTCACGGGGCGGTGCCCCGGGGCCTTCCCGCGACAGCGCGACGGCATGCCGCACCGGGCACTCCGTCCGGCGACAGACCTAGTGCTGCGACCGGACGAATCCATCGGTCAGGCTTTCCGGCCACACCATCGACACGACGCGCCTTGTCACATTCCCGTTCATGCCCACCGTCGTTCCACGCGACAACGCTTGCTCGTTTCGAGGGACCATACAACCGCTGCCGGCCGTCGCCGCGCACACGGCGCCTTCGCATAAGGAGAGTTGCCCTTTCAGGCGGTCTCATTGCTCGATCGGCCCATCAGGCGTGGCCACCCGCGGGCACGAACACCACCGGAGAAATGGCGAAAGCACGCCGCGGCGATTCCCCGCTTTCGGCGGAACCCCGTCCTTGGCGGGCACCGCACCCGGCCCCGAGCCCGAACGACCCGTGCACGGCGCCGGTGTCGACGGCACCGGCACCGGCACCGGCCCGAACGGGGTTGGCCCGAACGGGCAACTCCGCTGGTCAGAGAGCCCCACTCCCCCATCCTTCAGGCCGGTGGAGCGCCCGTCGCGCGTCTCACGAAGCGCACAGGCCCCTGAACATGTTTAGCATTCAACTTCCCAATCCGATGGAGAGAAACATGCCGGTCGACGACCTGATCACTCCTGAGCCGATACTTCAGCTCGGCCTCGGTTTCATGGCGTCCAAGACGCTTCTCAGCGCTGTGGAGTTGGGCGTCTTCACCGCGCTCGCCGGCGGTGGGCGCGACGGCGCGGCCCTGGCCGCGGAGGTGGGCCTGCACCCGAGGTCCTCGGCGGACTTCCTCGACGCGCTGGTCTCCCTGGCCCTGCTGACACGCGACGAGGACGGCACCTACCGCAACACCCCCGCCGCGGACCTCTTCCTGGACCGGGACAAGCCGTCCTACGTCGGCGGGATCCTGGAGATGGCCAACGCCCGTCTCTTCGGCTTCTGGAACCACCTCACCGACGCCCTCAAGACCGGCACCCCGCAGAACGAGGTCGCCCACAGCGGCGCCCCGTTCTTCGCCACCCTCAGCCAGGACCCCGCCGCCTGGCGGAACTTCCTCAACGGCATGAACGGCGTCAGCACACCCCTGGCCGGCGCCCTGGCCGCCGACTTCGACTGGACCGGCCGCCGCCACCTCGTCGACCTCGGAGGAGCGCTGGGCGCCGTACCCGCCGCGGTCCTGCACACCAACCCCGACATCACCGCAGCCGTCTTCGAACTGCCCCCCGTGGAACCGGTCTTCCAGGAGTTCGTCACCAGCCGCGGCCTGACCGGCCGGCTCACCTTCCACAGCGGCGACTTCTTCACCGACCCCCTGCCCGCCGCCGACGTCTACGTCATGGGCCAGATCCTCCACGACTGGAACCTCGAACAGCGCCGGCTCCTCCTGCAGAAGGCCTACGACGCACTCCCCGACGGCGGCACCCTCATCGTCTACGACGCCATGATCGACGACGAACGCCGCCACAACACCTACGGCCTCATGCTGTCCCTGAACATGCTCATCGACACCGAAGGCGGCTCCGAATACACCGTCGCCGACGCCACCCGATGGCTCCGGACGGCCGGCTTCACCACGATCGACACCCGCCCGCTCATCGGCGGCTACACCGCCCTCTACGCCACCAAGTGACCCTGGGCCTCACCGGCCCACGCTGACGGGCGGCGCGGCGAACAACACCCCCGGACTCCGTTCGCCGCGCATCGGGGCGAGCCACCGATCGCCGCTCATTCGCCGGTGCCCGACAGAAGGGTCACGAGGTGGTCGATGTCGGTGTGACTTCCCTCCGTGCCCGGCGGCACGAGCCGGTGAGCGCGATGCAGGAAGTCGGCGACGGCGGCGGTCCTGATGTCGAACATCGCCGACCCGGCCGGCGATCTGACGATGATGCGCACCACAGGGCCGCGCGCCGAACTCCGGGGCGACACGAGGACGGCTCCTTCACCCACGGGCCGGCTCATTCCCTCCCACAGGAGATCACGCGCGAATACCCAGTCGACCGTGCCGCTGCATTTCGTCCCGATCGCCAGGCGTACGGCGTAGGGGTCCGCACGGTGATAGTGAAAACTGGCGGGCAGTGACACCTGCGGCTCGCCTGCGACGACCACACGCACGACGACTTCACACGTGACTCTCGTTTCGGCGGCGCTCGAAAACGGTTGGTTCATTTCCTATCCGTTCACCAAGGTCTGGGGATGGCAACGCTTCTCCCCACGACCGTAGGCGCGCCCACGGCACGGCATTTGCCGAGCGGTGTACGAAATGTTGCCCAGGAGAGCACCGGGCGGCCCGGAGGGTCGTCCGCGTCCGCGCGCGCCGGGCACCTCCCCGGAGGGGGGTGCCCGGCTGCGGCCGGCTCCTGGACGGGGCCCGGAGGCAACGTGCATTCCGGTCCATCTGCGGCATCACGTGTGAATATCATGGGACGCACCAAGCATGATCGCCAAGGGCGTTCGTGGTCCCCGGCCTGCGGAAGGTGCGGGGATCCTTCGAGCTGCTTCCGGCGCAGGGGGTCGAAGCACAGGGGGGTGGGTCGGGTGACCGGCGAGAACGCAGTCGGCTTCGGGGCGCTGCTCAGGCAGTTGCGTCTGGAGGCGTCGCTGACGATCGAGGCGCTGGCCGAGTCGTCGGGAGTCAGTGGCCGCGGGATCGGGGACCTGGAGCGGGGACGCCGGGCGACTCCGCAGAGAGGAACGGTCGCCGCGCTGGCGAACGGACTGAACCTGCGTGAGGCGGAGCGCGAACAGCTCCTGGCCGCGGCCCGGATCGGCCGCAACCCCCGCCAGGCTCCCGCCGACGTGCGCGCCTTCCCGCGCGGCATCGACGACTTCGTCGGCCGGGAACACGAACGCACCCGACTGGCCGAGTTGGCCGAGCAGGCATCCCTCGGACGCTCGCAGGTGGTCGCGGTGTCCGGGCCTCCTGGCAGCGGGAAGACCACCCTGGCCCTGCACGCCGCCCGTGAGTTGGCGGATCGTTTCCCCGACGGCCAGCTGGTCCTCGATCTGGGGGGCATGGACGACGAGCCGCGCGCGCCGGCCGAGTTGATGCTGCGGGTGCTCAAGGCGGTCGGGGTGTCCGACCGGGACCTCAGCAAGGCCGGCCCGCAAGGTCACCCGGAGCTCTACCGGCAGGCGCTGGCCGGGCGTCGGTGTCTGCTGGTGCTGGACAACGCGCGTGACGAGGCCCAGGTCCGCCCTCTCCTGCCGGGCTCCGGTGCGGGGATGGTCCTGATCACCAGCCGGCGGATGCTCACCGGTCTGGAGGACGTCGAGCGCCTGCCCATCGGCGAGCTCTCCCCCACCGATGCCGCCGTCTTCCTGGCCAATGTGATCGGCAAGGACCGCGCGGACACGGATCGCGAGGCCGTTGCCGAGGTCGCCCTGCGCTGCGCGTACCTGCCGCTCGCCCTGCGTGTGGCGGGCAACTGGCTGGCGACGCGCACCGGTTGGACGGTACGCCGGCTGGCCGATCGTCTGGCCCTGCAGGAACGGCGTCTGGACACCCTGGCCGCCGGTGACATCCGCGTCTCGGCGGCCTTCGACCTGTCCTACCGGCAGCTCACCCCCGACGCCGCCCGGCTCTTCCGCCTCCTCGCTCTCGTCGACGGTCCGGATGTCAGCGTCGCGGGCAGTGCCCGACTCACCGGCCAGGAGCTCTTCGACGCCGAGGACACCCTCGAGGAGCTGGTCGAGACCGGGCTCCTGGGCTCTCACCAGGACCGGTACCGCCTGCACGACCTGCTGCGGCTGTACGCCCGCGAACGGCTGGGAGCCGAGGAGTCCGCGGAGGTGGCGGCGGCGGCCCGGTCCGCGCTGCATCGCTGGCTGCTGGAGACCGCGGTCGTGGCCGGCCGCTGGTTCGATCCCGACTTCGGTCCCCCACCGCCCACGTGGCAGGGGCTCGTCCCGCTGTCCACCGCGGACCAGGCCCGCGAATGGCTCCAGGCAGAGGGCGTCAACTGGCTTGCCGCCTATCGCTGCGCCGCACTCCAGGAGGACCACGCCGCCGTCGTGGAGGTCGCGGAGGCCCTCCACTGGTTCTCCGACCAGTGGATCTTCTGGGGACACTGGCCCGAGGTCTCCGCCACGGCCACCGACAGCGCCCACGCCCTCGACGATCCCCGTCTCGAAGCCACTCACCTGAACCTTCACGCCTGGGCCCTGCTGGTCTGCGAAGGCCGCCACCACGACAGCATGGAGCGGGCCGCCGCGGCACTCGAGGCAGCCCGGCGCGCCGGCGATCTCGCCCAGCAGGCCTGGGCCCACAGCTACACCGCCTGGGCCCTCAGCCACCTCGCCGACTACTCCGCGGCGGCACCGCACAACAGCGAAGCGGCCCGCCTGTTCGAGGCAGCGGGTGACCTGCCCGGGACCCTGCACGCCATGTGCAGCCACGCCGACACCCTGCTGCGGGCCGGACGTTACGAGGAGTCCATCGCCGAGCACCTCCGGACGCTCGCCTTTCTCGATCAGGCCGGGGACCGCATCGAACCGCACAGCGCCGCCTTCAACCGCACCAACGTGCAGACGTCGATCGGCCAAGCCCACACCCTCCTCAAGAACTGGGAGGAGGCCGCCGAGCACCTGCGCACCGCGGTGAGCCTCGCCCACGCGGGCGCCAATCCCGGGCTCGAGAGCCGCGCGCTGATCCATCTCGCCGAGGCCCTGCTCGGCGGCGGGCACCGGGAGCAGGCCCACGAGGTCTACTCCCAATGCCTCGCCCTCGGGAACGCCGCCAACCCCCAGCATCTGGCGACGGCCCGCGAACGCCTGGCCGAACTCGATCACCGGTGAGTCACGGCGCCTCCTGCAGCGTGAAGTCACCGGGAGTCGACCGCCCCTTGACGAGCTTCACCTGAGTGGTCTGCGACGCGTAGCCGTCCATCGACACGGTCACGTCGAGCGGGCCACCACGGGCGTCGAGCCACAGCGAGAACGTGCCGTCGTCACCGGTCGTCACGGTATGGCTCGACTCCTTGCCGACGAGCTGAACCGTGGCCCCGGCCAAGGGTGTCACGCCGCCGGCCCCGTCGGCACCGAGCACGGTGCCGACGTATCTGCCCCAGCCCTCGGGCGGTTTGACGGTCATCGTCACCGGGATCGGGGCGACATGGTAGGGCGTGTCGGTGGTCACGCCCAACTGCGCCGGATAGTCGCCGGGTTGAGTGACGTCGGAGACCGTGGCATCCAGGGAGACGGTCACCGTGGTGCTGGCCCCCGGGCGGAGTGTCGCCTGCTGTCGCTGGAGACCGAGCCAGGACACGTCGTCCGTACGGTCGCCCTGGTCGTATCCGGGCAGCACGTCCACGGTGCTCGCCGGCATCTGGAGATCGGAAGGAGTGCGTCTGCCTCCGACGACGTAGAACCCGGGAGCCGCACCCCCGCGATAGATCGAGGTCGGGGCGTTGGGCAGGGCCGTCCAGGTGCTGGTTCGGGGATCGTAGGCGAAGCTCCTGCTGGTGACGCCGGACGCGGTCCTGCCGCCGATGGTGAGCAGCCGGCCGTTCGCCGCCGTGTGCCCCGCTCCCCACAGCGCGACGGGCATGTCGGCGATCCGCGACCAGCTGTCGGTCACCGGGTCGTACGCGTACGAGTGCTTCGTGATACCGCTGTCCGTCAGGCCGCCGGCGCAGTAGAGCATGTCGGCGATCTCACCGCAGGAGGTCCAGGAGATGGGTTCGGGGTACGAGGCCATCGTCGACCACTTGTCGGTGCGCGGGTCGTACGCGTACACGTCCCTGTTGACACAGGAGGTCTTGGTGCAACCGCCGACGACGAAGAGCCTGCCGTCCACAACGGCGCTTCCGGAGGACGCGTAGGGCTTGGGTGAGGGCGCTCCTGTGGTCCAGGTGTCGGTGGCCGGGTCGTAGATCTCCAGCTTCGCATCGGGTTCGTAGTCGGTGGCGTGCCCGCCCACGACATAGAACCTGCCACCGATGAATCCCCCGGCGGCTGAGTCGCGTGCGTCGGCTGCCGAGGCCAGTTGCGACCAGGTGTCGCTTCCGGCGTCGTAGGTGTACAGGCTGGAAGTGTAGGAGGAGCCGTCGAAGCCGGAGGCGGAGTAGAGCCGCCCGCCGTCCGCGGCGACCACGTTGTCCATGATGGGCGTCGGCAGGTCCGCCACCGGCTGCCAGGCGTCACCGACCACGGGTGTTCCGCCGGCATCGGGGTTGCTGAGCTGTTCGGTGACGGTGAAGGTGGCGGGAGCCGTGCCCGTGTTCCTCACCGTCAGTTTCTTCGTGCCTGTGCCGTCCCAGGCCACGGTCTTGTCCACGGCTGCGGACTCGACGGTGATCCTTCCCGCCTCGAGGGCGCGGTCGATCCGGGTCACCCCGTCCGGCGCCACGCGCGCCGTGCCGGTCCCGGAGGCGAACTTGCTCTTGGTCACCGTGAAGGACTGTTTGCCGCGAGCGTCGGTGAACAGCCAGTAGAAGCCGTCGTCCAGCTGCGGATCGCTCGGAGTGGCCACCGTCACGCCGGTCTGCCCGGGGTGGTCGTCGTTGCCGACGGTCGCGTCCAGGACGCCGGCGCCGGTGTTGGCGTCGGTGACGACACCGGCCACCAGCCCGCCGCTCTGCGGAGTGACGGGGTGGTCACCGACGAAGAGGTTGTCCAGTTCCCACCAGAGGCTGTGGGAACCGATGAAGCGGAACCGCACTTGGACGGTTTTGGCTCCGTCGTAGGCGGCGATCGGAATGTCGATGTGTCCGGTCTGCGTGGCCGTGAACGCCCGCAGATTGGTCCAGGTGGCGCCGCCGTCGGTCGTGATGTCGACCGCGCCGCTCTGCCCGGGGGTGTGGAAGTAGTTCGTGTCGAAGGAGATCCGGGGCCTGGTGTAGCCGCTGAAGTCGTAGACCGGGCTGACCAGTGACGAGTCCTGCCGGCTGCCCGC
This sequence comes from Actinacidiphila rubida, assembly GCF_900110255.1. GTDB lineage: Bacteria > Actinomycetota > Actinomycetes > Streptomycetales > Streptomycetaceae > Actinacidiphila > Actinacidiphila rubida. The sequence continues at coordinate 46,770 of NZ_FODD01000012.1, forward strand.
GGCGGCGAAGTAGTAGCTGTCGGCTATCGCGAAGCCCCCGCTGCCACCGGTGGTGTTCAACCGGTGTCCAAGGTCCGAGAACGCCCAGCCTCCGGTGGTGCCTGCCGCGTTGACGACGCTCCAGCCGTCGGGCGGGGAGTCCGTCGCATCGAACGGTTCGGTGCGTCCGACGGTCCCCACGTCGTAGCCCGCGACGGTGTCCTTCTCGGGGTCCACGGGCAGGGCGACGTCGACCGCGCCTGTCGAGGAGGCGACGGTGACGTCCTTGGTGACCGTCTGGTAGCCGGGGTACTGGGCGACGACCTTCAGCGTGTAGTCATGGTCTTCCGGCAGTGTCAGCGTGTAGGTGCCGGTGTAGGGGTTCGTGAAGACCGGCGCGCCGGGCACGTCCTGGGCGGTGACCGACGCGTAGAGCGGATACCCGTGGCCGGATCCGTCGGTGACCTTGCCGGTGATGGTCCGTGACGGGGCGGTGTCCAGCGAGAGGTCCTGGGCGATCGCGTCGTGGTCGGCGACGGTGACCGCCTGGACGGTCCTGGTGCGATAGCCGTAGGCGGAGGCGCGCAGATCGTAGCTGCCGGGCGGGAGCGTCAGCGAGTAGTGCCCGCGGGAGTTCACGGTGACCTGATAGCCGTCGGCGCTCACGGTGGCCCCGGTCAGGGGAGCCCCGGCGGAGTCCGTGACGGTGCCGCTCACCGTGCCGTTCGGGTAACTGCGGAAGGCGGCCAGACCGTTGGGGGTGCCGAGACCCGTCGGCCCGTCGTAACCAGCCGCCGCGGTGCACAGGTAGGACGGCGAACACGTGGCGGTGACACCGCTGGTCACGTCGTTGAGGGCGGACGGCTTGAAGTACGGGTAGGAGTTCGCATAAGTGCCGGCGGCGGGAGCGCCGGCGTCGGCGTACACACCCGTGATGAGGGGAGCGCCGACGCTGGTGCCGGCCATCGTCGCCCAGCCGTAGCCTCCGTACGTCTGGTAGATCGCCACACCGGGGGTGGCGTCGGCGACCGCGGACACGTCCACCACGGATCGCCCGTCGCAGCCGGTGTCCGTCTGGAAACCGGGTTTGGGCTCGTACGCCGAACATCCCGACCCGGTCGCGTACCACGCCGACTCGGTCCAGCCGCGCGAGTTCGTCGTGCTCCGGGTGAGCGTCGTACCGCCGACGGCGGTGACGTACGGGGATGCGGCCGGGTAGCTCACGCCGTACCCGAAGTCGCCGGACGAGGCCACCATCACGACACCGGGACGGTTGAAGTGGGTGTCGAACTCGGTGGACTCCGCCGGGTCCTCACCGCTGCCGGGCGCCCCGCGGTAGTCGCTTCCGTAGGAGTTGGAGACGTACTGCGCTCCCTGGGCGACGGCCTGGTCGACGGCGGCGAACATGTCCTCGAAGAGGGTGCTGTCCGCTTCCACCAGCAGGATGTGTGCGGCGGGCGCGGAAGCCGAGACCATGTCCATGTCGAGGGACGCCTCGCCGGCCCAACCGGCCTCGGGTTCGGGGTAGTCGGTGCCGCCCCGCTGGTCGATCTTGCGGAAGCAGCCGTTGGCGGTCGTGCACGCGGGCAGACCGTACTGCGCACGGTAGACGGCCAGATCGGCCTCCGCCGTCGGATCGTCGTTGGCCACCACGATGGCGACGGTCCGGCCGTCGCCCCCGTCCGCCGGGAGGTTGTACGCGCTCTGCAGATCCGCTGCACCGTATCCGTCGGGTGGTGCGGCGGCCGACAGCACTCCCTGGCGGCTGACGGGTTGGTTGCGCCGCAGGGCGAAACACCCGACCCTGCCGGGCTGCGGCACCTGGCACAACGGCTCGACCGACGCGCCGCTGGGCGGCGCCTCGGCGGCCGGCGCGGCCGTGCCGCCGCTGGTCTCCGCCGCCACCGCCACGGCGGGAGGCAGGCCGGCGAGCACCACCGTCACCACCATCGAGGCGGCCGCCGCCAGACGCAGGCGCGCCGGCCGAACTCTCTCAGTGAACAGCCTGGATATTCGCAACGTGCGACTCCTGTGCGCTTGTGCCTGGGACCCGCTCCGGGAACAGCCGGTCGAGGGCGAACTCACGTTCGCCAGGGACGTTCTTGCAGACGCGACGATGAAACGTCAAGTAACGATTTTTGTCGGCATGTTGTAGGGCATGCGCCATCGAACCGGCGGTCGGGGGTCCGGTGACGGCGCGGAAGGGTTCCACGTCCGCCCGGACCGAAGCCTAGGAGTCGGGACCCGGCGCGTGCGCCTGTCCGTGCACCGACTCTGTTCTGTCCGTGCACGGATCCGTCGGCACGGGGCCGAGTGCTTCCCTGGGCAAGGCGCTGTGCGTTCGCCGACGCCTGCCTCGAACACCAGAACCCTAGATTCCGCCTGAGCGACGTCGCCGGGCTGGTCCGGCGTCCGCGTCCTCGCCCCGCGCGCATGCCCCTGAGGCAGCGCGTCCCCGTTCCGCCGATCTCCGAGGAGACGAGCATGAAGGTTCTCACCCAACCACTTCTCCGGGTCTGGGCATGGCAGAAGCACGCCGCATGCCGAGGGATGGACAGCTCCGTGTTCTTCTCGCCCGTCAGCGAAAGGGGCCGGGCCCGGCGACGCCGGGAGGAGGCGGCACGGTCCATCTGCCGCGCGTGCCCCGTGAGCGGTCCCTGCGGCCGCTTCGCCCGTGCGTCACGGCAGGAGTACGGCGTCTGGGGCGGCTCCACGGAGAGTGAGCGGCGTTCCGCGGGCCCTGCCGCCGACCACCCCTGATCCCGGGGAGCCGGACCACTCAGCCGCCGGCGTTCCTCCGTGCCATGAGCAGGGGAATCGCGCGAAGGTCGTCCAGCGTGAGAACGACGCCTGCCAGGGCGCAGGCGGCCCGCATGCCGAGCAGGCTGTCGACCTCGCCGGGGCCGAGGTCCTCCCAGTCCGCGATTCCGGCGGACTCGAACGCGGCAGCCAGCTCGGCGGGCATGCGCGGAAGCCGTTCCTCCAGGCGGAGATCGTCGATGACGACCTCCTCGACCCGCTCGCCGTCCACGGCGTAGTGGAGGCTGGCATGGCCGTTCATGGAGGACATCGTGGAGACCGCCGTCCGCCCCGCGCCGGAGAGTATCTCCGCGGCGCCGTCGAAGGTGAACCCCAGATCGTCGTAGACGAAGGTCCATGGACCGACGCGTCCGGCCAGCAGCGTGGCGGCGTCTCCCGTGCCGCCGCCGAACGCCGCGCCCGGCAGTGAGGTGTACCGGTTCGGCTTGCTGTCGGGCAGCACGCACGGCCGGATCGAACCGGCCTCGGCGCCAAGGGCCAGCAGGGCCTGGACGGGTTCGACGTTGTGCGCGAAATGCAGGCTGTGGTGTGGATCTTCGCAGGCCAGGCCGCGTATCCACACCGGCAGTCCGTCCGGATCGAGCGTGTTCCGCGGAAATCCAGGCGTGACCATCGGTGACCTCCTCTCACGTCGACGGCGATCCTTGGCGGGCCCCCGATCCCCGTCAAGGTCCGGCATCAGGATCTGCCCGAAAGCGCCATGCCGGTGCCTGGGAGGGACGCTCCGGCCCGGGGCACGACGGCACGTTCCACGCCGGGCGGGGCCGGCGCCCGGGCCGGCGCGCCCGAGTGCCGGAACACCAGGTCAGAGGGCGTCACGAGAATTCTTCCTGCACTTCTTCCTGGTACGGCGCGTGAAGCTGCGATGTGCTGGCACTGCTCGCTGTGAGCCCTCGGGCCGCTCTGATCGTCGACCGGTCAGGCGGCCGGAGATCGCCCGCGCTGGACGGCCGCGTCGGCTGCACGTCCGCATGACCTCATCAGGGAGTTGCCGTGTCCGTGGTTCTGTCCACTGCTCCTCTGTCCGCGTCGGAGAGAGCGGACTCCTGGCAGGATGCCGTGTCGCGCGCGTTGGTCCCGCTGGATGTCGTCCTCCACGAGGACGCGTCGGCCGCGGGGACGATCGTCAGCCGTCAGGTGGGCTTCATGCGGGTCACCACCGTCACGGCCGGGCCGCAGACGGTCACCCGAAGTCCCCGGACGATCGCGAAGGGCGGCAAGGAGACGCTGGCCCTCACGCTCCTGCACCGAGGGATCGCCGAGCGTTCGCAGGACGGCCGGAACGCCGTCGTGCACCCCGGGCAGTTCTCGCTCTCGGATTCCCGGCGCCCTTTCAGCGAGTCGCTGCGACAGGCGTTCAGCCTCACGTCGTTCCAGTTCCCCCGGTCCGCGCTCGGCGTGACCGACCTCGAACTCCAGGCGGTGACGGCCACGTCCTTCGGCGAGGACGAGGCACTCTCCGCGCTCCTCGCCGGACACCTGAAGCGCCTTGACAGGAGCGCGGGTTCGGTCCCCGCCGCACAGGCCGACAGGCTCGCCACGGTCACCTGCGACCTGCTGGCCTGCCTGATCCAGGAAAGACAGGGGCGGATGACTCCCCAGGAGCCCGCGGCGGTCCAGGCGATGCTCCTTCGGGTCAAGGAGTACATCCTGCGGCACCTCGCGGATCCGGGCCTGTCCCTTGCCGCGATCGCCTCCGCTCACCACATGTCCCTCCGGTACCTGCACAAGCTCTTCGAGTCCGAAGGCGTCACCGCGGCGCGGTGGATCCAGCAACAGCGCCTGGAGTGCTGCCGGAAGGAGCTCGCACGGCCGACGTCCCACGCCCCGACCGTGGCGATGGTGGCCCAGAGCTGGGGCTTCGCCAACTCCTCCCATTTCAGTCGTGTCTTCAGACACGCCTACGGAATCTCCCCGCGGGAGTACCAGGCGGCCGCGCGCGGACGTCTGGGGTGACGGAGGTGGGAGGCGTGAGTGGGGTGAGTGCGGTGCAGGTGCCGAGGGACGCGATCGCGGTGCGAGACGTGAAAGAGGGCATGCACCGTGCGCCCGCCGAACCGGCCGACGACGTCGCCTCGATGGCGGTGCTGTCCTCCGGACAGGAACGGGGCCACTGGCGCCGGGCCCTGCACCACACGCTCGGGGCCGTCGAGGTCGCCGGCCCCTGCGGCCGGTACCCGGGAGCCGTCCGGACCTTCCGGCTGGGCCACGTGAAGGTCGCCACCATCGAAGGGGGTGCGATGCGCCTGCGGCGGGCTCAGCCACCTGCCACCGGGGACGACGGCCTCCTGGTCGTCATGGTGATGGTCAGCGGGGCCGCCGTGGTCGAGCAGGACGGCCGGAGCGTTTCCCTCCAGCCCGGCGACCTGGTCCTGTACGACACGTCCCGGCCCGTGTCGCTCGGGTTTCCCGACCCGTTCTGCGTCAAGTTGCTCGTCGTGCCACGCCGGCTCATCGGTCTGCGCGACGAGCAGTTGCGACGGATCCTCACGACGGCGATCCGTCCCGACACGACCGTGAGCTCGATGGCTGCCGGCTTTCTCGTCCACCTCGTCGACGCGGCGGCGAACTGCCCCGCGCCCACGGCGGTCCCGCTGGCCAGCAGCGCCATCGACCTTCTGAGTCTGCTGCTGGCCGAGGAGTTGGGGAACCTGAGACAACCGACGTCGGCGAACCTCGACCGCCTGCCGGCGATCAAGGAGTTCATCGAACGGCACATCAACGACCCGGATCTCACACCGCAGACGGTGGCCCACGCCAACTCGATCTCCGTGCGGTACCTGCACAAACTGTTCCAGGCCGACGGCGACACTCCCGGTCAGTGGATTCAGCGGTGCCGGCTCCAGAAATGCCGGGGTGAACTGGCCGGGCTGCACGCCACGAAACGTTCCATCGCCGGAGTGGCCCGCCAGTGGGGATTCACCAGCGCGTCCCACTTCAGCCGGGCGTTCCGGTCCCTCTACGGGATCACCCCCGCCGAGTGGCGGGACACCGGCGTCAAGGCCCTCGCGACCCGCTGCCCCGGGCCCTGAGCCGGGCCCGGCCGGCATCGCGGTGGGGCATGGCGTCCCTCAGGGGCGCGCCCTACCCGATCAATGCCCTTTCCGGCGCGCCGGCCGCCCGGACACGACGTGGCCAGGTGTCACAGGACCGGGCGCATGTCTGTCAATGAGGGAAATGCCCACATTTCCCCTGTGGCGCCTTCCCGTCACCCACCCCGAGGACGAGAGTTCCATGATCAGCAACGACACGATGCCGCTGAGCGACCACTCGAACCCGCGCCGGCCGCTCGAGTCGGCGATCGCCCTGGTCGACGACCAGGGCACCGTCGTCGCGTGGACGGACGCCGCTGAGCGGCTCGTGGGATACGCGGCCGGGGATGTGGTGGGGCGGTCCGCGGGCGTGGTCCTGCCCCTCACCGAGGACGTGCCCACGGTGGCGGCGTTCGTGGAACAGTGCCACCCCCAGAGCGGCTGGTCCGGCCTCACGCAGGTGCGTCGTCGCGACGGGCTCACCCTGAACGTCAACCTGCGGGTGTCGATGGTGTCGGGACAGGACGGAGCGGTGCGATGGCTGGTGTCCGTGAACGACGTCAGCGGCCACCCGTCCGAAGCGGCGCTCGGCTCGATTCGGGAGTCGCTGCTGACCCGCGCCCCGATCGGGGTGGTCGTGCGGGACACGGACCTGCGCTGCGCCTGGGTGAACGAGACGATGGCGGGCCACGACGGCGTCTCCCGTGACACCCGGCTCGGGTGTCGATTCACCGAGGCGCTTCCGGGTTCGAAATCCGAGGCTCTCGAAGCGGTCATGCGGCAGGTCCTGCTGAGCGGCACGACCAAGGTCCATCAGTACCGGATGTGGCCGGCCACGAGCCCTCGCCGGGACCACACCTTCGCTGCTTCGTTCTTCTGCCTGCAAGGCGCCGACGGGCGGCCGCTGGGGATGTGCACGATCAACGCCGATCTGACCGAGAGCCGGCGGGCGCAGGAGCGGCTCGCGGTCCTCAGCGAGGCCGGCGCGCGCCTCGGCAGCACGCTGGACGTGATGCAGACCAGCCAGGAGCTGGCCGACCTCGCCGTACCGCTGCTCGCCGACTACGCCGCGGTCGACCTGGAGCAGTCGGTTCCGTGCGGTCAGGAGCCGCCCGCACGCATCGGTTCGGACCGCGGGCACCCACCGGTCTTCCGCCGTGCAGGTCTGGCTTCCATCCATCGGGAGGTCCCGGAATCCCCGTGGGCGCGAGGCGATTCGATCGCCGTGCAGTCCCTCTCCCCGTTCACGGAGGTTCTGCGGACCGGAAGGTCACACCTGGAACCCATTCTGGACACCGCGCCCGGCACGTGGATCGATCACGACGGGACGCGGGCGCGGAAGATCCGGGAGAACGGCATCCACTCGCTCATGGTGGTGCCCATCCGGGCCCGGCGCACCGTGCTGGGTGTGGCCGTGTTCGTCCGCACCGAGAACTCCCTGCCCTTCCAGGAACTCGATCTGCTTCTCGCGGAGGAGCTCGCCGACCGGGCGGCGCTCTCGCTGGCCAACGCCCGTCGGTACACCCGGGAACGCAGCGCCGCGCTGACGCTCCAACGCGCCCTCCTCCCCCATCGTCTGGGGGGCGGCGCGGCGGTCGAGACGGCATCGCGGTACCTGCCCGCCGACATGGACAGCGGCGTCGGGGGCGACTGGTTCGACGTGATCTCGCTGTCCGGCGCCCGAGTGGCCATGGTCGTCGGCGACGTGGTCGGACACGGCATCACCGCCGCCGCGACGATGGGCAGGCTCCGCACAGCCGTGCACACGCTCGCCGACACGGAGTTGGCACCCGACGACCTGCTCACCCACCTCGACGACACCGTTCAGCGGCTGGCCGAGGAGGAGGCCGACGACACGGCCGAGACCCCCGCGGTGGTGGGTGCGACCTGCCTGTACGCCGTCTACGACCCCGTCACCCGCCGGTGCACGATGGCGCGGGCCGGCCACCCGCCGCCGGCGGTGATCAACCCGCAAGGCCATGTGGTCTTCCCCGACATCCCTTCCGGAGCCCCGCTCGGCCTCGGTCTGGGCGTGCCGTTCGAGTCGGTGGAACTGGAACTGCCCGAGGGCAGCCTGCTGGCCCTCTACACCGACGGCCTGGTGGAGACCCGCGACGCCGACATCTCCACGGGCATGGACCGCCTGGGCAGTGCTCTCGCCGAACCGGACCGCGACCTCGAGGACCTCTGCACCCGCGCGATCGAGTTCTCCGCGGAGCGGGCACCCTGCGACGACGCCACCCTGCTCCTGGTCCGGACCCGTTCTCTCGACCCGGCTCGGGTCGCCTCCTGGACGTTGCCGAACTCCGAGACCGCCGCCCGCGACGCCCGCGAGGTGACCGCCTCGCAGTTGGCCGACTGGGGCGTCGAGGACCTCGCGGAGTCCACCCGGCTGATCGTCAGTGAACTGGTCACCAACGCCGTCCGCCACAGCAGGGACCCGATCGGCCTGCGCCTGATCCAGCACCAGGTCCTGACCTGCGAGGTGTTCGACACGGACACGTGCCCGCCACGCCAGCAGCACGCGCTCACCGTCGACGAGCACGGCCGCGGGCTGTTCCTGGTGGCCCAGTTGGCTCGTCGATGGGGCTCCCGGACCGTCGCGGGCGGCAAGGTCGTGTGGGCCGAGGAGGAACTGGCTCACACGCCCTCCCCGGCAGGTGCGCCCGGGCACCGAGGAAACCGGTGACGCACGGGCTCCTGGCCCGATCTCCTTTCGCGGAATCAGTGGGCCGCACTGTCACAACAGCGGCACCGACCCTGTCGTAGGAAATGACACGGTTTCCCGGCCAAGCGCCTCGTGCGACGCGGGCACGTGTCCCGATCCCCATGCCCTGACAGGGAGTCCGTCATGAGCGACCCTTCTCCGCCGGTGACCTCGTCCGCCCCTGCTTTCGTGGGCCGGACGGCGGTGGTTCTCGGCGGTATGTACCGCCTTCGCACGGCGGAATCGCCACTGCACGGCCCGCGGATCCAGCTGCTGGCCTCAGGCGCGGCCGTCCACGACGTGCTGGGCGCCCAGAGGGTTCTCGGATCGGACTGGGGGGTCCATGCCGACGTCTGGTCCGTCGCCTCGTGGACGGATCTGCACCGGGACGCTCTGGACGCGGACCGGGCGCGGCGACGCGGTGAGGACCGCATCCCGTGTGTCACGGCAAGGCTTTCCGGCACGCAGGGCCCCGTCCTGGCGGTCAGCGAAGGGAAGCGGCAGGTACTCGATCGCCTCGGGCCATGGGTCGAGCAGGACTACGCCACGCTGGGGTCGGACGGCACTGCATGGCCGGGCACCTGCGAGGGCCTCCCCGGTGAGGTCCGTGTGGACGTCGGGACGATCGTGGTGACGGCTCTGCACCGGCTGAGGCGGCTCGGCGCGGTCGACCCCGAGACCGTCGTCAACTCCCGTGTCCGGTACGGCTGGCGGGCCTGAGACGCCGGCCGGCCGTCTCGGCTTCCGCCCGGTGACTCACGACCCCGCGCGGGAGCGCACGTTCCGCGTGTCACACATGGGCCGGCTTCCCGGTCCTTTCATTACCGGCCGGCCAGGAGTCCGAGGCAAAGGACCACAGCATGTCAGGCGTCACCACCGCGGTAGTCGGACTTCCTTGTGAAGCCCCTTCCTCCGAAGGGTGCGGGCCGCACGGCTCGGTACGGATCTTCCCGGGCCACCCGGCCCGCCTGCCCGATCTCTGTGTCAGACCAGCCGCCCGCTGGTGACGACGCCCCAGCACGAGAGGAGTCACGCCGTGGCCAAGCAGGACCAGTTGCCCGATCTGTCCGTCGAGAAGGACTTCGACGGACCGTCGTTCTCTCCGATCTACACGACCACGGTGACCGTCGAGGGCGGGGCAGTGGCGCACGGTCGCGCGTCGGGGCGCGCCCGCTCGGCCGACGGCGTCCTGGACATCAGCCTCGAAATGCCCGCCGAACTGGGAGGAGGAGGCGCGGGGACGAATCCGGAGCAGCTGTTCGCCGCCGGCTTCGCTGCCTGCTTCCACGGAGCGCTGAGCCTCCTGGCGCGGCGCTCTGCCCTCGATCCCGGCGCCATCACCGTGGACGCGACCGTGGTGTTCGGCCGGGATCCTGGGGACGGTGGGTACCAGCTGCGCGTCGCCCTGGAGGTCATATGGCCCGGCGTCGATCAGGGAGTCGCCGATCCCCTTCTGGAGAAGGCCTTCTCCCTGTGCCCCTACGCGAGGATGGCGGTACGGGGAACTCCCGTCACCGTCGCGCTCGCCTCGCGGCGGGTGCCGTCCACGGACGCCGGGTGACGGGGAGGGGCGCCGGGGAACGGGGAGGGGCGCCGGACGCGGCGTCTGCGGCGCCCCCTGGGGCCGGCTCACACTCCTCACGTGCGGGGCGTGTGCTCGGTGGGGTCGTCCCGCCGTCCCGCCGTCCGGACAGCGGGACGGCGGGACGAACGGCGAGGGGCCCCGGCCCGCGGCCGGAGGGTCACTCCGCGAGCTTGCCCACGGTCGAGACCTCGCGCATCAGCGGGGCGATCTCGTCCGGGACGGCCGGAATGCTCTCGCGGGTGATGCCCGTCGTCGGGGACCACACCATGTTGACCCGCAGGGCGGGGTCGAGTTCGGGGTGGTCGCTGCGGTTGTGGCAGCCGCGGGTCTCCCTGCGCTCCAGGGCCGCCTCGAGCGTGGCGCGGGCCGCCAGCGCGGCGGACTTGAGATCGAACGCGTGCGCGAGGTCCTGGAAACCGGCGATGTCGGGGTGGACGCCGACCTCCCGCATCCGCTCCTCGATCGCGGCGAGCTCCGCGAGGCCCGCCAGCAGCCCCTTCTCGTCGCGGACGACACCCGCGTGCTCGGTCATGGTGTCGCGGATGGCCCGTTGCAGGGCGCGCACGTTCTCCGGCCCGTCCGAGGCGAGCAGATCGTCGATCTCGGCCCGGGCGTCCGCGACGGCGGTCGCCGACCGCGTCTGCGCCGCCAGGCCCCTGGAGTAGGCCGCTGCCGCCTGGCCGGTGAGGCGCCCGAAGACCAGCAACTCGATGAGGCTGTTGCCGCCGAGGCGATTGGCCCCGTGCAGCCCGCTCGACGCCTCTCCGATGGCGTAGAGGCCGCGCACGTCCGTGCTGTGGTCCTCGGGCCGGACCCACACTCCGCCCATCGAGTAGTGCGCGGTGGGCGCGATCTCGATGGGATCGCGGGTGATGTCCAGCATCTGGAGGTCCAGCAGCGTCTGGTAGACCCGCGGAAGCCGCTCCATGATCGTCTGCCGGGACAGGTGGGACACGTCCAGCCAGACCCCGCCGTGCGGGGTTCCCCGGCCTTCCTTGATCTCCGTGTAGGCGGCCAGCGCCACGCGGTCACGCGTGGACAGCTCCATGCGCTCCGGGTCGTAGCGCGTCATGAAGCGCTCGCCGAGCGCGTTGCGCAGGACGCCCCCTTCGCCTCGTGCGGCTTCGCTGACCAGGGTGCCGGCCGCGTTCTCCGGTTCGAGGATGCCCGAGGGGTGGAACTGGACGAGTTCGGGGTCGCGCAGGCGGGCGCCTGCCTCCACGGCGAGCCGGAAGGAGTCACCGGTGTTCTCGTCGCGGCGGGAGGAGGTCCGCCGCCAGATCCGGGTGTGGCCGCCCGCGGCCAGGATGACGGCGTCGGCGTGGATCAGGTAGCGCGTCCCGTGGGTGAGGTCGAAGCCGTAGGCCCCGAAGACCGCGCCGTCGTCCGTCAGAAGCCGGGTGATGTACACACCGTCGAGAACGGGGATGCTGAGCTGGTCCGCCCGCCGGATCAGCGTGCGCTGGATCTCCAGGCCGGTGTAGTCGCCGGCGAAGGCGGTACGGCGGAAGGTGTGCGCACCGAAGAAGCGCTGGGAGATCCGGCCGTCCGCCTCCCTGGCGAACGCCATGCCGAACCGTTCGAGGTCGTCGATGCCCCGCGCCGCCCCCTGGGTGACGATCTCCACCGTCCGCGGATCGGCGAGCAGATAGCTCTCCTTGAGCGTGTCCGCCGCGTGCTGCTGCCAGCTGTCCTCGGGGTCCATCGTGGCCAGAGCGGCGTTGATACCGCCGGCTGCCAGCGCCGTGTGCGCGTCCTCCTTGGGCCGCTTGCCGACCGCCAGGACGTCGACACCGCTCTCGGCCAGTTCGATGGCAGCGCGCAGCCCCGCACCACCGGTGCCGATCACCAGCACCGTGGTGGAAAGTTGCCGTTCGGTGATTGTCACCATTCCACTCCGATCGTATGGTCACTCACGACTACGACCGGTGGCACCCGGAATCTGTGACACGGATCCGCGCGTGGCGGGCGTCATTTCCCATGCCCCTCGGAGATCTCCCGGTATTCACGGGGGGTGACTTTCGGGACCTGGGCGCTGTCACCGTGGAAAACGCGGCTGATCCGGGCCCGTAGTCGCAGCACCCCGCTCGTCCTGTGCGTCGGGTCGACATCGATCGGCCGATACTGCTCGTGGGATGTCAGAAGGTGCAGTTGCTTCTGGGAGAGGGTCTCGTGCACGTCGATGAACTCGCCGTGCGGGAGACGCCTGAGGACACCCGTCTCACGACCGTGCAGCACCTTTTCACGGTCCTGACGCTGCAGACCGAGGGCGCATCGCTTGGCCACGGTGTAGGCCACCGCGGGCACGGCGAACAGGCCGACCCGCACGGCCCACGTGACGGCGTTCACCGAGAGGTGGAGATGAGTGGCGAGGAGATCGTTCCCGGCGCCGGCCAGCGCCACCAGATACACGCTGATCCAGGCCGCACCGATGCCCACCCGCACCGGCCTGTTGCGCGGCCGGTCGAGGAGGTGGTGCTCGGTGTCGTCATCGGTCACCCACGACTCGATGAAGGGATAGGCGCCCAGGAACGCGAAGAAGACGACTCCGGCTCCCAGGGGGACCAGATTGTCGAGGGCCAGGGTGTGGCCCCACGCGGTGAGCTCCCAGCCCGGCATCACGCGGAGCAGTCCGTCGGCCACACCCATGTACCAGTCGGGCTGCGATCCCGCGGACACCTGGTCGGCGCGGTAGGGGCCGTACAGCCAGACCGGGTTGATCTGGGCGATCGACGCGACGAGGAAGATCACACCGGAGGTGAGGAAGAACAGGCCGACCGCCTTCACGGCGTACGTCCTGAACGGCAGCCCGACGACGTTCCCGTTCTCCCGGCCGGGTCCCGGGTACTGCGCGGGCTTGTGGCGCACGGCCAGCACGAGGTGGACGGCGATGATGCCCACCATGAGCGCGGGGATCAGCAGAACATGGATGATGTCGAACCGCGCGATGACGTCTCCGCCGGGAAACTCTCCCCCGAACAGCAGCATCGACAGGTACGTGCCGACGACGGGGACGGAGAGGAGCGTCCCGTGGACGATCATCAGGCCGGTGCCGGACAGCAGGTCGTCCGGCAGGTCGTAGCCGGTGAGGCCGGCGAACATTCCCAGGACCAGCAGCGCGAATCCCAGCAGCCAGTTGAGTTCACGCGGTTTGCGGAAAGCGCCGGTGAAGAAGACCCGCATCAGGTGGGCGAGGATGCTGGCGATGAATACGAGGGCGGCCCAGTGATGGGCCTGCCGCACGAGCAGGCCGCCGCGCACCTCGAACGATATGTGCATCGTCGAGTTGAAGGCTTCCGAAACGTGCTGCCCCTGCAACGGCCGGTAGCTGCCGTGGTATTCCACCTGGCTCGTCGACGGGTGGAAGTACAGTGCGAGATAGGTGCCGGTGATGACGAGGACGACGAAGCTGTAGAGGCTGATCTCTCCGAGAACGAAGGACCAGTGGCTCGGAAACGCCTTTCGCATCGCTTTTCTGGCGACGCCCCGCGTACCGAGCCGGTCCTCGGCCCAACGGGCCGCCCACTCGCCTCCGGAGGGGCGTCGCGAATTGGCTGTCCGGCGTCCGATGCTCATTGTCTCGACCATCCATATTCATCGTCGGCGCCACGGCTGGTGCCGAACTACGACCCGAGGTCCTCACGTATCCGCAGGGCCCGGCGCTCGTTCTCCGTCGTCCCGCCCCAGACCCCCTCCACGCGCCCGGCACCGACTGCCCAGGCCAGGCACTCCTGGGCCACGGGGCAGCGCCCGCACAGGGCCTTCGCCTCGGCGATCTGCACGAGGGACATGCCGCTGGATCCGATCGGGAAGAAGACATCCGGGTCCTGGTCCCGGCACGCCGCCCTCAGACGCCAGTTCATGGTGGGATCTCCTTGCTTCACGTTCAGGTGCTGGCGGGCGCGGTGCCGAGCGGCACCAGGCTCACCGCACGTTCACGGCCGGTTCCGGGCACAGGAGCGGAAGGCCTGGTCCGTCCGGCCCGTACGGGCAGTCGTGGTCCGGGGCGAGCAGGGTTTCGAGCGCCGACACGTCCCCGGTCCTGGCCGCGCAGGTGAACGCGTCCAGCAGCCGCCGGTGTTCGGTCGCGTCGACGGTTTCCCGTCTCTCGTCCGACAGGTGCTTCCGCGCACGGCTGACGATCTGTCTCACGTTGACCAGGCTGAGTTCGAGGATTTCGGCGATCTGGGGGTAGGGGTAGTCGAAGGCCTCGCGAAGGACGTAGGCGGCGCGCTCCGTCGGGTTGAGCCGCTCCAGCAGCAGCAGGAGGGCCAGTTCCACGTCCTGTGCCTGCTCCGCCCCCAACTGCGGGTCGGCACTGGTGTCCACCGGCTCGGGCAGCCACGGACCGACGTAGGTCTCCCGTCGCACGCGTGCGGACTGGGCGACGTTGATGGCCAAGCGGGTCGTGGCGCTGGAGAGGAAGGCGGCGGGGCTGATCACAGCGGAGCGGTCGGTCTTCTGCCAGCGCAGCCAGACCTCCTGGACCACGTCCTCCGCTTCCACGGCACTCCCGAGCACGCGGTACGCAATGCCGAAGAGGCACGGCCGCAGCTGCACGAACACGGCGACTGCCTCATCGATGCTGCTGGGCTCGGGGTCCGGCTCTGGGTACATGGTCCTGCTGTCTCCGTTCCTCTGGTGGCACCGGCCGGTCGTGCACCACGTGACCCCCACGTGGTGCGTCCAGGTCCGGGAACCGGCTCAGAAGCCGCGCGCGATCGGCCGAGGTGGTGTCGGACCCCGGCTGCGCGCCGCATGGCATGGTTCTTTCGGAAGGCGCGATCACTCGGTCACAGCGTTTTCCGGTCACATCCGTTGTAATGACCGAGGCACGGCCCACTGTGTGACACTCATGGAGCAACGTTGTCGGCCACGGTGCCCAGGGCGGGCTCTTCGCCCCTGGGGACGCCCGTACACGCGGGTCCCGGGCGCTTCCACCAGCTCAGTGGCCGCTGGGGGGCCTGTTCCAGGTGCGCAGCTTGTCGGGGTTGAGCGTGACCCAGATCCTGGTCACGCGGCCGGCGAGGACGTCGAAGCTGATGACCGCGGCGACCGTGCGGTCGTAGCGTGCCACCAGCCCGGTCCGGCCGTTGACGGACTGAGCGACGAGAGTGGTGCGTCCGCGGGGGCCCATCAGGGCCACCAGGCTGCGGGCGACCGGTTCGCCTCCGTGCACCGGTCTCACCAGGGCACGGACCTTGCCCCCGCCGTCGAAGAACGCCGTGGAGTCGCGTGCCAGAACGGACGCGAGCAGTTCGGCGTCCTGCGTGAGGCAGGCGAGCCGGACGGCGCGGACGATCGCATCGTGCTCCGACGCGCTGGGACGTCGCCGCTGCGCCAGCATGCGCCGGCGGACGCGGTCCCCGAGCTCGCCCCATTCGGGACGGCTGCGCGCGACCGGCTCGGCCCCCGGGACCGACGGCTTCCGGGACACCGCGTCGGGCAGGAACACCGCCCGCTCCGCGGGGGACAGCGAGTCCAGGGTGGTCTGCATCACCTGGCTGACCTGCTGCTCGACCGTGCCGCAACCTGCCTGCGACGTACCCGCGTCCTCCGCCGCCGGGACGGTGGCCCCGCTCCGGCCGCCCCCCGCCAGCCTCCCCAGACAGATCCGGCCCGCGACCCGCGCCAACCACGAGCGGGGCGCGCCGATGTCGCGGCGGGCCACGTCGGACAGGTCGTACCACTCGCGGTAGGTCTCGTCGAGGACGCTCTCCGACTCGCGGCTGCTGCCCAGCATCCAGCGGGCGACCTCCAGCAGGTGCCGCCGCTCGTCGAGCAGTTCTTCCAGGGCCGGCGTGTCAGTGGGGTTCATCAGCCGTCCTCCCTCACGTCTTCGGGCTCGTCTGCCGAAGCCACGTGTGACGCGTGGACATCCGCGGCACACCTCCTGCTGTCGGCCCCGCCGGCACGAGGGAAGCGCGCCGTCGGCGGCTTCGGCCGCGGGCCCTCCTTGTCCGTCGGGTCGAGACCTTGACCGGGCAGTCGAGGATGTTGTGACAGCGGGTCCGCCGACGCTGTGGTGGCAGAAGGTCCGCGAACCGCGGTGCCGAGGCCGCGGGCCTCTCCCTGCGACACCCTCGGCGCCCTCGACGCCCTCGGCGCCGACCTGTCACAGCTCCCGTGCGCATCCGGTCAGAGCAGATGTGACAGGCCCAGGACTTTTCCCCCCAGAGGAGGACAGGGAATGTGCAGCCCGTTCGACAAGCGCGTCAACGCGCTGGCGGCATACGCATCACTGGCAGCCGAGGCCGGCGTGCTCGCGGCACGCTGGCGCACGCTGCAGGCCGACCTCGCCTCGGTCGACGCACGCATCACGGCCGTGTCCGAGGCGCTCCGCCGACTGCACCACGACGGGGCCGAGTCAGGGCACTCGGAGGGCGACGTTCCCTGACCCTCTCGGCCCGACGACCGGCGTCAGCCCTGGAGGATGTCGGGCACGGTCGCCGGCTTCCCCGTGGATCCTGCCTATGATGTGCTGTTGTGCCACTTTGAGCGTGCAACGCATCGCATCCGCTGAGCCAGCGCGGCAGCGGCAAGGTCCCAGGAGGAGAGGGCACATGATCCCGGCAACGCACTCGGCGCACAGCATCGAGACCACTGCGGAGAGTCTCCGGGACGAACTGGGCCGCCTGGAGGTCCAGAAGCAGGCGCTGGAGAGGGAACTGGCCGCGGTCGTGGCCCACCTGGGTTCGGTCCGGCAGGCCCTCGGCGCCCTCCAGGTGCTCATGGCGGAGAACCGGCCGGCGGCGTCACACGAAACGGCCCCTGCGGGGCATGGGGAACACGTCGACACCACGGGGACCGCGCCGCCCCGACCTCGCCGTGAGGCGACTACGCCACCTCCCCCGTCGGCGCCCGTCGCGGACGACGGGCACGGCCAGTACGGCAGCATCACCGACCAGATCCTCGAGTACTTCGTCGGCATCGGCGACGCCGACGTACGCGCCCGCGATGTCGCCGCGGCGCTGGGACGCGACACCGGGAACGGCAGCATCAACGCGGTGCGGAGCACGCTGGACCGCCTGGTCGGCGCGTCGCGCCTTCAGCGAACCGGCCGCGGCCTCTACCACGCGAACAACTCGTAGGTCACACCGAGGTGCTCCAGCCCAGGTGCAGGACGGCCACGTCGTCGCCCACGGCGGTACGCCAGGCAAGACGCAGGTGGACCGCCGATGCCGCCTCGTCCGCACCGTGTCCGGACACGTCACCGATGATCGCGTGCACGGTCGAGTCCTCACCCTGCACCATGTCGTGGAAGTCGCCGCTCAACAGCGCGTGGGCGCGGCCGGGTTCGTAGTGCGCTGCGGCCCCGAAGGCCTCACCCCCGAGCACGGGAGCCGGCAGCAGGCCCCGTTCCGGGGAGAACCTCTCGTCGAACAGAGGAGTGCCGGCCGGCTCCTGTACGGCGGTTCGCATCACGGACGCTCCCGCCGGGGACGGCTGGTGGGGAAGTCGCAGAGGCTCTGGAATTCGACACGTCTCGGACTCGGCACCAGTCGCGGCGCCGCATCCTGGAGCCACCGCCCGAGGCGTTCCTCACACTGTCTCGTCACGCGAGACTGGCACGGTGGCACACGCATCCTGATGAGGCGGCTGTAGCATGGTGGGGTTGGAGGGAACGACCATGCATGCCGACCATGACACTGCTTCGCTCGAGCAGGCGACGGAGGATTTCTCCTCGGCGCGCTCACAGCTCTTCGGGATCGCGTACCGGATCCTCGGCAGCGTCGCGGAGGCCGAGGACATCGTCCAGGACGCGTGGCTCCGATGGCAGAAGACCGACCGTGCCGACATCCGCGAGCCGGCCGCCTTCCTGGCGACCATGACGACGCGTCTGGCGATCAACACGGCGCAGTCCGCGCGCGTGCGGCGTGAGACGTACATCGGCCCCTGGCTGCCGGAACCCGTCGACACCAGCCTGGACCCCCAACTGGGAGCCGAACGGGCCGAGGCGCTGGAGATGGCCGTTCTCTTCCTCCTGGAGAAGCTGAATCCCGTGGAGCGTGCCGCCTACGTTCTGCGCCAGGCATTCGACTATCCGTACAAGCAGATCGCCGACATCCTCGACTCCAGCGAGGCGAACGCGCGGCAGCTGGTCAGCAGGGCCCGCAAGCACCTCGCGGCCGAGCACCGGGAGCCCGCCACCCCCGCCGCCCACCGACGGCTGCTGGAGGTGTTCCTCGAAGCCGCGAAGACCGGCAACATGCCGGTTCTCGAGGACGTCCTCGCCGAGGACGCCGTCAGCTACACGGACGGGAACGGGGCGCGCAACGCGGCGAAGTCCCCGGTCTTCGGCAGCGAGTCCATCGCCGGGTTCCTGGCCGCCTTCGCACCGCGCTTCTGGCCCGGGACGGAGACCCGGTGGATCGAGGCCAACGGCCGGCCGGCCGCCCTCGTGTCCTCCCACGGAAAGCCCGTCGTCCTGCTGTCCGTCGAGGTCTCGGAACGCGGTATCGAGCGTGCCATGTGGATCATGAACCCGGACAAGCTCTCGCGTCTCGCGACGTCCTGAGCGTCCGAAGAGGCTGAGGATGAGCGAGCCCACGAGCCCGGCGGCCCACGCCGCACACGACATCGAGGCCACCGCCGAGAACCTCCGGGAGGAGCTGGTCCGCCTGGGGATCCAGAAGCAGGCGCTGGAGAGGGAGCTGGCCGCGGTCGCGGCCCACCTGGGCTCCGTGCGGCAGACCCTCGACGCCCTGCGTGACCTGGTGCCCGCGACACCGTCACCGCCTTCACGTGGCACGGCTGCCGAGCCCGCGCCGGGGCGGCAGCCGGCCGGGGCGCCCGCCGCCGCGGCGGACCGCGCCGAGGCCCACGCGCGGCGGACGTACGGCAGGCTCACGGAACAGATCATGGAGTACTTCGCGGGCGCGGGCACGGCCGACCTGCGCGCCCGGGACGTCGCCGCGGCACTCGGGCGGGACTCCGACAGCGGGAGCATCAACGCCGTCCGCAGCACGCTGGACCGCCTCGTCGGTGCGGCACGCCTTCGACGCACCGGCCGCGGCCTCTACCGCGCCAACCCCTCCTAGGAGCGGGCGGGCGCTACCGGTCTCCTGGGAGCGGACGGTACCGGTCCTGGGCGCGGGCGCTACCGGCTCGCGCCGGCCGGCTCGTCGCTGCCGTGCGGGTCGCCCCGCGACACGAAAGCCTCCCGGGGGTGCTGCACCGAGGCCAGCGACACGACGTCCCTGCCGTAGAGCGCGGCGGTCAGCCAGACCGCGAGGACCCGGATCTTCCGCTCCCAGGTCGGTATCGCGAGCACGTGGTAGCCGCGGTGCATGAGCCAGGCCGGCAGGCCCTTGATGACGATGCCGTGGTACTGGAAGATGCCGCGCCCCATACCGAGGGTGGCGACCACTCCCAGGCTGTGGTGCACGTAGTTCTTCGGCTTCCGCCCCCGCAGGCTCGCCACGATGTTCTTCGCCAGTCGCTTGCCCTGCCGGACGGCGTGCTGGGCGTTCGGCACCGTGTAGACCCCGGGGTGTCCCGCCGCGAGGTCGGGGACGGCGGCGTCGTCGCCCGCCGCCCACACGTCGGGCACCACCTCCGCGTCCGTGCCCACGCGGAGGTCGGGCCGGACGACCACCAGGCCACGTTCGTTGACCGGGAGGTCGGTGTGGTTGTGCACGATGGGATTCGACGCGTTGCCGGCCGCCCAGACGAGCAGTCCGGAGGCGAACTCCGTTCCGCTCGAGAGCACGACGTGGCCGTCCTCCGCGGAAACCAGCTGGGAGTTGAGATGGACCGTCGCTCCCCGCTTCTCCAGTGACCTGACCACCCACCGGCCGGGCTTGTCGGTCACCTCGGGCAGGATGCGGTCGCGTGCCTCCACCAGATGGAATTCCACATCCCGCGAGGTGATCTCGGGATAGTGCTTCAGGAGACCGTGGGCCAGGGACATCAGTTCACCGAAGCCCTCGACACCGGAGAACCCACCGCCGACGAACGTGACCGTGAGGAGTTTCCTGCGTTCCGGTCCGGGGGGGAGCCCGGCCGCCCGGTCGAAGGACGTGAGGAGACGGTCACGGATCGCGACGGCCTCCTCGACGTGTTTCAGGCCGAACGCCTCCTCGCTGATACCCGGTATGGGGAACGTGCGCGTGATGGCTCCGGCGGTCACCACGAGGACGTCGTACGAGAGGTCGTGGTCCGGACGGCCCTCCTGGCGGACGGTGACCTTCCGGGCGCTGTGCCGGATCTCCGTCACGCTTCCCGCGATCAGACGCGTACGGTGCAGGTGCCGCCGCAGCGACACGGCCGCATGGCGCGCCTCGATCGATCCGGCCAGGACCTCCGGCAGAAACGGTTGGTAGGTCATGTAGGGGCGCGGGTCCACGATGGTGACGCGTGCTTCGCCGCGGCGCAGCTTCTTCTCC
The DNA here is from genome assembly GCF_900110255.1 of Actinacidiphila rubida. Classification (GTDB taxonomy): domain Bacteria; phylum Actinomycetota; class Actinomycetes; order Streptomycetales; family Streptomycetaceae; genus Actinacidiphila; species Actinacidiphila rubida. Next base: position 67,281 of record NZ_FODD01000012.1, read on the forward strand.
AGGCGCCATGCGGTGTAGAAGCCCGCATAGCCGCCACCGACGATCAGGATCTCACGCACGGTGTCCTCTGTTCCTCGTATCGGATCTCTTCTGAGAGACAGACGGGCACCGCCGGTTGTGACAGCGCCGGCGGGCACGGTCGCGTCGACCCCGGCCGCGGGTCCCCGGCCCGCGGCCGGGTGCGGTCAGGTGGCTGGTGCCGAGGTCAGTTCGAGCAGGAGCAGGGCGGTGTCATCCGCGCGGTGGCCGGAGGGCTGGGCGCGGTGCAGCAGGGCGTCGGCAACGGTCTCGAGACAGCCGCTGCGGTCGGAGAGCTCGGCTGTGAGCTGGGCGATGGTCGTGTCGTAGTCGGTGCCCGGCTTCTCGATGAGCCCGTCGGTGTAGAGGGCGAGCACGGTCCCCGGCCGCAGATCCATCTCGGTGACGGGGTAGTCGGCCGCCGGATCGATCCCCAGCAACGGACCCGCGGCCAGGTCGGTCATCTCGGCGGGGTCGCCGGGGTGGTGCAGGAGAGGGGGCCAGTGGCCGGCGCTGGCGACACGCGCGACCTGACGGTCGAGGTCGAGGTGGACGTACAGGCAGCTGGTGAGGAGTTCGGCGTCAAGGTCGATGAGCAGACGGTTCGTGCAGGTGAGGACCTCGTCCGGCGGTGCGCCCGCCACCGCGTAGGCATGGACGGCGGTGCGGGCCTGGCCCATGAGACCAGCGGCGCCGACGCTGTGGCCCTCGACGTCCCCGATCACGGCGGCGACCTCGCCCTCCGAGAGCCGGATGACGTCGTAGAAGTCGCCCCCGACGTCCATGCCGCGGCTGGCCGGCAGGTAGCGCGCGGTCGTGACCAGCCCCGGAATCGCCGGCAGGGCGCGCGGGAGCAGGCTTTCCTGGAGCCCTTCGGCCAGTTGGTGCGTGACGTCGTACTGCCGGGCCCGGTCCAGCGCCTGGGCGATGAGCGTGCCCAGCGAGGTGCAGACGGTCCGCTCCTCGAGCGTGAAGGGATGCGGCTCCGCGTAACCGACCATGCACAGGCCGACCAACTGCCCGGAGACCATGAGCGGCAGCCACACCGACGCGGCCACACCGTCGGCGACCGCCGCGCCCTCGGGATACGCCGCACGGAGTTCGTCCCGGTCGGCGAAGAAGGACGGCAGCCCCTGGGCCAGTCCTCGCGCCGACGACGGGGAGACCAGTCCCGCCCCGGAGAGGTCCGTGCGGAAGGGGGAGCCGTCGAACAGCTGGACCATCGCAGGACTCGCGCCGCGGTAGCCCACGAGCCGTACCCGTCCTCCCTCCGCGACGAGCAGCCCGAAGGTCTGCGCCTGCAGCGCGAGCAGGAGATGGTCGGCCACCAGTTCCACGATCTGGCGGACGGACTTCGCTTCCGCCAGCGCGCCCGAGAGGTGCATCCGGTGGTGGAGCGCCTGCAGCCGGTCGGGGCCGGTCGTCGCGCCGTCGTCGGCCGCCGCCGGTCGCCCGGAGCGCTGCCGGCCGCCCGCAGGGGTGCCGCCCGCCGAGGTGATCCGCACGCTCACGCCCCGGCTGCCCGGGTACAGCGCGAACAGGACCGGCTCGCCGGAGGGCCGCCGGCCGGTGAAGGAGGACGGCAGCCTGCTGACGACGGCGGCCTGGTGCCGGGACTCCAGTCGCCGGTCGGCCAGCCACGGCACCGCGTCCCACAGCCGCGAACCCAGCAGGTCGTGGACGTCCACACCCAGCAGTGCCGCCGCGGCGGGATCGGCGAACGCGATCCGCGCCTGGACGTCGAGCTGGCAGCAGCCCTCGGGCACGGTGCTGAGGAAGTCCACCGCGGCCTGCGCGTGGGGCGACAGGGCGCGCTCCCGGGACGGCGCGGCCACGAAGCGCGGCTCGGATGCCGGCCGCAGGGGGTGCCCGGACTCCGCGGCGCCCTGCAGGACCCGGCCGATGCACTGGGCAGCGGTCGTGAGCAGCCGGTGCGCGGGCAGGCCCGGTCCCCGCGCCGCCTCCGGGAACAGCGTCAGCATGGCCCCCCACACGGTGGATCCGGTCTCCAGCGGGGTGACAGCCGCCGCACGGGGATGCGGCAGGACCATGGCGAGCTTGGGATAGCGGCGAGCGATCTCCTGGCCCGAGTCCATCCACATCGGGCGGCGCTCGTGGAGCGCGTCCGCGATGGGGCCGCCGTCGGCGGCGACCCGCACCCGTCTCAGGGGCCCGGCGAAGTCGAACGGCATCCCGGCACCCACGTCCAGGGTCAGGACGTCGCCGCCGGGCTCGAGCAGGAAGAGGGCGCCCGCGTACGCGCCCAGCGCTTCCACCGCCCGGGCCAGCATGTGATCCACGAGGTCCCGGGCGTACGCCGGTCGAAGATCCTCTCCGCGGTCCATCAGCCGGTGCTGTCCGCCTCACTCCCCCTTCACATGCTGACGCACACGCCGCGGCCGCGCATTCCGTGGCCCACGGTGTGACGTGCGACGTGCAACGTGTGAGTCCACGGGTGCGGTCCGCCCGAGTCCGCCCCCCGAGAGCGAGGGTCGTCACACCTCCCCGCGCCATCCGGTCGTGGTGGGCGGAGGTGGGACCGGCTGCCCGCCGGCCTCCATCTCCGCCACGGCGGCCCCGGGTGACATCCGTGCGGCCGCCGTCCGAGACCACACGTGACGATCAAAGGCGACAGAACGCACATGAGCACGAACCAGTTCACTCCGCTGGACCTGCCCTCACTGCTTGCTCCCTCCATCGAGGCAGCCACCGACCGGATGGAGACCGATCGGGACGTACCGGAGGAGCTGGTGCGCGAACTGCGCGACGCGGGGGCCTTCCGCCTGCTCACCCCTCGCGAACTCGGCGGCTTCGAAGCCCCCTTGGCCACGGTCCTCGAGGTGTACGAGGGCTTCGGACGGCTCGACGTGTCGGTGGCCTGGTCGGTCTGGAACGCCAACTGGGGGTTCCTCGCCGCGCTGCTGGACGAGGCCGGGACGGCACGTGTCTGGGGCGACGGTCGCGAGCCGGTCTTCGCGAACTCGGGCATGCCCGGGATCGCGGTGCCCACCGAGGAGGGTTATCTGCTGTCCGGCACATGGAGGATCGTCAGCGGCGTCACCCGCGCGGACTGGCTGGCCCTCGTCGGGGTGGTCACCCGGGACGGCGGACCGGGCCCGACGCGTACGGGGGCACCCGATGCACGGCTCTTCGTCCTCCGCAGGGACCAGGTGTCGATCAGGGACACCTGGAACGTGAGCGGCATGCTCGGCACGGGAAGCAACGACGTGGTCGTCGAGAACGCCCTGGTCCCCCACGAACTGGTGGCCCGTGTCGACGAGCCGGCCCGCATCAAGCGCCCCCTGTACCAGGGCTTCATTCCCGCCCTGGTCATCCCCGGCTGCACCGCCGTCGTGCTCGGCGCGGCACACGCGGCCGTGCAGCGGACCGTGGCCCTCGCTCTGTCCAAGGGCACGTTCACCGGCGGCACGCTCGCCCGGTCCGCGCACACCCAGGCGGTCATCGGCCGGTCCCAGGCCGCGTTGAAAGCGGCGCGGCTCCTCCTGCTGTCCGCGGCGGCGGCGCTGGACACCGCGGGAGAGCACGGCGAAGCCGTCACGCTCGACCAGCGCGCCGACCTGCGCGCCGCGATGAGCCACGCCGCGCGCGTCAGCCGCGAGGTGCTCGTCGCGATGTACGAGCTCGGCAGCTCGTCGTCCCTCTACCGGGGCGATCCCGTCGAGCGGCTCTTCCGCGACGGCATGGTCGCGCTCCAGCACGCCAACCACTCGGCCGCCTTCTTCGAAGCGGCCGGACGCGTCCGCTTCGGAATGGATCCGGGGATGCCCCTCTTCTGACGAGGAGCCGGACGCCGCGCCCGTTCACATCGGGCGAGGCGGCCCCGCGGCCGCGTGCGTGGCTTGGAGCGTCCGGCGCAACCGGCGCCGGCCGCGGTGGAGCCGGGACGTGGCCGTGCCCATGGGTGTCCCCATGATCTCGGCGATCTCCCGGTACGTGAAGCCCTCGACATCCGCCAGGTAGACGGGGATCCGGTACTCCTCCGGAAGCGCTTGGAGGGCCGCCTTGACGGCAGGATCGGGCATGCGGTCGAGAGCTTGTGACTCGGCTGAACACCCGCCGCCGGACGTGTGCGACGCGGCCCGCGCCAACTGCCAGTCCTGGATGCCGTCCATGGCCGAGCATCTCGGCTCCCGCTGCTTCTTGCGATAGGCGCTGAAATAGGTGTTGGTGAGGATCCGGTAGAGCCAGGCCCTCAGATTCGTGCCCTGCTCGAACTGGTGGAAGGACACGTACGCCTTCGCGTACGTGTCCTGCACCAGGTCCTCGGCGTCCGGTGCGTTGCGCGTCAATCGCAGCGCGGCCGAATACATCGGGCCCAGGAGGTCCGTGGCGGCCTCGAAGTGCTCGTCACGGTCCTCGACGTACCGCAGGTTTCGCCTTCCGGCGCGCTCACCGGTGTCTACCGCGTTCACAACGGAATCCTCTTGGACGACTTCACGGCGCTGCGCGGGCTTCGACGCGGTCGGCGTCGATTGCGTAGGGCGCAGCCTCTTCCGCAGGGGAGACAGGCTCAAGCCGTCATCTGTGACAGGCCGCGTGACGCTCCTGTCCCGGGCGTCCGTCTGGCGCGCCGGCCCGAAGGCGCGGGGGCTGCCGCACGATGCGGCGCGGGTCACGTCGCCCGGGCTGTCACAAATCCTGCGGTCACCGGTCAGTGGTGGTGTACGCACTCACGATGGGGAGATCACGATGGAACCGCGTCTCGACTATTTCGGCAACGCCCTGGCCGGCAAGGTGCTGAGGCACATCAACTCGGCTGCCATGACGCTCGGCGGCTCCACGCTTCCGGCCGCCACCCAGGAACTGGTCAAGATCCGTGCGAGCCAGATCAACGGGTGCGGCTTCTGCACCGACATGCACACCAAGGACGCGGCGCACGCCGGAGAGACGGCGATCCGCCTCAACCTGGTGGCGGCGTGGCGGGAGGCGACGGTCTTCACCGACGCCGAGCGCGCCGCGTTGGAGCTCGCCGAGCAGGGCACCCGCGTCGCCGATGCCGCCGGAGGCGTCACCGACGAGGCGTGGGCGAACGCGGTCAAGCACTACGACGAGGACCAGCTCGTCGCTCTGATGTCGCTCATCGCCGTGATCAACGCCTACAACCGGATCAACATCATCAACCGGCAGCCCGCGGGCGGCTACCAGCCCGGCCAGTTCGGCTGACGGGCGGCGCCCACGGGACGCTGAGGGGGGGTCCTGAACCAGGGTCCGGCTATCGTGTGCCGATCCGTTCAGGAACCCCCTTCACCCGTCCCGCCAGGAGATCCCGACCGTGAGTTTTGCGACCTTGTCCGTGATCTCACTGGCGGCGCTGCTGGGCCCGCTGCTGGCCCTGCCGCAGCGGTGGCATCTTCCGGTGGTGCTGGGCGAACTGATCGCCGGGGTACTGCTGGGACCCACCGTTGTCGGCTATCTGCACGCCGGCAACGGGACCTTCTCGTTCCTCGCCGACATCGGTTTCGCCCTGATCATGTTCGTCGCGGGGGCCCAGGTCCCGGTGCGCGACGCCGCCCTGCGCGCGGGGCTGCGCACCGGAGCCCTGCGGGCGCTGGCCGTCGGCCTGGTCGCGGTCGTCCCGGCGTTCGCGCTCGCCCGGGGCTTCCACACCGGGCACACCGCGCTGTACACCGTGCTGATGGCGTCCTCGTCCGCGGCGTTGATCCTGCCGGTCGTCGGTTCGCTGTCGCTGGGAGGAATCGCGGTACTGGAGATGCTGCCGCAGATCGCCGTCGCCGACACCGCCTGCATCGTGGCTCTGCCCCTGGTGATCGACCCCCGGCACGCCGCCCGCGCGGCGCTCGGTGCGCTGGCGGTGGCGGGCTGCGCGGGCCTGGTGTTCGTCGTCCTGCGCCGTCTGGAGCGAGGCGGCTACCGGCGCAGGCTGCACCATCTCTCCGGCGAACGCCGGTTCGCCCTGGAACTGCGCATCAGCCTGGTCGTCCTCTTCGCGCTCGCCGCACTCGCGGTGGCCACCCACGTCTCGATCATGCTGGCGGGATTCTCGCTGGGCCTGGTCGCTGCGGCGGTGGGAGAGCCGCGTCGTCTGGCCAAGCAGTTGTTCGCCCTCACCGAGGGCTTCCTCGGCCCGCTGTTCTTCCTGTGGCTCGGCGCGTCCCTGGACCTGCGGGCGCTGGGACACCGTCCCTCGTTCGTCGCCCTGGGCGTCCTGCTCGGGGTCGGCGCGGTCGGCGCCCACGCCGCCATGCGCGCCACCGGCCAGCCCCTCGGCATCGGCGTCCTGGCCTCCGCCCAGTTGGGCGTCCCGGTGGCGGCCGCGACGCTCGGCACACGGCTGCACCTGCTCGCGCCCGGGGAGGCCGCCGCCTTGATGCTCGGCGCACTGCTCACCATCGCGGCCTCCACCGTGGCCAGTTCCCTCACCGCCCGTCATGCCCCGGCGACGGACACCGCGGCGGGCCGGGGCTGACGCCCGGACACGTGACGCCGCCTCACCGTTGATCCTCGGCAAGGCGCCCGCGTCACGCGAGCCGGAACGCGCGTCAGGCGTCAGAGGGACGCGGGGCACGCAGGTGGGCCCGCTGCGCCAGCTCCTCCTCGTCGACCAGGGTGAGCATCGGCTGGCCCGGGGCGCACATCATGAACACGACGTACTTGGCCGGCACCTCCGACGAGGCGTTGCCGTTCTGGTAGTGGATCACGTCGCCACCCGGCTCCCAGAACGTCTCACCGGCCTTGATCACGTGCTCCGGCTCTCCCTCCAGCTCCCAGCGGACCTCGCCCTCGATCACGTAGCCGAAACACGGCCCCGAGTGCCGGTGCGGCGGGGTGCCCGGGCTGCCGGGAGGCCACTCCACGAGCACGGTCATCCCCGAGGCGCCCTCAGGGATGAAGGGCGGCTTGACGTCCGCCAGCATCGTGGGTCCTGTCCCGTCCGGTGATTCCATGCCGTGGCCGTGCACCATTGCTCCACCTCCGTGCGTCTGCCCAGATCGGACGAACTCGTTTCGGAGATTCCGGGCTGAAACTCTGCTCTCGCAGGAGAGACAGGGCACCGCCGGCGTCTGTGACGCGTCCGGAGGTGTCCCTTCGTCACCTTCATCCCGGGCCGCGGGGACGGGCTGCACGGACGGCCGCATGAGCGGTACCGCTCATGCGGCTGTCCGCGTGGCCGCTCAGGATCCGGGCCGGCGGCCGGCGTGCTGCGTCCGCGGCAGTTCGGGGCTCTCGGTGTCGAGCGGAACCGCGGACGAGCGGACGAAGCCGAGCTGCACGGCCTGGCGGGGCAGGACCGCGTCGAGGAACCACTCCGTGGCGACCCGGGTGCGGTTGGCCGGCATGGCCCACAGGTGGTACCCGCGGGTGACGGCGCCTGCGGCGATGCCGGACAGCGGCACGCCCAGCGGGTTGGCCGCGGCCTGGGTCCCGCCGAGGTCCACGACGAACCCGAGGTCGTGGTGCTTGTAGGGCCGGGCCTTGCCGTAGCCGAAGGACGCCGCGACGTTCCGTGCGAGGGTCTTGCCCTGCCGGGTCGCGTGCTGGGCGGTCATCGGGGTGCAGGAACCGGGCCGGGTGGCGTCCGGTACGGCGGCGGCGTCGCCGGCCGCGAAGACCTCCGGGTGGCCGGGAACGGTGAGGTCGGGCTCGACCACCAGGCGGCCCTTGATCGTCCTCAGGCCGACCCGGTCGACCAGCGGGTCCGGCCGCACCCCGACGCACCAGACGAGGCTGCGTGTGGCGACGCTCTCGCCGGTGCTCAGCACGACGCCGTCGGCGGTTGCCTCCGTCACGGTCTGCCCCGTGCGCACTTCCACGCCCCGGCGGCGCAGCACCCGGTCGGCGGTCCGCGACAGATGCGGGTCCAGCTCCGGCAGCACCCGGTCGGCGATGTCCAGCAGCAGCCACCGCGGCGGGTCCCGGTACCGCAGCACGCGGTGCCTCCGGACGAGCGCGTCGGTGAACAACTTGCCCTGGGCGGCCACCTCGGTGCCGGTGTATCCGGCGCCGACCACGACATACGTGCAGCGTGCGGTGCACTCCCGCGGGTCGTCCGTGGCGCCCGCCAGTTCTATCTGGCGGGTGATGTGGTCGCGCAGGTAGAGCGCCTCGGGCATGCCCCGGTACCCGTGTGCGTGCTCGGCGACCCCCGGGATCGGCAGCAGCCGGTTGACGCTGCCGACGGTGAGGACCAGCCGGTCGTAGGACATGCTGCCCGTCCCGCCCTCGGCGTCCGTGTACGAGACCGTGCGCCCCTGCAGGTCGATCCGGCCGGCCTCCCCGAGCACGAGCCGGGCCTGTGGAAGCGTGCCGGGCAGGGACACCGCGACGCGACGGGGATCCAGGACCCCCGTGGACACCTGAGGCAGCAGCGGCACGTACAGGAAGTAGTCCGTGGGGTTGATCACGGCGACTTCGACGTGCCCGCGCAGACCCCGGTGCCGGAGCAGTGCGCGCGCGGCCTCGTATCCGGCGAATCCGGCGCCGACGACGAGTACACGGAATCGGGACATGGACGCTCCCTTCCTCGCGCCGCGTGCGCCCGTCACCTGGAGCGGGACGGCGACGCTCGGCCTCATGGAGGAACCAGGCGGGCGCGACGCGGCGCGGCCGTGCCCACATAACGCACGAATTGCCGCAAACCGGTCATACTAAACACCCGCGTCGCGTGGATGCCACGGTCACGACGTCGCCGCCCTCTCCGCCGTATTCGGGAGCAGACCGTGCCTGACCCGGCCGCCGCGCCTCCTCCCGCGGACCCCGCGGGGCCCACCGGTGAAGGCTCGCCCGCGTCCTCCCGGCGAAGCCCCTCGGCTCCGGACCCGGGCATGAGGTTCGCCGACTGGGTGGACCGGCGGACCGGCCTCTACCTCTGGGCCAAGGGCACCATGCGCAGGACCTTCCCCGGGAAGTGGTCCTTCCTGCTCGGAGAGATCTGCCTGTACAGCTTCGTCCTGCTCCTGATCACCGGCGTCTATCTGACCCTGTTCTTCCACCCGTCGATGGACACCGTCGTCTACCACGGCAGCTACGTCCCCCTGCAGGGCGTGCGGATGTCCGAGGCGTACTCGTCCGCCCTGCACATCAGCCTCGAGGTGCGCGGCGGGCTGCTGATCCGGCAGATGCACCACTGGGCGGCGCTGATCCTCATCGCCGGCATCCTCGTCCACATGATGCGGAACTTCTTCTCCGGCGCGTTCCGCAAGCCCCGTGAACTCCTCTGGCTCGCCGGGTTCGCGCTGCTGCCGCTGGCCCTCTTCGAAGGCCTGACCGGCTACGACCTCCCCGACGACCTGCTGTCGGGCACCGGTACCAGGGTCGTGCAGGGCGGGATCCTGTCCACACCCGTGGTCGGCACCTATCTGTCGATGTTCCTGTTCGGCGGGGAGTTCCCGGGCAGGGACTACGTGCCGCGCTTCAACGACATCCACGTCCTGGTCATCCCGGGCATGATGATGGCGCTCCTCCTCGCACACCTCGTGCTGATCTTCCACCACCGGCACACCCAGTTCCCCGGCCCGGGGCGCAGCGACCGGAACACCGTCGGTATGCCGCTTCTGTGGCGGCACGCCGCGAAGTCCGGCGGCTACTTCCTCCTGGTCTCCGGTGTCGTCGCGATCATCGCGGCCCTCGCCCAGATCAACCCGATCTGGGTCTACGGGCCCTTCCGTCCCGACCAGGTGTCGGCCGGGTCCCAGCCCGACTGGTACATGGGATTCGCCGACGGCCTGGAACGCATCATGCCCGGGTGGGAGATCCGCCTGTGGGGACACACCCTCGTCCTCGGCGTCCTGATTCCCCTGGTCGCCTTCGGCGCCGTCCTGGCCGCCATCGGCCTCTACCCGTTCTTCGAAGCGTGGGTCAACAGCGACCGGTCCGATCACCACGTCCTCGACCGGCCCCGCAACCGGCCGGTGCGCACCGGCCTCGGAGTCGCGTGGATCGCCCTGTACCTCGTGCTGTTCGTGGCCGCGAGCAACGACATCATCGCCACCCACTTCCACGTGTCCGTCAACGCGGTCACCTGGGCCGCCCGCATCGGCGTGTTCGCCGTTCCCCCGCTGGCCTATCTCGTCGCCAAGCGGATCGCCCTCGGCCTGCAGCGACGGGACCGCGACCGTGTCCTGCACGGGCGGGAGACGGGCATCATCAAGCGGCTGCCGCATGGCGAGTACCTCGAGATCCACGCGCTGTTGTCCCAGGAGAAGGCCCACCGGCTGACCGCGCACGACCAGCCGCCGCCCCTCACCCTGTCCTCCCTCACCCGTGACGGGGACCCGGCGTCCGCGACCCACCTGATGCGCCTTCGGGTGCGGCTCTCGCAGGCGATGTTCGGCGAGAAGAGCCGTATCGCCAAACCTGAGGTTCAGCGGTTCAAGGCGCCCGCCCCGCCGGGTGGGCCTCCACCGGATCAGGACCGCTGATCGGCCGCCGGCTCGTCGTCCCCGGACGCGTGTACGACATCGGCACGGACAACGTGGCGACCGTCGTGATGCCGTGATCCCGGCAATAATGCCGGCAGGACGGCTGGGGCAGGACGACGCCGGACCATGTCGCTCGACCAGAGGTGACGTCATGACATCCGTAAGTGAACTGCTGGAGCGGAACTCCTCCTTTGCCACCGCCCGCTTCAGGGCCGACCTGGAGATCAACCCGTCCGGCGACCTCATGGTCATCGGCTGTGTCGATCCGCGGGTCGACCCCGCGCGCATCCTCGGCCTGGAGCAGGGCGAGGCCGCGGTCATCCGCAACGTCGGAGGCCGCGTCACGCCGGCGACGCTCAGGTCGCTGGCGATGCTGAAAAAGGTCGGTGAGGCCCACAGGAGTGCGCGGCCACCCGATGACTGGAACCTCGTGATCCTTCACCACACGGACTGCGGAATGACCGATCTGGCCGCGTTCCCGGGCCTCCTGGCGGGGTATTTCGACATTCCCGCCGAGGAGCTCCCGGCGAAGTCGGTCACCGACCCCTTCGCGTCGGTGAAGGTCGACGTCGGAATGGCGGTACAGGAAATCAGGCGCAGCCACTACTTCGTCACCGGACTCGTGTACGACGTGGCGACCGGTCGTGTCGAGCAGGTGGTTCCGCCGACAGCGGCCGGCGCTCCTTCGTGAAACCCGGAGGGCGGTGAAGGGGACTTCGCCCATGTGCGGTACAGCCCACGCGACCGCGGCGGACGCGTCGCGGTCCGGACCCCACGCGGTACGCGGGGCCGCGGTGGACCCGATCGCGCTCGAACCCGTGGACGAGGTCCGGGTCACGATCCTGATGGACAACACCTTCGACGCACTGCTGGTCGGGGACGCCCGCACGACGAGGACCGGATTCGGGGCGACCGATGTCGCGGCCGGCCAGTTCGAACCGGGCCGCACAGCGGTCGGCCTGCTGGCCGAGCACGGGTTCTCGGCGTTGGTCGCCGTCCGGCGCGGCGACAGCACGACCACGTTGATGTTCGACGCGGGCCTGTCCCCCGCCGGCATCGTGACGAACGCCGACCGCCTGGGCATCGGCCTCGGCGACCTGCACGGCGTCGTCCTCAGCCACGGCCATTTCGACCACGCCGGCGGACTGAGCGGCCTCTCCTCCACGCTCGGCGCCCAGGGGATGCCCATGGTCGTGCACCCCCATGCCTGGACCCGGCGGCGCCTCCGCGGACCGCAGGGAACCTTCGACATGCCGACCCTCAGCAAGAGGGCGCTGGCAGCGGAGGGCTTCGAGGTCGTCGAGCGCTCCCAGCCCTCACTGCTGGTCGACGGCGCGGTCCTCATCACGGGCGAGGTGGACCGCACGACCGAGTTCGAGCACGGCATGCCGGCCGCACACGAAGCCTGGGCGGGCGGCGAATGGCGCCACGATCCACAGGTCATCGACGACCAGGCGCTGGTCGTCGATCTGAGGAACCAGGGCCTGATCATCCTGACCGGATGCGGTCACGCCGGCGTCGTCAACATCGTTCGCCACGCGCAGCGCCTTACGGGTGTCACCCGGCTCCATGCCCTCCTGGGCGGCTTCCATCTGGGCGGACCCGCCTTCGAACCCGTCATCGCTCCCACCGTGGCGGCCCTGGTGGACTGCGCCCCGCGACTCGTCGCACCGGGACACTGCACGGGATGGCGTGCCCAGCACGCCCTCGCCGCCGCCTTGCCGGACGCGTGGGTGCCGAGCAGCAGCGGGACCACACATCGTCTCGTCGGAGCGTGAGGGCGCCGTCCCTCACGCCGGAAGTCCGGCGATCTGCGTGCGCTGGGGCGGGTGAGCGCCCCAGCGCCGGTGCGGCTACTCCCGCAGGTAGGTCTCGCTGAAGCTGGTGCCGCTGGAGCCGAGCGCGCCGGTCCGGGCCTCGTAGGCGCCGTTCGACGGGTCGAGCGCGACCGGGCCGAAGGACCCGAGGGAGCTTCCGTTGACGGTGGCCGAGCTGAAGTTGAGGGTGCCGAAGTTCGGGTAGGCCCCGGTCGGCGACTCGATGATGACCTCGGCGCTGGTCCGCTGGGCGGACAGGGACTTGGACGTGGAGTAGGTCCAGCCACGCGTGGAGTCGGTCAGCTTCAGCGTGTACTTGTTGCTGCCGGCGTAGGTCACGGACGCGGCTATGTGGTCGCCCGCCGAGACCGGGTACGAACTGAGGCTCAGGTAGACCGGGTTCGCCGGGTACATCTCGTACCAGGCCTGGTGCACGGCCCTGCCGCTGGAGCAGTCCGTCGCCACACCGGTCTGCTCCACGGTGGACGAGCCGTACCCGTCGATGCCGACCCAGGGGGCGTAGAGGTCGTTGCTGGAGTTGCAGGTCGCGTTGGCCTCGGTCCAGGCCGCCGAGACCGAGGTGAAGCCGCTGCCCTGGGCGGCGTACCCGCCCCAGTTGTAGCCGTTGATGTTGTAGTGCAGGGGGCGGAAGGACAGCGCCGGTGCGGCCGCCGCGGTGACCGGGACGGCGGGGGCGGCAAGGGTGGCCGCCGTCACCGCGACGGTGGCGACGCGGGACAGGAATCTGCGCATGCTGGCTCCTTGGTGGGGTGGATCAGAATGCTCAAACGCCGTCCCTGAGCCGGGTGGGGAACATGGGGCGGCAGTACAGAATCACCGACCGCCATGAACCTGTCAATACGCCCTCGCGTACGGCCCCCTGGGCCACTGCTCCGGGGCTCGCCGTGGCCCCGGTCGCTGAAATGCCGTCCCCAGCACGTCCGTTCGGGCACCGCGCTCCCGCGGCCTTCGGCCCCCGCGTACGACGGCCCTGTGGACGATGCGAGCCCCCGGAGCGAACCGCCGCACCCGGCACGGCGCGTCCGCATGGCCGACATCGCGAGGCGGCGCCCGCGGCTCACTCGTGCGAGTGGTGTTCGGTGCGGTCTCCGCAGGACTGCGGTAGGCAACCCGGCGTGTGGCATGTGCCATTGGCTCACCGTTCCCGCACCACAGCGCCCATCTGCCCGCCAGCACGACCGCCGGACGGTGGCGTTGGCTCCGCAAGGCGCGGGGCCGGCGGGGTGCGTGGCGTGAGCGGGCGGCGGTCCGGCGGCGGACTAGGTTCGGAGGGGACGGGTGCACGCCCGTGAAGGCCCTGGCCCGGGCCGGTCGTCACCGGGCGTCCGGACGGCGGCCGCGTCCGCCGAGCGGTCTTGGCTTCGCCGGGAGTCCGGCCGCGGCCTCACGCGGGCGTTCGCGACAGCCTTGTGGGACGGGGGTGTTCTTGGAGCCGACACACACCTTCACCGGCACGCCGACGTGGCACGGGGCGCGGGCCGGCCGCCCCTGCCCGCCGGGCTCGACCGGGCGCCGGTATGCCGGTGAGCGGGCCGGGCCGGGGTTCCGGGGTGCGGCGTGAGCGGGCAGGCCCTCGTGGTGGCGCAGTACGCGGGGCTGGCCGGCGCGGCCAGCGCCGGCGTGTGCTGGCTCAACCTGGCGCGGCGTTTCGCCGGCAAGGGGCGCCTGGCCGGCTCACGTTACTCGGTGGGCCTGACCGTGGCGGTGGTGGCGGCCACGGTCGCGGTGGCCGTGACGACGACCGTGCTGCTCTCACGTACGCACGGCCTGCCCGCGGCCGCGGCGGGCGTGCTGGCCGGCGCCGGGGTCTTCCCCCGCGGCCGGCAGACGCCGGCCGACCACAACCGGGCGCTGACACGGGTGATGTCGCTGGGCATCGCCTATCTCACCGACCGGCTGGTGGACCGGATGCGCCGCGACGAGGCGGCCTGGTGCGAGGCCATGCTGGCCGGCTTCAAGGACTTCACGCAGATGCAGACCTTCGTCCACGCCCTGACCGTGGACTATCTCCAACCCCGCCTGGACCCCAAGCTGTACGCCGACGCCGAGCAGCGTCTCGAGGCCGCCGGCACCGCGCTGGCCGAGGCCGCCGCCGCTCACGAGCGCATCGACGCGCAGTGCCGGCAGACCGAGCCTCCCGACCTGCCCAGGCGGCGCACCATGGCGGAGCAGCAGGAGTACGACCGGACCGCGGGTGCCGCGCGAAAAGCGGTGAAGTTCGTGCTCATGCTGGTCTACCAGCACGGGCGCCGCAGCGAGTACGGCGCCCTGCAGCGCATCCGCTGCGAAGCGGCACCCGACGCGGCATGGGCCGAACACGTCCCGGCCCAGCGTCGCGCCAAAGCCCCGGCCGGCCCGCACCACTGAGCCCCGGCACGACAGCCGGTGCGCGGCCGGGACTCAGTGGCGAGCGGCGACCGAACCCTGCCACTCCCCCGCCCGCCCGTGCATCCTCCGGCGGGCCCTGCCGGCGGAACCGGAGCCGCCCGGCTCGATCTCCCGCGGGCGGATGCTGATCTCGACCTGGGCGTCCAGCCCTTCGGCGAGCATCGCCAGCGACCGCACCGTCAGATCCGCCTCCCCGGCCAGCCACTGCAGCACGCGTCCCTCGCTCACGCCGAGCCGGTCGGCCAACTGCGCATGGCTGACACCCTTGGCGGCCAGCAGACCCTCTATCGACACCGCTGCCGTCCGTGCGAGCCGCGCACCGTCGACATCCGCAGCCACCGGCGTCCTGGACCAGAAAGGCAAGGCGCTACCCCCAGATCGACCGCAGGCCCGTCGCAGGCCCACGGCCTGAAGCATGCCACCGCCCCGGCCCCAGAAAAACACCCCCGAACGCCCGCACCACCCACCGCACCGAGTCACCACCCCGAAGCAGGCCCACGGCCTGCACCGATGACCCCGCCCCCGGCACCCCCGCAGACACGCCGGTTCACCCAGAGGCACGCACACCCCGAACACCAGCCCGCCACCGGCGCGCTCTCCTGCTCACCGCTCTCCGCGCGATCCGCCGGCGCCGCACGAGCCAGGCCGGCGAGGAGGCGTCCTCAGGCGCGTGAGGAGCGCCCGCCACGATCCTTTTGGGGAGAATCACGTCCGCCGTTCGCCAATGTGTCGCCGGTTCGGCACGTCCGTCCGCTGGGCAGACTGTTCTCGCCCGCCTCGCGCCTCTTCATTCATGAGGGTGCGACATGGAGGACGAGGGACCGTGACACTCACCACGCGATAATGAAAGGTGGATCTCCGTGAGTCCCGAATTCCAGACGACGCATCGGGATGCGGTCATCGCGGACTGGATCGCCAGAATCTACGGGATGATCAACGAACTGAACGTCTTCGACCGCACCAACCCGTACAGCGCCTCCCGCGCCAACCGGCTCGCCGTCATCGCGCAGGAGATGAACGGGGTACTGGAGGGCAGCCGCGACCTGCGCAACGACGCCCGCGCGACCTCCGTCCTCCAGCACCTTTCCCCCCTGGTGTCGGTGGACTGCCTGGTCCTCAGGGGCGAGCAGGTACTGCTCGTCCAGAAGAAGGGGACCGACCGATGGGTGATGCCCGGCGGCCTCATGGAGATGGGTGAGTCCCTGGCCGCGGCCGGACGACGCGAGGTGGCGGAGGAGGCCGGCCTCGATGTCGTCGTTCACGGGATCGTCGGCATGTTCGACTCCACCTTGCTGGAGACAGGCGAAGGGGTGCACATCCTCGACGTCACCCTGTCGGCCACCGCCGCCGGCGGAACACCCTCGCCCGGAGAGGAGACGCAGCGAGCGGCGTGGTGGCGACTCGACTGCCTCCCCGTGCTGGAACCGCCGCACGAGCAACGCCTCCGGACCTCCCTCGACAACCGGGAGAGTCCACTCCTCACGCCATGGATCGGAGCTTGAGTTCATGAGCGATTCGTCCCCGACGCCGGAACCCCGGATAAGCGTCCTCCCCCACCCGGCGGAGGCCGAGCGGATCAGTGTGTGCATCGACGGTCGCGAAGTGGGACACCTGCTGCTCTACTACATGACGAACGACCAGCATTCCGAACCGTGCACATTCTGCGAGGACTGGTTCGTCGAGGAACAGTACCGCAAGCAGGGAATAGGCGAGTTGCTCGCCCGCGAGGCGATACGGAAATCCCGCGAGCACGGATGCTACAAGGTCATCGCCAACAGCAGATTCGGCCGGGACCACGTCCACCGGCTGCTGGAGGCCTGCGGGTACACCAAGCACGGGTACGAGTTCAGAGTCGATGCGGGCCCGGCGGCCCCGTGAGCGTCGTCCCTGCGCACGGCATCGCCGAAGTGACTTCGGCTGTCGACAAGGAACTCGCCTCGTCAGGTCTCGTCCTGTTCACCGGCCTGGGCGGCCGTTTCACCGAACTGCTCGCGCTCTACCGCTCGTTCACCACACCAGCGCCGCACCGCGACTCCGACGCGCGCGGGGTCACTCGCATAGCGGCGGTCCGCGCGGACGACGGCGCGTACCGGGGATTCAGCCGGATGGCGCTGCCCCTCCACACGGACAGCGCGTCCGCTCCCCATCCCCCCGACTGGATCCTGCTCTTCTGCGAGTCGGCGGGGACCGGGGGCGGTGATTTCCTTCTCGCCGACGGTGTCGCTGCCGCCCTCCAACTGCGCGACGTCCGGCCCGACATGTTCGGCCGGTTGCTGACGGCGCCCGTCATGGTCACCGGCTCGGCGACACCGCGGACCCCGCTCTACCGGAGGGCGGACCACACGATCGGTGTCCGCTACCGTACGCGGGACCCCGCCCGCACACCTGAGCGGACGGGGACGGACGCGGAGCACCTGGTGGCCTACAACTCAGCCCTCCGGTCGATCCGTTCAAGGATCCCCTGCGAGGGAGGGTCGGGCTACATACTGGACAACAGTCGTTGGTTGCACGGACGCACGCGGTACTCGGGCGACCGGGTCGTGCTGCGTGTTCTGGGGGGAGCACGATGAAGTGGCTCATTGCGTTCGCACGGGACTACGCACTGCTGGTCATCTGCATCCTCATCGCCACTCTGGGCCTGCTCAAGGTGCACATCTCCGGCGTCCAGTATTCCGATTCGGACCTGATACTGGCCGTTCTCGGCGTTCTGGCGGTGAGCAACGTGGCCGAGCGCCTGGGCATCCTGCACTCGCTCGACCAGCGACTCGCGGACATACAGCGGCGCACCGAGAACTCCCGTCACCCCCGGATCGAGGTGGCCAATCGCTCCGAAGTGCCGCGGCTGGGCGAACGTGTCGGTTCGGCCCGGGAAGAACTCGTCATCTGCGGCCCCTCGCTGGACGGGGCCGTCTCCATCGTCCACCAGATCACCGCCGCAGCCCAACGCGGTGTCCGTGTGAAGATCCTGATCACACTGTCGACTCGCGAGAACATGAAGCAGTACGGACGCCATCTCACTGCCGCGAACTACGACCTCGTCAGTCAGCAGGGGCTCACCTCGGCCCAGGCGAAGATCCGTCACAACATCACCATCCTCAAGCAGGCACTGGACGGCTACCCGCAGGTCGAGGTCCGGACCTTCGACGGACTCATCTGGTGCGGCTACGTCATGGTCGACCGCGGCTCCCGGCAGGCGCTCATGGACGTTCAGGTGTACATGTACAAGGTCCCGGTGGACAGCGCGCCTCTGCTCCAGCTCACCAGGGAATCCAGCGGCGAGTGGCACGACTTCTTCAGCAGCGCCTTCGACACGATGTGGAGCGACTCGGTCGCCGCCTGACCCCGTACGCGACGCGACGCTGTGGCCGTCCGCCCCTGCCGGCCGCGCCACTGCGCCTCTGCGCCACCGCGCCACCGCAGCCGGTGGTGGGGCGGGCCCTACTCGGTGACCGGGACGTCCGCGGGAGTGGGATCGAGGCGGAGCATGGCCTCCTCGTGCGGGGTGCCGGGGGCGGCCTGGTAGACGACCATGCGCTGGCCGCCCGTCCGGGCCAGGCGCATGACCTCGTAGGTCAGGGTCATCGGCCCGACCGCCGGATGACGGAAGGTCTTCTCCCCGCCGCCGCGCTCGCACACGTCGTACTTCTCCCACAGCCGTGCGAACTCCGGTGACTTCAGGACCAGTTCGCCGACGAGCGCGGTCAGCTCGGGGTCGTCCGAGTCCGCCCCGGCGACCGCCCGCAGATGAGCGACCGAGAGGGCGACGGTCTCCTCCCACGGTTCGTAGAGCGTGCGCCCGACCGGGTGGAGGAAGAGGTAGCGGGTGAGGTTGCGCTGGTGCCCGGACCAGTCCCAGAGCCCGGGCAGCAGCCGCCGGCCGGGCGGGTTCGCGGCCAGCACCCGGTTGTGGCGACTCACCACATAGGCGGGCATGGGGCGGACGGTCTCCAGCATCCGCAGCACCGAGTCGCGCACGGTGTGATCGGCACAGGCCGGCAGTTCGGAGACCCGGCCGGAGGCCAACTCCGCCAGCTCGTGGAGGCGTTCGTAACCGTCGCCCCGCAACCGCAGGGCACGGCCGAGGGAGTCCACGACGGCGGGGGACGGGTTGGTCTCCCGGCCGCGCTCGAGGCGGATGTAGTAGTCCACGCTCACGCCGGCCAGCGCGGCCAGCTCCTCCCGGCGCAGCCCGGGAGTACGGCGCAGGCCCGCGCCGCCGGGGAGCCCGACGTCCTCCGGCCGCACCTGCGACCTGCGTGCTTTCAGATACCTGCCGAGTTCCGTCCCCCGGACCTCCGTTGCTGCCGCCATGGAGCCATTGTGACAGCCGGCCGGAAGGCGTTGGGGGGTGTGTCACTGCCTGGAACGCCGCACCCCGGGTACGACGCGGTCTGCCGCGCGGCCGCCGGAGGGAGCACAGTCGATCACGGAGCAGGCGGCCCGGCCGCCGAGGCCCAGGGGGTGCACGGCACCGGACCGCGGCCCCGACCGGCCGAAGCCGCCTGCCCGGTCCCCTGGCGAACGCCCCGCGGAACACCCCCCGGGGGACGCCGTCTTCCCTCCCCGCCATTCTCAGGAGGCCACTGTGCCGGGCACACCAGTCCCCTCACCCGCCACGCCCGCCAACGGGTACGAGCAGGAGTGCTCCGCCGCGCGCGCTCCCGGGCTGGGGCAGGGGCGGCGGCCGGACACCGGACCGCACCGGTCATCCGCCTCCGCGGCGCGACCACGGACCGGCGTCGCACTCGTCGCCTCGTTGCTCGGGTTCACGGTGATCACCATCGACGTGTCGGCCGTGAACATCGCGCTGCCCGCGATCCGCGGCTCGCTCCACGGCGGAATGGCGGGGCTGCAGTGGGTGGTGGACGCGTACACCCTGATGTTCGCCGCCCTGATGATCTCCGCCGGCGCCCTCGCCGACCGCGCCGGTGCCCGCCGCGCCTACGCCTGGGGCGTGGCCCTGTTCACCCTCGCCTCCCTCGCCTGCGCGGCCGCACCCGGCATCGGCGTTCTGGTCGGGGCGCGCGTGGCGCAGGGCGGCGCCGCCGCGGTCGTGATGCCCGCGTCCCTGGCTCTGGTCCGGCAGGTCTACCAGGACGCGCGGGCGCGCGCCCGCGCCATCGCACTGTGGACGGTCGGCGGATCGGTGGCGATGGCCGCGGGGCCGGTGCTGGGCGGCCTGCTCACCGACACGGCGGGCTGGCGCGCGGTCTTCCTGCTCAACCTCCCGGTCGGCCTGCTGATCCTCGGCCTGCTCGCCCGGGTCCCGCGCTCCCCGCGGCGACCCGCCGCCATGGACGGCGGCGGCCAGCTCACCGCCGTCCTCACGCTGGCCGGGCTGGCCTTCGCGGTGATCGAGGGCGGTCACCTGGGCTGGACCAGCGGCCCCGTGCTGACCGCGGGCGCGCTCGCCGTCGCCTCCGGTTTCGCCTTCCACGCGACAGAGGCCCGGCACCCCCGGCCCATGATTCCGCTGCCCATGGTCAAGGACCGCGAGGTGGCCGTCCCGCTCGCGGTCGGGTTCGCGGTCAACGCCGCGTTCTACGGGGGGATCTTCCTGCTCGGGCTGTACTACCAGCAGCTTCGCGGCATGTCGGGCACGGCCGCCGGGTTGATGTTCGTCCCGATGTCGGCGGTGGTCACGGCGACCAACCTCCTCTCGCCGCGCCTGGCGGAGCGGATCGGGCGCCGGCCGGTGATCATCGCCGGTCAACTGGTGTTCGCCGCGGCGATGCTGACGATGCTGCCGCTGGCCGCGCACACCCCGATCTGGCTGGTGCTGGTCCTGCTGCTGCCGCTGAGCGTCGGCGGGGCCGTCGCCGTCCCCGCGCTGACCGCGCTGCTGATCGACGCCGTACCGGCGGAGCGCGCGGGCACGGCGTCGGGACTGCTCAACTCCCTCCGGCAGACCGGCGGGGCGCTGTCGGTCGCCCTCTTCGGCAGCCTGCTCGCCGGCCCGGCCGGCAGCTTCTCCCTGCCCGGCATGCGCCTCGGCCTGCTGGCCGTCGCCGCCCTCCTCCTCGGCACGGCCGCCCTCTCGCGCTTCTTCCTGCCCCGTGGCTGAGAGAGCCGCCGCACAGGACCTGGGCGGCCTGGTGGCCCGTCACGGCACGGCTGCCGCGCTCCCCCGCACGGTCTGCTCGAGCTGCACGAGCTCTGCCCGGCGGGACGGCAGCGAACGACCCCCCACACGTCGCACCACGCGCTCACCCGTCCGCGGGCGGGGCTTGCGGGGTGGGCGTGGGCTGGAAGCACGCGGTGACGATCTTGCCCCGGGGACAGGGTTGGACCTGCCAGGTGGAGGCGAGTGCGTCGACCAGGAGGATCCCGCGGCCCCCGGACGCTTCGTCATCGGGCTCGCGCAGGCGGGGAGCGTCCGGCGAACCGTCGTGCACGCTGACGTGGAGGCAGGTGCCGTCCCAGGCCAGGATGAGGTGGGCCGTGCCGCGGGCGTGACGGTGGGCATTCGTGACCAGTTCGGAGACCGCGAGCACCACCGCGTCCGCGGTGTCCGGCGCGGAGTGCGTCCAGCCCAGGTCCCGCAGATGCCGCCGCGTCCACGCGCGCGCCTCGCCGACGGGGGTGTCCACGGCGATCGACCGGGCCCAGCCCGTGGCACGAACAGAGTGTCCCTCGGTCACGATGGAGCCTCCCGATCCCACGAACCCAAGTGCCGCCGCCACACCGGTCGCATGCCCCGGCTCGCCCGTCCTATCTGCGTTCAGACGACGCGGGACGGGTGCGGCCCGCTCACAGGTGGGCGTCCAGGAACTCCCCGAGCGCGATCCGGGACATCGGGCCGCTCGCGACCGCGGTCGCCTCGCCCCGATCGATCAGCACGAGGGAGGGCGCGCCGGTGACGCCATAGCGCCGCACGGGGCCGGGGCACCTGGCGATGTCGGCCCGCACGACGATCAGCCGGCCCTCATAGGCGTCGGCCGCCTCCCGCACCAGGGGATCCATTTCCTTGCACGCTGCCACGGCCTTGGGCCACACCCCGTGGAAGTACGCGAGCACCGGGACGTCCGCCCTCGCCAGGATGAACTCGAACTCGGCGTTCTCCCGGGGTTGATGGACCCTGTTCGCCATCGGCACGTCCTGACGCTCCACTCGGTGCGAGGCAGTGGCTGCCTCCTGGTGTCTGCCGACCGCGGGGGTGGGAACCGCAGGTCAGTGTGCCTTGCGCACGCGGGCGGCCTTGCGGGCCTCCGCCATCGCGCGCGCCTCCGCGGCCTTGCGGGACTCCTTCGGCGGCCGGCCCGCGCGGGTGCCCAGCCCCCGGAACGCCGCGTTGCCGGTCTTCGCCCGGTCCTGCACCGGCGGGCGCTGCGCGCCGGTGATGCTGGTCAGCCTCTCCTCGCCGGAGCGTACCTGGGTGACGGTGGGCCGGATCCCGGCGTCGGACATCATGCGGTTCACGTCGCGGCGCTGGCCGGGCGTGACCAGTGTCACCACCCTGCCGGACTCCCCGGCACGCGCGGTGCGCCCGCCACGGTGGAGGTAGTCCTTCGGGTCGGCGGGCGGATCCACGTTGACGACGAGGTCCAGCTGCTCGACGTGGATGCCACGGGCCGCGACGTTGGTGGCCACCAGCACCGTGATCTCGCCGTCCTTGAACTGGGCGAGCGTGTGCGTGCGCTGCGGCTGCGACTTCCCGGAGTGCAGCGCACCGGCCTTGATGCCGCTGCCCCGCAGATGGCGGGTGAACTGGTCCACCGCGTGCTTGGTGTCCAGGAACATCAGCACCCGCCCGTCCCGGGCGGCGATCTCGGTGGCCGTCGCGTACTTGTCGGCGGGATGGATGTTCAGCACGTGGTGCTCCATCGTCGCGACCGAGCCCTCCGCCCGGTCGACCGAGGCGAACACCGGCTCGCTCAGGTACTGCCCGACCAGCTGGTCGACGTTGCGGTCGAGCGTCGCGGAGAACAGCATCCGCTGCCCGCCGGCGGGCATCCGGTCCAGGGTCTCCGTGACCTGCGGCAGGAACCCCAGGTCGCACATCTGGTCCGCCTCGTCCAGCACCGCGATCCGTACCTGGTCCAAGTGGCAGTCCCGCCGGGCGACGAGGTCGGCCAGCCGTCCCGGTGTCGCCACCACGACCTCGGCGCCCGCCCGGAGCGACGCCGCCTGGCGGGTGATCCCCAGCCCGCCGACCACGGTCGCCACGCGCAGCCCGAGCGCCTTCGCGCAGGGGTCCAGCGCCTCGCTCACCTGCTGCGCGAGTTCCCTCGTCGGCACCAGGACCAGTGCCAGGGGGCGCTTCGGTTCGGCGCGCCGGCCCGCCGTACGGGCCAGCAGCGCGAGCCCGAAGGCAAGGGTCTTCCCCGAGCCGGTCCGCGCACGGCCGAGGACGTCCCGGCCGGCCAGCGCGCTCGGCAGGGTGGCCGCCTGGATCGGGAACGGCTTCTCCACGCCGAGTCCCGCCAGCACCTCCATCAGCGCGGCCGGCAGTCCCAGCTCCGCGAAGGACCCGGCCGGTGGGAGGCCGGGAGCCGGCGTCCCCGCCACCGAGAGCTCGCCCCGCGGGGCCCTCCCGTGGTCGGACCTGCCGGATCCGGAGCGGCCGGAGGCCGGCTGCTTCGCCTTCATGGGGATCCTTCCTCGTTTCACCGCCCTGAACGGACCGGGGCCCGTACCTTGTCCGGCACGGGCCCAGGCTGCACACGAGCCTGCTTCGACCTTACCAGCGCGGGCCTCGCACCGGCCGTCCCCGCGGCCCGGCCGGGCACCGGACCAGGGGGGCGTCCCGCGCGGGAGGCGGGCCGGCAGGACGTCGTCCCGTCGGGGAGGGTCCGCGACGGCCACCAGGCCCGCTCCACCGCACCCGCGAGCTCACTGCCGGTCGTGTGACTCGCGCAGGTCCAGGCCCATGGGATTGTCCAGGGGAATGTCGCCCGCGCGCACCACGGCGTGGGTCAGGGGGCGCAGCAGCCGGGCGAGCTCCTCGGTCTCGACGGTGGTCAGCACCTCGTAGGCGGAGGCGGCCAGGTCGTCGGTTCGTTCCTCGATCCGGGCTGTGAGCTCAAGCCCCTGCCGGGACAGCCGGCCGTCCTCGAGGAGCCCTTTGTTCGTGAGGGCGTCGCGCTTCGAGGTCCACTCCGCGTCGTCGAAGTCGCGTGCCTGCGTGTAGACGCCACGGGGGATCGCGTTCGCGATCGCGTGGAGGACGTGTGACTCGCGGCCGGTGATCCCGGCGGCGAACAGAGCCGCGGTGTGGCCGTCGCCACGGTGTTCGCGCAGAAGCGTCGCGGCCTGCCACAGCTGGGCAAGGGGCTCCTGAGGTACGGGCAGGGAGCGGTTGGCGGCGAACAGGGTCCGGCCCTCGGCGGGAGCCGATCGTGCGGCGCGCAGGGCGAGTTCCGCCGCCCGTGCCACATCCGCGCCGTCGGCCGCGGGGCCCAGCGCCCGGCCGAGCGCCCGCACGGATCCTCGTACCCGCGCGGCGAGGGCCTCGCTCGGCGGAGCGAAGCTCCACGCCGCCGGCAGGGCCCGACTCACCCGCGCGTAGCTGAAGTTGTAGAACAGGGCGTGCACGACGTCGGCGCCTGCGCTGCCCAGGGGAGCGGCCCGTCCGGCGAAGTAGCTCATCCAGACACCGCGGTAGCCGGCGGCCTTGAGCGCTTCCAGCGGTTCCGGGGCGAAGTAGACGACGGCGTGGATCGGCTCGAGCAGTCGCCAGAGGTCCCGGGCGGCCTGCCGCCGGTCCGGCATCGACATTGACATGGCAACCTTCTACGCCTCGATCGGGCGCCGTGTCTCGCGCATGGCGTGACCGACGGCTTCGCCCGCGGCGAACCGTCGCGGCGGTGCCCTCAGGACCACCCTCGCGCACCGGCATTCCCGTACTCGCCGATCTCGCGGTTCACGCAGCACCAACGCCGCAACGTGGCGGCGCTACCTGTCGGCTACTGCGTACTGCCGTCGTCGAGACCGGCGATGACTCTGAGATCCGCCTCGGACAGGTCGAAGTTCCCGGCGATCCGACGGACCAGCATCAGATGCGGATTGTCCCCGCGGCGGAGCATGTGGATGGTGGACATCGACAGTCCGGCAGCCCTGGCCATGTCCTTGACCGGTATCCCGCGCAGGTCCATCAACCCGGTGAGAATCCGACCGAACGGGTGCGGCTCCGATCGCCCGGCAGGGGCGACGGCCGGGCCGATGACAACGTCGCCGATCTTGGCCTGGAAGCGGATCAGCCGCTCGCCCGTAAAACCGACCTTCGCGACGAACGGCAGGCTCTCGCCGTTGCCGGCGGTGACCGTTCCCGGGATCGACACCTCGGTGAACCTCACGGCGGCATCGCAGCGATGATCCCCGGTTTCTGCGGGCGTTCCGGGCTGGACGCGGACGACCTTCCAGTCGCGGTTCCACCACGGAAGGCCCTGCAGCACCTCGTTGAAAAAGGGCGGCAGGACGGTCATGTCCACCGGGTCGGGAGGATTCTTCTGGCCTACCCAAATCACACCGGGCCAGTACCTCAGTGCCGCGATCACATCCGCCGTCAGCGTGCGGTTGGCAGTCTCCACTGCGCACCCCCCAATCGACAGATCAGTCTCCCATCACCGGGCAAGCGTTGTCTGATGCGGTACTCGATCTCGGGGGCGTGGATCTTGGCCTTCCAGCGCCGCGGGCACCCATGCCTGTCATCCGCCCCATCGGGCCGATTCGGCGGATCTACACTGAGCTGCGATCGCTGCCGGGGGAACAGGATCATGAGCGTGGGTACGGGTGCGGGTAAGAGCAATGCGGTGGACGGCGAGTCCGCCCTGATCTCCGCGGTCCGGGCTCGGGACACTGACCTGGTAGGGGTAGTTCTCCATGAGAACAGTGACTCCGACTACGTGGACGCCGCGTTCGGCCTGGCGGTCCGGATGCACGCCGGGTACATCGCGCAACTGCTGCTCCATCACGGTGCGGATTCGGGCCGGAGCGGGCCCGAGGATCTGATCCCTCTGAGTGCGGCGGTCGACTCGGGTTCGCCCGCTCTGTTCGAGGCGCTCCTGGACCACAAGATCCGAGGCAGGTATCCCGATTCCGAACTCCGGGAGGCGCGGGACCTCGCGCGCCGCTGGCACGAGACGGGGGTCGAGGCCGAACTGCGTCGCCGTACAGGTTCCCGGGATGCCGTCGTCCGTACGCAGGTGCCGGACGACGAGTACAGCAGCGTCGACGAGTGCACCCTTGGTGGCATGACCGTGTGGGACGGCCACGGGGCGATCCTCACCGACGTCGAGGAACTGCTCGGTGTCCGGACCTCGTTCGAGGAACTGATGGACCGCGCGTTGACCATCGCCGACCAGAACCACCCGACGTGGAGCGGGGTCACCCTCCTGCTGGCCGGCCGACGCGACCAGGCGATCTGGACCGCCGCTGCGACGCTGCGCACGCACCCGGACCCGTCCCGCCGGTTGTTCGGTGCCGAGGTACTCCGGGTGACCCATCTGCTCGACGACAGCGACGAGGACGCGTTCGCCGGTCCCGCTCTGGACATGTTCACCGACTGGTCGGCTGAGGAGACGGACTTCGCCGTGCTCACCGAGGTGCTGGTCGCTCTCGGAGAACACAACGACCCACGCGCGGAGGTGGCGCTTCTGCCGCACGCCGGCCATCCCGACGCCCGGGTCCGGCGTGCGGTGGCGCAAGGGCTCAAGGCGTTGTCGTCGCCGCCGGCCTTTTCCGGCGATGCCCGCACGGCGTTGCTGCGGCTGATGACCGATCCGGACCCGGTGGTACGGAAAACCGCATGCCGCGTGGTGGCCGAGGGCAGGGACCACGATCCCGTCTTCGCGGACGCCATGGCTGCCGCGCTGGACGACTCGAACCGTCTGGTCCAACTGGCCGCCGTCTACGGGCTCGCCCTCCACCACGACGAACGGTGCGTGGAAGCAGCACGCCTCCTCGGCCCGCCGCAGCGCGGTTCCGTGGAAGAAGAGGGCTTCCTCGAAGCGGCGTGGCGTTACGAATGGCGCCGCGACGGCCGCTGAACGTCCCCGCCTGTGCCTGTCGGCTGCTTCGGAGCCGGGAACACCGCCGGTTCGAACGACGCTCCCCGCCAGCCGGCGCCTACGCCGACGACCTCGGCGACGATCGCGATCCGATCGCGGTGATCGCGGTGATCGCGAAGTCCACCCGGTCGAAAGCCGACCAGGATCCGACGACCTCGCGGGCCGCCCCAACGTCTCCGTCAGCACCGCCCGCTGACCCCGCACCGCTCCCCCGACGCCGCGCCGCAGCAGGCCAGCCGCGCTGTTACGATCCGCCAGAATTCGCGCTTATACCCAACTCATCGGTATCGGCGACGGCGACGGCAAGTCTCGACCTGCCGGCGCTTGCAGGCGGTTTCGGACCGCGAACAGTTCCTGGCCTGCGCGTGTCATCCGCGGTGGCGTCCGGATCCTGATCGGGAACGCGAAAGTGCCTTCTGAGCTGTGGAAGCCGTGCGTCAGGGGGTCTTCGGCTGGAGGGTGATCGACGGCAGGCCGGGGACGCCCGTGCCGGGGGCCTTGGGGTTGGGCCTGCCGACCGGGTGCCCGGCGCTGTCGCAGACCTGCGGCGCGGACGGCGGGGCGAGTTGGGAGTACGCGACGCGCTTGGTCGGGAACGAGATCGACTGGCCGATGAGGCCGCCGGTGGTGATGTCGGTCGCCATCTCGCGCTGGCTCAGCGGCCCGCCGGTGTAGATCGCCCACATGTACCCGACGCAGGGGTTCTTGGCGGCCGTGGCCACGCTCTTGGGCGCGTAGACGTCCCGCACCGACCGCCCGTCGACGCGCACCTGGGTCCGGGCCAGCGACGCGGTGGTGAAGGCGTAGCGCGGTGAGCCGTCGGACGCCGCCGAGCCGTCGACGGGCGCCCGGTAGGTGACCTTCCAGTACTGCACCTGAACGGCGATCGGGGTGCACACCGGCCCGTCGAACCCGGCGATGGACTTGTCGAAGCGGACGTGACCCCACTTGTGGTCGGTCCAGACCGTGGAGCCGATCTGCCCCTCGTTCACCCACTCCGCCGCCTGGACGTCGGACCAGCCGCGGTCCTGATGGCAGCCGCCCGGACCGGTCGGGTAGGGCGGCGACGGCGTGGCGCGCGGCGAGGGCGAGGCGGACGACGCGGCCGGTGACGCGACGGCGGAGAGTGTGGCCGAGGGGTCCGGCGACGGCGCGGCGCCGTCGTCGCCTCCTCCGCCCGAGCATCCGGTCGCCAGCAGCCCCGCCGCGGCGAGGACGACGGCCGGCAGGCCGCGGGCAGGCCCGTACGGCAGGTTCACGCGCATTCCCCCTGACACCCCCGTGAGCCGGCGGTCGCCCGGCTCGCGTCACGTGCCCGCCCGCACGGCGGCGACCGGGTCCCGCCATTCTTCCATCGGCCGCGGCACCCGACATGGTGTGAACTACGCGGAATTCGGCCGGAATTGGGCTGGTGGATCCTTCGCGGGCCCGGTCCCGCGCGATGGCGTCCGAAGTCGCCCCGTCCCGCCGCCCCGTCCCGGGGACGCGGGCCGGACCGGAGGCCGGTTCCGGGTGCGTGCGGCGCGCGTTCCCCAGGGGGTCCGCGACCCGGTACCGCGGCAGGAACGCAACGGGAAGGTGCCGTTCGATGCTCCGTCACGTCGGCGCGGGCCGAGAACGCACACCAGGGTCACACCCTCAGGATTCCCGCCGGTGCCCCTTCGGGCGGCGGACAGCGGTTCATGCACCAGCGCACCCAACGAACAGGTGGATGAGACATGGGATTTTCGCAGCACGAGCAGGACCGGGAGAGGCCGCTGCCGAACTTCGGCGACCTGCTGAGATCCCGGCGGGAGGCGAGAGGTCTGACCCAGCAGGTGCTCGCCGACCACGCCACGCTGAGCGTCCGTGCTCTGCGCGACCTGGAGGCCGAGCGCGTCCGGTACCCCAGGAACGACACCGTGCGGCTGCTCGCGGACGCGTTGCGGCTCGAAGGGCGGGCGCGCACGATCTTCGAGGCGTCCGCCCGCCGCCGCGAGGACCCGGACGGCCTCAGCCCCGAGCCGTCTCCCCCGCCGACCCCCCGCAACAGTCTGATCGGGCGTCAGGAGGAGACCGAGGCGCTCGTCGACGCCCTCACGGTGGACGGCGCCCGGCTCCTGTCGGTCGTCGGACTCGGCGGGGTGGGCAAGAGCCGGCTGGCCCTGGAGGTCGCCCACCGGGTCCACGAACGCCTGCGCTGGTCGGTGCGCTGGCCCACCGGGGCGGACCCCGTGGCGCTGCGCGGAACCCTGCCGACCGGGCCGACCGCGGTGGACCCGGCGCGTACCGACGCGCTCGACGAGTCGATCGGCGACCGTCCGACGCTGCTGGTCCTGGACGACGCCTGCCCGTCGCAGGCCCGGCCGCTGCTCGACCGGCTCTTCCGGCACTGTCCCGGTCTGCGGGTGCTGGTCACCGCGCGCGAGCCGCTGACCGCCGACGGCGAGCAGGTGGTGCCGCTGCAACCCCTGCCCGTCCCGGAGCCGCAGGCTGCGTACGAACCCGATGTGCTCGCCCAGGTCGCCTCGGTCCGGATGCTCGTCGCGCACCTGCGGACCGTCCGCCCAGGGTTCCGGCTGGACGCCGGCAACGCCCGGGCCGTCGCGGAGTTGTGCCGGCTGCTGGACGGCCTGCCGCGCGCCCTGGAGTACGCGGCCGGCTGGATCCTCGTCGAGTCGCCCGAGCAGTTGGTGACGCGGCTGTCCCCCAGCCCCTGGCGGCTGGCGGCGCCCCCGGTCACCCATGTCGAGCGCGGCCACCTGCGTGCCGACCTGGACGAGGCGATGGCGGAGCTGAGCGTTCCGCAGCGCAGCCTGCTCGCGTACCTGGCCGCCGCCGGTGAGGACAGATCGGCCGAGCAGGCCGGCTCCGCGGTCGGACTGCCGCTGGCGGAGTGCCTCGCGGCGGTGCACGAGGTGCTCCACCGCGGCCTCGTACGCACCCGGCTGACTCCGGGCGGGGTGCGCTTCTCCGCGCTCAGCCTCGTACGGACGCTGATGCGGGACGGCCGGGGCCCGCACGGCACGGCCACCGGAGCACTTCCCTTCGGCCCGGCCGGGATCGCGCTCGGCGCGGTCGGCTGATCGGCCGCCGTGTGCCCGCAATCTGCCCACTGCCTGCCGGAAGAAGTGCCGGGGCGGTGTCCGACCCGAAAATACGCTGGCCGGACACCGCCAGCAGCCTCACTTTCCTGACCAGAGGACGAGCCATGCCCATGGGGATATCCGCACGCGCCGGCAGGGACATCGTGGTGTCCGGAACCCTGTCCGACGCCCACACCTGGAATCTGGTGTTCCTGGAGCTCCTGCTCAGGGAACGCGGCCACCGCGTGACGAATCTCGGCAGCTGCGTTCCCGACGCCCTCCTGGTCGCGGAATGCCGGCGCCGGCGGCCGGACCTGGTCGTCGTCAGCAGTGTCAACGGACATGGCTTCCAGGACGGCAGACGGATGATCTCCGAGATCCGCGGCTGCGTCGATCTGGAGCGGACACCGGTGGTGATCGGCGGGAAACTCGGCATCGGCGGGGCGGACGACGGAAGCCGGGAGACGATCCTGCGAGCCGCCGGGTTCAACCGGGTTTTCGAAGAAGGTGCCACCGGGCTTCCCGAATTCCTGGACTACCTGGAATCCCTCGAATCGGAAGTCCTTCTGTGACGGGATTCGGCTCTTTCGTCGCCGCCTCGGCGGCCTCCGGAATGCTGGTCGTGCAGCCCCGCATGGGCATGGGCGACCCGGCACGGATGCGGAAGGGCCTGCTCGCCACCCGGAGCGCCGCCGCGACCACGGTGGGCACCATCACGCTGGACAGCTACACCAGGCTGGGCGAGACCGGCGCCGCGCGCCGCGCGCTGACCGCCGGAGAGGAGCTCAACGGCTACCCCATCACCGTCCATCCGCCCGGCACGACCCGGGGCATGCTGGCCGGCGTCATGGACGACGGCTTCCCCGTCCAGGTCCGCCACGGCTCCGCCCTGCCCGAAGCGATCTTCGCCCTGCTCCCGGCACTGGGACTGCACGCGTCCGAGGGCGGCCCGGTGTCGTACTGCCTGCCGTACAGCAGGACGCCGCTGCGCGAGGCGGTCCGCAGCTGGCGGCGCTGCTGCGAGCTGCTGGTCGCGGCCCGGGACGGATCGCGGGCCGCGGCGGAACCGCACATGGAGACCTTCGGCGGATGCATGCTCGGACAGCTCTGCCCGCCGGGGCTGCTGGTCGCGATCAGCGTCCTCGAGGCCCTCTTCTTCCGGCAGGCCGGCCTGCGCTGCCTGTCGCTCAGCTACGCCCAGCAGGCCAACGCCGGTCAGGACGCGGAGGCGCTGGCCGCGCTCGGCCGCCTCGCCGGCGAGTTGCTGACCGGCACCGACTGGCACATCGTCCTCTACGCGTACATGGGCGTCTTCCCGCAGTCGCCCGGCGGCGCCCAGCTGTTGCTCGACGAGGCAGCCCGGCTCGCGGTCCGCTCCGGTGCCGCCCGGCTGGTGGTGAAGACCACGTCCGAAGCGCACCGCATTCCCACGGTGGCCGAGAACGTCCTGGCTCTGGAGACCGCCGCGGCCGTCGCGGACCACGAGCGACGGGCGCCCCCCGGAGGCCGTGCGACGGCCGACACCGGGGTCTACGCCGAGGCCCGGGCCCTCGTCGACGCCGTGCTCGGTCTCAGCCCCGACGTGGGCGAGGCGCTGGTGGCCGCCTTCGCGAAGGGCTATCTGGACATCCCGTACTGCCTTCACCCGGACAACGCCGGGCGGACCGGCAGCCGGCTGGACGCGGACGGCCGGCTGCACTGGTCGTCGGTCGGCTCCATGCCGATCCGCCCGGAGCCGGCCGGCCGCGGCACCTCGATCGGTTCGGCGGAACTGCTCGACGCCCTGTCGTACGTCCGCCGCACCTTCGACGAGCGTGCCTTCGACCTCTCCGCCGTGTCCCGCCCGCCGTTCCGCGGGTTCGGCGAACCCCCCTCGCGCGTGCCCCTCCCCGACAACCAGCAGGACGGAGCTCCCCTGCCATGACCGCACCCACCCTCGACACCGCTCCCCTTCGGCCCCCCGGGCCGCGGGCGCACCTCACCGACCAGCGCGTCCGCGACGCCCTGACGGTGCAGCAGCACCTGCTCACGGCGGCACGCGCGTTCCTGCACGACGCGGGCTTCGCCGAGACGCTGCCGCCGGTCATCGGCCCGGTCACCGACCCGGGCGGACGTGGCTCGAAGCAGGTCGACGTCGACTTCTACGGGCACCCCTACAAGCTCATGACGAGCGCGATCCTCTACAAGCAGACCTCCCTGCTCGCCTTCCGCAAGATCTTCTGCATCGCGCCGAACGTCCGCCTCGAACCGCTGGAGACCGCCGACACCAGCCGCCATCTGGCCGAGTTCCACCAGCTGGACGTCGAGGTGGCCGGGGCGTCCCGGGAGGAGATCACCCGGCTCGCCGCCGATCTCGTGGTCCACATGGTCCGCGCCGCCGTGGCCGCGCTGCCGGAGGTGTTCGCGCGGCTCGGCCGGGACACCTCCGCGTTCGCCGGGCTCACCCCGGGCGGCTTCCCGTCCCTGACCCACGCCGAGGCGGTGGCCCTGCTGCGGCAGCGGGGCCACGAGCAGAGCCCCGACGCCGAGATCGACTGGCGGGGCGAGGTGCTGCTGTCGGCGGCCCGCACCGGGCCGTTCTTCGTCGTCGACTACCCGAAGGGCTCGCGCGGCTTCTACGACCGCGAGTCGACCACCACCCCGGGTGCGCTGCGGAACTTCGACCTCATCGCGCCCGAGGGCTACGGCGAGCTGTGCAGCGGCAGCGAGCGCACCCACACCTACGCCGAGATCGTCACCCGCATGCGCGAGACCGGCGAGAACCCGCAGAAGTACCGCTGGTACCTGGACGTGGTGCGCGAGGGCGTCCCGGCGAGCTCCGGGTTCGGGATCGGTGTGGAGCGCCTGACCCGCTACGTGTGCGGTCTCGACGCGGTCTGGCAGGCGAACGCCTACCCCAAGCTGCCCGGGGTGGTGTCCCCGTGAGCGGCACCGGCCGGCTGTCGGCCCCCGGTTTCCCCGAGGCGGCGGTTCGCGACCGGGCCCGGCGCGGAGCGGCGGCCGCCTTCCCGGCGGCCGAGGAGTACGGCTCGACGCTGTACGGCGCCGCCTCCGCGGCGCCGGGGCCCGACGGGCTGGACGCGATGCGGCTGGTGCCCCCGCTGTTCATGGAGCGGCGGCTGGAGAAGCTCATCGACCTCGGCCGCGAACCCGTGCACGGCGACGTGGACCTGGCCACCCGGATCGGGGGCCTGCACGCGCCGCTGCCGGTGTACGTCTCGGCGACCGGCTCCACCCGCGCCGCGAGTGGCGACGCGGGCCTGGCGCTGAGCCGCCAGGCGGGAGCGCTGGGCCTGCCGATGGTGATCGGGGAGAACGTCGTCCCGACCGGCGGGTACCGGCGCGGCACCGGCGGCGCGCACGGCGCGCTGCTCGACCGGCTGACCGCCTACGGCGAGGCGCTCGCGCCCGGCGTCGGCGGCGTGGTGGTGCAGCAGAGCACCGAGGACGCCGACGCGGAGGTCTGGAACCTCCTGTACAGCGACCCCGGTGCGGCGGCCCTGCTGGACTCGGGGCGGCTGGCCTTCGAGCTGAAGCTCGGTCAGGGTGCCAAGCCGGGGCTGGGCGGCATGACCGTGCTGGACGACCGGGAGGCCGCCCGGCTCGGCGACCGGTTCGGCACCGAAGCCCTCTTCCCCGGCGGCACGACGCTGCGTTCGGCCACGCCGGGAACCTTCACCGCGGAGATCCTGCGGCAGCAGATCCGGTTGATGCGCAACAACTTCCCCAGGGCCCGGGTCTGGGTGAAGCTCTTCCCCGGCCGGGACGTGGCGGACGCGGTACGGGTGGCCGTCGAGGCCGGTGCCGACGCGGTCGCCGTCGACGGCGCCGAGGGCGGCACCGGCTGGGCGCCCGGCGTGTTCCTGCGGGACGTGGGCCTGCCGCTGGCCGAGTGCCTGCACAGGCTCGCGGCGCTGCCGCGGCCCGTCGACGGGGGTCTGCCGCTGTTGGTCTCCGGCCGGATGTGGGAAGGGGGCCGGGTCGCCAAGAGCCTCGCGCTCGGTGCCGCCGCCGCCGGACTGGGCCGGGCGGCGCTGCTCGCGGTGGACGAGGATCCCCGCCACGGGCTCGGCCGCCTCGTCGACTGCCTCGCCTTCGAACTGCGGCTGCTGATCAGCGCGCTGGGCAAGTACCGTCCGGCCGGCCTTGGCCCGGACGACGTCTGGACGGCGGCCGCCGCCTCCGCCGGGGAGCACCCCGGCGTCGTGGCCGACCGCCGCTGATCTGCCGCCATTCTTCCGATTCCCGCTGCCGCTCGTCTCCCGCGGCAGGCCCTAGCTTCTCGCCTGTACCGCGTCGGCGCCCTCACTCCCCAAGGTTGGATCATGCCCGACATCGCATCCCTGTTCGCTTCGGTGGTGCACCGCGCTCCGGCTCGACCCGCCGTGCGGCTGGCCGACCGGACCCTCACCTACCGAGAACTCGACGAACTGAGCGCCGCGCTCGCCGCGCGGATCACCCCCGGACAGGTCACCGCCGTGACCAGCGAGAACCGCGGCGACTACGTCGTGGGCCTGCTCGCCGTGCTGAGGGCCGGCGGAATCTACCTGCCCCTGGACAGCGAGGCACCGGCGGACCGCAACGCCTTCGTGCGCGCCGATGCGGGCGCTCGTGCCGTCCTGGACGGCGCAACCTTCCGCGCCCTCGGGACGCCGGGTCCCCACGACGCCGGCCGGTGGGCGCCGCCCGCGGTACCCGCACCGGACGGCGGCGGCTACATCATCTACACCTCCGGGACGACCGGCCGGCCGAAGGGCGTCCACGTCGCCGCGTCCGCCCTCGCCGGCCACCTCGAAGCAGCCCGGGAGACGTTCGGCCTGAGCGACCAGGACGTCGTCCTGCACCTGGCCCGGCCGCACGTGGACGTGGCCGTCGAGCAGGTGCTGACCACCCTGCTCGCCGGCGCCACTCTCGTCGTCCCCGACCGGCCGCTGCTCGCGCCCGCCGAACTCCTCGCACTCCTCTCCGGGGAACAGGTCACGGTCGCGAACCTGTCGGCCGGCTACTTCCGGGACCTGGTGGCCGCGCTCGATGGCGGTGCCTTCCCGGCCCCGTCCGGCCTGCGGCTGATGATCTGCGGCAGTGACCGCCTCTACCCCGAGGTCGCGGCCGCGTGGCGGGCCCGGACCGGCGTTCCGCTGGTCAACGCCTACGGCCCGACCGAGACGGTGATCACCTCCACCACCCACCTCACGGTCCCCGACCAGGACGGGGGCGTCACCCCCATAGGCCGCGCGGTGGGCGAGCGGACCCTGCACGTCCTGGACGAACGCCTCCGGCCGTCGGCTCCGGGCACGGCCGGGGAGTTGTACATCGGCGGCCCGCTGCTCGCCTCCGGCTACTGGGGACGCGGCGGGCAGACCGCGGAGCGCTTCCTGCCGGACCCGCTGTCCGGCCGCCCGGGCGCACGGATGTACCGCACCGGCG
This sequence comes from Actinacidiphila rubida, assembly GCF_900110255.1. Classification (GTDB taxonomy): domain Bacteria; phylum Actinomycetota; class Actinomycetes; order Streptomycetales; family Streptomycetaceae; genus Actinacidiphila; species Actinacidiphila rubida. The sequence continues at coordinate 102,425 of NZ_FODD01000012.1, forward strand.
ACCTGGTGCGCAGGGCGGCCCCCGACGCGCCGCTGGAGTTCCTCGGGCGGGCCGACGACCAGGTGAAGATCCGCGGCTTCCGTGTCGAGCCCGGCGAGATCGAGCAGGTGCTCGCCACCTGCCCGGGCGTGGAGCAGTGCGTGGTGGCCGCGCGGGACGGGCGGCTGGTCGCGTATGTCACCGGACGGCCGCCGCACGCCGACCGGCTGCGGCAGTTCCTCGCCGACCGGCTGCCCGCGCCGCTGGTGCCGGCGCTCTTCGTTCCGGTGCGGGCGTTCACGCTGACCGCGGCCGGCAAGATCGACCGCGCCGCGCTTCCCGCGCCCGACGCCGTGCGGCCGGCCGCCGAAGGTCCTCGGCGGGTCCCCCCGCGCACCCCGATCGAGCAGCTCATCGCCGGTGTGTGGTCCGAGGTCCTCGGCGTGCCCGACATCGGCGCCGACGACAACTTCTTCCACCTGGGCGGGGATTCGCTCACCGCGGTCCGCGTCGTCGCCCGGATCTTCGAGGTGTTCGGCACCGTCTCGCCGTACACGATCTTCGACGCGCCGACGCTGGCCGGCTTCGCCGCGGCGGTCACCGCCGCCGGCCGGCACGAGCCCGCGCCGCTGACCCGGTCGGGCCGGACGCGCGCGCCGCTGTCCCCGTTCCAGCGCGGGCTGTGGGTGCTGGATCAGTGGCATCCCGGCTCCTCCACCTACAACGTGCCGTGGGTGTTCCGCTTCGACGGCCCGGTCGACGCCCTTGTGCTGCGTACCGCGCTGGAGGTCGTGGCCGGCCGCCACGAGGCGCTGCGGACCACGTTCGGCCTCGGCGACGACGGGCCCGAGCAACGGGTCGGCGCCGTCGCGGAAGTGCCGTTCACGGTCACCGAGGTCCCGGCCGGCCGGCTGGACGCGGCCGTGGCGGACCTCGGTTCGGAGCCGTTCGACCTGGAACGCGGTCCCCTGCTGCGCGCCCACCTGATGACCACGTCCGACGGTGGTCCGGTGCTGCTGCTGGTCGTGCACCACATCGTGTGGGACGAGGGTTCGCTCGCCGTGCTCGAGGAGGAGCTGCGCGAGACCTACGCCGCGCTGGCGGCCGGTCGGCCGCCGACGCTGCCGGAACTCCCTTGCCAGTACGCCGACTTCAGCGCCTGGCAGGCGGAGCACGGCGGTGGTGCGGAGCAGCTCGGTCACTGGCGGCGGCAGCTGGCGGGCCCGCGGCCCGGGGTGCCGCTGCCCACCGACCGGCCCCGCCCGGAGGAACCGCGTTTCCGCGGCGCGGTGCACCGGTTCCGGTTCCCCGCCCCCGTCGCCCTCGCCGTGAAGGACCTGGCACGGGCCGAGGACGCCACGCCGTACATGGTGCTGCTCGCCGGGCTGGCGCTCACCCTGCACCGCAGGTCCGGGGCGACCGACATCGTCGTGGGCTCACCGGTGAGCATGCGCAACCGGCCGGAACTGGCCTCGCTCATCGGCTACTTCGTCAACCTGCTGCCGATCCGCGTCGCCGTCGATCCCGGCCTGTCCTTCGTGGACCTGGTACACCGCGTCAGGGAGACGGCCGTCGATGCGTACCGGCACCAGGACACGCCCTTCGACGAGATCACCGCGCTGGCCGCGGGCGACGGCTCGGGCGACGGCTCCCCGCTGTGCCAGGTCGTGCTGGAGATGCACCCGCTGAGCACCGAGCCGCTGCGGATCGGTGACGCCGAGGTCGCCAGGGCCCTGCACAGCAACCCCGTGTCGCGGTTCGACCTGTCCATCTCCGTGGACGACACCGGCAGCGGCTTCACCGGCCGCTTCGAGTACGACACCGACCTCTTCGATGCGGCCACGATGGCCGAGGTGTGCGAGCAGTGGCAGCAGACGCTCGCCGCCGCCCTGGAGGTCCCGGTCCACCGCCTCTTCGAGGAGCGTGCCGGCCGCACCCCTTCCGCCACCGCCCTCGTGCACGGCGACCGCGGGGTGACCTACGGCGAGCTGAACGCCCGTGCCAACCGTCTGGCCCACCTGCTCCTCGGGCGGAACGCCTGCGGCCGTGGTGACGTCGTCGCGGTCCTCGCCGAACGCGGCCCGGAGCTCGTCGCCGCGCTGCTCGCGGTGCTGAAGACCGGCGCCGGCTACACCCTGCTGGACCCGGAGTTCCCCACCGCACGGCTGGCCGGCGCGATCACCGACAGCCAGGCGTGCCTGGTCCTCGTCCACGGACTCGACGCCGCGTTCCCCGGCGTGCCGCACCTCGATCTCGCGGCGGTGGACGCCGAGGCGGCCGGCCTCCCGGACACCGACCCCACGACGCGGGTGACGGGCGCCGATCTGGCCTGCGTCATGTTCACCTCCGGCTCCACCGGCCGCCCCAAGGGAGTCGCCGCCCCGCACCGCGCCCTCACCACCACCTATCTCGCCCAGGACTACGCCCGGTTCGGCCCGGACGAGGTGTGGCTGCAGGCCTCCCCGGTGTCCTGGGACGCCTTCGCGCTGGAGCTGTTCGGCGCGCTGGCCTTCGGCGGTGCCTGCGTCCTGCACCCGGGACAACGGCCCGACCCGGAGACCGTCGCCCGGCTCACGCGGCAGCACGGCGTGACCCAGCTCCAGTTGTCGGGAAGCCTGTTCTCCTTCCTCGTGGAGGAGTTCCCGGAGACCTTCACGGGGCTGCACACCGCGTTCACCGCAGGCGAGCGCGCCTCGGTGCCGCACGTGGCCAAGGCCCTGGAGTCCTTCCCCGGCCTGCGGGTCGGCAACGGATACGGGCCGGTGGAGAGCATGGGCTTCACCACCTGCCGCACGGTCACCGCCGAGGACGTGGCGGGCCCGTCCGTCCCGGTGGGCGCAGCGGTCGGCGGCAAGGACGTGGTGGTCCTGGACCGCGACCTGCGCCCCGTCGCCGACGGCGAGTCCGGTGAGGTCTACGCCGCCGGCGGCGGCCTCGCGTACGGCTACGCCGGGCGGCCCGCGCTGACCTCGGCCCGCTTCGTCGCCAGCCCGTTCCGTCCCGGTGAGCGGATGTACCGCACCGGTGACCTCGGCCGCGTCGCGGACGGCGTGCTCTCCGTGATCGGCCGCGCCGACGACCAGGTCAAGATCCGCGGCTACCGGGTCGAGCCCGGTGAGATCGAGGACGTCCTGGTCCGCCAGCCGGGTGTCCGGCAGGCGGTGGTCGCGGTGCACGAGCCGGCACCCGGCGACCTGCGGCTCGCCGCATACGTCACCGCATCCGAGGGCCACGACGTGCGGCCCGACGCCCTCCTCTGCCGGCTGTCGGACCTGCTGCCCGACTACCTGGTTCCGGCGACGCTCGACGTGCTCGACGCCCTGCCGCTCAACGCCAACGGGAAGGCGGACCGCGCCGCCCTGCCCGCTCCGTCCCGGCCGGCGACGCCCCGGCCCGCGGGCGGTCGCGGATCGGCCGAGGGGACGGCGGCGGCCATGACCGCGCGGGAGCGGCTGGTCGCCGAGGCCGTCGCGGCGATTCTCGGTACCGAGGACATCGGCCCGCAGGACGACTTCTTCCGGCTGGGCGGCAACTCGCTGGCAGCGGTGCGGATCGCCATGCGCCTGTCCACCGCCACGGGCACCCGGGTGCCGCCACGGCTGCTGTTCCGCGCCCGGACGGTGAGCGCGATCGCCGCCGCCCTGACGCCCGCGTAGCCCGGCGCCGGACCTGGCCCGGCCGTCAACAGCAGTCGACAGCAGTGGACAGCAGCGAGAAAGGCAGAAGACGTTGAGATTCGATGAGACGCCGCGCACGGCCCCCGTGTCGGGGCTGCAACGCGGGCTGTGGTTCCTCGACCGGTGGAACCCGGGCTCCGTGGCCTACTCGATCCCCTGGGCCTTCGAGTTCACCGGCCCGCTGGACCCCTCCCTCCTGGAGCGCGCCCTGCACACCGTGGTCGCGCGGCACGAGCCGCTGCGCACCACCTTCACCCTGCGCCCGGACGGCCCCCGGCAGATCGTCGGGGCCGTCCGGACACCGCCGCTGACCGTCACCGACCTGCGGGCGCTGCCGGCAGCCGAACGGGACGCCCGCACCGAGCAGATCCTGGTGCGGGAGGGCGCCACCCCGTTCGACCTGGAGACCGGACCGCTGCTGCGAGCCCATGCGATCCTCCGGGCCGACGACGCCGCGACGCTCGCGGTCACCGTGCACCACATCGTGTGGGACGGCTGGTCGGCGGAGATATTCGAGCGTGAACTCGCCACCTGCTACACGGCGTTCGCCGAGGGCACGGAACCGCGGCTGCCGCACCTCGGGCTCCGGTACGGCGAATGGGCCGCCGAGGAGGCGGTCGCCACCTACGACGAGCACATCGCCTACTGGACCGGGCAGCTGGCCGGCGCGCCCACCCTGCTCGAACTGCCGACGGACCGGCCCCGTCCCGTCACGACGAGCGACCGCGGTGCCGTCGCACACTTCGCACCCCCGGCGGGCACCGCTGCCCGGGTCAAGGAGTTGGCCGCCACGGAGGGGGTCACTCCCTTCATCGTGCAGCTTGCCGCGTTCGCCGTGCTGCTCAACCGCTTCACCGGCGCTTCCGACATGATCGTCGGCACCCCCGTGACCACCCGCAACCGGCCGGAACTGGAGCATCTGGTCGGGTACTTCGTGAACCTGCTGCCGCTGCGGGTGCGGCTCGACACCTCGATGACCTTCCGTGAGCTGCTGTACCAGGTGCAGGAGACGGCGTTCGACGGCTACGCCTACCTCGACGTGCCGTTCGACACGCTCGTGGACCGGCTCGTCCCGGACCGGTCCGGCGGCCGGCAGCCGCTGGTCCAGGTGGTCTTCGGCGCCCACACCGAGGACCCCTCGCCCCTGCGTTTCGGACCTGCCTCCGCCCGGCGCCGGGTCCGGTCCAACGGCACCGCGAAGTTCGACCTCACCTGGTCGGTCTTCGACGACGGCGAACTGCGCGGCGAGGCCGAGTACCGCTCGGACCTGTTCGACGCGGCCGCCCTGGCGCGGATGGCCGAGGACTGGCAGCGGCTGCTGGACGTGCTGCTCGACCACGCCGACCTGCCCGTCCTGCGGCTGGCCGGGGCCGCGGCCGCGGACACCGCCACCGCCGCGGTGGACGCCGGTCCGCGCCTGGACCCGGGGCGGCTGCTCCACGAGATGTTCGAGGAGGTGGCGGACGCGCACGGCGAGCGGCCCGCCGTCAGCCACGAGGGCATCACCCTGACCTACGCCGAACTCGACCGGCGCGCCAACCAGTTGGCCCACGCGCTGGCCGCGTCCGGCGTCCGCCGCGGGGACCGGGTCGGCCTGCTGCTCGAACGCACTCCGGACATCCTGGTGTCGGTCCTCGGCGTGCTCAAGGCGGGTGCCGCCTATGTGCCCGTGGACACCTCGGCCCCGCCCGGCCGGGCCGAGGCGATCTACGCGGAGACCGGTACGGCCCTGGTCGTCACCGATCGGCCCGACCTCGTCCCCGGCGGCCCGTGGACCGTCCACGACCTCCACGAACAGGCCACCCGGACCGCGGCGTACCCCTCGCACCGGCCGCACACCGGCGGTGACCCCGCCGATCTCGCGTACGTCATCTTCACCTCCGGCTCCACCGGCCGGCCCAAGGGAGCGGGCGTCGCCCACGAGCACGTCAGCCGGCTCATGACCACATGCACCGACGGCTTCGCACCGGGACCGGACGGAGTGTGGACGCTCTTCCACAGCTTCGCCTTCGACTGGACGGTGTGGGAGATGTGGGGCGCACTGCTGCACGGCTCCCGGCTGGTCGTCGTGCCGTACGTGGTCAGCCGCTCGCCGGGGGAGTTCGCCGAGCTCCTCGCCGAGGAGGACGTGACCCACCTGTGCCTCACCCCGTCCTCCTTCCGGCAGTTGGAGGAGGCGCTGCGGCGCGGCCCGCGCACGCTGCCCGCGCTGCGCCACGTCATGCTCGGCGGCGAGGCACTGGACCCGGAGTCGGTCCGGCGCTGGTACGCGCTGGAGCCGCGGCCCGCGAACCGGCTGTGCAATCTCTACGGCATCACCGAGACCACCGTCCACGTCACCACCCACGACGTGCCCGCGGCCGCCGCCTTCGACCGCAGCCGCATCGGCGAACCGATGCCGCACCTGTCCGCCCTCGTCCTGGACGACCTGTTGCGTCCCTGCCCGGTCGGCGTGCCGGGCGAGCTGTACATCAGCGGGGGCAGCCTCGCCCATGGCTACTGGAACCGGCCCGGCCTGACCGCCGGCCGCTTCGTGGCCGACCCGTCGCCGGCGCGGCCGGGGGCGCGCATGTACCGCACCGGCGACGTCGCCCGGCGCCTGCCGGACGGCGGCCTCGAGTACGTGGGCCGCGCGGACTTCCAGGTGAAGCTGCGCGGCTTCCGGATCGAACTGGGCGAGATCGAGGCCGCGTTGCGCACCCACCCCGCCGTGGAGTCCTGCGTGGTGACCGTCGTCGGCGACCGGCTCGCCGCCTACGTCACCGGCGGGGAGCCCGAGGACGCGGCGGAGTTCCTGGGCCGGACCCTGCCCGCCTACATGATCCCGGCGAGCGTGACCGTGCTGGACGCGCTGCCGCTCACCGTCAACGGCAAGGTGGACCGGGCGGCCCTGCCCGACCCGGACGCGCCACGGACCGGGGGCAGCGCGCACGTCCCGCCGTCCACGCCGGTCGAGCGTGCCTTCGCCGCCGTGTGGTCCCAGGTGCTCGGCGTGGCCGACCCCGGCGTCCACGACGACTTCTTCCGCCTCGGCGGCGACTCCGTGCGGGCGGTGCACCTGGCCGGCGCCCTGCACGACGCCGGCTGGGAGGTGTCGCTGCGCGACGTCTTCGACGCGCCGAGCATCGCCGGCCTGGTGCCCCTGGCCCGCGCCGTCGGCCGGGCCGACACGGACCGCGCGCCCTTCTCCCTGGTGGACGCGCGGACACGGCACACGCTCCCGTCCGGTGTCGAGGACGCCTACCCGATGGTGTCGATGCAGCTCAGCATGATCTTCCACATGGAGATGACCGGCGGCACCGGCAGTTACCACAACGTCAACAGCTACCGGATCTCGGCGCCCTTGGAGGAGCACGCCTTCCGGCGCGCCGTCGCCGACGCGATGCGCCGCCACGCGGTGCTCCGCACCGGTCTGGACGTCTCCGGGTGGGCCGAGCCGCTGCAGCTCGTCCACGCGGAGCTGCCCGCTCCGGTGGAGTTCCACGACCTGACCGGCCGCACGGGGGCCGAGCAGGAGGCCGCCGTCCGCGCGGTCTTCGAGCAGCACCGCGACATGCCTTTCGACCTGATGCGGCCGCCCCTCTTCCGGATCGCCGTGCAGCGGCTGGGCGCGGACCTCTTCCAGCTCACCATCTCCGAACACCACGCGATCCTGGACGGCTGGAGTTTCACCTCGATGCTCAGCGAACTGCTCGAGCGGCACGCCGCGCTGAGCGCCGATCCGGCCGCGGCGCCGCTTCCCGCGCCGGCCTCCGCCTACCGGGACTTCGTCGCTGCCGAGCGCGATGCGGCCGGCGACGAGGAGTCGCTGGCCTACTGGCGGCGCAAGCTCTCCGGGGTCTCCGGGGTGCTCTGGCCGGCCGCGGCCGAGGTCCACGAACTCGCCGACACCCTGGAGCGGGTGCTGCCGCGGGCACCCGCGCACCTCCGCGCGGTCGCCGACGCGGTGCGGGTGCCGGTCAAGTCGGTCGCCCTCGCCGCCCACATGCGGGCGCTCGCCGAGATCACCGGCCGGGACGAGGTCACCACCGGCCTGGCGATGAACGGGCGGCTGGAACGTACGGGGGGCATCGACGCCTACGGCCTCTTCCTCAACACGGTGCCGCTGACCGCCGGGACGGAGCCGGACGGCGACCCGCTGCGCCTGCTGCGACGGGTGCACGAGCAGGAGCGGGAGATGATGCCGCACCGCCGAACGCCCTTCGCCCAGCTCGCCCGGCTGATGACCGGCACCCGGCTCGACAGCCAGTTCGGGTTCCTGAAGTTCCACGCGCTGGGACGCACCGGTGGCGCGCGCATCCTGGACTCCCGGATCGGCTGCGAGCCCACCCACCGCCACGAGCCCAACAACTTCGCCTTCGGCGCGTCGCTGATACAGGACCCGGTGTCCGACCGGGTGCTGCTGGCCGTGGACCACCAGCCGAGCGTGGTGTCCGCGACGGTGGCCGGCGCGTTCGCCGACGCCTACGAGCGGGCCCTGGCCGAGATGGCTGCGGTCGCCTCGGCCCGCGGGCGCACGCCTGCTCTCACCGGCGCATGACCCCCCGAAGCCGGACGGGGCGTCCGCCCGCCCTGCCGTGCCCCGGACGCTCCGGCCCCTGCGGGGGTTCCGTGCCCCGCACGCTCCTCCCGCCCCGCGACGGGGGGCGCGTCCCGGGTCCCGATCGCGTCCCGTTTCCCGCTCCCTCCGCCTTCCGTGCCACGAATGGAGAACCCCGATGAGTGACGACCTGACGGCCCGTTTCCTGCGGGCCGCCGCCGACCACCCGCACCGCGTCGCCGTGCGGGCGCAGGACGGCGCCCTCGATTTCGCCGAACTGGACGCGCGCACCGCCGGACTCGCGGCGACGCTGGCCGCCCACGGCGCCGGCCGCGGCAGCCGGGTGGGCGTCCATCTGCGCCGGACCACCGACCTCCTCGTGGCGCTGCTCGCGGTGTGGCGGGCCGGCGCGGCGTACGTGCCGCTGGACCCCGCGTACCCCGCCGAGCGGCTGGCGTTCCTGGCCGCCGACGCCGGGGTCGCTCTGGTGATCAGCGCCGACGACGCGCCCGCGGTGCCCGCCGGACTCGTGATCGTGCGGCCCGGCTCCCGTACCGGCGGGCCGGTCCCGCAGGTCACCTCCCTCCCCGGCGACCCCGCCTATGTCATCCACACCTCCGGGTCCACGGGTCCGGCCAAGGGCGTCGAGGTGTCCCGAGGCAGTGCCGCGTTCCTCGTCGCCGCCCTGGAGGGGATCGGGGCCTACCGCCCGGAGCCCGCCGTCGTCGCATGGAACGCCAGCGTCTCCTTCGACGCGTCCGTGCAGCAGTGGGCCCGGGTGTGCCGGGGCGACACCGTCGTGGTGCTCTCCGACGACGAGCGCGGGGACCCCTCCCGGCTGGCCGCCGTCGTCGCCGAGTTCGGCGTCACCGACCTGGACCTGACGCCTTCGCACTGGGAACTGCTGCGCGAGACCCTGGCCGGCCGCTCCGCCCTGCGCCTGTTCATGGGCGGCGAGCCGGTCCCCGAGCGGACCTGGCGGGAGATCGAGGCGGCCGGGATCACCGCCCTCAACCTGTACGGCCCCACCGAGTGCACGGTCGACGCGACCGCCGCGTGGATCGGCGGTCCCGGTCCGCACATCGGGCGCGCGCTGCCGGGGGTCGGAGCCCGGATCCTCGACGCCGGGCTGCGCCCGGTCGCCGAGGGAGAGACCGGCGAGCTGTACCTCGCGGGTCCGGGCGTCGCCCTCGGCTACACCGGACGGGCCGCCCTCACCGCACAGCGGTTCACCGCCGATCCGGCCGGGCCGGCCGGCGGCCGGATGTACCGCACCGGCGACCTGGCGCGGCAACGCGCGGACGGCGCCCTGGAGTTCGTGGGACGCAGCGACCGCCAGGTCAAGCTGCGCGGCTTCCGGATCGAGCCGGGAGAGATCGAGAACGCGCTGCGGATCGATCCGGACGTACGCGACACCGCGGTGGACGTCAAGGAGTTCGCCCCCGGCGACAGGCGCCTCATCGCGTACGTCACCGGCGGCGCCGGCCTGTCGCCCCAGGACGTCCGCCGGCGCCTGGAGGCCCGGCTGCCCGCGCACATGGTGCCGTCGGAGGTGGTGGCGCTGGCCGCGATGCCCCTGACACCGAGCGGCAAGACCGACTACCGGGCACTGCCCGTCCCCGAGTCCCGGCCCGAGCCCCGGCCGGCGGCCGCGGCCGGAGACCGCGCGGCCGCGGTCCCCGGCTCCCCCGAGCCGCTGCTGCTGGAACAGGTCGCCGAGGTGTGGCGCACCGTGCTCGGCGTCAGCGACGTGGGTCCGTCGGACGACTTCCTGCTGCTCGGCGGGCACTCCCTCGCGGCGCTGCGTGTCGTCCACACGCTGCGCCGCACCCTCGGGGTCGGCCTCCAGCTGCGGCACCTGCTGGACGCCCGCGACCTGGCCGACTTCACCGAGTCGGTGCGGGCCGCGATGGCGGCCGGCCCGGCCACCACGCGGCCGTCCCTGCCGCGGCGCACCACCCAGGACGCGACATGAGCCTTCTCGCGCAGGCACCGACCGGGGGCGGCCGCATTCGCGCCGTGGGCGACTGGTTCCTGGTTCCCCGGCCCCAGTCCGGAAGCGGCTTCCGGCTGTTCTGCTTCCCGCACGCCGGCGGGGACGCCACGGCGTACATCCCGCTGGCGACCGCGCTCGACCCCGTCGCGGAGGTGTGGGCACTGCGGATGCCCGCCCGCGGTGGCCGGCGCCGCCATCCGATGCCGGCGCAGTTCCGCAGGCTGGTGGACGACGTGGTAGAGGCGCTCACCCCCCATCTCGGCGTCCCGTTCGGCTTCTACGGCCAGAGCTTCGGGGCTCTGCTCGCCTACGAGGTGGCCCAGGCGCTGCCCGTGCGCTGCCGCCCGCGGCTGCTGGTGACCGCGTCGGCGCAGCCGCCGTCGGCGTGGGAGGGCGGCGCACCGGCCGAACTGCTCGCCGAGGACCTGCTGCGGCTGGCCGGCATGGGCCACCTGATCGGCACGGACGCCGAGCTACGGCGGCTGGCCCTCGAGACCATCCGCACCGACCTGGCCGTCCGTGCCACCTACCGGTACCGGCCCGCCGCACCGCTGAGCACCGCGCTGCATGCCGTGGTTGGCCGGGACGACCCGATGCTGGACGCCCCCGCCATCGCCGGCTGGGAGGACCACGTACGCGGCCCGTTCGGCCTCACCGTGGTGCCTGGCGGCCATCTGCTCGCCGGCGTGGACGCCCCCGGGCCGGCCGGCCTGCTGTCCTCGCTGATCACCGGGCGCTCCGAGGCGGGCGGACCGCCGGCCCGCCCGCTCACCCCCGCCACCGCCGAGGAGGACCCGTGCTCACCACTGCGATCGATCTGAGCGATCCCGGACTGTGGTCACGCGCGGACCTGCCGGAGATCATCGACGCCCTCAGGGCCGAGGCACCCGTGCACCGCACCGACACGGCCGACGACGGGCCCGTCTGGTCGGTCCTCTCCTACGATCTGGCCGCCGCGGTGCTCCGGGACACCGCCACCTACAGCTCCGAGGGCGGCTCCCTGCTCGGCAGCGGGGAGCATCCGGCCGGCGCCGGCCGGATGATGGCGCTGGCCGACCCGCCCCGCCACCGCCAACTGCGCGCTCCTGCCAACCCGTTCTTCGCCGCCGGCAAGGTCCGGCACGCCGCCGCGAACATCGCGGAGCTCGCCGCCGGCATCGTGGAACGGGCGGTGGAGCTCGGCACGGTCGACCTCGTCGACGCCGTCTCGGCTCTGCCGCTGTCGGTGATGTGCGACCTGCTCGCCGTTCCCGACGAGGATCGCGCCATGGTGGTCCAGGTCTGCGACGAGGCGTTCCTCGGCGACCGCCCGGAGGAGCGCCGGGCCGGGCACCAGCGGCTCATCCCCTACCTGCTCAACCAGGTGATGCTGCGCCGGCGGGAGCCCGGCGACGATCTCATCAGCCGGATGGCCGTGCACCGCGTCAACGGCCGGCTGATGCCGGTCGAGGACGTGGTGCTCAACCTCGACAACATCGTCGTGGGCGGTGTGCAGACCGTGCGCCACACGGCCGCGATCGGCCTGCACACGCTGGCCCGGCGGCCTGACCTGTGGCGCGCCCTGCAGACCGGCGAGGCCCGGCTCGATCCCGCGCTGGACGAGCTCCTGCGCTGGACCTCGGTCGGCCTGCACACCCTGCGCACCGCGTCCAGGGACACGGAACTCGGCGGACACCACATCAGCCGCGGGGACAAGGTGGTGGTGTGGACATGGGCGGCCAACCACGACGGCTCCGCCTTCGACCGGCCGCACGAGATCCTGCTCGACCGCTCCCCCAACCGGCACCTGGCCCTCGGCCTCGGGGCGCACTACTGCGTCGGTGCGCCGCTCGCCAGAGCCGAACTGGTCGGGCTCTTCTCCGCGTTGCTGGAAAAGGTCTCCGTCATCGAACTCGACGGCCCCGCGGAGTACAACCGCTCCATCATCAATTTCGGCCTCCACCGATTCCCGGCGCGGCTCGTCCCTCGATGACGGCCGCCGTCCCGGCCCCGGCGCCCCGAAGGCCCGTCCGCGCACGTTCTCCCGTGCGTGGGGCGGGCCTTCGGCGCTCCCGCCCCCCGAAGGCGACGTACGCGCAGCTCAGCGCCCGCCCGAAGCCGCCTCGCGCCCGTGGCCGGGGCCGGTGAACTTCCGCTCTTCTGCCTGGCCTTCTGCCGCTCGCCTGATCACCGCATTCCTATATTCGAATCACTTCCCGAGAAGGATCCCTCGGAGCCTTCCGGCCCTTTCCGAGCCCTTCCGACGATTCCCAAGGAGCATCCCGCCATGTCGAACCCCTTCGAGGACGAGACAGGTCTCTACAAGGTCCTGGTGAACGACGAGAACCAGCACTCGCTCTGGCCGTCCTGGATCGATGTCCCGGACGGCTGGACGGTCGTCCTGGAGGAGGACACCCGGAAGAACTGCCTCGACTACATCGAGGAGAACTGGACCGACATCCGCCCCGCCAGCCTGCTGGCCTCGCTCGGCGGGCGGTGACACCGATGCTGACCTGGGAGATCACACCGGGCAGCCCGGCCACGACGCACGCCGCGGGCCTGGGCAGCATGGACGGGGCCGCGGCCTGGCTGCGCCGCAACCTGCCGGAGGTGCAGGCGGCCCTGCACACCCACGGAACCGTCTTCCTGCGGGGCCTGCCGGTCGCCACCGTGGAGGACGTCGCGGCGGTGCGCGACATCCTCATCCCCGAGTCGACGCCCTATCGCGAGAAGGCCACCCCCCGCAGTGACTTCGGGCACGGCGTGGCCTCCTCCACGGACCTGCCGCCCAGCCAGTCCATCCGGATGCACAACGAGAACAGCTACACCCTCACCTTCCCCGGGAAGCTGCTCTTCGCCTGTCTGGTGGAACCGCCGGTCGGCGGCGCGACGCCCGTCGCCGACTGCCGCGCGGTGCTGCGGAACCTGCCGGAGCGGATCGCCGACCGCATGCGGTCCCACGGCTGGAGCCTGACCCGCACCTACTCGCCCTACGTGTCCCTCGACTGGCGGAGCGCCTTCGGCACCGACGACCCCGCGGAGGTCGCCGCCTACTGCGCCGAGAACCACATCGCCGTGGACTGGCTGGAGGACGGCCGGCTGCGCACGCGCCAGCTGCGCTCCGGCACCCTCTCGCACCCCACGACCGGCGAGGAGGTCTGGTTCAACCACCTGGCCTTCTGGAACGAGTGGTCCCTGCAGGAGGACATCCGCACCGCCCTGACCGAGGAGTTCGGCCCGGACGGCCTGCCGTTCAACACGGGATTCGGCGACGGCGAACCCCTGACCCGGGAGGACGTCGACCTGATCAACGCCGCCTACGACGCCGCCACGGTCCGCCGAACGTGGCAGCGCGGCGACGTCATGCTGGTCGACAACATCCTTTGCGCTCACGGCCGCGACCCCTTCTCGGGGGACCGCAAGATCGCCGTCGCCATGGGCGAGCCGATCGACCTCATGGACTGCCGGCCCAGTGTCCACCCGGTGGCCGCCGCCGTCTGAACGGCCCCCGGCCCTGTGCGGACCCGCCCGCCGCGCCACACCGCACACCGCCTCCCCCGTGGATCCGAAGTAAAGGAAGAGACCGTGAACCCGGCTTCGTTTGCGCAGCAGCGTCTGTGGCTGATCCAGCAGATCGACGGACCCAGCGCCCTCTACAACCTGCCGTTCGCCCTGCGCCTGGCGGGCGGCCTGGATCCGGCCGCGCTGCGCGCGGCCGTGGCGGACGTGACGGCCCGGCACGAGACGCTGCGCACCGTCTTCCCCACGGTCGACGGCGTACCGGTGCAGCAGGTGGTGGCCGCGGGGACGGAGACCGTCTTCGACACCGTCACCTGCACGCCGGAGGCGTACCCGGCGCTCCGCGACGCGGCGGCCGGGTACGCCTTCGACCTCGAGCGGGACCTCCCGATCCGGGTCACGGTCTTCTCCCTCGGCGACGACGAGCACGTCCTGCTCGTCGTCCTCCACCACATCGCCGGCGACGGCTGGTCCCAGGGCGTCCTGCTGCGCGACCTCACCACCGCCTACACCGCACGCGCCACGGGCAGCGCCCCCCGCTGGGAGGCGCTGCCCCTGCAGTACACCGACTTCGCGGCCTGGCAGCGCGAACTGCTCGGCAGCGACGACGACCCCGGCAGCCTGCTGAACCGTCAGCTCGCCCACTGGCGGACCGTCCTGGCGGGCATCCCCGAGGAACTCGACCTGCCGGCCGACCGCATGCGGCCCGTCGTGGCCGGAGGCGGTGCCGACGGTCACCGCTTCCGGGTGGACGCCGGCACCCACCGCGCGCTCGCCGCCCTGGCCCGCGAGCACCGGGCCACCCTGTTCGCGGTCCTCCAGGCCGGCTGGGCCGCGCTGTTCACACGACTCGGCGCCGGTACCGACATTCCGCTGGGCACCGTGCTGGCCGGCCGGTCCGAGGAGGCGCTGGAGGACCTGGTCGGCTTCTTCGTCAACACCCTGGTCCTGCGCACCGACACCTCCGGCGACCCCACCTTCCGCGACCTCGTCCGGCAGGCGCGCGCCGTGCAGCTGGACGCCCACGAACACCAGGACCTGCCGTTCGAGCGGCTCGTGCAGGAACTCAGCCCCGCCCGTTCCCAGTCCCGCCATCCGCTCTTCCAGGTGATCCTCGCCCTCCAGAACAACGAACCGGCCCGGCTGGAGCTGCCGGGGGTCCGAGCCACCCCCGAACCGCTCGGTCTGCGGGTCGCGAAGTTCGACCTCAACATCGGTATGGAGGAGACCTTCGGCCCGGACGGCACCCCAGCCGGGATCCTGGGCGCGGTCGAGTACAGCACCGACCTCTTCGACGCCGCCACGGTCGAGTCGATGACGGCCCAGCTGCTGCGCCTGCTGGCCGCCGCGGCGACCGACCCCGACCGGCCGATCAGCGGGTACGAGCTGCTGTCCGCCGGCGACCGGTCCCGGATCCTGCACGAGTGGAACGCCACCGCCACGTCGCGCACCGCCGACAGCATCACCTCCGCCTTCGCCGCCCAGGTGGCCCTGCGCCCGCACGCCCTCGCGGTGACCGGCACCGGCACCGGCACCGGCGATCTGACCTACGCCGAACTCGACGTCCGCGCCAACCGGCTCGCCCACCACCTGATCTCCCTCGGGGTCGGTCCGGAGGACACGGTCGCGCTGCGGGTCCGCAGGTCGGCCGAGCTGGTGGTGGCCACCCTCGCCGTGCTGAAGGCCGGCGGGGCCTACCTTCCCCTGCACGACAGCCTGCCGCCGGATCGGGTGGCCTGGCTCCTGGCCGACGCCGGCACCAAGGTGCTGCTCACCGATCGCGGCACCGGCGACCTGGACCTGTCCGGCACCGCGGTCACCGTCCTCGCCCCCGACGCCCCCGACGCGCACCCGGCCACCGAGGCGCACACGTCCACCGACCCGGCGGTCGGGATCCGGCCCGGGCGGCTGGCGTACGTGATGTACACCTCCGGCTCCACCGGGCTGCCCAAGGGCGTCGCCATCTGCCACGCCGACGTGGTCGCGTTCGCCACCGACCGGGGCCCGGGCTTCGGCCCGTCCGACCGGATGCTGCTGCACTCCCCGCACGCCTTCGACGCCTCCACCTACGAGTTGTGGACGCCCCTGCTCAACGGCGGCGCCGTCGTGGTCGCCGAGGAAGGCGCCGTGGACGCCGGTGTGCTGCGGGACGCCACCGCACACCACGGCGTGAACCACGTCTTCCTCACCAAGGGCCTGTTCGACCTGGTCGCCGAGGAGGACCCGGAGGCCTTCGCCGGGCTCCGCGCGGTGCACACCGGCGGTGACACCGCCTCGGTCTCCGCGATGCGCCGCGTCCGGCAGGCCAACCCGGAGCTGCGGCTCGTCAACCTCTACGGCCCGACCGAGGTGACCACCGCCGCCACCCGTCACGACCTGGCCGAGACCGACCTCACCGCGGAAGCGGTGCCGATCGGCACCCCGCTGGACGACACGAGGGTGTACGTCCTCGACGCGGGCCTGCGCCCGGTGGCACCGGGTGTCCACGGCGAGTTGTACGTCGCCGGGGCGGGCGTGGCCCGCGGGTACGTACGGCGTCCGGGGCTGACGGCGGAGCGTTTCGTGGCGTCGCCCTTCGTGCCGGGGGAACGGATGTACCGGACCGGGGACGTGGTGCGGTGGCGTGCCGACGGCCGCATCGTCTTCCACGGCCGGGTGGACGACCAGGTGAAGATCCGGGGTTTCCGGATCGAGCTCGGCGAGATCGAGGCGGTCCTCGGCCGCCACCCGGGGGTGGGCCGCATCGTCCTGGTCGCGCGCGAGGACACCCCCGGCAGCAGGCAACTCGTCGCCTACGTCACCCCGGCCGGCGAGCAGCCCGACCTGGCCGAGCAGCTCAGGCGGTACGCGACCGGGAACCTGCCCGGCTACATGGTCCCGACGGTGATGGTCCTGGACCGGATCCCCACCACCGCCAACGACAAGGTGGACCGGCAGGCCCTGCCGGCACCGGCGGGGGCGGCGCCGGGTGGCCGGGGGCCGCGTTCGCCGCAGGAGCAGATCCTGTGCGGTCTGTTCGCCGACGTGCTGGGTCTGCCGGCGGAGACGGTGGGCATCGACGACGACTTCTTCGAGTTGGGCGGGCACTCGCTGCTCGCGACCCGGCTGGTCTCCCGGGTGCGGGCGACGGTCGGTGGGGAGCTGTCGATCGGGGACCTGTTCCAGGCGCCCACGGTCGCCGCACTGGTGGAGCGGCTGGTGGCCGGGGGCGGCCGGCCGCGGCTGGTCCGCCGGGAGCGGCCCGAGCGGCTGCCGGTGTCCTTCGCGCAGCAACGGCTGTGGTTCATCGGCCAGGTGGAGGGGCCGAGTGCGACCTACAACGTGTCGCTGGCGCTGCGGTTGCGTGGCGCGGTGGACGCTGCGGCGCTGGAGGCGGCGCTGCGCGACGTGGTGGGCCGGCACGAGTCGCTGCGTACGGTGTTCGTGGAGCGCGACGGTACCCCGTACCAGCGGGTGCTGGACGAACGGGAGGTGCCGGGCGGGCTGCTGACGGTGACGGACCGGGACGTGTCGCAGGTGGTGGGGCACGTCTTCGATCTGGCGGCCGACGTGCCGGTGCACGCGTATCTGATCCCGCGAGGACCGGAAGGGCGGAACGGGCCGAACGCGCCGGCTGAACCCGATGAGCCCGGCGGCGAGTACGTGCTGGTGCTGGTCATGCATCACATCGCCAGTGACGGATGGTCGTTGCGGCCCCTGGTGCGCGATCTGGGCGTGGCGTACGGGGCGCGGGTCGAGGGTCGCGCCCCGCTGTGGGCGTCCCTGCCCGTGCAGTACGCGGACTACGCGCTGTGGCAGCGGGAGTTGCTGGGATCCGAGGACGATCCGGGAAGCGTGCTGAGCCGGCAGCTGGAGTTCTGGCGGGGTGCGCTGGACGGTCTGCCGGACGAGCTCGCGCTGCCGGTGGACCGGCCGCGTCCGCAGGTGGCCAGCTACCGCGGTGCCGCGGTTGCGGTGGAGGTGGACGCCGCGATCCATCGTGGGCTGCTGCGGGTCGCGCGGGACCACGGTGTGACGGTGTTCATGGTGCTGCAGGCGGCGTTGGCGACCCTGCTGCACCGGCACGGCGCGGGAACGGACATCCCGATCGGCACGCCGGTCGCGGGCCGCCTCGACGACGCGCTGGACGACCTGGCGGGATATTTCGCGAACACGCTGGTGCTGCGGTCCGATCTGCGCGGACGGCCGTCGTTCGCGCAGGTGCTGGAGCGGACACGGGCGGCGGATCTGGCGGCGTACGCCCATCAGGACACGCCGTTCGAGAAGCTGGTGGAGGAGCTGAACCCGGCCCGTTCGCTGGCCCGGCATCCGCTCTTCCAGGTGATGCTGGCGATGAACAACACCTCCGCCGCCACCCTCGACTTCCCCCACCTGCGGGCAGCCTTCGACCACACCGGCATCACCGCCTCGACCTTCGACCTCACCTTCAACCTCCAGGAGGACCACGAGGACGGCGAGCCGGCCGGGTTCCACGGCGCGCTGGAGTACGCCACCGACCTCTTCGACGCGTCGACCGCGCGGCGGCTGGCAGACGGACTCGTCTCCGTCCTCCGGCAGGTGGCCGCGGACCCCGGGCGGCCGGTCGCCGCCGTGGACGTGGCGCTGCCCGACGACCGCCGGATGCTCGACGCGTGGAACGACACGGCGCTCGCCACCGGCCCCGAGACGGTGACCGAGATCTTCTCGGCACAGGTCCGGCGCACCCCGGACGCCACGGCCCTCGTGCACGGTCCGGTCCGGCTGACCTTCGCCGAACTCGACGCGGCGAGCGACCGGTTGGCGTACCGCCTGGCCGAGTCCGGCGTCGGTCCCGAGACCGTCGTCGCCCTCGCCCTGCCGCGGTCGACGGAGTCGGTCGTGGGCATGCTCGCCGTCCTGAAGGCGGGAGCGGCCTACCTGCCGCTGGACGCGGAGTACCCCGCCGACCGGATCGCGTACATGATCGACGACGCCCGTCCCGCTCTGGCGATCACCTCGCGGGACTGGCCGGCGCCCGCCGCGCTGGCGGCCGTTCCGCTGATCCACGCCGACGGAGACACCCACGGCGGCACGCACGGCGGCACCGGACGCGGCGACGGCGGCGCCTTCCCCGTCGCCCCGGTGTCACCGGCCCACGCCGCCTACCTCATCTACACCTCCGGGTCGACCGGCCGCCCCAAAGGGGTCGTCGTCACCCACGGCGGCCTGGCGAACCTCTACGCCTTCCACCGGAGCCGGATCATCGGGGGTGCCGAACACGACCACCCCGGACGGCGGTTCAGGTTCGCGCTGACGGCGTCGCTGTCCTTCGACACCTCCCTCGAAGGCATCCTGTGGATGGTCGCCGGCCACGAGCTGCACGTCCTGGGTGACGAGGACCGGCGCGACATCACCGGTGTCGTCCGCTACGTCGCCGACGCCGCCGTCGACGTCATGGACCTCACCCCGACCTACGCAGAACAGCTCCTCGCGGAGGGACTGCTGGAGCGGCGCCGGATGCCCCTGCTGATGCTCGGCGGCGAAGCCGCCGGCCAGGCCCTGTGGACGGCCCTGCGGGAGTCCGAGGGCACGGAGGCCCACAACCTGTACGGACCCACCGAGTACACCGTGGACGCGCTCCACGCCCGGCTCTCCGACACCGCGGAGCCGTCGATCGGCCGGCCGCTGGCGAACACTCGGGTGTACGTGCTGGACGAGGGTCTGGTCCCGGTGGCGCCCGGCGTCGCGGGTGAGCTGTACATCGCCGGTGCCGGGATCGCGCGCGGGTACCTGGGACGCCCGGGGCTGACGGCCGGGCGGTTCGTGGCATCGCCGTTCGTGCCCGGCGAGCGGATGTACCGCACGGGCGACCTGGCGCGGCGCCGGGCCGGCGGCGACGTCGAGTACCTGGGACGCACCGACCACCAGATCAAGATCCGCGGCCACCGGATCGAGCCCGGGGAGATCGAGGTCGTACTCGCGGGACATCCGCGGGTGTCCCAGGCGGTGGTGATCGCCGACGGAGCCGGCGGTGGCCCGTCCGGCGGAAACGTGCGGTTGCTGGCGTACGCGGTCGTGGAGCACGCGCAGGGCCGGCCGGTGGTGGACGGGGGTGCCCTGCGCAAGCACCTGGTGGCCGCTCTGCCGCCGTACATGGTCCCGGCGGTGGTGGTTCCGATGGAGGAGCTGCCGCTGACGGCGAACGGGAAACTGGACCGGGCGGCGTTGCCGCGGCCGGAGTCCGGTGCCGTGGTCGGGGCGAGGGCGCCGCGGACCCCGCAGGAGGCGATCCTGTGCGGTCTCGTGGCGGAGGTCCTCGGCCGGCCCCAGGTGTCGCCGGACGACGACTTCTTCGCCCTGGGCGGCCACTCGCTGCTGGCCACGCGGCTGCTCAGCCGGATCCGCTCCACCCTCGGTGCCGAGCTGACCGTCCGGAGCGTCTTCCAGAATCCCACCATCGCCGAACTCGCCCGGCACATCGGTACGGGCGAGCACGCGGCACGGGCGGCCCTGACCGCACGGCCCCGCCCGGCGGCGGTCCCGCTGTCCTTCGCACAGCGGCGCCTGTGGCTGATCGATCGCATGGAGGGACCGAACGCCCTCTACAACGTGCCGATGGCGCTCCGCCTGCGCGGCCGCCTGGACGTCGCCGCACTCACCGGCGCGCTGGCCGACCTGACGGCCCGGCACGAGAGCCTGCGCACGGTCTTCGCCGAGGTCGCGGGTGAACCCGTCCAGCGAATCCTGCCCGCCGCCGACGCCCATCCCGTCGTGGACCTGCTGTCCTGCACCGAGGACGAGCTCCCGGCCGCGCTCGACACGGCCGCCGCGCGCCCGTTCGACCTCGCCCGCGAACTGCCGCTGCGCGCCACCGTGTTGCGCGTCTCCGCCGAGGACCATCTCCTGCTGCTGGTCATGCATCACATCGCCAGCGACGGCTGGTCCATGGGTCCGCTCTCCAAGGACCTGGCCGACGCCTACAGCGCGCGGTGCGCGGACCGCGCCCCGGCCTTCACCCCACTGCCCGTGCAGTACGCCGACTACACGCTGTGGCAGCGGGAGCTGCTCGGCTCCGAGGACGATCCGGACAGCCTCTTCGCGCGCCAGCTGGACTTCTGGCGGTCCGCCCTCGCCCGGCTGCCCGAGGAGCTTCCGCTCCCGACCGACCGGCCGCGCGCCGCCACGACCGGGCACCGCGGCGGCCGGGTGGCCGTACCGCTGGACGCCGGCCTGCACGCCGGACTCACCGCACTGGCCCGCGGCCACCGGGTGTCCCTGTTCATGGTGCTCCAGGCGGCGGTGGCGGCGCTGCTCACCCGGCTCGGCGCCGGCACCGACATCCCGCTCGGCACCGTGCTGGCCGGACGCCCCGACGAGGCACTGGACGATCTGGTCGGCTTCTTCGTCAACACCCTGGTGCTGCGCACCGACACCTCGGGCGACCCGACCTTCGGGGAGCTGCTGGAGAGGGTGCGGGAGACGGACCTGGCCGCCTACACCCACCAGGACCTGCCGTTCGAGCGCCTGGTCGAGGAGCTGAACCCGCCGCGTTCGCAGTCCAGGCACCCGCTGTTCCAGGTGATGCTGGTCCTGCAGAACAACGAGCACGCCGACCTCGAACTGGCCGGGCTCGAGGCGATCGCGCAGCCGACGGGCGCCGGCGGTGCCCGCTTCGACCTCAACTTCGTCCTGGAGGAGTCGTACACCTGCGACGGCACCCCCGCCGGGATCGACTGCGCCGTGGACTTCGCCACCGACCTCTTCGACGCGGACACCGTGCAGGCCATGGCCGACCGCCTGGTCCGGCTGCTCACCCTGGTCGCGGACCGGCCCGGCGCCCGGCTCGGCTCTCTGGACCTCCTGTCCGCGGCCGAGCGGGACACGCTGCGGCGGTGGACGGACTCCGCGGTGCCCGGCCTGGTCGCGACCATCCCCGAACTGTTCCGCGCCCAGGTGGCCCGCACGCCCGGTGCCGTGGCCGTCCTGGACGAGGACGGCGAGCACACGTACGCGGAGGTCGACGCGGCGGCCAACCGGCTCGCCCGCGAGCTGGTCGCCCGCGGCGCGGGCCCGGGGCACACCGTGGCCCTGGCCCTGCGCCGCTCGCTGGCCAACACCGTGGCCCAGCTCGCCGTGCTCAAGGCCGGCGCCGCCTACCTGCCGATCGACCCGGCGCACCCGGCCGACCGCATCGACTACGTCCTGGGGAACACCGGCCCGGAGCTGCTGCTCGGCGAGACCGCGGTCAGGCTGCCCGGAGCCCGCGCCGCCGCCGTGCCGGCGATCGTGCTCGACGACCCGTCGACCATCGCCGGCCTCGCCGCCCTCCCGGGGCACGACCTGACCGACGACGACCGGACGGCGCACCTGACACCCGCGGACGCCGCCTACGTCATCTACACCTCCGGATCGACCGGCCGGCCCAAGGGTGTCGTGGTCCCGCACCGCGGCCTGGGCAGCCTCGTCCACACACTGGCCGAGCGCCTCGCGCTGGGCGCCGGCGACCGCGTCCTCCAGTTGGCCTCCCCCAGCTTCGACGGGTCGGTGGGTGAGACGATGGGTGCGCTGCTGACCGGCTCGACACTCGTGGTGGCGCCGCCCGAAAGGCTCGCGATCGGGCCCGAACTGGTGGGCACCGTCCGTCACTTCGACGTGACCCACCTCATTCTGCCGCCCGCGGCGCTCGCCCCGCTGGAACCCGGCGACCTGCCCTCCGTCCGGGTGCTGACCCTGGTCGGCGAGGCCGTCCCGAACGAGCTCGTCGCCCGCTGGGCCCCCGGCCGGCGGATCGTCAACGGCTACGGGCCCACGGAGTCCACGGTCTGCGCCACGATCAGCCGCCCGCTGCGGGAGTCCGCCGCCACCCCGCCCATCGGCCCCCCGGCGGCCAACACCGTGCTCCACGTCCTGGACGAGCGGCTGCGCCCCGTCGCACCGGGGGTCCGCGGCGAGCTCTACCTGTCCGGAGCCGGCCTCGCCCACGGCTACGCGGCGCAACCGGGCCTGACCGCGGAGCGCTTCGTGGCGTGCCCGTTCGCCCCCGGTCAGCGCATGTACCGCACCGGCGACATCGTGCGCTGGCGCCCCGACGGCCAGCTGGTCTTCCACAGCCGCGTCGACGACCAGGTCAAGATCCGCGGCTTCCGGATAGAACTCGGCGAGATCGAAGCGGTCCTGGGACGCCACCCGGACGTCCAGCACGCCATCGTCACCGTCCGCGAGGACACACCCGGCAGCCGGCAGCTCGTCGCCTACTGCACGGCGGCCGGGCCCCGGGCCGATCTGGCCGCCGACCTGCGGCGGCTGGCGGCGGCGTCACTGCCGGGCTTCATGGTGCCGTCCGCCGTGACGGTCCTCGACGCCTTCCCCCTGAACAGCAGCGGGAAGGTGGACCGCCGGGCGCTGCCCGCCCCGACCGCGGTGGCCTCCGGCGGCCGCGCCCCCCGCACCCCGCAGGAACAGATCCTCTGCGGCCTGTTCGCCGAGGTCCTCGGCCTGACGACCGACACCGTGTCCGCCGACGACGACTTCTTCGAGCTCGGCGGCCACTCCCTGCTCGCCACGCGGCTGATCAGCCGCGTCCGTTCCGCCCTCGGCTGCGAACCCACCATCGGCGACCTCTTCCAGAACCCGACACCGGCCGCCCTGGCCGGACACCTGGCGGGCGGTACCGCCCGGCCCGCCCTTGCTCCCCGCGAGCGCCCCGAACGGGTACCGGTCTCCTACGCCCAGCAACGCCTGTGGTTCATCGGCCAGGTCGAGGGGCCGAGCCCCACCTACAACGTGTCGCTGGGCCTGCGACTGCGCGGCCGGATCGACGCCACCGCGCTCGAAGCGGCGCTGGGGGACGTGGTGCGACGCCACGAGGCGCTGCGCACCGTCTTCGAGGCCCACGACGGAACCCCGTACCAGCGGATCCTCGACGACGTCCCCGGGCCGCTGCTGACCGTCACCGACCGCGCCCCGCAGGAGGTGACCCAGCACGTCTTCGACCTCGCCACCGACCTGCCCCTGCACGCCTACCTGATCCCCCGGGAGCCTGCCGGGGCGGCGTCGCCCGCCGGCCCCGAGGAGTCGGTCCTCGTGCTGGTCATGCACCACATCGCCAGTGACGGCTGGTCACTGCGGCCGCTGGTGCGCGATCTGGGAACGGCCTACGGGGCACGGGTCGAAGGCCGCACCCCCGACTGGACGGCGCTCCCCGTGCAGTACGCCGACTACGCCCTCTGGCAACGGGACACCCTCGGCGCGGAGGACGACCCCGGCAGCCTGCTCGGACGGCAACTGCGGTTCTGGCGCCACACCCTGGCCGGCCTGCCCGACGAACTCCCCCTGCCCGCCGACCGGTCCCGCCCGGCGGTGGCCAGTCACCGCGGCGCGACCGTCCCGGTGGCGATCGACGCCGCCACCCATCGCAGGCTCCACCAACTGGCCCGCGAGCAGGGCGTCACGATGTTCATGGTCCTGCAGGCCGGGCTGGCGACGCTCCTGCACCGCCACGGAGCCGGCACCGACATCCCCATCGGCACCCCCATCGCCGGCCGCCTCGACAACGCCCTCGACGACCTGGCCGGCTACTTCGCCAACACCCTCGTCCTGCGCACGGACCTGCACGGCCGGCCCACCTTCACCGAACTCCTCGCCCGCGTCCGCAGCGCCAACCTCGCCGCCTACGCGCACCAGGACACCCCCTTCGAAAAGCTCGTGGAGGACCTCAACCCCCCGCGCTCGCTCACCCGCCACCCGCTCTTCCAGGTCATGCTGGCCGTCAACAACACCGCTGCCGCCGACCCCGGCCTCCCGTACCTCGACGCCTCTTTCGAGCCGATGGAGGAAGGCGGGACCGCCAAGTTCGACCTTCTGCTCGGCCTCGGCGAGACGCACGACGCCCAGGGGCTGCCGGCCGGCATCGGCGGAGCCCTGGAGTACGCGGCCGACCTCTTCGACGAGGCGACGGCCCGCCGGCTCGCGGCAGCGCTGGAACGGCTGCTCAGCGACATCGCGGAGCGGCCCGAACGCCCGCTGGGCGGTTTCGACGTCCTCGGGCCGGACGAGCGGCGCCTGCTGGCGGCCGGGGCCGCCACCACCCGGACCGTCCCGGAACTCACCGTGGCGCAGCTGTTCGCCGCCCAGGTCCGGCGCACACCCGACGCCGTCGCCCTGGTGCACGGACCGCGGGAGCTGACCTACGCGGAGCTGGACGGCCGCGCCGACCGGCTCGCCCGCCGGCTGGCCGCCGCGGGCGCGGGACCCGAGACACTGGTCGCCCTCGCCCTGCCACGGTCGCCGGACTTCTGGGTGGCCGCGCTCGCCGTGCTCAGAACCGGTGCCGCGTACCTGCCCCTCGATCCTCACCAGCCACGACGCCGCCTCGAGGCGATCATCGCCGAAGCCGGCCCCCGGCTCGCGGTGACCCGGGCGGACGTGGACCTCACCGTGCCGGACGCCGAGGTGCTGCTCGTCGAGGACGACGCGGACGGCGGCGGCGACGCCAGGACCGGTGCCGGGGAGGGCGGCGGCTTCCCCGTGGCCCGGCTGTCCCCGCATCACGCGGCCTACGTCATCCACACCTCCGGGTCGACCGGCCGCCCCAAGGGCGTCGTCGTCACCCACGGGGGCCTGACGAACCTGCTGACCTGGATGGCCGAGCGCTTCCCGCTCACCGCCCGGGACCGCATGCTGGCCGTCGCGACGCCCTCGTTCGACATCTCCGTACCCGAGATCTACCTGCCCCTGCTCGCCGGCGCGTCGGTGGTCGTCGCCGAGGACGACGAGGTCCGCGACCCCGCCGCCCTGGCCTCCCTCGCGGTGCGCTCGGGCGTCACGGTGATGGAAGCGACTCCCAGCCTGTGGCAGTCGGTGCTCGACGACCACGCCGAGCACTTCCGCGGGATGCGCCTGCTCACGGGCGGGGAGGCGCTGCCGTCGGCGCTCGCGACCCGCATGTGCGAGATCGGCGCGGAGGCCGTCAACCTCTACGGGCCCACGGAGACGACGGTGTGGTCCACGGCGGCGCGGCTGGTCTCCACCGACCGGGCGCCGCTGATCGGCCGGCCGCTGGCGAACACCGGGATCCACATCCTCGACGACCACCTCAACCCCGTCCCCCCGGGCGTTCCCGGCGAGCTCTACATCACCGGCACCGGCCTCGCGCGCGGATACCTCGGCCGCCCGGCCCTCACCGCGGAGCGCTTCACCGCCTCGCCCTTCGCTCCCGGCCGGCGCATGTACCGCACCGGCGACGTCGCCCGGCGCCGCCCGGACGGCGACATCGAATACCTCGGCCGCACCGACCACCAGATCAAGATCCGCGGCCACCGCATCGAACCCGCCGAGATCGAGACCGCGCTGACCTCCCACCCCCACGTCACCCGCGCCGTGGTCGTCGCCCACACCCCCCTCCCCGACGGATCCGGAGGCGACAGCAGCGGCACCCGGCTCGTCGCCTACGCCGTCGCACCCCACACCGACGGCTACCCGGTCGTCGACGGCTCCGCCCTCCGCCGGCACCTCGCCCAGCTCCTCCCCGCGTACATGCTTCCCGCCACCGTGATCCCCCTCCCCGAACTCCCGCTCACCCGCAACGGAAAGCTCGACCGCGCCGCCCTCCCCCACCCCCGCGCCACGACCGGCGCCCAGCCCCGGCGGGCCCCCCGCACCCCCCAGGAAACCGTCCTCTGCCACCTCGTCGCCGACGTCCTCGGCCTTCCCGACGTGTCACCGGACGACGACTTCTTCGCCCTCGGCGGCCACTCCCTCCTCGCCAGCCGGCTCCTCAGCCGCATCCGCACCACCCTCGGCGCCGAACTCACCATCCGCACGGTCTTCCAGCACCCCACCGTCTCCGAACTGGCTCACCACATCGCCACCGGGGACGGCGGCGGTTCCCAGGACGCCCTGGGGGCCATGCTGCCGCTGCGGCCCCGGGGCGCACTCCCGCCGCTGTTCTGCCTGCACCCGGCGGCCGGCGTCAGCTCGGTCTACTCCGGGCTGCTGCGTCACATCGACTCCGCACGGCCCCTCTACGGCCTCCAGTCCCAGGTCCTGGCCGGCGCCCAACCGCCGTCCAGCATCGAGGAGATGGCCGCGGGCTATCTGGCGGAGATCCGCGCGGTCCAGCCCTCGGGCCCCTATCACCTCCTCGGCTGGTCCCTGGGCGCCGTGACGGCCCACGCGATCGCCGTCGGGCTCCAGGCCGAAGGCGAGGACGTGGCCCTCCTCGCCCTGCTGGACGGGTATCCCGTCACACCGGGCGGCACCGGCGATCCCGGGCCGGCGGAGGCGGAGGGGGAGGCGGTGGACGCGGACGCGCTGCGCGCCGCGCTGCTGGAGTCGCTCGGCCACGATCCGGCGAACGCCGGGGGCCTCGACGCCCTGACACCCCTGTTCGGAACCGCCGCGGAGACGTTGCCGCGGATCTTCGCCGCACACCAGCGCCTGCTGGGCGAGCACACCCCCGGCGTCTTCCGCGGCGACGCGCTGTTCTTCGGCGCCACCGCGGACAAGCCGCAGGGGTGGCCGTACGCCGACGCGTGGCTGCCCTACATCGAGGGCCGGGTCACCAGCCACGCCGTGGACTGCGCACACGGCGCCATGACGCACCAGGTGCCGATCGCCGCGATCGGCACCGTGATCAACGACGAACTCGGAGCGTGAGCCATGAGTCAGGGTGTCATCGACGGTGTGGCGGCAGTGCAGCCACCGCCGACGCGCTGGGGGCTGTGGGCCGCCCGCGACTTCCGCCGGCTGTGGATCGGAGAGACGTCCAGCGGGCTGGGCACGGCCGTGGGCAACGTGTCGCTGGCGCTCGTCGCCGTCGTCGTTCTCGGTTCGAGCCCCGTCATGACGGGCGTGCTGACCGCTGCGGCCTGGGTGCCGTGGCTTCTCGTCGGGCTGCCGGCCGGTGCCTGGGTGGACCGCTGGCCCCGCCGCAGCGTGATGCTCGTGGGCGACGTGCTGCTGGCCGTACTGTTCGGGAGCATTCCCGTCGCCTACTGGGCGGGGGTCCTCGGCATCGGGCAGTTGGTGGCGGTGGCGCTGCTCGCGGGCACGGTGAAGGTGTTCTTCAGCACCGCCTACGGAGCCGTCCTGCCCTCGCTGGTCCGCTCCGAGGACCTGCTGGAGGCCAACGTCAAGCTGCGCGCCGGCGAGTCGGCGGCGGAGGTGGCCGGACCGGGCGTGGCGGGCCTGCTCGTCCAGGCGGTCGGCGCGGTCACCGGCCTCCTCTTCGACGCCGTCACCTACCTGGTGTCGGCCCTCCTGCTGAGCGGGGTGCACCCGGACGAGCAGCCTCCGCCGGTCACCGAACGGCAGCCCGTCAGGAAGGAGATCGCCGAGGGCGTCCGGTTCGTCGCCCGCGACCCCTATCTGCGCACGCTCGCCTGCTTCGGTGCCCTCGGCAATCTGGCCCTCAACGGTATCCAGGCGGTGCAGACCGTCTTCCTGTTCCGCACGGTGGGGCTCTCCCCCGGCGGGATCGGGGTGGTCTTCGCGGTGGTCAGTCTCGGCGGTCTCGCCGGGGCGGGCTGCGCGGGGCGCGTCGCCCGGCTGTTCGGCGCCGCCCGCGGCCTGCTGGTCTGCATGCTGGTGGTGGCACCGCTGATGTTCCTGGTACCGCTGGCCGGGATGGACGGAGTGCCGCTCGCGGTGAGCGTGGCCGCGTGGGGCCTGGCGGTCGCCGGAGTGGTCGCGGGCAATGTCCTGGCCGGCAGCTTCTTCCAGGGGTACTGCCCCCGTCGGATGCTCGGCAGGATCAGGGCCACCGCGTCCACGGTCAACTACAGCGCCATCCCGCTCGGCGCTCTCCTGGGCGGGTTCCTCGGTGCCGGCTTCGGCACCCGGACGGCCCTGTGGACCATGGCCGCCGTACTGCTCGGCGCCGGCGTCCTGCTGCTGGCGAGCCCGCTGCGGGGACAGCGTGACTTCCCCGCCGCCCCCCGGACCGACTCGTGATCGGCATCCGGCCGTTGACGGCCGCGGACGCCCCGGCCCTCGCCGGTCTGTACCGCGAGAACCGCGAGCATCTGCGGGCCTGGGAGCCCGACGAGCCCGACGACTTCTACACCCCCGAAGGCCAGCGGGCGGCTGTCGAGACGACGCTGCGCGAGAGCCGGAGCGGCCGCCTGCTGGCCTGGCTCATCGTCGACGGCGACCGTCCGCTGGGCCGGGTGAACCTCAACCACATCACGATGGGACCGCTGCGCGCGGGCGAGATCGGCCTCTGGGTGGACCAAGGCCACGTCGGCAGAGGGGTGGCCTCCCGGTCGCTGAGGAGCGTCCTCGGGATCGCCTTCGACGAACTCGGCCTGCACCGCCTCACCGCCTTCGTCCGCACGGACAACCTCGCGTCCCAGCACCTCTTCGAACGGATCGGTTTCCGCCGGTTCGGGCTGTCGGACGGACACGTGTACGTGAACGGCCGCTGGCGGGACGCGATCGGCTACCAGTGCCTCGCTCCCTGGCACGACGACGTCCTCCTGAGCCCCGAGTTCTGAACCCGCCCGCGGACCGGGCCGCCGGCCGGCCTCACCCCGCACCATGCGGATCCCCGCACCACGCGGATCCCCGCACCACGCGCAGTTCCCCGTACCCACGCGCGGATCCCGCGCGCCGTCCCTCCGCCACGGACCACCAGGAGTCCCCCATGAACGCCACCGAGAATCCGACCCGGACCCCCCGCACCCCGCGGCACATGCGGCTGCTGATGTGCCCGCCGGAGCACTTCGACGTGACCTACTCCATCAACCCGTGGATGGACCCGGCCAAGCCCGTCGACACCGGCCTGGCCGTGACGCAGTGGCAGCAACTGGTCGCCGTCTACCGGGACCTCGGCCACACCGTCGAGCTGATCGAACCGCTGCCCGGCTGTCCGGACATGGTGTACGCGGCCAACGGCGCCACGGTCGTGGACGGCAGGGTGCTCGGAGCACGGTTCCGCAACGGGCAGCGCGCCGCCGAAGGCCCCGCCTATCTGCGGTGGTTCCGCGACCAGGGCTACCGCGACACACGGGACCCGGTCGAGATCAACGAGGGCGAGGGGGACTTCCTGCTGGCCGGCCCGTACCTCCTGGCCGGCACCGGATTCCGCAGCGCCCGTGCGAGTCACGCCGAGGCCCAGGAGTTCTTCGGCCGGCCGGTCATCGGGCTCGAACTCGTCGACCCGCGCTTCTACCACCTGGACACCGCCCTGGCCGTCCTCGCGCCGGATCTGGTCGCGTACCACCCGGCCGCCTTCTCGGCCGGCAGCCGGGCCGTGCTGGAACGGCTCTTCCCCGAGGCGGTACTGGCGAGCCCTCAGGACGCGGACGTCTTCGGCCTGAACGCCATGAGCGACGGCCGCCACGTGGTGCTCCCGGAGGCGGCCACCGGCCTTGCCTCGCAGCTGGCCGAGCGGGGCTTCCAGCCGATCGGCGTGGACCTGTCCGAACTCCTCAAGGGCGGCGGCAGCGTGAAGTGCTGCACGCTCGAACTGCGCGACGCGCGGTAGTCCGCCCCGTGGGGACGTCGCCGCGCGGCGCCCGTCCCCACGGGGAACGGCGACCGGCCGGTCCACCGCACCGCACCGTCCCGACCATCGACCAGGAGGGCAGGCGGCCATGCCGCACGACAGCGAACACCTCCCGCCGCCGGAGAACGGCCCGGGTATCCGTCCACGGCCTTCCCCGGGCGAGGTCGCCGTGTGGCTGCTGACGGCCACCGCGCGCGAGGTCGAGGCGGGCGACAGGCTGAGCGGTGTCCTCAGCGACGTGGAGCAGCAGCGCAGGGACTCGCTCGCCCGTGCCGCCGACCGCCGGCTGTACGTCCTCGCGCACGTCGGGCTGCGGGTCGTGCTCGGCGACTATCTCGGCCTCGCCCCCGAGCAGGTGGAGCTGCGCCGCGCGCCGTGCCCGCTCTGCGGCGAACCACACGGCCGGCCCGAGGTGGCGGCCGCCCCGCCCCTCCACTTCTCCCTCTCCCACTCGGGGACGGCGGCGCTGTACGCGGTGGCGGCCGCCCCGGTGGGCGCCGACATCGAGTCCGCCGGGAACCTCTCCGCCACCGACTGGGAGACCCTGCCGGTGCTGCACCCTGCCGAACGTGCGGCGGTCGGCCGCCTGCCGCCGGCCGACCGGCGCACCGCGCTCCTCCACTGCTGGGTCCACAAGGAGGCCTATCTCAAGGGCCTCGGTACCGGCCTCGGCGTCGACCCCATGTCAGTCCTGGTGGGCCTCGGATCCGCCTTCGCCTCGCCGTCCCACCCGCGCCCACCGGGCTGGGGCCTGGCCTCGGTTCCCTCGCCCCGCGGCTACGCGGGCGCCGTGGCCCTCCAGGGCGCCACGGACCCGGTGGTCGTCCCCCACCGCCTCTCACTGGCCGACCACGCCACCGTTCCACCCCCGCCACGTGATCGGTGCTCCCGCCCCGAACTCCGCCCTGAACTCCGCTCCGAACTCCGCTCCGAACTCCCCCTGGGATGACGACCCCACGGTCCCGTGCCGGTCCAGGCACGGGACCGTGGGGTCGTCCGCCCTGGTCCCTTCGCCGGCGTCGACGGCTTCCCTCGCGCCCATGCGCCCACCGGGCCGGGCCGGTGGGCGCATGGGGCGGGGAGGCGGACCGCGGCTACGCGAGCAGTTCCCTGGCGTAGAGGTCGGCGGCCGCCTCGAACCGCAGGACGGCGTGCGAGGCGATGGCGTGCACGTCCCGCCAGCAGCGCTGGACGGTGCTGGTCGCGTCGCAGATGTGTGGCCCGCCGGACCGGATCAGCCGTTCCACGGCCGTGACCAGCAGGTCCACCGCGACGGCGGCGTCCCGGTGGTTGCGCGCGACGGCCAGTGCGGTCACGGGGTCGGCGTCGGCCCTGCGCGCCGCGGCCGTCAGCAGCAGCTCCGCCGCTTCGATCTCGGCGGAGCTGCGGCCCAGGGCCGCACTGAGCGAACCGGTGAGCGGCGCTTTCGCGGCCGCCCAGTCCGTCCAGGAGCGCAGCGCCGTCCGCGCCGCGCCGAGCGCGGGCGCGCACAGGACCAGGCCGCCGACGAGCAGTGCGGGCGCGGTGTGGCAGCGCGGCCCTGCCGTGCCCTCGCCCGACGTCCCGGCGGCGTCGAAGCGGACCGCGTCCGCTGCGGCGCCCGCGGTCCGTGCGCCTGACGCCACGTCCGCGAAGTCGAACGAGCGGTGAGCCGGTACCACGGTCGGTGCGAGTGTCACGGTGTCGCTGCCGGTGCCGCGCAGGCCGGAGCTGTCCCAGGTGGCCGTCACCTCGACGGCCGCGGTGGGCACCGCGAACACCCGCGCCGCGTCCGGCGCGCCGTCCCGCCCCGGTGGCATCCCGGCCCGCGTCCCCGGCTCCGGCTGGCGCGCCGGCCCGGGGTCCACCGTGGCCGCGAGCAGCACCCACGCCGAGTTCCCGACGGCACTGACGCACTCCCAGCGGCCGCTGAGCGACCAGTGCGAGCCGTGACGCACCGCCCGGGCTCCGCGCGGCACCAGGCCGGCGGCGATCCGGGTGTCCGGGGAGGCGGTCCACACCTCGCGCCGGCCCTCCTCGGGCAGCAGCGCGGCGTACCGTCCGTGCGTCGCCCACAGTGCGGCGCACCAGCCGGCCGACGAGCAGTTCTCGGCCAGCTCCGCCACGGCGTGCAGCAGCGAGGTGAAGTCGCCCTGGTGTCCGCCGTGTCCGCGGGGCACGAAGTAGGCGGGAAAGCCGGCCCGGGTCACCGCCGTCACGGTCTCCGGGGCGAGTCCCGGGTCCCGGTCGGCGGCGGCCGCGTGCCGGGCCGCCGTCGACCCGGCGGCGCGCAGCCGCTCGGCCCGCGGCCATGCCGTACGCGACGCGGGGGCCGTGGTGAAGGCCGCTGTCGCCGCGGCGGAGGGCGGCGTGGCCGCGAGGGCGGTGAACGTCGGCGCGGTCGCCGGGACGGTGGGGGTCGTCCGGGTCACCGTCGGCCCCGCTGGCTCGGGATGAGCGGACGCGTGCCCCCGGGCTTCGGCTCCACTCGCTCCACCCGCTCCACCCGCGGTCCCGGTTCCGGCGGTTCCGGTGGTCCGGCGGGTCTCGACCAGACCGTCGTGCCGACCGCGAACGGTCTGCCGCCCTGGTGGATGCTGACCCGCAGCCGGCGCAGCGACGCGCTGCCGGTCGGTTCCGCGGCCTCCTCCACCACGAGCCGGGCCGGCTGGTCGAGTTCGCCGAAGGCCAGACACTGGACCCGCGAGGAGACCAGGGCGAGCGGGGAGTCCCACAGGCCCTCGTTGACCACCAGGTAGCCCAACTGCCGGAATCCCTCCAGGGCCACCATGACCGGGACGTGGTCGCTGGGGTGGTCGAAGTAGATCGCGTGGTTCGTGTCGACCCGCAGCAGCCAGTCGAGGTCCACCGGGTCCCGTTCGAGCACCATGTCCTTGGTGCGCAGCCTGCCGACGGCGGCAGGGGTCACCTGGCGCGGCACCCAGGGGACGCCCACGGTGTCACCATCGGGCACGGTGCGGCCGCGCGCGTCCTTGTGGCGTAACAGCGCGTACATCCGGTCGTCGACCGCGACGCCGCTGATCATGCCGCTGCCGCACACCCGGCCGCCGACGCTGAGCACGACGTCGAGCCGCATCCCGTAACGGCGGGGCGGGCGGCTGCCGTGCCAGGTCCACCGCGCGTCCAGGACGACGTTCAGCGGGGTGGCGCCGACGTTCAGCGGCGCGGTGTCGTCCAGGGAGAAGTCGAGGGCGTCGCCGATGAAGTGGTGGGTCAGCGGGACCGCCAGGTAGGTGTGCGCCAGGTAGACGAACATCTGGCGGATGGTCTCGGCGAAGAGCAGCGGGTCCGCGCGGCCGGCCGCGTCGGGGTGGTAGAGAGCGTGGTCGCGCGGCCATTGCGCGGCGACGAGGAACGTCGTGTCGTCCAGCCGGGCGCTGTCGGTGAGCAGGACCTCGGCGACGGAGGCGCGGTGCACCAGGTTCCTGGGCACCGGTTGCATGAAGGCGAGCCGGTGCCCGGCGTGGGCGAGCGGCTCGGGTGTGGCGTCTGTCGAGGGTGGCGCGTCCGTACTCTGCATCACAATCCCCCTTGTGATCTGATGGTGCGCGAACGAGCGCGATCCCGGGGGGTAGCCCTCCGGGGGTCTCTAAAGATACCTTCATGAAGGTATTATGGGGAAGAGCCTCCCACCAGCCAGGCTCCGACAGCGCGCGCAGCACCTGTACGAAGGGATGGGGCATGAGGCAGGAAACCCGTCACACACCCGCGGCCGGCGACCTCAAACAGGAGCGGGCCATCCGTACTCGTGCCCTGATCCTGGACGCGGCGGCCGAGACGTTCGCCAACAAGGGCTACCCCGACACGACCATGCTCGACGTGGCGCAGCTGACCGGCGCCACCAAGGGAGCGATCTACTTCCACTTCGCGAACAAGAACGCTCTGGCCGCCGCGGTGGCCGACGAGTTCTACACACGGCTGTCCGTTCTCTCCGAGGAGGTCGAGGGGATGGGCCTGCCGCCGTGCGCCGCGGTGGCCGAGCTGCTGCTGCGCACCGGTGCGCTGTTCCGCGACAACAAGATCGCTCAGGCCGGTGCGCGGCTGCAGTTGGAGCACTCGCTGATCGAAGTGCCGCTGCCGACGCCCTTCGTGGGTTTCCTGACGTTCATCTCCCGCCTGCTGCACTTCGCGGAGGCCGACGGCGACCTGCCGGAAGGCGCGGACCCCGACGTGCTCTCACGCGTCCTGGTGTCGGCCTTCTTCGGCGCCCAGCACATGTCCTGGGTGCTCAACGACCGCCAGGACGTGGTGGACCGGGTACAGGAGATCCTCGGGGCGGTCCTGCCCACGACGGCGTCGGCCTGACGGGCGCCAGGGCCGGCAACGTCGGCCGCCGCCGGACGGGCGGCGGGCGGTGGTGGCCGCCCTCCGGGCGCCGCCCGTCAGCGCCGGCCGTGTCGTGCGGCGGACGCGTCCAGGCCCGGCAGGGTCCGGCCGCCGGCCCGGGCCACGTGGGCGCGCAGGACCGGGTCGGCGCCGACCGCCACCGGATGGCCGACGGCTCGCAGGAGTTCGAGGTCGGAGGAGTGGTCGCCGTAGGCGTGGCAGCCGGCCAGGTCGATGCCGCGGGCGGCGGCCCAGGCCGCCGCCGCCTCGGCCTTGGCAGCGCCGATCATCGGCCGCCGCACCTCCCCGGTGAGCCGCCCCTCGCGCACTACCACCGGCGTGCCCAGCACCGCGGTGGCGCCCAGGTGTTCGGCGACCGGATCCAGACACGGGAAGAAGGAGCCGGAGACGAGTACGGTCGCGTCCCCCGACTCCTGGTGGCGGCGCAACGCCTGCGTTCCCGGCCCGTGGTAGAAGCCGCCGGCCCGCCGCTGCTCCAGGTACCAGGCCCGTCCCTGCGCGGCGAGTTCGGCGGCCGAGGCGCCCGCGTACAGGGTGTAGTAGGCCCGGTTCGCCTCCTCCCGCGTCGCCCCGCGGTCCTTCAGTGCCTGGATCGCACGGTACGCCCCCTCGTAGTCGGCGGGCGGCCGGCCGGCCGCCGCCAGGTGGAAGCGCAGGAATCCGAACATGGTCTTCTGGGCCACCAGCGTCTCGTCGACGTCGAAGAAGGCGGCGCGGCTGACCGGAGTCATGGGTCTCCTCGCGGGGGGATACGGGACAGCAAGCAGGACGGGCGACCGGGCGGTGCGCGGAGGGCCTGACGTTACGTGAGAAGCACGGACCGCGCGGCGTCCGCCGGAAGGATCGTCACGGGCGCGGTGCGTCCGGGCCGTCCCCGCCCGGGCCGAACCGGCGGACCTCGCCCACCACGGCGGCCACGACCTCGGCGGTCTGCTGCCGGAAGTAGAAGTGGCCGCCCGGGTACAGGTGGCAGCCGCCCGGCCGGTCGGTGACGTCGGCCCAGGCGGCGAGCCGGGACGCCGGCACGACCGGATCGTCGCGGCCGCCGAACACCGACAGCGGCACCCGGGTCCGGGGCGCGTGGGCGGGCGGGCGCCACCGCTCGGCGAGCCGGAAGTCGCCGCGGACCCGAGGGGCCAGACGGGGCCAGACCGCGTCCGCCAGGGCCCGTTGGGGCAGGGCGCCGAACTGGGCGAGGGTGGTGCGCAGTTCGCGGTCGGAGAGGCGGTGCACGGCGCGGTCCGGCGGCGGCCCGGCAAGGGGGTCCGCGGGCGGCCGGCAGGCGGAGACGCCGCACCAGCACGGCAACGGGCATCCGGGAGCGGGAAGTTGGCGGAGCATCTCGTACGCGACCGCGGCGCCCATGCTGTGGCCGAACAGGGCGTAAGGGCGGTCGAGCCGGGAGGCGGCGGCGGCCAGGAAGAAGCGGGCGAGGGAGGTGGCGTCGGTGGCCGGGGGAAGGTGGGCCAGGCGGCGCCGGCCGGGAGCCTCGAACAGGCAGATCTCCCAGGAGGGCGGGAAGTGGGGGACCCAGTCGGTGTAGACGCGATGGGTGCCGGCCGCGTGGTGCAGGAGGAACACACGCAGGACCGGGTCCGCGACGGGACGCGGGACCACGACGGCGTGCTCCGTCGCCGGCGGCGTCGCGGCCGCTTCGGTGCCGACGCCCGCGTTCACGTCCGCGCCGACGTTCACGCCCGTACTCCCGCCCGCGCCCGTGCCCGCGTTCATGTCCGCGCCCACGTTCACGTCCTGCGCCTCCCTTCGGGCAGCCGTACGGAGTGGCGCGCGCCGCGTTCGAGGTGGGGGCACGGCGCGCGCCGGGTCCTCAGGGGGTGAGGACGACGCGGCCGCGCAGGCCGCCCTTGGCGACCAGCGTGTGCGCCTCGGCCGCGTCGGCGAGCGCGAGTGTCCTGGCCAGGCGCAGCGTGAGCGCCCCGGTCTCGACCTGGAAGACCAGCTCGGCCAGCTGCCCGGCGTCGCTGTGGACGGAGACGGCCTGGACGTCGATGCCGCGTTCGGTCCCGGGCGCGGCCGGTCCGAACACCCCGACGTAGCGCCCGCCGTCGCGGACCGCGGCCAGCGCGTCCGCCCCGATCAGCGCCGTGTCGAACACCGCGTCGACGCCGCCGGGGGCCAGCGCCCGCAGCGTGCCCGCGACGTCGTCGCCGCGGGACACCGGTGTCGCGCCGGCACCGCTGACGAAGGCGCGGTCGGCCGGGCCGGCCACGCCGAGGACCGTGATGCCGCGCCGGGCGGCCAGCTCCACGGCGAACCCGCCGACCGCGCCGGCCGCGCCGGTGACCGCGAGGGTCTGGCCGGCCGAGAGGTCCAGCAGGTCCAGCGCCTGGAGTGCGGTGAGCCCGTTGAGCGGCAGGGTCGCCGCCAGTTCGGGCGCCACCCCGGCGGGGGCGGCGGTGACGGCGCCGGCCGGCAGCACCACGTACTCGGCGTGCGTGCCGCTGAGCGTGGCGAACCAGTCCGACAGGCCGATCACCTCCGTGCCGGGCGCCAGATCCGCGACGCCGTCGCCGATCGCGTCGACGGTCCCGGCGACGTCCCAGCCGAGCGGGTAGGCCGGGAGTTCGGGCAGGAAGGCGGAGAGGGCGCCTGACCGGGTGGCCAGGTCCACCGGGTTGACCGAGGCGGCCGCCACCTTGATGCGTACCTGGCCCGCGGCCGGCTCGGGCGCCGGCAGTTCGGCGACTTCCAGGACGCCGGGCTCCCCGAACGTCCTGACGACGATTGCGCGCATGGAGACATGACCTTTCAGCAGAGAGCAGCAGGGCAGAGGAGGAGAAGGGGCAGGGGCAGGGCAGGGCAGGGCAGGGGCAGGACGTCAGGCTTCCAGCGCCGCGGTGCGGCGTGCCCTGG
This sequence comes from Actinacidiphila rubida, assembly GCF_900110255.1. Classification (GTDB taxonomy): domain Bacteria; phylum Actinomycetota; class Actinomycetes; order Streptomycetales; family Streptomycetaceae; genus Actinacidiphila; species Actinacidiphila rubida. The sequence continues at coordinate 139,801 of NZ_FODD01000012.1, forward strand.
GCAGGAGGTGGAACAGGGCGAGCACGAGGGCGCCGACGATCAGCACGCTGCCGTTGACGAGCGTCGCGGTGCGCACCCCGGACAGCACGGCCCACGCGTCGCTGTGGCCCGGGTGCGGGCGGGAGGCCTTGGCGGTGGCGATGGTGCTCAGCAGCGGGACGCCCAGGGTCAGGCCGACGAGCTGGGTGAGCGTCGCCAGGCCCGTGGCCAGCCCCTGCTCCTCGTCGGGCAGTCCGGAGGTGGCGGTCACCATGAACGAGACGACCGCGGTGATGTGGCCGTAGCCGGAGATCGCGGTGCCGACCAGCACCAGGGTGATCCAGCTCTTGCCGTCGCCGACGAAGACCAGCAGGAAGCTCGCCGACGCCTGGATGACCAGGCCGGTCATCAGGCCGCCGGGGCCGCTGACCCGGCCGATCAGCCGGGGTGCGAAGGTGCCGCCGGCGAAGGCGGCCGCGCCCAGCAGACCGAAGGTCAGGCCGGTGACCAGCGGCGAGTAGCCGAGCACCCGCTGGAGGTAGAGGGTCATCAGGAAGGTCAGGCTGCTGGCCATGGTGAACGTGACGATCCCGCCGAGGTTGCCCCAGCGGACCGTGCGCCGCTGCACGACGCGCACCGACACCAGCGGCTCGTCGGCGCGCAGTTCGATCAGCCAGAAGACCACCAGCAGGATCGCGCCGGCGAGCATCGGCAGCAGGGTGCGGGCGCTGGTCCAGCCCTTCTGCTGCGCGGTGCTGATGCCGTAGACCAGCGCGAGCAGGCCCACGGAGACCGTCACCGCGCCCGGCAGGTCGAGCCGGGCCGAACGCCGGACGCGGCTCTCCTTGATCACGGACAGGCCGATGAAGAACACCGCGGCACCGACCGGCACGTTGATGAAGAAGGTCCAGCGCCAGCTCAGCAGGTCGGTGAGCACTCCGCCGAGCACCGCGCCGGTGATGAACCCGGCCGACAGCATCGCGCCGTTCAGTCCCAGTGCCTTCGCGCGCAGCGGCCCTTCGGGAAACGTCGTGGTCAGCAGCGACAGCGCGGCGGGGGTGACGATCGCGGTGGCCAGGCCCTGGAACACGCGGCCGGTGACCAGCATGGCGGGCGTGGCGGCCAGGCCGCCGACCAGTGAGGCGACGGTCAGCATGGCGATACCGGTCAGGAACAGCCTGCGGCGGCCGAACAGGTCGGCGACCCGGCCGAACAGCAGGGTGAAGCCGGCGGCCGCCAGCGAGAAGGCGGTGGTCACCCACTGCAGGGAGCCGAGCGAGAAGTGCAGGCCGGTGCCGATGTCCGGCAGGGCGACGTTGAGGATCGAGAAGTCGGCGGCGAGCATGAACTGCGAGCCGAGCAGCAGGATCAGCACCAGCCGCTGGCGGGACGTCATCCGGTGCGGGGAGTCCGCCACCTGGGCGGGGCCCTGGGACTGGTCGACGGTTGTGGACATGGAGGTCTTCTCCTACGCGATCGAGGCGGGTTGGGGCGGAGCGGTGGCAGGCGTCGCGGGCTGGGCGGCGGAGGTCGTGCGCGCCTGGCTGAACAGGCGGACCAGCGGCAGCTCGACGGCGTAGTACAGGAGCGTCGCCAGAGCCAGCGCCACGGTGAACATCAGCGCGGTGACGCCCAGCGCCTGCGGTGTGTCCCAGGAGCGGGTGGCGCCCAGGGCGTAGTGGACCCAGCGGATCACCAGCTGGTGGACCATGTAGAACGCGAAGGAGACGTTGCCCAGCCACACCGCGACCCGGCCGCGCCACGGCGAAGGCCGCCCCTCGATGTCGGCGACCGCGGCGGTCGGGATGAGCAGCGCCAGCGGCACCAGCGCGCCGGCCACCAGCCCGAACAGGTACGGCAGGTACGAGGAGCCGACGTACCCGGCCAGGGACAGCGCGCTCGCCGTCCGCAGCCCGATCCGCGGCCAGCGCCCGGCCTCCACGATCAGCGCCAGCACGATGCCGAGCAGGAACTCCAGCATCCGCACCGGCGGCAGCGTGTAGACGAACCACATGCGGTCCTCGCTGACGGGCAGGCCGGGCACCAGCGGTCCCTGGTGGAAGGCGGCGTCGGCGATCACCGGCATCAGCCACACGAGGGCGACCAGCGCGACGGCGGCCGGCCACAGCATGCGTGCGCCGATCCGGCGGGCCACCGGCAGCAGCAGCGGGAAGGAGAGGTAGAAGAAGGCCTCGCACCCCAACGACCAGCTGGGGATGTTCATGCTGAAGAACACCCCGCCGCGCGGGAACCAGTCCCCCAGCAGGAACAGGTTCGGCAGCGAGTCCAGGCCGAACCGGTCGAAACCGCCGGTCAGGGTGAGCCCGCTGACGGACAGGAAGACGAACGCCGCCACCCAGGTCACCAGGTGGTTCGGCACGATCTTCGCCGCGCGACGCCCCCAGAAGCGGCGGGCGGTGTCGTCGCCGCGGGCGGTCCACGTCAGCAGGAAGCCGCTGAGCAGGAAGAAGAAGGTCACGCCCACGCCGCCCTGGCTTGCGGAGTGGGACATCCACCGGGTGACGCCGGGTGAGGCGAACACGGCCACGGCGTAGATGTGGAAGACGAAGACCATCAGCGCCGCTATGGCGCGCAGCCCGGTCAGGGACGGAAGTCTCTCCCGGCGGGAGATCGGTGCGGACACGCTCACGGTGATCGATTCCTGCTTTCCGGTACCAAGGGGATTCCAAGGGGATTCCAGTGGATTCCGCGGGAGTTCCGGCGGTGCGCCGGCGGGAATTCGGGCCGGTCCGGTTCGGTGGCCCTATGGGGACGCTACTGGGCGGGCCATACCGGCGGAATTCCGCTTATGGCCCGCCCGATGTTTCGAAAGGAGTAGCCGAACGTCAGCCGTCCGCCTGGCCGGCGGGGCGGCCTGCGACGTGCGGCACGCCGCGGTGTGCGGCCAGGATGGGCCGCGCGACGGCCAGCGCGTTGAGCGTCCGGGGAACACCGGCGTAGAGGCTGACCTGGGCGATGGCCTCCACCACCTCGGTCTCGTCGGCTCCTGCCCGCAGCGCTCCGGCGACGTGGAAGGCCAGTTGGGGCGCGCAGTCGCCGAGGGCGGCGAGCATGCACACGGTGGCGATCTCGCGGGTGCGCAGATCGAGTCCCGACGCGCCGGTCAGCGCGCCGAGACCGTGCTCGATGTGCGCGCCCAGTCCGGGCGCGACGTCCCTGATCGCCTCCCAGGGCGGGGCGTCCGCCTCGGCGGCCAGCGCGCGGAACACGGCGGCGCCGCGGCTGGTGCCCTCGCGGGCGGCGGCGTGCATGGTCATGGTGCTCCTTTCGGGGCGTACGGAGTGTGTCGTCGGTGGTGTCCGGGCGGGCCCGAAGGGCGCATGGCGGTGTCGCGCACGCGGAATGCCCGCGCCGCGGCGGGGTGCGTAGCGTGGGATCCACCCCCGGTACGGGCACGTGCCGGGGGTCGGCCGGTGCGCTTCCGGCGCAGCGGCGGCGGGAGTTCAGCGGGTGCGCTGCGGTGCGGCCTCGCGCAGGATGCGGCCCGTCAGCCAGACGTCGCGCCCCCAGGCCGGTTCGTCGAAGATCTTGACCCGGGCCGCGGAGAACACGAACAGCCGCAGGTCCGGGGTGTCCAGGGGGCCGTCCGGCCGGGTGGCCCCGCGGATGGCCGCGGTGAACCCGGGGAACCGGTCGGCGAACACCTCGGCGCCCCGGCGCAGCCGGTCGCCTTCGGCGGGCCGGCAGGGACCCTGCAGTTGCAGGCCCTGCCTGCTGCCGGGCGCGCCTTCCTGCCGGGTGTCGGCGACGGTAACCGCCACCTGGCCGCCGCTGTTGCTGAGGTTGCGCGCGTGCTCGGAGTCGGTGCGGGTCAGGAAGTACAGATGGAGGTCGGCGTCGTATGCGAAGTAGGCGTTGTGCAACCAGGGGACTCCGTTGTCGCCGACGGTCGCCATGGACAGCAGTCTGGTGCCGTCCAGCAGGCGCTCGATGGATTCCGTCACGGCCAGGAAGCCGAGGGGCCACTGCGGGCCCTGCTCCAGTTCGATGCGCATGGGGAAGCGGTTCTCCTCCGCTGGTCGGGGCGGTGGCGCCGGCGGCGGCACCGGGGGAAGACGGACGGCCGCCGGCGCGGTTCGGCGGCGGTTCAGGTCAGGAAGTGCCCGCCGTCGACAGTGACGACCGAGCCGGTGCTGAAGCCGTTGTTCATCAGGTACAGGTAGGTCTGCGCCACTTCGGACACCTGGCCCACCCGGCCGACCAGCAGCTTGTCGCCGAGCCTGGTGTAGAACTCCTCGGGCTCGTCGATGCTGCCGTCCCACAGCTCGCTGCGGGTCGGCCCGGGACGGACCACGTTGACCCGGATCGGGCCGAGCTCCACGGCCAGCGCGCGGCCCAGCGCCTCGGAGGCGCTGGTGATGCTCGCGGTGACGGTCCAGCCCTTGGCCGGGCGGGCGCCTGCGCTGCCGGAGCTGAGCACGATCGAGCCGCCCGCACGGATGCCCGCGGCGCCGTGCCGGGCGGCGGTGAACGCGCCCCAGTAGCGGACCTTGAAGTACTCCTGCGCCTGCGTCAGGTCGGTGTCGCCGAAGGACTTGATCTGCAGCGGGTCGCCCGCGGTGTAGACGAGGTGGTCGTAGGGGCCGACCTGCTCGAAGAACGCGGCCACCGCGGCCTCGTCGGTGACGTCCAGGCGGTCCCCGCTCACGGTGTCCGGCAGGTTCTTCAGGGCACGGTCGATCCGGTCCCGGCTGCTGGAGGCGATCACGACCTCGGCGCCCTCCTCGGCGGCGAGCCGGGCGACCGCGAACCCGATTCCGGAACTTCCCCCGATCACGACAACGCGTTTGTCTGCAAGGCTCATTGTTCGTACCTTTCCGATGGCTCGGAGATGTGTATGACCTCTTCGACAACAGTGCGGGCGGCGCGGTTCTGATGTCCAATGCCTTATGTGTTTCCTGTGATGCCCGAAATACAAGAGGCGCACAGGCCGGCTCGCCGGTGAGGAATCACCGCGATGAATGGCGGAGGCGACCATGGACCTCGATCTGAGGAAGGTCCGTTACTTCGTGGCGGTGGCGGACCGGCTGCATTTCGGCCGGGCCGCGGCGGACCTGCACATCACGCAGCCCGCACTGAGCCGCCAGATCCGCGCGCTGGAGCAGGACATCGGGCTCGACCTGCTGGTGCGCGACCGCCGGTCGGTCGAACTGACCGCGGCCGGACGGGAGTTCCTGGGTGACGCCCGCGCGATGCTCGCCGCGGCGCGGGCGGCCAGGCACCGGATGTACCGGGCGGCCGGCGGTCAGGCGCGGCTCACCGTCGGCTTCGGCTGGGGGATGGTGGTGACCAGGGTGATCAGCGCCTTCACCGCACAGCGGCCCGAAGTCACCGTGGACGTGCGGCACCTGGCCGGCGAGGAGCAGACCGAGGCGGTGCTCGACGGCACGGTGGACGTCGCCTTCGTTCGGATGCCGGTGGCCGAGCAGGGCGTGACGCTCACCCCGCTGGGCAGCGAGAGCCTGCTCGCGGTGCTGCCCGTCGCGCACCGGCTGGCCGGTCGGGCGGCGGTGCACAGCACGGACCTGCTCGGCGAACGGCTGGTCCGGCGGCCGCCGTCCGGCCGCGCCGTCGAGGCCGACCACGCCGAGGTGGTGCGGGGTGCGGCCTCCCTGCTGGAGGCCGCACCGCGCACCGGGTCGGTGGAGGAGATCCTGGAGTCGGTGGCGCGGGGCCACGGCCTCACGCTGCTTCCCCGGTCCGCCGCGCGCTTCTACACCCGGCCCGACATCGCCTACACCGCGGTCCTCGACCTGCCCCCGAAGGAGATCTGCCTGGCCCGCGCCGCCGCCGACCGCTCGCCGCTGGTCGCGGACTTCGGCCGGACCGCGCAGTCGGTCGGCTGGGCGGCCGCGGCACCCCCGGCACCGCGGCCCGCGCCGGTACCGGCCTGATCCTCAGGGTTCCAGGACGATCTTGCCGGTCGCGCGCCCGCTCTCGGACAGTTCGTGAGCGACCGCGGCGTCGGCCAGCGGCAGCGCCAGGCCCACGTGGGGGCGCAGCCGGCCGTCCTCCACCAGTGCGGCCATGGCCTCCAGGCCCACGTAGTCCGGTTCCACCGAGACCCCGGCGAACCGGAAGCCGGCCGCGCGGGTGCGCTCGGCCAGCGCGGCGTCCATCCGGTCGATCGCGGTGACCAGCAGCCCGCCCGGGCGCAGGGTGGCCAGCGAGCGGTCGGCGTACTCGCCGCCGATCAGCTCGAACACCACGTCCATGTCCTTGGCCGCCTCGGCGAAGTCGACCGTGCGGTAGTCGATGACCTCGTCGGCGCCGACGCCGCGCACGAAGGCGTGCTTGGCCGCGCTCGCGGTGGCGATGACGTGGGCGCCGCGGGCCTTGGCGATCTGGACCGCCAGGTGGCCGACGCCGCCCGCGCCCGCGTGCACCAGCACCCGGTCCCCCGGGCCCACGTCGGCCACCTCGGCCAGCGCCTGCCACGCGGTGAGCCCGGCCATCGGCAGTGCGGCGGCCTGCGCGTGCGAGATCGAGGCGGGCTTGCGCGCGAAGTGCCGGTTGGGCGCCGCGACGAACTCGGCGTAGGCGCCGGCCCCGCGCGGGAAGAAGGGCATCCCGAAGACCTCGTCGCCCTCCTGGAAGCGGGAGGTGCCGGGCACCACGTGCTCGACGACGCCGGAGACGTCCCAGCCCAGGACGAACGGCGGCTCGCCGAGCAGCTTGAAACGGCCGCTGCGGATCAGCGGTTCGACCGGGTTCACCCCGATCGCCTTGACCCGGACGAGCAGTTCGGACGGCAGGGGGACCGGCTGGTCCACCTCCTCGAGACGCAGGACCTCGGGGCCTCCGAAAGTGTGCTGGACGATCGCGCGCATACCGCTTCTCTCCCTGGTCATGTCGCCGTTCCGGGACGGCCGGACGGTCTTCGCGTGACAACTCCCGATGGAACGTCCGGCATTCCGCGATGTTTCCAAAGAGGTAGTGCGGGTGTGGCGTTCGAACCCCTGTCTGAACCCCATCGGAGAATTTCGCTCCGACCCCGCACTTCCTAGGGTGAATTCCGTAAGTCATCAGTTCGAACCCGTGAGGAGAAAGACGATGACCGTTCAGCAGGACAGGCCCGTTCCCGCGGTGACCGCGGAGGCACCGCAGACGCTGGGCTCCGCGGGCGACGACGGGATCATTCTCACCGTCGTGGCGAGTTTCGAGCGGATAGCCGCCGAACACCGTGCGGAATTCCTGGAGTCGGCACAGCGCGAGGCATTTCTCTCGCTGCGGGACGAGCCGGGGACCATCAGTTACCACATCGTTCCCGACCGGGACGATCCCACGCGTGTGGTGTTCCAGGCCACGTTCACCGACGAGGCCGCGTACGAGCAGCACCAGGGGAATCCGCCGGCCCAGGAGTTCCTGGAGATGGTGGCGAGGAACGGCATCAGCGGCCCGAACATCTACGTCAGCAATTTCTCGGTGCCGAACGTCAACCACCCCGCCCGCGGTCAGTGAGCCATCAGCCACCCGTCCTCTTCGATGGAGCAGGCATGACCGACAACACGCCTACCGTAATGATCACGGGCGCCACGGCCGGACTCGGCCGCGCCCTGGCCCGCGACCTCGTCGCCGGCGGCCGGCGCGTGCTGGTGCACGGGCGGGACCGCACACGCGTGGCCCGGCTCGTCGCCGAACTCGGCCCGCGCGCCGTCCCTTTCACGGCCGACCTGTCCTCGCTCGACGAGGTGGCGCGGCTGGCCGCCGAGGTCCGCGGGCTCACCACCCGCCTGGACGTCCTGGTGAACAACGCGGCGGTGGGCTTCGGGCCGCCCGGCCAGGCCCGCCAGACCAGCCGCGACGGCCACGAACTGCGCTTCGCCATCAACTACCTGGCGCCCGTGGTGCTCACCCGGGCCCTGCTGCCGCTGCTCACCGCCACGGCACCGGCACGCGTGCTCAACGTCGGGTCGGTGGGCCAGGCGCCCTTCGACCCGGCCGAGGCCCCGTACTACGAGGCCTACCAGGGGGTCACCGCCTACCGGCGCTCCAAGCTGGCCCTGGCCGCCTTCACCTTCGACCTCGCCGAGGAACTGCGGGGCACCGGGGTGACCGTGAACTGCCTGCACCCGGCGGGCTTCATGGACACCTCGATGGTCCGCGAGAGCGGGGTCCGGCCGCACTCCACCGTCGCGCAGGGCGCGGCTCCCGCGCTCCGGCTGATCACCGACCCGGGGCTGACGGACGTCACCGGCGAGTTCTTCGACGGCTTCTTCCCCGGCCGGGCCAGGCCCGAGGCGTACGACCCGGGGTTCATCTCCCGGCTGCGCTCGGTCACCGACCAGGTCACCGGCCGTGTCGAGATCCCCGACGGCGTCTGCCCGTACACCTTCCGGTCCGCCCAGGGGGTCCTCCCCCTGACCGGCGCGGCGGCGGACGGCCGGCTGCCGGTCGGCGGCGGCGTGGCGTTCCGGCTCAAGGGGGCGTCATGACCACCGCGGCCTCCCCGGCGCCGCCGGCCCTGCGGGGACACACGGCGTCCCCCTCCTCGTTCGTGGCGTCCATCGACGACCGCCTCGGGCCGGCCGCCTCGCGCTTCTTCGGCGACGGCCACCGGCGCGTCACGTACCGCTTCACCGGCATCGTGATCGATCCGGGCCCGGACGGCGCGATCACCGCGACCGCGGGCGTGCTCTGCCCGCCGGACTGGTCGCTCAAGGCCGGCGCCAGCCAGCGCCCGCACCTGAGCACGATCGACGCGCTGGTGGTCGGCGCCCGGCTGGCCGAGCTGTTCCTGACCCGCAGGCACCGGCTGACCGCCGCGAAACGCTCCCTGATGTGGCTGCGCCGGGTCGAGATCCGCGCCGGGCGGGAGCCCGACGAGGAGGACCTGGAGTCGCTGCGGGTCGAGGGCCGTCCGGCCGGCACGCGCCCGCACGAGCATCTGGCGGGCACCGCGGTGACGCTGATGACCTGCCGGATCGGCGGGATGCGGATCCGCTGCGAAGTGGTCCACCCGTTCGGGCGCCCGGTCGTCCACCCGGTCGTCCACCCGGTCTTCGACCGGGCCGGCCCCGCGGCCACCGAGCTCGGCGGCCTCGCCGCCGCGGACCTCGCGGCCCGTGACCGCGCCGCCGGCCCGCTCCCGTACCCGGCACCCGCGGGGCTGTACGGCGAGGGGTTCCGCACCCGCAGGCAGCCGATCCGCGACATCACCCTGCAGGTGACCGGGGACCGGCAGCGCGCCGACGGGACCGCCCGTCTGGCACCGGTCCCCGGCACCGCGCCGGGCGGTGGCGGCCTGGAGGGCGCGTACCAGCCGGCGGTGTCCTTCATCGACGCGTTCGTGATCGCCCTCCAGCTGGGCCAGTTGCTGCTCTACGACCTGGACGGCCTGGACCGCGCGCACAGCAACACCTTGTGGATGCGGCGCACCGTCCTGGAGTGCGACACCCCCGAGCGCCCGGCGACCGGCCCGTTCCCGGTGACCGCGGAGCTCGCCGGCAGCGCCCTGCTCGACGCCCGCGACGGCGCCCGGTGGCGCACCGCCGACATCACCGCCGCGTGCGCGGGCGTGCGCGTCCTGTGCTCCGTCACCCACGAACTCCCGCGTCCGGCAGCCCTGTCCGGCTGACCGCCCGCGCCCCACACGAAAGGGCGATTGCCCCATGAGGCTCGGCATCTCAGGAACCTATTCGTCCGGCAAGACCCTGACCGCGCTCGCCCTGTCCCACTACATCGGCCTGCCGCGGACCATGGCCAGGACCATGCGGGAGATACTCCCCGACGCGGCGCCGGGCAAGAAGCTCGAGGAGTGCACCGCGGCCGAACTGCTGCAGATGATCGTCGTGCGCCACACCGAGCGGGTGAAGTACGAGCACCAGCTCGCCGGCGGCTTCATCTCGGACGGCTCGTCGCTGCAGGAGTGGATCTACGGCGCGCTGCGGGTCAGGGTCGGCATCAACCCCAACGACTCCGTCGCCCTCGGCGAGGCGGACGTCGAGCGGACCGCCGAACTGGCCTTCTTCGACGACGTCATGCGCCAGCTCGGCGTGTCCTTCAAGCAGCACGTGCAGCGCGGCTTCGACGCCTTCGTGCATCTGCGCAACGAGCTCCCGCTGTCGGCCGACGGCCACCGGCCGGTCAACGACCGCTTCCGCACCCTGGCCGACGCGCGGCTGCTGGAGGTCATGGCCGAGCTGCGGATCCCGGTGCACGTCGTCTCGGGGACGATGCCCGAGCGGCTGCGCGCCATCGCCGCCGCGACCGGGCTGCGGCCGATCACCACCGAGGAGCAGGCCGCCGCCGCGGCGCAGGCCGAGTACCGGCGGATCGACACCACGATCGAGACCCGGCGGACGGCGGCACCCGACGGCCGGCCTCCGGTCCACCGGCCGGTCGCCCGGAGCGGGGCATGAGCACGCCCACCGCCGTGCTCGAAGGGCTGGGGACCGCGCTCCCGCCCCGAGTGGTGACCAACGCGGAACTGGCCGACCGGCTCGACACCTCGGACGAGTGGATACGCAGCAGGACCGGCATCTCCGAACGCCGGATGGTCGCTCCCGGCGTCGCCACCAGCGATCTGGCGGTGGAGGCCGGCGAGCGGGCGCTGAAGTCGGCGAACGTGCACGAGGTGGACCTGGTGGTGGTCGCCACCACCACGCCGGACCACCCGTGCCCGGCCACCGCCCCCGACGTGGCGTCCCGGCTGGGCCTCGGCCCGGTCCCCGCCTACGACATGGCCGCGGTCTGCTCGGGCTTCGTCTACGCGCTGTCCGGCGCGGCCGGGGCCATCGCCTCCCGGCAGGCCGGGCGGGTACTGGTCATCGGCTCCGAGACGTTCAGCTCGATCATCAGCCCCGAGGACCGGTCGACCGCGGTCATCTTCGGCGACGGCGCCGGAGCGGTGGTGCTGCGGGCCGGCTCGGCCGGCGAGCCGGGCTCGCTGCTCGGCTTCGACCTCGGCAGCGACGGGGCGCTCGCCGATCTCATCAAGATCCCCGGCAGCGGCTCGCGGCAGCGGGCGACCGGGCTCCCGCCCGACCCCGACGACTCCTGGTTCACGATGCAGGGCCGGCCGGTCTTCACCAACGCGGTGAAGCGCATGGCGGGTTCGGCCGACGCGCTGCTGAAGCGCATCGGCTGGCCGGTGGACTCGGTGGACCGCTTCGTCGGCCACCAGGCCAACGTCCGCATCCTGCACGCGGTCGCCGAGCAGCTCGGCGTCCCCGCCGACCGCGCCGTGATCAACCTGGACAAGGTCGGCAACACCTCCGCGGCGTCCATCCCGCTCGCGATGGGCGCGGCGGTGGCCGACGGCGATCTCGCGCCCGGCGACCGGGTGCTGATCAGCGCCTTCGGCGGCGGCGTCACCTGGGGCTCGGCGGCCCTGGTCTGGCCGGACCTGACGGCCTTGTGAGGCTGCCCGGCCCCTCGAAGACGGAACGAACGAAACAGAACGGAACGAAACGAACGGAACGAACGGCACCGGACGACACACGCGACACGGGAACGACCCGACGAGCGACCCGGACAAGCCCGGGGGACGAGGAGCACACCGATGTCTCAGCAACTGCTCGACTGCCTCATACAGATGATCGTCGACAAGTACGGCCTGGACGCGGCCCAGTTGTCACCGCACACCCGCTTCGAGGACCTGGAGTTCGACTCGCTCGTGATGCTGGAGCTGGCGGTCGCCCTGGAACTGCGGCTGGGGATCCCGGTCTCCGACGAGGAACTGCTGTCGGTGGAGTCCATCGGCGAGGCCGTGGATCTGCTCGACGCGAAGGTCGTGGCCGCGTGATGGCCGACTCGCCCGAACCCCTGGCGGCCGACGAGCCCGAGGTGCTGATCGTCGGCGCGGGCCCGGTCGGCGTCGCCCTGGCCTGCGAACTGCTGCAACAGGGCGTGCGCATCCGCCTGATCGACCGCCGGCCCGGCATCGACGAGTCCGACCCGCACTCCAAGGGCATCCTGGTCTGGCCGCGCAGTCTCGAAGTGCTGGGCAGGATCGGCGTCGCGGACCGGCTGGCCGCCATCGGCCACCGCAGCAAGGGGGTCAACTACTACTCGGAGGGCCGGCTGCGCGGCACCGCGCATCTGCACCGGCTGGCCGACTCGCCGTATCCCTTCGTACTGACCCTGCCGCAGCGCGAGACCGAGCGGGTGCTGCGCGGCCGGCTGGCGGAGCTGGGCGGGACCATCGAGTTCGGCACCGCCCTGGTCGGACTGGACACGGCCGGTGAACTGCCCGAGGCCCGTCTGGTCCGCGGCGCCACCGCGGAGACGGTGGTCCCCCGGTACCTCGTCGGTGCCGACGGTCCCGGCAGCATCACCCGCGAATTGCTGGGGATCCGCTTCGACGGCGAGGCCATCGACGTCACGTACGCCATCGCGGACGCCCCGATCAGCGGCGACGTGCCGGAGAACGCCCAGTACTACTACTCGCGTGACGGCGTGGTCGCGCTGGTCCCGCTGGCGAACGGGTACTACCGGATCGCCGCCAACATCCCGCACCGCGGCCCCGACGAGGACGATCCCTCCGCGCAGTTGCTGGAGGAGGTGATCAACCGGCGGGCCCACACCCGCTTCACGGTCGGCACGCCGCTGTGGACCCGGTCGTTCCGGCCCCGGCTCGGCCTGGCCGAACGCTTCGGCAACGGGCGCTGCTTCCTCGTCGGCGACTCCGCGCACGTGATCAGCCCGGCCGGCGGCCAGGGCATGAACATCGGCTTCCAGGACGCGGCCAACCTGGGCTGGAAGCTGGGCGGGGTGGTGCGGGGGCGGCTGGACGCAGCCGCGCTGGACACCTACCACAGCGAACGCACCGTCGGTGCGGTGCGGATGGCGAAGACCTCGGCGGCGCAGGCGCGGTTCGCGATGCAGCGCAAGTCCGCGCGCATCGCGGTGCGCGACGCGGTGTTCGTCGCCGCACGGTGGACCGGCCTGCTGGAGCGCGTCCTGGTACCGCTGCTCGCGCAGACCGACGTCGACTACGCGGAGAGCGCGTCCGACCCGCTGTTCCGCCGCATCGCCCATCCGGCCCGTCCCGGGCAGCGCGTCCCGCTGTTCGCCGCTCCCGCGGGCGGTCCCGCGGACGGCGCGGCGGAGCCCGGGGACGGGGGGTTCGGCGGCGTCCCACCGATCGACCCGTACCACTACACCGTGGTCCTGTGGCCGGGCCGCCGCACGCCTGCGGACTGGAGCGCCACCGCGGCGGGGCTGCTCGGCCGCTTCACGGGGCAGGCCCGCGTCCTCGACCTCGGCGCGGTTCCCGCGGCCGCGGCACCCGCGCTGCGGAGGGCGTTCGGGAACCGGCCGGTCATCGCGACGGTCCGCCCCGACGGCCACCTGGCACACCTGGCCCCGGCGAGCGCGCCGGAGCGGGCCCAGGCCTTCCTGCGCTCGACCGCACCGGCCCAGACCGCGGTGCCGAGCCTGGTCTGACCGGACCAGCCGGTCCCGCACGGCCGGCACGGCCAAGGCGGCCGACACGACCCGCACGACCCGCACGACCCGCAGGGCGTACGGCTCCGGCGGCCCTGCGGCCGCATCCGCGCCGCACGCCTTCACCCGACCCCTGTCACCCGACCCCTGCTCACCCTTTGCGACGACAACGACCGACCGGAGGAGACATCCGTGTCCACCAGCACCGCAACCATCACCGCCGATTCGAGCACCACCGACATCGTCCAGGGCTTCTTCGCCGCCTTCGGCAGCGGTGATCTCGAAAGCCTGCTCTCCCTGTTCGCCGACGAGGTGGACTGGGACGTCCCCGGCGCACCGTCCGTCCCGTGGACCGGGCGGCGTACGAGCAAGGCCGAACTGGCCGAGTTCTTCGCCGTCGCCGGCCAGGAGGTCGCCGCCACCGAGGAGTTCGCCGTGGACACGGTGGTCGCGCAGGGCAGGACCGCCGTGGCCCTGGGCCGCTTCACGCACGTGATCCGGCGCACGGGCAAGAAGTTCTCCTCGCGGTTCGCCCTCCACGTGGCCGTCGCGGACGGACACATCACGCTCTACCACATGTTCGAGGACGGGCACGCGGCCGCCGTAGCGTTCGCGGCCTGAGCCGGGCGCGCCGGCCCGTGGCTCCGCCCCCGCCTCACCGCTGCCAGACCGGCCTGCCCGGTAGGGAGCGGGGCTGGGGCGGAGCGATCAGCGAGGCGTCGACGCCCTTGTTGACCGCGTCGATCCGGGACACCGCGCCCAGCTTCTCGAAGACGTTGCGCAGATGGCGCTTCACCGTGCCCTCGGTGATGCCCAGCCGGGCCGCGATCTGCCGGTTGCTGAGCGCGTCGGCGACCAGGGTCAGCACCTCGCGCTCGCGCGCGGAGATCCGCCCGTCCTGGTTGCCGGTGCCCGGCAGCGCGGCGAACTGCGAGACGGAGATGAGCACTTCGTCGCCCTCGCGCATGCATCCGCGGATCACCGACACCAGGTGCTGCCGGCTCACGCGCTTGTTGAGGTAGCCGCGGATGCCCAGGGCCAGCAGCTCGCGCACCAGGTCGGGGCTCTCGTGCATGCTCAGCATGATCACCCGGGTGCGGGGCGAGGCCTCCAGGACCCGGGGCACGGTGACGTCGACCGGCTGGCCCGGCGTCTCGACGTCGAGCAGGAGCACGTCAGGCCGCAGCCGGCTGCAGAGCGCCACCGCCTGCGCCCCGTCCGGGGCGTCGCCCACCACCTCGAAGTCCGCCTCCAGTTGGAGGCACTCGCGCAGCGTCTCACGGAGGATGACATGGTCGTCGACGAGCAGCACGCGGATCCGGGTCCCGGTCATGCGTGCTGCCCCGTGCTCGCGGCGGTCCCGGCCAGCGGGAGACGCACGGTGACCCGGGTCCCCCGGCCGGCCGCCGACTCGATCCGGGTGGCGCCGCCCAGGCCGTGGGCGCGCTCGCCCATCGACACGAGGCCGAAGCCGTGGCCCGGGGGGATCCCCGTGCTCGGGTCGAACCCGACGCCGTCGTCCTCCACCACCGCGGTCACCGCGTCGGGCGTGATCCTGGTCCGCACACGGACGGTCCCCGCGCGGGCGTGCGCGAACGCGTTGCGCAGTAACTCGCAGAGGATCAGGAACAGTTGGCCGCGGTGGCCGGGGGGCAGCCACGACTCGTCCCCATCGGTCCGCACCCGCACCCGGGTCCCGGCCGGCGCGACGCCGCCCGCGAAGGCCCGCAGATCGTCGGCGAGCCGGCCGCAGGAGGTCCCGGCACCGGACAGCTCGCCGCTGAGCTCGCGGACCACCCGCATCGCCTCGGACACCGCGCGCAGGCCCTGCTCCAGGCGCTCCTCCGCGCTCTTGGGATCGTCGCGCACGAACAGCTGCGCCAACTCCAACTGCCGCAGAACGACCGCCAGTTCACTGCCCACCCGGTCATGCAGCTCGCGCGCCACATGGCGCGGGTCGCGCCACGTGTGCCGCTCCAGGACGACCGGTGGGCGGCGTACCGCGGTCGGGGGGCGGGGCGGTGCGTCGCTGATCGTTGCCTTGCCGTACGGCTGGTGCATCGGTCGGCCCTTCCTCTCCAGGGGGCTGCTACCCCGACAATAAAATACCTTCACGAAGGAATCAATACCTGACCGCCGGAACACCGATCGAACGGAGGTACCAGCGATGACCGTGGTGGAGGAACGACCCGGTCCGGTCACGGCACCGGCGCCGGCACCCGACGCGCACACCAGGCACCGGGAGTGGCAACGGCTCAAGGCGCGGGCCCACGAAGGCCCCGACCCGCAGGCGACCGTGCGCCAGCACGCACGCGGCAAGCTCACGGCACACGAGAGGATCGCGCTCCTGCTCGACGAGGGGTCGTTCACCGAGATCGAGTCACTGCGGCGGCACCGTGCCACCGGCTTCGGCCTGGAGCACAAACGGCCGTCCGGCGACGGCGTGGTCACCGGATGGGGCACCGTCCACGGCCGGACCGTCTTCGTCTACGCCCACGACTTCCGGGTGTTCGGGGGCGCGCTCGGCGAGGCGCACGCCCAGAAGATCCACAAGGTGATGGACCTCGCCGCGGCCGCGGGCGCGCCGCTGGTCAGCCTCAACGACGGTGCCGGGGCCCGCATCCAGGAGGGCGTGTCCGCGCTCGCCGGCTACGGCGGCATCTTCCGCCGCAACGTCCGGCTGTCCGGCGTGATCCCCCAGATCAGCGTGATGCTGGGGCCCTGCGCCGGCGGCGCGGCCTACTCTCCGGCGCTCACCGACTTCGTCTTCATGGTCCGCGGTACCTCGCAGATGTTCATCACCGGCCCCGACGTGGTCCAGGCGGTCACCGGTGAGCACGTCGGCCTCGACGGTCTCGGCGGCGCCGACGTGCACGCCACGCTGTCCGGCGTCGCCACCGCGGCGTACGACGACGAGGAGAGCTGCCTGCACGACGTCCGCTACCTGCTGTCGCTGCTGCCCGCCAACAACCACGAACTCGCCCCCGCGCACGAAGCGGCCGACCCGGCCGACCGCTCCTGCGACGCCCTGCTGGACCTGGTGCCCGCCGAGGCCCAGCACGCCTACGACATGCGGGCCCTGATCGAACAGGTCGTGGACGACGGCGAGTTCTTCGAGGTGCACTCCGCGTGGGCGCCCAACCTGGTGTGCGCGCTGGCCCGTCTCGACGGCCAGGTGGTCGGTCTGGTCGCCAACCAGCCGGCCGCCATGGCCGGCGTGCTGGACATCTCGGCCTCCGAGAAGGGCGCACGCTTCGTCCAGTTCTGCGACGCGTTCAGCATCCCGCTGGTGACGCTCGTGGACGTTCCCGGCTTCCTGCCCGGCGTCGGCCAGGAGCACGGCGGCATCATCCGGCACGGCGCGAAGCTGCTGTACGCCTACTGCAACGCCACCGTGCCGCGGATCCAGCTGATCGTCCGCAAGGCGTACGGGGGCGCGTACATCGTGATGGACTCCCGGTCCATCGGCGCGGACCTCTCGCTGGCCTGGCCGACCAACGAGATCGCGGTGATGGGTGCGGAGGGCGCGGCCAACGTCGTCTTCCGCAAGGAGATCGCCGCCGCCGACGACCCGGAGACGGCCCGCGCCCAGCTCGTCGACGAGTACCGCAGCGCGTTGATGCACCCGTACTACGCCGCCGAACGCGGCCTCGTGGACGAGGTGATCGACCCGCGCGAGACCAGGGCGGTGCTCGTCCGCTCCCTGGCCATGCTCCGCACGAAGCACGCGGACCTGCCCGCCCGCAAGCACGGCAACGCGCCGGCATGACCCCGCCGACCCCTCACGCGCAGGCGCCGGCCGCCAGGCCGGTGGACGGCGGCGTGCCGGGCCCGCGGCAGGCCGGGTCCCCACCGGCGTTCCGCGTGGTCCGGGGAGACGCGACCCCGGTGGAACTCGCCGCGCTCGCCGTCGTCCTGCTGAGCGTCGCCCGGCCGGCCGGCCAGGAGCCGGACGCCGCCGCGGACCCGTCCCGCGCGGCCTGGCACCGCCCCCGCCACGCCCCCCACCGCTGCCCCCGCTCGTGGCGCCGATGAACGGCACGGCCCACGGGCGGCGGTGGCCCGCCGTCACCGCCGGCAGCGTCCGAATCCGGACCCGGCGTGACGGTGCGGCACGCGGGGCCCGCTCTCGCCACGACGGCGGTGCGGTTCCCGCGACCGGACGCCGAACCGGACTCGCTGTCTCTCAACTCCCGCCTATTTGTTGATAGTTGAGCCGTCCACTTGTCGCGCGCATTGATCCGACCATTTGTGCGAACCGTTGACGCACCCCTGCCCTGTCGCTACCTTCGCGCTCAGCGCTCTCCACTCACCGGCCCCCCACGTACCGCTGAGCCCCTGGAGTTCCACGATGCTGGTACGTGCGTCAACCCCCCACCTGCGCCCCAGGCGCGATAACGTTGTCGACTCTCCTTTCTCCGCCGCTCCTCCGGGCCCTGCGCTGCCCGACAACGTTGTCACCATCATCCTCAGAGGAGAAGCCCCACGATGAAACGACTGTCGAGTTCACCCGGAGCGGCGGTGATCGGCGTGCTCGCGACCGCGGCGCTGGCCGTGGCCGGCATGTGCGCTCCGGCCACGGCGGCCGCGAAGCCCGCCCTGGTCACCTCACCGGCCACCGTGGTAAACCCGTTCATCGGAACGTCGAACCAGGCCAACGACTTCCCGGGCGCGGACGTGCCCTTCGGGATGGTGCAGTGGAGCCCGGACACGACCTCGCGTCCACCGGGCGGCGGCTACGAGTACAACGACTCCTCCATCACCGGCTTCAGCCTGACCCACATCGCCGGCCCCGGCTGCGGCGCGGCCGGTGACGTCCCGGTGCTGCCGACCGTCGGCGCGGTCAACACCGGTGCCACGGACGCGTTCTCGCACGCCAACGAGTCGGCGTCGGCGGGCTCCTACAAGGTCGCGCTCAACAACCAGGTGACGACCGAGCTGACCACGACGACGCGCAGTGGCATGGCCCGCTTCACGTTCCCCAAGACCACCCAGGCGAACCTGGTCTTCAAGCTGACCAGCAGCCAGAACGGCGCCAGTTCGACCCAGTTCACCAAGGTGTCCAGCACCGAGGTGAGCGGACAGGTCACCAGCGGCCACTTCTGCGGCGCGGGCAACACCTACACCGTCTACTTCGACATGGTCTTCGACCAGCCGTTCGCCGGTCAGGGCAGCTCGGCCGCGAAGCCCACGGCCTCCGCCCCGGCGACCACCGGCACGGCGTCCAAGAACGCCGCGGAGAAGCCCAACAAGCCCGTGCTGCACGGGAAGGCGCCCGCTGCGACCACCTCGGACACCACCAAGGGCTCCGCCTCCCCGAACGCCGCCGCCTCCAACGGCTACGTCACCTTCGACACCTCCTCCAACCCGGTCGTGCAGGCGAAGGTCGGCGTGTCCTACGTGTCGGTCGCCAACGCGGTCGCCAACCGCACGGCGGAGAACAGCGGCTGGAACTTCGACACGACCCGGACCGCCGCGCAGAACTCCTGGAACTCCCTGCTCGGCAGGGTGCAGATCGCCGGCGGCACCACCGCGCAGCAGCAGAGCTTCTACACCGCGCTCTACCACTCGCTGCTGCACCCGAACGTGATCAGTGACACCAACGGCCAGTACTACGGCTTCGACGGCAAGACGCACACCGTCGACTCCGGGCACAGCGCGGTGTACGCCAACTACTCCGGCTGGGACATCTACCGCTCGCAGGCCCAACTCGAGGGCCTGATGGCTCCGCAGGTGGCCTCGGACACCGCGCAGTCGATGGTCGACGACTACACGCAGACCGGACAGTTCCCCAAGTGGTCGGAGGACAACGGCGAGTCGTACGTCATGGTGGGTGACCCCGCGGACGGCATTCTCGCGGACTACTACGCCTTCGGCGCCACCTCGTTCGACACCTCCACGGCGCTCACCGACATGGTCGCCGAGGCGAGCAAAACCAACAACGACCGGCCGGGTCTGAACTACCTCAACTCGCCCGGCTACATGCCGCACGACGGCAGCTACGGCTGCTGCAACTTCTACGGGCCGGTCGCGACCACGCTGGAGTACAACACGGCGGACTTCGCGCTGTCCGCGATGGCCGGGGCGCTCGGTGACACCACCGACCAGAAGACCTACGCCAGTCGCGCCCAGGACTGGCGCAACGTCCTCAACCCGGCCTCCGGCTTCGTCGAGCCGCGCAACGCGAGCGGCGCCTGGACCGGTGGTTTCGATCCGACCAGCGGAACCGACATGGTCGAGGCCGACTCCTGGATCTACACCGGCATGGTGCCGTTCGACATCGGCGGTCTCGCGCACGCCAAGGGCGGCAACGCCGCGATGAACGACTACCTCGACACCACGCTGCGCAGCTACACCGGCGCGAACGGCTACGCCTGGGTCGGGAACGAGCCCAGCATCGAACTGCCCTGGGAGTACGACTACATCGGTGAGCCGTACAAGACGCAGGGCACGGTGCGGTCCATCCAGGACCAGATCTGGGCCGACACCCCCGGGGGACTGGCCGACGGCAACGACGACCTCGGAGCGATGAGCGCCTGGTACGTGTGGTCCGCGCTCGGCATGTTCCCGGAGACCCCGGGCACGTCCGATCTCGCCCTGGGCTCACCGCTGTTCACCCAGGCCGTGATCACGCTGCCGTCCGGGCAGACGCTGACCGTCAACGGCAACGGCGCGGCCGACAACGCCCCCTACGTGCAGTCGGCGACCTGGAACGGCGCGGCCTGGAACAACGCCTACGCCCCCACCACGGCCATCACCGCGGGCGGCACCCTGAACTACACCCTCGGCACCGCCGCCAACACCTCGTGGGCGACGGCCGCTTCGGCGGCGCCGCCGTCGTACGCCGGAGGCACCACGGCACCGGCATCGCCGCGCATCGGAGCGATCGGCGCGGGCGTCGGCACGAACCTGTGCCTGGACGACGCCAACTCCGCGACCGCCGACGGCACCCACGCCCAGATCTGGGGCTGCGACAGCACCTACGCGCAGGACTGGATCATCGCGTCGGACAGCACCCTGCGGACGCTCGGCAAGTGCCTGGACGTCAGCAACAGCGGAACCACCAACGGCACGTTGGTCCAACTGTGGACCTGCAACGGCACCGGTGCCCAGAAGTGGACCCCGGGAGCCAACGGCTCACTGGTCAACCCGCAGTCCGGGCTGTGCCTGGACGTTCCGAACTCCTCCACCACCAACGGCACCCAGGTGCAGCTCTACACCTGCAACGGCTCAGGCGCCCAGAACTGGAAGCTGCCGAGCTGAGCCGGCCGCCCGGCCACCGGGCGGCCCCCTCGGACGAGCTCAGGCTCTTCCCGCCCCGGTTCCCCGGCCGTTCGGCCGGGGAACCGGGGCTTCCCGCGAGAGGCGGGGCGAGCACGCGGAAGATCCTCGCGACGGCCCGTCAACGGTCCTGCCGGTCCCCCTGGTGCGGCGGCAGCACGATCGTGAACTCGTCCTCCACGGGCGGGTTCTGCTCCTGCCCCAGCATCCCCGTCGCGGCGAAGCAGCGCACCCGCACCGCACCGGGGCGCACGTCCAGCCGCAGGAAGCTCTTGAAGAACGGCGGGTCGTAGGTGGCCGACGCGGGCGAGAGCAGCCCGGTCAGCGTCTTGCGCACGGGCATCCTGATCCAGCGGCGCCGGTGCGGCCGCGGTGGAACGCCGAGCACGCTCGCGACGAACCGGGCCCGGAGCCCGGGAGTGGCCGCACCGCCCGCCGCGCCGGCCGTGCCGCGCGCCCGCACCGGCGCCGTGCCCAGGCGCTGCGCCACCACCGCCGACGCCTCGTCGGGGTGCAGGTCGAACAGCCGGCGCAGCCGCAGCCTGCGCCCGTACATGCGGCTGTAGAACGCCAGCGAGTCGCCGCGCAGCGGGTAACAGCGGAAGTCGTCCTCGGTGACGCCGCCGACGTGGACCCGCGGGATGGTGTGCGTCGCGTGCATGAACGCGCCACCGCCGCCGGAGACCACGTACTCGATGCGCCGCCCGTCGACGTCGACCGGATAGTGCTGGTAGTTGTGGATGTCACCGCCGATCGCCGCGACGTAGTGGTGCGCCGGGTCGGTGACGATCTCGTCCACGGTGCCGCCCCCCTCGATCGCGCACGGGTGGTGCTCGCCGTCCACATAGATCGGCGACCCGGTCACCAGGATCTTGGGGCGGTCGCCCGCCGAGACGCGGCGCAGCCACGCGCCCTGCTCGCGGTCGATGTCGCCGAGCAGGCCGGTGTCGATCCCCACGATCCGGAGCGGGCCCGCGTCGATCGCCCAGTACGGGCCGGGCTGGGACGCCTGCTGGGCCGGCGCGCCGCGCAGCAGCCGCTCCTCGTCGAGCCGCTCGTCGTCCGGTGTCTCCGGCTTCGCCCACAGCAGCGTCCGCCACCAGGCGGCCGACAGCGCCCTCGGGCGCGGCGCGGGGGGCAGCGCCGGCGCGCGGCAGAACACGCGCATGAAGCCGGTGAGCCCGTCGTACCAGTCGTGGTTGCCGGGTATCGCGTAGATCGGCGCGGCGTAGTCGCGGTAGGGGCGGAAGAACTTCGGACCGTACTCGTCGCCGCTGCCCACCGGGTACAGGACGTCGCTGCACACCACGGCGAAACGGGTGCCGGCGCCCGCCTCGAGCAGACCGGGTACGACGGCGTACTGCGGGCCGTCGCCCTCGCCGGTGTCGCCGATCACGACGAAGGAGAACGTGTCGGGGTCGTCCCTGGCGATCACCAGATCGTCGCCCGCGACGGGGACCCCGCGGGAGCCGTCGGCGGATGCCGCGGTGTCCGGGGTGTCGCCGCGCCGTGCGGCCTGGGCCGCGACCCAGCGGGAGCGGTCCCGGCCGGTGGGGTCGCCGAGCAGCGAGGCCAGCGGCCCGTTGCGCGCCTTCCACAACGTCCCGGGCTTGAGCCAGGACAGTTTGACGACCTGGGCGGGCATCAACTCCCGGTAGGTTCCGGGTTCTTGATCCTGCCAGCCGGCGCCCGACAGGGAATCACGCGAGGAAGCGACCATCGGCGCAGCGTAACAACCGTGGCCGGCGCCCCATCGGGCGGCGGCCGTTCGGGGGTACGTCCCGTGCACGGGAGCGCGCCCGCACACCGTGTCACTGCGAGCCCGCGGCCACCACCTTCGCGGTGAGGGGTTCGAGTACGGAGGTCAGCTCGTCGAGCTCTGCGGGGGTCAGGGCGTCGTACGGCGGGGCGGCGAGGTCGTCGGTGACGGACTCGATGCGCCGCCTGGTCTCGCGGCCCGCGTCGGTGAAGTGGCCGTCGGCGTCGACGAGTCCCCGGTCGCGCAAGCCCTCCATGACCGCGGTCAGCCGTTCCTTCGGCAGGTGGTGGATGCGCCCGAACGACTCGGGCGGGTGGATGTCCTGGGCCAGCGCGGACAGGACGTGGGCCTCGGTGCCGCTGATGCGCGCACCGAGGAGGGCGGCGACGTGCCCGTCACCGCGGTGCTCGCGCAGCATCGTCGCGGAGTGCCACAGCCGGGCCACCGGATCGCCCGGCACCGGAAGGGTGCGCATCGCGGCGTACATGACCCGGCCTTCCGTGGGCGCGTTCGTCGCCGCCTTGGTGGTCAGGTCGGCGGCGCGCACCAGGCCCGGGGAGCCTGCCAGTTCGGGGCCGAGGATCCGTCGCAGGGAGGCCGCGCTGCCCCGCTCCCGCGCGGCGACGGACGCTTCGGGCGGGATCGTCTCCCAGGCGCTCGGGATGTGCCGCGCGGCCTCCCCCTCGGCGAAGTTGTAGAAGGCCGCGTGCACGACCTGCGCCGGCACCCGCCCGAGCGGCGCGGCACGGCTGGCGAAGTAGCCGTCCCAGTAGGTGCGGTGGCCGAGCGCGGCCAGCTCCTCGTTGCACTCGTCGGCGAGGAAGGTGACCAGGCAGATCGGTTCCAGGAGCTCGAACATGCGCCGGGCGGTGGGCGCCGCGGTCTCCCCCGGGACCGGCTGGGTGAGGTTCACCGGGTTGCCGTCGGGGTCCTTGATGTGGGCGACGCGCTGTCCCCACGGCATGTCGTTGGGGCCGCCGTTGAGCGAGCCGCCCAGTGCCGTCACCCGGCCGAGTGTCACGTCGACGTC
Source organism: Actinacidiphila rubida (assembly GCF_900110255.1). Taxonomy (GTDB): domain Bacteria; phylum Actinomycetota; class Actinomycetes; order Streptomycetales; family Streptomycetaceae; genus Actinacidiphila; species Actinacidiphila rubida. The sequence goes on from NZ_FODD01000012.1 coordinate 163,260, forward strand.
ATCGACCTCGATGCTGAGCACGATCCGCGGTGCCGCCCCGGCCCCGGGGCCCGCCTTGGCCACCAGCCCGAGGTCGGTGTCGCCGATGCGCAGCCCGACGTAGAAGGCCGGACCCTCCTCCGGCACCCGGAAGATCTCCTGGGCGCCGAACAACTGCGTGTAGAAGCCCAGCAGGACGTCGTGGTCGTCCGTGAGGATCACCGGCTGGATCGTGGACATGGCACTCCTGTCGAGAACGGTCGTGTCGCCGGGTAGACCGTTCCCGGACGCCGAACTCATCGGCGCGACCGCCCCGAGGACAGGGACGACCGCCGCACGGCCGGGGACCGGAGCCGGCCCCTACCGCGCCGGTCCGCTCACGTAGGCGACGTTCTGCATCATGCCGAGGTCTTCGTGGTGGAGCTGGTGGCAGTGGGCGACGGTGCGGCCGGTGAAGTCCTCGTACCGGACGAGGAAGGTGACGGACTGGCCGGGGGTGCCGCCGGCCAGGCCGATGGTGTCGTGCCAGACCGGCGGGTCCAGGCGCAGGCCGTTCCGGTGGGTGACGAGGAACTGGTTGGTGTGCAGGTGGAACGGGTGGTTGTGGACGGGCGCCGTCTCGTCGGTGCGGACGGTCCAGCGTTCGGTCGTGCCCAGCCGCAGGGTGTGGTTGACGTAGGCGGGGTCGAACAGGCCGTGGGCCGGGTCCCGCCTCAGGTCGCCGCCGTGGTGTGCCGCGGGGGTGGCGTGGGTGCCCAGGATGCGAAAGGCGTTGGGGAACGCCCCGGGGAAGACGGCGGGGTCGGTGTGGAAGACCACCTCGCGGTCCGCGCCGGCGTGGGCCACGTCGCTCTCGTCGAGGAACGGCCGGCCCTGCGGCAGGGAGTCGGGCAGGCCCATGGGCGGCTCCACGGGCTCGCCCGCCACCTCGATCGTCATCAACGGCACCGGCACGCCCGCCGCGCGCAGCTCGAACCGTCCCGCCGTACCGGCGCGGACCAGGACGTCGGCGCGGTTGCCCATCGCCATCTCCAGCGCCCGCACGGACACGGGCGTGGGGAAGGTGACGCCGTCCTGGGCGATCTGATGCATCGCCAGTCCTCCGCCCGGGCCGGTGACCTGCACCCGCAGGGCGGTGAACGCGGTCGCGGCCACCAGCCGCCATCGCTGGACCTCCCCCGGGCGCAGCGTGAGCGTCGGGTTGGCGGCGCCGTTGACGGTGAAGACGGAGGGCGCCGTGGTCAGCCAGTCCCCTGAGGTGAAGGCGGGGACCCTGCCGCCCCGCACCTTCAGCTCGTTGACGCAGACCACGACGTCGGCGGCGGCCCTGATCTCCGGGACGTCGTCGACGTCGCCCTCCACGATGACCACCCCGGCCATACCGCCGGCGATCTGCTCCGCGGTGGCCCCGTGCAGGTGCGGGTGGTACCAGTACGTTCCGGCCGGGTGATCGGCCGGCACATGGATCGTCGAGGAGTACCGCGGCTCGGGCATGCCGGCGGCGACCTCCTCGGGGGTGCGCGGCGCGAACTCGCGCAGCACGTTGTCGGCCTCCCCCGACGGGCACACATGCATCCCGTGCGTGTGCAGGTTGAAGCTGTTCGGGTGGTGCGGAACGTTGTGCCCGCCGTGGTGCGGCGCGTTGGGCGGCAGGCCGTTGACATGCGTCAGCCGCAGCGTCTGTCCGCCGCGAACCCGCAGCGTCGGCCCGGGGATCGCCCGGTTGTACGCGCGGGTGAGGACCGGGCCGTACCCCGGGACCCTGACCTGGCTGAACCGGACATCGAGCACCTGCTCCACCACCGGCGCCACCCAGCCGCCCGCCCGCGGCGCGGACACCACCACCGGCTGCGGAAATTCCTCGCGCGCCGCCCCCGCCGCCCCCGCCGCCGCCCCCGCGGCCCGGCCGGCGGCACCGCCCTCGACCGCAGCAGCCAAGCCGGCCCCCGCGGCCGCCCTCAACACCGACCGACGAGTCATCCCATGTACGCCCATAGCCGGACAATCTAGAACAGGCCCGCCGGACCCTCCCGCCCGCCGCACCGGTCCCGCCCGGTACGGCACGGGGCCGTAGGTTCGGGTGACGACGCCCGGGTCCGCTCAGGGCGCGGGCCGGATGCCGGAGACGTGTGGGCAGCATCCGGGAGTTGGTGGCCGGCGACACTGGCCGGGCCCGGCGCTCGTCCGTGCAATGGTGGCCGTATGCATGACGAGGTGAGGTTCGCGCCCGATCTGTACCAGGGGACATCCGGTCACTACGACCGGTTCCGGCTCCCCTACCCCGACGCGATGATCGACGATCTCCTGCGCCGGGCGGCCCCGTCCGGGGACGGACGCTTGCTCGACCTCGCTTGCGGCACCGGCCAGCTCGCCTTCCCCCTCGGCGACCGGTTCGCCGACGTCTGGGCCGTGGATGCCGAGGCCGACATGACCCGGGTGGTCCGCGCCCAGGCCGTCGCCGCCCAGGCCGACCACGTCCGAACGGTCACCGTCAGCGCCGAGGAACTGCGGGCCGAGCCGGGCAGCTTCGAGCTGATCGTCATCGGCAACGCCTTCCACCGGCTCCGCCGCGACCTGGTCGCCCAACGCGCCCACGCCTGGCTCAAGCCCGGTGGCTGCCTGGCCCTGTGCTGGTCAACCTCCCCGTGGGCGGGCCCCAGGGACTGGCAGCACGCACTCGCCGCCCTGCTCCGCACGTGGCAGGACGCCCTCGGCGTGGCCAGCCGCGTCCCGGCCGGCTGGGAGCAGGCACGCCAGCAGGATCCCGACCACGAGGTGCTGTCCCGTGCCGGGTTCGCGCCCGTCGAACGACACGAGTTCACTGTCGAACACCGCTGGACGATCCCTGAACTCGCCGGCCACATCCGGTCGACATCGTTCCTTCCGCCCGCCGCGCTCGGGGACCACGCCGCCGAGTTCGACGCCGCACTCTCCACCGAGCTCACCCCCTACGCAGGCGACGGCAGCCTCACCGACCCGGTCGGCTTCGCCTACGAACTGACCCGCAGGCCCGGGCCGGCGTGAGAGCGGAGCAGCCCTCGCTCCACCTGGGCGAGTGCCCGGTCCCCACCCAGCCGATCGGACACCACCTGGTGAACCCGCTCGACAGCGGCCTCGCGAGGTCGCGGGCGCCTAGCCGGGGGCCGGGCGCCTGCCGCGGTGTCTGCTGCCGGTCGGTCGACTCGTGGCGTTCGGTGCGCGGTCGGCTTTTCCGTGCTACCTTGATGATCAGTTGCAGTTGTGGTTCCCAAGACTTCAAGTGCTCCCACCACCCTTGGTGGTGCGAGCACTTTTGTTTTATCCGGGTCTGTTTCCCGGGCGGGGCAATCATCGCGGCGACGCGGAGGCCGCGGAGTGCGGTCCCGGGTACTGCCCCGAAGGAGATATGACATGGCTACTGGCACCGTGAAGTGGTTCAACTCGGAAAAGGGCTTCGGCTTCATCGAGCAGGACGGCGGCGGCCCCGACGTCTTCGCCCACTACTCGAACATCGCCTCCTCCGGCTTCCGTGAGCTCCAGGAAGGCCAGAAGGTGAACTTCGACGTCACGCAGGGCCAGAAGGGCCCGCAGGCGGAGAACATCGTTCCCGCCTGACGTTCGACACACGCGGTAGGCCGGGGCCCGCACCTTGGGGTGCGGACCCCGGCCTGTCGCTGTTGGCACGACCCCCGCAGCAGGGGCACCGCGGTCGACGACGACCGCGCCCACCTCATCGGAGACCACCGGGGCGCACCCGCCCGCCGGCCTCCCGTCACCGCGTTCGCTGTCGCCTCTCCCGTGCGGCGGCCCCACAGCGGTCATCCCTTCCGGAGCGTCCCGGCACCCGTTGCCCCTCCGGACCTTGTTCCTGTCAACGGTCCGTCCTTGCGATTCCCCCGCGTGTGGTTGCCGCCCGGAATTCCTCGACGTGCCGCACCGAGGAAGGCTTCGCATGAAGCGCACCACCATCCGTACGCAGGACCCGTCGTTCCGCACCCGTTCGAAGAGCTCCAGCGGCCAGTTCGGCGGTCCCCGCGACAACCGCCGCCCCGGCCAGGGCCGTTCGGCCTCGGGCCGCCCGGCCGCGCCGCAGGGCGAGTTCGCCCTGCCCGTCACCGTCACCCCCGCCCTCCCGGCGGTGGACGCGTTCGCCGCGCTGGACATGCCGGACCGGCTGCTGGCGGAACTCGTGCACCAGGGCATCACCGTCCCGTTCCCCATCCAGGCCGCCACGCTGCCCAACGCCCTGGCCGGCCGCGACGTACTGGGGCGGGGCCGCACCGGGTCGGGCAAGACGCTCGCCTTCGGGCTGGCGCTGCTGGCCCGTACCGCCGGGCAGCGCGCCGAACCCCGGCAGCCGCTGGCCCTGGTCCTGGTCCCCACCCGGGAACTGGCCCAGCAGGTCACCGACGCGCTCACCCCGTACGCCAGGAGCTGCCGTCTGCGGCTCACCACGGTCGTCGGCGGCTTGTCGATCGGCCGGCAGGCGGGCGCGCTGCGCGGCGGGGTGGAGGTCGTCGTGGCCACGCCGGGGCGGCTCAAGGACCTGATCGACCGCGGTGCATGCCGGCTCGACCGCGTCGCGATCACTGTGCTGGACGAAGCCGACCAGATGGCGGACATGGGCTTCATGCCCCAGGTCACGGCACTGCTCGACCAAGTACGGCCCGGCGGCCAGCGCATGCTGTTCTCCGCCACCCTCGACCGCAACATCGACCTGCTGGTCCGCCGCTACCTCTCCGACCCGGTCGTCCACTCCGTCGACCCCTCGGCGGGCGCGGTCACCGCGATGGAGCACCACGTCCTGCAGGTCCACCAGGCCGACAAGTACGCGACCACGACGGAGATCGCGGCCCGCGACGGCCGGGTCATGATGTTCCTGGACACCAAACACGCGGTCGACCACCTCACCCAGCACCTGCTCAACAGCGGCGTGCGCGCCGCCGCGCTGCACGGCGGCAAGTCACAGTCGCAGCGCACCCGCACGCTGGCCCAGTTCAAGACCGGTCACGTCACCGTGCTGGTGGCCACCAACGTGGCCGCCCGCGGCATCCACGTCGACAACCTCGACCTGGTCGTCAACGTCGACCCGCCGAGCGACCACAAGGACTACCTGCACCGGGGCGGCCGCACCGCCCGCGCCGGCGAGTCCGGCACCGTCGTCACCCTGGTCCTGCCCAGCCAGCGCCGCGGCGTCAGCCGGCTGATGAGCACCGCCGGCATCACCCCCCGGACCACCCAGGTCCGGTCCGGCGAGGCCGAACTGAGCCGCATCACCGGCGCCCAGGCGCCGTCCGGCGTCCCCGTCACCGTTGACGCGCCGGTGGCCGAGCGACCCCGGCGCATCGGCGCGCCCGTCCGCGGCCGGGGCGGCCGGCCCGTCGCGAGCCGCGGTTCCGCCGCAACAGCCCGCGCCCGGAAGGCGACTTCGGCACGGGAGTCCGCGTCCGCGCCCGTGTCCGCGCCCCGGACATCGACGTCGACGTCCGCGGCGTGACGCTCCTCCCCGATGCCGGCTCGGCCGGCTGCTGACATCGGTGTCCCGCCCTGCCGGACCTGCGAGTTGGCGCCCGGCGCAGGAAGGGCGGGAGGCCGGGGACCCACCCTGACAAGCGCGTTCGCCCCCGCCGTGACCGCCCCCGCCGCGGCCGCCCCCGCCGCGCTGGTACCGGGGCCGGCCGGCAGGGCCCGGCCGGCGGGTTCCGACCCCGCTACGAGAGGGGCGGGCGCTCGGTCAGCGCCGACGCTGCCGGGCTCCTTCAGCGAATTGCGCGGGCGACTCCTGAGCGTGATCCGGGTCAGGGTCCGGAGGCCGAGTAGTGTCGACACTGAGGTTGAGGCACGTGCCCGTACCCGTGTCGCCGGCGGGATAGCTGCGCTGCTCGGTGCTCGCGAACAAGGAACGCAGCGCCTGCGCCACGGTCCTGGCCACATCCGGCGAAGCCGCCGTGATGCGCACCTCGGCGACGCCCTGCTCGGGAAGGGAGAAATCACGTGTCATGGCTGTCCTCGGCCGGTCGCGGCACCGCTGATCGCGCACCTGTTGTGTCCGGGACAACTCCGCCCGGTCTCGACGCCTTCTCGCGCAACGCCGGGAGGGGGCCGTCGGCTCCCGTCGCCTCCCGGCCTCGGATTGCGGACGCGGTCGCGGACGCGGTCGCGGACGCGGACGGGCGTGCCTGGGGATCCGACGACGCACCACCCTTGTATTCCAAGGGCTCCTCGGGATCCTGCACCCGGTCGACCGCCGTCGACAGGCCTCGGCCTGCTCGATTTTCGGTCACTCCCCGCTGAAAAGCGGAACTACCAGTGGTCGTCATCATGGAGTGGACCCGTCCCCGGCCGTCGCGCGACGCGTCGGCCGGCATCGCCCTTCATCAAGAACCGCGCCCGCATGACAGCCGACGTACAAGAAACTCTCGATACGACCACTCTACAGCTCGGACCAACGGCACGATGCTCACCGTTGGCGTTCTGTGTTCATGACCATTCCCGTGCCGGCGGTTCCGGATCACGAGAAACTATCGCAAAGAGATCCTGATCTCGCGCCGCAGGCACTGCCCGTGCCGTCTCCACCCGTGCTACGGTCGCTCACGTTGCAGTTTTGGTACTCATGAGTGCTGTGTGCGCCTGACGGGATGTGACCCTCTGGGCGCATTTCTCTTGTATGGCCACCAGATGGTGTCAACGCAGCGACTCCGGGCCCGCAACGTGCGGGTCAGGGAACTGTCCCGACCGGAGGAAACGACATGGCAATCGGCACCGTGAAGTGGTTCAGCACCGATAGGGGCTTCGGCTTCATCGAGCAGGACGGCGGCGGCACCGACGTTTTCGCCCACCACTCGAACATCACGGCCGAGGGATTCCAGGAGCTCCAGGAAGGCCAGAGGGTGAACTTCGACCTCGTGCAGGGCCGCAAAGGCCTGCAGGCGGAGAACATCGTCCCGGCCTGACCCGGAAAAGGGCATTCACCTTCTCCTCCCCTCTCTCCGGTGCGGATCCCATTTTTCTCATATTTCCGCACCATCATTTGTTATCCACACCATCATGTGATCGGCTCGTTCTGCGGATCCCCGTGCGCTGACCCGGTGCGGAGTTCTTTTCCGGCACGCGCCGCCTTCGAGGAAGACTCCGCCATGCAGGAAACGAAGAACCAGATATCCCTGCCCGCTCCCGGCCGGACCCGCATGGGACCCGCGGTCGCGGCAGACGGCCGGGCACCGCACGCGGCCGAACCGGAGAACATACCGAACGGCCAGGGCAGCGACTTCGCGGCGCTGGCCCGGCGGATCACGGACTCGGGCCTGATGACGCGGCGCCCCGGGTACTACGCCGCCCGGATGGGCGGCCTGGCCGTGCTGTACACGAGTACGTGGGTGGCGTTCGCGCTGCTCGGGCACACGTGGTGGCAACTGGTGACGGCGGCGGTGCTCGGTGTGCTGTTCGCCCAAGTGGCCCTGGTAGCGCACGACATAGCCCACCGGCAGGTCTTCCGGCTGCGCCGCCCCAGCGAGGCGGCCGGCCGGATCGCCGGGAATCTGTGCGTGGGCATGAGCTACGGCTGGTGGCAGGACAAGCACACCCGCCACCACGCCAACCCCAACCACGAGGATCTCGACCCGGACGTGGTGCCCGACGTCCTGGTGTGGTCGCAGGACCAGGCACGGGCGGCCCGCGGCGTGGCGCGCTGGATCGGTGCCCGCCAGGCGTACTGGTTCTTTCCCCTGCTCACGCTGGAGGGCATGAACCTGCACGTGGCAGGCGTGCGGGCGCTGTTCCGTCCGGCGTACAAGCAGCGGACCCTGGAGGCGGTCCTGCTTGGCCTGCACATCGTCGGATACGTCGCCGTGCTGCTTCTCGTCCTCGGTCCCCTGCGGGCCCTCGCGTTCCTCGCCGTGCACCAGGCCGTCTTCGGCGTGTACATGGGCTGCACGTTCGCGCCCAATCACAAGGGCATGCCCACCCTCACGGGCGACGACCGGCCCGACTTCCTGCGCCGGCAGGTCCTCACCTCGCGCAACGTCCGCGGTGGACGCCTGATCGACGTCGTGCTCGGCGGCCTCAACTACCAGATCGAGCACCATCTCTTCCCCAGCATGCCCACCCCGCACCTTCGTCGCGCGCAGCCGATCGTCAGGGCCTACTGCGCCGAAGTCGGCATCCCTTACACCGAGACCGGTCTGATCGACTCCTACGCCCAGGCGATGAGGCACCTCCACCACGCGGGGGCGCCCCTGCGTCGACGTCCCCACCCGGAGACGGCCGTGGAGCGCGTCCGGGAAGAAGCGCGGTAAGGGCGAGCAGGCCGGCCCGCCGGTGCACGACGGGCCGGTTATCGTCGGTACCGTGCCAGATGTCTCTGATTCCGCCCCCGCGGCCCCACTCACGCTGCGCCCCGCGACGCGCGCCGACCTGCCCGCGGTGCTCGCACTGCTCGCCGACGAGGAGAGGGTGGTGGACCCGGCGTCCCTCGTGGTCGACGACGCGTACGAGCGGGCGTTCGCGGCGATCGACGCCGACCCGCGCAACGAGATTCTGGTCCTGGTGGAAGACGTCGACGGTCGGGCCGAGGACAGCGGGGTGGTGGGCTGTCTGCAGGTGACGTACATTCCGGGGCTGGGCAAGGGCGGGGCCGAGCGGGCCCTGGTCGAGGCGGTGCGGGTCCGCGCGGACCGACGAGGCGGCGGGCTCGGACGCGACCTGATGGAGCGCACGATCGACCGGGCCCGCACGCGTGGCTGCGGTCTCGTCCAGCTGACCAGCAACAAGCAGCGCGAGGACGCCCATCGCTTCTACGGCAGGTTGGGCTTCGCGCCCAGTCACGAGGGGTTCAAGCTCACGCTCCGGCCCGGGCCGCTCACAGAGACTTCGCCGCGTCACGGATGACGTCGAGGACGACGTCGGGATGCGAGAGCATGGGAACGTGGCTGCTGTCGACCGCGACGGTCTTCGCGCCCATGCGCTCGGCGCCGGCCCGCTCCAGGTCGGGGTTCACGGTGTGGTCGTTGTTCGCGACGATGTACCAGCTCGGCTTCGTCCGCCACGCGGTGCCGGGCACCTGCTGGTCGAAGAGGTCCGCGACCGGCGCGGCGCCTGTCGCCAGGACGAGCTTCTGCTCGGCCGCCGGCAGGTCGCCGCAGAAGTGTGCGGTGCCCGACTCCCGGAGCCAGACGCGGTTGTCGCCGACCTCGACGTGCTCGAAGATCGGCGTGCGGGCGTACTTGTCCTGCTGTTCCTGCGCGGTCTCGTCCTCGTCCGGGCAGAGCGCGGCGATGTAGACGAGAGCGCCGACGCGGTCGTGGGTGCCCGCCTTGGTGAGCAGGACGCCGCCGTAGGAGTGGCCGACGAGCACGACCGGGCCGGGCACGTGGTTGATGGTGCGGGTCACGCAGGCGACGTCGCTCTCCAGCGAGTCGAGGCCGTGCTGCGAGGCGAAGACGGTGTGGCCTTCGGCCTGGAGCGTGGGGATGAGCTTGCTGAAGCACGAACCGTCGGCCCAGAGTCCGTGGGCGAACACGATGCCGGCCTTCTCCGCCATGGTCTTCTCCTTCGTCAGCACCGGGCGACGAGCACGGGGGTGGCCGCTCGGTCGTGTGCGAGGGATATCCGCACCTCGCTAGGGCAACACAGAGTGACGACACGCCACTCAACGTAGCCTATCCGGGTCCGGAGAGGCCCGCACTTCGAGCGGGGTCGCCGAAGCGGTCCGGATGCGGGGGTCAGGCCGGGACCACGTACGGGAACTGCGCGGTACGGGCGGCGGAAGCGGTCGCGGGGCCCAGGCCGGAGGGGACGGGCATGTTCGTGACCAGTGAGAGCATCGCCTCAGGAGCGTTGTCCGCGTGGGTGCGGCCGTTGCGGGACGCGAATCCGAAGGAGGCGGGCGTTCCCACCACGTAGGGCAGGACGTCCGGGAACAACTGCCGGCTCACCGTCTGCCCGTAGCCCTCGGGGTCGGCCGAGGTACCGGTCGCGCGGACGACGGCAGCCACCTGACCGGCGATGGCATCGCCGACCGCCGCGACATCCTCCGACGGGTGGCGCGTGTTCGCCGGGTTGGAGAAGTCCGTGTCCCCCGGCCAGAAGATCGGCCACATCATGGGGTTGCCACCACGATTGATCTGACGCCAGCCACCCGCATCGGTGGCGAGCTTCGTGGCGCACCACACGCCGATACGGGCCCCCGGCTTCACCTGCGCGCGGGCGTGCGGGACCTCGAGCACGATGGTCTCGACCGTCGTGCCGGCGAAGGTGTTCCTCGCTTCCCCCGGGCGCCAGGAGGACAGGTCCGGAGCGGTGCCCTTGGCCACCGCTCCGTTGACGATCGCCAGCAGGTCGAGGTCGATGTAGAACGGGTCCACGATGCGGCCCGTCCAGGCGCGCGTCCCGCCCGTCTCGGCGGTCTCGCCGCTGCGGCCTTCCAGCACCAGGTCGCCCTCGGCGGAGTCCTCCCGCGCGTCCGCACCGGTCAGGGCGTGCAGCCGCCACGGCTGGCGGCCGTCGGCGTCGGGCTCGCCGAAGGAGAAACGGTAGGTCAGCGACTCGTGGTCGGCACCGTCGACATGCACCTTGAACTCGTAGCGCGCCTCGGGGTGAAAGCCTGGTTCCGCGTAGACGCCGGTGATGTTCGAGTTCACGTCCATCGCGAAGACCGTGCTCCCTTCACCAGGGAAGACGTAGAGGTCGTCGATGTAGAGCTGGCCGTTCTGGGCCGCCAGCGGGGTGTCGAGGTGGTGCGACATGAGAGCGGTTCCCTGCCTTTCGGTAACACGATGGGCCTGAGGTCTGTCGTGGGGATCGCCTCGGGCGGAGCGGCCAACTCGGCTCCGGCAGTGGGAGGGGCTGCGCCCGGACACTACGAGCACATTACCCCGGCCTATGGTATTAGTGCCGTTTTGCCCCACTCTATGCAGCGCGCGTCGCTCGTGCCGTTGCCCGAGCAGGGCGGCCGCAGGCCGGCCGGAATCTGCTCGACGCAGCCAACGCCCGCGCGTCGCACGGGATCTCCGCGGGGTGGGGTCAGCGGGGCGGGGGTGAGGGCGCGACGAGGCCGTGCTCGTAGGCGAAGATGACGGCATGGACCCGGTCGCGGAGCGACAGCTTCGCCAGCACGTGGCCGATGTGCGTCTTCACCGTGGTCTCGGCGATGGCGAGGGTCCTGCTGATTTCGCTGTTCGTGCGGCCTGCCACCACCAGGTCGAACACCTCGTGCTCGCGCGGGGTGAGCAGCGCGAGCGCGGGGGGCCGGCGCACGGGCCTCGGACGGCAGGCCGTGAAGGCCTCGATGAGGCGGATCGTCACGGTCGGCACGAGCAAGGCTCCGCCGTCGACGGCGGCGTGGATACCGCGGAGGAGTTCCTCGGGCGGGGCGTGTTTGAGAAGGAAGCCCCGCGCGCCGGCGCGCAGAGCGTCGAAGACGTACTCGTCCAGATCGTACGTCGTCAGGATCACCACCCGGGTCCGGGCTCCCCCGTCGCGTGACGTGATCCGGCGGGTGGCCTGGAGGCCGTCCATGAGCGGCATCCTGATGTCCATCAGGACGACGTCGGGGACCAGTTCCGCGGCCAGCCGCACCGCCTGGAGCCCGTCGGCGGCCTGGCCGACAACCTCCAGACCGGACTGGCTGTCCACCAGCATGGCGAGTCCGGCCCTGACGACCGCCTGGTCGTCGGCGATGAGGACGGTGACCGTCACGGGGGACCTCCGCTGGGGCCGTAGGGCAGTTGCGCACGGACGGCGAAGCCGCGGTCGGGCAGATCGGTGGCGGACCAGCTGCCACCGTGGAGCTCGGCGCGCTCCCGCATCCCTAGCATGCCGCGCCCGCCGGCCGCCAAGGGTCGTATCGAACGGGCGGGCACCGGCGGCCCGTTGACCACGGACAGTTCCAGCGCGTCCGGACCGAAGCGCAGCACGACCGCCGCCGTGGCACCAGGCGCGTGTTTGGCCACGTTGGTCAGTGCCTCCTGCACGATCCGGTACGCCGCGAGTTCGACCCCGGGCGAGAGGACGGGTGCCGCCCCGACCACCGACAGCTCCGTCGCCACACCTGCTGCGCGAGCCGTGGCGACGAGGGAAGTCATCTCGGCCACAGTGGGTGCCGGGCGGTGGGCGGGTTCCTCGGGAGCCCGCCGCAGGACGCCGAGGAGGTGGCCGAGTTCGGTCAGGGCCTCACGTGCCAGGCCCTCGATCGTGCTGAGCGTCTCAGCCGCGGGCACGCGCCCGGACGCGGTCCCGGAAGAGGTCGCCGTCATCCGGGCGGCACCGGCCTGCACGGTGATCGCCGACAGCTGATGGGCGAGAACGTCGTGCAGCTCGCGGGCGATGCGCGTGCGCTCGGCCATCCTCGCGGCCTCCGCGGCCATGTCGGCGGCGGAGCGGCGCGACGCGGCAGCGTCACCGGCAACGAGCGCTGCCCCCGCCAGCACACCCGGCACGCCTGTCGCCATGCGCACCTGATAGCTCGCCGCCGTTGCCGCCGCGGCCACCACGGCGGCGACGAGCAACGGCCGCGCGTGACGGCGTGCCACGTCGCTGTAGGCGCCGCAGGCGTAGGCGGTCACGGCCACCGCGGCCAGCCCGGACGCCGGGTTCAGGTCCAGGACCGTACGGAGCGTCAGGGCCCCGCCGGCAAGCGCCAGTCCGGTCCACGGGACGCGGCGACGCCACAGCGAGGGGAACGACTGCACGACAGCCAGCACCAGGAACCCGCAGACGGCCGCAGGAGTGCCGCCGTGGCCCGGTGGGCGCCAGGGCCACGGCACATCGGCCAGCGCCCATCCCCACAGCACGGCGGTGACCAGCAGATCAGCGCCGTGCCGGGCGGCGACGGCGCGCAGACGAGCGACACCGAGCATGGCCTGAGCGTACGCCGGGTTCAACTGGTGACGTCCATGCGCCGGAAGACCTGGGTCGCGGCCGTCACGCAGGCCAGGATCACGGCCGATACGCCGAGCAGCCCCAGGCCGTGTCCTGGGCCGGCGCCGTCGGGCCCGATGAACCTCGACCAGAAATTGTCCGGCAGGCTGCTGATCGATCCCTGCCCCGACGCGAAGCCCATCCATCCCTGAACCCACGTGGCGGGCGTCCAGCTGCCGAGCCCGGGCAGAGACGCGGCGATCAGCATGGTGATCACGGCCGCGGTTCCGGCGGCCACCGTTCCGATCGTGCCGCGGGTGACGACTCCGGCCAGCAGGCCGATCGCCGAGAAGGCCGCCAGAACGAGCAGGGAGCGCCCGATCTCGGTGCCTGCCCATTCCGCGGCATGACCCGCGGACTGGTGGGGGTCCGGCAGCCGGTCGACTCTGCGCACCACCGGCCCTGCCACGGCCAGGCAGGCCCAGCACACGCCGATCAGGCCCACTCCGGCGATCCACAGGCTGACCAGTTTCGCCGCCATGATCCGGCTGCGCCTACCGTTCTGTGCGAGCAGGTTCTTCAGCGTTCGGCCCGACCACTCCCCGCCGACGTGCCCCCCGGCCAGCAATGCGAGCGCGACCGCTCCGGGAAGGGAGGCCATCAGTCCGGCCGCCTCGGCGCCCGCGGCCAACGGGTCCAGCTGCGCCGCGGTACCCGCGGCGGCGGCCGTGTTGCCGGCGCGCTCGGCCGCCATGCGCTCTCGCCGCATCGACCGGGCCTGGTCGCAGGCCCTTCCGGCCGGCAGCCCGAGGACCGCACAGGTCGGCGGCCGCGGGTTCGAACCGCCCATCCCCCGCTGGGCGTTGGACGCGCCCCCGATCGCCAGGAGAAGACAGAAGACAGCGGCGGCTGCCCCGACGGCCCAAGTCAGCGGCCGGTTCAACGTGGCCAGTTCAGCCCGCAGCAGTCGCATCGCCGTCCCCCTCCACTCCGGTCCGGCGTTCGGTGTGCGACGCCTCACGGGTCAGCTCGAGAAAGACGTGCTCCAGACCGGAACGTTCGACACGGATCTGGTGAGCCCACATCCCGCTGCGTCCCAGCATCTCGTTCACCGCGCGGCCGTCGCCGTCCTGGACGAGTAGCGTGGCCGGGCCCTCGCGGCTCACCGTGAAGTACCGAGCCAGCAGCTCACGGGCCGCCTCCAGGTCGGGTGGTGCGAGGACCACCCGGGCCACGGCCGTCGTCAGATCCTGGGGTCTGCCCTCCGCGACCATGCGCCCGTTCTTGATCACACCCACGCGATCGCAGAGCTGCTCGACTTCCGCCATCTGGTGACTGGAGACGAGCACCGTGGTTCCGCTGTCGGCGAGGGCCCGCAGGCTGATACGGAACTCACGGACACCCGCCGGGTCCAGGCCGTTCATGGGCTCGTCGAGCAGGACGACGGACGGCGCACGCATCAGTGCCAGGGCGAGGGCGAGTCGCTGGCGCATGCCCTGCGAGTACGTCTTCACCTTGTGATCGGCCACGGACGCCAAGCCGGTCCTGTCCAGAGCCGACGAGACCGCAGCCGCATGCGGAAGAGGCGGACCGCACCACGCCAGCGCTTCGAGGCTGCGCCGGCCGGTCATCCACGAGTGGAACGCCGGCTCCTCGATCACCGCGCCGACCCTTGCCAGGCCGTCCGGGTCCGGCAGCCGACGGCCGTTCACCCATGCCCGTCCGCCCGTCGGCCGGATCAGTCCCAGCAGCATCCGCAACGTCGTCGTCTTACCTGCCCCGTTCGGGCCCAGGAATCCGTAGACCTGTCCGGCAGACACCGACAGGTCCAGTCCGTCGACGGCGGCAGTACCCCCGTAGCGCTTACTGAGCCCTGAGCATCGAATGGCCTCCATGACACCTTCCCCCACCGCGTCGACCCCTCCGGTCCAGGACCGACGCTAGAGGCCACCGGCCACCCGGTCATCAGCCGCACGACGAGCCGGCTCTCATCCATTCGTCGAGACGCCGAGGCCCAGAGCTCGTCAGGGCGGCGCGCAGGTGTCCCCCGCTCCGCCAGGCGGCGTGACCGGGACGGCGGGCGGGCTTTCCGTGGCGGCGCGGGACGGCGCACCGTTCACAGGTGCTGCGGGGTGCGGGCGAGGTGGCGGGTGAACCAGCCGGCCGCGAGTTCGCTCACCTTCTCCAGCGCGCCCGGTTCTTCGAACAGGTGGGTGGCTCCTGGCACCACCTCGAGCCGGCTCTCGCACCGCAGCTCCCGCCGGGCACGGCGGTTGAGTTCGAGGACCTGTGGGTCGCTGCCGCCGACGACGAGCAGCGTCGGCGGGCGGACGTACGGCAGCCGGGGCCCGGCGAGATCGGGCCGCCCGCCTCGGGAGACGATGGCGGCGACCCGGGCGTCGGGTTCCGCCGCGGCCCACAGCGCGGCAGCCGCGCCGGTGCTCGCGCCGAAGTAGCCCACGCCGCGGTCCCGGGCCTCCGGCTGCGCGCACAGCCACTCCGTGACCTGCGTCAACCGCCGGCCCAGCAGGGCGGTGTCGAACACGTTGGCCCGGTCCCGGGCCTCCTCGTCGGTGAGCAGGTCGAACAGGAAGGTCCCCAGGCCCGCGTCGCGCAGCGCGGCGGCGACGCCGCGGTTGCGCGGGCTGAGACGGCTGCTTCCGCTGCCGTGGGCGAACACCACGATCCCGGGCGCGTCCGCCGGGATCCCCAGCTCACCGGCCAGTCCGGGACCGGCCACCGGGATGCGGACGTGACGGCCCTCCGCCGCCGGTCGTCCCCAGTGCTCCGCCGCCGGTCCTCCCCGGTGCTCCGTGCCCTCCCATCCGGATTCCCCAGCGGCCCGGACGTCGTCGTCGCGGCGCGGGGCGCGCTCCGCCACCCGCCGCAGGCAGGCGGAGACCTCCGCGTCGGACGTCTGCGTGAAGTCGTCGTAGAACTGGCCGATCGCGCCGAAGTCCCACGGCGTCGCCACGCTGACGAAGTCGTCCGCGGCGCCGGCGAGCCGGTCGGTCCAGCCGGCCGGGGCCACCGGAACCGCCAGGACCACCCTGCGCGCGCCCCGTTCGCGGGCGATCCGGCAGGCGGCGCGGGCCGTGGATCCGGTCGCG
Source organism: Actinacidiphila rubida (assembly GCF_900110255.1). Classification (GTDB taxonomy): domain Bacteria; phylum Actinomycetota; class Actinomycetes; order Streptomycetales; family Streptomycetaceae; genus Actinacidiphila; species Actinacidiphila rubida. The sequence continues at coordinate 179,183 of NZ_FODD01000012.1, forward strand.
ATGCCGTCGTCGACGACGACCGCGGTGCGGCCGCCGAGCGGCAGGGGCGGGCGGGTGCCGCGGTAGCGCCGGGCGCGCTCCCGCAGGACGGCCCGCTCCCGCTGCTCGACCTGTTCCAGGCTCCGGCCGGAGACCCGCGCACCCGTGATGACGTCGTCGTTCAGCACCCGGGTGCCGCCCTCTCCAATGGCACCCATGCCCAACTCGGGCTGGACCGGCAGGCCCAGCTTCCGCACGACGCACACGTCCAGCGGCGCGTCGAGGGCGTCCGCCACCTTCTCCGCGACGGGCACGCCCCCGCGGGGCAGGCCCAGCACGACGGTTCGCGGGCCCGCCACGCGCCCGCAACGCGCCGCGAGTTGCCGCCCCGCGTCCTCCCGGTCCCTGAAGATCACGATGCTCGCCTCCGATCGGACCCCGGCCGGCTGTCAGCGGCCCGTGCGCAGCCGTTCCGGACGGGCGAGGATCACCCCGTCCGCGACGACAACCGCGCCCTCGGCGCCGCCGAAGGCCTCCCAGGGCCGGCGGTCCCTCCTTCCACCGATACGCCGACGCGGCCCGTCACGGAAACCGGCCTCCGGTCCTCCCCCGCCGACCGGACGGCCTGGGCCGGACGGCCGGGCGGACAGGGCCGGACGGCCCCGGGCGCGGATTCGGGTGGCCGTGCCCATGGCGCCCCGTGGCGGACGAAGGGGACGGGACGGAGGGGACGGGGCGAAGGGGAACGGCACCCCGCCGCAGGCTCCCCGACCCCGCGAAAGGCCGGCGGCCCGCCGGCGGCCGGGATCCCGGGAGCCGCCGGCGGGGAGGGCATCGTCATGCCGTCAGGGTTCAGCCCGCCGTGAGGGCGGTGATGCGCTGGGCGCCGCCGGGCGTGCCGGGGGCGGCGCTCACCAGGTCGAGGCGGACGCGGTCGGTGTGCACCCCCGTGAAGGTGATCACCGTCGGCGCGTCGCTCGCGGTCCCCCAGACCACGTTCTGCCCACGGACCGGGATCCAGCGGTCGCGGTCCCAGTAGGAGGCCGTGACCGATGCCGGCAGCGCGTGGGTGGAGTCGGTGGTGAAGGAGACCGAGACGCTCTGCAGGAAGCTCTGCTCGCCCCAGTCGACGGACACCCAGTCGCCAGGGCGTGCGCCGTTGAAGGCCGGCAGCAGTGCGGTACCGCTCTTGTTGAAGGCGTTGGACCAGCCGGTGGCCGGGTCGCCGTCGAGCATGGCGGCCGGCGGCGTGTTCTCCGCTCCGGAGTAACTGGCGTCCGCCGCGGGGTAGGTGACAGGACCCGGGCCGGGGTCGGGCAGGAGGGCGCTCGGCGGTGTGGTGGCCACCGGACCGTCGGGCGGGGTGGTGTGCAGCGACACCGAACCGGAATGCAGCCCCTCGGCCGTGGCGGTCACGGTGAGCCGGCCGGGTGCCGTCCCGGCGCGCACGATGGCCAGCGCCTTGCCGCGGAAGGTGGTGCGGGTGGAGGCCTGGTAGCGCTCGGCGCTCTCCTGCTGCCCGTTGTCCACGCCTGCGAGCGAGCCTCCGGCGACGTCGAAGGTGAGCAGTTCGGCCGCGTTCGGCAGTACCGTGCCCCGCGCGTCGATCACCTCCGCGGTCACGTAGATCAAGCTGCCGCCGTCTGCCGGGGCGGAGGCGCGGTCGGCGGTGAGGCGTACGGCGTGGGCCTGCGACGCCGTACGCAGCACGTCCGTCGCGACGGTCCGGCCGCCGCTGCGGGCGACCGCCTTCAACTCACCCTGGGCGAAGGGCACGTCCCACGTCAGGTGGAGCTTGCCGGCGCTGCCGTTGGGGCTGGTGTAACTGCCCGGGTAGGGGCCGCTCGTGACGGTCTTGTCGTCGCCGGTCGCCTCGGTGGTCTCCAGGTAGCCGCGCCCGTCGACCGTCTCCTTGCGGTCGAACCGGCGCACCCCGAGCGACTTCCCGTTGAGATAGAGCTCGACGGTGTCGACGTTGGCGTACGCCCACACCTGGACGGTCTCGCCCGGCTGGTGGTCGGTCCAGTCCATGGGCAGCAGGTGGACCATGGGCTCGGCCGACCACTGGCTGCGGAAGAGCCAGTACATGTCCTTGGGGAAGCCGGCGGTGTCCACCGCGCCGAAGAAGGACGCCTTGACGGGGAAGACGCCGTAGGGGGTCGGCTCGCCGATGTAGTCGGTGCCCGACCAGAGGAACTCTCCGGCGAAGAAGCGCCGGTCGCGGTCCTTCTTCAGGCCGTACTCGCCGCTCATCGTCCACGAGGCGAGGTTGTTGTCGTAACTGGAGGTGGCCCGCCGGCCGGGGGCGTGGTTCTCGCCGGTGTTCAGGTGCGACGGCTCCTGGTAGGTGCCGCGCGACGACGTCTCCGAGGACGACTCGGACTCGAAGAGGAACAGGTGCGGGTAGCGGGCGTGCAGGGCGTCGACGGAGGCCGCGGTGTTGTAGTTGAGGCCGAGCCCGTCGAGTTTGGCGAGCATCTGGTCGGCGGGCGAGCCCGGCGACGGCAGACCGCGGTACTTGTCGGAGCCGATCACGACCGGGCGGGTGCCGTCCACGGCCTTGATCGCGGCGATGAGCCCGTCGGCGATGGGGAGTCCGAGCGCGCTCGTGGAGTCCGGGATCTCGTTCCCGATCGACCACATCATCACGGCGGGCGAGTTGCGGGCCGCGCGCACCATCTCGGTGATGTCGTCGATGCTGTGGGCGTCGAAGAACCGGTGGTAGTCGTAGGTGTTCTTGCCGGTGTGCCAGCAGTCGAACGCCTCGACCATCATGACGATGCCCAGCTCCTCGCAGACCGAGATCATCTCCGGCGACGGGGGGTTGTGGGAGGTGCGGAAGGCGTTGACGCCCATCGACTTCATGAGGGTCATCTGGCGCAGTACGGCGTCGCGTTGGATCGCGGAGCCGAGGGCGCCCTGGTCGTGGTGGAGGTCCACGCCGCGGATCTTGGCGGGCTCGCCGTTGATGGACAGGCCCTGGTCGGGGTCGATGACGAGCCAGCGGAAGCCGAAGCCGGTGGTGTACGTGTCGACGGTCCGGCCCCCCACCCGCACCTCGGCGACGAAGGTGTAGCGGTTCTCCGGAGTGTCCGGCGACCACAGCGACGGCCGGTCGACGCGCAGGTCGAGAGCGGCGGTCGCGGCGGCGCTCCCTGCGGGCAGCGCCAACGGGGCGCTACCCTGGGCGACTTGCCGGTTCCGCGCGTCGCGCACGGTCGCCACGATCACCGCGGAGGTGTCGGTGCCGGTTTCGTTGAGCACCGACACCTCGCCGTGGACGGTGCCGTATCCGTGGGCGGCGGTGGCCGCCAGGTCGGGGGTGGTGACGAAGGTGCCCCAGCGGGCGACGTGCACGGGATCGGTGATCACCAGACGGGCGTTGCGGTAGATGCCGCTGCCGGAGTACCAGCGGGAGCTGGGGAGTTGGTTGCGCACGGCGACGGCCAGGACGTTGGGGGTGTGGCCGTCGGCGTGCACCAGGTCGGTGATGTCGTGGGCGAACCCGGTGTAGCCGTAGGGATGGTTGCCCAGCAGGACGCCGTTGCAGTAGACGTCGGAGTCCATGTACACGCCGTCGAACTCCACCGAGACGCGACGGCCGTCGGCCTGCTCCGGCAGCGTGAAGGCCGTGCGGTACCAGCCGAGGCCGCCGGGCAGGTAACCCGTCCCGCCCGAGGTGCCGTTGGCGGTGGTCGGGGTCTGCTCGATGCTCCAGTCGTGGGGCACGCGGACCGCACGCCAGCGCGAGTCGTCGAACGCGGGATCGGCCGCGTCGGCGTAGGCGCCGGTGGGGTCCGTGACACCACCGGGATTCACCAGGGCGAACCGCCACCCGTCGGTGAGCGGGACGCTCCGGGGAACACCGGTCGCCGCGGGCGTGGGATGGGACGGCCCGCCGGACTGGGCGGTGGCGCCTGCGGCGACTCCGGGCAGAACGGGTACCACCGCCGCCCCCGCCGCTCCCGCCAGGACCGATCTGCGGTTGATCGACATGCCGCCCTCCTCGTCAAGACATGCGTCTGCACACCGCGGTGATCCGCGAGCGCCGCAACTGATCAGCTTCAAACAGAATCGATCATTGCGCCTCACGGATTCTTGCAGGACCGCACCTGCCCGGGTCAAGGCTCGTGCAGCAGGTTGATCACCGCTTCCCCGAACGGGATGCCGCGGAGCGCTCGATGCCGGCGTCCTCCTCGCGACAGGCACCCGACCGGCTGCCGGCAGATGTCGATCGGCGGTCGTCCCGTTCGTCGTTGCTACGGATCCGGTCGGGGTCCGGACGGACCGCACACGGAGGCCGGATGATGGACGCACGGAAGCAGCGAGCACGGTCGTTCGGAGACGGCAGCGGGCGGTGGCCGGCCACGGCCGTCTTCCTCCTCAACGGGCTCACCCTGTCCACGTCCATTGCCCGGCAGCCCTCGCTGAAGAGCCTGCACCACCTGACCGATGGCCAAGTGGGGGCGCTCGGGCTGCTGTTCGCCGTGGCCGCCATCGTGTCCATGCAGTTCGTCGGGCCGTTGGCGGCCCGGGTGGGCAGCAGGCCCGTGCTGCGGGTGTCGCTGGTCGTCATGACCGGTCTGACCCGCACCCTGGCCGCACTTCTCCCCGTGCTGCTGGCCGTCGCCCTCCTGACCCGGCTGCCCGACCCCCGGCCGCCGGCGGCCGCCCGCACGGCGACGGGAGGTCGCGAGGTGCCGTCCGCGTCGGCCGGCCCGGGCCGGTAGGGCGCGGGGCCCGTCGTGACGCGGCCGAGGCCGCCTGGGCGACGGCGGCCCGCTCTCGCCTGCGGGGCGGCCCGAGCCGGGACGCCGCCACCGCATCGCCGAGAGCGGCCCGGGGATCAGCTCCGCTTGGCCACGCTTCTGGCGCGCAGCCGGTCCGCGGTGATGGCCAGGCCCAGGACACAACCGAGCACGATGTTGGTGTAGTTGGAGTTGATCTGAAGGGTGGTCAGGCCGTTGTTGATGAGTTCGAGCAGGATCGTGCCGGCCACGATGCCCACGATGCGGCCCTGGCCACCGACCAGGCTCACGCCGCCGATGACGGCCGCGGCGATGGCCGACAGCTCCCATCCGACGCCGACGCCGCTGGCCGAGCCGACGCCCATCCGGCCCAGGACGAAGATCCCGGCGAAACCCGAGAGCAGCGAACTGGTGACGTACATGGACACCACGCGCCGGTCGCCTCGGATGCCGGCCAGCCGGGCCGCCTCCGGATTGCCGCCGACCGCGTACACCTGGCGCCCGGCATACGTGCGTTCCAGAAAGAACCAGGCTACGGCGGCGACGACCGCGAAGACGATGAGCGGGAGCGGCACCTGGGCCACGTACGTCTGCCCCAGATTGCTGAACGTGCCGCCGATGCCGATGATCGAAGTGCCGGAGGTGATCGCCAGGGTGACGCCCTGCGCCACCGTGTAGGTGACCAGGGTGACGACGAAAGGCGGCATCTTCAGGCGCGTGACGGCCAGGCCGTGGATCAGCCCGACGGCGCCCGTGATCGCGAGCGTGAGGACGATGGCCAGGACCGGTGGCAGGCCGGCCCTGACGTTGAACCACGACATGAGGATGACGCTGGTGCCCAGCAGGGCACCCACCGACAGGTCGATGCCGCCGGTCAGGATGACGAGCGACTCGCCGATCGCGATGAGCCCGTACTGGGCGAGATCGAAGCCCATGCCCTGGAGGTTGACGGCGCCGGCGAAAGTGGACTTGTCCAGCGCCAGCGCAACGAATACCACCACGCAGGCGGCCACCACGCCGACCTCGGGCGTCTCCAGCAGCCGGCGGGCGAGCGTGGCACGGCCGCCGCCCTCCGCGTCGCCCCGTGCCTTGACCGCTGCGGTGCTCGTCGTCATCTGCTCACCCTCCCGTAAGCGCCGGCGGCACCGGCTGCGAGCGGGGAAATGCGGGTCATGCGCGTGCCTTCCCCTTGAGTTCCGCCGCGGCGCCGGCTTGCGTGCCGGCCGCGGCGGTCATGATCACTTCCTTGCCGAAGCCGTCGCGCGGGATGTCGGCCACCGGCCGGCCATGTGACATCACCACGATGCGGTGGCAGATCCACATCAGCTCCTCCAGCTCGGACGAGGCCACGAGGACGGCGAGTCCCCGTTCGGCGGCCGAGTCGATGAGGTGGTAGATCTCGGCCTTCGCGCCGACGTCCACCCCACGCGTCGGCTCGTCGAGCAGGAGCAGCTTCGGCTCGGCGGCGAGCCACCGGCCGAAGACGGCCTTCTGCTGGTTGCCGCCCGACAGGTCGCTGACGGGCTGCTCCTGGCTGTGCAGCCTGACGCCCAGGTCCTTCACGATGCGCGCGGCGTGTTCCTTGTCGGCCCTGGGCCGCAGTACGCCGCGTCTGCTGATCCCGCGCAACGTGGCGAGTGTGACGTTCCAGCGCACCGAGTGGGCGGGCAGCAGTGACTGGACCTTGCGGTCCTCGGGCACCAGTCCGATGCCTGCTTCGACCGCGTCGCCCGGGTGGCGGGGGCGGAAGTCCCTTCCTTCGAAGGTGACCGTGCCGCCGGTGCGGGGCTGAGCACCCATGATCGTGTGCAGCAGGCGGCTGCGGCCCGAGCCCATCAGCCCGGCCACGCCGACGATCTCACCCGCCTTCACGTCGAGGTCGACCGGGCCCAGACCGTCGGCGGTCAGGTCACGTACCGACAGGGCCGTGGCCCGCTCGACGGAGGACGGCGGCGTGAGGTCGGCCCGGGCGAGTTCGCTGCCGACCATCTCCCGGATCATGCGCTGCTCGCTGGCCTCGGCCGGCGTCAGGTCGGCCACCAGTTTGCCGGTGCGCAGCACCAGCACCCGGTCCGCCACCGCCCGGACCTCGTCCAGCCGGTGCCCGATGAAGAGCACCGCCCCTCCGGCCCGGGCGTGCGCGCGGGCCAGGTCCAGCACCCGCTCGGCCTCCACGGGGCCGAGCGAGGAAGTGGGCTCGTCCAGAATGAGCACGACCGGATGGTGTCCCCACGCCTTGGCGATCTCGATCATCTGCCGCACGGGGACGGGGAAGCGCTCCACCGGGCGGTCGACGTCGACGCCGGTCACCCCCACCTCGGCGAGCAGGGCACGGGCCTCGGCCCGCGTGCCGCGCCGGTCGAAGATCAGCCGAGCAAACAGACCGCCTCCGGCGTCCGCGGGCCGGCGGCCGAGCAGCAGGTTCTCGGCGACGCTGAGCCGCCCCACCAGGGGGAACTCCTGCGCCACCAGAGCCACGCCCAGGTCACGCGACTGGTCGGGACGCCCGGGCTGCAGCGGGCGGCCCGCGATCTCGATGCTGCCCGTGGTGGGGGTGACGGTGCCCGACAGCACGCCCATCAGCGTGGACTTGCCGGCGCCGTTCTCCCCCACCACCGCCACGATCTGCCCTCGGACCAGGTCCAGGCAGGGGATGTCCAGGACCTTCACCAGGCCGTACGACTTGCTGACGTCCCGCAGGCGCACGGCCGTCTCGACGGGCGTGTCCGTCATCCGATGCCCAGGGCGGTGAGCTTGGCCTGGTAGTCGGACAGGTTGCCGCCGGTGACCAGGCCGACACCCGAGGACAGCGTGCTGCCGTCGGACTCCAGGTAGGGCTGCACCAGTTTCAGCGTGGCGTCCTTGCCGAGCACCTTGAGGGCGGCCAGCAGGTAGGCGCCGGTGTAGCCCTGCTGGTACGGCTCCTGCACCACGGTGGCCTGGATGACGCCGTCCTTGATGAACTTCAGCGTCTGCGCATCACTGTCGTCGGAGACGATCTTCACGCGACCCGACTTGCCGGCCGCCTGCACCGCCTGCCCCGCCGACGGACCGTCATAGGAGTACACGCCGTACAGGCCGTTGATGTTCGGGTTGGTCTGGATCGCGGTCTGCGCGTTGGTCAGGGCCTTGGAGGCGTCCATCCCGTCCGACAGCTTCTGCACGACCTTGATGCCGGTGCCCTTGAGCGCATCCTCGAAGCCCTGGATGCGCTCCACCGCGTTCGAGGTGGTCAACGAGCCGACCAGGACGACCACCTGGCCCTTGCCGCCGAGCGCCTGCTTCATCGCCTCGCCGGCCTTCTGCCCCGCCTGATAGTTCGGCGTCCCCAGATACAGGGCGGCCCCGTCCTCCTTCGGCAGCGGCGAGTCGATCGCCAGCACCGGGATCCCGGCGCCGTTCGCCGACGCGATCGGCGACTTGATGGCGGTCGGGTCGATCGCCGACACACTCAGTCCCGTGATGCCCTGACCACGCAACGTCTGGATGATCGACAACTGCTGGTCCAGCCGGCCATTGGCCGGCGCCTGGTAAGTGCCCTTGACACCGAGGTCGGCCAGGCCCTTCGTGAAGCCGGTCTTCCCGGCGTTCCAGTAGTCCACCGCGACGTTGACGACCATCGCCTCGCGCAGCTTCGACAGGTCCTTGCCCGCCAGCGCGGCCTTCAGCGCGCTGTCGATCTTCGCCAGATTGGCGTCGTTGAAGGTGATGTCGCCCTGGATCACGGGCGCCGCCGAGGTGTTGGCCGCATCGCCGGTGCTCTTCGACGAACCGCCGCCTGCCCCGGTCTTGCTGCACGCGCCCGCGCCGGCGACCACCAGGGCCACCACCACCGCGGCCGTTCCCCAGCGTCCCAGCCTCCGGCCGGCGGAGCGTACATCACTCATGATCAACATCCCGTCCTGAAGGGCCTTACGGCCGATTGTTAGCGCTCACACAGCGAGGGGGTCATTCCTTGCCGCCGTCGTTCGCCAGCCGACTCGGGCGCACGCTCCCGGAGGACTTCACCCCCAGGGACACCCACGCCCCAGGGATCGCGATCCCCACGGATCCGCGCGCCATCACACAGCCAACTGCCCTGAAGGAAAGGAGATTCGATGCCCCGTGCACGCACCGTCGGCGCACCTTCCCGCACGCGAAGGACAGTTGTCCGCGCTGCTTGCGTCATCGCCTGGCTCAGATTGTTAGCGTTCACTGACACGGCGTCAAGGTGTTGTACGGAATCAGGATCGTCCACTTGTTGAACGTGATTTCCCACCCGCACGGAGGTGGTGCCGGACCCAGCGGATCGCCGCGATGTCACGACACGACGCCGATTCTGTAGACCGTCGTCGACCGGTGAACGTCACCGGGCGCAAGCCATGTCGACGGGTAGTCCGGCCGGCGGGGAGAGTCCGGGAAATGCTGGGTCTCAAGGGCCACGGCTGCATGGCGCCCGACAGGAAGCCCGGACTCGTCGAGAAACTCACCCGCGAAGTGGTTGCCCGTGTACACCTGCAGACCGGGTTCCGTCGTCAGGCACTGCACACGCCGGCCGGTCGGACCATGGCTGAGCACTGCGGCGAGTCGCGGCTCCGCACTGGTGCCGGGGCGTAGCACCCAGTTGTGGTCGAACCCGCCGGCCAGCCGCAGTTGCTCGTCGACAGCCCCGACGGCATCGCGCAGCCTTCGTGGCTCGGCGAGGTCGAAAGGGGAACCGCGCACGCTGCTGGCGGGTCCCGGCAGCGGCAGCAGCGAGGCGTCGATCGGCATGAAGTGGTCCGCGCCGACCCACAGTTCATGATCCAGCACGGTGTCGTCGTCGCCGCCGGACAGGTTCCAGTACGCGTGGTTGGTGAGGTTGACCGGGGTCGGCGCGTCCGTTCTCGCCACGTACTCGATGCGCAGCTCACCCTCCTCACTCAACGTGTACGTGACCGTGGCAGTCAGGGTGCCGGGGAATCCCTGGTCCCCGTCCGGACTCGCGAGGTGGCACTCGACGCCGGCCCGCGCGCCGCCGCCGACCGGCCGCGCGGACCACACGCGGGTGTCGAAGCCCTCGAGGCCGCCGTGCAGCGTGTTGCCACCTTCGTTGACACCGAGTTGCCGTGCGCCCTCTCGCGTCGGCAGCCGGCCACCCGCGATGCGGTTGGCGTAGCGCCCGACCGTGGCTCCGGCGTAGCGGGCGGCCGACAGCTTGTCCGCGAGCCGCTGCGGGCTGACCACGACATCGGCAAGGCGGCCGGCACGATCGGCGCAACGCAGCGCGTGCAGACTCGCCCCCAGGGTGAGGATGTCCGCACTGGTCCCGCCGGACGTCGCGATGCGCCATCGGTGAATGGTCCGGCCGTCGGGCAGGGTGCCCGCGACGGAACGTGAGACGTTGGCCATGGAGCTCCGGGTAGGGTCGGTGGTTCCGGCACACCGCACGCGACGCGGCCGACGTGCCCGGGGGCACGGGCACGCGTCCGAACCGGTGCGTTCCGCTCACAGTCCGCCGGCGAGGCGGTGGTACGCCTGGTTCCAGCGGATCTCCTTGGTGAACTGCCGGATGGTGGTGTCCTGGTCGATCAGCAGCAGCTCGGTGCCGAGCATGTCCGCGAGGTCGCCGAGTTCCTCGACGCCCAGGGCGCTGGAGAGCACGGTGTGGTGCGGACCGCCGGCCGTCAGCCACGCCTCGGTGGAGGTCCGCAGGTCCGGCGCCGGCTTCCACACGGCGCGTGCCACGGGGAGCCTGGGCAGCGGCTCGGCCGGCGGCACCACCTCGATCTCGTTGGCGACCAGCCGGAACCGGTCGCCCATGTCGGCCAGGCCCACGACCACGGCCGGCCCGGGCCGCGCGTCGAACACCAGCCGGACCGGGTCCTCGCGGCCGCCGATGCCCAGCGGGTGGATCTCGCACGAGGGCCGATCCGCGGCGATGCTCGGGCACACCTCCAGCATGTGGGCACCCAGGATGAGTTCGCTGCCGGGGACCAGGTGGTAGGTGTAGTCCTCCATGAAGGAGGTGCCGCCGGGGAGCCCCGCGCCCATCACCTTCAAGGTGTGCAGCAGGGCGGAGGTCTTCCAGTCGCCCTCGCCGCCGAAGCCGTAGCCGTCGGCCATCAGCCGCTGCACGGCCAGGCCCGGCAGCTGCCGCAGCCCGCCCAGGTCCTCGAAGTTGGTGGTGAAGGCGCCGAACCCGCCGTCGTCGAGGAAGGCGCGCAGACCGGCCTCGATGCGGGCGGCGTAGCGCAGGGAGTCATGGCGGTCCCCGCCGACGGCCAGTTCGGGGGCGAGCCGGTAGGCACTCGCGTACTCCTTCACCAGTGCGGTGACCGTCGCGCCGTCGGCGGAATCCACTGCCTCCACCAGGTCGTTGACGCCGTAGGTGTTGACGGACACCCCGAACCGCAGTTG
>NZ_FODD01000012.1:190297-194858 GCF_900110255.1 Actinacidiphila rubida
AGGTCCTTGCCCGCCAGCGCGGCCTTCAGCGCGCTGTCGATCTTCGCCAGATTGGCGTCGTTGAAGGTGATGTCGCCCTGGATCACGGGCGCCGCGGCGCTGCTGCTCGTCCCCTTGCCCGGGTCGGACGACGAGCCGCCCGCCCCTGTCTTGCTGCACGCGCCCGCGCAGACGACGACGGCCACCGCCGTCGCCGCAGCACCCCAGCGCCCGATCGTCCAGCCACCCGACCGCACATCTCGCATGATCAACATCCTGTCCGGGAACGGCCTCGCGGCCTGTTAGCGCTCACACACTGTGGGAGCAGGGTTGGTGGTGCCGCCGACAACGTGTGCCCTGGGACCGTGAGGATCCGGAAGTGGAACCATGCAGGTGGGACTGTCGGGCTTCTCATCGGTCAGGGCCTGACCGAGAGGACCTGCGGCGGTGTCGTCGCGTCCTCGTTGCGCTCGTTCGCTAGGCAGAGATTGTTAGCGTTCACGGCAGTGGCGTCAAGGTGTTGCGCCGAAGAAATACCCGCCGCCGCACGGCCGTTGGGCGGCAGCGGTCACAGGCCGCCCGCGAGCCGGTAGTAGGCCTGGTTCCAGCGGATCTCCTTGGTGAACTGCCGGACGGTGGTGTCCTGGTCGATCAGCAGCAGTTCCGTGCCGAGCATGTCGGCGAGGTCGCCCAGTTCCTCGGCACCGACGGCGCTGGACAGCACCGTGTGGTGCGGGCCGCCGGCCGTCAGCCAGGCCTCGGTGGAGGTCCGCAGGTCCGGCGCGGGCCGCCAGACGGCACGGGCCACCGGGAGGTTGGGGAGCGGCTCGGCCGGCGGCACCACCTCGATCTCGTTGGCCACCAGCCGGAAGCGGTCGCCCATGTCGGCCAGGCCGACCACCACGGCCGGCCCGGGCCGCGCGTCGAACACCAACCGGACCGGATCCTCACGGGCGCCGATGCCCAGCGGGTGGATCTCGCAGGAGGGGCGCCCGTCGGCGATGCTCGGGCAGACCTCCAGCATGTGGGCGCCCAGGATCAGTTCGCTACCCGGCACCAGGTGGTAGGTGTAGTCCTCCATGAAGGAGCTGCCGCCGGGGCTGTCCCGGCCCATCTCCTTGAGGGTGTGCAGCAGGGCGGAGGTCTTCCAGTCGCCCTCGCCGCCGAAGCCGTAGCCGTCGGCCATCAGCCGCTGTACGGCCAGCCCCGGCAGCTGCCGCAGACCGCCCAGGTCCTCGAAGTTGGTGGTGAACGCCCCGAACCCGCCGTCGGCGAGAAAGGCGCGCAGGCCCAGCTCGATGCGCGCGGCGTACCGCAGCGCCTCGTGCCGCGCCCCGCCGGCGGCCAGCTCGGGGGCCAGCCGGTAGGCGTCCGCGTACTCCTGGACCAGGTCGCCGACCGCCGTGTCGCCGGCCGAATCCACTGCCTCCACCAGGTCGTTGACGCCGTAGGTGTTGACGGACACCCCGAACCGCAGTTGGGCCTCCACCTTGTCGCCCTCGGTGACGGCGACGTCCCGCATGTTGTCCCCGAACCGGGCCAGCTTCAGGTTCCGCAGGGCGTCACGGCCGAGGGCCGCCCGCATCCAGGCGTGGATCCGCGCGGCGACGACCGGGTCGGTCACATGGCCGGCGACGGTCTTGCGGGCGAGGCGCAGCCGGGACTGGACGTAGCCGAACTCGCGGTCTCCGTGGGCCGCCTGGTTGAGGTTCATGAAGTCCATGTCCAGCGTGGCCCAGGGCAGTTCGGCGTTGGCCTGGGTGTGCAGGTGGAGCAGCGGCTTGCGCAGCAGGTCGAGGCCGGCGATCCACATCTTCGCCGGGGAGAAGGTGTGCATCCAGGCGATCAGCCCGACACAGGCCGGGTCGGCGTCGGCGGCCCGGACGGCCGCGGTGATCGCGGCCGCGTCGGTGAGAACCGGCTGCCAGACGATCCTGACCGGCGGCCCCGGCACCCGGGACAGCTGCGCGGCGATCTCCCGTGACTGCTCGGCGACCTGGGCGAGGGCCTTGTCGCCGTAGAGGCCCTGGCTCCCCGTGAGGAACCACACCTCGCGCGCGATGGGCGGCGTTGTCATGCGTCAGACTCCTCGCGGGGTGGACGGGCCGGGCTGGCCGTAGGCGTTCCGGTAGCGGTCGTGCAGCCGGTCGACGGCGCCGCGGTCCAGCGGCAGCGGTTCGCCGAGCTGGCGTGAGATGTGCACGGTCCTGGCGACGTCCTCGCACATCACGGCCGCCTTGACCGCCGCCCGCGCGTCGCGGCCGATGGTGAACACGCCGTGGCTCTGCATCAGCACGGCGGGCGAGCGATGCCCCTCGAGCGTCTCGACGATGCCGCGGCCGATCGAGTCGTCGCCGATCAGCGCGAACGGCCCGACCGGTATCTCCGCGCCGAACTCGTCGGCCATCGCGGTCAGTACGCACGGCACCGGCTCACCCCGCGCGGCCCACGCGCTGGCGTACGTGGAGTGGGTGTGCACCACTCCCCCGACGTCGGGCAGGTGCCGGTAGACGTAGGCGTGGGCGGCGGTGTCGGACGACGGCGACAGTTCGCCGTCGACCACCGTGCCGTCCAGGTCGCAGACGATCATCGCGCCGGGGGTCAGCCGGTCGTAGTCGACACCGCTGGGTTTGATGACGAAGAGGTCGGCGCCGGGAACGCGCGCCGAGACGTTGCCGGCCGTCCAGACGACCAGCTGGTACCTGACGAGGTCCTGGTGGAGGTCGCAGACCTGGCGGCGCAGCTGCGCCACGGCTCCGGCGGACGAGGGGGGCAGGGGATGTTCGGGCATCGGCGGCCTCGCGGGAAGGAGGAGGTGGGCACGAGCGGGGGTACTCGGGGTGAGCTGGTGGGCTCGATCCGGAGGTGAACGCTCACAACGTGAGCGCTCACACCCTCGGACCGAAGTCGGGGGGTGTCGTGCCGGCCGGGGTGCCCAGCCGACCGGTCAGGCGCCGGACGCGCCGCCGGTCCCGGCTTCGGCTGCGGCATCCTCTCGACTGCCGGCATCGGCTGCGGCTGCGACTGCGGACTCGACGTCAGCTGCGGGTTCGGCTTCGGCGCGGATCGCGCGCAGCCGGTGCATGACGTCGCTTCCGCCGCGGCCGAAATGGTCGTGCAGGGAGCGGTATTCGGCGTAGAGGCGGGAGTAGGCGGCCGCGCGGCCGGGGTCGGGGGTGTAGGCGCCGCGCCGGATGCGGCCCATGGCGGCGGAGGCGGTCCGGATGTCCGGATGGGCCCCCGCGGCCACCGCGGCGTGGATCGCGGCGCCCAGGGCCGGCCCCTGCTCGGACGCCAGCACGTTCACCGGCCGGCCCAGCACGTCACTGTAGGTCTGCATCAGGAAGCGGTTCTTCAGCAGCCCGCCCGCCGCCGTGAAGTCCGTGACCGGCACACCGGCCTCCTCGAACGCCTCCACGATGGTGCGGGTGCCGAAGGCGGTGGCCTCGACCAGCGCGCGATAGATGTCCTCGGGCCGGGTGTCCAGCGTCAGCCCCACGATCAGCCCCGACAGGTGGTGGTCGACCAGCACCGAGCGGTTGCCGCTGAGCCAGTCCAGGGCGAGCAGGCCGTGGCCGCCGACGGGCTGGGCGGCCGCCTTCTCGGTGAGCAGCTCGTGCACGGACACGCCGCGCCGCCGCGCCTCCGCTGCGTACGCATGGGGCGTGGCGGTGCGCACCGCCCAGGCGAACAGGTCGCCGACGCCGCTCTGCCCCGCCTCGTAGCCCCACAGCCCGGGCACCACCCCGTCGCGCACGACACCGCACATGCCCGGCACCTCGGCGAGCACGTCGGAGTTCATGATGTGGCAGGTGGACGTGCCCATGATGGCCAGCATGTGACCCGGCTCCAGGGCCCGGGCGGCGGCGCTGGTGACGTGCGCGTCGACGTTGCCGACGGCGACCACCGTCCCCTCGCGAAGTCCGGTGAGTTCCGCGGCGGCCGCGGTCAGTTTGCCCGCGGGCGCGCCCAGTTCGGACAGCGGGTGCTCGAGCTTGGCGGTGAATCCGGCGAAGTCCGGGTGCAGCGAGGCGAGATAGGCATCGTCGGGGTAACGGCCGTCCTGATGGACGCCCTTGTAGCCGGCGGTGCACGGGTTGCGGTCCTCCGCCCCGGTCAGCTGCCACACGATCCAGTCCGCTGCCTCGATCCAGCGGTCGGCGGCGGCGTACGCCTCCAGGTCCTCGTGGAGCACCTGAAGCGCCTTGGCGAACTGCCACTCGCTGGAGATCCGGCCGCCGTAGCGGGCCAGCCAGGGCTGCCCGGACTCCTCCGCGCGCCGCACGATCAGGTCGGCCTCCGGCTGGGCCGCGTGGTGCCGCCACAACTTCGGGTAGGCGTGCGGGCGTTCGGTGAACTCCGGCAGCTCGCACAGCGGCGTGCCGTCCCAGGTCGCCGGCAGCACGGTGCACGCGGTGAAGTCGGTGGCGAGCCCGATCACCTGCTGCGGCCGCACGCCCGCGGCCTCCAGGGCGCGCGGCACGGCGAACCGCAGCACGTCCCGCCAGTCCTGGGGTATCTGCAGCGCCCAGTCGGGCGGCAGCACGCGCCCGCCGGGCAGCGCGCGGTCCACCACGCCGTG
>NZ_FODD01000095.1 GCF_900110255.1 Actinacidiphila rubida
CCGGTGGCCGTTTCTCTATGCGGGCACCAACCCGGACGCCGGGACAAACCCCCGGAACAGGTCCCACCCGCTACACCACTTCCAAGGACGCAACCCGGGACGGATCGCTCTCCGCGACCCTGATCGCCCGGCCCCAGCGCCGACCCGGGAGGGTCCCCAGTGGTCCGCCCGCTATCCGGAACCGCTGACGGACGATGGCTTCGTGGGTGAGGTGCAGGACGAGATCGAGTCGTTGAGTGGGCGGCCGACCAGTTCCGGCAGATGCTTGGAGGCGATCAGGCGGTATCTGGAGGAGCCCACCGAGGAACACCGCCAGGATGTCCGGGCGGCCTATCTGGCCATTCCGGCGCATCGACGAGTTTATGTGCTGGGCGACATGGACCTGCAGGACATCCCTTTGCGGAAGCTGATCACCGATCACGGCGAGCCCGTGGGCGGCGACGGCCCGATTGCCACGGCGGAGATGCACCGCGAGGTACTGGAGTACTTCCGAGCCGGTGACCGGGGCGTGGAACGAAGCCGCGAGCTGCACCGACTGCTGTATGCAGATGATCCGCAAGGAGCGGGGGTTCCCGCGATCACGTCGAACGAGCGGGTCACCCCCTTGAATGAGCCGCCGGAGCGGCTGGACCTGTCCGTCTTGCGCAACGAGTTCCCGGCGCCCTTCATGTACCGGGGCCAGCGATATCCAACGGTGCTGCACGGCTACTGGGCCTTGGCAGCCGCCGATCGCTCCGATCACGATCACATCCGTGACGCGGTCACGGTCCGCGAGGCTCATGAGGCCGGCGGCTGCGTCCCGTTGAGGCCTCAGTGGTCTCTTGTCCGCACCGCCGTCATGGCCGCACTGTTGCGTGCAAAGTTCACCCAGCACCTGGAGTTGGCCGAGGTGCTGCTGTCCACCGGTGACGCCAGAGTCAGTTACACCGGGATCTCGGAGTCGCCGCACTGGACCGACCGCGGTCCGCGGGAAGGCCGTAACTGGATGGGTCGCCTGCTCGAACTCACCCGAGCTGAACTCCTGGCAGAGCGGGTCGTCAACGAGGCGGGCTAGCCGTGCCCGAGTAATCGTGCGGGCATGCGCATCGGCGAGCACCGGGGTTGCGGTAGTTCACTGCTGTACGGCTCCCCCTACCAACGTCGCCACCTGTCAGTGATCTCGTACCGGCTGATGCGGTGACGCGCAGCGAGCCCGGCTACATCGATGCCGTGCTCAGTGAGCACTTCATCGATGAAGACGCACAATTGCTCTCGCTCGTCAGTGTCGAAGGTGCTCGTTTCGTAGCGATCATTGACCTCGTTGAGCGCCAGGACAACGCTTCCCACGACATGGAATACCTGGTCGTCCATGGGTTCGGCGATTGCGCTCACATTGCTCTGGAACTCGGTGAGGACAGCATCGGTGTCGCTCAGGAAGTTCTCGGAGTAGGAGTCCGCCATGCGGGCGCACTCGGGGTCCAGCATGCCGGCCGTGACCTGTCGCCCTTCCTCGGTGATCAGGGCGCGCCAGTGTTCTGAGGGTCGCACAGCCATGCGCGAAGCGTACGGGGTGCCTCGTCTCCTCTACTCACCCAGCTTGGTCGTGGAACGTGCCCAGTTGGGAAGACCAGTGCGGTGGCGTGGTGACCTCGTACGGCCCCGTCCAGAGCCTGGGGCGCCTGCGGCCGGCTGAGGGGCACGACGAATCTGCCTCTCCTGCAGGGACGTTCGACGCGTGGTTGCTGTACTTTGCTGATCTTCGGATGTGCGCTGTGCTGCATGTCCCGGGCTGGGGGGCTCATGGAAGCAATGAAGCTGACGGCGCATGGCGCACCGGTGCTCGGGGTGGTCATGCTCGCCATGTTGTTCGTGACAGCGGTCTGGGACGTCATGTTTTCCGGGGCAAGACTCCGGGCGTGGACCGAACCACTCGGCGTGCTCGTCGGAGGCGCAGCGCCGTTGTGGCTGCCCGGCCTGGTGCCGTGGAACATCGTCGTCGGCGCGCCACTGATCGCCATCGTCTGGTATACGAGCAGGGGTTACCGGTCGGGCTCGCTGCCTCGGCACACTCGGAGTGCGGGGCGCTAGACGAGTGGTCGGACGTTGCCGAACGCCGACGAATGAGACCAGCGCTGAGACCGGTTGCTCTTAGAACTCCTAACGAAATGATCTTCGAGGTGATTGGATCAGTCTGGAACTGATGATCCGGGGGTGTGGGGTGGCTCGGCCCAAGCCGTGGGAGGTCGACGACGAGTTGTGGGCGGTGATCGAGCGGCTGCTGCCCAAGGTCGAGCGTCGGACCCGTCACCCGGGGCGCAAGCGGCATCCGGACCGGTTGGTATTCCAGGGCGTCCTGTTCGTGCTGCACACCGGGATCGCCTGGGAACATCTCCGCAGGAACTCGGCTTCGGTTCGGGCATGACCTGCTGGCGGCGCCTGGCCGAGTGGAGCGAGGCCAATGTGTGGCCCCGGCTGCACGAGCTCCTCCTCGCCAAGCTCCGCAGCGCGAACGCCCTGGACTTCTCCCGCGCGGCGGTCGACGGCTCCCACATCCGGGCGTTAAAAGGGGTCCCAAGACGGGACGAAGCCCTGTTGACCGGGGCAGGACGGGCAGTAAGCACCACCTGATCACCGATGCCACTGGCATCCCGCTCGCCGCCACCTTGACTGGCGGCAATCGCAACGATGTCACCCAGCTGATCCCGCTCCTCCAGGCTGTGCCGCCGGTGCGAGGCAAGCGGGGCCGGCCCCGTCGCCGCCCTGACGTGGTGCTGGCCGACCGCGGCTACGACCACGACTAGTACCGCCGTCTGGTCTGGGACCTCGGCGTGAAGCCCCTGATCGCCCGCCGCGGCACCGAACACGGCTCCGGCCTGGGCAACCAACGCTGGGTCGTGGAGCGCGAGTTCGCTCACCTGCACTGGTTCCGGCCGGCTGCGGATCCGCTGGGAGATCCGCGACGACATCCACGAGGCCTTCCTCACTCTCGGATGCGCACTCATCTGCTGGCGCAGACTGCGCGCTCTGGCGAGCGATGCCGTGGGCAGCTAGTCAGCCGCTGCCAGTCGGTTGAGAACCTCCATGGGGGTGAAACTCCAGCCGACCAGGCGCGGCCCGCTCCAGTTGATGCCGATCCCGAGTCCATCCCGGGCGGCATCTGGCAACACGCTCTCGCACCAGGTGTCCAAGGGCATGGATCCAACGCGCAGCCCATACCCCCAGATCTTCGCTGCCTTCTGGGCGCGAGCCGAGGTCGACCAGAACGGAAGACTTCGCGTGCCGTTCCCGGAGAGGTGAGTCGGGCTTCCGTCGTCACCCCGGACAAGCCAGACCACTCGGCTCTGGCGAACATCTCGGAAAAAGGCTGCCGCCTGTGAACCGCTCTGGCTCATGACCACCGAGCCTACCGATCCCCGCCACTCATTTCGTTAGGAGTTCTTATGCCGCGTGCGCGATGAACTCGACCGTGGAGGTGTCACCGTCGAGGGCGATGTTGAGTGACGCGTCGAGTGCCTCAGCGAGCCGGGCCAGCAGAGGCAGCGTGGGGACGGTGCCACCGAGTTCGAGTTTGGACACCTGGGGTTGGGTCATGCGTGCCCGCTTGGCGAGCTCGGTCTGGGAGATACCCAGTTCGGTCCGGCGGTCGTACACCGCTTGTCCGAGTTCGAAGGCCATCCGGATCTCTGTGCGCATGGCTTCCACCTCGGGAGGCTCAGCGTTGCCTTCCGCGATCTTCCGCTCGCGGGCGAGCTTCCATTGGGCGTGGTTCACGGGCCCTCTCCCTTCGTGACATCGCGGGTGAACTCGTCGTGCGCGGTGTGGCGCTCGGCCTCGCAGACCTTCCTGGCCTGCTCGGCCCGATCCACTTCGGCATCCTCCCGCATCCGTGTCTTGCGGAACACGGTCAGCAGCACGATCCGGCGATCGGGGGCGAGCCAGTAGGTCAGACGGACGGCGTTGCCGTCGTGGCCGAGGCTGAACCGGAGTTCGCGTAAGCCGTCACCAAGGTGTCGCGCATAGGGCTCGGAGAGGGTCGTCGGGGCGTCGAGCAGACGTTCGGCCGCATGCTCGGCCACCAGGTAGTCGCGATCGGACAGGTTGTCCAGCCAGTGCCAGACTTCCGGTTCGATCTCGATCTCCCAGCCATCGCTCATATATCCGACTATATAGACAGTCAAGTGTATGGGCAAGCGGAGGGGTGCAGCGCGGCGACCTCCTGCAAGCGCCGAATAGGAGCGAGCACAGGCCCACTCGCCCCATCAGCTCCCACGCACGAAACTCCCAGGACGACTACCCGGCCCGTAGCCTCCCGTCGAGTGCGGCGAAGTCCGCGGTGGCGCGGTCGACGTCGGTGATCTCGTCGTCGAGCCGGGCGAAGGGTCGGCCGGCTGCCCAGCCGAGACAGGTACGGGTCTTCCAGCGCGGGCCGGACGGCTCGGGCTTCTCGGAGGGCTCCGGCCAGGTGACCACGGGGAGCCGCGGCAGGCTCAGGAGAGGTGCGAGGCACTCGTTGGCCTCGGACTCCCACGTAGTGGCCCACGCCAGATCGCACGGCAGAGTCAGCACCCTGGGCCCGGGTGCTGGGTCGCCCCTGGCCAGCAGTGGATTCGCACCGGCTTCCTGCGGCACGTATGTCGGGTAGCCGTCCGGATGCTGTTCGCGCGTACCGCGAAGGGGATGAGCGGCCCGTCGACGTCCAGGAAGAGCAGAGGCTCCGGTCTGGGACGGATCACGGTGGGCGGTAATCGCCAGGACCGCGACCCTCGAACCTGACCGATCGACCGACATGCACCCCGAAGGCGCTTTGCCGCGGACCAGTTGAGACCACACGCGTTGATGGCCCCCGCTGCGAGCAGCGGGGGCCATCAACGTCGTGCCCGGTGAGGCAATGGCGGAGGATACGAGATTCGAACTCGCGAGGGGTTGCCCCTCACACGCTTTCCAACGGGTCACGTCGTCGATCGTGGGTGACCAGGTGTGTACTGACCTGCGGTGAATGTTCATCCGACAGCCGGATGGACGCTGCTGAACGCAACGCAGCGAATGAGACCAGAACTGAGACCGCGGGGCAGCTCTACGATGTGAGGGGAGCAGAGGAAGTGCTGGCCCGCCATTCCAGCGCTTCGGGTTCTTCGGTGAACTCCACCAAGTGCTGGCCAGCGTAGCGTTGCAACGCGTCCCGCACGTCGCTGGGGGTGACGTAGAAGAACTCCTTGCGACCGTTCACCCGGTTGACCCTTTGCGATGCAAAGGTCTGGTGGAGTTGCGCTTCGAGGCCGACCGCGTCCTTGCTGAAGATCAATGCGTGGACGTCGAAGCGGAAGGGAACGGCTGCGCCACTGAGTTCTTGCACGCGCTCCAGAGGCTCGAGTCGCCGGGTCAGGCCGATCTTGACCATCCGGTCGCCGAAGGCGCCGACGTTGGAGATGACGTATACGTAGCCCGTCCGGATGTTGGCGGCTCTGGCCTCCACATCGCGCAGCGCGGATTCGATCTCGGCGAGTTTGGCTTCCATCTCCTGGACTGCCGCGTGGTCGCCCCGCTCCCGGAGGCGCTGGAGAGCGGCCTCGTAGTGGCTCTGTTCCTTCCGCAGCTTCTCCCGCTCACGGTCCAGCTCGCGCTGTACTGCGGCCTCTTCCCGCTCGCGGGCTCGCAGTTCACGCTGGGCCTCCTTCTCCTCTTCCTTCTTCTGCAGGAAGTCCGAGGTGAGCTCCAACTCCCGCACCCGGGCGTTGTGGTAGTTGTCGGAGATGCGGATGTGCATGGTCGAGCCGAGCCTGGCGATGGTCTCCCGGCTCTTGTAGAGCCGGTCGATCAGTGAGTTGAGGCGGTGCGGACGCATGCTCCGTACGGCGTAGTCCGCTTCCGCGTTGTAGGCGCGCAACATGAGCTTGGAGAAGTCGCGGACCATCTTCTGGCCCTCGCGCCTGGAGCCGTTGACCGTCCAGTCCTGAGCGCCGAGGACAGCCTGGTTCGCACGTGCCAGGTTCTTGATCTCCGCCTGCAGGGAGTCGAGACGGCTGCGGTAGGCGACGGCATCGTGTAACTGGTGCCGGTAAGAGTAGATCCCTACTTCCTGGAGCATAGCTATCTCGTCCGTGGTGACGATTTTGGCTTGCGTCGCAGCAAGGTGTGTCTGGGCCTCGTAGGTTTCCCGGCGGTATTTCTCCGCCTCCTTCTGAAGACGCTGGGTCTCCTTCGCTGTTCTGCGGGCGTCGTCCAGGATCTCCTTGGCCACGTCCCGGGCGTCGTTGCGTATGCCCTCGGCCTCCCTCTCGGACTGCACCCTCAAAGCCGCTGCTTCAGAACGTACTTGGTGGATGAGCCCGGCGATCTGCTCCGCGTTCGCGCCCTGCGTCCTGGCGATCCACGCACGCAACTCGGCTGCCTCGCAGGGCTCGTCGCGCCGCCGGCGACCGAACAGACCGCCGCGTTGCGGCGGTAGTGCCGTCGGTGACGCGATCTCAGGCGCGCCGTTCTGTGACGGCTCGGCGGTCACACCGTGGTTGTCCGGCGCTGCCGGCTCTGTTGCGCCCGCGCCGGTACGAGCCCATGAAGGACTTCCGTTTCTCCCCTGGTTTCCGGATTGGTCCATCGCAAGCCCCTCTGACCTCGCTGCGCGCGAACGTGCTCGCCTGACGATCTCCGCGGTGTCAGTACTCGTCATGGTCTGTTCTGTGCGGAGAGGGACATCCTGCCGGATCGTCTCTACCCAAGGGTGGAAAAGTCCGATCGTTGTGACCTTGTCGTGATTGGTGAGGCATCGTGCCTCGGAGCATCTCGATGCGGTCGTCCTCGTGTGTGTTCCGAGAGGGCAGGCCGAACATTGCGAGGCCGGCTCCGTCCCCACCGACGACGTACCGAATGCCGCGGCGGCGGCCTGGCTGGCGCGCCGCACCCCTGTCGGGACCGCGCAACGCATGCCCGCCACCGCAGAAGGGGACGCCGCTGGCCGACTCATGCCCATCTGGTGCTGGGTCGGCGATCGGACACGGTCCCGCGCGACAGCGGCTGTGGACAAAAACCAGGACAACGAGGGGTGAGCCAACGCCGAAGGGCCCCACCGCGACCGGTGGGGCCCTTCGACGTATTGCCCGGTGAGAGCAATGGCGGAGGATACGAGATTCGAATGTCGGCGACGGCTGAAAAGTGGACCAGTGGCGGCGCTTGAAAGTTGACCCCCTTCAAGGGTCTGGCTCGTTGAGTCAGGCCGGGAGGATGGGT